>NZ_JBQFVF010000001.1:0-1104809 GCF_056539625.1 Ruegeria sp. BA12
CCAGCGGATACTGAACAGGCATCTCCCACCCAGCAAAATCAACCAGCTTGCCTCCCAACTCAACATGGAGATCGTAGAGAGGAGTGCGTTTTAAGTCAGTCATAGCTGTAGCCTTTCAATCAACGGGACTGGTCACGGACAACCATGACGGTGCAATGCGCGTTGCGCACAACACGGGCCAGGTTCGGGCCAATCTCATAGTTCGGGAAATCGCCTTTGGTCGACGCCATGACGATCAGATCAAAGCCGTCCTTATAGGCAAGCTTCAGAATTTCGCGGTAGACGCTGCCTTCTTCGACATGCACCGGCACATCAGAGGCATTGGCATGATCCAGTATGGCCTGAACCGCACCCCGCACGTGGTCTTTGGCGCCTGCGCCATAGTTGGCGGGTAGGTTCGGCAACTGGATGATCTCGGGGATGACGGCGACCGTGTGCAGTTCGGCACCATAGAATTTTGCCTGTTCCAAAGCGACCGGCAAAGCCAGTTTCCACGAGCGGTCGTCAGTGTGATCAATCGGCAGCAGGATTTTCGTGGCCATCACGTCTCTCCTCGAGATAGAAAATTTGTTTCAAAGGCGGGGGGCCGGGTTGGCCCCCCGTTTTATTTTGTCAGTGCCGAAGTTATTCGGCAGGTGAGCCGCCCGGTTCTTCGGACTGACCGTTCGAGGCAAAGAACTCTTTCGTCAGTTTGAAGACGATCGGGCTCAGCAATGCCAGAGCGATCAGGTTCGGGATGGCCATCATGGCGTTCAGCGTATCCGCCAGCAGCCAGACAAAGCCCAGATCTGCAGTCGCACCGAAATAGATCGCAACGATCCAAAGGATGCGGTAGGGCAGCAGGGATTTAACGCCCAGCAGGAACTCAACACATTTCTCGCCATAGAACGACCAGCCAAGGATGGTAGTGAAGGCAAAAATCGACAGCGCGATTGCGATCAGGTGACCACCACCCGGCAGAGAGGTTGCAAATGCCAGCGACGTCAGAGCCGCGCCCGATTCACCCGAGGTCCATGCGCCCGTCGAGATGATTGCTAGACCAGTGATCGAGCAGACGATGATGGTGTCGATGAACGTACCCAGCATCGCGATCAGGCCCTGATTGACCGGACCTTTGGTTTCGGCCGCTGCGTGTGCAATCGGAGCGGAACCCAGACCGGCTTCGTTGGAGAACACGCCACGTGCCACACCAAAGCGGATGGCGGCCCAGACAGCTGCACCTGCAAAACCGCCTTCAGCGGCAGATGGGGTGAAGGCGTAGGTAAAGACCAGCGACAGGGCGTTACCGATTTCGCCAATGTTGATGATCAGAACCAACAGGCCAGCGACGATGTAAGCGATCGCCATGGCCGGAACCAGCTTACCGGCAACCGCACCGATGCGGGTAATGCCACCCAGGATAACGGCGGCGGTCAGGACCATCAGAACAATTCCGGTGATCGAGGTATTCACGCCGAAATTCGATTCCAGAACTTGTGCCACACCGTTTGCTTGTACACCGTTACCGATGCCGAAGGCAGCAATGGCACCGAATAGGGCGAAGGCCCAACCCAGCCAGTGCCAATTCGACGACAGACCGTTCTTGATGTAGTACATCGGGCCGCCAACAAAATTGCCCAGCTCGTCCTTCTCGCGATACTTCACCGCGCAAACGGCTTCGGCATATTTGGTGGCCATGCCCACCAGGGCGGTCATCCACATCCAGAACAATGCGCCCGGACCGCCCAGGAAGACAGCAGTGGCCACACCGGCGATGTTACCCGTACCGATGGTCGCCGACAGCGACGTCATCAGCGCGTTGAACGGGCTGATCTGACCGTCACCCTGACCTTCGCGGCCTGCGAACAACAGCTTAAAGCCAGTGCCGATGCGCAGGATCGGCATGAATTTCAGCCCCACCTGCAAGAAGAAGCCGACGCCAAGAATGAGAACCAGCATGAGCGGCCCCCACACGACGCCATTGATGGCCCCTACGATTGAATTTAACGCTTCCATGGTTTCCCTCCCATTTGCGTTTGGATTATGCCCCGGTGGCGATAGCCCGTTGGCGGGCTTGCTTGAGGGCGGCAAAGTCTTCGTCCGCATGGAACGACGAACGGGTCAGCGGGGTTGCTGACACGTGCAGAAAGCCCTTGGAGCGCGCGATTTGCTCCAGTTGGGCGAATTCGTCCGGAGACCAAAAACGATCAATCGGGTGGTGTTTCGCGGTCGGTTGCAGGTATTGCCCGACCGTCAGGAAATCGACCTGAGCCGCGCGCAGGTCATCCATCACCTGGCGAACATCGTTTAGGGTTTCTCCCAACCCGACCATCAAGCCGGATTTGGTGAAGATCTCGGGGTTGGCGCGCTTGGCATCGTCCAGCAGCCGCAGCGAGGTATAGTAGCGCGCGCCGGGGCGAACGGACGGATACAGATGTGGAACGGTTTCCAAATTGTGGTTGAAGACGTCTGGGGCAGCCTGGAACACGACATCCGCCGCGTCGCCTTTACCTAGAAAATCGGGGGTAAGAACCTCGACCGTTGTGCCTGGGTTTTGGTGGCGGACGGCCCTAATGGTCTGAGCGATATGTTCGGCCCCGCCATCAGCCAGATCGTCCCGGTCCACGGATGTGATCACCACATGGCGCAGGCCCAGCTTTTTGACCGCCGCTGCGACGCGGCCCGGTTCAAATGCGTCCAATGCATCGGGACGTCCCGTGGCCACGTTGCAGAAGGAGCAACCGCGGGTGCAGATCTCGCCCATGATCATCATGGTGGCGTGACGTTTGGACCAGCATTCGCCGATATTGGGGCAGGCGGCCTCTTCGCAGACGGTCGCCAGATTGTGCTCGCGCATCAGACGACGGGTTTCGTAATACTCGGCGCTGTCGCCCTTTTTCTTGCGAATCCACTTGGGCTTACGCGGGATGACACTGTCTGCCTTCTTGGCCTTTTCAGGGTGGCGGGGGCGAAGCTGGATGGTCATCTGGCAGGTCCCTCTTAGGCGTGGATTGCGCGGCCCATGGCGTCAAGGCAGGCTTCTTTGACCGCCTCGCCCATGGCTGGGTGTGCATGACAAGTGGCAGCGACCTCGGCGACGGTTGCGCCTTTGGTCATGGCCAGAACCAACTCGGCAATCAGGTCTCCTCCGTGGGCGCCACAGATGTGGGCGCCCAGGATTTTGCCGCTTGGGTCCGCCAGAACCTTGACTGCGCCGTCGGTGTCGCCGGTCGAACGGGCGCGCGAGTTGGCCATGAAGGCGAACTTGCCAACCGAATACTCGGTGCCAGCCTCTTTCAGCGCTTCTTCGGTCAGACCGACCGAAGCGACCTCGGGGTCGGTATACACGACCCCCGGCACGGTGTTGTAATCGACATGGCCAGCTTGTCCTGCGAGAGTTTCCACGCAGGCGACGCCGTCTTCTTCGGCCTTGTGCGCCAGCATCGGACCGGGCACGCAGTCGCCGATGGCGTAAATGCCGGGAACCGAGGTCTGGAACGTCCCATCCACCTCGATGAAGCCGCGCTGACTTACTGTAACGCCCAGCTCCTCCAGGCCCAGCCCACGGGTGACAGGGCGGCGGCCCACAGCGATCAGGACCTTATCAGCCTCGATCACTTCTTCTTTGTCTTTGCCGACGCGATCAACGGTCAGCACCAGACCGGTATCGGTCTTTTCGACCGTTTTCAGCGCACGACCCAGCTGGAATTTCAACCCGCGCTTGGACAGTGCGCGTTGTGCCAGCTTGGCGATTTCACCATCAATGCCGGGTAGAACGCGGTCCAGATACTCGACCACGGTAACCTTTGCGCCCAGACGGGACCAAACCTGCCCCAGTTCCAGCCCAATCACACCTGCGCCGATCACGACCAGATGGTCCGGTACGCTCTCCAATGCAATCGCACCGGTCGAACTGAGGATGTCCTGCTCGTCGATCTCGATCCCCGGCAGCGAGGTCGGTTCCGAGCCGGTGGCGATCAGAATGTTTTTCGCTTGATAGACATCATCGCCGACCTTGACCTGTCCGGCAGAGGGGATGCTGGCCCAGCCATCGATATGGTCGACCCCGTTTTTCTTGAACAGAAACGCGATGCCTTTGGTCAGGTCGCCTACGATCTTGTCCTTACGCCCCATCATCGCGGGTACGTCGATGCTGGCCCCCTCGACCGCAATGCCGTGGGAGGAGAGATGTGCAAGTTCGGCATACTTGGCCGAGGAGGTCAGCAACGCTTTGGAGGGGATGCACCCCACATTCAGACAGGTCCCGCCAAGTGCCCCGCGCCCTTCGACGCAGGCCACTTTCAGTCCCAGCTGAGCCGCGCGGATCGCAGCGACATAGCCGCCAGGTCCGCCCCCGATGACAATCAGATCGTAGGTCATGACGCTAACTTTCAGTAGATCGGGTGGCTTGCGCACAGGGCGCGCACTTTTTCACGGGTTGCTTTTTCAACGGCTTCGTCTCCGCCCGGGTTCTGCGCCAGCGCGTCCAGAACGTCACCGATCAGATGGCCGATCTGCTTGAATTCCTCGGGGCCAAAGCCCCGGCTGCAACCGGCCGCAGTACCCAGACGAATACCGCTGGTGATGGTGGGTTTCTCGGGGTCACCGGGCACGCTGTTTTTGTTGCAGGTAAAGCCAGCGCGTTCCAGCGCGGCTTCGGCGTCTTTACCGGTTACGCCAACCGGGCGCAGATCCACCAGCATCAGGTGGTTTTCCGTGCCGCCCGA
Source organism: Ruegeria sp. BA12 (assembly GCF_056539625.1). Classification (NCBI taxonomy): domain Bacteria; kingdom Pseudomonadati; phylum Pseudomonadota; class Alphaproteobacteria; order Rhodobacterales; family Roseobacteraceae; genus Ruegeria; species Ruegeria sp. BA12. The sequence continues at coordinate 4,707 of NZ_JBQFVF010000001.1, forward strand.
GACGATGTCGCAGCCACGTGCCATCATAACGTTGGCCAGAGCCGAGGCACTGTCGACGACGCGCTGCATGTACTCTTTGAATTCGGGTTTCAGAGCCTCACCGAAAGCGACGGCCTTACCGGCGATCACATGCATCAGCGGGCCGCCCTGCAAACCGGGGAATACGGCTGAGTTGATCTTTTTCGCCAGCGCTTCGTCATTGGTCAGGATGATGCCACCGCGCGGACCGCGCAGGGTTTTATGCGTGGTCGATGTCACGATATGAGCGTGCCCGACAGGAGAAGGGTGCAGGCCGGTTGCAACCAGACCGGCGATATGCGCCATGTCGGCTAGCAACCAGGCGCCAACCTCATCCGCAATCGCGCGGAAGCGGGCAAAGTCGATTTTCTGTGAATAGGCCGACGCGCCTGCAATGATCAACTGGGGCTTTTCGGCCTTGGCCAGTGCTTCGACCTGATCATAGTCGATCAGCCCCGCATCGGTCAGACCATATTGGATCGGACGGAACCATTTGCCGGATTGCGCCGGTTTCGCGCCATGGGTCAGGTGACCGCCCGCGTCCAACGACATGCCCAGAATGGTGTCACCGGGGCTGAGCAGCGCTAGCTTGACCGCGCCATTGGCCTGGGCGCCCGAATGGGGCTGCACATTCGCAAATTCGCAGCCAAACAGCTGCTTCAACCGGTCGATGGCTTCCTGCTCGACCTCATCCACATATTCACATCCGCCATAATAGCGGCGGCCGGGATACCCTTCGGCATATTTGTTGGTCAGAACCGAGCCCTGAGCGTCAATCACAGCCTGAGAGACGATGTTTTCAGATGCGATCAGTTCGATCTGTTCGGCCTGACGGGCGCCCTCGCGTGCAATCGATGCAGCAATGGTCGGATCGGCCTGTGTAAGCGACGTTTTGAACATGGTCATCTCCTCTGATTTCGAATCTCCGGTTCGAAACTATGTTTCCTATAGTGGAATTGATTCCCTTAAGGCAACATAAATCTCTTATTCGTGAAGTTGCGTGCGACTAAGGGAATATGTAAGCTGGAAAGAACGGGGAGATTTTCATGGGCGAAGACCAAAGAAACGAAGGGGTTACACCCGAAGAACTGGATGAAGGGGCGGCCTTGGGGCGTTCCATCCGCGACGCGCGACGGGAAAAGGGCTGGACTCTGGAAGAGGCCGGGCGTGCAGCAGGTATCGGGCGATCGACCCTGTCGAAGATCGAAAACAATCAAACCAAACCCAGCTTTGAGATCGTGCGGCGGTTGACACAGGCGCTGGATATGAACCCTCCGCAACTTTTTCTTCAATCGGGTCAGTCAGGCATAAACGGTCGGCGGGACTATACCGCTAAGGGGCAGGGTGAGTTCAGGGAAACCGCCACCTATTTGCACGAATTGCTGTGTTCGGATCTGACAAGCAAACGCATGCTGCCCTATGTGGCCACGATACGGGCCCGCGATATCTCTGAGTTTGACCCCTGGATTCGACATTCGGGCGAAGAATTCATGTACGTGCTGAGCGGCGAGTTGATTTTCATCTCGGAACACTACCGCCCTCTGCCGATGAAAGCGGGTGATTCGCTGTATTATGACAGCAGCATGGGGCATGGCTGTGTGTCGACCAGTGAAGAAGACGCGCAGGTTCTTTGGGTGTCGTTGGAATAGGTCGTGTACCTGGGAAACTTGGCGTTACCGCAGTTTATCACCTTTCCGGTGTGGCTTGGGTTTCGCGCACAGAAGAACTAAAAACCCAGTTTGTGGAAGTTTCAATATTGAGATCAGACGTCTTGGGATAGACCGCTAAAACCTGCTGTGATCCTTTGCTGTCGCGGTTTAAGAACAATCTATGCAGTCAACTTCGTTTAGTTGGCGTCAAACACATTCGTTACCAAACCGCGATTCCGGAACCCCAATACCGCTGAAGCTTGAATTTCCGTGGGGCGAGCAAGAGTTTTGAGGAGGGAGAAACACGTACTTATGGTCGCGTGGTTCTCTTGGCCCTCAGCCCATTGAAAGCGCATATTTGGTGCTTTCCTATTGGGCTCATAAGAAGATTGATGCCGGTGAAAACCCCGACGCCCTCATCAGGCAGGTTTTGGAAGGGAGCGAAAGTGTCGCGGCCGTTGGCGTTGCTGCCTCGAAAATACTTTAGACTCAGCATGTCTCCGAAGTCAGTCTTCCCTTCATCGCGAATTTTAGGATTTGGGACATGGACATCAACCGGCAAGCTCAGGAGTTTGGACGTGGACTAAACTTGATGGGCATAGATCCACTGCAAGGTACGACCGACAAAGAACGCGAGGCGCTAAAATATCTTGATGAGAGAACCCACAAGACTCGCACCCTACAAAGCATGGCTCCTATAGCTTTGTTTTCGGCCTCGGATGAGCTGCGCGACGCCTTCAAATCAAAGATTGCCGGGTACGAACATCACCTGCCGATTTATTTCAATGAGGAATTTGGCAACGTCGAGCATATCGAGGCTGTCAGGCGCAATGCCGAAGAGTGGGCACGAATGGTCGAAAGCACCAGCTATCAAATTTTTTCTAAGCCTGACACTGAGGGCATGTCGGAGATTGCATAAGTGCCTCCCCAGCCGACCACGGAAGACGGCAAGAAACAATAGAAAGAGGCAAGGGATAAACTAAGCGAATACAATGTGTTCTTTTAGGCAAAGGCGCGGCTCAGTGGCGAAGCTCCTAATCCAGACTAGGCGCCCGAGGATGTAGTAAGTTTCGCCAAGGCGCGGGCTAGACACGGTTCATTCTGTTTTTTTGGAACGCGCGGGTGAAGGGGTGCACCAGGCCGCATTGGCAGCTGTGGCCGCGCTTACCCGGTTGTTCCGGCCCTGTCCCGATGGCAAAGCAATAATCGCCATTGCGATACCGGATATCGCTGCATTTGAGCAGGAGGATTTCCTCAATCCGAGAGCCGATTGTAAGAACGATAAGCGGAACCCAGTAGGTCGCATCCCGGATGATAAGCTTGCCTCGTTTCCACCGGCGATGGGCCGAAAGACAGCCGGTGAAAATCGGCGACGTCAGGAACTTTGCCAGGCGTTCTTCGGTCCAGGGTATTTGGATCTTGGGCATGGTCACGCGTACATAGAGCTCATCATTCGGGGCCTGCGCCGCGATGTGCCCTTCGACCTCTTTATGGGACAACGCCTCTGGAGGATTGATGCCGAGGTTCTTGGCACTCTTGAACATACGATTCCGCCCATCCCGATCTCGCTTGATAGTCGTTATGGTGCGGCGTGGAACCAGGTTATCGGCCAGGATCACCCGCTTTTCTGCAACCGAGATATCGTCTCGCCCCCTGATCTCTTCGGTCACCAGGAGGTCATGAGCATCAGCTGCAGAGATCTCGGTCGCCTTCGAGATTATCTTTCCTTCTTTGTTAAAGCGGTTCTTACCGTGACTACGACCTTGGGTGCGGGGTAGTCGGGCTTCCCAAGCAAAGAACTCTTTTTGCCGTTCCTCGTGATCGCCGAGACGGGAATATCGCCGAAGAATTCCAGCGTCAGCTTTTCTAGGGCATTGATGTTGCCCTGCATTGACGGGGTTGGATGGTTTTTCCGGGGTCTGGCCCCAAGCGTGTGAGAGAAGAACGGGCTCCTGAACGAAGCCGTCGAAATCCTCGATACCATGTTCTTTGAGCAGTTCACGGCTGGCAGTCCGCACATCGTCGCCATCGGCTACGTCACTCTCGACATCGTTAATGCGCCGCTTGAGCGAAATGGCCTGGCGACCGAGGTCCGGCGAGAGCGGATTCGGCAAGGCAAGCGATATCATTTCACTGGCTTTTTTAAGCAGCTCTTTAACTCCCTCCCAATTTCCGCGCCTGGCGGCGCGGCGCAGTTTCTTGTTTTCAGCTTCGAGTTTTTCAATGCATTCGTCCACATCTTCCTTGGACAGACTACCCATGCTGTTCTACTCGGCCAGGATCCGGGACAACTCCACCCGGAGGGCTTCATTCAGCAGGGCCTTGGCGTCGGCAGGGGGCAGGGCAGTTGTATTCAGCGTGTCCACGATTTCGATCTCCTTTTGCTCGCAGACCGTGAAGAGCCTTGCGGCTCACATCACGGCGTCGCGCGGGAGATCGGTTCGCAACGAAAAACAGAGAAATGAGTTTGTTTGAGGGTTTGATAAGCTTCTGCGTAGGCGCTTGCGGAAATAGAAATACCGGCCCCTTCTCATAAGGTAGGGGCCGGCGCAGAGCTTGGGTTTTCGGTGGGACGAGTCGGCGCGCTTGCGGGCATAGCGCGCATCGGCATGTGTTACACTATGTGTCACAGTTTCGGATGGCTGTGACACATCGTTTTTCAGGGACTCTGTAAAGCTCTTATTTTCTTGGATTTTTTGAAGCATGTGGCTGGGGTGGTAGGAATCTTTGCCGTCCGATGAAACCTAAGAGCTTTTCCAACCGGCGGCCGAAACTGGGGCGGTTCCGAGGCATTTCGGGAGGGAACACGGGGCATGCCTGACCGCTAGAGAGGTCGTTAACCCGTGCCGACAAGTGCTGACGAGACCGCTAGATCGACCGTTCACTGGCGCTGACTGGACCGCTGACGACTGGTTCCGGGTGCTGACGGGTAGTCGCTGGTGCTGGCGGTTGGGTGGGCTTTGGTGGGGCTGGGGCGATCGTTCGAGCGGATTGCTGTCAACGTCCGCAACGAGCCCATACCCGACCGACATCGTAAATCGAATTATTGTTGTGGCGAGTACCAAATCGGCGAAGTGTAGGCCCGTTCCTGTGTTGTTAATTGGACGCCATCCGGCATGTCTATTCCGAACTTCACTGCATCATACGCCGTCCAGCGAGGGGTCGGAATTTCCATAACCCGGGCATAATAAAATGCGCTTTCCGAGGGATCGAAATCCGGGTCTTCCCACACGGTTCCCAGCTCAGAGGCTCCAATTGTGTTGGTCCACGAGGGGATAGAAAGGTCCACTGTGGTGCCTACCGACGGCAACTTGCCAGCGGCATCTGGTTCGCGGGAACCAGACCAGGCCACGTCGTAGACTTTTTCCCGTTGCTCTCCATCTGCATCTAACCAGCCCTTTATGATCTGGATTCGATCCAGGTTTGCTCCCATCGGATCACGAAGCGCATATACTAGAAAGGAAGGTGCGCCTTCACCGGGGTAAAGATCACCACCCATCGGCACCCCTTTGCTGTATCCCACAAGCGCCAAGTCGCGCCGTAGGGCATCTTCTTCGGCAAAAGAAAATCCTCCGAACATACGGACGCGCATTCGAGGTCCTGTAGTTGCGTAGGTTTCACGCCGATGCATCGCATCCCAAATGGCTTCTCGGGAATTCTCCTGCGCCCACACAGCTGTCAAACCACCAGTAATGTATTGCGACGAAAGCAGCGCAACAGTCCCGTCAGCATAGGTCTTACTGACATGTTGGCTGCGCTCTTCGCTGGGCTCGTAACCGGTAAACTTCCCGAAGAAATTGTCGTTATCTGGAGCCGTTAAACCTGTGTGTGTGTCACTAGCCCCACCCAGGCCAAACTTGAAAGGGTTTACTCCCAAAGCCTTTTCCAAAGATAAGCCTCGAAGTAACCCGGATCGAGCGTATTCACCGGGCAACATTTCTGGCTCTTTCGGAACCGAAGCATCCAGATTGCCGTAATCCCATGTTTCGAAGTCAGCAAATTCATCGTCAGGTGATAGGAACGGGTGGGCCTCACCATCTCCCTTAATCTGCGTTGGTTCGTATAGTCTTTCCCATTTGTTTCGCGCTTCTGCGTATGCGGGGTCTAACGGCACACCATCCGCGAAGTCATCGACTAACGGGAACATCCAGCCGTTAGACAAGTTCCCATTATGTGGAATAGCAAGAACACGCCCGCCTGTCGTTTGTTCATAGTTCTCCAACCACTTCCAAAGATCACGAGGGTTAGGTGAGCCCACAGGTGGCGTTGTTGTATAAGGCAGTATCTGTCTTGTGAGCTCAGGGCCATCGCGAAAGATCACATTTCGGTGCAAATTGTTCCCTGCGACGAGAGATGTCCATTCATAGGCAATAAAGGTGCTGAACACGCCCGGATCATTGTACTCTTCCGCGGCATCGATAATTTCGTCCCAAACACGGGCATACGCAGGGTTGCCTGGTTGATAGTTCAGCGCAGGGGAAACCTGTCCTTGCGCAAACGCGGCTGTAAGCTCAAGCGCAGCCGCTAGAGCGGCTTCTCCGCCCTTATTGAATTCTTCATGGAAATATCTGCCTTGCTCATCTGCCAAGATATTGGGAGCACCTCCGATGATATCGGTAATCGCACCCATAGCATCCGAATGATCTGTAATTATGAAGAAATCGAGAGGCCTCGACAACTTTACAGGTTGCCCCGTGTTCGACACAACTTCTTCGCCATGCGCAAACCGATAGGCATCATGAGGCATGAGGCGCGTACCGCCCCCACCAGCATCCCCGGAAAGACCAGTGTGAACGTGAGTGTCACCAAAATAGACTTGAGTTGGATACGCACGTTCGGCGTAAGGTGAATAAGGTCGACCGGAAGGGCCTGAAAGGCCTGACGGATTTATTGCATCCTGAGCTAGGACTGGGCTCCCCAGAATGAGAGCTGCCGGCAAAACATAGCGAAACAATTTTTCCTCCATAATTGAAGGCACCATAGCATAACTCTGCTCGGGAAGTTATTTCGACTGAGTTTGAAGGTTTGCTAAGTCCGCACAGCCGGCGCTGGTCATGTCGGGACAGACCACAAGCCCGATAGAAAGCGTCGGTTGAGCGGTGTGAGCCCTTTTGCGCCTTTGCTGAGGAGCGAATAACAGATCATCAAGGATGTTAAGTGGGTGGGTACAAGGTTACGATTACGTTTTCTGTTCTCCAAAATCTTAGGCACTCAACAGAGCAGCTTCAACCGCTTTCGCAATACTAAGCAGATCGAGGTCAGCCTCCGGGCGCCCGTCAAGTTCCAACCCCACAGGTAGATGATCCCTTTCTGAAGCACTCAGGGGGATTGATATTCCCGGAGCACCATAGACCCCGGTTGCAGCAACGTTTCGCATGAAAACAGGCAATATAGGCACATATTCACCGTTCAGGAAAACGGCCTCATCAGATCCCTCAATTGGGGGGGCTTCAAGTGGTGCAGTCGGAAAGATCAGGGCATCGAGTCCAAATTCCTCAAACAGCCTTAGATAAATCTGTCTGATCCCATCAATCCTGGCGATTGCCTCACGATAAGTAGTCTCTGATGGCGCGTCGTCACCCAAGACCGAATTGACATACGTGTTCTTGACGTCCTTGCTAGCGATCTTGTCGACCATGTCCTGCAATGTTGTGTTTGGTTGCTTTTGCGCCAGACAAGCAGCCATTGCATTTTTCATTTCGTAAAAACCAGCGGAGAACCCCACTTCGAAAGATGCAGCGCTTATCGGCGATATGTCGACTTCGATCAGGGTAAAGCCAGCCTGTTCGAGTTTTGCGAAAGCATCGCTGACGGCGCGAGACACATGGGGCGAAAGGTTCACCATGTAGTCTTTTACTAAACCTAGGCGCAGACCTCGCAGGTCACGAGGTTCAGGCATTGTTTGATGAGTCATAATTGAAAACATATACGCAACGTCTCCAACGGTTGTCGCCATGGGGCCTGCAACGTCAAACGTCGGGACAGAAGGGACAATGCCGTTCATATCTATCAGCGACGTCGAGGGTCGAAACCCAGCCACGCCTGTCAGTGCGGCGGGAACCCTGATCGAACCCGCGGTATCGGTTCCGAGCCCACCCAAAACGATCCCGGACGCAATCGCTGCAGCGGTTCCACCTGATGACCCGCCCGGGATACGGGTAAGATCGGCGGGGTTTCGAACGGCGCCAAACGCTGCGTTGTTAGACGTCACCCCAAAGGCAAGTTCGTGCATGTTCGCTTTGCCAACAACAATTGCACCCTCGGATGTCAGGCGGGAGACAATCGGGGCCGACTTCGAGGCAACATAATTGATACTCGGGGTGCCTGCTGTGGTCCGATACCCTTCAACATCGATATTGTCCTTGATAGCAAGTGGTACACCCGCCAATCGCCCGGTGTTGCCGCCAGAGCCAATCAACAGATCCACCCGCCTCGCGTCTGCCAAGGCCTTGTCCCGGTCATATGAAATGAAAGCGTTGATTTCACTGTTGGAAGCCATCTCATCAAACGCCTGCTCGACGAGCGAAACCGCCGAGAGCGATCCGCTGCGAACCTGATTTGCTTTTTCAACAATAGAGCCGGACATCTGCTGAATACGTACCAAAGTTATGAATGCGTCTGAAGTTTATATTCGTCGATTCTCCGGTCAGCACCAAACTGTTCGACGGGAATTCACTCAAACGCGTAGATGCTTCATAGAATGGGCTAGGTTTTTGCGAATGCTGCAAACGGCAACTTCGTTCGCCTGACGGAAACTCGTCCAGAATGCTTGAATATCCGCTCCCCTAAAAACCGAGCAACTTCCTGCATCTAAATAAAGAAGCAACTGCAGGAGTTTGATCCATGAAGTACCTGTCTGCCCTCGGCGTTCTCGTTGGGGGTTTTCTTTTGCACCCACCGCCCAAGGCTGACCGCAGTCGAGAAAAGCCGCTTCGGACACGTCAGCACGCAACAAAGCACGCAGGATCAGCTCTACATCCGAAACCTTTTGAACATTCTGCGCGTGAGTGCAGCCCAAGCCCATTGGGAGATGTCTAATGGAGCTATTGGCAAATCGCTTCGCGACTTCGAGCGTGGTGGAAAATCGAAAAAAAAGGTATCCCACCGCGACCAGTCCGACATGTTCGCAGCACTGGGAATAGAAGCGCCTGAACCCACAAAGAAATGCGACGCTCTAAACCAAAAACTGGGTCTCAGTGTTCTCAAGGAGCTTGATGAGAAGCGGTATGAGGCGTGCCTGAGAATACAAAATGAAAAAGACAGGGTCGTCTTTCTCGCAGAACGGACGGACACACTCGAGATTTTTGCAGAAGCGCTGTCGCGCAGAGGCCACCACACCAACTATGTCGTGGGAAACCAAACCAAGGGTGAAGATCGCGCAGTGAAGGCGATCTTTGGAGATGGCCCCGACAGTTTCAAGCGTATCAAACAGGGCAAGTCCGTGGAGTCTTACTTCCGACCTGGAGGAAAGAACGAACCAAAAGGATCTGCATCGGTTTTTCTGACTTACAAGATGGCTGAAGGCATCAACCTTCAGTCGTCAGACACGCTGGTGTTCCTTGGTCTGACCTCGAACCTGAAAGAGCTCATCCAAGGTCTGGGTAGGATCGATAGGATCGATAGTGAGTTCGGGGTCGTCAATTACCACCTTGTTGATGTGCCAGTAGGTCAGTTTGCATCTGACGAAAAAATCGCCCAGCGCATAGAGAACTATAAAACTTTGGCGGGGGAGGCGCTAATAGACGCCGTCTTAGAAGAAAGCACCGAAGACGCAGAACTGATCCTCGAGAGTGTCGTTGAATACCTGCGATCCCCGCGGCGGCTCCGCGAAAATAACTTTCACGACGTGCTGGAACGCACCAAGCAAACAATCCCCGAAGACCGCTATAAACTCATCGACAAGGCCAAGATCCAAGGCACCTGGGGCGCCGAGTTGGCGCTCTTATCCGCTCGTGAGAAGTTCACGGCACTGCACCTCAAGGGGCTAAACAAGAGCAACAGCTTCTTCCCGCCTCGCCTGCTGCTTCTCAAGGATTCTGCGCCAGGCCTGATGTTGGAACGCAACCAGCTGGTCTGCGCCCAGTCTCTGGAGACTGCGTACGAACGGACCAGAAGCCTTGGCATGGAACACGCCCACATGTCACCGGAAGATCTCTCTGAAGCGCTAGAGACGATTTCAGAGCAGATTGGCAAGCTGACCGAGTGGGACTTGCGCCCGGCGCGCGTTGAGAGCCTCATGAAAACCCTTATCAGGGCATAGGCGAGTACACGCTCCATGAGCACGATACGCGCTCTTATTTCTTCGACGGCTTCCTGAGTCTTTTGGGATGGTCACTCGGGCCGGACGGGGATGTTATGGAAGAAGTTCGCATCAAGGCAGACACCACTAAATTCATCGATTATCTTGGGCTCAACGATGATACGGGCGCACCCGTTATGATTTTTGAAGCCAAGGCTTGGGGCAAGCCATTTATCAAAGGAAAGGGTACTCTAAGAAAACACACGTCCTCGGAACACCTGCTAATCGAAGCAATCCAACATGTAACCCAAGGCGGAACAAGGGAAGGGGCTCCTGTAATCGGGGATTGGCACGATTACTTGGAACAGCTAGCTGGTTACGTTCAGACTTCAAACGACCGCTATGGTCACAAAGTTGCGAGAGCTGTTCTGTCGCGCGGAGATTGGTTGCTTGTCTTCACCGAACCTACAGAAACCTTCTGCAACGGCAAACTAGGTGAACATAGTTTCCGTATATTTAAACAAGAACAATATGTTGAAGAATCAGACCACATTTTCAGGTTACTCTCCCGAAATTCTATCGGCGCAGTAACACCGCTGAAAATCCGCTCTACACAGTTGAACAATTATGTTTCGGCGGCGAGTGTTTTGTCGGCGCACTATTCCGTTTTTGTGAACTATGAAGAATCTGGAATTGACGTTTTTTCACCACGCCCCCGTATCCAAATCTACCCTGCCATAGTACTGCAGAGGAGTGACGGCGCTATTCTAACGGTTATTGACCATGAAGACCCCTTTGAACTTTTTTTGGAGGAGGATGACCTAGGAATACACACACTACATCAACATATTTCTAGTGTTGAGATAGAGTCTTCGGCGCTACTTAACCGGTGTTCCGATGAACTTGGTGTTGAGCTTGCTGCTGCTCCACTCGAAAATTTCGCGGGTTTTCCGAAGGCTTACAGGCACGAAGTGCCACTTTCTGAGGGCGATGGTCCTGAATATCTCAAACCGTTACGCTCAAGAGCCGATCAATGGCAGGTTGTCACCGGTGACCACCCGCATTTTTTATTTGATCGACCCTCAACAGAGTGCAGCTTTCACTCTTGGTCCAACTGCCGAAACGCCGGCTGCCAAATTGGCGACACTGCGATCAACTCTAAGGTTACAAGAAGACCTAGGGCGTTCTTTACAGACGAGCAAATCTATCATTGCGCGCACCAAACGATTCAAGATCGAAGACAGAAACGATGCAAGATTGCTCCTATCGATATGAGGACATGTTGCCGGGCTTGTATTTTTCAGAGCACGTGTTGGTCGGAAGCTGAAAAAGTAGGACTCCCTTGCGGACGAGCATGACCTACAAGCATGCCTTCCAAAGTCTAGCGACCACATTTTTGTTGCGATTTCAACTGACACCATTCTGCCCAATTAAGAATGTTCGCTTGCGGGCCACTCCCTTGAACACCGCCGCTATTCGGCGAACTTCGGCTCTCCGTACCAGGTACCGGTTTTTAAGTCGCCAGACAGCATGTGCCACGGTGGTTCTTGGAAAAGCTTACTTCAGCAAACTATGCCGAGGACCCACTATCAAATCCGCCGAATTTGGTGAAAGTTGCATTCTTGCCCGACAAAAGTTGGTTTTCTAACCGAACAAGTCGCGATTCATACCGGACGCCACACCGATGAACTGGCTGGGGTGGTAGGATTCGAACCTACGATACACGGTACCAAAAACCGCTGCCTTACCACTTGGCTACACCCCAACGGTGAGGCGCTGTCTACGATTGTTGGTTGGAGGGTTCAAGGGCTTTCGAGTGAAAAAAACTGACTTGGAGCAAAAATTTTTTTCCACGCTCCCGACGATCCAAATTGGCGAAATTTCCGGTCATGGATTGCCTATCTGGAAAAGGATTTATTGGTCACAAAGCCTATGGGAAAGGTCTGAAAGTGTTGAACACGGCCACTGTGTTCGAAGGGCGGAGGGTCTTTCACTCACGTTCTGAGCGGCGTTTTGAAGCTGGGAAATACATTGAACCGGAAATTCGCCCCAGATTTGCAAACGCCTTTCATTCGCAGAAAATGGCGTCTAAAATATTGAAATTAAATTATAAAAACAACCAATCAGGTTGCAGGATTTCTGGAAAATACGTAGCAATGCAAATGCACTGGTACCCCGCGTTACAGGAGACGAAGATGAAGCTGAACCCGAATGTCGCAGAAGCACTGAACCGTCAGATCAACAGTGAGCTTCAGGCATCCTATATCTACCTTGCCATGGCCGCATATTTTGAATCGCAGGACCTGCCAGGATTCGCGCAGTGGTTCCGCGGCCACTCGGATGAAGAACAAACACATGCCATGCGTATCTTCGATTTTTTGGCGCAGCGCGGCGGGAGAATCGAGCTGGAGGGTATCGACACACCCAAGATGGACTATGACTCGCCAGTCGAGGCACTGGAATATGCGCTTGCCAATGAAGAAAAGGTCACAGGTCAGATCAATGCGCTGTTTGAACTGGCGCACGGGGTCAAGGAATACAGCACGCAAAACATGCTGAACTGGTTTTTGGCCGAACAGAACGAAGAAGAAGACTTGTTTGGCAAGATTCTCGACAAGACCAAGGCGGCCAATGGCGATCGGTGGAACCTGTTGCTGTTGGACAAGGATATGGGCACGCGACCCACCCAGGCTACGGAATAGGCGACGGGACGGCTGCGGTCGCCCCCGTTACTCGCGGATTTCAGAGGGGTCGACTCCCCATAGGCTCGATTTCCGGGCCCAGCCGCGGTAACCGCCAGCAGAAATTTGGCACCAGTCCAGGCTGCAACTGCCTAGGCGCGCCACCACCCCGGATTCGAATTGGGCACTGATCTGCGCATTTGGGTCGGGGCTGGCATAGACAGGCAGCATTTCGGATTCGATCAATACGGTCCGCACACCGGACAGTAGGGCATAGTGAACCCACCCGCCGGCACCGTCACGGTCCTGAACCTTGCGCCAATTGCCGTATTCAGCCGTGATTTGCAGCGGCATGCCGCGCCGTTTGAACACCCAGTCGATTCGATGTGTTAACGAAGGACCACGCCGAACATTGCCCTCGGCGGCTTTCATCGAAACATATCTTGGCAATGGCAGGTTGGTCACAGGGCCGCGGGCATCCTGTGCGCTGGCAGCCAAAGTGCCCAGCACAAACAGAAATACGGACAAAACCACCAGAAGGCGGCGTTTTACCGATAGAAAACCACTCACTGACTGCCTGCTCTTGTGCCTGTTGATTTGGTTCCGAAAAAAGGTCGTCTCAATGCGTTGGGGTTCTTGTGCCCCGCCTTATCCTGCGCCACGATGCCATGGCGCGCGAAGGTTTGCAAAGCGATGGGAGGGCGAAAGTGCCAAGAGAACGTCTGAGTGTTGTTGTAACGCGACGGTTGCCCGAGGCAGTGGAAACCAGACTGAGCGAGTTGTTCGACGTCCAGCTGCGCGAGGATGACACCCCCATGTCGCGCGAAGAGCTGGTCGCAGCAGTTCAGAGTGCAGATGTCCTTGTTCCAACGGTGACCGACACAATTGATGGCGGTTTGCTGGGGCAGGCGGGCGAAAACCTGCGCTTGATCGCCAATTACGGGGCCGGTGTCGACAATATTGATGTGTCGACGGCGCGACAGAGGGGCATTCTTGTTTCCAACACCCCCGGTGTGCTGACAGACGATACGGCCGATATGACCATGGCATTGATCCTTGCGGTCACGCGGCGTTTTCCCGAGGGCGTTGGTGTGATGCAACGGGGGGATTGGACCGGCTGGGCGCCGACCGCACTGTTGGGTGGGCGGATCGGTGGACGTCGCCTTGGCATTCTGGGCATGGGTCGGATCGGCCAGGCCGTGGCCCGCCGTGCCCGTGTCTTTGGAATGCAGGTGCATTACCACAATCGTCGTCGCCTACGCCCTGAGGTCGAAGACGAGTTGGAAGCCACCTATTGGGAAAGCCTAGACCAGATGGTCGCTCGGATGGATGTTCTTTCAATTCATTGCCCGTCGACCCCGTCTACCTTTCATCTGATGAACGCGCGTCGGTTAAAGTTGCTGAAGCCCTCGGCGGTAGTTATCAACACCTCTCGGGGTGAAGTGATTGACGAGAATGCGCTCACGCGCCTGATCCGATCGGGTGATATCGCAGGCGCGGGGTTGGATGTCTACGAACATGGCACTCAAGTGAACCCGCGTTTGCGGCAATTGCCTAATGTTGTTCTGCTGCCTCATATGGGATCGGCCACGCTGGAAGGCCGGATCGAGATGGGCGAGAAAGTCATTATCAATATCAAGACCTTCGAAGACGGGCACCGCCCGCCGGATCAGGTTGTGCCATCCATGTTGTGACGCACCCGCGCCGAAGGAACAATTTTTCAGGAGGATACGATGCGACGAAATCTGATATCAGGATTGTTTGTGACGGCATTGACCTTTGGCGGGGCGTCCTTTGCGCAGGAAACAGCGGATGCGGTAGCACCCGAGGGTGCCTCGGACGGGCAGGTTCAGGGCCTGACCGACGAAGTGATTGCCTCGCTTGAGGCGAAGTTGGCCGGTCAGCCCGTAACTTCGCAGAACTGGATGGTTGCTGCGGCGAACCCGTTGGCCGTTGAGGCCGGAGCCAAGGTTCTGCGGGCCGGAGGGTCTGCGGCGGATGCCATGGTCGCGGTGCAGGTCGTGCTGGGGTTGGTCGAGCCTCAATCCTCGGGCCTTGGTGGCGGCGCGTTTCTGGTTTGGTACGACGCGGCAACTGGCAATGTGACCACGCTGGATGGGCGCGAGACGGCTCCGCTGGAAGCGAACCACCGCCTATTCCACAATGAGAATGGTGAGCCCTTGCAGTTCTACGATGCCGTGGTGGGGGGGCTGTCAGTCGGTACGCCCGGTACGCCAGCGTTGCTGGAAGAGGCGCACCGGCGTTGGGGTCGCAGCCCGTGGCCCAGCCTGTTTCAGGATGGCATCACGCTGGCGGATGAAGGGTTCCTTGTATCTCCGCGATTGGCCACTTTGGTCGAGGCAGATGCTGAGAGGTTATCGCGTTTTCCTGTGACGGCTGAATACTTCCTGCCCGGTGGTACGCCTTTGCAGCAAGGTCAGCGCCTGATGAACCTGGACTATGCGAACACGTTGCGTGTTTTGGCCAGTGAAGGGTCGGCCGGGTTCTACGGCGGTGAAATCGCCGCCGGCATCGTCAGCACGGTGCGCGGAGCGCCCGGAAATCCCGGAGTTCTGTCCGGCGTAGATCTGGCGCTGTATCAGGTGATTGAACGCGAACCGGTCTGCGCTGCCTATCGTGTTTATGAGGTTTGCGGCATGGGGCCGCCCTCATCCGGGGCGCTGACGGTCGGTCAGATCCTTGGCATGCTAGACGGGTATGATCTGACCGCGATGGGCCCCGAGGATGCGAATGCTTGGCGGTTGATCGGCGATGCGTCGCGTTTGGCCTTTGCGGATCGCGGCCGTTACATGGCCGATCACGACTATGTGCCGATGCCCACGCAGGGTCTGGTCGAACCCTCCTATCTGTCTGAACGCGGGCAACTGCTGGGCGGCGAGGGCGCGTTGATCGAAGCGACCCCGGGCAATCCAGAGTTCGATCACGCGTCGAACTGGGCGGATGATGTCTCGCTCGAGTTGCCCTCGACCTCGCATATCTCGATTGTCGACCAATATGGCAATGTGCTGTCGATGACCACGACGATTGAAAACGGGTTCGGCTCACGGTTGATGACCAACGGGTTCCTGCTGAATAACGAACTGACCGATTTCTCGTTCAAAACCCACAGCGATGGTGTTCCGATTGCTAACCGGTTAGAGCCCGGCAAGCGGCCTCGCTCTTCGATGAGCCCGACGATAGTCATGCAAGATGGCAAACCGGTATTGGCCATCGGATCACCCGGTGGAAGCCGTATCATTGGCTATGTCGCCAAGTCGATTATCGCCTGGGCTGATTGGGATATGGATGTACAACAGGCGTTGTCACTGCCGCATCTGGTTAATCGCTTTGGCACCTATGATGTGGAACAAGGCACCGCAGCCGAAGGGTTCTCGGACCCGTTGATCGAGCTGGGGTTCGAGGTGAACCCGCGCGATCTGACGTCTGGCCTGCATGCGATCGAGATCGGAGAGGTCCTAACCGGTGGCGCTGATCCACGTCGCGAAGGCATCGCGCTGGGCGAATAAAAGGAAAATTACATGGTGCAGGCAGCAGCGTTGCCGCGAAACGAGGCCGGGATTGAAACGGCTGTCAGTATTCTAAAGCAGAGGTTTGGTGATCGCCTGCAAACCGGCGTTTCAGTCCGAGAACAACATGGGCACACGACAACCTGGATCAACAATCAGGCCCCGGACGCGGTGGTTTTTCCCCGTTCGACCGCGGAAGTATCCGAGATTGTCAAAACCTGTGCCCAGCACAAGGTGCCGGTGATCGCCTTTGGCACTGGCACATCGCTGGAAGGGCATGTGAACGCCCCGGCGGGTGGTATCTCGGTCGACTTGGGCCAAATGAATCAGGTGCTGGCCGTGCATACAGGTGATCTGGATTGCGTCGTGCAACCAGGGGTGACGCGAGAAGACCTGAATACCCATCTGCGCGATCAGGGCCTGTTCTTTCCCATTGACCCCGGTGCCAATGCATCGCTGGGCGGGATGGCGGCAACGCGGGCCTCGGGCACCAACGCGGTGCGCTATGGCACGATGAAGGACAATATCCTCAGCCTTGAAGCGGTCATGCCCGATGGTCAGATCATCCGCACCGGCCGCAGGGCACGGAAATCCTCGGCCGGGTATGACCTGACCCGCTTGCTGATTGGGGCCGAGGGCACGCTGGGCATAATCACCGAACTCACCCTGCGCCTGCAGGGCATCCCCGAGGCGATCACCTCGGCCCGGTGCTCCTTTCCAACAGTTGATGCGGCCTGTCAGGCGGTGATGATGACGATCCAATACGGCGTGCCCGTGGCCCGGATCGAGCTGTTGGACGAACTGTCAGTCAAGGCAGCCAACGCCTATTCCGGTCTTAACCTGCCGGAAACGCCTTTGCTGCTGTTGGAATTCCACGGATCGGAATCCGGCGCGGTTGAGCAGGCCGAAACCTTTGGTCAGATCGCTGACGAGTTCGGTGTTATGGATTTCGCCGCCACCTCAGCAACGGAAGAGCGCAACAGGCTGTGGCAGGCCCGGCATGATATGTACTGGGCCAGCCTGCAACTGCGCCCCGGTGCGCGGGGGATTTCCACCGATGTCTGCGTTCCGATCTCGCGCCTGGCGGAATGCGTCACCACGACCCGGGACAAGGCCAAGGAACTGAGCCTGATGGCACCGATCGTGGGGCATGTGGGGGACGGGAATTTTCACACTCTGCTGTTGATCGACATGGACAACGCCGATGAGGTGGCGCGGGCGGATGGGTTTGTCGGTTGGCTGAACGATCTGGCCATCTCGATGGAGGGCACGTGTACCGGTGAGCATGGAATCGGGCAGGGCAAGCGACCCTATCTGATCAAGGAACTGGGCGCGGCGGTCAGCTATATGGATGCAATCAAAAAAGCACTCGACCCGGACAACATCATGAACCCTGGGAAAATCCTGTCGAATGCAGATTTCGACCATCATTAAAATTTCGGGCTGAAAGCCACAAGGCTGCCCAAATTCCATTCTATCTTTCGCAAAAATGAGCAGCGATTGATTTTGGAATCTCAGATGGGCATTTTGCGGATTTTTGGTTTTATGGTGGTCGTAATATCGACTATTGTGGGCCTTGATTATTACCAACAGGGCAAAAAGCACGAAGGCACTTTGTCCGTCAGTGGTTATGTCGAATCGATCAAGCACCGTTTTGCGCAACAACAGGAAGAGCGTGAGGCCAAAGCCGTCGAACGTAACCGGAAAAAACGCTGGAAAGCCGGGGCCAAGTCTTATCTGCCAGCAGCCAGCGCCGGATGGGCACAATTTGAGCTGACCCAGATGGACAGCGCGCCCGTCGATACGGTGCTTTCGAATTATGCCCCGATCCCCCTGATCAGTTCGGTATCTGGTACGGCTGAACTGATGCGTCTGGTGAAAGGCGGCAAGAAAGGGATCGCGCGCAAGCTGAGCGAAACCGGGCTGGTATATGCCAAAGGTGATGAGGTCGTCTGGTTCGACATCAGCCTCAAACCTAAATCGGCGCGTAACTCGCTGGCGGGCATGGCCCTTTCGCGGCAGCAAAATTTCATGTCGCATACCGCGATCAAACAGGGTTTTGCGGTGATTGACGGTGTCGCATTCATGGAAATCACTCAGGACCTGACCAATCCCACCGAAGCGGTGGATTATCGCAGGATCATCGGGCGGATCGGGATTGACGAAGAGGTTGTGATCCGGATGGGCACTAATGCCGATGACGCCACGATTCTAGAGCTTTTGGAGGCCGTCGATTATGCCGCCCTTAACACTTTACTGACTTATCCGTCGCTTGTGGTGGGGCAGGGTGTTTCGGTCCAGCAAGACCGCCAGCCAGAGGTCGCCGAAAAGATGGATCAGCTGTATAAGGAAATGCAGTTGGTTCAGGAAAAGATCACCGATGAAAAGCTCAAGAATCTGGATGTCACGGCGATGATGGTCAATTCGATGACGGCGTCGGATTTCAACAGCGATGGCATCATGGATATTACCGGGGGTGAGGTATTCGAAAATCAGGACATCCTGCAAATCGGATATGGTCGGGCGCAAAAACTGCTGTTGGACTCTGATCAGCGCCAGGCGGCTTTGGCAGAAGAGGACCAGGCCAAAGGATCGGGGTTTTTCAACAGGCTGAAAAACAAGCTGCCAGCCTTTGCCGCGCCCAAGTACAAGGATACGGCAGTGAAACCGGCCCCGAAAAAAACCTCGCAACCAGTGCGCGTGCATAAGGGCGGGTTAGGGACGTCCTGCGCGCAGGTTGGCAGCATCAAGCGGTGTTCAGCCTCGGGGCAATAACGCCAATCACGATGATTCCGCAGTCTGTTTACGGTAGCGGGTCGTTTTTTTTCTCTCACTGGTCGGATGAATGTCGCGCCGGGTGCTTCAAATGCGCCATATGGTGTCAACTGAATTCAAGGGGAGACGCCCGGTTATGAAAACCCAAGTCAAAGCATTGGTTGTTGGCGGCGGCGCCGTTGGGACCTCGATTGCCTATCATCTGGCCAAAGCGGGTTGGGATGATGTGATGTTGATTGAACGGGATGAGCTGACGTCCGGCTCGACCTGGCACGCCGCTGGCCTGCTGCCGTTGTTCAACATGTCCTACGCGACAACTCACATCCACAAGTACTCGGTCGACTTCTACAAGACGCTTGAGGAAGAAACCGGTCTGAACGCAGGGTTTGCTGTGGTCGGCAACCTGCGCATGGCCCAAACGCAAGAACGTATGGACGAATACATGCTGTATGCGTCCACCGCCGAGACCTGCGACGTTGCATATGAATGGCTGACCCCGGACCAGATCAAGGAACGCTGGCCGCTGATCGAGACGTCGGACCTGAAGGGTGCGATCTACCACACTGAAGATGGTTACATTAACCCGGCCGACGTGACGCAGGCGATGGCCAAAGGCGCCCGTCAACGCGGCGTCGATATCGTCCGCAAGATGCAAGCCGATGCGTTCCACTGGAACGGTACCCACTGGGAAGTCACCTGCACTAAGATGGTCGAGAAGGGCGGCAACCTCATTCCTTCGGATGAGCAGGTTGTTATCACCGCCGAGCATGTCGTCACCGCTTCCGGAAACCACGCGCAGCGCACGGCCAAGATGCTGGGCATCAAAATGCCTGCGATCCCGGTCGAGCACACCTTTATCGTCATGGACAAAGACCCCGAGCTGGTCAAATGGCGCGAAGCTGGCAACCCCGAACACCCTGTTGTCCGTGATGCTGACAACGAATCTTACGCCCGCGAGGAACGTGGCGGCTGGATTCTGGGTATTTACGAACACGGCGCGCCTGCGCAGTTCGAACACGGCGTTCCGGACAGTTTTCGCGCGGACCTGTTCCCGCTGGATCTGGACCGGATTGCTGATCAGTACATGGCGATGGCCGAACGCGTGCCGTCCTGCGCCGAGTCTGGTCTGAAAGACGATTTCAACGGCCCGATCTGCTATACCCCCGACGGCAACCCACTGGTTGGTCCGGCTCCGGGCCTACGCAACATGTGGCTGGCTGAGGGTTTCAGCTTTGGTATCACGGCTGCAGGCGGCACCGGCTACTATCTGGCACAGATGATGGTGGATGGCGAAGCCGAGATCGACATGGCCTCGCTGGACCCCAAACGCTACAGCAGTAACTGGATGACCACCGAGTTCGCGGCCCGCAAGAACGAAGAATGCTATGAGCACGTCTACATCCTGCACCACCCGGATGAAGAGCGTGAAGCCTGCCGTCCGCTGCGGACTGTTCCGGCCTACGACCGTCAGAAAGCACGCGGCGCGCAGTTCGGTTGGGTTAACGGATGGGAACGTCCGAACTACTTCGGTCCCACCGATGCGCCAGATAACTTTGATAAGGAAAGCCGTTCGTTCCGTCGTGGTGGCTGGTGGCAATACGCAGTCGAAGAGGCCAAAGCGATCCGTGAAGGCGTGGGTCTGGTCGACGCGTCCGCGTTTACCAAGCATGTCGTCAAAGGCCCCGGTGCTACCCAGTTTCTGGACTGGTTCACCTGCAACAAGCTGCCCAAAGTTGGTCGTATCAACCTGACCTACGCGCTGACCTCGCATGGCACCACCCGAACCGAATACACCATCGTCCGCAATGGCGAGAATAACTATTACATCGTTTCAGCCGGCGCCTGGACCGAGTATGACGCCGACTATCTGCGTAAGGCGGCTGAGGACAAGATGGATGAGTTCGGCTATATCGAAATCCAGGACGTGACCACGCAGTGGGGCGTTTTTGCCATCGCCGGACCCAAGTCGCGTGACGTTCTGAAAGAGGTCATCAAGGACGCCGATCCGGAAACCGCGCTGTCCAACAAGCGTTTCCCGTGGCTGTCGGCCCGTCAGATCGAACTGGGCATGTGCCCGGTCAACGCGATCCGAGTGGCCTATACCGGTGAACTGGGCTGGGAACTGCACCACCCGATCGAGATGCAGAACTACCTGTTCGACTTGCTGGAAAAAGCGGGTGAGAAGCACGGTATGAAGCTGGTTGGCGCGCGCGCCCAGAACTGGTTGCGTCAGGAGAAATCCTATCGCGCCTTTGGAACCGAACTGGGCCGCGACGCGACCCCGCTGGAAGCTGACCTGCCGCGTTTTGTCGACCTGTCAAAGGACTTCCACGGCAAGGCCAAGCTGGAAGAAACCGGCGTGCGTGTGAAGTGCTGCACTTTGTTGATCGACGGACCGGACGATGCCGACCCGTGGGGCCGCGAGGCGCTGTACACGCCAGAAGGCGAGCGTGTGGGCCGTCTGACTTCAGGCGGCTACTCGGTGGCGTTCGAAAAATCCATCGGTATGGGCTACGTGAAACCTGAAATGGCAGTCGAAGGCACCAAGCTGAAGGTCAAAATTCAGGACAAGCTTTGGGATGCGGTCGTGACCTGCGACAGCCCCTACGATCCGAAAAACGAAACCATCCGCAAGGACGGTTAACCCGGACAGAGAACAGGCGGCGCGAAGGTGCCGCCTGTTTTACTATTGGCCGGGCTTTTCTGCGATAAAGGCCAGATTGTTCGCAGGCATCTCGACCATCCCGAGGACGGTCAGGTTCTGGGCGCGCATCAACGCGGCAATGTCTTCATCATTTTTATACCCGATCTCAGCGTCTTGCTGGACCAGAGCATCGTGAAAGCGTTGGTCGCCATCGCTGGTCAATTGCCCCGAACGTTTGAATGGTCCGTACAGGATAAACCGCCCCTTGGGGGCCAACGCCTGCGCGGTTTCGGTCACCAGCATTTGTGTTTCCGGCCAGCTGATCAGATGCACCAGATTGATCAGGACGATCAGGTCCTGACCGACGAACTCGGTGTGCCAACCTTGCGCTGTGGCGTCCAAAGCCACTGCGTCCACAACGTTGGGCAGATCGGCAGCATAGGCTTTGATGCTGGTTATCCGCTCGACCTCGACTTCGGTCGGTTGCCAGATGAGGTTTGGCAGGCACTGGGCGAATGCGCTGACATGCTGGCCGGTGCCGCTGGCAATTTCCAGCGCCCGGCCTGCCTTGGGGGTCCATTGAGCCAGTAGGTCACACAAAGCTTCGGCATTGCGGGTCGCGGCAGGGGCGACAAGCCGCCCGTCCTGACCTTCGGTGGCAACGCTGGCGTTGGAGGGGAGGGTTCTTTTGCTCATCGACGCAACCTTTTCGGGCTGAGGGCAGCAATGATTTCAGGGTCCAGTTCAGATGTCGCGCCGGTTGTCAGATCAGCAACCAGTTGCGAAGCCGCCGGAGAGGTCTGGAACCCATAGCCCCCCTGACCCGCAGACCAGACAAAGGACGGATCAGACGGATCGGGCCCCAATACCAAAGTTCCATCCGGCGCGAAGCTGCGTAGCCCTGCCCAGTTTACCTCAACCCGGGTGACGGGTTCGGTCACCATCTCTTCGTACCGGGCCAGCCCCTCAGCCAACACCATGTCATCGGCGTAGGCATCCTGCGGTGGTACGGGGTCGGCCTCGCACGGGGAAACCAACAGTTTGCCTGCATCGGGCTTGGCATACCATGTCTCACCCGCGCCCAACATCATCGGCCAGCCGCTCAGGTCATGCCCGCCGGGGGCAGGCAGCCGCGCCATCGACCTGCGTTTCGGAATTATTCCGATTGGTGCAATCCCCGCCATCACGGCGATCTCGTCAACCCAAGGGCCGGCAGCATTGATCAGGATGCGGGCTTCAAAGACTTCCCCAGCCTCGACGACCCAGCGCCCATCCTTGCGAATGGCGGTGACCTTGGCCTTGGTCACCACGTCACCGCCATTGCCGCGAATGGTGCGGGCGAAATCCTGCAGCAACCGGTCCGTGTCGATATCAAATGCCCCACTGCTGAGCGCTGCGAACCCAAGAGTGTCGGGGTTCAGGATTGGCACACGTGCCAGCGCCTGCGCCGTTTGGATCACCTGCATATTCAGATCCTGGACGTCCCGTTCTAAGATTTCGGCCTGATCCTTACGACCAACCAACATCAGATCGCGGGGCGTCAGATACCCGCCGTTTTCAGCTCGCATAAACGCGGCACTGGCCCTGTTCAGCGCAACGACGGAGGGCGGACCATAGTTTTCCTCGAACAACGCGGCGGACCGGCCAGACGCGTGATAGCCCAACGCATCCTCAGCCTCGAGCACAGTTACCCGACCGTGATATGACAGGCGTGCCCCGGCGCTCAGACCGGCGATACCGCCGCCTATGACAAGAAAATCAATCATATGTCCCCTTTTCACCGCGTACCTATTATGGCGAAACCGATCGTCCCAACCTGCCTGGAACTCTAAGCAGGCTTGAATTTGCGCATCAACCCATCCAAAGAAGTAACAAGCAATAACAGGAGGGCAGGGTGAGTACCGCAGATTTACACCCGATGGCCACGGGGCATATTCCGTCCTACGTGACCCAGGCGGACGGCAGTGATTTTCTTTTAACGTTCATGTTTGTGTTTACCGTTTTGGTGATTGTTCTGATCGGGGTTGGATATTTCACCCTGCATTCGATCCCCGAAAAAATAGCGCACGAATCCAACCACCCTCAGTTCCAGTTGGTCGGGATACTGGCCTTGCTGGCGCTGTTCACCCATAACGGGTTGTTCTGGGTCGCCGCCATTCTGGTGGCTGGGTTCCAGTTCCCCGATGTGGCCGCTCCACTCAGAGCTATTGCGGATGCAATCCGATCTTTGGGCAATCAACGCCCCGAAGGCCCCGCACCGGCCCAACCCACCGAACCCACCGCGCAGCAGGAGCATTAGAATATGCTTGAGACATTGATGTGCGCGCTGGTGACGGTGCTGCCCGACTACCTGTTTCGACGCTACGTGCAGGGTAAGCGGATCGGGCATGAGATTACCCTGTTTACCATGTGGTACGAACTGCGCTGGGGTCTGACCACCTGTGCGATTCTGGCGCTGACCGTGATCACCACGCTGTTCTACTTTCATCCGGCGAGCAAGACGGCGGCCTCGTATTTCCGCACCGTGACGATCCTGCCACAACTGGGTGGTCGCGTATCCGAGGTCTATGTGAAAAACAATGAACTCGTGACAGCGGGGCAGCCGATCTTCCGGATCGAGGATTTCACACAGAGAGCCATGGTCGAGGCCGCGCACGCCGATATAGCGCAGGTTCAGGCATCGCTCAGGGTGGCGCAGACCGATCTGGCTGAGGCTGAGGCTGGCATCGCCGGGGCACGCGCTGCGTTGGATCAGTCGCTTGAGGATCTTGAACGCAACACCACGCTGCGGGACGAAGGGTCCAGCGCCGTGCGTCTGGCCGAGATTGACCGGCTGGAAAACCTGGTGGCCGAGCGTGAGGCACAATTGCGGGCCGCCGAGTCACAGCGCGCAGCAGTCGTGCAGCAGATCGAGGAGTTGATCCCCGCTCAACTGGCCAGCGCCAACGCTCAGCTGGACGCTGCCCTGACCGAGCTGGACAAAACCGTGATCAGCGCCGGGGTCACTGGCCGGATTGAACAGTTTGGCCTGCAGGTCGGCGACTATGTCAGCCCTCTGTTGCGTCCGGCAGGTATCTTGGTGCCGTCACACTCGGGCCATGATCGGTTTCAGGCCGCTTTCAACCAAATGTCCGCTCAGGTTATCAAGCCAGGAATGATCGGAGAGCTGGGTTGTATGACCAAGCCGTTCACCGTGATCCCGATGGTCGTGGTTGAGGTGCAGGATGTTATCCCCTCGGGCCAAATTCGCCCTTCGGATGAGCTGCGGGATGTGCAGGCCAATACCAATCCCGGATCAATCCTGGTGTATATGGAGCCGCTTTATAAAAGCATGGCCGATGACATCCCGCCGGGCAGCAACTGTCTGGCCAATGTCTATACCGACAACCACGAACGGCTAGAGCATGAGGATTTGGGTTTCTGGAAATCTGCAACGCTGCATGTGATCGACACGATTGGCGTTGTTCACGCTGCGGGCCTGCGCCTGCGTCTGATCCTGATGCCGGTGAATACGTTGGTTTTGACCGGTCATTAAACCAACCCCGGCCGCGCCGTCACTTAGTCGCGCGGCCGGGTATTTTCGCCTCGGTCAGCGAGGCATAAGAATAGGCCAGAACGCAGGCTGCGAAGCCTGCCACAAAGCCAAATACCATGGTGTATGAGTTGCTGAGGGCATAGACGGAACTGCCCAAGGCCATGCCGACCGTGCCACCCAACAGTTGAAACGTCATGGATATCCCGCTGGCCTGCCCGTGCAGATCCTGTGGCACGGCAAGCATGATGGTCCGTCGGGGCGGGACAAACAGGAACGGTACGCAACACCCCCACAAAACATAGCCAGCGAAGATCGGCGCCGTGACTTCCAGATGCATTCCCAACGCAACCAGCACGATGGCCAGTGTCCCCAACGCTGTGCCCGTCAGCGATGGGCCGCGCGTGCCAAACCTGTCGGCCACCTTACCGGCCAATGGGGCCACGAAGATCTGCGGAAACGCGATTGGCAAAAGGGCGGCACCGGCGGCCAGCGGTGAAAAGCCAAGTTTGGTTTGAAAATACGACGCGCCGAACACAAACAGGACAATCTTGCCGAACTGCGCAGTGAACAGGATCATGTTCGAGGCCGCGAAACCCGGCTTTGCAAATAGTGATATTGCAATCAGTGGCGTTTGAATGCGTTGTTCGACCCGGACAAATAGGGCCAGCGCTACGAAGCCTGCAAGAAGCGCCATAATCACCTCGGGCTGGGTCCAGCCCCGATCTGGCCCCTCCATGATCCCGAACACCAGCGCAGCCAGACCCGGCACCAGCAGCAACAGACCCTTCCAGTCAAACCCAAGTACAGGCTGGTGTGGTGGATCACGCCAGTAGGCCCAGGCAATCGCGGCAACAGCCAATACAATTGGCGGGTTGACCCAGAAAATCCAGCGCCACGACAAGTATTCGGTCAGTATGCCTCCGACCAGTGGCCCGAGTGACAGAAAGACTGTTCCGATGCCGCCGTACAGACCAAGGGCAAGACCGCGTTCCTTTTCATCGAAGGACTGGATCAGCACCACCATCGACAAGGGAAAGATCAGCGCAGCACCAACGCCCTGAACCGCGCGGGCCGTCAGCAGCGCCAGGCCGCTCTCGGCAAACCCTCCCAACGCTGAGGATAGACCAAAGATTAAAAGGCCCACGCTCAGCAAAACCCGGATGCCCAAAATGTCGCCCAATCGTCCCGCAGCGCCGGCAAAACAGGCCAACACCAAAAGGTAAATATTGACCACCCAATGCGCATCCAACCGCGACAGATTTAGTTCGGCCCGGATGGTGGGCAACGCGACACTGACGACTGTTTCATCCAGCAATATGACGCCAAGAATGGCCCCCATCGCGCCAAGTATCCACCAGCGGCTGCGATCTTGTGCCTTGGTTTGCATCGGTTTTTCGTCCCACCGTTGATGGATCACCGACCCCATCAGGTCTGGTGCCGGCCCGTTCGTCAAGGCGCACTCCAACAAAAAAGGGCCAGCCAAATGGCCAGCCCTTCGGTGTGAGTGTTGTTAGGTTTACTGCGGAATGTCGCCTTCCAGCCCTTCGACGTAGAAGTTCATCCCTGCCAGTGTACCGTCATCGGCGGTTTCGCCTTCTGCCAGCCAGTCGCTGCCGTCCTGCTTTTTCAGCGGACCCGTGAAGGGGTGGTATTCACCTGCGGCCATGGCGGCCTTCATCGCCAGCGCTTCTTCTTTCACTTCGGCAGGAACCGCGTCCGAGATTTCGCCAATCTCAACCATGCCTTCTTTGATGCCGTCCCAGGTGTTCACGGTTTCCCACGACCCATCCATAACAGCCTGGGTGCGCGCGATGTAATAGGGCGCCCAGTTGTCGATGATCGAGGATACGCGTGGCTTCGGGGCGTATTCGCTCATGTCCGAGGCTTGCCCGAAGGTGATCACGTTGCCTGCCTCTTGCGCGGCCGCCTGCGGTGCGGTCGAGTCGGTGTGCTGCAGGATCACGTCGGCGCCCTGTTCGATCAGAACGGTGGCGGCGTCCGCTTCTTTTGCGGGATCGAACCAAGTGTAGGCCCAGACAATCTTGAACTCGACATCCGGGTTCACCTTCTTGGCGTGAATATAGGCCGAGTTGATGCCGCGGATCACTTCGGGGATCGGGTAGGAACCAATATAGCCGACGATGTTCGACTCGGTCATTTTACCGGCGATGTGGCCCTGAACGGCACGACCTTCATAAAAGCGAGCAGAATAGACCGAGACGTTGTCGGCGGTCTTGTAGCCAGTCGCATGCTCGAACTTCACGTTCGGGAATTTCTTGGCCACGTTGATGGTCGGGTCCATATAGCCGAACGAAGTGGTAAAGATCAGGTCAGCCCCTTCCAGCGCCATCTGAGTCATCACACGTTCAGCGTCCGGGCCTTCGGGCACCGATTCAACGAACACGGTTTCAACCTTGTCACCGAAATGCTCTTCGACCGCCAGACGGCCTTTGTCGTGTTCATAGGTCCAGCCGCCGTCGCCGACGGGGCCGACATAGACGAAACCGACTTTGGTTTTGTCTTCGGCCATGGCGCTTGTCGCCAGACCCAGCGCCATGGCGGCGCTTGCCAAAAGTGATGTGAATTTCATGTGTTACTCCCCAAGTTGGTTTAATTGGCCCCTAGTGTGAGGCATGGAAGATCCGGCCTAGTGAGGCAGGTGCGCTGCTCTTGTCGGCCGAAAGGATCACAAGCACAAGGATCGTGATGATATAGGGCGACATTGCCAGATACTCGACTGGAATGGCAACGCCCGCCGCCTGCAAATTAAGCTGCAACACCGTGATTCCGCCGAACAAATAGGCACCCAGCAAGGCGCGCCATGGCTTCCAGCTGGCGAAGACCACCAGCGCCAGGGCGATCCAGCCGACACCGGCCGTCATACCCTCGGTCCACTGCGGGACGCGGATCAGGCTGATATAGGCTCCGCCGAGGCCCGCGCATGCGCCACCGAACAGGATCGCCATGATGCGGATCTTGATAACCTTGTAACCCAAGGCGTGAGCCGCATCGTGGTTTTCACCCACCGCGCGCAGGATCAAACCGACGCGAGTGTATTTCAGAACGGCCCACACGGCGGCTGTTAGTGCGATACCGACATACAGGATCGGGTCATGCTGGAACAGGATCGGGCCGATCACCGGGATATCGCTGATCACCGGGATGTGGATGTCACCCATGCTGGGCGGCTTGATACCTACATAGCTTTGGCCCAGAAGGGCGCTGAAACCCAGGCCAAACAGGGTTAGGGCCAAACCACTTGCAACCTGATTGGCCAGCGCGAACTGTGTCAGCAGCACAAACAGTAGCGACAGTACGGCGCCGCCGATGGCCGCCGCAATGAACCCCAGCCAGGGTGAGCCGGTTTCGACCGAGATCGCAAATCCGCTGATTGCACCCACGATCATCATACCCTCGACGCCAAGGTTCAGGACGCCTGCTTTCTCGACCACCAACTCTCCGATTGCAGCCAACAGCAGCGGAGTTGCGGCCACCATCAGCGAGGCGATCAGAAGTACGGGATTGATTTCACCTAAATCCATGGGTCACGCCACCTCGCTATGGGCCGCACGGATGCGGTAGTTGGTCAAAAGATCGAAAGCCAGCAGGAAGAACAGAAGCATCCCCTGGAACACCTGAATGGCAGCGGCGGGCAGGCCCAGCTGAGACTGCGCGATTTCACCGCCGATATAAGTCAGCGCCATCAGGCCACCGGCCAGCAGGATACCCACCGGATGCAGACGGCCCAGAAAGGCCACGATGATCGCGGTAAAGCCATAACCGACGTTAAAGTCGATGCTGACCACACCCGAGGGGCCGGACACTTCGAACATGCCCGCAAGCCCGGCCAGCGCGCCGGACAGACCCAGGCAGAACAAGATCAGCCGCGCCGGGTTCACGCCTGCAAACTTTGCCGCGCGAGGGGCTTCTCCGGTCAGCCGGATGTGGAAGCCCAACATGTGCCGGTTCAGCAGGACATAGGCAAAGATCACCGCGATCAGCGCGGTCACGACACCCCAGTGCATCCCGGACCCCGCGATCAGTTCCGCATTATGTGCGCTTTCATAGGATTGCAGGTTACGCGAGCCGGGAAAGCCGAAGCCTTCGGGGTTTTTCAGCAGGCCCAGCGAGACCGAGGCCAGCATCTGTTCGGCCACGTACACCAGCATCAGCGAAACAAGTATTTCATTGGTGCCGAAGCGGACCTTTAGAAAGGCCGGAATGGATGCCCACAACCAACCGCCAAGCGCGCCAGCGATCACCATGATCGGAAAGACGTAAAACGCCTCTAGCGGATAGAAGGCCAAGCCCGCACCGGCCCCAAAGATGGCACCCATGATGTATTGACCCTCGGCCCCGATATTCCAGATACCGGCGCGGAAACCCAGCGATAGGCCAATGGCGATCAGCACCAGAGGTGCCCCTTTCACCAGCAATTGCGGACGGTAATAAAAGGCGAATTCTCCGAACAGAGGTTCCCAGAAAATAGTGCCGATGGCTTCGATCGGGTTCTTACCCAGAATGGCGAACAGAATGCCGCCAAACACCATCGTTGCCAACACCGCCACCAGCGGGGTGGCATAAGACCACGCCTTGGACGGCTGCGGCCGTTTCTCCAACACAATCATCCGCTCATCCCCCTGATTTCATTCTTTTGTAATGGATTAGACATGGGCCACCTCCATGCCATGTGCGCCGCCCATCATCAGGCCAATCTCATCCACGGTCAGGCCGGTGGTTGGGCGCGGCGCGCTCAGACGCCCTTCGTTGAGGGCGGCAAAGCTGTCCGAGATTTCCATTAATTCATCTAGATCTTGGCTAATGCAGATGACTGCGGTTCCTTTGGCCGCCAGGTCCAGAATGGACTGCCGGATCGAGGCTGCAGCCGCCGCGTCCACGCCCCAGGTGGGCTGGTTCACCACCAGAACGTCAGGGTTCTGCAACACCTCGCGTCCGATCACGAATTTCTGCAGGTTGCCGCCTGATAATGACCGCGCCGCATTTTCGGGGCCCGGCGTGCGGACGTCGAAGGCGCTGATGATTTTCTCGGCGAAACTTTTGGTTTCTGACCACTTCAGAAAGCCGTTGCTTTCCAAACCTTCGCGCACCGAACCGGTCAGCAAAGCGTTTTCGGTCAGGCTCATGTCCGGGGCCGCTGCATGGCCCAGCCGTTCTTCGGGCGCGGTCAGCACGCCCAGCTTGCGTCGGGCCGTCGGCCCCAGCTTGCCGATCGGCTGGCCGTTAAACTTGATGGCATCTGCTGTTGTCTGGATTTCACCGGACAGGACGCCCAGCAGTTCATCCTGACCGTTGCCAGCCACACCGCCGACCCCCAGAACCTCGCCCTTACGGACTGTCATGTGAACGTTCTTCAAAGCCGTGCCAAATTCCGAGGGCGACGGAACCGACAGCCCGCTTACATCCAGCGCTACCTCGCCAAATTCACGCCCCGAGCGTTCCGGTGTCTGCAAGGTCGAGCCGACCATCATCTCGGCCATGTCCCGCGCCGAGGTTTCAGAGGGCACACACTCACCTACGTTCTTGCCCAGACGCAAAATGGTGGCGTGGTCGCAAAGCGTGCGAATTTCTTCCAGCTTGTGCGAGATATACAGGATCGAGGTGCCCTCGGACCGCAATTTGTTCAGTGTTTCGAACAGGATCTCAACCTCTTGCGGGGTCAGAACCGAGGTCGGCTCGTCCATGATCAGCAGCTTGGGGTCCTGCAACAGGCAGCGGATGATCTCGACCCGCTGACGCTCGCCGGCGGAAAGATCGCCAACGGTGCGGAACGGGTCCAGCGGCAGGCCATAGGTTTCCGACACTTCGCGGATACGCGAGGCCAGATCGCCCATCGGCGGCGGGTTCTCCATCCCCAGCGCGATATTTTCGGCCACGTTCAGCGCGTCAAACAGCGAGAAGTGCTGGAACACCATCGCGATCCCGTCGGCTCGTGCGGCGCGGGGTTCCGGTGGCGCAAAAGCCTGACCGCGCAGCAGCATTGTGCCGCTGTCGGGCTTCACCAGCCCATAGATCATTTTCACCAGCGTGGATTTACCCGCGCCGTTTTCGCCCAGCAGGGCATGAACTTCGCCTTCGCCGATGTCAAAGGACACCTGATCATTGGCCACGACGCCGGGATAGGCCTTGGTTAAACCTTGTAAGCTTAGCAGTGGAGTGGTCACGCGCTCAGGTCCTTTTTCAATTCGTTCTGCCGGGCGGGACGCAGCAGGTCTGCTGCGACGCCAACGGCGATCATCTGCGGGTGTTTGCCCAAGTCGGGGTCGCCGATTGGACAGGTGATCCGGTTAATCCGTTCGGGCATATGCCCCAGCGCTGCCAACCGAGACCGGAATCGCGCCCATTTCGTAGCCGAGCCGATCAGCCCCGCAAAGCGGAAATCGTGTGAAAGCAGCCGGTTGCACAGCTCCAGGTCCAGATTGTGTGAATAAGTCAGCACAAGATGTTCGGCATTGGTCGGCGCGTGGCGCACCAACTCGGCCGGTTTTGCTACCGGAACCACTGTTACTCCGTTTGGAACCGTGTTCGGAAAACGCTCAGGTGCAGTGTCGACCCATGTGATTGCCAGATCGGGCAATGGTGCGAGCACATCCACAAGTGCACGGCCGACATGACCTGCACCCCATATCCACAGATTGCGGGCCGGTTTGTGTACCGGTTCAACCATCCAGCCGTCGATCAGTTGCGGATCGGGCGCGATACCCTGACCGCGCGCAGCCGCCAGCAGGCGTTTGACGGACAGGGGCATGTCACCTCCCGCTGCCGTTCTTGCGATGACCATATCGTCCAGAGCGTCCACCGCGTTGGCGTCAAAGACTTCGCTAAACAACGAGACCGCGCCGCCGCAGCACTGCCCCATGTCTGGGCCAAGCGCATGATGCGTCAGTCGCGAGGATACGATTTGGGTTCGTGCGGCCTGGGCTGCTTCGTATTCAAGTACGCCACCCCCGATTGTACCGCTTTGCCCATCCTTCCAAACCAGCATAGCGGCCCCAACTTCGCGTGGGGACGACCCTTTGATCGCCGCGATGACCACCCGAGTTACTTTCCCGTTGGTTTTGACCGCCTCCCTCAAAGCCTCCAGGTCGAATCCCATCAGATGCCTCCCTTCACCCTTTGGACGCCGCGCCAGACTTCTTCGGCCGTGGCAGGCGCATCCAGTGCCGGGTAGCTGTCTCCACAGGCCGTCACCGCGTTGGACAGTGCCAGCCAGGCGGAAATTCCTAACATAAAGGGCGGCTCACCCACCGCTTTTGAGCGATAGATCGTGTCTTCGCGGTTCTGTCCGTCCCAGAGTGCGACGTTGAAAATGTCGGGTCGGTCCGAACAGGCGGGGATTTTGTAGGTTGACGGTGCATGCGTGCGCAGGTTGCCCTTGTCGTCCCAGACCAGTTCTTCGGTCGTCAGCCAGCCTGCGCCTTGCACATAGCCACCTTCTACCTGCCCGATATCCAGTGCCGGGTTCAGCGACGCACCCGCATCATGCAGGATGTCGGTGCGCAGAATGCGGTTCTCTCCGGTCAATGTGTCGACGGCAACCTCGGTGATCGAAGCGCCATAAGCAAAGTAGTAAAACGGGCGGCCCCGGCCCTTGATCCGGTCCCATTCGATCTTAGGCGTCTTGTAGAACCCGGTTGCCGACAGACTGATGCGCCCTTGATACGCCAATGCAGCGGCTTCAGCGAAGGTATAGCGTTCTTCGCCGACCGAGACGTGGCCATCCGTGAAGGTAACGCTGGACGGATCAGCCTGATGCCGTTCGGCCAGATAGTCGGCCATCCGATCGCGGATCGTGTCGCACGCGGCCTTCACCGCCATGCCGTTCAAGTCACTGCCCGAAGACGCGGCCGTGGCAGAGGTATTCGGCACCTTGGCCGTGTCTGTGGCGGTGATCTTTACCAACTCGAGCGGAATGCCAAAGCGCGAGGCCGCAACCTGCGCGACTTTCTGGAACAGGCCCTGGCCCATTTCTGTGCCGCCATGGTTCAAGTGGACCGAACCGTCCTGATACACATGCACCAGCGCACCCGCCTGGTTCAGGTGGGTCAGCGTGAAGGAAATCCCGAATTTCACCGGAGAGAAGGCGATGCCTTTCTTGATCACGCTGTTTTCGGCGTTCCACGCCGCGATCGCCGTCTTGCGCGCGGCATAGTCGCTGGATTTCAGCAGCGCTTCGGTCATGCCGTGCAGTTCGAAATCGGTGACTTCCATGCCGTAGGGCGTTGTATTGCCGCCTTCCGGCACCGGGCGCACGGGCGGAGCGGTCTCAACCTGCTCAACAGCGCCAAGGCTTGTCAGATCCTCATGCGGATCGACGCGTTCCAACGGACGCTTCGCCAGATGTTCAGGTTCCATGGTTGGCGGATGGGCAGGGTCGTAATAGTTCCGGCGGCGCAGCTCGACCGGGTCCAGACCCAATTCATAAGCGGCGTGGTCCATGACCCGTTCAATCGCGATCATGCCCTGCGGGCCGCCAAATCCGCGGTAGGCGGTGGCGGATTGGGTGTTGGTTTTCAGCCGGTGGCTTTCAATCCGCGCATTGGGCAACAGATAGGCATTATCCGAATGCAGCATGGCACGGTCAGCGACCGGCAGGGACAGGTCCTGCGCCCAGCCGCAGATGGCGTATTGCAGGAAGGACACGCCCTGAATATGGCCATGCTCATCAAAGCCTGCGCGATACGAAATCCGGAACGCATGGCGCTTGCCGGTGATGACCATGTCATCGTCGCGGTCATAGCGCATCTTGCAGGCCTTGCCGGTTACACGCGCGGCAATGGCACAGGCCACTGCCAGCGCGTTGCCCTGGCTTTCCTTGCCGCCGAACCCTCCGCCCATGCGGCGGGTTTCGACCCGTACGGCGTGCATTGGAACGCCCAAAGCGTCAGCAACCTTGTGCTGAATCTCGGTCGGGTGCTGGGTCGAGGAATGCACCAGCATATCCGCACCTTCGTTCGGCACGGCCAGGGCGGCCTGACCTTCCAGATAGAAATGTTCCTGCCCGCCGAGCTCAAAGCCCCCGTCGATAACATGGGTCGCGCCCGCGATAGCCGCATCCGCGTCGCCCTTGGCATAAATGCGCGGGCCTTCCTCGAACCGGCTATTGGCAGCAAGCGCCTCTTCGACCGTCAGGATTGGGATTTCTTCGTCATAGTCGATCTTGCCCAGCCGTGCGGCCTTGCGGGCGGCCAGATGGCTGTTGGCGACCACCAGAAAAACGGGTTGGCCGATATAGTGAACGGTGCCGTCAGACAGCAGCGGCTCATCATGGATCGAGGGCGAGACATCGTTGGCAAAAGGCAGGTCTTCGGCCGTCATGACCATCTCG
This sequence comes from Ruegeria sp. BA12, assembly GCF_056539625.1. Classification (NCBI taxonomy): domain Bacteria; kingdom Pseudomonadati; phylum Pseudomonadota; class Alphaproteobacteria; order Rhodobacterales; family Roseobacteraceae; genus Ruegeria; species Ruegeria sp. BA12. Next base: position 39,121 of record NZ_JBQFVF010000001.1, read on the forward strand.
ACGCCTTCGGCTGCTTTGACAGCGGACAAATCCATCGCGGTGATCTTGCCCTTGGCAATCGGGCTCATACCAAACGCCAGATACAGCGTCCCCTTGGGCGTCGGAATGTCATCTACGTAGCGGGCGGTGCCGGACACATGAAGCGGCGCTGCGTCGTGGGGGAGGGGTTTTGTCACGCTCATGCCGACACCTCCAGCACGTTGGTCACGTGGCCCTGATCTTCAAGGTAATACCTTTCCAGCAGCGCCTTGGCCGTCTCAAGCCGATAGGTGGCAGAGGCGCGCATATCCGTCATTGGTGTAAAGTCATCGTCAAAGGCCAGCATCGCAGTATGCACCGTTTCACGTGTCCATGGATTCCCGTTCAACGCGGCCTCGACTTGAGTGGCGCGTTTTGGGACGCCGGTCATGCCGCCAAAGGCGATGCGCGCCTGGTCGACGACACCATCTGAAACGGTGATGTTGAAACAGCCACACACGGCCGAGATATCCTGATCGAACCGTTTGCTGATCTTATAAGCCTTCAGGCGATCCGCCTGACGGGGGAAGCTGACGGCCTCGACAAACTCGCCGGGGGTGCGGTCCTGTTTGCCGTAGTCGATGAAGAACTCCTCCAGCGGTATCGAACGGCGGTCGTTGCCCTTGCGCAGATGCAGGGTGGCGTTCAGGGCAATCAGCGCGGGCGGGTTGTCCCCGATGGGGGAGCCATTGGCGATGTTGCCGCCGACGGTGGCCGCGTGGCGCACCTGAACGCTGGCATATCGGCGGATCATTTCGGCGTACGAGGGGTGCAGATCGGTCAGCGCCTCGCCCATGCGGTTCATATCGACCATGGCCCCAAAACGAATTTCATCGTCCGTTATTGTAATGTCTTTCAGATCGTCACAGCGGTTCAGGAAGATCACCGGATCAAGATCGCGCAATTGCTTGGTGACCCACAGCCCTACATCGGTTGCGCCCGCGACCAGAGTGGCATCTGGGTGTTCGGCATAGACCGCGGCCAATTCGTCAGAGGAGCCCGGCAGCATGGGCATCGTGGCAGGTGTAGAAACAGGTTTGTCCTTGACCCAAACGGGCACGGGGTGTTCTTCGGCGGCTTTGGCCGCGCGGATGATCGGGGCGTATCCGGTGCAGCGACAAAGGTTCCCCGCCAACTGCGTGTCATGGTCCCTTGCGTCGTTTGAATGACTGGCCACCATCGACATCACGAAACCGGGGGTGCAAAAGCCGCATTGCGATCCATGCAGATCAACCATGGCCTGCTGCACCGGATGGGCTTCGCCATTTGGGCCACTTGCACCTTCGACGGTACGAACCGCTTTGCCGTGCAGTTGCGGTAAAAACAGGATGCAGGAATTCAGCGCCTTGGCGCCGCCTTCATCCGTGACCATGACGGTGCAAGCCCCGCAATCACCTTCGTTGCAGCCTTCCTTGGTGCCGGTCAGGCCCCGATCCTCGCGTAGCCAATCCAGCAGGGTCGCTGTCGGATCGACATCCGCCAGTTCCACTGTCTCTCCGTTCAGAAGAAACGTGATATCCATTCGAGAAACCCGTCGCCTTACCCGGTTGCGCCCCTGTGGCCCTCCTTCGATGCGACGTAGAAAGAGTGGCGGGCGGAAAGCTTGCCATTAGATGTTAGAAACAGGGCAGGTTATCTGGCAAGAAAAACTGCCTATATGATGTACCATTAGGACCGTTTTGCGAAAAAACACCGGGTTTCTGTAATATTCAGGCATCTGAAATTAAAGTGTTTTCTGTCAATCCAACGAATTTCTGCCCGAAGCACCTTCTGTAAAAACCGAACAATCGGTTTTGATTTTTTAAGCTTTCAAAAGCATCGGTTCCCGCTTTTGCCGCGCCGCTGGCTGGGATAGCGTAGGCGGTATGAGCAGCACCACACGATTCATTCACCTCCGCGTTCACACCGAATATTCCCTGCTGGAAGGCGCCGTACGGCTGAAAAAACTGCCCGCATTATGCGAAAAAATGGAGATGCCAGCCGTCGCCGTGACCGACACCAACAGCATGTTCTCGGCTTTGGAGTTTTCGGTCACCGCAAGCGGGGCAGGGGTGCAACCGATTATGGGGTGCCAGGTTGATCTGACCTATGTGCAGGCACAGCCGGGTGAAAAGCCGAAAATCCCGGCTCCGCTGGTGCTGCTGGCGCAGTCCGAGGTCGGATATGAGAACCTGATGAAGCTGAGTTCCTGCCTTTACGTGGACAAGGGCGGACAGCTTCCGCAAGTCACCTTGGAAGAACTGGCACAGCACTCGGGCGGCCTGATCTGCCTGACAGGTGGGCCGGACGGGCCGGTGGGTATGTTACTGCAGCAAGGCCAACTCCCGGCGGCTGAGGCTTTGGTGGATCGGCTGGCGGGCATGTTCCCTGATCGTCTTTACATCGAGTTGCAACGCCATCCGGGCGAGGGTGGTCAGCCCGAGGCCGAACACCTGACCGAGCGTGGGCATGTCGAAATGGCCTATGCCAAGAACCTGCCGCTGGTCGCCACCAATGATGTCTTTTTTCCCACCTCGGACATGTACGAGGCCCATGATGCGCTGATCTGTATTTCCGAAGGGGCGTATGTCGATCAGCAGGACGGGCGCCGCCGTCTGACTGCGCAGCATTACTTCAAGTCGCAGCAGGAAATGGTGACACTGTTCGCGGATTTGCCCGAGGCGATCGAGAATACGGTGGAAATCGCCAAACGATGCGCCTTCATGGCCTATCGCCGCGACCCGATCCTGCCAAAATTCGCCGATGACGAGGTCGCCGAATTGCGCCGCATCGCCAATGAAGGTCTGCAAAAACGTCTGGCGGTTATCCCGCATGCGGTGACGCCCGAGGAATATCAGAAACGGCTGGATTTCGAACTGGGCATCATCGAAGGCATGGGGTTTCCTGGCTATTTCCTGATCGTTGCCGACTTTATCCAATGGGCCAAGGATCACGATATCCCGGTGGGGCCGGGGCGGGGTTCGGGTGCGGGCTCGCTGGTGGCCTATGCTCTGACCATCACGGACCTTGATCCGCTACGTTATTCACTGCTGTTCGAACGGTTCCTGAACCCCGAACGGGTTTCTATGCCCGACTTCGATATCGACTTTTGCATGGACCGCCGTGAACGGGTGATCCGCTACGTGCAGCAGAAATACGGGCGCGATAAGGTGGGGCAGATCATCACTTTTGGTGCCTTGCTGTCCAAGGCCGCCGTGCGCGATATCGGGCGAGTGTTACAGATGCCCTATGGCCAGGTGGATCGTCTGTCCAAGATGATCCCGGTCGAGGGTGTCAAACCCGTCTCCATCGAAAAAGCGTTGAAAGACGAACCCCGCCTGCGCGAAGAGGCCCGCAGTGAAGAGGTCGTGGACCGGCTGCTTACCTATGGCCAGCAGGTCGAGGGTCTGTTGCGGAACGCCTCGACCCACGCGGCGGGGGTAGTGATTGGGGACCGTCCGCTGGACGCGCTGGTGCCGCTGTATCAAGATCCGCGTTCGGATATGCCTGCAACTCAATTCAATATGAAATGGGTGGAACAGGCCGGTCTCGTCAAGTTCGACTTCTTGGGTCTGAAAACCCTGACCGTAATCCAGAATGCGATGGATCTGATCTTCAAATCCGGTCGACCCCTGCACATCGCCGCCGATAGCACGGAACTGTATGAGCCCGCCGAGGGGGCCGAAAACCAGATCAACGCTATCCCGCTGGATGACGAAGCGACGTATAAGCTCTATTCAGCCGCCAAGACGGTGGCGGTGTTCCAGGTGGAATCGTCGGGTATGATGGATGCGCTGAAACGCATGAAGCCCACGTGTATTGAGGATATCGTGGCGCTTGTGGCGCTCTATCGCCCGGGGCCAATGGAGAACATCCCCACTTACTGCGAGGTCAAGAATGGGCTTCGCAAGATTGAATCCGTACATCCTCTGATCGACCACATCCTTGAGGAAACCCAAGGCATCATCGTCTATCAGGAACAAGTGATGCAGATCGCGCAGGTGATGGCTGGGTACAGCCTTGGTGGCGCGGACCTGTTGCGCCGCGCGATGGGTAAGAAGATCAAAGAGGCGATGGATGCCGAACGCCCCAAATTCGAAAAGGGCGCGGGTGAGAATGGCGTGGATGCCAAGAAAGCCTCTGAGGTTTTCGACCTGTTGGAAAAATTCGCCAACTATGGTTTCAACAAATCTCACGCTGCCGCTTATGCAGTGGTCAGCTATCAAACCGGTTGGCTAAAGGCGAACCACCCGGTCGAGTTCATGGCGGGTGTCATGAACTGCGATATCCATCTGACCGACAAACTGGCCGTGTATTTCGAAGAGGTTCGCAAGGGGTTAGAGCTGCCCTACGTGCCGCCCTGCGTGAACCGATCTCTGTCAACCTTTGATGTAGTCGACGGGCAGTTGGTCTATGCGCTGGGCGCGCTCAAGAACGTGGGCGCCGAGGCCATGACCCTCGTGGTTGATGGCCGCGGCGACAAGCCATTCGTCAACCTGTTCGACTTTGCCCGCCGTGTGGACCTGAAGAAAGTCGGCAAACGCCCGCTTGAAATGCTGGCGCGGGCCGGGGCATTCGACCAGCTTGATAAAAACCGCCGCCGTGTGTTCGAAAGCCTTGATCCGCTGGTACAATACTCGGCGGCGATCCACGACCAAAAGAACTCGAACCAGGTATCATTGTTCGGTGAGGCTGGCGATGATCTACCCGAACCCCGCCTGTCGCAGACGCCGGACTGGCTGCCTGCAGAACGCCTGAGCGAAGAGTTCAAAGCCATCGGTTTCTATCTGTCCGGTCACCCGCTGGACGACTACATGCCCGCGCTGAAACGCAAGAAGGTCATGACATTGGATGAGGTGACGGAACAGGCGCGCTCGGGTCCGTTCATTGCCAAGATGGCCGGTGTGGTGTCTGGGCGTCAGGAACGCAAATCGGCCAAGGGCAACCGCTTTGCCTTTGCGCAATTGTCTGACCCAAGTGGGGCGTTTGAGGTCACGCTGTTTTCGGAAACACTGGAGAAATCGCGCGAGTTTCTAGAGACCGGGTCGCAAGTGGTGCTGACCGTCAAAGCTGAAATGGAATCCGATCAGCTCAAGTTGCTTGCGAATTCTGTTGGGCCGGTTGATTCTGTAGTTGCCGAAGCAGGCGCAACGGGGTTGCGAATATTTGTTGACGTCCCCGAGGTGCTGCCGACGGTCGCCAAGGTTCTAGAAGACGCGGCTGGTGCAGCCAAGCGCGCGGCCAAAGGGCCGATCCACATCTGTCTGCTGGATCCCGGTCTGCCGGGGGATGTTGAGATGGATCTGGGACAGGATTTCCCAATCAATCCGCAGATCAAGGGGGCCATTAAATCTTTGGATGGCGTCACCATGGTCGAGGAAATCTGACCCACCCTTTTGTTGCCACAGTGTTTTTGCGCCGCTAGGCTGGACTTATGCCCCGTTTCGGGGTGTGTCACAGGAGGGCACAGCTATGGCAATTACAGCTATTGGGTTCAGAATATTTGCATTGGCAGCCGCTGCGTCACTGGCGGTGGCGTCCGGGTCGCTGGCAGATGACAAGGATGACAAGAAGAAAAAGCAAACGATCGAAGGCGCTTTGATCGGAGCGGGCGTGGGTGCGTTGATCGGCGACGGCAAGGGTGCAGCCATCGGTGGCGTGGCCGGGGCCATTATCGGACATAACTGGAAGTGATTGTGATGCGGTTTGTTAGATTCAGAATGCTTGTTTGCGCCGCGATCCTGGCGGCCCCGTGTTTGGCGACGGCCGATGAGGCTGCTGAACAGATGGTCCAGGACGCATTGCCTGTGATGCACTATACCTGCGCCTCGATTGCCGAGGAGGCGGACGGGGATGAAGCCTTTGTTGTAGAGGTTGTTGGTAAGATGACGGCCCTATCGCTCTACAACCGCCAGATCAATATCGAAGATCACGCGACCACGGACGAAGAAAAGGCCCAACTGCGTGAAGCTTTCATAGCCGCACTGTCGGAAGGCTGCGCCGCGGATAAGCATGCCCTCTTGGGCGGGGTGGTCGACAATGCGGTGAAAACGACGCTGGGTCTGTGATCAACGGTTTTCCGTATCTCTGACCAGATTTCTGGATTGAGAATTCAGTCGGGTGACCGCAGTGCGGGCAGCCCGACGCCAGTGCTCTCGAACCCGCCATCGGACGCAATCACTTGGCCCGTTACATAGCTGGCCTTTTCCGAGCAAAGAAATAAGATCACCTGAGCGATCTCTTCTTCCGAACCATAACGGTTCAGCGGAATGGCGTCATGATACGCGTTGATGATTTCGGGTGTATGAACGGCCATCGCCAGCTTGGTACGAACCGGGCCGGGACAGACGCAATTGGCTCGAATCCCGTATTCTCCCAATTCTGCAGCCTGCTGTTTGGTCAGGTGGATGACGCCAGCTTTTGAGGTGCCGTACGCAACACGTAGGGTGCTGGCCCGCAGTCCCGAGATCGAGGCGATATTGACAATTGCCCCTCGGCTTTCGCGAAGGGCTGGAATTGAAGCCTGTGAAACCAGAAACACACCGTCAAGATTGGTTTCCATGACGCGGCGCCACACCGCAAAGTCGTGTTGCTCGATTGGTCCAAATTCGGCGATACCCGCATTGTTCACCACGGCGTCAATTCGTCCAAAATTTGACATAACGGCCTGTATTGTATCGTCCACCTGATCTGGATCTGAAACATCGGCAACAATCGGCATCGTGCCATCAAGATTGCTCGCCGCCTCGGTCAATGCTTCCGCATCACGATCGACCATCGCCACGTGCCACCCGTCCTGGAGAAACAGTCTTGAGGTGGCCAGCCCAATACCGCGCGCGGCACCGGTAACCAGAGCGAGTTTTTTGACCATTAATTTTCTCCGGTTATTTGGTTGCTGTGAATGCAACCCGTTTCACCAATGAGACTGAAGAAATAGAATTTCAGCCTCTTGATAAAGGCGGTACACAAAAAGCGCTCAATAATGCGGCGGACGTTCGTCTCCGAACACAACACCACCTGATCCTTCCTGCGCCCGTTCGCCTTCGCGACGCATCAGCATCTCGACCCGGCGGGTCAGGCGGTCGATCTCGGATTGCTGGCGGGTGACAACCGTGTTTAGTTCTTCGACCGTGCGGGTCAGATGGGCGATCTGCTCTTCCAAATGCTGCATGGGAGACTCCTTCTTTGCCGGTCATAGCGACACGTGAGGCCCAAGGCCAGCGAAAGCGCGCCTTGCCCCGATGCGGACCATGGGATAGACCGCGCGCGGAACACTAAACGCCCAAGGACGCCCCACATGGCCAAGCCCAAGAAACAGCCCCGCCCCAAGGCAGTAACGCCAAAAGGGTTCCGCGACTATTTCGGCCAGGAAGTCACGCAGCGCACCGAGATGCTGCGGGCTATTGCGGACGTCTATCATCGATATGGTTTTGATGCCTTAGAGAGCAGCGCGGTTGAGACCGTTGAGGCGCTGGGCAAGTTCCTTCCCGACGTAGATCGCCCGAACGAGGGTGTGTTCGCGTGGCAGGAAGTGGACGAGAATGACAAGGGCGACTGGATGGCCCTGCGCTATGACCTGACCGCGCCACTAGCCCGTGTCTATGCGCAGCACCGCAATGATCTACCGACACCTTATCGCCGCTATGCGATGGGCCCGGTCTGGCGCAACGAAAAGCCGGGTCCGGGACGCTATCGTCAGTTTTACCAGTGTGACGCGGATACTGTGGGTACGGCCTCGATGGCGGCCGATGCCGAGATTTGCGCCATGTTGTCGGACACGCTGGAAACCGTGGGCATCCCGCGCGGCGACTACTTGGTACGGGTCAACAACCGCAAAGTTCTGAACGGCGTGCTTGAGGCGATGGGACTGGGCGAAGACGCTGCTGCCCGCGACAATGTCCTGCGCACCATCGACAAGTTCGACAAGGTGGGTGAGCAGGGCGTGCGCGAGTTGCTGACCAAAGGCCGTCTGGATGCCTCGGGGGCGTTTATCGACGGCGTGGGCCTCAGCGACGATCAGGCCGAACCAGTGATTGCTTTCCTGACTTCGAAAGCCGCAGACACCGCTGGGACATTGGCCAACCTGCGTGCTGCTGTCGGTGACAGCAAGATCGGTGCCGATGGTATTGCCGAACTGGAACAGATCGGCGCGTTGCTGGATGCGGGCGGCTACGGTGCGGATCGGATCGAGATTGACCCTTCAGTCGTGCGTGGCCTCGGTTACTATACCGGGCCGGTGTATGAGGCCGAACTGACCTTTGAGATTTTCGACGAGAAAGGCCGCAAGCGGCAGTTTGGGTCGGTCTCTGGTGGTGGTCGCTATGACGATCTGGTCAAGCGATTTACCGGGCAGGAAGTGCCTGCGACCGGTATTTCCATCGGCGTCGACCGTTTGCTGGCCGCGTTGCGCGAAAAGGGTCGGATCGCTGCGCAGGCGACAGGCCCCGTCGTTGTGACTGTCATGGACCGGGATCGGATGGCCGACTATCAGACCATGGTGGCCGAGCTGCGCAATGCTGGCATCCGGGCCGAGGTCTATCTGGGCAATCCCAAGAACTTTGGCAATCAGCTGAAATATGCGGATAAGAGGAACTCTCCGATCGCGGTGATTGAAGGCGGCGATGAAAAGGCCAATGGCATCGTACAGATCAAAGACCTGATCCTGGGTGCGAAGATCGCCGAAAGCGCCACGCTGGAGGAATGGAAAGAACGCCCAAGCCAGTTCGAAGTGCCGCGTGGCGATCTGGTCGCCAAGGTGCGCGAAATTCTGGACAGTCAGGACTGATCCATGGCCAACCGTTCCCAGATACAAGCCCGCGCCGCGATGATGCGGGTCCGGTTCGAGGCCGCTGGTGCACAGGTCGTCGACCCGCCCCTGTTGCAACCAGCCGAAACGCTGCTGGACCTCTATGGCGAAGATATCCGTGCCCGCGCCTATGTGACCTCGGATGCGCTGCGCGGCGAACAGATGCTGCGCCCAGATTTCACGCTGCCAGTCGTGCAGATGCACATGAGCGATGGGGCTGAACCCGCGCGCTATACTTATTCCGGTGAGGTGTTCCGCCGTCAGGAGCACGACCCGGATCGGTCAAACGAATACATTCAGGTGGGGTACGAGGTCTTTGACCGCGATGATCCCTCGGGCGCAGATGCCGAGGTTTTTTCGCTGTTCGCCCTTCAGCTGCGCGGGCTGCCGTTGCGTGCGGCGACCGGCGATATTGGTATCCTGATGGCTGCGGTTCAGGGCCTGCGCACCACGGATCGCCGCAAGGCCGCCCTGATGCGGCACCTGTGGCATCCGCGTCGTTTCCGCAATCTGCTGGATCGGTTTGCAGGGCGCAAGCCGGTGCCAGAAGGCCGTGATGCCTTGCTGGATTCCCAGGACCCGCTGGCCATTGATGTGCCGATGATCGGCAAACGCCGCGCAAGCGAGATTGAGGCGCGGATCGAAGCCTTGCGCGAAGACCGCGACATCCCGCCGATTTCCGACAGCGAACTAGGCGGGTTGGAAACTTTGCTCAACGTGCGCGAAACCATGCCTTTTGCGTTAGAGCAACTGCGCGATGTGGCGGTAGACCTGCCGCAGATTACCCCGGCGCTGGACCGTCTTGAGACACGCGTGGCCGCATTGCAGGCGCGTGGTGTCGATGTCGAGAGGCTAGACTTCGAAGCTGCCTATGGCCGTACTTCCATGGAATATTACGACGGGTTCGTCTTTGGCTTCTATGCTGAGGGACGCCCGGACCTGCCTCCGGTTGCCACGGGCGGGCGGTATGATGCGCTGACCCGGCAATTGGGCAATGGTGCTGAAATCCCTGCTGTGGGTGGCGTGCTGCGCCCTGACCTGATCCTGGAAATCGAGGAGGGCGCGCAATGAGCCTGAAACTGGGCGTGCCCTCGAAGGGCCGGTTGATGGAGAAAACCTTCTCGTGGTTTGAAAAGCGCGGCATTACCCTGTCGCGCAGTGGTTCGGACCGGGAATATGCCGGTAAGGTCGAAGGGATTGAGGGCGTATCGCTGATTCTGCTGTCTGCAGGGGAAATTCCGCGCGAACTGGCGGCTGGGCGCATTCATCTGGGCGTGACCGGTATTGATCTGGTGCAGGAAAAGCTGCCGCGCTGGGAACAGCAGGTGGAAGAGGTGTCACAGCTGGGCTTCGGTAAGGCTGACCTGATCATTGCGACACCGGCCTGCTGGGTGGATGTCGACACGCTGGACGATTTGGACGCTGCTGCAGCGGCCTTTCGTAAAACCCATGGCCATCGGCTGAGGATTGCCACCAAGTACCACCGGCTGGTGCGCGAGTTTCTGACCGATGCGGGCGTCGCCGATTACACCCTGGTCGACAGTCAGGGTGCGACCGAGGGCACGGTGATGAACGAAACGGCCGAGGCGATTGCGGATATCACTTCGACCGGTGAAACCCTGCGGGCAAATCACCTGAAGATTCTGTCGGACGGAGTGATCTTACGGTCGCAGGCGACGCTGTGGCGCAGCAGGGTGCCCAACTATTCAGCCGATGACAAAGCGGTTCTATCCAAGTTACTGGATCACCTGACCTGATCAAAGCACTCCGATTTCGGCCAGCGCGCGGTTCAAATCATCGGGCAGGGCGTCGTCCTGCTCGCGCCCTTTTGGCAGATCGGCAGGGGTGTCTTCGGGTTTCAAATAGCGCCAGCCCTGAAACGGGCGCTTCAGAGCGGTTTGCGTACGGTGCACCTCTGGATCAAGCACGACGGCGCAACGGCGGATGCCGTCCTCACCGCGCACCTCATCCAGCCGCAGGATGCGCTGACGGCATTGGATTACACCCTTGATCACCCAATAAATTGACCCGCCGTTCAAAATCTCGGCCTCGCGCTTGGGCCACATGCGGGTGACATGGCGCGGGCAACCATCCTCGTACAGCGGTTTACGGCTGTCCTGCCACGCGATCAGCGTGTCTACACTTTCCGATCCGACCGAGAGTTTTATCAGGTTTACGTACTTATCCACAGCTTTCCCACAGAGTCGTCCCAAGGCCCACCTTTATATTGTAGCCTGATGACCGGCGTCATCAAGGTGTTGTGGTGGACGTGTGATTTAGGATAGTCTGGATACCTCTTTCAGTACAGGGAATCACCAATGAGCCGCTTTGCCGCCCCCATCGCCGAGCAGATCTGGGACATGAAATACCGCTTCAAACAGGCGGATGGCACACCGATCGACCAGACTGTCGAAGACAGCTGGCGGCGCATTGCCCGCGATTTGGCACGAGTGGAAAAAGATCAGGGGCATTGGGAAGATAAGTTCTTTGAAGCGCTGGAAGATTTCAAATACCTGCCCGCAGGTCGTATCACTGCGGGCGCAGGTACTGCACGGCAGGTGACCCTGTTCAACTGTTTTGTCATGGGAACCGTTCCCGACAGCATGGGCGGTATCTTTGACATGCTGAAAGAGGCTGCGTTGACCATGCAACAGGGCGGGGGGATCGGCTATGATTTCTCGACCATCCGCCCGCGTGGGGCTGATGTGCATGGGGTTGCCGCCGATGCCTCGGGGCCGTTGTCGTTCATGGATGTGTGGGACGCGATGTGCCGCACTATCATGTCGGCGGGCTCGCGTCGTGGGGCGATGATGGCAACCATGCGCTGCGATCACCCGGATATCGAACAGTTCATCACAGCCAAATCCGACCCGGCCCGCCTGCGCATGTTTAATATGTCGGTGCTGGTGACCGACCCCTTCATGGAAGCCGTCAAAGCCGACGGCCCGTGGGATCTGGTCTTTGGCGACAAGGTCTATCACACCGTTCAGGCGCGCGATCTGTGGAACAAGATCATGCAGGCCACCTATGACTATGCCGAGCCGGGCGTGATCTTCATCGACCGCATCAACCAGGCCAACAACCTGAGCTATGTGGAAACCATCGCCGCCACCAACCCATGTGGTGAACAGCCCCTGCCGCCATATGGCGCGTGTCTGCTGGGCTCGATCAACCTTGCGCGATTGGTAGCTGAACCTTTCGAGGATGCGGCACACCTGGATGAGGCCGCATTGCAGGATCTGGTCGCCACCGCCGTACGCATGATGGACAATGTGGTCGACGCGTCGAAATTCCCGCTGCCGGAGCAGGCGGCCGAAGCGCAAGCCAAACGCCGCATCGGGCTGGGTGTGACAGGTCTGGCCGATGCATTGTTGATGAAGGGCCTGCGCTATGGCTCGGACGAGGCGGCGCGTCAGACCGAGCGCTGGCTGCACGCGATCGCCCGCACCGCGTATCTGGCGTCGGTGGATTTGGCGAAGGAAAAAGGGGCGTTCCCCCTGTTCGATGCCGAGAAATTCCTGGCCAGCGGCACGATGCAGCAAATGGACGAGGATGTGCGCGATGCGATCCGTGAACATGGCATCCGCAATGCATTGCTGACCTCGATTGCGCCCACGGGGACGATTTCCCTTTACGCCGGGAACGTGTCATCGGGAATCGAGCCGGTCTTTGCTTATGCCTATACGCGCAAAGTTCTGCAGAAAGACGGCTCGCGCACCGAGGAAGAGGTGGTGGACTATGCCGTGCAGATGTGGCGTGACAAGTTCGGGGACGCGGAATTGCCCGACTATTTCGTCAATGCGCAGACGCTACCACCGTCCGATCACGTCAAGATGCAGGCCGCGGCGCAGAAATGGATCGACAGTTCGATTTCCAAGACGATCAACTGCCCCGAGGACATCAGCTTTGACGCGTTCAAGGATGTTTACATGCAGGCGTGGGATCAGGGGTGCAAAGGCTGCACCACCTATCGACCGAATGACGTGACCGGGTCGGTGCTGACCGTTTCGGAAAGTGCCGACACTGCGCCGGGCGAAAGCGCCGCTGCGCCGCATGAGGTCGATGGAGGCGAAGTCGTGTACATGTCCGAGCCTTTGGATCGTCCGCAGGCGTTGGAGGGGTCGACCTATAAACTGAAGTGGCCCGATAGCGAGCACGCGATCTATCTGACCATCAATGACATTGTCATCGGCGGTCGGCGTCGCCCGTTCGAGGTGTTCATCAACTCGAAGAACATGGAACACTACGCTTGGACGCTGGCGCTAACCCGGATGATCTCGGCTGTGTTCCGGCGGGGCGGGGATGTGTCCTTTGTGGTCGAAGAGTTGAAGGCTGTGTTTGACCCGCGCGGCGGAGCCTGGGTTCAGGGCAAATACATCCCGTCGATCCTGGCCGCGATTGGTGGCGTGATCGAGCAGCACCTGATCAATATCGGCTTTCTTGAAGGGGAAGGCATGGGGCTGAAATCCGACCCTCAGGCGCAGGTGGTCAATATGGATGCGCCACGCGGCAAAGCCTGCCCGTCCTGTGGTCAATTCGATATGGTGATGATCGAAGGTTGCATGACCTGCCGCAGTTGTGGGCATTCCAAGTGTGGCTGAGTTAGAAATCCTAAATCAACAAAAGTTGATCGATTCTGGCGGGAAAATACCCCGCCAGAAGTCAATAGTTGAATCTCAAAGGCCACAATTTCGTTAACATTACATTAACGTCTCTTTTCCGCCTTAATTTACGTTGATAAGGGTAGCCCAGTACGCAGTGATGGGTTTAAGGGTACAGGCGGTAATATGAGAACCGGACAAAGCGGTCGTATAGCCATTTTTTGGAGGCAAACGGAAATCGATGGACTTGAGGCAGCGCCCTTGTCCTTTTTGAGCGTCGGAGCTGCCTGGTCGTGGCGCGGACAGGCACGATTTTTGAAGAATTCCTCTGTGCAGATGCTGGAAGGAGCCGAAGACATTGGTTCCGACTTAGCGACGCTGAGCCATTGCGTGCATGTTCAAAACCTTTCAGAGGAAGCGAGTGGCCTGCTTGTGTTGACCAACGGTGCGCAAACTTTCACAGCGGCGTTGTTCCCAGTTGCTGGCGAATCAGCCCCGATGCTGGTCTTCGAAGGGGATTGCCCAGAGCGGGATCAGGATTTCTGGATTAGTGAATTCGCCGAATCTGCGGGCCAAGGGAACGAAGCAACCGGGATGGATGAGACTGTCATAGCGTTCCCATCCCGATCCACTCCGGTCCTGGATGATCAAGATCAGCAGAGGGCGGTTTCTGTCGGACGCAGAGCTGACTGATCCGCAGGTAAACCTCGAATTCAATGGAAATTCCAATGTAGCATGGCATGGTGTGTTGACTCTGCCGGTTTCGCGGATATAAGCGCGGCTTCATTGGTGTTGGTGGCCCCCGCAAGGGGATGCCTGTCATGGGGGAAACCTCAAGAGGACAACGCCCTTCATAGTGGTCCGTCTGGACCTCGACCTTAAGAAGGAGATCAGCCGTGACCAAACGCACGTCTGCCAAGCACAAAATCGACCGCCGGATGGGCGAAAACATCTGGGGTCGTCCGAAATCCCCGGTCAACCGCCGCGAATACGGCCCCGGCCAGCACGGTCAGCGCCGCAAGGGTAAACTGTCGGACTTCGGTCTGCAGCTGCGCGCCAAGCAGAAGCTGAAAGGCTACTATGGCGACCTGACCGAGAAACAGTTCCGCCGCATCTACGCAGAAGCCGTCCGTGTGAACGGTGATACTGGTGAAAACCTGATCGGTCTGCTGGAGCGCCGTCTGGACGCTGTTGTTTACCGCGCCAAGTTCGTGCCGACCGTGTTTGCTGCACGTCAGTTCGTGAACCACGGACACGTCAAAGTGAACGGCAAGCGGGTCAACATCCCCAGCTACCGCGTCAAAGAAGGCGACGTAATCGAAGTGCGTGACAAGTCCAAGCAACTGGCTGTTGTTCTGGAGGCTGTTGCTTTGGCCGAGCGTGATGTGCCTGACTACATCGACGCAGACCACTCGAAAATGACCGCGACTTTCGTGCGCGCACCGGGTCTGGGCGATGTGCCGTACCCGGTCATGATGGAGCCGAACCTGGTCGTCGAATTCTACGCGAAGAACTAATCTTCGCCGAGACGCAAAATTTAAAGGGCCGCGCTTTCAGCGCGGTCTTTTTTTGTTTGTAGGGGCTCTGCCCCAGTCGATGCGCGACTCCCTCGAGGTATTTTTGGCCAGATGAAAAAGCGGATCAGATCGGCAAGGGGCGACCTTCGGCGATTGCTTCCATCGCGAAATACGAGGTCACGCTGTCCAGCTCGACTTTTTCGATCAGGCGCTGATAGACCTTGTCATATGACGCCATGTCCTCGGTCACGACCTTCAATTGATAGTCATAGTCGCCACCAATCCGGTGGAAATCCACCACTTCGGGGATGGTCAGTACGTGGCTGCGAAATGCTTGCAACCAGTCGGCCGAGTGATGCCGGGTGCGCAGCATAACAAAAACCACAAGGCTTAGCCCCAACTTCTCGCGGGCAATCCGTGCAGTTGAGCCGGTGATCACGCCATCCTCATTCAGTGCCTTCAACCGCCGCCAACAGGCGTTCTGCGACAGCCCGACCCGATCGGCCAGTTCGCGTTGGGACAAGGTCGCGTCTGTTTGCAGCTCACGCAGGATGCGTTTATCAATTTGATCTATTTTTTCCGCCATTCCTGATCATATGACACAAATTTTTAAAAATCTATCAAAAGAACGGTGAAGTTTACTCAGGCAAAAGCAATCACATTGGTAGGGCAATACGGAGACTATGCCATGACCCTGTCCAAATTTCGCGCAGACATCCTGTCCACCACTCGCAATTCAAGCCTGCGCGACGGGCTGATCGGAGAGAACGTTCTGATCCCGGGTCTGCATGGGGACGTGCCGCTGGTTTATGCGGATTACGTCGCTTCGGGCCGTGCGCTGCGGCAGGTTGAGGATTTTGTCACCGAACAGGTGCTGCCTTTTTATGCCAACAGCCACACCGAGGCCTCCTATTGCGGTTCATACATGACTCGGTTGCGCCGCGAGGCGCGTGCAGAGATTGCCCGCATCGTTGGCGCGAGGGGAGAAGACGCGGTGATATTCACCGGGTCCGGCGCTACTGCGGGTCTGAACCGGCTGGTCAGCTTGTTGGGTGTGGATGCGGCTGACCGGCCGGTCGTTTTGATTGGGCCGTACGAGCATCATTCGAACATTTTGCCGTGGCGTGAAAGCAAGGCACAGGTGATCGAGATTCCTGAAGCTATTGAAGGTGGGGTTGATCTGGCGGCGCTGGAGCAGGTTCTGATCGACAATGCTGCATCGGATCTGATCATCGGGTCGTTTTCGGCTGCGTCGAATGTAACCGGAATCATTACCGACCCGGATCCGATCACCCGACTGCTCAAGGCGCATGGCGCCGTTTCGGTCTGGGATTACGCAGGCGGTGGTCCTTATCTGCCGATGGACATGGGGCCAGAGGATGCGCGCAAGGATGCTATCGTTGTGTCTCCGCATAAGTTTCCGGGCGGGCCGGGCGCGTCGGGTGTTCTGATCGTCAATCAGACCGCCGTGCGCCGCACATGCCCCAGTTGGCCCGGTGGTGGCACGGTCAGTTTTGTTTCGCCCTGGCGGCACGACTACAGCGAGGACCTGGCCACGCGCGAAGAGGCCGGAACACCCAACGTGGTCGGAGACATCCGCGCGGCGCTGGCTTTTATCGTCAAGGATGTTGTCGGCACTGATGAGATCGCCGAAAAAGAGGCGCAATTTAACCGTATGGCGCTGGACGGGTGGGGTGACAACCCGAACCTGACCTTGCTGGGCGTCGATAACCCGCATCGCCTGCCGATCTATTCCTTCCTTGTGCGGGATAACTCTGGCCAGCCTGTTCATCAGCAACTGTTCACCCGGATGCTTAGCGATATTTATGGCATTCAGGCGCGCGGCGGCTGTGCCTGTGCGGGGCCATATGCGCACCGTCTTCTGGGGATCGACCGCGCAACCTCGGATGAATTGCACGCGGCCCTGTCCGCGGGGGAAGAGATGAAGAAACCCGGCTGGGTGCGGCTGAACTTCTCGTATTTGATGAGCGAAGAGACCGTTCAGTTCATCATCGACAGTGTTAATGACCTGTCCCACCGGACCGAAGAGTTCGTACCATTCTACAACGCTGACCCGGCAACGGCCCGCTTCAAAGCGGCGTGACGGAATTGCCGCTTTTCTCAACGCGTTGAGACGGGTATGAGAGGCTCCAATTAACGGAGCCTCTTATGACCAAGATCACCCCTCAACCCGGCATTATGGACATCGCGCTGTATCAGGGCGGCCAGTCGCATGTGGCCGGGGTCGAGCATGTGATCAAGCTCAGCTCTAACGAAAACCCGTTCGGGCCCAGCCCCAAGGCGATTGAGGCGGTGCGCGACAGTGCCGTGACCTTGCATCGTTATCCCAGCACCGACCACGCTAGCCTGCGTGCCGCGATCGGGGAACGTCACGCGCTGGACCCCGCGCGGATCATCTGCGGTGTGGGCAGTGACGAGGTGCTGCAATTCGTGGCGCAAGCCTATGCCGGGCCGGGGGATGAGGTCATTTACACCGAGCACGGGTTTTCCATGTACCCGATTATCGCCCGTATGGCCGGGGCAACGCCGGTCATGGTGGCGGAACGGGATCGTCACGTGGATGTGGACAACATCCTTTCCGCGGTTACCGAGCAAACGCGCATCGTGTTTGTCACCAATCCGGGCAATCCGACCTCGACTATGATCGGCGAGGCGGACCTTGTGCGGTTGGCCGAAGCTTTGCCGCAAAGCTGTCTGTTGGTCATTGACGGAGCCTATGCAGAATTCGTCGATGGGTTCGATGGTGGTGCGTCTTTAGTGGATCGGTTCGAAAACGTCATCATGACACGTACGTTTTCCAAGATCTACGGGCTGGGCGGGATGCGGGTCGGTTGGGGCTTTGCCGCGCAATCGATCATCGACGTGCTGAATCGTGTGCGCCAGCCGTTCAACCTGTCTCTGACCGCGTTGGCTGCGGCCGAAGCGGCGGTGAAAGACGACGACTACCTGACCTTCTGTCACGGCGAAAACGCCCGGCTGCGCGTTTGGCTTTCGGAAGAACTTGCCAAGATTGGCGTGCCTACAGACCCGTCTTGCACCAATTTCATACTGGCCCGTTTCACCGATCAGGCCGAGGCCGAGGCCTGTGACGATTACCTCAAGACGCAGGGTTTGATCGTGCGCCGTGTGGCGGGTTACAACCTGCCCAACGCCTTGCGGATTACCGTGGGCGATGAAGAGGCATGCCGCCGTGTCGTTGCGGCCATCACCGCATTCAAAGGGGGCGCCGCATGAGCCAGGTATACGACCGCGTCGCACTGATCGGGCTGGGCCTGATTGCGTCGTCCATGTTCTGGGCCATCAAACGCGCGGGCCTTGCGGGTGAGGTCACCGGCTATGCCCGGTCCGAGGCCACACGCGATACTGCCCGTCGGATAGGCCTGTGCGACCGCGTCTGTGACACGGTGCAAGAGGCGGTTGAGGGTGCGGATTTGGTAGTGCTTTGCGTACCCGTCGGCGCAATGGGGACGGTCGCGCAAGAAATCGCACCGCTCCTGAAACCGGGCGCGACAGTGACCGATGTGGGCTCGGTCAAGCGGCACGTGATAGAGGCGGTCTCGCCCCATATTCCCGAAGGAGTGCATTTCATACCGGCGCACCCGCTGGCAGGGACTGAGCATTCCGGCCCCGAATCCGGGTTTGCCGAACTGTTCGATAATCGCTGGAGCTTGCTGGTGCCGGTTGAAGGTTCGGACCCGGACGCCATCGCCCGTTTGCGTGCGCTTTGGGAAGGAATGGGCGCGAATGTGGATGAGATGGACGCGGACCACCACGATCTGGTTCTGGCCGTGACCTCACATGCGCCGCACCTGATTGCCTATACGATGGTGGGGGTTGCAGACGATCTGCGCCGCGTCACCGATAGCGAGGTCATTAAGTATTCGGCCGCTGGTTTTCGGGACTTCACCCGCATCGCGGCGTCGGACCCGACCATGTGGCGCGATGTGTTCCTAACCAACAAAGACGCGACCCTGGAAATCCTCGGGCGCTTTACCGAGGAGCTTTTTGCGCTGCAACGTGCTATTCGCACCGGCGATGGCGAACATCTGTTTGACTATTTCACTCGTACCCGCGCGATCCGGCGTGGGATTATCGATGCGGGGCAGGATACGGATGCGCCTGATTTCGGACGGGGAAAGGCGAACCCATGAAACGCGGCTGGAGGTTCCTTGCGATTGGATATTTGGCGGTCTGCGCCACAGTGTCCAACGCGGCGCCTCCTGAACAGTCGCTCGCTCCTATGGCGCGGCCCGCAACGACCGCTGTTCTGGCTTTTGCCAGCCCGTTGCCCAATGTGAAGACACGGCCTGTATTGCGCCCTGAGTCGCCGCAGGTCTTAGCCGTGGCAGCGCGCCCCTCGGAATTGCCGTTGCTGGGGCCGGATACCTCGTTGATGCCGTATCTACGGCCCAAGGAATTGGAACAGGAGGCGTTGTTCAAGAAACGCAAACTGCGCAAAACTTCGGTCTGTGGGGATATCGCTATTCAGGGCAAGCCTGTCGGAAATGTGCCCGGTCGTATCAAGGCCTGCGGCATCAAGGATGCTGTGCAAATCACCTCGGTTTCAGGTGTGGTGCTCAGCCGCCCGTCGACGATGGATTGTGGGACGGCGATAGCGTTGAACAAATGGGTCGACAAAACGGTCAAACCCACCTTCAAACGGCGCGGTCCGGTGGCCGAGCTTCAGATTGCTGCCCATTACGCCTGTCGGACCCGAAACAATCAAAAAGGGGCCAGAATTTCGGAGCATGGCAAAGGCCGGGCAATCGACATTTCTGGTTTTAAGATGGCAGACGGAGAGGTCGTGACCGTTCTGAACGGATGGCGAAAGAACCCGTCAAAACGTCAACTGACCAAAGTCTGGCGCGGGGCGTGCGGCCCGTTTGGTACGGTTCTGGGGCCGAATGCGGACCGGTACCATCGCGATCATTTCCACCTGGATACGGCACGCCATCGTCGCGGGCCGTACTGCCGTTAACGCAGGATCAGACGCGGTGCCGGGCCCAAAGGGATTGGGCCCATGGCGACAAACCCATCGCGGAAATTCAGCTGCACGTCCAACGCATTGGGGTTGCCGCCAAGCCCGGCCAGAAAGTTCAGAGTCGTTGTCACAGGGTCCACCGCCTGATCGGGCAGGGCGCCCGCTGCATTGGCCATGGCGATCATGTCGCGCCAGTTTTCGGCCCGGATCGCGATTTCTCCGGTGGGAATGCCCTGCGGGTCTACGTCCAGCTCTCCGGTTGCGAACAGGCGCAGCGCGCCCCATTTCATTTCAGCCAGGCGCAAGTCCAGCTTAACCGGTTGCGGTCTGCTTTGTTCCAGCGCGGATCGATCCCATGCCTTGTCGAAAGTGGCCGTCAGGTCCAGCTCCAGCGTTTCAAACGCTTGCGGCAGGGTAGTGGCCGAACGCATCAGTTCGCGCAGGTCATCGCCGGGGGTGAAGCCGTCTGCCTGCGCGCTGATCACATATGCCTCGGGGGTGGCGGTCTGTTCCATCACAAGTGCCAATGTGTTGCCCCCGGCCAAAGCTTCGGAATCATCGGTGATCGACCACGGCCCGGCGGTCAACGCCATCTTTTCCAACATAAGCGCCACGCCGGGTTGCAGTTCCAGTTCGGCCTGCAGGTCGGTGGCCTGAATGGTTGCGGTCTGATCGAAATAGGACAGACGCTGCGGCGTGTCGGCAAATCGCAGCACTTGTCGACCAGGCCAGATTGCCGGGCTTTGGAATTCGATCCAGTCCGCGCTCCAGGCGGTGCCATTGACCGGATCGGCCAGCGCCGGGTTATTCAGGCGCGTCATGTGGTTCAGAGGATACCCGGCAGTTTCAACGTCTGAAAAATCAGCCTGCCAGCCCTGTTCCTGCTGTTTGTCAAACCATGTGGTGATCGCGTTGCGCAGGCCGAAGCCGGCGACGAACCAATAGACGCTCCAGATTACAGCGATGAAAATGATTACCCGTATCAGACCGCGCATGGCAGTTCGCCCTTTTTCCCACCTCGGAATTGATGTTTATAGACGCAAACGGGCAAGGACCAGTGCTATGACGATGTGGGTTTTCGGATATGGATCGCTGCTGTGGAATCCGGGCTTTCCGGTGGCCCGCAGCGAACGCGCCACACTGAACGGTTATGCGCGGTCCTTTTGCATGAGCTCGATCCACCATCGCGGTACTGAAGACCATCCTGGTCTGGTTCTGGCGCTGGACGAACAGGCCGACGCCAATTGCAAGGGGCTGGCTCTGGCGGTTGAGGCAGGACACGAAGACCGCACCCTGCATGAATTGCGCGAGCGCGAGCTGATCTCGTCGGCCTATGTCGAGAAGATGCTGGACCTGCACCTGGACAGCGGCGAGGTTGTGAATGCCGTGACTTACGTGATCGACGCCCATCATGTGCAGTATTGCGGCGGTATCCCTCTGGAAGAGCAGGCCCAGATAATCGCCCATGCGGTCGGCGGGCGGGGGCCAAACACCGAATACCTCTATAACACCGCCGAACATTTGGCCGAGATCGACCTGCGCGACCCCGATCTTGAGTGGTTGGCGCAACGTGTGCGTGATATCACCGCATAAACCCTTGGCGTCACCGGTATAAGTTCGCTAGATTCAGCGCAGAGCAGGCAAAAACCGGGGACCACGCGCATGGCGCAGGCACATCAGGGCGCGAGACCTCATTTCTCGCATCCCATTCGACAGATTGTGATGATGTTGGTCGCAATAGGTCTGGCCGGGTTGGGCGTATTTATGGCCTTGCCCTATGTGATGCCGGTGATTGAAGCCAACCCATACCTGAACGGCTTTATCATCCTGGTGTTCATCATCGGTGTTTTCGCCTGTTTCTTTCAGGTGACCCAACTGATCGGCTCTGTCCGATGGATCGAGGCGTTTGTGGGCGGTGTTGTGCGCGAAGATGCACGCACACCGCAATTGCTGGCACCGTTGGCATCCCTGCTCCGCGAACGGGGCGCGCGGTCTCAGATCAGCTCAACCTCGACACGGTCCATTCTGGATTCAGTCGCAGAACGGGTCGAGGAAGAACGTGAGATCACCCGTTATATCACCAACGTCCTAATCTATCTGGGTCTTTTGGGCACGTTCTTCGGGCTGGCCACCACGGTTCCCGCCATCGTGGACACAATCCGCAGCCTTAACCCGCAGGAAGGTGAAGAGGGGCTGGCCGTATTCAACCGCCTTATGGTCGGGCTAGAATCGCAGCTGCAGGGCATGGGCGTGGCTTTCGGGTCTTCGTTGTTGGGTCTGGCTGGCTCGCTGATCGTTGGTCTGCTGGAATTGTTTGCGGGCCATGGACAGAACCGGTTCTACCGCGAGCTTGAGGAATGGTTATCCTCGATCACCCGCGTTGGCTTCGGGGCCAGCGATGAAGGTGGCGCTGAACTGGCGGTTCTGACGCCAGTATTGGATGCCATGTCCGAACAGATGAACGCACTGCAGGATCTGTTTTCAGCGCAAGAGGCTGATCGCGCTGCGGTGTCGTCCAAACTGGGCCAATTGGCGGATTCGATCGGCGAAATGAACGTGCGACAGTCCGATACCGAGGGCGTGACAGCTGCCTTGGAACGGGTTGCGCTTGGGCAGGACGCCCTGCTGGATCACATGCGCGAACAGGGCGCTGGAGACGGGATAGACGCCGAAAGCCGTATGCGCCTGCGCTCGATGGATGTGCAGTTGCTTCGTATTCTCGAAGAAATCTCGGCTGGCCGTCAGGAAAGCATGAGCGAGTTGCGCAAGGATATCGAATTGCTGGTCAAAGCCCTGACCTTACCCCGAGGCGCCGTGCGTACTGCTCCGGAAGGAGAGTAATCCATGGCCCTGTCCCGACGCACAGGTCAACGGTTCCAGGGTTCGGTCTGGCCCGGTTTTGTGGATGCGATCACCGGACTTTTGATGGTGCTGACGTTTGTGCTGACGATCTTCATGGTCGTGCAGTTTGTGCTGCGTGAGACTATTTCCGGGCAAGAGGACGAACTGACCGCCTTGTCGGATGAGGTTGCGGCGCTGGCCGGAGCGTTGGGGCTGGAAGAACGGGAAAACAGCCGGTTGCAAGCGCGGTTGGGTGTGTTGAACTCGACTTTGTCGCAGGTCGAGAACGAACTGGTGCAAGCGCAGATCCAACTGACCGATTTTGAGGCTCAGGTCGCGGCTCTGCTGGTCGAGCAAGAGCGCGCACAGGGTCAAATCGCCGAGTTGGTTGATGAACAGGGCGCGTTGAATCTGGCCTTGGCGCAAAGCCGCGCTGAGGTCGATGAACAGACCGAAGCCGCGCGTCTGGCCGCAGCGCAACGCGAGGCGCTGGAAGCCTTGGTTGCTGATCTGGAACAAAGCGATGCGGCGCAGTCCACGCGGATTTCTGAGCTAGAAGAACAACTGAGCACCGAAGAGGCTGCCAAGCTGGCTGAGGCCGCCGCCGCCGAAAATCTGCGCAACCGATTGCTGAACGCGGATGCTGAACTGACGGCCATGACCTTGGCGCTGGAAGCGCAGCGGAAAGAGGCTGAAGAGACCTTGACACTGTTGGCCGCTGCACAGGCTGCAAAAGCCGAATTGGAACGGCAGTTTGGGGCCTTGAACGCAGAAGAATTGCGAGCCCAGCTTGAGGCGGCTTTGGCAGCTCGAACCGAGGCTCAGGCTGAAGCGCAGGAACAACGCACATTGGCCGAAGAACGCGCGGCCTTGCTGGCCGTTGCGCGTGATTCGCTGTCGAATGAGCAGGCGATTTCGGAAAAAGCGCAGCGCGAAACGGCATTGCTCAATCAGCAAATGGCGGCACTGCGCGAACAATTGGGTGGGTTGCAGGCGTTGCTGGACGACTATCAGGAGCGCAATGCGGCCGCCGATATCCGTATCCAGACCTTGGGACAGGACTTGAATGCAGCGTTGGCGCGGGCCGCCTCGGAAGAACGTCGCCGCCGACTGCTGGAAGAGGCCGAGCGCGTTCGCCTTGAGGCCGAGGCCGAAGAGCTAGCCGCACAGGCCGAGGACCTGCAGCGTTACCGTTCTGAATTCTTCGGTCGTTTGCGCGATGTCCTAGGCGATGAAGAAGGCGTGCGGATCGAAGGAGACAGGTTCGTTTTCTCATCCGAGGTGCTGTTCGACACAGGATCAGCTACGCTGTCGCCGGTCGGGCGGCAAGAGGTCGCCAAGGTGGCCAATATCCTGCGCAGTGTAGCGGCGGAAATTCCCGAGGGTCTCAACTGGGTCATCCGTGTCGATGGCCACACGGACAACGTACCTCTGGCCGGGACGGGCCGGTATCGCGACAATTGGGAACTCAGCCAGGGCCGAGCGCTTTCGGTGGTGCGATACATGGTCGAAGCGCTGGGTATCCCGCCGAACCGGCTGGCCGCCAACGGGTTTGGTGAGTTCCAGCCTGTCAATCCCGCCGATACCCCCGAAGCCCGCGCCCAGAACCGCAGGATCGAGTTGAAATTGACTGAGCGTTAAATCGCTACAATGGGTTTTTTCAGGCAGACGAAAGTGGCTTCGATCCGCCGCAATTTTAGCTCGCACTGGGTGAAAGGCGAGTGTGATGCCCCTATATCTGCACCATAGGTTGAGCAGGTACGGATTTGAACAAATTGGCAGTTGAATTGCAAAGCGCGGTTGATGAGGCCCTGCAAGCACCTTATCGGCGTGTGGCCCGGTTTGAGACCTTAAAAGGAACCCCGTTTTGGATGAAGCGCATTGAGCGGTCTGCGCCTCTGCTTTGGCTGGTAAAGGGAACTCCGAATATGGCGTTCGACCGGGACCGGTGTTCACATCATTTCCTGTGGCACAGCGGTGTGCCAGTCCCGGCAATTGTGACCGAAGGTACGGGCTACTTTGTGCTTGAAGATGCTGGCGCCAGTCTGACTGACATCTGCAAGTCTAACTCTTTGACCGCTGGGG
The DNA here is from genome assembly GCF_056539625.1 of Ruegeria sp. BA12. Classification (NCBI taxonomy): domain Bacteria; kingdom Pseudomonadati; phylum Pseudomonadota; class Alphaproteobacteria; order Rhodobacterales; family Roseobacteraceae; genus Ruegeria; species Ruegeria sp. BA12. The sequence continues at coordinate 63,970 of NZ_JBQFVF010000001.1, forward strand.
ATAAAGAAAAGGCATGTTATGCGGCGGGGCAAGCGTTGGCACGCTTGCATTCAATCGACCTAGCCCACGGGCGCCCGGCTTTTCGGGATATGTGCTGGGACGGGCAGCAAATTCGTTTCATTGATCTCGAATACTTTGTGCAAACCAGGGCCGGGCGCATTCGCAAAGCCAGGGACGTTGGAATCGCGTTGGTGTCCGCTTTGTCTCAGAGTTTCGACGGGCTGCGTTATGCTCAAGTCTTTCTGTCGGCCTATCGGGCTTCACGGCGCCGTCGATCAGAGTATTTTCACAGCCCGCATCCACAGCGCACCAAATAAACATAAAAAAAACCCGCCATTGAAGGCGGGTTTCTTTCTGTATCACGATGCAATCAATCTGCGGTCAGCAGCGGTGGCTTGTCCCCCGGAATGCGCGGCTGACCGGGGCCGAAGATTTCCAGGTTCAACTCGCCCTTCTTGACCGAGACACGAACCACACCACCCTTGGCCAGCTTGCCGAACAGCAACTCCTCGGCCAGAGGCTTCTTGATGTGTTCCTGGATCACGCGGCCCAGAGGACGCGCACCCATCTTGTCGTCATAGCCCTTGTCGGCCAGCCATTCGGCGGCTTTGGGCGTCAGGTCGATGGTCACATTGCGATCCAGCAATTGCGCCTCAAGCTGCAGGACGAATTTCTCGACCACTTGCAGGATGACCTCTTTCGGCAGAGGTGCGAATGAGATCACGGCGTCGAGACGGTTGCGGAATTCCGGCGTGAACATACGTTCGATCGCAGCGGTATCCTCGCCCTCGCGGCGGTCACGGGCAAAGCCAATGGCGGCCTTGGCCTGTTCCTGCGCACCCGCGTTCGACGTCATGATCAGAACCACGTTGCGGAAATTCACCGTGCGGCCGTTGTGATCGGTCAGCTCACCGTGGTCCATCACCTGCAAAAGGATGTTGAACACGTCCGGGTGGGCCTTTTCGATCTCATCCAGCAGCAGCACGCAATGCGGATGCTGATCCACGCCGTCGGTCAGCAGACCACCCTGATCGAACCCGACATAACCCGGAGGGGCACCGATCAGACGGGAGACCGCGTGTTTCTCCATATATTCCGACATGTCAAAGCGCAGCAGTTCCACGCCCAGCGTATCTGCCAACTGTTTGGCCACTTCGGTCTTACCCACACCGGTTGGACCAGCGAAGAGATAGTTGCCGATGGGCTTTTCAGGCTCGCGCAGACCAGCGCGGGCCAACTTGATTGCGCTGGCAAGCGCCTCGATAGCTTCGTCCTGACCAAACACCACCCGTTTCAACGAAGTTTCCAGATCTTTCAGAACCTCCGCATCGTCCTTGGTGACGTTTTTGGGCGGAATGCGCGCGATCTTGGCAACGACGGCCTCGATCTCTTTCACACCGATGGTCTTGCGGCGTTTGCTTTCTGCGACCAGATGCTGTGCGGCACCGGCCTCATCGATCACGTCGATGGCCTTATCTGGCAGTTTGCGGTCGTTGATATAGCGCGCCGACAGTTCTACGGCGGTTTTGATCGCATCCGCAGTGTACTTGATCTCGTGATGCTTCTCAAAATAGGGTTTCAGACCGCGCAGGATTTTTACGCTGTCTTCGACCGAAGGTTCATTCACGTCGATCTTCTGGAACCGGCGGCTGAGCGCGCGGTCTTTTTCGAAATGTTGACGGAACTCTTTATAAGTGGTCGAGCCCATGGTGCGCAGCTTGCCGCCCTGCAGGGCAGGTTTCAGCAGGTTCGACGCATCCATCGCGCCACCCGAAGTCGCACCGGCACCGATCACGGTGTGAATCTCGTCAATAAACAGCACAGCGTCGGGGTGATCTTCCAATTCCGTCACGACTGCTTTCAGCCGTTCCTCGAAATCACCGCGATAGCGGGTGCCCGCAAGCAGCGCGCCCATATCCAGCGAATAAATGGTGGTGTTCGACAGCACATCAGGGGCTTCGCCGCCCACGATCTTGTGGGCCAGACCCTCGGCAATGGCGGTTTTGCCCACGCCCGGGTCACCCACCAGCAGCGGGTTGTTCTTGCGGCGACGGCATAGCACCTGAATGCAGCGTTCCACCTCGTCGGCGCGACCGATCAGGGGGTCGACATCGCCTGCACGCGACTTGGCGTTCAGATCGATGCAATATTTCCCCAGCGCGCTTTCTTTCTGATCACCATCAGTGGTGCTGGATTGAGCCTCTTCCTCGACCTGATCCGCGCCGGAAACCGAGCGGTTTTCGCCATATGCCGGATCTTTGGCTACGCCGTGTGCGATGAAATTCACCGCGTCATAGCGCGTCATGTCCTGTTCTTGCAGGAAATAGGCTGCGTTGCTTTCGCGTTCAGCAAAGATGGCGACCAGAACGTTGGCTCCGGTCACTTCGGTGCGGCCCGAACTTTGCACGTGGATCGCGGCGCGCTGAATCACGCGCTGGAAAGCGGCGGTTGGTACGGCCTCGGACCCATCAATGTCGGTGACCAGATTAGACAGGTCTTCGTCGATGAATTCGACCAAAGTGCTGCGCAATTCTTCCAGATCGACGCTGCAGGCTTTCATGACGCGGATGGCATCGGGTTCTTCCAGCAGCGCCAGCAGCAGATGTTCCAGCGTTGCAAATTCATGTCGCCGTTCATTCGCAGCCGCAAGGGCCGCGTGGATGGCTTGTTCTAAAGTGCTCGAGAATGAAGGCACGCGGGTGCTCCTCTGTCTTGGGTCGAAAGGGGCAGGATGTGGCCCCGGTTCAACCATGTCCTCATACTAATAGAGTTTGGTTGATCGTGGCCCGGCTTCAAGGGTTTTCTTTCACTTGACAGTCACATTTCCTGTGACCGTGGCCGTGAAGAGCGCGAAATAAGCATTAGAAGCGGTCTTTTCTAGCCCTGATTTCGGCAAATACAGCCGTCGGTTCGGCGTTTTCCATACCCAGATTGGCCTGAATCGACGCATCAGTGGCACGCAAGAACGGGTTTGTGGCCTTTTCCAGCGCCAGGCTCGAGGGAACCGTAGGTTTTCCGGCGGCGCGGGCGGTGTCGATATCCGCAATGCGTTGCTGCAGTGCGGCATTGCCTGGATCGACCGAAATGGCGAATTTGGCGTTGGATTGCGTATATTCGTGGCCCGAATAGACGATTGTTTCGTCGGGCAGTGCGGCCAACTTGGAAAGAGATTGCCACATCTGCGGCGCGGTACCTTCGAACAGGCGGCCGCAGCCCAGGGCCATCAGGCTGTCTGCGGTAAAAACGGCAGCGCTTTGCGGCATGTAGAATGCAATATGACCAACCGTGTGGCCTGACACATCCAATACCTGCACCGGTTCGTCACCAATCTGGAACGAGTCGCCCTCGGCCACTTGCAGATGCAGTGGGGGCAGGCGGTGGGCGTCGGCACTGGCACCAATGACTTTGGCGTGGTGTCTTTCCAGAATACCGGTCAGCCCGTCGACGTGATCCCAATGATGATGGGTCAGCAACACGTGACTTAGCGTCCAGCCGCGGGCGTCCAGTTCTGCCAGAATCGGTCCTGCTTCGGGCGCATCAATCAGGGCGGTCTGGCCACTGGTGGCGTCATGCGCCAGAAAAGCATAATTATCGCTGAGACATGGGATGGTTACGATCTCAAGAGGCATGGCCTTTTGCCCTTTCGTTGCTAGACTGCGTCCAGCTAAGCCGATTGACCAGGTGTCCGCAATGCATCTTGATGTGCAGGATCTGAGGAATTTCTACTACCGCAGCACATTGGGCCGTGCGGCGCAGGCCGCTATTCGTGGACGGCTGACGCAGTTGTGGCCCGAAGCCAAAGGTCAGACCGTAGTAGGCTTTGGCTTCGCGGTGCCACTTTTGCGGCCATATCTGGCAGAAGCGCGTCGTGTCATCGGCTTGATGCCAGGGCCGCAGGGGGTCATGCCCTGGCCTGCCGGGATGCCCAATGTCTCTGTGCTGACCGAAGAAACACTCTGGCCCATTGAAACCGGGCACGTGGACAAATTGGTCGTGATGCACGGGTTGGAGACCTCAGGCCAGCCCAGCGAATTGCTGAACGAATGCTGGCGGGTTCTCGGACCAGGCGGGCGCGCGATTTTCATTGTGCCGAACCGGGCCGGGCTGTGGTCGCGATCAGATCGAACGCCCTTTGGATTCGGGCGCCCGTATTCGGCGTCGCAGTTGGAAAGCCAGCTCAAGGCGCATCACTTCATTCCCGAAGGCCACTGCTCGGCCCTGTATATGCCGCCTTCGTTTCGCCGGTTCTGGTTGAAATCGGGCAGTCTGATCGAAAAAACCGGTCAGCGCATGCCAACGGTGATGGCAGGGGGCGTGCTGATGGTAGAGGTCACCAAGCACATCCGCCCCCCCAGCGGCACCGTCACAAAAGATACCGAACGTCGCCCGATCAAGGCGCTAGATGGACTGTTGAAGCCAGCATAATTCTTGTGTCGATTTGGGACGTTTCAAAGCCCGAATTTGCGGGAAATAGGTCACAGGAATCGCAAAAACCTACACTTTCGTAACATTTTTCCTGCCTTCCAGCCGGATAAAAGGGTCGCACCCTTCGTAAGTAATTGAAACAAAACATTTTGTGGATAAAGTGCTTGCCGTGATAATATATTGCTAGCTTGGTTCGGCTCTGCTACATCCCCGGTGATTTTGATCCCCGGCCGTCTGGGCGGGGTTTCCTCACGCCCCCGTGGTAGCGGCCGCTACTCAAAATCGGGGCCTCAAATATCGGAAGGGTGGACGTGTCCGAACCAGCTTCGATTTCCACTGGCATTGCTGAACGCTATGCCACCGCGATCTTTGAGATCGCCAAAGAGAATAATGACCTTGCAGGTCTGGAAACCGGCATCAACGATTTGGCAGCAGCTTTGGGCGAAAGCGCCGACTTGCGCGACCTGATTGCATCGCCGCTGGTATCCCGCGCCGAACAGGAAGCAGCGATTACCGCGATTGCCGACAAGATGGGTCTGCATACCATCCTGCGCAACACGCTGGGTCTGATGGCCGAAAAGCGCCGCCTGTTTGTTATTCCGCAACTGGTGCAGGTACTGCGCGACATGCTGGCAGACGAACGCGGCGAAGTGACCGCCGATGTCGCCTCGGCCAAGGCGTTGACCAAGACGCAACTGGATAAACTGTCCAAGACGCTGTCCGAGCGTGTGGGCAAGACCGTGACAATCAATGCGACCGTTGATGAAAGCCTCATCGGCGGTCTTGTCGTTAAAGTGGGCTCGAAAATGATCGATAGCTCGATCCGTTCGAAGCTGAACTCCCTACAGAATGCAATGAAAGAGGTCGGATAAATGGGAATCCAAGCTGCAGAGATTTCTGCAATCCTGAAGGACCAGATCAAGAATTTTGGTCAGGAAGCCGAAGTGGCCGAAATCGGCCGCGTGCTAAGCGTCGGTGACGGGATTGCCCGTGTATACGGCCTGGACAACGTACAAGCCGGTGAGATGGTTGAATTCCCCGGTGGCATCATGGGCATGGCGCTGAACCTGGAAAGCGACAACGTCGGTGTCGTTATCTTCGGTTCCGACCGTGACATTAAAGAAGGTGACACCGTCAAGCGCACCAACTCGATCGTGGATGTTCCGATCGGTGACGAGCTGCTGGGCCGTGTTGTTGACGGTCTGGGCAACCCGCTGGACGGCAAAGGCCCGATCAACGCAACCAAGCGTGGCGTTGCAGACGTTAAGGCACCAGGCATCATCCCGCGTAAGTCGGTTCACGAGCCGATGGCAACCGGCCTGAAATCGGTTGACGCGATGATCCCGATTGGCCGTGGCCAGCGTGAGCTGATCATTGGTGACCGTCAGACCGGTAAAACTGCTGTTGCTCTGGACGCGATCCTGAACCAGAAAGTGTACAATGACGCAGCAGGCGACGACGAGTCGAAGAAACTGTACTGCGTTTACGTTGCCATCGGTCAAAAGCGTTCGACCGTTGCGCAGCTGGTGAAGAAGCTGGAAGAATCCGGTGCGATTGAATACTCGATCGTTGTGGCCGCAACCGCGTCCGACCCGGCTCCGATGCAGTTCCTGGCACCCTACGCTGCAACCGCGATGGCCGAATACTTCCGAGACAATGGCCGTCACGCGCTGATCATCTATGATGACTTGTCTAAACAGGCTGTGTCCTATCGTCAGATGTCGCTGCTGCTGCGCCGCCCGCCCGGACGTGAAGCCTATCCTGGCGACGTTTTCTACCTCCACTCGCGCCTGCTGGAGCGTTCGGCCAAGCTGAACGAGGATTTCGGTGCGGGCTCGCTGACTGCTCTGCCGGTCATCGAAACTCAGGGTGGTGACGTTTCGGCGTTTATTCCGACCAACGTGATTTCGATCACCGACGGCCAGATATTCCTGGAAACCGAACTGTTCTACCAGGGTATCCGCCCTGCTGTGAACACCGGTCTGTCGGTTTCGCGTGTGGGCTCTTCGGCTCAGACCAACTCGATGAAGTCGGTTGCCGGTCCGGTTAAACTGGAACTGGCTCAGTACCGTGAAATGGCTGCGTTTGCTCAGTTTGGTTCCGACCTGGACGCCGCGACCCAGCAGCTGTTGAACCGTGGTGCGCGTCTGACCGAGCTTATGAAACAGCCGCAGTACTCGCCGCTGACCAATGCTGAAATCGTCTGCGTCATCTTCGCCGGTACCAACGGTTACCTCGACAAGATCGACGTGTCCGATGTTGGCCGTTACGAAGCTGGCCTGCTGGCGCACCTGCGTGGCAAGCACGCGGATCTGCTTCAGTGGATCACGGACGAAGATCCCAAGATCAAGGGTGACGCTTCCGATAAGATCAAGGCTGCGCTGGACGAATACGCCGCAACCTTCGCTTAAGGGAGAGGCGGGCATATGCCAAATCTTAAGGACCTTAAAAACAGGATCGAGTCGGTCAAATCGACCCGCAAGATCACCAAGGCCATGCAGATGGTCGCGGCTGCAAAACTGCGCCGCGCCCAGGAATCAGCTGAAGCCTCGCGCCCCTATGCCGAACGGTTCAATGCCGTGATGGCGGGGCTGGCGGCTTCGGTCGGGGGCAGCGACAGCGCCCCCAAGCTGCTCCGTGGTACGGGCAGTGATGATGTCCATCTGCTGGTCGTCATGACAGCTGAACGCGGCCTGTGCGGCGGCTTCAACTCGAACATCGCCAAGCTGGCCCGCCAAAAGGCGGACGAGCTGCGCGCCAAAGGCAAGACGATCAAAGTTCTGACCGTCGGCAAAAAAGGCCGCGACGCGCTCAAGCGTGATTTTGGCGATCTGTTCGTTGGACATATCGACCTGAGCGAGGTCAAGCGTCTGGGTTACACCAATGCGCAAGACATCGCGAAGGACGTCCTGTCGCGCTTTGACGGGGGTGAGTTCGACGTTGCCACGATCTTCTATTCGAAGTTCGTCAACGTTGTGACCCAAATCCCGACGGCACAGCAGGTCATCCCCGCCTCGTTCGAGGAAACCGAGGGTGACGATAGCGGTGCTGTTTTCGACTACGAGCCCAGCGAAGAGGCCATCTTGGCCGACCTGCTGCCCAAGGGGGTTGCAACCGCGATCTTCTCGGCCCTGCTCGAAAACGGAGCGTCTGAACAGGGTGCACGGATGTCCGCAATGGACAACGCGACACGCAACGCGGGTGAGATGATCGACAAGTTGACGATCCAATTCAACCGCTCGCGTCAGGCCGTGATCACCAACGAGCTGATTGAAATTATTTCCGGCGCCGAAGCGCTGTAAGAAAACCGGAGACAACAATATGGCGAATGCAAAAGGCAAAGTCACACAGATCATCGGGGCCGTCGTCGACGTGCACTTCGAAGATCAGCTGCCTGAAATTCTGAACGCGCTGGAAACCGAAAACAACGGCAAGCGTCTGGTACTGGAAGTTGCCCAGCACCTGGGTGAAAACACTGTCCGCACCATCGCGATGGACGCGACCGAAGGTCTGGTTCGTGGTGCTGAAGTGACCGACATGGGCGCGCCGATCTCGGTTCCGGTTGGTAACGCCACCCTGGGCCGCATCCTGAACGTTGTTGGCGATCCCATCGACGAAAAGGGCCCGGTTGAGGCAACCGAATCCCGCGCCATCCACCAGCCTGCACCGACCTTCGCAGAACAGTCGACCGAGTCGGAAGTTCTGGTCACCGGCATCAAGGTTGTGGACCTGCTGGCCCCTTACGCCAAAGGCGGTAAGATCGGCCTGTTCGGCGGCGCTGGCGTTGGTAAAACCGTTCTGATCATGGAACTGATCAACAACATCGCAAAAGTGCACTCGGGCTTTTCGGTGTTCGCGGGTGTTGGTGAACGGACCCGTGAAGGGAACGACCTGTACCACGAGATGATCGAATCGAATGTTATCAAGCCGGACAACCTGTCGGAATCGCAGGTGGCCCTGGTTTACGGTCAGATGAACGAACCTCCCGGAGCGCGTGCGCGTGTTGCTCTGACCGGCCTGACCCTGGCCGAGCAGTTCCGCGACCAGTCCGGTACCGACGTTCTGTTCTTCGTCGACAACATCTTCCGCTTTACGCAGGCGGGTTCCGAGGTTTCGGCTCTGCTGGGTCGTATTCCTTCGGCGGTGGGCTACCAGCCGACACTGGCCACTGACATGGGTGCCCTGCAGGAACGCATCACCTCGACCAAGTCGGGCTCGATCACCTCGGTGCAGGCGATCTACGTGCCTGCGGACGACCTTACCGACCCTGCGCCGGCAACCTCGTTCGCTCACTTGGATGCGACTACCGTTCTTAACCGTGCGATCTCGGAAAAGGGTATCTACCCTGCGGTTGACCCGCTCGACTCGACTTCGCGTCTGCTCGACCCGGCCATCGTTGGCGAAGAGCATTATCAGGTTGCGACCGATGTTCAGCAGATCCTTCAGCGCTACAAGTCGCTGCAGGACATCATCGCCATCCTTGGCATGGACGAGCTGTCGGAAGAGGACAAACTGACCGTGGCCCGTGCCCGTAAGATCGAACGCTTCATGTCGCAGCCGTTCGACGTGGCGCAGGTCTTCACCGGTAGCCCTGGCGTTCAGGTTCCTCTGGATGTCACCATCGCGTCGTTCAAGGCCGTTGTGGCTGGCGAATACGATCACCTGCCCGAAGCGGCCTTCCTGATGGTTGGCGGCATCGACGAAGTGATCGCCAAAGCGGAAAAGATGGCCGCAGAAGCCGCCTAAGGAGTATCCCTGATGGCAAACACGATGCAATTCGACCTCGTCAGCCCCGAGCGGAGCCTTGCTTCGCTCAGCGCGACGGCGGTCCAGATTCCCGGCGCGGACGGGGACATGACGGCGATGCCCGATCATGCCCCCACCATCACCACGCTGCGCCCGGGCATCCTGAAGGTCGAAGCACCTGAAGGGTCCAGCGAATACCTGGTCACCGGTGGGTTTGCTCAGATCAATGGCGATGGCCTGTCGGTTCTGGCCGAAAAGGCGATCCCGGTTGCCGAAGTGACACGCTCACACCTGGACGATCTGATCGCCGAGGCACGCGCGTCGCACGAGGCAGCGAAGGAAGGCGATGATCAGTCCATCGTTGACGACGCTGCCAAGTTGCTGGCCGACATGGAAGCCCTTGGAACGCATATGAGCCTGTAAGGCTCTGGCAATTCTTGTGATTTATAACGGCTCCGCCTGCGCGGGGCCGTTTTTTTGTCGTGATTTTGCCGAGGCCGCAGGATAGGTGTAAGGAATACAAAGACAAAGACATCAACAATGAAGACTTTTCGAACCCACCCTATTGGTATCGACCAAGGCGAGTCAGTGCTGTTTTCCGATTTCGCTGATGGCGGCGATATGTGGACGGGCGAGGGGCCACGCGAACGGCGGTCTGCGATCCTCTTCAGTCAGCCATTTCGAACCGCACCGGTGGTTCAGATTGGCGTGTCTTTATGGGATGTGGACACGTCCTCGGCGCTACGTGCCGAGGTGACGACTGCGGACATTACACCTGAGGGCTTTGTTACCGTATTCCGAACCTGGTCGGATACGCGAATTGCCCGGATACGGGTGACATGGACGGCCATTGGTGAGGTCGCACATGAGGATGACTGGGATATCTCGTGATTGATTCAACGCCTGAGCCAGGAAGTGGTTTGAAAAACATGCTACGCGCTTTTCGGGATAATCAGTGTAGTCTGGAAAACAACCAGTTCCACTCGTAAGGATTAGCACCGCTCAGAATTATGGCGCAAATCGTTATGACGGCTCCAAGCACGCAAAATACGGGAACACGGCCCAAGGCAAAACCACGCACGAAAAGTCCGATAAATCCTATGAGCAGAGAAAGCATAGGGAGACCAATCATAATCACGCTGGCCCCGAGGGCGTACTCTCGGGCACTCTCGGTATCCATCGAGTGGGCGATTTTGCCTGTAATAAGGTAAAATGTGGCAATGGCGCCAAAGCTGAAGCCTACTATGGAACATATGGTCCGAGCCCTGTTTGACGTAATACGCTTTCGACGCCCTCCCGTTTCGGAGACGTCCGAGATCGCCTTGTTCCGCTGTTTGTCACCAGCCAAAATGCCGCGGTACATAAGGATACAGCCAGCCACTAACGCGAACACCCCCGCAACACCCAGCCCGGCTGCGGCACCGATCCCATAGCTTTGCTTTATAACCTCGTAACTTTCGTTCGCCTGTTTTACTGCTTGTTGCCCGACACTCAAAAACAGTATGCCGACAAGGACCTTCCAGTGATTTGGTCGGAGTGATGGAGCTTTTGTTACTTTTTGCGAAAGGTCAGAGGTTGCTTGAGGGTTATTGGCGTTGATGCGTTGAATGCGGTCTTGAAAGCTTGTGTTGGACATGGGTCGAGGTCTGAAACTCTATCAGTTAGTGCTTGTAGGTTTTTTGCCAGGGCAATGTGTTGAAAATTGGTCTGACGTCAGCGCAATTGATGCGCCGAGGCCAAGAAAGGAGCCGCAACATAATTGGGTGTGAGACGTCTGAACTTTTCTACGTTTGACAACATTCGTAGCGCTAAGGCACAGGTCGCTCATAAAGTTGCATCGCCGACATGCATTGACGTGTTCCAGACACGGTCCAACAAAGCTCTGCAAGCGGGCGTTGCCAGGATTGCGGTGGTCTGAAGTGGCGTGAAATGCTGCTCTAGGCCTCATTTCCCTCAATCATGTCCACACGGGTCGCGTGACGGCCGCCTTCAAACTCGGCGGTCAGAAAGGCATCGACGATATCCAACGCCTGACCTTCACCCACAACGCGCGCACCGATGGAGAGCATGTTTGCGTCATTGTGATGGCGGATCATCCGGGCCGAAAACGCGTCGGAACAAACACCACAACGGATGCCGGGGACTTTGTTGGCGGCCATCATGATGCCTTGACCGGTGCCGCACAGAACGATTCCCAATTGGCAATCGCCCGAAGCCACAGCCTGTGCAGCAGCTTTGCCGTGCAGGGGGTAGTGGGTGCTTTCAGGAGTGGTAGGGCCGATGTCCACCACTTCCCAGCCATTTGCCGCAACATGGGCGGCAACAGCCTGACGCAAATCAATGGCTGCGTGGTCACTGGAGAGAACGATGCGTTTGTTGACTGTCATGGGACTTTCCACAGATAACCACGCTGATTTTCGTGGCAGGTTGGTCGCGGGCGCGGAGGCCTGCAAAGGGAAGGGCGGCCCAAAAGGACCGCCCGATCCAAACTTAGTCCATGTGGTACATAGACTCGTAGATCGGGATCAAGGTCTTGTCTTCGAATAGCGACGAAACGCTGGTACCGTTCCAGATATTCAGGATCGCCTGCGTGAAGATCGGAGACGTTGGTACGATGCGGATGTTCTTGGCTTTTGCGATCTCTGGGGTTGGCTGGATCGTGTCGGTTAGCACCAACGACTTCATTACCGAATTGGTTACGCGTTCGACTGCCGGGCCGCTCATGACGCCGTGTGTGATGTAAGAGTGAACCTCTTTCGCACCGTTATCCATCAGTACCTGAGCCGCTTTGCACAACGTGCCGGCAGTGTCGCACATGTCGTCCACGATCAGGCAAATCTTGTCTTTGACGTCGCCGATCACGGTCATTTCTGCCACTTCGCCAGCCTTTTCGCGTCGTTTGTCAACGATCGACAAGGGAGCGCTGATGCGTTTGGCAAGTTCACGTGCACGGGCCACACCGCCCACGTCGGGCGAGACAACCATAAGTTCATCCAGGTTGTTCTTGAACTGGTGTTTTACATCCAGTGCAAAGATTGGCGAGGCATAGAGGTTGTCGACCGGCATATCGAAGAACCCCTGAATCTGCGCTGCGTGCAGGTCCATGGTAAGGATCCGCTCGATCCCTGCACCGGTCAGCATGTTGGCCACCAGCTTGGCGCTGATCGGCGTGCGGGCCTTGGTGCGGCGGTCCTGTCGAGCATAACCGAAGTAGGGGATAACAGCGGTGATCCGTTGGGCCGATGACCGGCGCAACGCGTCGGCAATGATCAGCAGCTCCATCAGATTGTCATTGGCGGGGTTCGAGGTTGGCTGGACGATGAACATGTCCTCGCCACGCACGTTTTCGAACACTTCGACGAAAATCTCGCCGTCATTGAACCGTTCAACTCTCGCATCGACCAGACCCTGATCGACGCCGCGATACAGGCTCATGCGGCGAGCTATGGATTCGGCAAGCGGAAGATTTGCGTTCCCAGCGATAAGCTTGGGTTCGTTGAGTGTCGGCATCGGCTGAGGTCCCCGGGCAGCAATGGCAAATGTGACAGATTCGTGATGTTGACACCGCTTAGCATGGCCTTACCGTCCAGCAAAGGTAACGCAGCGGAGAAAGTGCACATGGCCCGGATTGACTACTATTTTGCGACAATTTCGCCATTCACCTATTTGGCAGGTGAGCGGCTGGAGGAGGTCGCGGCCAAGCATGGCGCGACGATCAATTACAAACCGCTGGATATCATGGCGCTGTTCGGGCGTACGGGGGGAACGCCGCCAAAAGATCGCCACCCGTCGCGCAATGAATACAGGGCGCAGGAACTGCTGCGCCAATCCAAGAACCTGGGAATAGAATTCAATCTGCAACCGGCGCATTGGCCGACCAATATGGCGCCGTCGTCCTATGCGGTGATTGCAGCGATGAAGGATGGGGCAGGGGATGTAGGTAAGTTGGTCCAGTCCTTGCTGCGGGCCTGTTGGGCCGAGGAAAAAGACATCGCACAGGATGATGTGATCCGCGATTGCCTGACGCAGGCGGGCTTTGACCCAAATCTGGCAGACAGTGGCCTGCTGGTCGGCGCCGAAACCTATGCCGCCAATCTGGAAGAGGCCGTTGAAAGCGGCGTCTTTGGCGCGCCGTTCTACATTACTGAGGATGGCCAGCGGTTCTGGGGGCAGGACCGTTTAGATGATCTGGACCGGCACCTGACCGAGGCCAAGGGTTGACCGGCATGCCAGTCAAAGCAGGTCGAGGAAACGGTCGATATCGTCGCTGCTGATCGACCAGTCACAGACCAGACGGCAGGCGAGCGTCTCTTCGTCACTTGCCCCGTCAAGTTCTGCCCCCCAAAGGTGGTAGATCGCCCCGGCCTCATGCAGTTGCCTATGCCGGGCGCGGGAAAACTGGGCGAATACCATGTTGGCCTGCGGCTCGTGCAGGAAGGTCGCGCCCTTGGCACGCAGGCCGTCGGCCAGGTGGGCACAATTGGCGTTGGCCTTACGCGCCATAGTCAGCCACAGGTCATCCTGCAAATAGGCTGCCATCTGTGCGGACAGATAGCGATGTTTTGAAAACAGATGCGCACCGCGCTTGCGCCGCAGTTCAAACTCCCAGGCTTTGGATTCGTCAAAGAAGACAACTGCCTCGACCCCCATCAAACCGTTCTTGGTGCCGCCAAAGCTGACCGCATCGACGCCCGCTTTCCACGTCATTTCGGCCGGAGAACAGTTCAGCGCGACCAAAGCGTTTGTGAACCGAGCTCCATCCAGATGGACGGGCAGGTCAAACTCCTTTGCTACGCCGCACAATACCTGCAACTCCTCCAGCGAATAGACCGAGCCGCGCTCGGTCACCTGGGTGATCGAAACCGGTCCGCGTTGCGGACCATGCACACCGCGGGTTTCTTCGGCCAGAATGGAACGGCGCAGCGCTTCGGGATCCATCTTGTCGCCGCCGGGTACCAACGTCAGCTTGGTGCCGCTGTAGAATTCCGGCGCGTTGCATTCATCCTCGTGGATATGGGCGACGGGCGAACAGAACACCGTCTCCCACGGCTGTGCCAGGGTTGCCAATGCCAGCGAGTTTGCCGCCGTTCCGGTGGCTACCAGATACACCGCAGCACCGGGCGCTTCAAAGATGCCGCGAATTCGATCGCGCACCTCATTCATCAGTGTGTCGGCCCCATAGGCCATCTGATAGCCCTGATTTGCTTCGTTCAAAGCGGTCATGACCTGCGGATGGACCGGCCCGGAATTGTCAGAGGCAAAATACATCAGCTGGGCTCCTCGATGATATAGTCTTCCCATTCTTCGATGGGTGTTTCGAACTCGGACACTGTGCGCCCCTGAACCGAGATTCCGGTAGCGTGAACACTGTCCGGCGTACCTGATATCAATGGGTGCCAGTCGTAAAGAGGTTTCCCTTCCCACAACAGCCTGTAAGCGCACGTTTGCGGCAGCCAATAGGCGTGATCGTCGATATTGTCGGGCTTCATCACGATACATTCCGGCACGAACTGGTGGCGGATATCGTATTGGGTGCAGCGGCAGGTCTCATCATCCAGCAGACGGCAGGCGACGCAGGTCAGGGCCACCTCGCCTGTGTCTTCGTCTTCAAGCTTGTTCAGACAACACTTGCCGCAGCCGTCGCAAAGCGCCTCCCACTCTTGCTCGTTCATCTTGGTTAGGGGTTTGCGTTCCCAGAACCGGGGGCTCAGGCCAGTGCGATCAATAGGATCGGCGGTCATAGCGTCGCCAGCAGTGTTCGGGCCTTGTCACAATCAGAGTTCATTTGTGCAATCAACCCGTCCAGCCCGTCGAAGGTCAATTCAGGTCGTAGATATTCAACCAGACCAATCGATAGGGTCGCACCATAAAGGTCGCCTGAAAAGTCGAACAGGAAGGTTTCGATATTCGGCACTTCGCCCTTAAACATTGGCCGCGTCCCGACCGAGGCTGCGCCTTGATAGCTGCCTTGATGCGGGCCGTCCAACACATCGACCAGCACCGCGTAGACGCCGAATTTTGGCGGGTGCAGACCTTCGATGGACATGTTGGCGGTCGGGAAGCCCAACTCGCGGCCACGTTGTTCGCCGCCGATCACCGGACCCTCGATCCGATGCCAATGGCCCAGCATGGTTGCCGCATCGCGAGGGCGGCCTTCGGTCAGCGCTGTACGGATCGCGGTGGACGACACGATATTCTCGGACCGCTCCATCAAAGGTGCGATGGTGACGCCAAAGCCCATTTGTTGACCGAACCGAACCAGATCATCCGCCGTACCGCTGCGCCCCTTGCCGAAACAGAAATCGGCACCGACAACCACATGCGAAAGGCCCAACCCGTCGCAAATCACGTTCGACGCGAATTCTTCCGGAGTCAGCCCGGCAAGGGCGGAATTGAAGGGCAGTTCATACAATTTCTTGACACCCAGCTTTTCTAGCCGGTGCGCTCGGGCATTGCAGCGCATCAGGCGAAAAGGCGGGGCTGCGGGTGCGAAATACTCGCGTGGGTGCGGCTCAAAGGTCATCACCCCCAAAGGCGCATCCGGCGCGGCATTGCGGGCCAGTTCGATCACAGACTGGTGGCCGATGTGGACGCCGTCAAAATTCCCGATCGCCACGCTGGCGCCGCGGTCCTGAGGCTCGATGAACTGAAAATCACGGATGATGCGCATAGCATCTGCCTAACGGGACTGCGGTTCGGGTTCAAGCATCTGATTGCATTGTCAGTGTGTGGGATGATCGGCCAAAAAACGTCTGGCCCATTCCCGGTTTGTCGAGTCTGCCAGCTTGTCTGTGGCGGGCGTGAACTCGGCACCCCGCGCGGGATCGATCCCCAGCAGGTATAGTACATCGGTCAAAACGCCAATTGGATCGTTTTCAAGTTGTTCGTAATGGATGATATGCGGCGTGATCTGCTGCGCGGCGAACCAGTCACGCCAGGCCGCATCCCCTTCTTCAAGTTCAGCCATGTATCGGGCGATGGCGATCGGATCGTAAACCGGGTCGGCAGGTGGGGTGAGACGCTCCAACTCGGTCCCATCTGCGTTGCGGTGCCACAATCCGGTCTGTTCGGCTTTCACAATCGAAATAGCCTGTTCCAGCTTGTTGCGCCGATTAAGGTAAACGAAGCAGACCTCGCCAAAGGTGGCTTTCAGCCGGGCTAGGTCATCCCCGGCGGTCGGGTATAGACTGCGCAATTGCTGAAGAAAGAAGGCCCGACTTTTGCCTTGCAGGCGCAATCCGAAGATGTCTGTAGCGGCTTTTCTCTGGTGAATGGCCTCGGCAAAGATTGCGCGCAGGGTGCTTTTTGTATCCGGAAACGCGCTGCGATCCAGATCGTAATACGCCATCCATTCTTCCAAGATCGGGGCATGAAAGTACGAATCCGGTTTTCCTGCGCAACCCGTGGCGGCTAGTAGCTGGCACAGCAAAGTGCTGCCGCTGCGCGGGGTCGTGCAAATTAAGTAGCTGTCAAAATTGTTTACCGACCCGGGTCTAGACCGGGCCGGTGAACGAAACAAGGCTGGTAAAGCTGTGCTTTGGATCAGTCGAACTTGCGCGACGGGGCCAGAACCATTGCTTCGCCGACCAGAACCTTTTTGCCATCTACGGCGCAGTGGCAATCCAGTTTCACCCGACGCTTGGCAAAGTCGATGTCGATCACTTTGACCTCGGCATAGACCATGTCACCGGGGCGCACGGGGGCCAGGAATTTCAGCGACTGACCCATATACACGGTGCCGTGGCCGGGCAGCTGTTCGCCGATGACGGCCGAGATCAGGCCCGCCGTCAGCATCCCATGGGCGATGCGCCCCTCAAAGATCGTGTCGCGGGCATAGTCATCATCCAGATGCACCGGATTCCGGTCGGTCGAAACCTGCGCAAACATCTCGATATCTTCGTCAGTCACCACTTTGCGCAGGTGACGGGTCATGCCCATTTCGATGTCTTCAATACAGATCGTGCCGCGCGGAAGATTGTCCAACATGTCGCCCTCACTTGAATCCGTTGAGCAACAAAAGGATCAATGTTGCCCGTGTTCGGCAACTTTATTACTTCGCAAGCGCAGAAAATCAAGCCTTTTCTGCTTATCTCAGGCGACCGATTGTATAGGTGGGATTTATATTTTCCCTTGCAATGTAGTCAGTTAGCGATTCGTGGTGCGGATGATGCTCAGTTTTTGTTTCTGCAGCAGCCAATCCGCCCGAGATAAACAGAGAATCAATCCCCTCACCCATGCCGCCCAGAATGTCGGTATGGGGGCCATCACCGATCACCAAAATGTCGCCATCGGGGATGTCGTGGCCCAGTTCTTGCAGCCTACGGCGGGCCAGATCATAGATCGGCGGGTGGGGTTTGCCGAAGTACAGGCTTTCGCCGCCCATCTCGGTATACAGTTTGGCCAGCGCCCCGGCACACCATTCGCGCACCTCGCCCCGGTCGACCACAATATCGGGATTGGCGCACAGCAGCTTCATGCCCTTTTGCTTGGCATAGAGGAAATCCGCGCGGTTGACGGACGGGTCCGCCATCGGATCAAACGGACCGCAACAGACGATCCCTTCGGCCTCATCCAGCGGGACCCGTTCGATGTGGATCGGGTGGTGCAGTATTTTCAGCGGCTCAAAGAACCCCGCATCGCGCTGCCATTCGCCCATGAAATAGACCTTTTCCCCGACGGCGCCCCGGAACATCGCCGACCGCGCAGAATCGCCGCTGGTGGCGATGGTGTCATAGGCATCTTCGGGGACGTTGAATTGCACCAATTGTTGGGCAACGCCCGCGCGGGGTTTCGGAGAGTTCGTCACCAGCACGACAATCCCGCCTTTCGCACGATAGGCTTTGAGGGCAGCGACGGCCTCGGGGAAGGCGGTGATGCCGTTGTGAACACAGCCCCAAAGGTCAACGAACAGTGCTTTGTAGCGGTCGGATATGTCGGACAGGGCGTGGACGATCTGAGTCATTGAGGACCTCGGGCGAGTTGAATGCAAGGTTGCGTCAGCTATTGCAAAGCTGACGGGCTTTGACCATCCCGCAATGCCAATTGCCGCCGTTAAATGGCTGTGTCGGTCAGTTTTCTTCGCTGATCTCGTCGACATCCGGCGCCTGCTGGACGGCATCAGTGCCCAGAATGACTTGCGCGCCAATCCTGTTTTGGAACCGCACCACCACCAGATAGCCCGGACCCAATTGATCTTGAAGGATTTCGACCAAAGGTGTCTCGCGCAGGCTTTCTGGCAGCAATCCAGCGACCGAGGAGACTTTGTAAGCCGCTTCAATCGGCAGGTCGACGATCAGCCAGATATCTGCCTGCTTGCGTTTGGCGTTTACGTCAATGCGGATGACCTCGACCGACACCGGGTCTGCCCAATCGCGGATGGCTTGTGCGACCTGAGCTTCGGTTCGGGTTTCGAGATAGCGATTATAGGTGGATTTACCCAACTGCAAAACGACAAGAGCCAGAAAGGCCAATGTCACAGTCACACTGGCGGTAAAGTTCAGTTTCCGGCGACCTTTGCTGAAGACCATCGAGCGGGCCGCGTACACGATATAAACCGCGCAGGCGGACAGGATGATCGCGCCAAGGTTGGTGGCGAATAACAACCCGGCCTCATACGCCTCGCCCGGTTCGCCGAAATACAGCAGAACGCCCGAGGCGGACAGGGGCGGCACCAGTGACACGCCGATGGCCGCGCCGGGCAGCAAGCTGGCTTCGGAGCGGTTGATTTGCACGTAAGCACCGGCGACGCCTGCGGCCAGAGCGACAATCAGGTCCTCGGTTCCGGGGTCGGTCCGGGCCAAGACTTGATCAGGGATCAGGATGCCGCGCGGGACATCTGCGACATAGACCAAGAGCCACGCGAGCAATACGCAAAGAATGGCCGCACCGCAGACAATCAGAGCCAGATAGAACGCACGCCCCAGCCACCCCATGACCATAGCCGCCGCCACGCCCAATATGGGAGCCATCAGCGGCGCCACCAGCATTGCGGCAATCACCACCGCGCCTGAATCGCGAAGCATGCCCATCGTAGCGATCACAACCGATAGGGTCAGCAGCATCGCAAAGCGCCGCCAATAGGCTGCTCTGTCCTTGCCTTCAAACCGCAAGATGTCTCGGGTGGTGCTGAACTTGCGTGTACTCATATGTCGGAACTGATCCGCTACTTGCTCTCCTGACCAGAGTAGCAATGGAAGCGGGTCGCGCAAATCCTATGCCTCAACAAAAAAAGGCGCCCCACTTGGGCGCCTTTTCTTTGGAAAGATCTAAAGATCAGACCTTGAGGTTCGGAATGATTTGCTTTTTGCGGCTCATGATGCCCGGCAGGACCACGGCGTCGCCGTTAACCGATGCGCCAAAGCTTTTCTCGGCCACGCCTTTGACTAGATCGTTCGGCACCAGCAGAGTGGCCTCTTCGTTCAGAATGTCGACCACGAACAGCAGCACCTGATCGACGCCGTCCTCGCTGGCCACACTGACCATCGAGTCCGCCAGGCTAGCCTTGCGGTCCAGCACGACGCCGGGGGCCGTGGTTTCCAGAACCGAGACGCGGAACTTGGTGCCGTCGACCTCGTATTCTTTGCTGTCCATGCGGATCAGTTCGGCGTCTGAGAAGGACGATACATCCGATTTTGCCGCGAACATGTCGGCGGCATAAGCCGATACGTCTAGGCCCAGTTCAGCAGCCAGTTTCTCGGCCACTTCGCGATCATGCGCAGTGGTTGTGGGCGAGCGGAACTCCAAGGTATCCGACAGGATGCAAGTCAGCGCCGCGCCTTTGATGGCGTCGGGCATCTTGGCTGCGTCGTCGCCCATCAGGTCGACCATGATGGTGGCGGTGCAGGCCAGCGGGCGCACGGTGATGTCGATCGGGCCTTTGGTTTTCAGGCCGCCGACCAGCTTGTGGTGGTCGATGATGGCTTGGATATCGGCACTGTTGATGCTGGCGGGCAGTTCGGCCGGGTTGTTGGTGTCAACGATGACAACCGGCGCGTCGGCTTCGACGTCGTCGATGATACGCGGCTTGGACAGGTCCCAGCGCTGCAGCATGAACGCGGCTTCGGTGTTGGGCTCGCCCAGCAGAACGGGCTCGGCCTGTTCGCCTATGACTTCGTTCAGGTACCACGACCACAGGATGGGTGATCCTGTGGAGTCGGTGTCGGGAGATTTATGGCCAAATACAAGGGTTGTCATGTCAGCGTCCTGAGGATGATAATTTGCGCGCCTTATAGGGCGGTCCGCCGGGGTTGTCACCCGGCAGAATCCTCGCTGCGACGGTTGGTCTGTCTTTCGCCGAGTGCGATCAGAAAGGCGCGCGGGTCAAGAAATATCCAGCCTGTTGCAATTGGTTCAGCAATCCATGAGTACCGCCTAGATGTCCAGCCCCCACGGCGATCACTGCGGTCTGATCTTGAATGTCCAGAATCCTCGGCATCCAATTGTTGTTTCGCCCGACCAGTAAGTGCTGTTCGAACGCCTGCCATTCTTCGTCAAACACTTCGGGCGACATACCAGAATGCTCTCGCGCCAAAATACGGCCTAGTTCGATGGATTGTGCGTGATTTTCCTCGAAATATGAGTTTGTCATGGTGGCCAGCTGGTCGTCGCTGGTTTCGTACGAATTGACCCACCGCGCTAGCGATTCCGCCTGTTCTTCAATCGAGTGGAGTTCAAACATGGTCATCAGTTCCTCAATGCTCTCCAGCGAAAATTGAGGGATGCCTTGATCTTCGGCTAAAACGGTCAGACGCGCATCCAGCCCATGATTGGCGTTCGGGTCCTGAAGTAGGCATGTAGGCATGGCCAGAGTCATGCCCAGAAACCAGGGGCGCATTTTCGCTCCCATCCAACTGGGTATGCCGCGTTCGGCTAGGGCGGAAGACAGGGTTGTCCAAGCCTCTTCGGGTAGCAGGTCAATCAAGGTGGGGCCGGACGTAATCAAGATCGGGCTCGGGTCCAGAGCCAGTTCCTTTTCCCAGGCCTTCATCTCGTCTTGGGTTACTTCGAAATAGAATGCATCGGCTTGGCTGAGTGTTGGCGTCAGGTTTGCGACAATCACATCCATGCGCGGATCGTTCAGGTGCATCGTACCTATCAGGTGCAGCACCGTTGTGCCCTTTGTTGCGATCCAGTGGTTGCCTTCTGCAAATGGGACGTTGGTCAGGGTTTCTTTCAGCTCGGCGTGGGCTGCAGGTGACAATTCGCCCTTTAGATCGCGCCCCTCGCAAGCTGCGTGAACCGTGACGGGCAGCAACAGGCAGATCACCAGCAGAATTATGCGCATGTGGAAATTTCCTTTGAAATCAGAGTTGCTGAAACACTGCCTCGGCAGGTGAATGGGTGCAAGGCCGATTGGAAAGCTGCGCCTGGCGTCTGGCATTCCGCCGCAAATCGCATAGCATGCAAACATGAACCGCGAGCAGGATCTCTATCCCCCCATCAAGGCGCTGTTAGAGCGTCAGGGCTATTCCGTCAAAGGCGAGGTTGGCGCGGCTGATATCGTGGCCGTGCGGGATGGCGAAGAACCGGTCATCGTCGAGCTTAAGCTGCGGTTTTCGCTGGCATTGTTCCATCAGGCGATCACACGGCTGAAAGTGACGGATCAGGTTTACATCGGGGTGTGCAAGCCCAAAGGCCGCAGCGCGCGTCGGGCGCTGAAGGACAATCTGGCGCTGTGTCGCCGGCTGGGGTTGGGGCTGATCACCGTGCGGGCCGATGGCAAGGTCGAGGTGCAATGTGATCCCGGCCCGTACGCACCGCGCAAGTCCAAGGCTAAGACTTCGCGCTTGTTGCGTGAGTTCGACCGGCTTGAGGGCGATCCCAATGCAGGCGGCGCTACGCGACACGGGATCGTCACGGCCTATCGTCAGGACGCCCTGAAATGCGCGGCACATCTGGCGGAATGTGGGGCAACCAAAGGGTCCGAAGTCGCAAAGGCAACCGGCGTTCCTGAGGCCACTCGCCTGATGCGCGACAATCACTACGGTTGGTTCGGTAAGGTGGAAAAGGGCGTCTACGACCTGACCGCCGCCGGGCAGGACGGTCTGAAACACTGGGCTTACAGCTGGGAACAGCCTGACTGAGCCCGGTTGCAAAAAATCCATCACAGCTTGTTGACTCGGGGTTTGCGACCCCCTAGCTATGCGTCGTTATCACTCTCATCACCCGAGTGCTAACGCCTCGCCATCCGGCGAGGGGAGGATAAATAAACTTTGAGCCCAAGGAGCTGCAAAGATGGCATTGAAACCGCTTCATGACCGCGTGTTGGTTCGCCGTACCGAAAGCGAAGAAAAAACAGCAGGCGGGCTGATCATTCCTGACAGCGCTAAAGAAAAGCCCAGCGAAGGCGAAGTCGTTGCAACCGGCGAAGGCGCACGCAAGGACAGCGGCGAACTGATCGCAATGGCTGTAAAATCCGGTGACAAGATCCTGTTCGGCAAATGGTCGGGCACCGAGGTTCAGGTCAACGGCGAAGAGCTGCTGATGATGAAAGAAAGCGACATCATGGGGATCATCGAGTAAGCCGCGCGCTTCTCTGATCTTCATTTCCAACTTATTTCTCAAGGAGAGACAATATGGCTGCTAAGGACGTCAAGTTCGACACCGATGCCCGCAACCGCATGCTGTCAGGTGTGAACATCCTGGCCGATGCTGTCAAAGTGACCCTGGGCCCAAAAGGCCGCAACGTGGTTCTGGACAAATCCTTTGGCGCACCGCGCATCACCAAAGACGGTGTTTCGGTTGCCAAGGAAATCGAACTGGAAGACAAGTTCGAAAACATGGGCGCGCAGATGGTGAAAGAAGTCGCCAGCCGCACTAATGACGAAGCCGGCGACGGCACCACCACCGCAACCGTTCTTGCGCAGGCAATCGTTCGCGAAGGCCTGAAGCAGGTTGCAGCGGGCCTGAACCCGATGGACCTGAAGCGCGGTATCGACCTGGCAACCGCCAAGGTTGTTGAAGGCATCAAAGACGCCTCGCGCGAAGTCAAAGACTCGGCAGAAGTTGCTCAGGTTGGCACCATCTCGGCCAACGGCGAAGCCGAAATCGGCCAGCAGATCGCAGACGCGATGCAGAAGGTTGGCAACGAAGGCGTCATCACCGTCGAAGAAAACAAAGGTCTGGAAACCGAGACCGATGTTGTCGAAGGTATGCAGTTCGACCGTGGCTACCTGTCGCCTTACTTCGTCACCAACGCAGACAAGATGATCGCAGAACTCGACGACTGCATGATCCTGCTGCACGAAAAGAAACTGTCCTCGCTGCAGCCGATGGTTCCGCTGCTCGAGCAGGTGATCCAGTCGCAAAAGCCGCTGCTGATCATTGCTGAGGACGTTGAAGGCGAAGCGCTGGCAACTCTGGTTGTCAACAAACTGCGCGGCGGCCTGAAAATTGCTGCTGTCAAAGCACCGGGCTTCGGCGATCGCCGCAAAGCCATGCTGCAGGACATCGCGATCCTGACCGGCGGTCAGGTTATCTCGGAAGATCTGGGTATGAAGCTCGAGTCCGTCACCATGGACATGCTGGGCACCGCCAAGAAAATCGAGATCACCAAAGACGAAACCACCATCGTCGACGGTGCTGGCGAGAAAGCCGAGATCGAAGCACGTGTTGCTCAGATCCGCACTCAGATCGAAGAAACCACCAGCGACTACGACCGTGAAAAGCTGCAAGAGCGCGTTGCCAAACTGGCAGGCGGTGTTGCCGTTATCCGCGTCGGCGGCATGACCGAAGTTGAAGTGAAAGAGCGTAAGGACCGTGTGGACGATGCTCTGAACGCAACACGCGCTGCTGTTCAGGAAGGCGTTGTTGTCGGTGGTGGTGTTGCTCTGGTTCAGGCCGGTAAAGCACTGGAAACTCTGGAAGGTGCAAACGCTGACCAGAACGCTGGCATCAACATCGTTCGCAAAGCCATCGAAGCGCCGCTGCGCCAGATCGCCGAGAACGCAGGTGTTGACGGTGCGGTTGTTGCGGGCAAAGTCCGTGAATCTGCTGACGCAGCATTCGGTTTCAACGCACAGACCGAAGAATATGGTGACATGTTCTCGTTCGGCGTGATCGATCCGGCAAAGGTTGTCCGTACCGCTCTGGAAGATGCGGCATCGGTTGCTGGCCTGCTGGTCACCACCGAAGCAATGGTTGCAGACAAGCCTGCCAAAGAAGGCGCAGCACCTGCAGGCGGCATGCCTGACATGGGCGGCATGGGCGGCATGATGTAAGCACGTCGAATTCGCCCCGGCGAATTCCGACGATCCCGACAAGCGCTTGGCCCTATGGCCAGATTGCTTAGAGGGACCGCCATAGAACTTACTGACGGGGTCGCCTTTGGGCGGCCCCGTTTCTTTTTACCACTACGCCGCGCTGGAAAGTGAGTGTGCAAACGCTCGCGATACCGCTATGCGGTTGATATGCGTTTGTTTCTGCTCACCACTCTGACCATGTGCGCCTTTGCGGCGAATTCGATCCTGAATCGTCTGGCTATAGACAGCGGTGCCAGCGACCCCGCCGGGTTTGCCATAATTCGCGTGTTGTCCGGGGCAGTGGTGCTGACCGGTCTGGTTTGGCTCAGGTCAGGTCGTCTGCCATTGCGCAACCGGCGCAGGTTGGCGGGGGCAGGATCGCTGTCACTCTATATGATTGGGTTTTCCATCGCCTATCTGACGTTGGATGCGGGCCTTGGGGCGCTGATCCTGTTTGGCGTTGTGCAGATCACAATGTTCGCAGTGACGTCGTTAACCGGCAATGCTCCGACTGCGCGACAGATGGGGGGCGCGGCAATCGCCCTTATGGGGCTGGCCTATGTCCTGTGGCCGTCCGGAGCAGTACAGGTCGACCCGATTGGCGCATCTCTGATGACAGCTGCCGGGGTCGGATGGGCAGTCTATTCGCTGGTTGGGCGGTCTGAGCCTGACGCCCTTGCCGGAACGGCGGCCAATTTCGTTATAGCCCTGCCGGTCACTGCGCTAGCGTTAATGCTGATCGTTGGGGATTGGCAGATGAGTGGCGCCGGCTACCTGCTGGCTGTCCTTTCCGGAGGTGTGACCTCGGGGATGGGCTATGCGGTATGGTATCGGGTATTGCCGCAACTGGCGCCAAGCACGGCGGCGGTGGTGCAATTGAGCGTACCAATCATCGCCATCTTCGCTGGCGTTTTGTTGTTGGGAGAAGTCGCCAGTTTGCGCCTGATCTTTGGCGCGGCGCTGGTTCTGGGCGGCATCGCGCTGGCTGTCCTGCGCCTGAAGCCGCGCTAGGGGTTTCAACGCAATCGGATAACGCTTATCTGGCGGCTATGAGATATCTGCTTGCCCTGTTTCTTTTCCTTGTTCCCGCCGTGGCCCAGGCCAAATGCGTGGTGCTTTTACACGGGCTGGCGCGGACCGAGGCGTCCTTCACAGTGATGGAACAACTGTTTCAGGCGCACGGGTACACCGTTGTCCGACCCGGCTATCCTTCGACCGACTTGCCGATACCTGAACTGGCGAACCAGACATTGCCGGACGCCTTCGCGGCCTGTGGTGAAGAGACCGTGAATGTGGTGGCGCATTCAATGGGTGGCATCCTGCTGCGCTATTGGTTGCAGGACCATCACCCGGAAAATCTGGGCCGTGTGGTCATGCTCGGCCCGCCCAATCAGGGCAGTCAGCTTGTGGATGAACTGGGCGCGTATGAGGTGTTCGGCATGCTGCATGGCCCCGCCGGGCTGGCCTTGGGCACGGGCCCCGAGGGCATACCGCGCAAGCTGCCATCCGTTGAGTTTGAGGTGGGCGTGATCGCGGGTGAGAACTCGCTGAACCCGCTGTTTTCCTCGCTGATCGACGGCAAGGATGACGGCAAGGTCTCGATTGAAACGACAAAAGTGGACGGCATGACGGATCACATCGTTCTTCCGGTGACGCACACTTTTATGATGAACAATCCCCGCGTCATGGCGCAGGCGCTGCATTTTATCGAATTCGGGCAATTCGATCCGCAGATCACCTGGCTGGATGGCGTCATGGATATCATCAACGAAATCTGTATCGGGCAGGATTGCTCGGAACCCGAGTCGGAGCCCACGCAATGACCGCATTGAATCTGACCCTGACCGGTGCAGAGGTGCTGTTGCCGGAGCATGGCCTTGTGCCCGCCGATCTGTCTCTGGCGGATGGCATCATTCAAACGGATCGGGTCGGGCGACAGATCGACCTGACTGGCTATCTTGTTCTGCCCGGCATTATCGACCTGCACGGGGATGGGTTCGAACGCCATATCGCGCCACGCCGCGGGGCGATGAAGCAGATGGACGAAGGCATTCTCTCGGTCGAGGCTGAATTGGCTGCGAATGGTATCACTACCGCCGTTCTGGCCCAGTTTCACAGTTGGGAGGGTGGGGTGCGTGGCCCGGAATTCGCGGATCAGGTGTTTCGCGCCATAACCTCGGTCAAGGATCGCGTCGTGACCGACCTGATGCCTCAGTTGCGGTTCGAGACACACATGCTGGATGACTATGCGGACCTGCCCGGCCGTATCGCGGACTGGCAGGTGCCCTATGTCGTGTTCAACGACCACCTGCCGCATGACCGTCTGGCCGAGGGGCGCAAGCCGCCGCGTCTGACCGGCCAAGCACTGAAAGCCGGGCGAAACCCGGACACGCATTTTAAAATGCTGTTGTCCATGCACGCCCGTCGTAACGAAGTGCCAGCGGCGCTGGACACGCTATGTGCGGCATTGGACTCACAGTACGTGCGCATGGGCAGCCATGACGACGCGACTGCACAAATACGGGCCGACTGGCGGGCGCGGGGGGCGCAGATCTCGGAATTTCCCGAAACGCTCGAAGCAGCCGAGGCCGCGCGTGCCGCCGGGGATTACATCATTTTAGGATCGCCCAACGTGGTGCGCGGTGGATCGCACAAGGGTAATGTCAGCGCACTTGACCTGATCACGATGGGATATTGCGATGCGTTGGCCTCGGATTATCACTATCCCAGCCCGCGCCGCGCGGCGCTGATGGTGGCGAAGTCTGGCTTGGTGGATTTCGCCGGGGCCTGGGCGCTGGTGTCATCCGGCCCCGCCCGTGTCCTTGGTTTGCAGGATCGGGGCAAGCTGGCCCCCGGCCAGCGCGCCGATCTGGTGATACTGGATGCCGAAACCCGCCGCGTAGCCGCCACGCTGGCTGGCGGGCGGGTTAGCTATATGTCAGGTGATATTGCGGCGCGGTTTGTTGGCTGATTCACCGTGCAATGCGGTTGAAATGCCCCATTTTGCGGCCTGCCTTAACCTCGGCCTTGCCATAGAGATGCAGCGCCACGTCGCGTTCCTGCGCTAGTTCGGGCACGCGGTCCATGTCCGTTCCGATCAGGTTTTCCATGACCACGTCCGAATGTCGCTGACCATCTCCCAAAGGCCATCCTGCGACGGCCCGAATATGCTGTTCGAACTGATCCACGGCGCAGCCATTCTGCGTCCAGTGGCCCGAGTTATGCACGCGCGGCGCGATCTCATTCACGATCAGACCGCCGGGCGTCACGAACAGTTCGACGCCCATGACGCCGACATAATCCAGCGCGTTTAGGATGTTGGCGGCCAACAGAACGGCATCTGTCCGTTGCGCCGGGCGCAGACGGGCAGGGACTGTTGTGGTGTGCAGGATACCATCGCGGTGTATGTTCTCACCGGGATCGAAACAGGCAACCTGACCGTCCAGCCCGCGGGCCGCAATGATCGATACCTCGTGGCTAAACTCCACAAACCCCTCAAGGATCGCGGGTGCCCCGGCCATATCGGCCAGCGCGGCTTCGGCATCCTCGGGTGCGCGCAGACGGGCCTGCCCCTTACCGTCATAGCCAAACCGGCGCGTTTTCAGGATTGCGGGCGTACCGATCTGCTCGATCGCCGCATTCAGGCTGTTCAGATCGGTGATATCCGCGAAAGGCGCGGTTTGCAGGCCAAGCCCCTGCAGGAAATTCTTCTCGGTCAACCGGTCCTGGCTGACGCGCAGCGCTTCTCGCCCCGGACGGATCGGGCAGTGCGCTTCAAGCAGGTCCAGCGCTTCGGTCGGGATGTTCTCGAACTCATATGTGATGACATCTACCGACCCGGCAAACGCCTTTAGCGCATCGATATCGTCATAGGCGGCGGTGGTCACGCGATCGGCCACTTGGCCGGCAGGAGGGTTGGCGCCGGGTTCGTAGATATGGGTCACAAACCCCAGACGAGACGCTGCCACGGACAGCATCCGGCCCAATTGACCGCCGCCCAGAACTCCGATCCTGGCACCCGTTTGCAATGCGTCACTCATCGACGGGCTCCTCGGGGATCGACGCCGACAGTGCATCGCGCCAAGCGTCCAGTCGTTGCGCCAAAGCGTCATCCTGCAAGGCCAGAATCCCGGCCGCCATCAGGCCCGCGTTGGCCCCACCGGCCGCGCCGATGGCCATGGTGGCAACAGGGAACCCTTTGGGCATCTGCACGATGGAATACAGCGAGTCGACGCCCGACAGGGCCCGCGTCTGTACCGGAACGCCAATCACCGGCACCCGTGTTTTCGACGCCATCATGCCAGGCAGATGCGCGGCCCCACCGGCCCCGGCAATGATCACATGCAGCCCGCGTGATGCGGCGGTCTTGCCATAGTCCCACAAGCGGTCCGGTGTGCGGTGCGCCGAGACAATGCGCTTTTCGTACGCGATGCCTAACTCATCAAGTATGTTCGCGGCTTCCTTCATCGTGGGCCAGTCCGACTGGCTGCCCATGATGATCCCCACTTTCACATCGCTCATCCGCTTGTTTCCCTGCCGTCTGAAAGAGCGCGCACTATAGCTAAATCGGTCCCAGAGGCAATGTGGTTTGGCGACCGTATGGCTCGTCTGACGTCCTGCTGAAAATACATTCGAATTAGTGTATACTTGATCGCGGGAAAGTGGTTCCCGAGGAGGTACCCATGACAGATACAGTTTTGAAAAACCGGGACGGCCAAGCCGTGCCGCAGGACAGTATTGAGGCATTTAAATCGCAAGTTCGCGGGGCACTGATTTTGCCCGGTGACCCCGAGTATGACGGTGCGCGCAGTATTTGGAACGCGTTGGTTGACAAGTATCCCGGTGCAATACTGCGGTGCCACGGCACCGCCGATGTCGCGGCGGCCGCCAGGTTCGCGTTTGAAAACAACATACTGGTATCGGTAAGAGGTGGCGGTCATAACGTGGGTGGGCGCGCCGTCTGCGATGATGGCCTCGTAATTGACCTGTCCTGCATGCGCGCGGTCCATGTTGATGCAGAAACCCAAACCGTACGCGCTCAGGGCGGGGCCACGTTGGGGGATGTAGACTGCGAAACACATCTTCACGGACTTGCTGTGCCATTGGGCGTCGTATCGCAGACAGGTATTGGCGGATTGACGACGGGTGGCGGATTCGGCTGGATGGCACGAAAATACGGGCCAACCTGCGACAACGTTATCGAGGCCGAAGTCGTAACGGCAGACGGTTCGATCAGAACTGCGAATGCGAACAGGAATCCAGACCTTTATTGGGGCATCTGCGGCGGCAGCGGAAATTTCGGCATCGTGACGTCATTCCTTTACAGGGCGTATCCTCTGTCTACGGTGTTGGGGGGCATGATTGCATATCCCCGAGCCGACGCCGCCGAAGTGCTGCGAGGTTTTCGGGATATCGTTTCACGGGCACCTGATGAACTGACGGTCTATGCGGGGTTGTTGTGGGGACCGGATGGAACGCCGCTAACAGCTATGGTGCCGTGTTGGATTGGAGACGATAAGGAAGCTGGGCGTCAGGCAATCCAACCCCTGACGGAGATCGGAGAACCTTTGGTCGTCGACTTGCACGAGATGCCGTTCCCCGCCAAACAAAGCATGCTGGATGGGGCCTATGGGCCAGGCAGCCGGAACTACTGGAAATCTGCATATCTCAACGCGCTGACGGATGAGGCCATTGATACGATCGTTGCACAATCTGAAGGGATGACAATACCCGGCTCGGGCATTCTGATCGAACATTGCGCTGGCGCAGCAAAGTCCAAATCAAATGGGGACAACGCCTTTGCGCAACGCGGTCACGACTATCTGATTGCGATACTACCGCTGTGGACTGATCCAGCGGATGACGCGGATCAGATTGCCTGGGCGCGGTCCATGCATGATGCAATTGCGCCCTATTCCACGGGCGGAACTTATCTGAACTATCTGGGCGCCGATGAAGACAGTGCGATAGAGACGGCATTCGGTGAAAATCTTGATCAAATGAAAGAGGTTAAGCGGAAATACGATCCGACCAATTTCTTCTGCGCAAACGCAAATGTTTCACCTTGAAACAGATGTCATCCGTTTGAATATGACGTAACACTGCAAAACTCGGTTCATAAGCGCCTTGAATGTGCGTGTGAACCGAGTGGTGGAGTTTTCAGGCAATGATGTCCGGCGTCAAACGGTCCTCGATCAGACGAATGATGTCCTTCAGGCGAAGTTTTTGCTTTTTCAGTCGCTTAATCGTCAACTGATCGGCTGTGCCGGTGGACTGCAGCGCCTCGATCGCTTCGTCCAGATCACGGTGTTGGCGGCGAAAAACCTCCAGTTCAACCCGCAAAACCTCATCTGTTTTCATCGAAAGATCTGTTGGCGCATTCATGAGCGACTCAGTGCCTTTTGTGGTGCTTGTGACACAAGATAGTGTGTCAGGGTTTATCCGGCCAGACCTTGTGGACATCACGGCATAAACCCATATTCTATTATACGCGGTTGCCGGAACGGGGCCGCATCACACGTCGCTTTGGCAATAAAGGACGAAAATACGTGTCAAAACTTACTCTTGGCTCATACCCGCATCTTTTGGGGTTCGAGCAGTTGGAACGTCTTCTGGAACGGTCTGCAAAGGCCGGTAACGAAGGCTACCCGCCTTATAATATTGAGCAGACCTCGGACTTTTCATACCGCATCACCCTGGCTGTGGCTGGGTTCGCGGAACAAGATTTGTCGATCACAATCGAGGATCGCCAGCTTGTGATCCGGGGGCGCCAACGCGACGACAGCGAGGGGCGCATTTTTCTGCATCGCGGCATCGCCGCGCGCCAGTTCCAGCGCATGTTCGTGCTGGCCGATGGTGTCGAGGTGGGCGAGGCGATCATGGAGAACGGTCTGCTGCATGTGGACCTGACCCGCGCCGTGCCTGAGACCGTGGTGCAAACGATCAACATAAAAAAGGGGTAAGAGCTATGAATACACCGATTGAATATAACGCCGAAGGCGACCGCATCGTTTATGTGAAAACCGTCGATGTTGCCGATCTGCCCCGCGATGTCCGGGATAAGGCAGGCGATCTGGATCAGTTGTACGCGGTTCACGATTCCGATGGCCAGCAGCTTGCGCTCGTGACAGATCGTAAGATGGCCTTTTTCCTGGCCCGTGAACACGATCTGTCACCGGTGGCCGTTCACTGAACGGCCCCGCCGGTTATTTTTCGGCGTGACAATCCCAACAACAAGCGCGACACATACGAACCGGCATGACATGCCCGGCTGATTTACTCTGCATCAGGGGATTTTGCGGATGAGCTGGTTCGATTTCGATTGGGTAGACGCCTTCAGTGATCGCGCCTTTGGCGGCAACGGCTGCGCCGTGGTTCACGGCGGGGCTGAATTGCCCGAAGATGTGTGCACTGCTTATGTGCGCGAAACCTCTCTGGTTGAATGCACGTTCACGGGACCATCTGATGTGGCCGAAATCCGGGTGCGCTATTTTCTGGCCAGCAAGGAAATCCCTTTTGCCGGACACCCCACAATTGCAACTGTAGTGGCGATGCGGTCCCGTGGTTTGGTTGAAGGCGATGCACTGACGTTGGAAACAGGCGCGGGGATCGTTTCGATTCGTTTGAACGGAGACGAGATCGAAATGACTCAGGTCGCGCCGAAATTCGGCAATCCTGTTCCCGTCGATCTGGTTGCGGCCGCCATTAGCCTGCCCGAGGATGCGATAATCTCACCGCCGCAATTTGTGTCCACCGGGTTGCCGTTCTGCATTACGGTTCTGCGTGATCACGAGGCCTTGCGCGCCGCACAGTTGGATCTTGAGGCACTGCGCAAAGTGGCCGCGAAGGCCGGATTTTCTGGCACCGATATGGCGGAACCGTTCCTTGTGACGATGAAGGGCGCGACAAATGCGGGCGACACGTTCTCACGCCTGTTGATGGCGCCACCCAGCCCGCCCGAAGACCCGTTCACCGGATCGGCCACCGGTGCCATGGCGGCCTATCTGTGGAAGTACGGGTTAATGCCCAAAGACAGTTTCATCGCAGAACAAGGCCATGACATGGGCCGCCCCGGTCAGGCTGTTGTCACACGCGTTGGCCCACCCGATGCGATGACCGGTATCAAAGTCGCAGGGCGCGGTCATGTGTTGATGCGGGGGCAGGTTGATCTGCCCGAGACAACACAATGACACGACCTGCCATTGCCATCCTGCCATATGGGCATCGGCTGGGGCCAAAACTGGCCTCGGTTTCGCTGTCCGAACTGATCTGGCCCGAAGGGTGCCCGGATCGCCTGACCGGCAAGACGGTGGGCGATCTGGAGCGCACCGATCACCTGATCATGTACCCGAACTCGACCGTGCATCTGCGCTTGCGTCGCGGTACCCGCGCGCGGATTTCATTGATGATGGGCGAGCCTTCGGCCATTCACGCCAAACATGATCGGATGCTGCGATATACATGGCGGCGGTTCTTCCGGGTGCTGACTTTTCATGACGTGCTGCTACACAACATCCCGAATGCAGTGTTCCTGCCGTATGGCGTGACGATGGTGCCCGACTGGCAGGACCTGAAGGTTGAGAAAACCAAATCCTGCTCGCTAATTGCTTCGGCCAAGCGCGATCTTGTAGGGCATCAGTTGCGCCATTCGGTGATCGACTGGGTGCGTGAAACTGGTGCAGATGTTGATATCATGGGCCGGGGATACACTCCGTTTGATCTCAAATCCGACGGGTTGGCGCCGTACCGCTATTCTGTGGTGATCGAGAACGTGCGTGAGAAGAATTACTTTTCGGAAAAGCTGACGGATGCGATCTTGTGCTCCTCGGTCCCGATCTATTGGGGATGCCCGAATATCGGCGATTTCTTCGATACCTCTGGTATGATCCTGTGCGAAACCAAAGAGGATATTCAGCGCGCGATCCAATCCGCATCAATCGAGGATTTCGCCGCGCGCCTGCCGCATCTGCAGGCGATCCAGCAACACGCAGCAGAATATGGGGATTTTGAGGGCAGAGCCGTGCGCCTTCTGCGCGCTGAACTAGACGCGGGCCCGAACTAACCAGCGGGTGCCAACCAGCCTTCTTGCAGAATTGGACGGGCCTCGGGGTCAATCCCGTGCCGATCGCATAGCCGCTGCAGATACGATCCGCGCACCGGCAAACCGTCCGTGTTCTGCGCCATCAGCCGTTTCTGATGACCATAGACGTGGACGGAATGAACCATGTCGCCTTCAATCTGTGCGGTCGGGGTGAACGGGTTGTGCAATTTCCACAGATCATGCTTGGACAGAGGGTAAAACACCTCCGCTTGCATGGCATGGCTGTCCTCGTCGGTCTTGCGCAGGAAATGTGCAAAGGCTTTGGGGCCGGAACTGCCCCAGGGCAGGCTCTCGATCCCCCAGGTCTCACCGTCCCGGATGCGTTGACGGTTGCGCCGGTGCAGCGGACCGCCCCGCCAGGGCTGGGTCGGGTTGGCTGCGATCACAAAGTCCAGCATATGCGCCAGCGTTTGCGAGTCTGCTGGCAGGCGCAACACACCGGTCAGGAAATTTCCGGTATGGGACTGTCCAAAGATATACGCTGATGGAAAGGCAAAGGGCCTGACACAATAGGCGTCCAGATCCACCCAGATGAAATCGGTTTTCTGCATCAGTCGCAGACGAAAAATGTCGGAAAAAACCGCGACGCGTCGCCGGTCACCTGCAGGCATATCAAACGGCGCGGGCCAGAGGATATCACTGGCGGGCCGCAATTCGCCCCCTGCGGGAACGCCTTCGATCTCGTGCCCGGTATAAAGAATAAACCGGTGACCCCGATCCAGATAGGATTGGATGCACAATGCCTCTAGCCAACTTAGATCTGATCCGAACCAGAAACTGGCTATGGTGGGCAGGTCAGAGGGCATAGGCGTGTTGCGTCCAAATCAAGTCAGGCAAATGCACCAATTGGCCAGCGCCTTGTCAATCGTGCCTACAAAAAAACGGCCCCCGAAAGTCGGAGGCCGCCTGAATGGAATTGCCTGCGCTTAAGACGCGGCGATCAAACCCATGCTTTCCAGCTTGAGCAGCACCTGATGGGCGCAGTTGTCGACATCGACATTTTCGGTCTCGACGCTCAGTTCGGGGTTGGCCGGTACATCGTAAGGGTCTGAAATACCGGTGAATTCCTTGATCTTGCCTTCGCGTGCCAGCTTGTACAGGCCCTTGCGGTCACGGCGTTCGCATTCTTCGATGCTGGTCGCAACGTGAACCTCGCAGAAAGCACCGAACTGTTCGATGTCTTCCCGTACAGCACGGCGGGTGGTGGCATAGGGCGCGATTGGCGCACAAATGGCGATGCCGCCATTCTTGGTGATCTCACTAGCCACGTAACCAATACGACGGATGTTCAGGTCGCGGTGCTCTTTAGAGAAACCCAGTTCAGACGACAGATTCTTACGAACGATATCACCATCCAGCAATGTAACCGGACGGCCACCCATTTCCATCAGTTTGACCATAAGCGCGTTGGCGATGGTGGATTTGCCCGAGCCCGAGAAACCGGTGAAGAACACGGTAAAGCCTTGTTCCGAGCGGGGCGGTGACGTGCGGCGCAGTTCGGTGACAACCTCAGGGAAGCTGAACCATTCGGGGATTTCCAGCCCTTCGCGCAAACGGCGGCGCAGCTCGGTGCCCGAGATGTTCAGGATCGTGACGTTGTCCTTGTCTGCGATCTCGTCATTCGGTTCGTACTGGGCGCGTTCCTGCACATAGACCATGTGTTTGAAGTCAACCATTTCGACGCCGATTTCATCCTGGAACTGGCGGAACAGGTCCTGCGCGTCATAGGGGCCGTAGAAATCTTCACCCGCCGAGTTCTTGCCCGGACCGGCGTGGTCTCGGCCAACGATGAAATGTGTGCAGCCGTGGTTGGCGCGGATCAGGCCGTGCCAGACCGCCTCGCGCGGGCCAGCCATGCGCATCGCCAGGTTCAGCAGCGACATCGAGGTGGTCGATGCCGGGTACTTGTCCAGAACCGCCTCATAGCAGCGGACGCGGGTGAAGTGATCGACGTCGCCCGGTTTGGTCATGCCAACGACAGGGTGGATCAGCAGGTTGGCCTGCGCCTCTTTCGCGGCGCGGAAGGTCAGTTCCTGGTGTGCGCGGTGCAGGGGGTTGCGGGTTTGGAACGCAACGATGCGGCGCCAGCCCAGCTTGCGGAAATAGGCGCGCAACTCGTTCGGCGTGTCCCGGCGGCCACGGAAATCATAGTGAACCGGCTGTTGAATGCCGACTACGGGGCCGCCCAGATAGACCTTGCCAGCCACGTTGTGCAGATAGTTCACCGCCGGGTGCGCATCGTCATCGGCGCCAAAGACCTTTTCGGCCTCTCGCGCTTTGTTCGGGGTCCAGCGGTCGGTCACGGTCATGGTGCCGAGAATGACACCTTCCTGATCGCGCAGGGCAATGTCCTGACCCAATTCGATGGTCTCAGCAAAATCTTCGCTAACGTCCAGCGTGATGGGCATCGGCCACAGGGTGCCGTCGGCCAGACGCATGTTTTCGACGACGTTGTCGTAGTCAGCTTCGCTCAGGAACCCTTTGAGAGGGTTGAACCCGCCATTCATCAGCAGTTCCAGATCGCAGATCTGACGCGGGCTCAGGTCCCAGCTGGTCAGGTCGGCAGCTTCCACTTTCAATTTCTGCGCCGACTCGTACGAAACGTACAGTTCAGAGATCGGAGCCAGATTGCTTAACATCGTCATTGGAATACTCTTGTCGCAGTGCGGTTTTATCGGTGATTCAGGGGTGTTTATGGGGCATGTGCCCCGGCTGCTGGGCGAAGTCCATATACATTCACGAAATTAAGGACGATATGCGCGGTTTTTGTCCGGAATGGAAGGATTTTTCGCCTGACGCAGCTTTTCCCGACTTGTATCCCGCTGACACGCACCTGTCGTGTGAATTCAGTACATCCGTTCCTAGGCGGCCTTGTCCGTCATAAGGTCCGCAGCACGCGTCACCGGCAGCGCGGAAACCGGTTGTGTCACGCCGCGCAGCTCAAACGATTGCAGTCCGGACAGATCGCCGTCATACCCAGCCGCCTGCAGTAATTCGGCCGAGACCAGTAGTTCCGCCCCAAGCGCCTTGGTCTGGCCTTCAAGACGACTGGCCACATTAACCGCGTCGCCGATAATGGTGCGCGCAGAACTGCCTGCAGCGCCGATTTCACCTAGTACCAGATCGCCCAGATGCAGACCCATTCCGATGCGTATCCGGGGGCTGCCTTCGGTTTGAAGCTGTTGATTGAAATACTCAAGCGCGCGGCTGACATCGGCGGCGGCCTTCAGCCCGGCACGGGCCGAGTCTTTGGCATTCGGGGTTTCGAACACGGCCAGCAAGCCGTCGCCCATGTATTTGTCGACCACCCCGCCATCCGCCGTGATTGCCGGGACGATGGCATCAAAGAAACGGTTCAGCAGGAATACAATGTCATAGGGCAACTGGCCCGTGGTCCGCGATGTGAACCCGCGCATATCGAGAAACAGAACCGCCAGCTTGCGTTCCTGCCCTTGGCTGGCATGGGCTCGTCCGCGCTTGCCATCAGAGCGGAACATCCGAAACGCAACTAGGGGGGCGGTTGGCCGTATCTGACAGGCCAGCCTTGCGCCAGTCGGGGCGCTGACGGCGGCAAGGCTGCGGGTTTCAACCTCATCCGGGGTGGGCAGTTGATCCGCGCCATCCTCAATGATCACGCGACAGGTGGTGCAACGCCCCTTGCCCCCGCAAAGGGCTGTGTGCGGAATGCCATTGGCCTGCGAAATCTCAAGCAGGGTCATGCCCTTTTCTGCCACGACCTCGGGGCCATCGACATACTTGACCCGGACCGAGTGCCTGCGGCGCCATAGTTTGCGGATAGTAAATACCGCCAGCGAAGCCCCCAAGGCGATCCAGAAGGCCATTAACGCATTGTCTTTGACACTGAACATGACCTGAAAGGCCTCGGGCGTGGGCCAGTTGTAATGTTCTATATATTGATCGCGCAGGAACGGATCGGCAAAATCCGCCCAGATGCGGCGCCCTTCGGTAAGCAACCCAGCCAGCGCAAAGCTGGGCACAAATACCGCCAGACCGATCAGGTAAGGCACCCATCTGGACCACCAGCGGGTCAGTCGCAGCCACATGTGCAGCCCAATGCAACTGTGGACCCAAACCACCAGCAACAGCAGGCTTTGCATCCAGATCGCCGAGTTGGGCCACATCAGAATGATGATGTACCCCATCTCGTCATTGACGTTATAGATTTCGTGGGCATAGCGCGTCTGCACGATATGCGAGATCAGTTGCAGCGGGATCAACAGCCCCAGAATGACCTGCAAGGCCGTGCTGAAGGGCATGCGTAGCGTTCGGCGTTGGCTAATGGAATAAAGCGCAAGGCCAAGGTGGACGAACAGTGCCAGATACAAGATCAAGCTGCCCAGACTGTGCCGGGTAACTGCGTGGCGCCCATCCTGCATGCCGTGCAGGTAATCGGTATGGAACAGCCCCAACCCGATATTGATGAAATGAAAGAAGGCAAAGGCGAACAGGGTAAGACCGCTGATGATCCTAAGCCGGGTTGTCCACCCGCCTTGCCATAAAACGCTTTTCAATCAAGCCACCTGTATTCGCCGCGCGTGTTCCCGAGTCTGGTACGGCGACGCGAGTGGGTCAAGTTATGGTTACGTAAATGGCGGTGTCCACGGGGTTGCTTGGGATTCAGCGAAAATAATCGTTGGCGAAAGAGTGAACAGCACAATATGGCTTAGCTCCGGTCGGGACCGAGAGCTGTAGATCAACCCGTCAGCACCCGTATCGCGGGCGTGATCAGAGAAGCGCCATGTCGGTGAAACGCCCCGTTCTTCGTGGATATCCTGCCAGATAATCGACGCATCGGACTGGCCCCTCAGATCGACCAGTCTTGCACCAGTAACTTGGCCTCTTTGCAATATCCGCGGCGGATCGTTGGGCGAGACATACCGACGAATGACGACCCCTGCGCCTTCGGCGCTGAGAGAGGCATAGAGAGCAATCTGCCCTGAATGATGAAAACGCCCCTCGGGCGCCCGGGCAGGGGCCAAAGGGGCGTCACTTTGGGAGAGAAACAGAATTCTCCAGACCGGGCCGGAGAACTCCAGCATTGTCTTAGTCCTGTTCCGCCAGGAACCGCTCGGCATCCAGCGCGGCCATACAGCCCATACCGGCGCTCGTGACGGCCTGACGATAGATGTGGTCAGTCAGATCGCCTGCTGCGAACACACCGGGCACCGAGGTTTCGGTAGAGCCCGGCTTGGTCACCACATACCCACCCATATGGGTTTCCAGCGAGTCCTTGACCAGCTCATTTGCTGGCGCGTGACCAATGGCGACAAAGACGCCTTTACAGGGAACTTCGGTGATCTCACCGGTTTTGACGTTCTTGACGCGCACACCCTCGACGCCCAGTGGGGAATCGGTGCCGATCACTTCTTCCAACTCGTGGAACCACATCGGTTCGATCTTTTCGTGTTTCAGCAATCGTTCCTGCAGAATTTTCTCGGCCCGCAGTTCGTCGCGGCGGTGAATCAGAGTAACCTTGCTGGCGAAATTGGTTAGGAACAGCGCTTCTTCCACGGCGGTGTTGCCGCCACCGATGACCACGATTTCCTGTCCGCGATAGAAAAAGCCGTCGCAAGTCGCACAGGCCGAAACACCAAAACCCTTGAACTTGTCTTCCGACGGCAGGCCCAGCCATTTAGCGCGCGCACCGGTGGCCAGAATGACCGCGTCCGCAGTATAAATATTGCCGCTGTCGCCTTTTGCGGTGAAGGGGCGTTTGCTGATGTCTAGATCACTGATGATATCGCCGATGACCTCACAACCCATCGCCTGGGCATGTTCTTGCATTTTGATCATCAGATCAGGCCCCTGAACTTCGGTGAAACCGGGGTAATTTTCGACGTCGGTGGTTGTTGTCAACTGACCGCCGGGCTCGATTCCCTGAACCAGGATCGGTTCAAGCATCGCGCGGCTTGCGTATACGCCCGCAGTGTAACCGGCCGGTCCCGATCCGATGATCAGAACCTTGGTGTGACGTGTCTCGCTCATGGTACCCCCAACTCGATCTGCCTGATTTGGGCGCGTGGCCCCTGGCGGATGGATATAGCGACCCCTGTGCCGCGCTTAAAGCCCCTTCCTGATTTACGCCTGTCAGACGCTAGGTAAATGACGGTTGAATAAGAACATTGAAAATAAACAATATTGCGCATTCACGAAAGATTATTGCGCATCTGCCGGGTGCTGATATAACAACCGAAAAATTCAGGAGTATTTGATGGTCGCGATACGGCTGGACGAGATTGACCGCAAGATTCTGGCGGAATTGCAGGCAGACGGTCGCATGACCAATGTCGAATTGGCAAAACGTGTGGGAATTTCCGCCCCACCTTGCCTGCGGCGCGTACGCACCCTTGAAGAATCAGGCTTGATCCGCGGCTACCATGCCGATGTAAATTCACGCGAGCTGGGGTTTGAGGTTCAAGTCTTTGCCATGGTCGGTCTGGAAAGTCAGGCCGAAGCCGAGTTGACCGCATTCGAGGAACGCTGCCGCGAATGGCCTTTGGTTCGGGAATGCCACATGCTGAACGGCGAAGTTGATTTCATTCTGAAATGCGTTGCGCCTGACCTAAGCAGTTTTCAGCAGTTTCTGACCGGCAAGCTGCTGACCACGCCGAATGTGGCCAGCGTCAAGACATCGCTCGTTATTCGCGGCGCAAAAGACGAACCAGGCGTGCCATTCGACGTTCTCGAGGAACGCATGAACCGAACGGCCTGAATTCCCGATGTTTCGGATGCGGTTTCATCTGTGGCAGGAAGGCTGCCACCGACATAGAGACCATCCAACTGACTAATAACTGCATAATGCCCCCACATTGCAGAACTCGTTTTAAACTAGGCGGAAATTGCGTCCACCTCACCATCCCCCGCGCGCGGCATGACCAGCGGGCCGAAATCATTGAGTGATTCGACATGCGAGAACAGGTTCAGATAGACCGATCTTAGCGACCGGCTGACCCGGCGAATTGCATTGGTGCCAGGGTGATAAGATTCGAATTGCAGACCATCGACCCGAATGACCGAGTGCCGTTTCAGGCAAATGTGAAACAGTTCGACCGGCGTTGGTGGCATGGTTTCAATGACACCCATTCCATCCTGAAATTCGTGGACCGGCGTTAGCACCTGTTCGTCTCCGTGCAGATGACGCAAATGCGCGGGCGTGCCCACGATTCGCGCAGCAGGGCCAGCGATTACACCGGACATCGGTTTTTGCATCCCGAACGTGTCGGCCATAATCCGTGTCAGTGGACGTGTCCGCCCCCGCGAATCCACACGCCCGGGTATCAGCGTGACTGACCCTTTCCACAACACTGTTTCGGATACACCATCTTGCGTCAGGACTGTATCACCTGGCAGCAGATCTTCGATTGCCATCGGGCCAAATTCCGTTTCAACCAACGCCCCACGCGTAAATGCGCAGAACGCGTCCTCGAACATTGGCAGGGCAGGTGCGATGTGACGAGTCTGGACCACATCGCCGTTTTTCATCAGCGTACTGACCTCATAGCGCCGCAGCTGCGCCTTGTGTTGTGTGGTCGGTCTTGGCGCCTCGCGCAGCAATGCTGAGGTTTCAACAGCATTTCTGGCGGCGCGTGATAAAGAATTTGGAATAGCCATTACAATTCCGTCCCCTCTAAAAACCGCGCAGGCAGGCAAGACCCCCGTACAGGCCAGCCTGATCGGTTATTTCCATGTCTTGGAAGAAAGCGGCGACATGCAAGGCGACAGAAACGCAGATCGCTTTTTGCGAAGGAAGTTCCTACATTTTTGGTCAGCACAATGACCCCCCAGACAAACTCATACAAACGCAGGCGAAATTGCCAGCGCACACACGCCCCGGTATTGAGCCGCGCAAATATTGGCGGCAGGCCGCACACCGGATCGGAGCACCCCTCCGTTGTGCGTCTTATTCCCCAGAACCGGCAGCTTGGTTCGCGGGAAAGTCATCGTCAGCGTCGGACCGCCAGGCGGCGCGCAACTCTGACCGAATTGCTGGAAACCCGTTTCCACGGCATCTCCAGTTTTTGCTCTCTGGTGGCCACAAGTACGGCGCTTAGAAAGCGTGATCTCGTCTTCATTTTTGTGTCCTGCTCGCTTGGGAACTGACGCCCCGTTTTCCTCTGACACCTAAGTCTGCCCGCTTATTACGGCGGCGATAAGGCTGATCCGGATTGAATTCAGGACAAATGAAGTCTTGCATTTCCTCTTTTCTGATCGCGTCGCGCTCCACTGGAGAATCGGCAGATAAACACTTGAGAGCGGACAATAATTATCAAATTGTCGAGACACGAATAGATAGGAAAATTGTGGCGAAAAAGCGGCGATTTTGCCGCAATTCGGACCCAGTCTTAAAGTTTTATGGCAGAAATGAGGCGACCGTAATCAGCCTCTTTCGCGTGGGTTGAGCGGCGGTACGAGTAGAATCTGTCGGGGTCAGAATAGGTGCAATGGCGTGTCCATTCGGCCTGTCCGACCCCCGCCTGACGCAGCCTGTGAAGGCCAAAAGCAGGCAAGTCGAACTGCAGTCGGTCGCCCGTTCCATTCGCAAAAAACTGCAGGTTTTTCGGAGAATCCGCGACGAATTCATCCAGAAATTCCGGCCCGACCTCATATGCCGCCTGCGAGATCGAGGGGCCGATTACCGCCACGGTGTTTTCCCGCTTGGCGCCAAGCGCCTCCATTGCGTCCAACGTTGCCTCAAGCACCCCATCCAAAGCGCCGCGCCATCCGGCATGCGCAGCTCCGATCACGTTCGCGTCAGAATCGGCAAATAGGACCGGCTGGCAGTCGGCGGTAAGAATCGTCAGGGCCAGATCAGGGGTTGCCGTGACCACCGCGTCGGCTTTTGGTTTGTCACCGTTGATCGGGGCGTCGACAGTCAGAACGGTGGGAGAGTGGACCTGATGAATGCCCACTAGGGCTTCGGGTGTGACGTCCATCGCCTGCGCCACGCGCTTGCGATTTACCGTGACCGCTTCGGTCTGATCGGATGAGCCATAGCCGCAGTTGAGGCCCGAAAAAATACCCGATGACGCACCGCCGCGTCGGCTGAAAAAACCGTGGCGCACAGGGGCCAATAAATCAGAGGTCAGAATTTCCAAGGTCATGGCTCCAATCCCGGAGGTGGTGCGGAAGGGGTGGGGTAGAGGCCCAGCACTTTGAACAGGTTTCCCATTTCATCGGGGTGCGTCAACCGGCGATGTGCGGCAATTATCGCTTCAAGCTCAGACCCGCCGAGGGGCGCGGCAAGGGCTTGTGCGCGGGTGGCAATTCCCAAGCGCTCCAGAAATACACCCTGTGGTGTCAGGCGCGAATGGGCGCATCCAGCGGCGCGGGTCGCCAGTGCCAGTGGTTCGAAATCCACATGTGCCGTCAGATCAGCCTGACCGGGTTGGGCCAAAGGATCAGTGCGTTCATGTGCCTGCAGTGCCTGAAACGTGTCGCCAAGCGAATGCCAGTCGCCATAATCCACAATCAACCCTGCGCCGCCATGGGTGCCAATCCGCCCAGCAACCACGGTAATGATGGGAATGGCAGCGGCGCACAGTTCGACCAGGTCACCATCGGCAGTGTCGTTCAGTCGATCCTTGAGGGCGATCTGATCTGCATGTGGACCCAATCCCCAAGTTAACGCGGTGCCATCGCGGCCAATCAACCGCTCGCGCCAGCCATCGCGGTCGCGCAGGAACTGTCGTATTGGCAGGGCGTCGAAGAACTCGTTTGCGACCAGAAACAACGGCGCTTCGGGCAGGTCGGCGACCGAGTCGATCCAGCGCGGGTTATGATCCTTCAAAGTTTGCGCTTGTACGTCACGTAGAGCAGGCGAGGCTTCAAGCAGCACGACCTTGGCGGCCTCATTGAAGCCCGGCACGCGGGACGTGGCGCGCAGCATGTCGGCCATCAACGTGCCACGCCCTGGTCCAAGCTCGGCCAGCACAAAATGATCGGGATGGCCCTGATCCATCCAGCTTTGGGCCAGGGACAGGCCAATCAATTCTCCGAACATCTGGCTGATCTCGGGGGCAGTGATGAAATCGCCCTGCGTGCCCAGAGGGTCACGGGTGGTGTAATAGCCATGCGTCGGGTGCAGCAGGCATTCGACCATGTAATCGGCAACACTTATCGGGCCGTCCTGCGCAATACGCGCCAGCAGATGATCTTGCAGGCTCATGCCTTCGATCTTGCACGCAGGGCGAACCACAAGCCAAGGGCAATCATCGGCAGTGACAGCAATTGGCCCATCGTCAGACCATAGCCGCCCACATGCCAGGCCAGCCCCAGCGGATTCCCGGCCGAAATAAACTGCGCGTCGGGCTGCCGGAAGAATTCGACAATGAAACGCGAAGCACCGTAGCCTGCCAGAAAGACGCCCATAATCAGGCCCGGCTTGTGAAACGCGCCGCGTCGATAAGCGAGCCACAGCAGTGCAAGCCCGAGAAACAGGCCCTCTAACACGGCTTCATACAGCTGTGATGGATGCCGCGCGCACATCCCGGCCACAACACCGGGGCAATCCTGCGCCGCCGCTCCGGGGAAGATCACCGCCCAAGGCAATTCGCTGGGGCGCCCCCACAACTCGGCGTTGGTGAAATTCGCCAACCGCCCGAGCAATAGTCCTGGCGGCACTGTATGGGCGATCAGGTCGGCCATGGACAGAACCGGAATTTGGTGGCGTCGCGCATAAAGATAAGAGGCGATTACTACCCCCAACAGCCCGCCATGGAACGCCATGCCACCCTGCCAGACCTTGAGAATCTCCAGCGGGTTCGAAAGGTAATAGGCGGGCTGGTAGAACAGCACGAATCCCAGGCGCCCGCCTAGAATCACACCGAGGATGATC
Organism: Ruegeria sp. BA12; assembly: GCF_056539625.1. Lineage (NCBI taxonomy): Bacteria > Pseudomonadati > Pseudomonadota > Alphaproteobacteria > Rhodobacterales > Roseobacteraceae > Ruegeria > Ruegeria sp. BA12. The sequence continues at coordinate 108,335 of NZ_JBQFVF010000001.1, forward strand.
CAGGTAATCAGATCTTCAAGCTGTTCGGGCTTCATCGGGGGCGTCTTGTCGGGCCACAGAGCCGGGCGCCGCAGCGCCGCAATGCCCATCCGCCAAGCAATAAGAATGCCAACGATATAAGCCAGCGCGTACCACCGCAGGGCGAACTCCATCCCAAACAATGAGATCGAGAACAACTCGGGCGACAGATCGGGGAAATTCAGAACAGCCTGCATGTGCGTCTCATTGCCCGGGGTTTGCAGGGCAAGTCAACCTTGAGCCCGGAGTAATCATTCCCCATATAGAGACCAACCGCGATTTCGGAGTAGAGCCATGCAAACCCGCAACAAGATCCTCGATGATGTTTCCCAACTGATGACCAACGCCATGGGCGTGGCCCAGGGCGCACGGGAAGAGGCTGAGAATGCGATGAAGTCGATGATCGACCGCTGGCTGGCCGACCGCGATTTTGTCACACGCGAAGAATTCGACGCCGTGCGTGCGATGGCGCAAAAAGCGCGTGAAGAAAACGCAGCGCTGGAATCCCGCATAGCCGCGCTTGAGGCAAAGCTGGACAAGTAACGCCCCAACAATCTGATTTTTGGCTAAAGCTATCCGCCGCGCAATCCGAACTTGGGTTGTGCGGTGTTGTGCATCATGCCGCCCTGCTGAGATTAATCAAGACAAAGCTACAATTCGTGCCAATATTTTGATCGCCGTTGCCGACTGTCCACAACTTATTGCTGTTATCCCCAATAAATAGGGTTGCCAGAACCTATCTCGCATCGCACCATATTTAGTACAGGCAGACGGGGTTGGCCCCGGCTTGTAGAGTAAGCAACTAGCATTGGGGCGCTGCCAGCCCCTAAAAGGCTAGAGATTAGTGAGGTGGCATTATGGCCCTTTCCGAGCAGTTTCTCGAAGAAGACCTTCATCCGATCGATATTGTTGAACATATTGCTGAACATCACGACTGGGACTTTGACCGGATCGGGGATGATCAGATTGCCATGGCCGTCGAAGGGCAGTGGCGCACATACTCGATCACGTTGGCCTGGTCGAACTATGACGAAACCCTGCGCATGGTGTGCTCGTTCGAGATGGAGCCACCGACGGATCGCGAAGCCAAGCTGTATGAACTGCTGAACAAGATGAATGATCAGTGCTGGGCCGGGGCGTTTACGTACTGGGCCAATCAAAAGCTGATGGTTTATCGCTATGGTCTGGTTCTGGCCGGTGGTCAGATGGCCAGCCCGGATCAGATCGACACGATGATCAGCGCCGCGGTGCTGAGCGCCGAGCGCTACTATCCGGCGATCCAGTTGGTCACATGGGGCAATCGGACCCCCGAAGAAGCGATACAAGTCGCCATTGCAGAGGCCTACGGCCGCGCGTAAAGCTTTGCCCCGAACCGAATGAGGAGAGGGGCAATCATGGACATGACAAGCGTTGCCGAACAGGGGCTGGTTCTTCTGGGGTGCGGCAAGATGGGATCGGCCATGCTCGCCGGATGGTTAGAGCATGGCCTTCCTGCGTCAGCGGTCTGGGTAATTGATCCTAACCCCTCGGACTGGCTTAAGGCGCAGGGCGTCAACATCAACACCCCGCTGCCCGAGGCCCCCGCCGTGGTACTAGTGGCCGTCAAGCCGCAGATGATGGGCGAGGCGCTGCCTGCGATCAAAGCGTTGGGCGGAGGTAACAGCCTGTTTGTCTCGATCGCAGCGGGGACATCGATTGCCACGTTCGAGGCCGTTCTGGGCAAAGACACCCCGATCGTGCGCGCCATGCCGAACACGCCAGCCGCAATCCGGCAGGGAATCACGGCGCTTATCGGCAATGCGAAGGCTTCGGACGCCGATGTGGCATTGGCTGAAAACCTGCTGTCTGCCATCGGCGAGACCGTTCGGCTGGAAGATGAGGCGCAGATGGACGCCGTCACCGGGCTCAGCGGGTCAGGCCCGGCCTATGTCTTTCACCTGATTGAAACGCTCGCCGCCGCTGGTCAGGCACAGGGCTTGCCACATGAGCTGGCGATGAAGCTGGCTAAATCCACTGTGGCCGGGGCAGGGGCATTGGCCATGGCGGCCGAAGAAGACCCCTCGCAACTGCGCGTCAATGTCACATCGCCTAACGGCACAACCCAAGCCGCGCTTGAGGTGCTGATGCACGAGGAAGAAGGTTTCCCCAACCTGCTGCACCGTGCAGTCAAAGCTGCGACAGATCGATCCAAGGAGCTGTCCCGTGAGTGAGATTACATTCGACGATTTTCTCAAGGTCGACATCCGCGTGGGCGAGGTGATCCGGGCCGAACCTTACCCAGAGGCCCGTAAACCTGCGATCAAGATGTGGATCGATTTTGGGGATGAGATTGGTGAGCGGAAAACCTCGGCCCAGGTCACCGCGCATTACGATCCTTCGACGCTGGTGGGCAAGCAGGTGATGGCCGTAGTGAACTTCCCCCCGCGCCAGATCGGTCGGTTCATGTCTGAAGTTCTGGTACTAGGCTTGCCCGATGAAAACGGTGAAGTGGTCTTGATCGGCCCGGATGGCGAAGTTCCTATCGGCGGGCGGATGCACTGATGAAATTGCTGATCACCCGCCCAATGACCGCCGCCGTCGAGGCCCGCGCTCGCCGCGCGTTCGATGTGGAAATTCGTAGCAACACCTTGCCCATGACGTCCGAGGAAATGCTACGCGCACTAAGGGATTTCGATGTGGTCGTGCCCACATTGGGTGACCAGTTTTCGGCCCAGATTTTCTCGGATGCCCCCAACCCTCGGTGCAAACTCCTGGCCAATTTTGGTGTCGGTTACAACCATATCGACGTCGACGCCGCGCGTACCGTTGGTGTCGCGGTCACCAACACGCCCGGTGCAGTCACCGATGCGACGGCCGATATCGCCATGACCCTGTTGTTATCCACGGCCCGTCGCGCGGGCGAGGGCGAACGGCTGGTCCGCGCGGGCAACTGGCAAGGATGGCATCCAACGCAGATGCTGGGCCACCACGTTACCGGCAAGCGAGTCGGAATCGTTGGTATGGGCCGGATCGGTCAGGCCATTGCCCGGCGCTGTCATTTCGGGTTCGCGATGCAGGTGGCGTATCAGTCACGCAGCCCGAAGGAGGTAGAGTTTCCTGCTGAATATATCCCCGACCTTTCGTCTTTGGCGGCGTCGGTCGATTTCCTCGTGATTGCCGTGCCTGGCGGGGCTGAAACCCGTCACCTGATCAACGCGCAGGTGCTAGATGCGATGAATCCATCAGCCATTCTGATAAACATCGCCCGCGGTGAGGTCATTGACGAGACCGCCCTGATCGCCGCCCTACAGTCCGGCCAGATCGCGGGCGCCGGGCTGGACGTGTATGAATTCGAACCCGCCGTTCCGCAGGCGCTGCGTGATATGGATAACGTGACCCTGTTACCACATCTTGGCACAGCCACCGAGGAAGTGCGCAGCGACATGGGGCATATGGCACTGGACAACGTGGCGGCCTTTGTCGAGGGACGGCCGTTGCCAAATCCGGTCTAAGATCCGACCGCCTCGCGCCAGTGTTTGCGGCAGAGCGAGACATAGGTCTCGTTCCCGCCGATCTGCACCTGTGCACCTTCGGTGATGGTGTTGCCGTTCTCATCCTGACGAATCACCATCGTCGCCTTGCGCCCGCATTTGCAGATGGTGCGCACCTCACGCATTTCATCAGCCAGAGCTAACAGCGCTGCTGAGCCCGGAAATAGACGCCCCTGAAAGTCCACTCGCAACCCATAAGCCAATACCGGCACGTTTAGGTCATCTACCGCACGGGCAAGTTGCCAGACCTGATCTTCCGTCAGGAATTGCGCCTCATCTATAAAAACGCAGGCGATATTGCCCTGATCCAGCCGCGCTCGGATCATGGCAAAGACGTCATCTTCGGTTGTGAACGTATCGGCGTCTGCGGAAATCCCGATCCGCGACGCAATTTTCCCGACACCAGCGCGCCCATCCAGGGCAGCGGTCATCAAATAGGTGTCCATGCCCCGCTCACGATAGTTATGCGAGGCTTGCAATAAGACGGTCGATTTACCCGCGTTCATGGTGGAATAATTGAAGTAGAGCTTTGCCATGCACCCGGGTCTAATTGGCAAGACCTGCCTGGGCAAGGCATCAAAACCCGTTAAGGAAGCGACGTCGCCGTTGTCATTGCAGGGACAGAGCGTACGCTCAAAGGGGATGGATCCCCTGCGCCTACAACAGCGACGCCGTCGGCCAACATGCGGCCTATACCGAACGGGGCTTAAATTGCGCCCCGCAATCACTCTTTACCGGCCGGAACGGCCGCCACTCACTCACAAAACCCCTGCATATCTGAGGGATAGCCAATTTATGACATTTCAACTATGAATCGAATATGGGAAATTTCCTGTCCCTTTCCCCCACAGTGGCAGATGTTGTGGAGGGCACAGGCAGCAAAGGTACAAACATGGCAGATATCGGGGCCTACCTGAAAAAGCACACAGAGGCGTTGGTCAAAGACGTCGGCATTGAATCCGCGTGTGAGATCACTGGAAAATCCAAGGCGACTCTGGGGCGGTATTATTCAGACAATGCCGAACACGCCGACCGGTTCATGCCTGTGGACGCCGTGGCCCGGCTTGAGGCTGTGTCAAACTACCCGCATGTTACCTCGGCGCTGGCCGATCTGAAAAACATCACGCTGTCGTATGACGGTCGCAACACCGAAAGCCCGCGCACCGGTGGGGTGAATTCGGACGTGATCGCGTTGAGCCAGCGGTTCGCCATGCTGATGACCGAATATCAGGCCGCCATCGAAGACGGCATCATAACCGTGAACGAGGCCAAACGCCTTCTGAAGGAAACCAGCCTGCTGCAACAGGTGCTGATCGAGATGAAGCTGCATCTGGAAGAGGAAAGCGTGAGCTAACTCTGATCGTTAACCTTCCCGCGAATAATACCTGCAGAGTCGGGCTTCAAAGGTCTGCTTTGCGGACAATCCGGACTTTACTGCCGGCGATTTGAAGGTCAGCTTCCTATGCATTGGCAGATACTTAGTCTAGAATTGCCATATGCTGATTGGAACGCAAAACACGCTCTCAGAAGTGATCAATGCTAGAGGTGTTTTTACACCTCTTGGTGTTTCTCGATCCTCAAAAGAAGTCTGTGAAGCTGTTTCCGATGCTTTAGGGCGTCACTTCATTATGGATGATCTCCATGATGCAGTGTGTCGAGAAATTGCCGAAATGACCAATGCGAGCGCGGCCACTGTCGTACATTGCAGTGCGGCTGCGATTACATTGGCTGTAGCGGCCTCTATGACCGGTTGTTCCCCAGGCGCGATTAAACAGCTTCCCGATGCAAGCGGTCTCAAGAGCCGAGTCATTTTGCCTGCAAAACACGCAGTAAATTACGGTCATCCCATTGAGCAAGCTATCCGACTTGCAGGTGCGAAACCGGAGCTTGTGGGCGACAATTCGGCTTGCGGCATTGAGGACCTTGCTCACGCTTGTTCAAAACTGGATGCGTGTTGTTTAGTGCTTGTTTCCTCCAGACTTACTGGAGGCGAAATGCTGGATTTTCGAAAAGCAGTCTCTGCGGCCCATGAACATGATCTGCCAGTGGTGATTGATGGCGCGGCCCAGGATTTTCGAATTGAAGACTTGCTGGATACCGGAGCTGACGTGGTTCTCATTAGCGGCCAAAAATACTTAGCTGGCCCAACATCAGGTTTGGTTCTTGGAAAGCCCGATCTGGTTTCAGCAGTCAGAGCACAGGAAAAAGGAATAGGGCGCGGCATGAAGGCATCAAAGGAAGCTCTCCTCGGTGTCCTTACTGCTTTGAAGCTTCGCCAACAGCTTAACAAAGAGGCTTGGTCGTCACAACAAAAGGAAAAGGTTGCCCGATTTGTCTCAGTAGCGAACACGATTGAAGGTATCACGGCCAATGCAAATCCTGATCCTACAAATCTGCCATTTGATCGAGCGCATCTCTGCATTGCCAAGTCGTCAGAATTTCCTGATGCGGCACAAATGGCAGCAGCTTTGAAAGCCGGTGAACCTTCGATCTGGATCATGGACCATTTAACCCACCAGTCGGAGATAGTGTTGGAGCTAGTCCAACTTACGCAAGAAGAAATCGACACAGTTCTGGATCGAATTAGAGACGTACTGTCCCAATATCAAAAATCCTAAAAGCTGACATTTACGCAACCTGCGGCATTGGTCAAATTGGGCTCAAAGCGGACAGGCGAACTCTTTTACGCGGCTTCTGTATACAGGCCGTTACCCGTGCCGCTTCACGATCACCGATCCCACCGAATACCCAGCGCCGAACGAACAAATAAGACCAACATCTCCATCCGACAGATCATCGGAATACTTGGAAAACGCGATGATCGACCCGGCTGAGGATGTGTTGGCATAGTCCTGCAGAATATTGGGCTGTTCACCCGCTTCGGGTTCGCGTCCCAGTACCTTTTTGCCAATGAAATCATTCATCGTCTTGTTTGCCTGATGCAGCCACAGGCGTTTCAGGTCGCTGCTGCCAACCCCTTCGGATTCCATGTGATCCGAGATGTGTTTGCTGACCATCGGCAGCACTTCCTTGAACACTTTCCGGCCGTTTTGCATGAATTGCATGTCTCGCCGGTCGATCACCCCATCAGGGCGCGAGCGGCGCAGGAAGCCATTATTATTGCGGATGTTGTTCGAGAAGGATGTGGCGCAGCGGGTCGAGAGGATTTCGAAATGCGGGCCCGTCGCGCCTTCGATCCGCTCGACCAAGGTGGCCGTGGCCACATCGCCGAAGATAAAGTGGCAATCGCGATCACGCCATTCCAGGTGACCCGAACAGATCTCGGGGTTGACCACCAGCGCTGACCGGACCGAACCAGAACGGATCATATCCGCCGCTGCCTGAATACCGAACGTGGCCGAGGAGCAGGCGACGTTCATGTCGAAGCCAAAGCCGTCAATGCCCAACGCCTGCTGAATCTCGATCGCGATCGCAGGATAGGCGCGTTCATGGTTTGACGCGGCGCAGATCACCAGATCGACATCTTCGGCACTGCGACCCGCCTGAGCCAGCGCTTTTTTGCAGGCATCCACGGCCATCTCGGTCATGATGCCGGGTTCGTCATCGCCGCGTTGGCGAAGCAGGGGATGCATCACGTCTGGGTCCAGCACACCGGATTTATCCATCACATATCGGTTCTCGATACCCGATGCCTTGAGGATGAATTCTACGGACGAATGCTGTATCGGTTCAATCTCACCCGCTGCAATCGCGTCGGCATTCTTGGCGTTTTGCGTGTCGGCATAGGCGTTGAAGGTGGCGACAAGCTCGGCGTTGGTGATGACGTTCTCGGGCGTGAAAACACCGGTGCCGGTGATTGCGGGCGTATACATGGCGGGTCCTGAATGTTTCGAATCCGCTTAAAATGCAGTCGCTGCGGGTTTTGATCAAGAGAAGGTGACCCAAGGGAATGCAGCGAAACCAGTCAAATTACTGCTTCACAACTTGAATGGTTCATAATCTGAAGTATATGACGCCACGGACACACGGAGCTCCCAATGCCAGACAACATAAGCGACAGGCTTGGCCGCCTAAGCCCTGAAATCCAGTCAATCATGGGTGTGTATGCCCTGTACTGGAAGCTGGAAGAGGCGTTCGATTGCATTGAAACGGAACTTAGCCATCCGGAATGCCACATGTTGATCAAACTGGATCAACCCAAGCGTATGGGCGTTCTGGCGGCCGACATGCTGAGTGTCCCTTCGACCATAACCGCCACGGCGGACGGTTTGGAAAAAGCTGGCTATCTGACGCGTGAACGTGACCCCGAAGACCGCCGTGCCTGGTTGCTGGTTCTGACTGAGCAGGGCGAAGAGGCCCGGAATATGCTGGTGTCCGAAGCCGGTGACCTTTTCCACCGCGCATCCGGATTGGATGCAAAAGAAACTGCCGAATTCGCGCGATTGGCGCGCAAAATCCGAGATAACATCCTGAAAACAGGAATTCCCGAGGGATTGACGAAATGAAACTCCTCTCTGTTCTGAGTGCGACCCTGATCGCGCTGACGACACCGGTTCTGGCTCAAGAAACCGCCAAGCCGGTCAAGCTGATGCAGGTGCGCGAAACCGCACCGGGCTTTTCACGCCAGTTCTTTGGGCGCGTGGCCGCCCGACAAACCGTTGATCTGGCCTTTCAGGTCTCGGGTCAGATTGTTGAGATGCCGGTGACCGAAGGTTTTGTGATCCCCAAGGGTGAGTTGATCGCGCAGCTGGATCAGGCACCTTTCCAGCGCCGGTACGATCGCGCGGTCCTGCAAAAGGATCAGGCGGACCGAACCGTGGCTCGCTTGTCTCGATTGCGGGGTACCACCGCCAGCCAGGTGGCCGTGGACGATGCGGAGACCGAGGCGCAACTGGCTGATATCGCCGTGCGGGATGCGGAATACGATCTTGAACATGCGACTCTGACCGCGCCATTCGACGCGCTAGTGTCCAGCCGGGCGGTTGAAGCCTTTACCACCGTGTCAGCTGGCGCCCCCATCGTGCGCATTCACGACATGTCGGAATTGCGGATCGAAGTCGATGTGCCCGAGATTCTGTTTCAGCGTTCGGGTCAGGAAGAAAGCTACACAATCACCGCGAAATTCCCGACCAGTGACGAGGTATTCCCCCTTCAGATTCGTGAGTTTGATGCCGAAAGCTCAACCGTGGGGCAGACCTTCCGCATTCAGTTCGGCTTGACCCCGCCGGAGGGTTTGCAAATCCTGCCGGGCTCGTCCGTGACCGTGACTGTTCAGGTAGAGGATGGACGAACCGGTATCGTCATTCCGGCCGCGGCCATCGTTGCAGGCGCTGATGGAGCTTTGGGCGTCATGGTGTTTTCGCCAGTTGGCGCCGACGAAGGCGCCGTTCAATACGTACCTGTCACCATCGAACCCACCCAGACCGGCGAGGTCCGAGTGCTGACCGGTCTGTCGGACGGTGACGAAATCGTTGTCGCTGGCGGCAGTGCGCTGACCGACGGTCAGGCCGTACGCCGCTTTGCTGGCTTTGCGAACTGAGGGCAAACAGATGAACATCGCGCGCGCCTCGATCGACCGGCCGATCTATACGTGGCTGATCATCCTGATTGCCCTGTTTGGGGGCATTTGGGGCTTCCTGTCGCTGGGTCGTCTGGAAGACCCGGCCTTCACCATCAAGAATGCCGTCATAGCAACGCAATACCCAGGCGCCACAGCCGAAGAAGTGGCGCTCGAGGTCTCGGAACCATTGGAATCTGCCATCCAGCAGATGGGCGAGGTTGATACGATCACCTCGGTCAACCAACCGGGATTTTCGCTGATCGAGGTCGAGATCAAATCGACTTATGACGGTACAGAACTGCCTGAAATTTGGACCAAGCTGCGCGCCAAGGTGCGCGACGCATCGCGTGCATTGCCATCGGGCGTAAGCCAACCAATGGTGAATGACGGGTTCGGTGATGTGTTCGGCCTGTTTTACGCTGTCACGGCCGAAGGGTTTTCGGACGCTGAAAAGCATGAGTTATCCACTTTTCTGCGGCGCGAATTGCTGACCGTTCCCGGTGTCGCGGATGTTGAGGTGATGGGCCTGCCGGACGAGGCGATCTTTGTCGAACCCGATCTGGCCATTTCCGTCAACCAGAACGTGCCTATCCCGTCCATCAACGAGGCCATTGCCAACGCGGACTCGGTTAATGCGTCGGGATCGGTCCGAACTGAGAATGACCGCACCACGATCCTGACGGCCGAAGGGTCAGATACAGTTTCTGCCATTGCCGGTTTGTCGTTGGGGTCGCAGGGGCAGGTGATCAACCTATTCGACATGGCGCACGTCTTCCGTGGCCGTCAGACCGACCCCGAGGTCATGATCCGGTTCAACGGGACCGAGGCGTTCACGCTGGGCATCGCGGGTCTGTCGACCGAGAATATCGTCGAAGTCGGTCAGCGTGCCGATGCCAAATTCGCCGAGTTGGACCCTCAGATTCCCTTTGGGGTCGAAATCCTGCCGATCTATCAGCAGCATGTGGTGGTCGAACAGGCCTCGAACGACTTTCTGGTGAACCTGGCCATGTCAGTCAGCATCGTTGTGGCGGTTTTGGCTATCTTCATGGGCTGGCGCGCGGCGGTGGTCGTGGGCTCGACCCTTCTGCTGACCGTAGTGGGGACACTGTTGTTCATGTCGATCTTCTCGATCGAGATGGAGCGGATATCGCTGGGCGCCCTGATCATTGCGATGGGGATGCTGGTGGACAACGCCATCGTGGTGGCCGAGGGAATGCAGATCGCCATGCTGCGCGGTAAAAATTCCCGCGATGCGGCTGATGAGGCGGCGTCGAAAACGCAAATCCCGCTGTTGGGGGCGACGGTCATCGGCATCATGGCTTTTGCCGGTATTGGCCTCAGCCCGGATGCGACGGGTGAGTTTCTGTTCTCATTGTTTGCGGTAATTGGTATCTCGCTGCTGCTTAGTTGGGTTCTGGCGCTGACGGTGACGCCGATGCTGGGGCACATCTTCTTCAAGCAGGGAAAAGAGGGCGAGGTGGACGCTTATGGCGGCATCATGTTCCGTGTCTACGGTGCGATCCTGCGGTGGTCCTTGCGGATGCGCTGGCTGGTGATTGCCGCGCTGGTCGGGGTGACGGTGGCCTGTTTCGCGGGCTTTGGTTTGGTGAAACAGCAGTTTTTCCCTGACTCGAACACACCGCTGTTTTTCGTGCATTACAACCTGCCGCAAGGCACACCCATCGCGCGCACGGCTGAGGATATGGCGGTCTTCGAAGACTGGCTGGCCGAGCGCGACGATGTCGTGTCCGTCACCACCTTTGTCGGGCAGGGCGCAACTCGGTTCCTGCTGACCTATTCGGCCGAAAAACCTAACCCCAGCTATGGGCACATGATCATTCGCACTGAAACGCTGGATGACATTCCGGTATTGCAGGCGGATTTGGAAGCGTTTGGGCAGGCACAATTCCCCGAGGGCAAATTCCGCACCAAACGCCTGATCTTCGGCCCGGGCGGCGGAGACCCAATCCAAGCCCGGTTCTCGGGCAGTGATCCGAAGGTATTGCGCCAGCTGGCCGATGAGGCGGTGTTGAAAATGCGCGAGGCTTCCCCTAATGCGCTGAACGTCTATCATGATTGGCGCGAGCAGGAGCTGGCAGTGCAGCCGATCTATGCGACCGAGCGGGCGCAGACCGCAGGTGTGTCCCGAGAAGATATTGCCGCGACTTTGCAGTTTTCCACGGACGGGATCACCGCCGGAGAATTCCGCGAGCGGGACCGTCTGATCCCCATCATCATACGCCGTCCCGCGGACGGAGATTATTCGATCGTCGATCAGGTGGTGTTTTCAGAAGAATCGCAAAAGTTCGTTCCAATCGAGCAAATGGTCGATGGGTTCGAATACAAGCCGCTCAACACGCTGGTGCATCGTCGTGACCGCGTGCTGACGATCACCGTCGGGGCTGATATCCCGCCCGGCATGACGGCGGCACAGGTCCATTCTGAGGTACGCGCGGCCATCGAAGACATGGACCTGCCACCCGGTTATCGCATGGAATGGGGGGGGGAGTTCGAAAACGCTGGCGAGGCCAACGAAAGCCTAGGACGTCAGTTGCCCCTGAGCCTGCTGATCATGGTGCTGATCTCAGTGTTGATCTTTAACGCGATCCGCCAGCCGATCATCATCTGGCTGTTGGTGCCGATGTCGGTGAACGGCGTCGTGATCGGGCTGTTGGGGACGGGTCTGCCGTTCACCTTCACAGCGCTGCTGGGGCTGCTGAGCCTGTCGGGGATGCTGATCAAGAACGGGATCGTTCTGGTCGAAGAGATTGATCTGGTCCGCGCCACCGGCAAGCCCCTGCGCGAGTCGATTGTCGAAGCTTCTGTCTCGCGTTTGCGCCCTGTGATGCTGGCGGCGATCACCACCATACTAGGGATGGCACCGTTGCTGACGGACGCGTTCTTCCGCTCGATGGCGGTGACGATTATGGGCGGTTTGGCCTTTGCCACGATCCTGACCATGGTCGCGGCTCCGGTCTTTTACATGGTGTTCTTTGCACGCGATGAAAAACGCGAGGTTGCACAGGCCTGACTGGTACCGGGCGGCGTTTCAGTCGCCCGGGTCCTTTTCCGGATCATAATGATAGTAAAAACAGGATAGCTTGTTTCCGTCCGGGTCGCGCAGATAGGCGACATAGAAATCAGGCGCGTAATAGTCCCGAATGCCCGGCGCACCTGCGTCCGTGCCCCCAAATTCCAGACCTGCCACGTGAAAACGCCGAACTTGCGCTGCGCTGCTGGCCGGAAAAGCAATCATCGTTCCATTGCCCACGCAGGCCGCCTCACCATCAAATGGCGTACAGACCCAAAACCCTGTCCCGGCATCGGGATGGTTTCCCCAGCCCGCGCGATCCTTTGACCAACCCGGAAGGCGCGGCTGATCCAGTACAGAAAAGATCGCGTCATAGAACCGGATGGCCCGGGACAAGTCATTGGTTCCGTATGTGGTGTAAAGGCGCATGGTTTCACCGGTTGTCAGAACAGCATCATGCTGCCCGCGACAACACAGGGAAAGCGAAAACGGCCCTGCGGTTCGCGTCAGATCAGTGGGATCAGCGGCACATCACACGCGGCAAGCGTCATCAAAGCGGCGAGAACCATAAACCTGCGCATTTTGTTTTCCTTCTGCTCGTTTGCAAAAAAGATGCGCGCCCGAAGACACGGGGTCAACGGGCGCGGTGTGTTTGGTTCAAAATGCGCGGGTTTCACCCCAGGGGAGTTAGCCCTGCAGCGACTTCACCTCAACATCGCCTTCGGCCTGTGCCTTGATCGCCAGCGCGGCAGCATGGCTGGCGGCCGCGGTGGTGAAATAGGGGATCTTGTCATAGAGCGCGATTGAACGGATGGACTTGCTGTCCTCGACCGCCTGTGCGCCTTCGGTGGTGTTCATCAACAATTGCACCTGACCGTCTTTTAGCATGTCAGCCACGTCAGGGCGGCCTTCATAGACCTTGTTGACCACATCACAGGCTACACCCTGTTCAGCCAGCCAGGACTGGGTGCCGCGTGTGGCCACCAGAGAAAAACCTTGCCCGGTCAGAACCTGCGCGGCCTCAAGCATCGCGGGGGTCTTGTCGGCATCCTTGATCGAGATAAACGCACGACCCGAGGACGGCAGTACCATACCAGCACCCATCTGTGCCTTTAGGAAAGCGCGGTGGAAGTCGCGGTCCCAGCCCATGACCTCACCGGTCGAGCGCATTTCCGGACCCAGAATGGTGTCGACGCCGGGGAAACGAGCAAAGGGCAGCACCGCCTCTTTCACCGAAAACCACGGCATGTCCGGATCAGCCAGTGTCATCTGGTCTGCGATCTTGGTGTCCTGACCGTCCTGATAAGGCGGGCGCTGCGGGAAGTTCGCCAGCTTCTCACCAGCCATGACACGCGCGGCAATCGATGCGATGGCACTGTCGGTCGCCTTTGCGACAAACGGTACGGTCCGTGAGGCGCGCGGGTTGACCTCGATCAGATAAATCTCGCCATCCTTGATGGCGAACTGCACATTCATCAGGCCGACGACATTCAGAGCTTTGGCTAGCTTGAACGCCTGATCCTTGATCTGAACCAGGATTTCTTTCGACAGCGAATAGGGCGGCAGCGAACAAGCCGAGTCACCCGAGTGAACGCCAGCCTCTTCGATATGCTGCATGATGCCAGCGACATGTACGGCCTCACCGTCGCAAATGGCATCCACATCCAGCTCAACCGCACCGGCCAAATAACTGTCCAGCAGAACCGGGCTGTCGCCCGAGACCACTACAGCCTCGTTGATATAGCGTTTCAGCTGCTCCATATCGCGCACGATTTCCATCGCGCGGCCACCTAGAACGTAAGAGGGGCGGATGACCAGTGGGAAGCCAATCTCGTCGGCAATCTCCAGCGCCTGTTCATCGGTCGAGGCGATGCCGTTCTTGGGCTGTTTCAGGCCCAGATCATTGACCAGCGCCTGAAAGCGTTCACGGTCTTCGGCAAGGTCAATCGCATCCGGCGTGGTGCCGAGGATCGGGATACCTTCAGCCTCAAGCGCATTGGCCAGTTTCAGCGGGGTTTGGCCGCCGAACTGAACGATCACACCGTGCAGCGTGCCGTTCTCCTGCTCTTTCGTCAGGATTTCCATGACGTGTTCAAAGGTCAGCGGTTCAAAATACAGCCGGTCCGAGGTGTCATAGTCGGTCGAGACCGTCTCGGGGTTGCAGTTGACCATGATGGTTTCAAATCCCGCTTCGGTTAGTGCGAAACAGGCGTGGCAGCAGCAATAATCGAACTCGATGCCCTGACCGATCCGGTTCGGGCCACCGCCAAGGATGACAACTTTTTTGCGGTCAGACGGGCGCGCTTCGCATTCGACCTCGCCCATCATGGGCGCTTCGTAGGTTGAATACATATAAGGCGTCTGTGCTTCGAACTCGGCGGCGCAGGTGTCGATACGCTTGAACACGGCGTTGACGCCCAGATTGCGGCGGGCGCGGCGGACGTTGTCCTCATCCCGGCCGGTCAGATTGCCCAGACGAGCATCGGTGAAGCCCAGCATTTTCAGCTTGCGGATGCCGTCTTCGGTCACCGGCAGGCCATCTTTGCGGACAACGCGCTCAGCCTCGATGATCTCGCGGATACGGGCCAGGAACCATGGGTCAAATTTGGTGACGCCAAAGATTTCGTCATCGGTCAGACCGTGACGCATGGCCTGCGCGATGGTGCGCAGACGGTCGGGGGTCTGTTTGCTGATCGCCTTGATGACGGCAGCTTTGTCGCTGGCTTCTTCCCAGACACCGACGTTAAGCCCGGGGATTTCGATCTCATCAAACCCGGTCAGGCCCGATTCCATCGAGGCCAGCGCCTTTTGCATCGATTCGTGGATCGTGCGGCCGATGGACATGGCCTCTCCCACCGATTTCATCGCAGTGGTCAGGTAGGGTTCGGACCCCGGGAATTTTTCGAAGGCAAATTTCGGGATCTTGGTGACTACATAGTCGATCGTAGGCTCGAACGAGGCCGGGGTGACCTTGGTGATGTCGTTATCCAACTCGTCCAGCGTGTAACCCACGGCAAGTTTTGCGGCGATCTTCGCAATCGGGAAACCGGTCGCCTTGGACGCCAGCGCCGAGGAGCGCGACACACGTGGGTTCATCTCGATCACAACCATGCGGCCATCATCGGGGTTGATCGCCCATTGTACGTTCGAACCGCCGGTTTCGACCCCGATCTCACGCAGAACGGCAATCGAACCGTTGCGCATGATCTGGTATTCCTTGTCGGTCAGCGTCAGGGCAGGGGCCACGGTGATCGAGTCGCCGGTATGCACGCCCATCGGATCGACGTTTTCGATGGAGCAGACGATGATGGCGTTGTCGGCGGTGTCGCGCACCACCTCCATCTCATACTCTTTCCAACCCAGCAGGCTTTCATCGACGAGGATCTGGTTGACGGGCGAGGCATCCATGCCCGAGCGGCAAAAATGGATATAATCCTCACGGTTATAGGCCACGCCGCCACCGGTGCCGCCCAGGGTAAAGGCAGGGCGGATAATGGCGGGCAGGCCGATTTCTTCCAGCTCATCCAGCGCCATCTGCACACCGGCATCCAGATCGGTGGAACCGTCTTCGCGCTTGGGTGCGGTCACGATGGTTGCCTTGGGGTTTTCCAGTCCCAGCCGGTCCATCGCCTCGCGGAACAGGGCGCGGTCTTCGGCCATTTCGATGGCGTCGCGTTTGGCGCCGATCATCTCGACCCCGAACTTTTCCAGCACGCCCATCTCTTCCAGCGCCAGCGAGGTGTTCAGCCCGGTCTGTCCACCCATTGTGGGCAGCAAGGCGTCGGGGCGTTCTTTCTCGATGATCTTGGCGACAACCTCGGGGGTGATCGGTTCGATATAGGTGGCGTCAGCCAGCCCCGGGTCGGTCATGATGGTGGCCGGGTTTGAGTTCACCAGGATGACCCGGTATCCTTCTTCGCGCAGCGCCTTACAGGCCTGTGCGCCGGAATAGTCAAATTCGCAGGCCTGACCGATGACGATGGGCCCCGCTCCGATGATCATGATCGACTGGATGTCGGTTCTTCTGGGCATGGCCTGGTTCCTTCGGTTAACTGCGAGTCAGGGCGCCCCCATGCGCCCAAATTGTCCTGCGTTATAGGGACCGCGCGAAAAGGTTCAAGGGGTATCGGAAACGGTGACGAAATTGCCGCTTTCCCCTCTTTCCCTTGCCGTCGTATTCTCTATACCGCGCAGCACGACAAATGAGGATGCAATTGCGTATTCGTTTCGATCAGGGGCCAGCCGGACCCGGAACAAGTTTCGATCGGCCAGCCAGTGTGATCCGTGCGGACAAGCCGGACGACGTGCCCCAGGCCCTGGTGGCGCTGGATGAGGCGCGCGCCGGCGGTGCGTGGCTTGCCGGTTATGCCAGTTATGAGCTGGGCTATGTGCTTGAGCCGCGCTTGGCTGACCGACTGCCCGCGGATCGCCGTCTGCCTTTGCTGTGCTTTGGCGTTTATGAGGCCCCAGTGCAACGCGATCTTCCCTCGGCAGCTGGTGGCGTCACCGGATTTGAGCCCCGCTGGGATGAGGCACGGTATACGCGCGCCTTTCAACAGGTTCATGACGCCATCGGGGCCGGGGATATCTATCAGGCCAACCTGACCTTTCCTATCGACCTGACCATCCAGGGCGACAGCGCCGCGTTCTATGCTTCTCTGGCTTCCGGGCAAGCGGTGGGTCACGGCGCGCTGGTACAGCAGGACGGCTTGCCTGATTTGCTGAGCCGCTCGCCCGAGTTGTTCTTTCGTACCGATGCGGATCGAGGGATTGAAACCCGCCCGATGAAAGGCACGCAACCTCGCAGCGATGATATGGCCGAGGACGCGCGACGCCGGGCCTTTCTGTCGATTGACGAAAAGAATCGGGCCGAAAACCTGATGATCGTCGATCTTCTACGAAATGACCTTAGCCGTGTTGCGCTGCCCGGATCGGTCAAAGTGCCCGAGCTGTTCAAAGTCGAAACCTATGCGACTGTGCATCAGATGGTGTCGTTGGTGCAGGCGCATCTGCATTTGGGGGCCGAGCTGTCCGATATCCTGATGGCGCTGTTCCCCTGTGGTTCAATCACCGGTGCGCCCAAGATCCGTGCGATGGAGATTTTGGCCGATTTGGAGCCTTGGCCTCGCGACATCTATTGCGGCGCCATAGGCTGGGCGGCCCCGGACGGCCGGTCCGAGTTCAACGTAGCGATCCGCACGCTAATGGTTGAGGATGGCAGAGCCACTCTGAACGTGGGCGGTGGCCTGGTCTGGGACAGCACAGCCCCGTCGGAATACGAGGAAGCGTTATGGAAAGCCCGCTTTGCCCACCAGCTGATCCTGACTTCCGCATAATCGAAACGCTGGCCTTTCGGCCAGAACAGGGGTTCGTGCGACGTGATCGGCATTTGGCTCGGATGGCCCGATCCGCCCAAGCCTTTGGGATTTCCTTTGACGCGGACCGCGCCATTGATCTGTTGAACGGCGTGGGTGGCTCATCACCGCTTAGGTGTCGACTGACGCTGACCGCAGGTGGTCAGCTGGATATAACGACCGGAGCATTGGCCGATAATCCGACGATCTGGCGGTGCGCCATTGCCGAACCGCGCCTGACCGCGTCTGACATCTGGTTGCAGCACAAAACAACACAACGTTCCATATACGACACCACTCGAGCGACTTTGCCTCAAGGCATAGACGAGGTCCTGTTTCTGAACGAACGCGACGAGCTGTGCGAAGGCACCATCACCAATCTGTTTCTGCATATGCCGGATGGCCGTCGCCTAACGCCTGCGTTGTCCAGCGGCGTTCTACCCGGCATTCTGCGCGAAGAATTGCTGAGTAATAAAGAGGTTACCGAAGCCGCCCTGACCTTGACCGACCTGAAAAACGCAGAAAAACTCTATATGGGGAATTCGTTGCGTGGTCTGATCCGGGCGGAGTTGGCAATACAGTGAGTAAACAAACCGATTGGGCGGACAGCGGGGTGCCGTATCTGCGATTACGGCTGGAATTTGGATTGTTTTTCATTGCCGCGCCGGTGTTGATCGCGGTGTTCTTTCCACCCGACTGGATGTTCCCCTCATTGTTCACCTTCACGGCCATCGGGATTGTGTTGCTGCATTTTACGCCCGACTTTGCCTGGGCTGAACTGCGGTACAACTGGCGCAACTGGTCCTGGCGCGAGGTTGCTTTGTTTACCTTAGCCATGACGATCATTTGCGCCGTGGTTGTGATGGCAATGCGACCCGAGGCGGCGTTTTTCCTACTGCGAAATCGACCCGAATTCCTTCTGGTGATTTGGATTGGTTACCCTTTGCTGTCGGCCCTGCCGCAAGAGCTTTTGTTCCGGTCCCTGTTCTTCCGCCGCTATCACGAAATCTTGCCAAACGGACGCGCGGCCTATCTGCTGAACGCTGCGCTGTTTTCACTGGCACATCTGATGTATTGGAGCTGGATCGTCGCCGTTATGACCTTTGCCGGAGGGTTGCTGTTCACCTGGGCCTATCGCAAACGCGGATCGTTTTTCTACGCGGTCTTATTGCACGCGATCGCGGGAAATATCATCTTTGCCGCCGGTCTGGGTATCTATTTCTACTCGGGCAACGTGCAAAGGCCGTTTTGACAGCGCGACCTGCCTTGACTTTCCATGCCTGACAGGGTGTATCGGCGCGACGAATTCTGCGCCCGAAGGGATATTTTCATGCATGCCTATCGCAGCCACACCTGCGCCGCTCTGACCGCCGCCAATGTCGGTGAAACCGTCCGCCTGTCCGGTTGGGTGCATCGTGTCCGAGATCACGGTGGCGTGCTGTTCATCGACCTGCGCGATCATTTCGGAGTGACACAGGTTCTGTGTGACGGTGACAGCGCCGCCTTTGCCGAGCTGGAAAAGGTTCGGTCCGAATGGTGTATCCGCATCGACGGCACTGTCAAAGCGCGCGACGCTGAGCTGGTAAACCCGAAACTGCCCACCGGCGAGATCGAAGTTTACGTGCGCGAATTGGAAGTGCTGGGCGCCGCTGATGAGCTGCCGTTGATGGTGTTCGGCGATCAGGAATACCCCGAAGAAACCCGCCTGCGCTATCGTTATCTGGACCTGCGCCGCGAGGCGATGCAGCAGAACATGACGCTGCGCTCGGACGTTGTGGCGTCCATGCGCCGTCGCATGTGGGATCAGGGGTTCCGCGAATATCAGACGCCGATCATCACTGCGTCGTCGCCGGAAGGCGCGCGTGACTTCTTGGTGCCTTCGCGTCTGCATCCGGGCAAGTTCTATGCGTTGCCGCAGGCGCCGCAGCAGTTCAAGCAGCTGATCATGGTGTCGGGCTTTGACAAATACTTCCAGATCGCGCCGTGTTTCCGCGATGAAGACCCACGTGCCGACCGCTCACCCACCGATTTCTATCAGCTTGACCTTGAGATGTCGTTTGTTGAACAGCAGGACGTGTTCGACACGATCCAGCCCGTTCTGACCGGTGTGTTCGAGGAATTCGGCGGTGGTCGCAAGGTTGATCAGGAGTGGCCGCAAATCTCCTACAAGGACGCGGCACTTTGGTATGGCAGCGACAAGCCGGACCTGCGCAATCCTATTAAAATGCAAGTGGTCTCCGACCACTTCCGCGATTCTGGCTTCGCGATATTCGCGAAGCTTTTGGAGCAGGAAGGCACCGAAATCCGCGCCATTCCTGCGCCGACGGGTGGCAGCCGCAAGTTCTGTGACCGCATGAATGCTTTTGTCCAGAAAGAGGGTCTGCCCGGAATGGGCTATATCTTCTGGCGCGATCAGGGCGAAGGCATGGAGGCCGCAGGTCCGTTGGCCAAGAACATCGGCCCCGAGCGGACCGAGGCAATCCGTCAACAGCTGGGTCTGGGTGTTGGTGACGCCGCGTTCTTCCTGGGCGGCAAGCCGAAGGCCTTTGAAAAGGTGGCGGGTAAGGCGCGCGATGTGATCGGTGAGGAGTTGGGTCTGACCGAGAAAGACCGCTTTGCCTTTGCCTGGATCGTAGATTTCCCGATCTACGAACAGGACGAAGAAACCGGCACCATCGACTTTGAACACAACCCATTCTCGATGCCGCAAGGTGGTATGGCGGCGCTGCAGGGTAATCCTCTGGACGTGCGTGGATATCAGTACGATCTGGCGTGCAACGGGTATGAGCTGGTCTCGGGCGCGATCCGGAACCACAAGCCTGAGATCATGCTGAAAGCCTTTGAACTGGCAGGCTATGGCGAGGATGAGGTGAAAAGCCGCTTTGGTGCGCTGTTCAACGCCTTCCACTATGGCGCTCCGCCGCACGGTGGTTGTGCTGCGGGGATCGACCGGATCGTGATGCTATTGGCTGATGAGGCCAACATCCGCGAAGTCATGATGTTCCCGATGAACCAGCGCGCCGAAGACCTGATGATGGACGCGCCATCCGATCCGACCTCGGATCAGTTGATGGAATTGGGATTGCGGATCATCCCACAGGATTGATCAATCACCCGCCGCAGCCCCTGCGGCGGGTTTTTCCTTTGGATCAGGTGCCACAAGCCTGTGGTTAATATTCTGCGGTAACTGCTGTGTTGCTTCAGTGTCGGTCAACGGACAGTATTTTGATCCGCGTGCAACACGGATGTTCCGGGCTGTTGCACGGGTCTGAGAATAGGCCCAGATCGTCAGGATCGTGGATGTCAGAAAATACGCCGTTATCAATTCAGATCGCCTCGCGCTGTTCCAGTCGCGCCTGAACGATGCCGGCGACCTTTGCGGCCAGCGCCGTAACTGGTCCTCCGCCTGCGCGCGTTTCGGCCAGTTTCTGCGCGGCATCCGCCAGAACCGTATCCTCGGCATCCCGGGCAACGCCGATCAGGAATTGGGCCGCATAATCCAAAGTGCGATGATCGTTCGGCCCGGCCAGTACATCTGCGATATGGGCCATGTCGTCTTGATAGGCCATCGGGTCCGGGTGGATAACCTCATCCCGAATGGCGCGCAGATTGTTGGGTCGACGATCCTGGGGCAGGTTTTTCAGAATGAACTGCTGAAAATGAGAAAGTGATTTCAGGGGTTTGTTCAAAAACCCATCGGCACCTGCTTGCAACGCAGCCTCCTGACCGTGATCGTCACCGGACATGCCCAGAATGGCGCCGATACGTGGGGTTGCTTCGGCCAATTCGGCAATCAGGTCGGCACCGGACCCATCTGGCAAGCCGATATCCACCAGAATGACAGAAGGGCGATAGATCTGCAGGTGGCGCCAGGCCGAGGTCAGGCAATCCGCTCGCCGGATACGCGCACCGCTATGCAGGCACATCAGCCGGATCGCGTCACAGGCAAAGCGGCTGTCTTCGACAACCAGAATGGTTTGACCCAGCAGAGGCCGCGTGGCCGTCGGCTGCGCGGGTGAGGCGAAGGGGCTCGAATCGTCCATGGCAGAACTCCTAATCAGCAGATGCCCTAAGCTAGGAACTTCTGGCTAACACAGGGTTAACGGCAATTTGGCGCACTTGTTCTTTGGCCAAACTGCCCCCATAACCGCGGCAACGCAGAACACAGGAGAGTTCAATGATTGGTCGTCTGAACCACGTCGCCATTGCCGTACCCGATCTTGAGGCCGCGTCCGCGCAATATAGCAATGCACTGGGCGCCAAGGTCGGCGCGCCGCAGGATGAGCCCGATCATGGCGTTACCGTTGTGTTCATCGAACTGCCCAACACCAAGATCGAATTGCTGTACCCGCTGGGTGAAAACAGCCCGATCAACGGCTTTCTGGAAAAGAACCCGGCAGGCGGCATCCACCATGTTTGCTATGAGGTCGAAGACATCATCGCTGCCCGTGATCACTTAAAGGAAACCGGTGCCCGCGTTCTGGGATCGGGCGAGCCGAAGATCGGCGCGCATGGCAAGCCAGTACTGTTCTTGCACCCCAAGGACTTTAACGGCTGTCTGGTCGAACTAGAACAGGTTTAATCAAGCGAGGCTGTCATGACGATCACTGCTGCATTGGTATTGTTTGCCGTCATCTGGTTCATGACGCTGTTGGTTGTGTTGCCCATCCGTATCAAAACGCAAGGCGATCTGGGTGATATCGTTCCGGGCACCCATGCGGGCGCGCCGGAAGTGCATCACATGAAAAAAAAGATGTGGATCACCACCGGGATTTCGGTGGTGCTCTGGGCTGTTATTGCCGGGATTATCATCTCTGGTGTGATCTCGGTGCGCGATTTCGACTGGCTGAACCAACTGGAACCGCGGAACTGAGCGTCAGGTCGAGAGACCTGACAGCTTGTGATAGATATGGGTGAAAGTGGCAACCCCGAGGATTGGGATCACCAGATTCACTAGCGGCACCGAGAGGGGAATGGCCATCAAGGTGCCGGCCAGCCAAATGGTGGCGGAGTGTTTGGCGCGCAGCTTGCGTGCGCCGTCCCGCCCGATCCTTCGCATCGCGGCCAGCGTGAAATACTCCCGACCCAGCAGAAACCCGTTCATTGCCCAGAAAATAAACGGCGCCAGTGGTGGGAACATCGCATAGAGGATCAGCGCCAGCAGGTTGGCCACAACCAGCACGCCCATGAAGCTAACCGCATCCCTTAACCCTTCGTTGAACGGGATGCCTGGAACGGCGGGCAGGGTGGGATAGTGTTTATCCTCGACTGCCTGCGCGACCTCTTCCAGAAACAAAGACGTAATCGCCGAGGCGACTGGCATCATCAGAAACACCGGCAGTATCAACACCACAAAAATGCCGGAGTAGTTCAGTACATCGTTCAGCCACGGCACGGCGCCAATCCAAGGCAGTGAAATCTCATCTCCGGACAGCCTGTTGATCAGCCAGATTGCACCAGCGCAGGCAGCGATCAACAGCGCGACCGTCAGACCTATGCCACGCAGTATGACTGCGCGGAACTTGGGGTCTCCGATCTGACCAAGCGCTGCGAAAAACGCGTTGAGGATCATCATTCCTCGACCCATTCGGTCAGCGCTGCCACATCCGGGCGAGGGCGTTCTGGCGGGGCCGTTCCTTCAGTAGCAATGTGGATCAGGCCAACGATGCGCTCGTTGTCTTGCAAGCCAAAGGCTTGACGGCAGAATTCGGGATCATGGGTTTGCCAGCCGGACAACCAGTTCGCCCCCCAACCCGCTGCAAGCGCCGCGTTCAGTAAGGCCAGACAGACAGCACCAGCCGAATAGGTCTGTTCAATCGCCGGTATTTTTTTGGATGGTTTCTGCACCTCGACCACGGCAACGGCCAGATGGCCCATGTCAAACTGGCTTTGCGCTTTTGTGATGTCCTCGGGCGTCTTGCCCAGGGCAACGCCCCGCTCTTGCGTCAACCCGGACAGGCGCGGCATTGCGCCTTTCTCAAGCACGATAAAGCGCCACGGCTCCAGCTTGCCGTGATCGGGGCTGCGGGCGGCGGCGGTCAAAAGCGGCAACAGCTCATCCCGCGTCGGGGCCGGAGCAATCAGCGTTTTGGCAGGGCGAGACCGGCGCGATTGCAGAAATTCCAGGGCAGCGGGGTTTTTCAAGGACATATGTTAACTTCCTTTACATGAGCAGTCTGTATCTGGTTGAGTATCTGGCGCGTTTCAAGTGCAATCAGCTGGATAGGCCGGATCATTTTCATTCCCCGGTGCCCCATGCAAGGGTATTTACAGGCAAGAGGTGAAAAGATGGCCAGGCCAAAACTGCGCGACATACCCGACCTAAGCGCCCATGCCGTCCCTGGCACGGCGGTTCCGGTTCGGGTCACGCCGAAAGCCGCAAAGGACAGCATTACGATGGACAAGGGCGTAATCCGCATTACGGTCACTGTGCCGCCCGAAAACGGCAAAGCCAACGAAGCTGTGCGCCGGATACTGGCCACGGCCATGCAGGTGGCCCCTTCGACGCTGACCCTAAAACAAGGGCAGACTGCGCGGGACAAGCTGTTTGTCTATGCGCCTTGACTGGGTCTTTCGTGGATTTGATACACCCCTTCCGGCAAATCCAGCGCAGCGGCCAGATCGCGGACCTGCTCGGGCGACAAGGTTATTTTCTGGATCTTGTCTGTGCGTGGGTCCAGCTGCTCAAGCGTCACACATTCGGCGAAGCTGTTGATGACGACATCCTCTTGCAAAGGTTTGGGGCCTTCGTCCACCAGAGTAATGACTGTCGAGTCGAATTCATGCTCAATCGAAAACATATAGGCAGAGTGCAGGGAGCAAGGCGGCAATGCAACCCGTTCCCGTGCAATCCGAAGGTGGCAGTCCCCCAGGTGTCGCGCTATGGTTTTTCAAACGGGATCACCGTTTCAAAGGAATATGAATGCGCCGTCTGATCTATTTGCTGTTTCCTCTGTTGTTGACGGCCTGCAGTGCCGGTGTCCTGCGCGTGCAACCGGCAAATGAATGGTCGCTGGATTCGAGTGATTTTCAGGTCGACGCCGCCGCGTTTCGGAAAATCAGCCGTCAGGTCGGCGACGAAGCCCGCGCCGAATGTCTGCGCCAGGCCAAGGTCAAAAATTGCGATTTCACGATATTGGTCGACCTGAACCCGCGCGCACCGGCAAATGCCTTTCAGACTCTGGATGATGACAATCAGCCGGTAATCATATTCACGCGTTCGATGATCCAATCTGCGAAGAATCCTGATGAACTGGCGTTTGTCATGGGGCACGAGGCAGCGCATCATGTTTTGGGACACATCGCCCGGCAGTCGAAAAACGCCCAGGAAAGTGCCGCGATCTTCAGCGAATTGGGTAAGCTGCATGGCGAGGAAGGCAAAGACCTTGAACGCACGCAGAAATTGGGGGCCGAATTGGGTGTGCAGGTGAACGTGAAAGCGTTCGAGCTTGAGGCGGACCAACTGGGCACGATCATCACCCATAACGCGGGATACAACCCTTTAATTGGCGCCAAATATTTTGATCGCCTTCCCGATCCGGGGGATCAGTTTCTGGGAACGCACCCCCCAAATACCGACCGAGTTCAGATCGTTCTTGAAACCGCAAGACAATTGGGTTTGACGCAATGACCGCTTTGACACGGCTGGGCGTGATCCTGACGGACCGGGGGTCGAAATACGCGGTAACAGGCGCAGCCGTTGGCACGCGGGCCGATGTTAATGCAGTCTTGCAGGAGCTCAAGTCAGACAAGGCTTATGCCAAAGCCACGCACAACACCTGGGCGGCCATTTTGCCGACCGGGGCGTTGAAGGCCGATGACGGGGAAAGCGGTGCGGGCATGGTGATTCTAAGGATGCTTGAACGGGCCGGGCTGGACAGTCATGTGGTCATCGTCACCCGCTGGTACGGCGGAAAAAAGCTGGGTGGGGATCGATTTAGGCGCGTGCAGGACGCGACCCGAGCCTATCTGGATCATATCGGCGTCGGGCCTTGATGTGAGTCAAAGGCCCAAGCACCGGGTTGAGATATCCTGCTGCGGACAGATGGCAGGAAAGGACCTCTCATGCCCGATCAAGAAGTCTTGAAATTCCATGCAGGTCTTGTGGATCAGATGGCTACGAAACTTGGTGTGGATCTGCAGGAATCCGCGATTGAAGGTGATGTTTCGATCGATCAGCTTTCCGATGCTGTTCTGAGGTGTACGGGCTGTGCAAATCCCAATCATTGCCAGAGCTTCCTACAGCAGCCCGCGCAGGCGGGCCAAACGCCGGAATACTGCCGCAATCAGGAAATGCTCCGAAAACTGCAGCCTTAACGACAGGAAGGTTTCATGCCGCATTAGAGTGGTCACCGGACGCGATAGGTGACCTACAGACTAGCAGAAACCAACACCGGTTTGCTGTGTTGAAAACATGATCAAAGCAGGAAAACTGATGGCGCGAAATTCTTTGGGGGATGTCGAAAAACACTTTTGGCTAACCCGTTCGGTGGCGCGATGTATGAAAATCTCGTTGACCGAAGCCATGGCAGAGAAACGGCTGACACCGGATCGCTATGCCGAACTGGTAACACGCTGCCGGGCATCGCAGTGCAGTAACCAATGTGCCATCTGGTTGTCTGAACAACAATCCGAGGCCCACACCGCACCCGAATTCTGTGCCAACGCTGATCTGTTGAACGCGTTGAAGACCTGATTACAGTTTGGAATGCGACCCGTCACACAGCGGAGGATTCCCGCTGTGTTTGCAGCCACAGAAAAAGACTTTTTTGCTGCTGTCTGCCGTGTACTTTACCGGTTCGAACCCGGTGTCTTTGTGCGATCCATCGCAAAACGGCTGCCGCTTGGATCGGCCGCATGCACACCAGAAATAGCTTTTCCCTTCGATCACCTCGACCGGGAAGGGACCTTTTTGCGCGATGGTGGGGCTGTCAGACATGTGGCTACTCCGTCTTTTGCTGATGTCAGTCTACCAGTGTAGAGCGATACGCGAAAATCGGTAGCCTATGCTCATAAATCCGCTGTTTCTGAGGGGGTTACCGGCGTTGTTTCGCCTTTCTTCACGATCGCGTGATCGAATTCGTTGCAAATATGCCATTCAAGTCGTATTGTGAGACCGGCCCCGGATTCTTGGGCAATATCAGGAAATTAATAGAGGAATGACGGACATGAAACTCAAATTTGCTGCCGTTGGTGCATTTGCCCTTGTTTTGGCTGCTTGCTCGCAGCAGGAAGAACCGGCGCCGGTTTATATCACGCCTGAGTACGACAAATTCGGCACACCTAGCTGCCCGGCAGGAACTGAGCTGGCCACGACAGAAGCAGGCCAGACCGTCTGTAATCCGGTCGCACAATAACTATTCCGCGGGTGGCCCGTTTTTAAGGCTGCCCGCACATTCTCGACAAAAAAACCGCCCTCGGGGCGGTTTTTTCTTGCCCTCCATAAATCAATGCGGCTTCAGTTCCGTACACCGAAAAGTTGAAGGCTGATGAGAAACCTTCTTACACATCTCAAGGATCGAACGCGTTGGAGCTGGCAAGGGCTGGTCGCGACCTGGCGTGAAGAGTATTCGTTCCGCGCCTGGGTTTGGGCAAATCTGGTCTCGGCTGCTTTGGCCGTTTGGTTGCCGTTCGGTGAAGGGGTGCGCGCCCTGATCCTGATATTTGGCCTGCTTGTTTTGGTGGCCGAGCTGTTCAATACCGCGATTGAGCGCGCTGTCGATCACACCTCGACCGATCACAATAAACTGGCGGGGCAGGCCAAGGACGCCGCCAGTGCTGCTGTTGCGTTAACGGCTTTGGCGGCGGGATTGGCTTGGGTCATCGGGCTTCTAAGCCTGTTTTGAAGCCATCAATACCTCCGCCGTTTTATACCATAGCGATATCTTCGGTTTTGAATTCCGTAACTCCGTGGAAGGTAATAAGGCGAGGCATGTTTGTTGCTGAACGCTTGCCTTGACCGGTGGTGTCGTTTGACCGGTTTGACGTAATGAACCTTGGGTTTGTTCTTGTGGTGGTACACTTTCGGCTTGGTTTGATGTTTGTGTTTGCTGGACCGATGATAGACTTTAGGTTCGCCATAGTATCGCTGCACATGGTGTTTGCTGCGCAGGTGCAGGCTCAGCGGTTCGGACCCTATAATTATGAAACCGCCCGCGCGGACGTTGTCCGCAACAGCGGGAACGGCATAAAGCTGGGCAGCAAGGATAACCGTTATGCATTTCAGGCCAAAGGGGCGTAGGCAGGACATTGGAACTTCCTTCCTATAAGGCGGTATGTCCCGTCATAATCCACGAGTCTGGCGCAAAACACCAATAAACTTGCCTCACGCTTTGCCCAGCAGGGGTGACTGGATCAGGTCAGCTTGCCCCAAAGGTCATATTCGCCAGCCTCATCGACCTCGACCGAGACGATGTCGCCAGGGTTGAGGGTTTCAAACCCTTCGTCGATAAACAGATTCCCATCGATCTCGGGCGCGTCGGATTTGGTGCGGCAAGTGGCGGCTTCGCCATCGACCTCGTCCACGATCACCTCGATGGTCTGGCCGACCTTTGCGGCCAGCTTTGCCTCGGAGATCGCCTGTGCCTTCTCCATGAACCGTTCCCAGCGCTCTTGTTTGATCTCGGCCGGAACATGGTCGGGCAGATCGTTCGAGCGTGCGCCATCCACGTTTTCGTATTGGAAGCATCCCACGCGATCCAATTGCGCCTCATCCATCCAGTCCAAAAGCGTCTGGAACTCAGCCTCGGTCTCGCCGGGATAGCCGACGATAAAGGTCGAGCGCAGGGTGATATCGGGGCAGGTCGCGCGCCATGCTGCGATCTCGTCCAGTGTTTTCGCCGCTGCCGCCGGGCGGGCCATGCGTTTCAGAACGTCCGGGTGGGCATGTTGGAACGGAATGTCTAGATAGGGCAGGATGTTGCACCTGGCATCGGCCATCAGGGGGATCAGCTCGCGCACATGCGGGTAGGGGTAGACATAGTGTAGACGAACCCAGGCATCCAGCTGCCCCAGCTCACGCGCCAGATCGGTAATGTGGCTGCGCACCTCACGGTCCTTCCACGGGTTCACATCGTATTTCCGGTCCAGCCCATAGGCCGAGGTATCCTGTGAGATCACCAGCAATTCGCGCACGCCATTGTCGACCAGCTTTTCGGCCTCACGCAATATGGCGTGGGCGGGACGACTGGCCAGTTTCCCGCGCATGTCTGGGATGATGCAAAATTTGCACTTGTGGTTACAGCCCTCGGATATCTTGAGATAGCTGTAATGGCGCGGGGTCAACTGCACGCTGGCGGCGGGCAGTAGATCAACGAATGGATTAGGATCGGGGGGAACTGCTGAATGCACCGCATCCAGCACCTGTTCGTATTGATGCGGCCCGGTCACGGCCATAATGCGCGGGTGGTGTTCACGGATATAGTCGGGCTCGGCCCCCAGGCAGCCGGTCACAATGACCTTGCCGTTTTCTACCAAAGCCTCGCCAATGGCGTCCAGAGACTCAGCCTTGGCGCTGTCAAGGAACCCGCAAGTGTTCACGATTACGGCATCGGCCCCGGAATAATCTGGCGAAATGCCGTACCCTTCTGCACGAAGACGGGTCAAAATCCGCTCGCTATCGACCAAGGCCTTGGGGCAGCCCAGCGACACCATACCAATGGTTGGTTGGTTGGTACGTGGCGTATCAGGCATCCTGGCGGCGGGCGCCAGGTCAGGGCGGAGGTTTGGTGGGTTCGTGCTCATGGCGCGGCATATAGTGGGGAACGCTTCCTCTTGCAAATACGGGCTGGGCTTTGGATGATCTTTTCAACGCATGCCAAATAAGCGGAGAGCAGAAAAATGAAGTGGCTGGTGCGCATACTCTTCTTATTCGTGGCCGCAATCGGGTTGGTCATCGGCGCCTTATTGCTGATGCCGGGGGATAAGCTGGCGGCGATTCTGGCGGAACAGGTCAAAAGCGAAACGGGGCGCGACCTGACCTTGTCGGGGGATGTGAACCTGTCGTTCTGGCCCGTTCTGGGGATGGAGACCGGCCCTGTCACGTTTGGCAACGCACCCTGGGCCGGGTCCGAACCGATGCTCAGCGCCGAAAGCCTTGCCGTCGGCGTGGATGCTTCGGCGCTGCTGAACGGAGATTTACGGATAAGGCGGGTTGTCGCGGATAATCCGGTTTTGAGGCTCGAGTTATCCGATGGACGCGGCAATTGGGAATTAAGCGCTCCGGTTGCCTCGCAGGCGACGACCGGAAGCAATACCAGCGCGTCATCTGCATCGCCTCAAGGTGCCGTGACGCTGGACCGTCTGGAACTGACCAATGCACAGTTGGTTTACATCGAAAATGGCGCAACGAAATTCAACTTCTCAAACGTTGATCTGTCGGCCAGCTGGCCGGGGCCGACCTCACCCATGGTCATGGAGGCGCGGATGGCAGTGCCGGGCGGCCACGTGAAAGTTGACCTCGAAATACCGGACCTGCCGACCTATGCATCCGGGGCTGTCGCACCTTTGAAATTGGCTCTGACCGCGCCGGGCGGCGAGGTTGGGTTCGATGGCCGCGTCAACCTTGCTGGAGAAATGGACGGCGCGCTTGCGGTCAAAACCAGGAACACCGAGGAAATGATGGCCGCTTTTGGACAGGCGGGTGTCGGGGTGCCGCTGGGATTGGGCCGCAAGGCCGATGTGTCTGGGCAGATGACCTATACCAGCGAGGGCCGTATCTCACTGCGCAACATGGTGGCGCAGTTGGACCACAACCGCTTTACCGGAGAAACGGATATCGAGATTTCGGATCCGCCGAAAATCACCGCGCGGCTCAAGAGTGGGGATATTGACCTGTCACGTTTCAATGACGCGCCGGCGTCGAGCGGGGGTGGGTCGGGAACGGCGTCCTCGCCCGACAGTGGGTGGTCCAAGGCCCCGATTGATGCCTCGGCCCTGTCGCTGGCCAATGGGGAAATACGCCTGACGGCCTCGTCCATTGTCCTGCCCGACATAGAACTGGGAGCCAGCGACCTGACGCTGATACTCGACCGGTCCCGTGCTGTGTTGCAGATGAACCCGGCCACTTTGTTCTCGGGTCAGGTTAACGGGCAGGTGGTGGCCAACAACCGCAATGGCCTGTCAGTCGGCGGTAAGCTGAAGGCGAAAAACATGAACGTTCAACAAGCCCTGTCCACCCTCGCGGGGATTGAGCGTTTTACGGGTACAGGAACGGGTGAGTTTGAATTTCTAGGCGTCGGGCAGACCGAAGACCAGATCATGCGATCCCTCAGTGGCACGGGCAATCTGAATGTGGGGCAGGGCGTGATTTCGGGTTTTGATCTGGATCGCCTGATGGGGCGCGGCAAAGGTTCGGGTGGGACAACCGTGTTCAACAGCCTGACAGCCAGTTTTACCATTGATCAGGGTGTGCTGACCAATAACGACCTGCTGATGTCACTGGACAATTTCCGTGCAGATGGGACGGGCAAGGTCAATATCGGCGCGCGCAGGATCGACTATCTGTTTACCCCAACCGCGCTGCGGGCCAACTCGGGGCAGGGTCTTTCGGTTCCAGTGCGGATTGTCGGGCCGTGGAGCGACCCTTCGATCAAACCCGATTTGTCCAAAGTGATCGAGGCCGCCGCCGAAGGTCAGCTAAAAGACCTTGAGGACGACGCCAAGCAAAAGGTTCTGGACAAAGTGGGTGATGAACTGGGTACGGCAGTGACTGACAGTGAAAGTGTCGAGGATGCTTTGAAAAATAAGCTGGAAGAAGAGGCCAAGAAAGGCTTGTTCAAGCTGTTGGGTGGAAATTAAAGGGCGGGGCGCCTTAGGCGCCCCGATCCCAAATCAGATGGTTTGGTCGTAATCGCCAACGCCGGGCTCAGTCCGGATGACGGCGTCGATATCGGCAAATATGGCGCGCATTTCTTCTTCGCTTTCGCTGCTTTCACAGACCACAACCAGGTTTGGCGTGTTCGAGGACGCCCGCACCAGCCCCCAGCTGCCATTGTCCAGAATGACGCGGGCGCCATTGACGGTGACGACCTCTTTGACCGCGCGGCCTGCCAGGGTTTCACCCGCATCTGCCTTGGCAACCAGCTTGTCCACCAACCGTTTGAGAATGTCGTATTTCTCGGTATCAGAGGCATAGGGCGACATGGTCGGCGTCGACCAAGTTTTTGGCAACGCCTTGCGCAGGTCCGACATGCTTTTGTCCGGGTTGCGATCCATCAATTTGCAGATCTCAACCGCGACTCGCATGCCGCAGTCATAGCCGCGCCCGATCGGCTCTGCCAGGAAGTAGTGGCCCGATTTCTCGAACCCTGCCAGAGCATTGATTTCTTTAACCCGGCGCTTCATGTGGCTATGGCCGGTTTTCCAGTAATCGGCTTTGACGCCGTGGGCCTGCAACTCGGGGTCGCTGGCAAACAGCCCGGTTGATTTGACATCCGCCACAAAGGTCGCGTTGGGGTACAGCTTGGCCAGATCGCGGGCCATGATCACGCCGACCTTGTCGGCGAAAATCTCTTCACCTTCGTCATCGACAACACCGCAGCGATCTCCGTCACCGTCAAATCCCAGCGCCATGTCGGCGCCGCTGGATTTCACGGTGTTGGCCATGTCGTGCAACATCTCCATGGCTTCAGGATTAGGGTTGTAGTTGGGGAAGGTGTAGTCTAGCCGGTTGTGGCTGGGCACGACCTCGACCCCCATCCGTTCGAAAATCTCGGGCGCAAAGGCTGACGCTGTACCATTACCCGTCGCACAGACAACTTTCAGGGGCCGGGACATTTTGAAGTCACCAACCAGGTCGTCGATATAAGCCTCTTTCACGCCGTCCACGAATTCGTACGAACCCCCTTCGTGGGGGGCGCCTTGTCCATTCAGAACAATATCGCGCAATTCCGACATCTCGTCCGGGCCGTGAGTTAACGGGCGTTCAAAGCCCATCTTCACGCCGGTCCAGCCGTTCGGGTTGTGGCTGGCGGTGACCATGGCCACGGCGGGAACGTCCAGATGGAACTGGGCGAAATAGGCCATAGGGCTCAGTGCCGGGCCGATATCCTTGACCTGAATTCCAGCCTGCATCAGGCCCAGGATCAACGCATTCTTGATTGCCAGCGAATAGTCGCGATAGTCGTTGCCGACCGCGATCACAGGCGCGATTCCACGCTTGCGCATCTGAGTGCCCAAACCCAGCCCCAGCGCCGTCATGCCCGGCAGATTGATCTCTTCGGGGTATTTCCAACGGGCGTCATATTCGCGAAACCCGGTGGGTTTGATCATCGGGTCGCGCAGAAAACTCCAGGTGTTCGGAGTCACCTCGGGGATGGGTTTGGTCATACTATCGCTCTTGCTTAAATCTGAATCGGGTTGGCTTTGGCCAATGCATCAAAGCGCATCAATGTGTCAATCAATTGAGGCATTTGATCCAGATAGATCATGTTGGGGCCATCACAGGGGGCGTTGTCCGGATCTTGGTGTGTTTCCATGAATACACCGGCTACACCAACGGCAACAGCCGAGCGTGCCATAACGGGCGCAAATTCGCGCTGACCACCGGATGCACCACCCAATCCACCGGGCTGAGCCACAGTGTGGGTGGCGTCCATTATCACCGGGTACCCGGTGCGAGACATTTCCGGCAGAGATTGCATGTCCACCACGAGGCGGTTGTAGCCAAAGCTGACACCACGTTCCGTCAGCATGATGTTGTGATTGTCGGTGCTTTCGATCTTGGCCGCGACGTTCTGCATGTCCCAAGGGGCCAGGAACTGACCTTTTTTGACGTTGACCACAGCGCCTGTTGCGCCTGCGGATTTTAGAAGGGCGGTTTGACGGCAAAGGAAAGCGGGGATTTGCAGGATGTCACACACCTCGGCAACGGACGCGCATTGTTCTTTCTCATGCACATCCGTAGTGACTGGCACGCCAATGCTGTCCTTTACCGATTGCAGCACTGCCAAACCTTTGTCGAGGCCCAGTGCAGGAGCTGCGTTTACAGAGGTGCGGTTAGCCTTGTCGAACGAGCCTTTAAACACATACTGAGCACCGGCGGCGTCGCAGGCCTCTTTCATTTTGCCAGCGATCATCTGGGCGTGATCGGCGGTTTCAAGTTGGCAGGGGCCGGCAATGATCGTCAGAGGCAGATCATTACCGACCGTGAGATCGGAGATTTTTACATGTTTCATGTGTCTTACGAGGATACCTGTTCACGAAGGACCGACGCGGTAAGCGAGATCATCAGGTAGATACCAGCAAACAATAGGAAAGCCAAAATCGTATTTTCAAACTTGCGCGGATAGCTGGGTTCCTCACTGGCGACCGGGTTCACTGAAACCGTCAGATAACGCACTTTGCGGTTGGCTTCGGTTCGTGTGGTTTCCATCTGTTCCATTGCGGTTTGCAGCATCAAATCACGAGCCACAAGGTCGGCCTGGGCCATCTGAATTCGCACGCTTAAACGCGCCAGCGAGTTTTCGCCTGCTGACGCGTCCAGCATTTCGGCGTTCAGTTCTGCCAGGGCAACTTCAAGTCGTTGAATGTCCGCACGGACACCATCCACTTTGGCTTGGTTCGGGCGCAAGTTGTCCAAAAGTGCGGCCAGCTGCAGTTCTTTTTCCTGCAACTCGATTTCGATTACGTTGATCCGTTCGCGCAGGCCAAGGAGGACGTTTTCTGGGTCCAAAACCGCCCCCTGAAGCTGCAGCTCGATCAGTTCCTCCTGAGCTTTTCGACGTTCGTTCTGAGCCAATTCAAAACCGGCCCGGGCATCGCGCATTTGGTCTTCGCGTTTCAATTCGGTCAGACCGTTGATGGTTTCCTCGGCATAGGACAGTAGAAGATTGGAAAGTTCGACTGAAATCTCGGGGCTTGGTGCCGCAACTTCCATCCGGATGATACCGTCGCTGGGGTCGTACCCAATGGTAATCATCCGCTTGTAAAGCTTATAGGTATCCTCAAGAGATGCATCCTGCGGCAGGCGTTGAATCGGATCGATCCAATCCTGCTTGAAGATTTCGGAAAAATTGGTGTCGTTCTCAAGTCGCACCAGCGCGTCTTTGGATTCCAAAAATTCCTGCGTGGCGACGGAATCTTGTGCAGTGGCGAATTGAGTGCCTGCAAGAAACCCACCAAAGGACGCCCCGCCGCCGTCTGCCTGCAAGATTGAAAAGGCGGAATCGCTGGCGTACATCGGTGTTGCGTACCGATAGAAATAGGTGCCCACAATCAGGGTCGGCAGCAGTACAAAGGCTGCCAGACGCGCAAACAGCGCAAACAGCTTGCGTTTGCGGCGGCGTGCGATGTCCTTCTGAATTTCACCGATTTCAAGATTTCGCCGCTCGGCTGGCGTTAGCTCCGGACCGGTCAGGCCTTGGGAAGAGTCCGAAATCGTCTGCGGCAACTGGATCTTGATCTTGTCCTTTGCCTGATCATTCGAACCTGTTTTTTCGGCTGCCAAATCCAGCAAGTTGGCACGTTCGAACGGATCGATGCCCTTTTTACGTAATAGCCGCACCGCGTCGTAATCCGACGTTGCAGCAAGCCCGTTTTTCTGGGCCAGACGACGTGCCACACGCAGTTGGCGACCGGTTAGCCCTTCGCGCTTGATCGCCTCAATATCGGTCGAGGGAGACGGGTTATTTGCCGCCTCAGACGGTTGCGTCGCTTTTCTGATGCGCGAAATCGCGTCGGCCCGTGCGTCTGCGGAATCCGAGCCCTGACGATTGCGGCGCCAGCGATATTTTTTAGCCTTGGGTTTGGTAGTCATATAACTGTCGTGCCTCTTCCAAGGTGTCGAACATGTAAAGCTGACCGTCCAATAGAACGGCCGCCTGCTGTGCAAATTTCTCAAGAACGTCGGGATTGTGGGACACGATCACCAGTGTCGTTGTCCGCAAACGCTCTCGCAGGATGTCACCTGCTTTTCGGTTGAATTCTACATCCGTGGATGAGGGCATGCCCTCATCAATCAGGTACATGTCAAAATCCAGCGCCAGCATCAGAGCAAAGGTAAAGCGAGCCCGCATACCGGATGAATAGGTCCCGATAGGCTGGTTGAAATACTCACCCAGATTGCACAGCCAGCTGCAATACGCCTCGACATAGTCGGGATCCATTCCATAGATTTTGGCGATGTAGCGGGCGTTTTCCAGGGCCGAAAGCTTTTTGACCACACCGCCGGAAAACCCCATCGGGAACGAGATGCGGCAGGATTTGCGGATCACACCCTCATCCGGTTTTTCCAGCCCGGCCATCATGTTGATTAATGTCGTCTTGCCGGTGCCGTTTGGGGCCAATATGCCAATCGACCGGCCCAGTTCGATCTGGAACGAGACCCGATCCAGGATCACCTTGCGTCGGGTCCCGGTCCAAAAGGACTTACTGACATTCTCAAACTCAAGCATTCACGGCCTGCTGCTCGGGCGTTTGTTTGGTACACCGCCCAGGTTGGTAAACCATCGACAAATTTATTGGTCCATGTTGGCTACATTATGTCGAATTGTGAAACAAATGATCAATGCGTACCGTAGCTGTGCTGTTGGTTTTGTGACTTTTGCATCTGTTGGCCTTGGGGTGTCCGTTGACTATCTTTCCTTTCGACCGTCAACCAATTTGATGCAGGAAGTCTTGCGATCTGATGAATTCGCTACAGAAAGAAATTGAGGCCTGCCGTATTTGTGCAGACAGGTTTCAGACCACGTTTACCGCGCATGAGCCGCGCCCGGTGGTCTGGTTTCGGTCTGGTACGCCATTGTTGATCGCAGGGCAGGCGCCTGGCGCGCGGGTCCATGCCTCGGGGCGTCCATTCACCGATCCCTCTGGCGACCGTCTGCGGGACTGGCTGGGGATTGACGAGGCCGTATTCTATGACCGCGCCCGCGTGTCGATCGTTCCGATGGCCTTTTGCTTTCCTGGATATAACGAGCGTAAAGCCGACCTACCACCGCCGCCCATATGCGGAAAGACATGGCATGACAGGGTGATGAATGAGTTAGGGGAGGTGCCCCTGACGGTTCTGGTCGGGGGGCACGCGCACAAATATCACCTAGGTGTACGTACGGCCGTGACCGAAACCGTGCGCAACTGGCGAGACCATGCGCCGCGCGTCTTTCCCTTGCCTCATCCGTCTTGGCGGAATACGGCATGGCTGAAGAAAAACCCGTGGTTCGAAGCTGAACTGCTGCCGGTTCTGCGTGCGCGGGTGCAAGAGGTTTTGAATGACTAACGCCACGGCGCTTGACGCCGCCCATGCCACGATGGAGGCCAGTCCGCAGGATGACGCGGCGCGTCTGCGGTTTTTTGAGCGCCTGGCAGACTCTGAGCTGTTTCTGTTGCTGGCCGAAGAAGCGCAGGACGAGAATATCTCGCCCGAGCTGTTCGATGTTGCGGATGGCCGCTTTGTACTGGCCTTTGATCGCCACGACCGTTTGGCCCGATTTGCGGAACGTCCCGTGCCTTACGTCGCGCTGTCGGGGCGGGTGCTGTCGACGATGCTGGCAGGGCAGGGGATCGGGCTGGGTCTGAACCTTGAGGTTGCACCTTCATCCATGCTGATCCCGGCCGAAGCGCTGGGCTGGCTGGCCACCACGTTGGAACATGCACCAGAAGAGGTACAGCAACGTCTGGCAGAGTTCCTGCCGCCAAAGGGCATGCCGGATGATCTGTTGACAGCGCTGGACACGAAGCTGGCCACAGCCGTCGGCTTGGCCGAAGCTGCGTTTCTTGTTGGGACCAAGACGGAAGAGGGCGGCATGGGCCACCTTCTTGGTTTTGTCGGCGCGGTTGAGGGGGCTGAGCCCGCACTGGCCAAAGCCGCGTCCGAGGCACTGACCTTTTCCGGGATTGAGGCTGGGGCGATGGATGTTGGTTTTTTTGGCCCGCATGATCCAGCATCAGCGGCACTGGCACGGGTTGGCTTACGGTTCGACTTGCCACAGCCCGAGGCGCGGGTCATCGAACAGGTTACGCCGGGCAGTAACCCGGATAAGCCACCAATTTTGAAATAGGTGATCAGGCAAGCCCCGCGATCCAACGAACCGCGGGGCGTCGCGACTATTCTGCTGCTTCCAGCTTGTCTTGTGTGCGGGTGTCAAAATCGCTTGCGTCATGGCGTTCGTGCAGCTGCGTATGCAGCTCACCAAACGCACGGTTGACCATGCGGCCACGCTGAACAGCGGGGCGCGCGTCGATCGCCTTGGCCCACCGCATCGCATTTTTATAGGACTCGACATCCAGGAACTCGGCGGCGCTGTAGAGACGGCCCAACACCAGTTGGCCATACCAGGGCCAAATGGCCATATCAGCAATGGTATAGTGTTCGCCTGCAATATAAGCGTTTTCAGCCAGTTGCCGGTCCAGCACGTCCAGCTGCCGTTTGGCCTCCATCGCGAAGCGGTTGATCGGGTATTCCCATTTCTCAGGCGCATAGGCGTAGAAATGGCCAAAACCGCCGCCAAGATAAGGCGCACTGCCCATCTGCCAAAATACCCAGTTCATCACCTCGGTGCGTTCCTGACCCGATTTCGGCAGGAAAGCATCGAACTTTTCGGCCAGATGGAACAGGATCGAGGCGCTTTCGAAAACACGCACAGGCTCATCGCCTGAGCGGTCCCAAAGTGCAGGAATCTTAGAGTTCGGATTGGCGTCGACAAAGCCCGAGCTGAATTGGTCCCCCTCGCCGATATTAACCAACCATGCATTGTATTCAGCGCCTTCGTGACCTAGCGCCAGTAGTTCTTCCAGCATCACTGTGACTTTGACGCCGTTTGGGGTGGCCAGTGAATAAAGCTGTAGTGGATGCTTTCCGACCGGCAGGTCCTTGTCGTGGGTCGCCCCGGCAATGGGTCGGTTGATATTGGCAAATCGACCACCGCTTTCGCTGTCCCATGTCCAGACTGCGGGGGGCGTGTATGGGGATTGCTCGCTCATCTGTCGTCTTTCTCAGCTGCGTTCTGGTAAAGTTTATGTCCGTCTCAACAGCTAATGTTGCAAAGCCCCGAGTCCAACCCCGGATGTTGGGGCAGTTTTGTAACATTCGGGATCGGACCTCTCACATTTCTTCATGCGATGTCACAGCGGCGCGAGCAGGACTGCCCATTGGGGCGAAAATATCTATTCTCTCAGCAAGTGCCCAACCCCGAGGACAAAAGGATTTACCACATGAAACGCTTTGCCCTGACTTTCGTGACAGCTTTGGCCTTTGCCGTGCCGGCTTTCGCCGGTGATCAGTATGTAGACGGCACCGGTTTTGCCGTGTCGGGTTACGACGTTGTCGCCTATCGTGGCCTGGATCAGGCGCCGGTTGGCCATGCCCAGCCCGAGGCTGTGCGTGGCCGTTCTGATATTACAGCGGACTATAACGGTGCCACTTGGGCGTTCTCGACCGAAGAGAACCGCGATAAGTTTCTTGAAAACCCCGCCTATTACGCCCCGGCCTATGATGGGCATTGCGCTTACGGTGTATCGCGTGGTGGCAAGGTTCCGGCGAACCCGAACCTGTGGCGGATTGTCGATGACAAGCTGTACCTGAACATCACTGATGTTGTTGTCGGCTTTTTTGAAGAGGATATCCCCGGCAACATCAATCTGGCCGAAGGCAACTGGCCGGGGATCGAAGGCGATGACGCATCGACCAGCGTTATTCCGAAATTCACCTCGGAAGGTCCGATCGCAAACTAATACGCTACTCACCGAAGCTAAACCCGGTCCACACTAGGCCGGGTTTTTGCTGTTAGCCAGCCAGCCAGAAGTCGTCGCGCATCTGTTGATCCGCGTCGAACTTGATGCGAACGCTTTTCGCGCCGGGAAATTTTCGTTCGGTGATCGTGTCGGGAACCACGACTTCACCGGCCCCTGCATCGTTCGACTGAAAGCTAAGCACTTCGGTTTCCGTCCGCCGGGCCGAGGCAAGAACCGAGGTTGGCAGCGCCACCCGGTTGGACCCTTCACAAACCGGTGTTGGAACAAAATAAGTCAGATGACGGCCATAGAACCCAACGGCTTCAGGGACATGGTCCGCTTCGATTGAGGTCTGAGATTCCGGGTTTGCGCCATCCGGGCTGTGCGCCAGAGCTGTGTTCAGCAACACGCGGCAGGCGTCGATATCGGCACTTTCCAATTCAATGACACGTTTGCGTAGCTTCGGCCGGCGCGGCATGCCGGTGGCACGTCCTTTGACGGTCAGCCCTTCGCGGCGTAAAAAATCATACGCCTCTTTGGCGCGCGCGAAATGTGTGCAATCGCCATTTCTGTGGTCTGGATGTGCGTGAAATGCGATGTGGCGCCAAGCATCTCGGATATCGTCGGACCCTGCATTCTGGTCCAAGCCCAAAGCTTCGAGCGCGTCAACGCGTGCATTTATCTTTTCAACAGGCTCCATAGCCAAAACACTCATTAAACAAACACTACGAACTCAGTGTGTGGAGGCTCACAAATTTGTCAAACTTTATCAAAAATTTATCGCTATTTGGGGGACAGTTCGAAAGGGGTCGCGCTATTGTTCACATCCCGGTTGCACTTGTGATCCCGCAAAAAAGCCCGGAGCCTTGGTAGGGTCCGGGCAAAGTAATCAACAGGGATCAAATCAGGCGACGTTTTGCAATTCGGCCTTTGGAGTAATACCCAGTGCAAAACACACGTCGCGCGTCAGTTCAGGCCGGTTCAGGGTATAGAAATGTAGCTTGTCCACGCCTTCGTCGATCAGGTCCGAACACAGTTCGGTGCATAGTGCTGTGGCCAGCAGATCCTCTCGATTATCGCGAATCGCCTTTTCAAAGGCGTTTTCGACCCAGTCAGGGATATGCGCACCACAGCGGCGGGCAAAATTGCGGGCACCTTTCCAGTTCTCGATGGGCAGGATGCCGGGCACGATGGGCTTGTCGATCCCGGCTTTTTCGCAGGCATCGCGGAAGCGGAAAAAGGTCTCGGCCTCAAAGAAGAACTGCGTCAGGGCTTCGTCCGCACCGGCATCCAGCTTGGCCTTGAGCCAGTCGACATCAGCCGAAAAATCCTGTGCCTCGGGGTGCTTGTCGGGATAGGCGCCGACGCGGATGCTGAACATTTCGGTTTCAGCCAGGGCTTCGATCAACTCGACCGAGTTTGCGAACCCATCGGGATGCGGCAGGAACCGAACCTGACCTTTCGGCGGATCACCCCGCAGGGCGACAATGTCCTGAACCCCGGCACGCGCGAATGTATCGGCGATCTCCAGCGTTTCCTGGCGCGAGGCGTCCACGCAGGTCAGGTGCGCTGCCACAGGAAGGCCGGATGATTTGTGCAGGGTGGCCACGGCATCGCGGGTTAGTTCGCGGGTTGTGCCGCCCGCCCCATAGGTGACCGAGACAAAGCGCGGCTCAAGCGGGGCCAGCGTCTGAACCGTATCCCACAGGCGGAATGAGGCCTCGAGCGTTTGCGGCGGGAAAAACTCGAATGAAATTTCTGGTTTCGTCATGGCTGCCTCACTGGTCCTATCTGTGGCTCTTGTGCCAGTTTGCGCATTGTGAGACAAACTCATATTACTCAAGAACAACATGAGTCACACTACAATGCACATCGAATTCCGACACCTGCGTACGATTAAGGCCATCCATGAATGCGGCGGCTTGGCCCGTGCGGCGGATCAGCTGAACATCACGCAATCCGCGCTGAGCCATCAGATCAAGGGGTTGGAGGATCAGGCGGGGGTCGAATTGTTCCTGCGCCGGTCCAAGCCGATGAAACTGTCGGCGGCGGGCTTGCGTCTGTTACGGCTGGCTGAGCAGATTCTGCCGCAACTTGAGGCGACGCAACAGGAATTTTCCTCTCTGCGGGACGGGCGCACGGGGCGGATGCATATCGCCATCGAATGTCACGCCTGTTTCGAATGGCTGTTCCCGGTGCTGGAATCTTTCCGCAAATCCTGGGGCGATGTAGATGTCGATATCCGCCCGGGTCTGGCCTTTGACGCTTTGCCTGCCCTGCAGAAGGAAGAGGTCGATCTGGTGGTGTCGTCCGACCCTGAGGAGCTGCCGGGTATAGAATTCATCGAACTGTTTGACTATGACGCGGTCTTTGTCGCGTCGTCCTCGCACCCCTTGGCGCAGAAAGAGTTCATCGAGGCCGAGGATTTCCGAGGGCAAACCCTGATTACATACCCGGTCGAACGCACACGTTTGGATGTGTTCAGCCAATTGCTGATCCCGGCACGCGTTGAACCGGCCGCAATCCGGCAGGTGGAATTGACGGCAGTGATCCTGTTGCTTGTGGCCTCGAACCGGGGCGTTGCTGCGTTGCCTGACTGGGTCGTGCGCGAGGTAAAATACAACTCGGACTATGTCACCCGCCCGCTGACGGAAAACGGAATTACCCGCACATTGTACGCGGCAGTGCGCTCGGAAGACCTTGAAAAACCCTACGTGCAGGAACTGATCGAACTGGCGGGAACCGAGGCGCGCAAGCTGCAAGAGCAATAGGTAATAAACGCGGGTCTGCTATGCGCATCATTCCTCTTGGCAAGGGCGCGTTGCACCAGTATACGCGCGGTTTGACCGGACAGGA
Source organism: Ruegeria sp. BA12 (assembly GCF_056539625.1). Classification (NCBI taxonomy): domain Bacteria; kingdom Pseudomonadati; phylum Pseudomonadota; class Alphaproteobacteria; order Rhodobacterales; family Roseobacteraceae; genus Ruegeria; species Ruegeria sp. BA12. Next base: position 150,311 of record NZ_JBQFVF010000001.1, read on the forward strand.
GCCTTTGGACAATGGTTGGCAGTGCAAACCTCAACATCATGATCAAAGCCGCGCGCAAGGCGGGGCGTTCTTTGGTCAAGGATTTTCGTGAAGTCGAGAACCTTCAGGTGTCGATGAAAGGCGCGGGCGACTTTGTCTCCAAGGCCGATATTGCCGCCGAGGCAATCCTGAAAGAGGAACTGCTGGGTGCGCGCCCAACCTATGGCTGGTTGGCCGAAGAGGGCGGCGCGATTGATGGTGAGGACCCAACCCGCCGTTGGATTGTAGACCCGTTGGACGGCACAACCAACTTCCTGCACGGCCTGCCGCACTGGGCGGTGTCGATTGCGCTGGAACACAAGGGCAAGATCGTGGCCGGAGTGATCTATGACGCCGCCAAGGATGAGATGTTCTTTGCCGAAAAAGGTGAAGGCGCATGGATGAACGATACCCGCATCCGTGTCTCGGGCCGTCATCGCATGATCGAGTCCATCTTTTCGACCGGCTTGCCATTCGGGGGCCGCTCGGACCTGCCTGCCACGTTGCAGGATCTGGCCCGGCTGATGCCTGCCTGCGCTGGTGTGCGCCGCTGGGGCGCTGCGGCGCTGGACATGGCCTATGTGGCCGCAGGCCGCTATGAAGGGTTCTGGGAGCGTCGCCTGAACGCTTGGGACGTGGCCGCTGGGATCATCATCGTGAAAGAGGCCGGTGGCTTTGTGCAAGCCCTGAACCCCGAAGGCAACGTGCTTGAGGATGGCGAGGTGATCTGCGCCAATGAGCCGATCTTTGACCAGTTCGCCAAGGTTATCCGGGGCTAAGCTTCCTGCAAATCCATTAAAAAAAGCGCGCCCTGTTACAGGCGCGCTTTGTCGTTTCAAAGAGACTGGATTCAGAGGGTTGCGCGCTGCGCCAGCCCGGCTTCATCCGCCAGCCGTGCGGCAACAGATGCAACCGCCAGGTCCTGTAGCCCAACACCGGTTCCGTCGAACAAGGTGATCTCATCCGCGCTTGCCCGCCCCGAATGGTCGCCATTGATGACGGCACCGATTGGGGTGATCTGATCTTCGGTCAACGAGCCGTTTGCGATGGCATGCTGAGCTTCGCCAAGGGTGACCGATTGGGCAACTTCGTCGGTGTAAACCGTTGCACTGGCAACCAGCGCGGCGTCGACTTCTTGCTTGCCTACCGTATCGGTGCCCATGCAGGCCAGATGGGTGCCCGGTTTGATCCAGTCTTTCATCAGCAAAGGTTCAAACGCCGACGTGATGGTGATGATGACATCCGCCTGTGCGCCCAGCTCTTCTTGACTAACAGCTTCGAAGTCGAGGCCGATTTCTTTCGCGACCTCACCCAGACGCGGAAGCATCTCGGGGTGGGGGTTCCAGGCAACGACTTTTTCAAAGTCGCGTTGCTCGGCTGCGGCGCGCAGTTGGAAGGCGGATTGATGGCCAGCGCCAACCATGCCCAGAACCTTGGAGTCCTTTCGGGCCAGATGGGCGATGGAAACGGCAGACGATGCAGCCGTGCGCACGGCGGTCAGGTAGTTGCCGCCGACCAGTGCAGACAGACGCCCGGTGTCCGGGTCGAACAGGAAGACAGTGGATTGGTGGTTGGTCAACCCTTTGTCCAGATTGCCGGGCCAGTAGCCGCCAGATTTGACACCCAGCACCTGACCGGCCCGATCAAAGCCGGATTTGAATCCATATAGCGCATCGGCATAGCCAATCGCTTCACGGATGACCGGAAAGTTGTAAGCATCTCCGCGCGCCATTGCGGCGAACACGTCCTGCACCGCGTCAAACGCGTCGCTGCGGCCAACCAGTTGCTGGCACAGATCTTCTCCGACGATCAGCAAGGGTTTTTCCGACATATCTTTCATGACCTTTTCCTTAGCTTGAGGGCAGGTCCGGGCGGCAGGGAAGGGAAGAACCGCCGCCCGGATCAATGCGGTTCGGCTTAATACGCCTTACCGCGAGCGGATACTGGCCAGAGGGTTTCGACCTTGCCGTTGCGCACCCCAACATACCAATCATGGACGTTGGCGGTGGGATCGCAGTGACCCGGAACCAAGCGCAGTTTGTCGTTCACCTTCAGCGCACCATCGGGATCAGCGACAACACCGTGCTCGTCCGAACACTTGACGTATTCCACATCGGTGCGCCCAAAAATCACCGGCAAACCACTGTCCACTGACTGCGCCTTGAGGCCTGCATCGACAATGGCTTTGTCGGCCTTGGCGTGGCTCATGACGCTGGTGAGGATGAAGAACGCGTTCTCCCATTCTCCACGGTCGATGCGGTTGCCGTCCTGATCAAGGATACGACCATAATCGGCGTCCATGAAGGCGTAGGAACCGCACTGCAGTTCGTTGTATACGCCCGAAGTGCTTTCAAAATAGTAGGACCCGGTGCCGCCACCGCCAACAATGTCACACTCCAGACCTTCTGCGGCCAGCCCGTCCACTGCGTCTTTGACCTGTGCCACGGCAACGTCGATCTTGGCCTTGCGGTCCTCATAAAGGTCCATGTGCTGCATCGCGCCCTGGTAAGCCTGAATGCCAGAGAACTTCAGCCCCGGAGCCGCGTCGATGGCTTTGGCGATGGCGATTACCTCGGGCGTCGTCGTCACGCCGCAGCGACCTGCGCCGCAGTCAATCTCCACCAGACATTCGATCTGGGTGCCATGGCGTTGTGCCGCCTCGGACAGATCGGCGACATTGTCGATGTCGTCGACACAGCAGATCGTCCGTGCGCCCAGCTTGGGCATGCGCGCAAGGCGGTCGATCTTGGCCGGGTCGCGCACTTGGTTCGAGACCAGAACGTCTTTGATACCGCCGCGGGCAAAGACCTCGGCCTCAGAGACTTTCTGGCAACATACCCCACAGGCCCCGCCCAGCTCGACCTGCAGCTTTGCCACATCGACGGATTTATGCATCTTGCCATGCACCCGGTGACGCATCCCATGGGCCTTGGCATAGTCACCCATCTTTTTGATGTTGCGCTCCAGCGCGTCCAGATCCAGCACCAGGCTTGGCGTCTGAATATCGGCCTCGTCCGTGCCAATCGCGGCAGGAATGTCAAAGCCAACTTCAAGCTGATCAATATTCACAGGCTTGTTCATATTTCTTCCTCCTCAGCCCTTGATCCAGGGCAATTTATCCAAATCCACGTTGCCACCAGTGATGATCACGCCGACGCGTTTGCCCTTGAACACTTCGGGGTGTTTCAGGATGGTGGCCAATGGCACGGCGCTGCTGGGCTCCATCACGACACGCAGGTATTTCCAGGTGATCTTCATCGCCTCGACGATTTCGTCTTCACTGGCGGTTTGAATGTCGGTGACAAAGCGGGACACGAAGTGCCAGGTGTTTTCCTTCAGCGGCACTTTCAGACCGTCGGCTACAGTGACCGGCGCGTCATCGGCGATGATGTGCCCGGCCTTGAAGCTGCGATAGGCGTCGTCGGCCTGTTCCGGTTCGGCGGCGTATATCTTTACCTCGGGGGCCGCGTTCGACAGGGTCAGGCACGTGCCCGAGATCATGCCGCCGCCACCAATGGGTGCGACTACAGCGTCCACACCGTCGGTTTGCTCAAGCAGCTCGGCCGAACAGGTTGCCTGCCCTGCAATTACGCGCGGGTCGTTGTAGGGGTGTACGAACTCACCGCCCGTCCGGCCTTGCACTTCGGCAAACACGGCCTCACGCGAGGTGGTCGAAGGTTCACACTCGGTGATGATCCCGCCATAACGGCGCACCGCGTCTTTCTTGGCTTGCGGTGCCGTGCGCGGCATCACGACGTTACAGGGAATACCCCGCCGTCCGGCTGCATATGACAAACTGAGCGCATGGTTGCCCGAAGAGTGGGTAGCCACGCCGCGCTTTGCCGCGTCGTCATCCAGCCCAAAGACCGCATTGCAGGCCCCGCGCACTTTGAAGGCCCCGGCCTCTTGGAAGTTTTCACATTTAAAGAACAGCTGTGCGCCGGTCAGTTCGTCCAGATAGTCCGAACGCATCACAGGCGTCCGGTTGATATGTGGCCGAATCCGCTCGTGCGCTTCGCGCATGTCGGCCAGCGTCAGGCTTTCAGCTGTGGTGAGTGCGTCCAACATCAAGCTCCTCCTTAAGCTGCGGATTGCATCGGTGTGGCGCTGCCGCTGCGGAAGTACTCCTGCGCTGCTGCAACACCGCTGCCCAACGTGATCGGATAGTCCAGATCAGCCATCGCCATTTCGATCGTGGCCAGACCGGACAGAACCATAACATCCGTCAGGCTGCCCAGATGGCCGATACGGAAGGCTTTGCCGTTCATTTCGCCCAGCCCGATGCCAAAGCTTACGCCATAGGAATTAAAGGCGTGATCGGTCAGCGCATTGCTGTCAAAGCCTTCAGGTACGTAAATCGCACTGACGGTATCGGAATACAGGTCGGGCGATTGCGCCACCAACTCCAGCCCCCAGGCGGCAGTTGCCTTGCGGACCCCTTCGGCCAGACGGAAATGGCGGGCATATACGTTGTCCAGCCCTTCCTCGAACAGCATCTTCAGGCTTTCGCGCATACCATAGATCAGCTGCAGCGGTGGGGTATAGGGAAACCCGCCCGACGCATTTGCGTTCATCATGTCGCGGAAATCAAAGAAGGTGCGCGGCAGTTGGGCCGTTTCCATCGCAGCCAGCGCCTTGGGGCTGACACACAGGATCGCCATACCGGTTGCCAGCATGAAGCCCTTTTGCGAACCCGACACCGCGATATCGACGCCCCAGCCATCAAACTCGAACGGCATCGAGGCCAGTGAACTGACGCAATCCACAAACAGCATCGCCGGGTGGTCGCTGGCATCCATTGCCTTGCGCACCGCTCCGATATCCGAGCGTACGCCGGTCGCCGTTTCGTTATGCGTTACCAGAACTGCTTTGATCTTATGCTCTTTGTCTGCGGCAAGAGCTTCGGCAAACTTATCGGCGGGCGCGCCGCTGCCCCAGGGGCATTCGATGATGCGGACATCCAAGCCGTGCCGTTGGCACAGGTCGATCCAGCGATGGCTGAACATGCCATAGCGCGCAACCAGTACGCTGTCGCCGGGGCTGAGCGTATTGGTCACCGATGCCTCCCAGCCGCCTGTTCCGCTGGCCGGGAAGGTGATGATGTTCCCTTCTTTGGTTCCAAACACCTTTTTGGTGTCTTCCAGCACAGGGGCAAAGGTTTCGACAAAATCAGGCGCGCGGTGGTCCTGTGTCTGGACCTGCATCGCTAGGCGCAACCGATCCGGGATATTGGTGGGGCCGGGAATGAATACCGGGTTTTGATTGGACATTTCTAGATCCTCCGATTTGAAGAAGAGTGTTGTAGAAATCGCTTCTTGGTGCAATTTTCTTGAAAAATATTTTCATTTTTGCAATTAAATAAATAATCCATTGAATAGATGTGATTTTCCGTTTTTCATTTTTGAGTTTCAGAAAGCGGGATGAAAAAAACTTTGCCGGGCTGAAAGGAGAAATCAGTGACGGACACCCCCAAAAGGCCGCGCGGCAGGCCCAAATCGCTGTTCAAGGAAAGCTCGGCCGGGACCATGCAATCACTGGATCGGGCGCTGGTTGTTCTGACCGCAGTGGCACGAATGGAACGCTCTGCGCTAAGCGATCTTGCGCGCGAAGTGGATGTACCTACAGCCACTACGCACCGTATTCTGGCGACGTTGCAGAAACATGGGTTTGTCGCCTTCGATGACGAGCGGCAGGAATGGATGATCGGGATTGAAGCGTATCGCACCGGCGCTTCGTTCCTGCGTCGAAACAGCGTGATTGAAATCGGGCGACCGATCTTGCGGCGTTTGATGCAAGAAAGTGGCGAAACCGCGAATTTGGCCGTGCCAGACGGGTCCGAAGTGGTTTTTGTCGGACAGGTTGAAACGCCGAACCCGATCCGGGCGTTTTTCCCACCGGGTGCGCGGACGCCGATGTACGCGTCCGGCACAGGCAAAGCGATATTGGCCGCGATGAGCGAGTCTGCGGTCAGCAAAGCATTGACGGCTGACGCTGTTCGTTTCACCTCACATACGTTGCTGCCGAACGAAGGGTTAGAGGCGGATTTGGCTAAAACCCATGCCCGCGGCTGGTCGCATGATCATGAGGAACGGTACGAAGGCATGTCCTGTATCGGTGCCGCCATCTACAATGACCGGGGCGAACCCTGTGCCGGGATTTCCGTGTCTGGGCCGTCTGTCCGGTTCGTTGCCGACCGGGCAACAGAACTGGGTACGTTGGTTCGGGACGCCGCAGAAGAGATCACTCACCTCAGCGGTGGTCGATTACCGAAGCCGCCTGAGGACTAGCGCCTATTTTCGCGGGACCCGTGGAATGCGGGATTGCGATAATTTGTATTTGTGTTCGGGGTGGGGCGGGTGGCCGTGGGTGCGGCCCCAATACGCGGGGCCACCTCGTTTAAGCCAAAGCGGGAGGCACAGGACCAGGCCGACAAAAAAGCCCCCCGTGTGCGCCCAATAGGCAACTCCACCTTCGTCTGGGTTGCTTGCAAGGCTGCCCATGAATTGAAGGCCCAACCAGATGCCCAGCATGATGAAAGCCGGGATGGTGAAAATCCGAAAATAGACGATCAGAATCAGCAGAACGTCCACGCGCGCTTTGGGGAACAGCAAAAGATAGCCGCCCATCACCCCGGCAATCGCACCCGAGGCTCCAATGGTCGGCACCACCGAATCCGGCGCGGTGGCAACGTGGATCAGGCCTGCGCCGACACCAGCCAGCAAATAGAACAGCAGGAAGGGCAGGTGGCCCATCTCATCCTCAAGATTGTCCCCGAAAATCCAGAGAAACAGCATGTTCCCGGCCAGATGCATCCATCCACCATGCAGAAACATCGACGTCACAAGGGTTTCGAACGCAAATCCATCGGTGATCCGCGCCGGGATTATAGCATAGTCGAAATACAGCCTGTTGATCAGCGGTGCATTATCCATAATCCCCACATAGCTGAAGAAAATCAGGATATTGGCTGCCATCAGTAGGTAAACGACATAGGGCGTGCGCCCCGACGGATTGTGGTCACGGATCGGAAACATGGGGGGACGCTGGGCTTTTCCCGGCCCAGCGTCAAGGTACGGTTACGCCGCACCTCCCAACAAGGCCGCATTGCCTCCGGCGGCGGTGGTGTCGACGCAGACGTGACGCTCGCCCAGAACCCGCGCCCGGTCAGGCCGACCGGGGATCAGCGGCAGGATCGGGCCATCACGGCGGGCCAGGTGGAGTTCGATCTCGCGCGCGGTTTCGTCATCTCCCCACCACAGAACTCCTGAGATATTGACGATGTTCTCTAGCCTGTGCAGGTCCACCATGCCGGTCGCTAGAATGGCGGTGCCACCCAGGGCTGCGACTGCTTCGGCCTGCGCTTGCGCGGCCTCGGGTCCTGGCCCCAAGCACAACAACGGCGCGCGGGGGAATTCACTCAGTCGGTTGGATTCGCCGGTCGGACCGGGCAGGGATTGCGTGCGTACGGCAGCAGGCTGGCCTTGCGGATCGGGTAGATCGCCCATCGTGTTGTTCCAATTCGCCGTGCTGTGTTGACGATCCGGAGCACAGAAGCGTGCCATGTAGTTCGGCCCACCCGCCTTGGGTCCGGTGCCCGACAGACCTTCGCCGCCAAAGGGCTGAGAACCCACGATCGCACCAATCTGGTTGCGGTTGACATAAATGTTGCCCGCGTGAACGGCCTCGGTGATGTGTTGGACCCGGTCATCGATGCGGGTGTGCAGGCCGAAAGTCAGCCCATAACCCGTGGCATTGATGTCGGCGATGACCTGATCAATCTCAGCAGCCTTGAAGCGGACGACATGCAGGACCGGGCCAAACACTTCACGCTCCAGTGCGCTGATACCGGGGATTTCGATCAGGGTAGGGGCGATGAAAGTCCCTTCGGGGGGCGTGTTCAGTTCCTTCACCACCCGGCCTTCTGCGCGCGCTTGCGCGATGTGGTCCGCAATGCCTTGCAGCGCGTCCTGATCAATGACCGGGCCGCAGTCGGTCGACAAAAGCCATGGGTCTCCGACCTGCAAAGCCTCCATCGCGCCGGTCAGCATGGTCAGCAAGTCGTCGGCGATATCTTCCTGCACATAGAGGCAGCGCAGGGCCGAGCATCTCTGACCCGCAGATTGAAATGCGCTTTCGATGATGGATTGCACGGCTTGTTCAGGCAGTGCGGTGCTGTCCACAATCATGGCGTTCAATCCGCCGGTTTCCGCGATCAAAGGCGTGCCAGGTTTCAGGTTCTCTGCCATTGCTGAACGAATTTTCAATGCGGTGGCGGTCGAGCCTGTAAAGGCGACCCCAGACACGCGCCGGTCTGACGTCAACGCCGCCCCGACGGACGGCCCACCGGGCAGCAGTTGCAGAACGTCGCGCGGTACTCCGGCCTCGTGCAGCAGTTGGACAGCCCGGTGCGCGACCAACGGCGTTTGCGGCGCAGGCTTGGCTAGAACGGCGTTGCCGGTGGCCAAAGCCGCCGAAATCTGCCCGGTAAAGATTGCCAGCGGAAAGTTCCAGGGGCTGATGCAAGTAAACGTGCCCGCTGGTTCAGCCGCGGGGATGTTAGCAGCATAATAACGAAGGAAATCGACAGCCTCGCGCAGTTCAGCGACCGCATCGGGAATCGATTTACCAGCCTCTCGCGCCAGCAGAGCGAAAAGCTCACCATAATGTGCTTCGTACAGATCAGCTGCTGTATTCAATACCTGCGCCCGTTGTTCAGCCGGAGCATTCCACGGGGACGCCGTGGCCAAGGCAAGTTCGACATCCTGCGCGCTGGCCGGGGCGACTGCGCCCGGACGGTCCTGTGGATGCGCCGGATTGGTGACGGGTTCGTCAGCGTCGGGATGCGCGTCTTGTGACACAAGCGGCTGCGCGTACCAGTGATGCGCGCGAAACGCATCGCGGGCGGCGTCAATTCGATCGAGCGTCGGTGTGTGTTGCAGATCGAACCCTTTAGAATTGGGTCGCTCGGGTTGAAACAGTTCAGGGCCGGTTGGCAGCGGTGATTTTGGTTCTGCAATGGTGTCGAACGGGTCCGAGGCGACCTCCTCGGGTGGCACATTTTCATCGACGATCTGGTTCACGAAGGATGAGTTCGCACCGTTTTCAAGCAAACGCCGCACCAGATAGGCCAAAAGATCGCGATGTGCTCCGACCGGAGCGTAAATTCGGCAGCGAGTGTTGCTTTGATCGCGAACGATCTGATGCAAAGTTTCGCCCATGCCATGCAAACGCTGAAACTCGAACGGTTGCGCGTCGGCCATATGCAGGATTGCGCTGACCGTATGGGCGTTATGGGTGGCAAATTGCGGGTAAATCCGGTCGGTCATACCCAACAGCTTGCGGGCATTGGCGATGTACGAGATATCGGTCGCCGCCTTGCGCGTGAAAACCGGGAAACCGTCGACACCCTCGACCTGCGCGCGCTTGACCTCGGTATCCCAATAGGCCCCTTTGACCAGCCGGACCATCAGTTTGCGGTCATGACGTTCTGCCATGTCATAGAGCGTGTCCAGAACAAGCCCCGCACGCGGACCATAGGCTTGCACGACAATGCCGAAACCATCCCAACCGGCCAATGCGGGCTCACCCATAACGGCCTCGATCACTTGCAGGGAAAGCGACAGGCGGTCGGCTTCTTCGGCGTCAACATTCAGGCCCATACCGGCGGCTTTGGCCAACAGACACAGGGCGCGCAGGCGAGGGACAAGCTCTTCCATCACCCGTTGTTCCTGCGCCAACTCATAGCGCGGATGCAGGGCTGACAGCTTTACCGATATCCCCGGATTGGCCCGGATATCGTCATGGGTGCAGGCATCGGCAATGGCCGCGATAGCGCGAGAATAAGACAGGTGATAACGGGCGGCGTCAGCTTCGGTGCGCGCCGCCTCGCCCAGCATGTCGTAGGAATAGGTGTAACCGTTTGCCTCCATCCCGGCGGCCCGGTCCATGGCGGACTGGATAGTCTCACCCAGTACGAATTGACGGCCCATTTCCTTCATCGCGCGGCCAACGGCCGTACGGATCACCGGTTCGCCCAATCGTTTGATAGCCCCGCGCAGGGCGCCGACGGGCGACGCTTTGCCCTCGTCCAGAACCTTTCCGGTCAGCATCAGCGCCCAGGTTGACGCGTTCACCAGCGAAGACGAGGACTGCCCCAAATGTTTGCCCCAATCCGACGGTGCGATCTTATCCTCGATCAGCGCGTCGATGGTGTCGGCATCAGGGACGCGCAGCAGCGCCTCGGCCAGACACATCAGCGCGATGCCCTCGTCGGTGGACAGGCCGTATTCGGCCAGAAACACCTCCATCATGCCGGGCGAAGTACTGGACCGGATGTCACGCACCAACTGAGCCGCTGCTGCGCAGATCGCCGTGCGGTCGGCTTGGGGCAGGTTGGCATGTTCGACCAACTGATCCAATACTGCAGACTGGTCAGCATAGGTCTGGCCGTCGATATGGGTGCGCAGGCTGTGTGTCATGTATCCTCCGGGCTTTTGGGGAGTATACAGTCGATTTTTCAGGACAATCGCCTTAAGTTCAAAAAATGGTAGGCGAATGTTCTGAAATTTCGAGGTTTAGCGATGCAAAAAGATAATCCCGATCTGGATCGGTTCGACCGGTCGATCCTGGCGATTCTGGCCGAGGACGGGCGCATTTCGGTTGCCGACCTTGCGCGGCGGATCGGGTTGTCGAAGTCTCCAACTCAAGCACGTGTGAAAAGACTTGAGGCCGAGGGTATCATCACCGGATACCGTGCCCTGCTGGACCCGATCCGTCTTGGTCTGGATCACGTCGCCTTTGTCGAGGTGCGCCTGACCGACACGCGCGAAAAGGCCCTGGCCGAGTTCAACGCGGCAGTGCGTAGGGTGGCCGAGATCGAGCAAGCCCATATGATTGCGTCAAATTTTGACTATTTGTTGAAAATTCGTACCGGCTCGATGTCGGAATACCGCGCGGTGCTGGCCGAGAAAATCTCATCCCTGCCGCATGTGGCCAACACATCGACCTTCGTCGCTATGGAAGCGGTGAAAGAGACGGGCGTGTCCGGTGCCATTGACGGGATGGGTTGACGAAAACCCCGCACGCGTCACCATTGGGTCATGAAACAGATCACCTATGCCACCATCCTGTTAATAACATCCACAACAGCGCATGCCGATGAATGCCCTGTTGCGCCGGATCACAGCGCCGATGTCAGTGGCGTAATCGCCCAGATACAACAGGCCGAAAACGAACAGGCCGCCCGTCTCTTGTCGAACCAATTGTGGGAGTTTTGGACGGACGCACCTGATGAAAGCGCGCAGGCGGTTCTGGATCGAGGCATGACGCGCCGAAACGCATGGGACCTGCTGGGCGCTATCGAGGATTTCAACAAGCTGGTCGCCTATTGCCCGTCATATGCCGAAGGGTACAACCAGCGCGCCTTTGCGCATTATTTGCGGCAGGATTTTCAGGCCGCGTTACCCGATCTGGACAAGGCGATCGAACTGTCGCCTAATCATGTGGCGGCCATTAGCGGGCGCGCCCTGACCTTGTTGGGATTGCAAAGGATTGACGAGGCGCGCGAAGCTTTGAACCAAGCACTGGAACTGAACCCGTGGCTTTCGGAGCGTCATCTTCTGGCACCCGGAGGGCCACTGGCGCCTCCGGGTGAGGATATCTGACAAAACGCCCCAACCATAGAGTGGGGGCTTTTTCGACGTTTAGCCGACCAAACCGTTGTCGGAGCGCTTGATGGCGATGACCGATGATCGCGGTGTACCGCCATCGGGCCAGTTGCTGCCCGGATGCTGAATGCCCACAAACATGGTGCGCAGGTCGTTGGACCAGGCCAAGCCGGTGACCTCGCAACCATTGGGGCCCGTCATGAACCGTACGATTTCGCCGGTCACCGGGTCGCCAACCAGCATCTGGTTATTGCCATTGCCAGCAAAGTCACCCTCATTGTTGTCCTTACCGTCGGTCTGAATCCAGATCAGGCCAGTCGAGTCGATGACCATGCCATCGGGCGAGTTGAACAGGTTACCCTCATTCACATTCGGCGAGCCAGCGCGGTCGTCGGAATGCACCGTCGGGTTGCCCGCCATGACATAGAGATCCCAGTCAAACGTGTCTGCGGCGTGATCGTCATTCGAGGGTCGCCAGCGTACGATTTGACCGTACTTGTTGGCCTCACGTGGGTTGGCGGCATTGACCGAAGTGTCGTCACCACCGGCATTCGGTTTGACACCACGGTTCTTGTTGTTGGTCAGGCAGCAATAGGCCTCGACCGCAACCGGGCTCGACGCCACCCATTCTGGGCGGTCCATAGTGGTGCCACCTACGGCAGACGCTGCCATGCGGGTAAAGATTCGGATTTCAGCATCATCCTTGCCAGTCGTTTCCGGCGTCAGTGGCAGCCATTCACCGGTCGCATCGTCGTTGAACTTGGCAACGTACAGCGTTCCGTCATTCAGCAAGCTCTCGGTTTCGCCACCTGGCTGATAGGTGCCGTTCGAGACGAACTTGTACAAGTACTCGCCGCGCTCGTCATCGCCCATATAGACAACCACACGGCCATCTGCGGCCAGTGTCACCTCGGCGTTTTCGTGTTTGAAGCGGCCCAAGCCGGTGTGCTTGACCGGCGTGCTGTTCGGCTTGGTCGGGTCGATTTCCACGATCCAACCCGCGCGGTGCGGTTCGTTTGGGTTTTTAGACGTGTCGAAACGCGGATCGAAAAGCTCATACCCGTTCCAGCTTTCGGCTTTGACACCGTAACGTTTGAAGCCGTCTGCCACCTTCTGGTCGTAGCTGGCGTTTTCATCGGACGATCCGAAATAGCCGTTAAAGTTCTCTTCGCAGGTCAGGTATGTGCCCCATGGCGTTTTACCCGCGCCACAGTTGTTCATGGTGCCCAGAGACGCCGTGCCGGTCGGGTCGGCCTGCGTCTTCAGCAGATCGTGACCTGCAGCGGGGCCTACGATCTTCATCGGCGTATTGTGGTGGATACGGCGATTGAATGGGCTGTCTTTGACAACCGACCAGCCGTTGGGGCCTTCGGCGATCTCCATCACGGTCACACCCTGAATGTTCTGCAGCTTCAAAACATCGTCCGCGTTGGCGGGCACGCCTTCCTGCGCAGCTGGCATGTTGATCTTGCGGTTCGGGTATTCGTGGTTGATGGCGATCAGCTCATGACCCCGGAACGAAAATGTCTCCATCCCATCAGTGTTTTCACCGAAGATACGGTCTGATTTGTCCAATGGGCCGCCATCCGTCAGGTCATAGCCATCGGCATCGGAAAACAGTGGATCGCCCCAACGCATCAAAATTTTCCACTCATACCCTTCGGGCACTTGCACGGTGCCATCGGTCTGCGCAGCAATCGGCGTGAATGCAAAGCGCGACATGGTGACGGCATGAGCGGCAGTCGACCCCATCAGACCCGCGCCCATAGCGGCAGCGCCTGATCCAAATGCTAGCACACCACCCAGAAAACCTCGGCGCGAAATGGCGCTTTCTACAACACGGTCAAAGTCGTTTTCTTCGGGGCGGGGGAAATGCAGCTCGTCCCAATCGTCGGCGGACAGGGTGGTGGGATCAATGTCTTTCATGGATAGCTCCTGGCTGTCAGAAAATAGCAGATGAAAGGCAATTAGAATTTCTTTGTGACAGCTTGATAACAACCCCATTAAGGGAGAGGCCTGATCTTTCAGAATTTTGCGTTCAATGAAAAGGGAAGAGGCCTTTTCTCTGCGGGAATCCGCGCGTTCTGGTGCGCGATTGTTCCGCAGAAAACACGCGTGCCTGCGACATTTAGCGCAAACGCTGACCAGCTGCGTCGAACCGATAGGCCTTGTCAGCAGTATAGGCGAGCCGCAATTCTTGACCTTCGGAAATGGCGTGCTGACCGAATAACCGCGCGGTCACGGATTGGTCGTGTATTTTGGCGATAACGTTTGTATCCCCACCCAGTTTTTCAACGTGGCTGACCTGAGCTGTCAGCGGGCCGTCGTCGGACAGAAACAGGTCTTCGGGGCGGATTCCAATGATGTTCTGGCCGCTATCCCCCAACAGGCTTTCGGGTAGGAAATTCATAGACGGTGAGCCTAGAAATCCGGCAACGAACTTGTTTGCAGGGTTGTTGTACAGCTCCATCGGGCTGCCGATCTGTTCCACCCGCCCGTCACGCAAAACGACGATCTTGTCGGCCAGTGTCATCGCCTCGGTCTGGTCATGGGTGACATAGATCATCGAGGCGTCCAGTGCCCGGTGCAGGTTCGCAATCTCGATCCGTGTGTTCATCCGCAAGGCGGCGTCCAGATTTGACAGCGGTTCGTCAAACAGGAACAGCTTGGGTTCCCGAACAATGGCGCGGCCGATAGCGACCCGCTGGCGTTGACCACCCGACAATTCAGACGGATAGCGATCCAGATAGGGCTCGAGGTTCAGCATCCGGCTGGCATTGGCAACGCGTTCCTCTATCACCGCTTTGGACTGCTTTTCCTGCTTCAGCGCCAGCGTCATGTTCCCGCGCACGCTGAGGTGCGGGTAAAGTGCATAGCTTTGAAACACCATAGCTATGCCACGCTTGGATGGCGGCACCAGATTGACCTGTTGACCACCAATATTGATTTCGCCCGAGGAGGCATCTTCGAGCCCCGCAATCACACGTAGCAGGGTGGACTTGCCGCAACCCGAGGGGCCGACGAAGACAACAAACTCGCCTTCTTCAACCTCAAGCGTGATGTCCTTGAGGACATGCACATTGCCAAAGGATTTGTTCACATTGCTCAACGTCAGGGCGGTCATTTTGCGGGCTCCTCAAGGGAAACGGGCTGGCCGGTGCGGATGCTTTCATCCGCGGCCAGACAAATGGCGAGGGATTGAACGGCGTCATTCATATGACGGGTCAGGTCGATGTCTTCGGCAATTGCGCGCAGCATATAGGCTTGTTCGGCATCGCAGAGTTCCTGATGGCCGGGTTCATCGGGCATTTCGATGGTTCGGTCACCTTGTGGCGTATGGACCAGAAGGCCTCCGACCTTTGTATGCCCATCAATATCGGAGGATGCGCCTTTATTGCCATCGGTGATTGAAACCGATCCGTTGGGCGACACGATATCTTTCACGAAAAAGGCTGTTTCAGACATCATTGGGCCCCATCCGGCCTCATACCAGCCGACCGAGCCGTCATCGAAAACCACCTGAAACTGACCGTAATTGTACATGTCCTCGGCGATCTCATCGGATAGGCGCAGACCCATGCCGTGTACGCGGACGGGCTGCGCGTCGGTGATCTGGCACATCACGTCCACATAATGCACGCCGCAATCGACAATAGGTGAGGTCGTTTGCATCAGCGCCTTATGCGTTTCCCATTCCGCGCCCGAGGATTGCTGGTTCAGGTTCAGACGGAACACATATGGCCCGCCGAGATTGCGCGCCTCGGTGATCAAGCGCATCCAAGACGGGTGGTGGCGCAGGATATAGCCCACGACCAGCTTGCGGTTCAGCCGCGTGGCGGTTTCCACCACCCGCCGCGCGTCAGCGACGTTGGTGGCTAGCGGCTTTTCGACGAAGACATGCGCGCCTGCCTGCATCGCCGCACAGGCGTAATCGGCGTGGCTGTCGGAATAGGTCGCGATCACAGCCAGATTGGGGCGGGTCTCATTCAGAGCAGTTTCGAAATCCGAATACGCTGGATAATCCGAAAGTTCGGTGTGATCTACGCGCCCGGATCGGTTCACCAGCCCGACGATTTGCGCATCGGGGTGGTGGTGATGGGCCAGCGCATGGCTTAGCCCCATATTGCCCAGACCTGTGATCAGTACACGGGTCATTTGACAGCTCCGGATGTGATGCCACGGATCAGTTGGCGCGAGAAGATGACGTAGAGAACCAGAACCGGCAGGATTGCCATCGACAGGGCGGACAAAACCGCGTTCCAGTCGGTCACGAACTGGCCGATAAAGACCTGACTGCCCAATGTCAGCGTTTTGGTTTCCTCAGCCGGGGCAAGGATCAGCGGGAACCACAGGTCATTCCAGATAGGGATCATGTTGAACACGGCTACAGTTGCCATTGCCGGACGAACCAGTGGCAGGACCAGTCGGAAAAAGATCGTGTATTCCGACAGACCGTCAATGCGACCTGCGTTTTTCAGGTCATCACTGACCTGCCGCATGAATTCAGACAGTATGAATACGGCCAGCGGTAACCCCTGCGCTGTGTAGACAAGGATCAGCGCCCACAGCGTGTTCACCAGCCCGGTCGCCACCATCATCTCAAGGATCGCCACAGTGCCGATGCGGATAGGGATCATGATCCCCAGCGCCAGATAAAGCCCCATGAGCAGGTTGCCTTTGAACTGGTATTCAGACAGCGCATAGGCCGCCATGGCGCCAAGCAGTAGGATGAAGAACAGCGATGCGACCGTGACGATCATCGAGTTCTGGAAGTAGAGGAAGAAATCCCCCTGCTTCATCACCGTCTCGTACCCGATCAGTGAAAAGCTGTCTGCGCTGGGTAGGGCCAGGGGTTCGCGAAAGATCGCGCGGCGGGTTTTGAAGCTGTTGATCAGAATGACAAAGACCGGGAACAGGGCGATCAGCGTATACAGGATCAACGCACCGTGCATCGCGGTGGTGTTGAAGGGATTTTGGCGTGCTTTGTTCATCCGTTCACCCTCACAGTTGATACCGGCGCATCCGGGTCTGGATGCCAAACAGATAGATGCAGACACCCACCAGGATGATGGCAAACATGGCCCCGGCGATGGCTGATCCCATATGGGGATCGCCCAGTTGCAATTGGAAGCCAAAGAAAGTGCGATACATGAATGTACCCAGAATATCTGTCGAGAAATCCGGCCCGGCCAGCGCGCCTTGAGACGCATAGATCAGGTCGAACGCGTTAAAATTGCCCACGAAGGTCAGGATCGAGATGATCCCAATCGACGGTAGGATCAGCGGCAGCTTGATTTTCCAAAAGGCCGAGGCCCCGGTGATGCCGTCAATCTCACCTGCCTCAAGGATTTCTTCGGGTATGGTCAACAAGGCGGCATAGATCAGCATCATCGGTATGCCCACGAACTGCCAAACCGAGATCAGCGCCAGCGTGGTCAGGGCGTATTCCTCTTTTCCCAGCCACGGAGCGAACAGGGATTTCAGCCCAATCGCGTCCAACATTGACGGAGCGATGCCCCAGATCGGCGACAGGATCAATTTCCAGGCGAAGCCGACAATCACAAAGCTGAGGATCGTAGGGATGAAGATCGCCGACCGGTACAAGGCCGCAAATCGAAGCCGTGGGTGGCTGAGAAGCGCTGCCAGTGCGATGCCAATGGGGTTTTGCACCAGCATATGGATCAGGAAAAACCAGAAGTTATTCCCCAGTGCATTCCAGAACTGTTCGGACCAGATCGGGTCAAAGAACAGCGTTCGAAAATTCTGTAGGCCTACGAACACACGGGTCTGATCGACCTCGGTAAACAGCGCCAGACGCAGCGTGTTGAACAGCGGAAAGATCATAACCGCGGTATAGACCAGCACGGCCGGTGCCAGAAACACGACGATATGCCAGCGGAAGCGGGGGCGGTTCATTGGACTGCTTTCAATGGGGTGTCGGGTTTACCCGGGCGATCACCGCCGCCCGGGTATGATTGGGTTTACTGGTGTGGTGCGTACCAGGAGGCGAGGCCTTCCTGCAATTCTGCACCCAGATCCTCGGGGGATTTGGCGCCTTTGATGGCGGCAACCGATGCGCCCCAGGTTTCATTTTCAAGGTTCGGTGTACCGCGCGACAGGATTTGATAGGTCGAGCGGATGGTCGATTCACACTCGTCGCGCCAGCCCACGATTTCCTTGGCCAGTGGATCTTGCAATTCGACAGGCGTGTTGGAAAGTGGGAAGAAGCCGGGCAGGGCATTGCCGAAAATTTCTGCAAATTCCGGGCTTGCGACCCAGGTCAAGAATGTCTCGGCGGCCTCGGGATGTTCAGTCGCGGCGTTCATGCCGATGCCGATATCGGTGTGGTCCGAAATGTAGCAGGTGTCGCCAGCGTTACGGACTGGCGGCTTGAATGCACCCATCTCAAAATCGGCCTGTGTGTTGAAGCCCGAGATTTCCCATGAGCCTGCGGGATAGATCGCCGCGCGACCTAGTGTGAAGATGTTCTGACTATCGGGATAGGTCTGTGCCTCATACCCGTCGCCCAGATACTCACCCCAGCGTGCCAATGTGGCATAAGGGGCTGTCCAGGCCTCATCGGTAAGCTTTTGCTCGCCCGCGATCAGGGCCTGACGGCCTTCCTCACCCTTCCAGTAGTTCGGCCCGATGTTGTTGTAACCCATCGTGGCGGCTTCCCACTGGTCGTTAGTGCCCATCGCCATCGGAATATAGTTGCCATCTTCTCGAATCTTGTCGAGCGCGGCAAAGAACTCATCCTCGGTCGTTGGAACTTCGATCCCAAGTTCAGCAAATGCGTCTTTGTTATATATGAACCCATGAATTACCGAAGCCATCGGAACGCAGAATGTGACCGCGCCATCATCCGTCTGCCAGGCCGATTTTGCCACGTCCGAGAAGTTGCTCATCGCATCGACTCCGGACAGATCGGTCAGGTGTCCTGCATCATACAGCGCCAAAGAGGCGTCAAAGGGGCGGCAGGTGATCAGGTCACCGGCTGAACCCGCGTCCAGTTTCGAGTTTAAAACGGCGTTATACTCTGCTGGTGCTGACGGGGTGAAATCGATCTTGATTCCGGGGTGCTGCGCTTCGAACGCGGGAATGATCTGGTCCTGCCACAGGGTCAGGTCATCATTGCGCCAGCTTTCGATGGTCAGGGTTACGTCTTCGGCATAGGCAGTTGTGGCCATCAGGGTTGTCCCCAATAAGGCCAGCTTCAGGCTTTTATGTTTCATCTCTCTCTCCCGTTATTTAGTTGTTAATCCTTGGCCAATGCTGCGGTCAGAACTCCCTTCGTGGTTCGCAGGCGAGCATCCGCTTGCGCCAACGACAGGTCTTGTGCGGCAATTAGAATGGCGGGTTTTACGTCGCCATGCGCAACGTTCAGTGCGTTTTGCGCCGTTTCTGTATCCACTTCGGCGATGCGGGCGACGATCCCGGCGGCGCGGCCCCGCAGTTTGTCGTTGTCGGCACGTAGATTGACCATCATGCCGCTATGCACATGGCCAAGCTCAACCGCCATAAGCGAAGACAGCATGTTCAGCGCAATCTTCTGCGCTGTTCCAGCGCCCATGCGTGTGGAGCCTGAGATCAGCTCGGGCGGCGTCGCCAACAGGATGGGAATGTCAGCGCCCAGCAGCAAGGGGCTGCCGCCGTTATTGGCGATACTGATCACAGTTGCGCCCTTGGTGCGGGCGATGTTCATGGCAGCCACGGTGTACGGCGTAGAGCCGCTTGCTGAAACCGCAATCACCGTGTCTTTGGCTTGTAAGCTGTCCAAGGCTTGTTCCAACCCTTCGGTCGCATCCTCGGCCCCGCCCGGCATTTCAACCCCGGTGGGCAGGCCACCTGCCATATGTATGCGCAGACGGGCAGGGGGGATCGAGAATGTGCCGCCCAGCTCTTGCGCGTCAGCAGCTGCCATCAGGCCAGATGACCCGGCGGCCACAAAGTGCAATATCCCCTCTGCGCGCATGGTTTCTGCCATGGCCTTGGCGCCCCGGACGATGTTGTCCTCGGCGTCGCGAACGGCTGCGGCAGCTTTGATTTGACCTTCGGCCAACGCACGAGCCGAAGTGGCCAGATCGCCTGGTGACAGGCGCGCGGCATCAGGGTGTAATTGTTCGGTTGACGGCAGCGCCAAGAGAATCCTCCCACGTTTCCCTAATACAATACCTATCTAATACCACTTGTCTAGAATTTTATTTCTGACTGAGACTTATCGAAGTAATTCATCCATTTAGTTGGCGATGTGGCCATTCGGTGTTGAATTTGGCCTTTTCTATCGCTGAAAGGTATTATAATGGTATTGTTATGAATGAGTCTCGAGATAATGCTGTGTTGGCCGTTGATGGCGGGGGGACGCGATGCCGCGTCGCCTGTGAAATCTGGGGTGCGGTCCATAGTGTCGAGACCGGAGCGGCCAATGTTTCGACCGATTTTGACAGCGCGCTGGCGCAGATTCGGGCTGGGTTGGATCAATTGTCGCGTCAGATCGAGGTGACCATAGGGGATTTAATCACTCTGCCTGCTTTTGTGGGACTGGCGGGCGTTACTGATGCCGCGATCGCAGGGCGGTTGCGGGATGCGCTGGGCCTGACCTGCGCGCGGGTCGAAGATGACCGGCCCGCCGCCGTGAGGGGGGCATTGGGCGCGCAGGACGGTTTGATCGCGCATTGCGGCACCGGGTCTTTTCTTGCGGTGCAGGCGGATGGCGCGATGCGTTTTGCCGGAGGTTGGGGTTCGATTCTGGGGGATGAGGCCTCGGCCCAGTGGGTTGGGCGCAGAGCCTTGGCTGAGACGCTGCGTGCATATGATGGCACGCAAGCCGAAACCGATCTGACGCAAATGCTGTTGGCTGACCTTCAGGGCCCGGCTGGTATTGTGCGCTTTGCTGGAACGGCCACGCCCGCACAATTCGGAGTGCTCGCACCTACAGTGACGTCCGCTGCGAAAAAGGGCGATGCGGTTGCCGTACATATTCTACGAGCGGGGGCTGGCTATATCGCGGATATCGCCAAACAGTTGGGCTGGCAGGCGGGTCAGACGATCTGCCTGACCGGTGGGATTGCGGGGCAATATGCGCACTATTTACCTGATGACATGCAATCGGCCATTCGCCCTTCGCTGGGTGAGCCGCTGACCGGGGCCTTGGCCCTTGCGAAGGAGATCCGACATGAGCATCTCTGACTTCCTGCGCGCCGATTTGTGGCTGAGCCCGGACAAAGGGCCGCGCTATGTTCAGCTAAGGCACAGGCTGCAAGAGGGGATCGACACCGGCGTGTTACCACCGAATTCCTCGCTGCCGTCGGAACGCGAGTTGGTTGAAATCACCGATCTTTCGCGCGTTACCGTTCGTAAAGCGATTCAGGAATTGGTGCAGGAAGGTGTGATCGAACAACGTCAGGGGTCAGGCTCGTTCATTCGCGAACGTGTGGCGCGGGTCGAACAATCGCTGACTCATTTGACCTCGTTCACCGAGGACATGTCGAGCCGCGGTATGCAGACCACCTCAAAATGGCTGGAACGCGGCGTCTTTGCACCTACCCCCGAGGAGGTCCAAGCCCTGAGCCTGAAAGAGGGCGAGCAAATTTCCCGAATCTATCGCCTGCGCGAGGCAAATGGCCGCCCGCTGGCGCTGGAACGTGCTGCGCTGCCGCTGGATATCCTGCCAAACCCGATCGAGGTGACGACCTCGCTCTATGAGGTGCTAGACGGTCTGGGGCGACGACCAGTGCGCGCGGTGCAGAAGATATCGGCCCTTAACCTCGCAGCGCGAGAGGCTGAGTTGCTGGAGGTGCCCGAAGGGGCCGCCGGACTGAACATCGAACGCGTTTCATTTCTTAAAAACGGGCGGGTCGCGGAATTGACCCGATCCCTCTATCGAGGCGACACCTATGACTTTGTCGCCGAGTTGCGGCTGTAGCCGGAAAGGCAAGTGAGCATGTCAGAACACAGTTCGAAAATGCGTCAGGAGGTTTTGGAAATCCCCGACGCCGTTGACCGATTGCTAAGCCAGGGTGCCGCCAATATTCAGGATGCGGCAAGGCGGGTGAAAGAGGCCGATCCCCGGTTTCTGATCACAGTGGCGCGGGGGTCGTCGGACCACGCTTGCGCGTATTTGAAATACGCTGCCGAATTGTTGCTGAACCTGCCTGTGGCCTCGGTCGGGCCGTCGGTCAGTTCGATCTATGGGGCTGATCTGCGTGCGGCTGGGGCGGTGTGCCTTTCGGTGTCGCAATCGGGCCAAAGTCCAGACATTGTAGGGATGACCCGAACGCTGAAATCTTCGGGCGGGGTGACGGTTGCGATCACCAACAACACGGCCTCGCGCCTTGCTGAAGTGACGGATGCGGTCTTGCCCCTGCACGCAGGGCCGGAACTGAGTGTCGCTGCGACCAAAACTTTTGTCACCTCGCTTGTGGCGGGGTTGTGGTTGTTGGCTGAAATCAAGGGGGATGGTGATTTGACGGCCGCGATCCGATCCTTGCCCGGTCATTTGGGGCAGGCCGCGCAATGCGATTGGTCGGCGGCGGCTGATGCAATCACCGGCCGGTCACTGTTCACGCTGGGCCGCGGTCCGTCCTTTGCGATGTCCAATGAAGCTGCTCTGAAGATCAAGGAAACCTGCCAGATTCACGCCGAAAGCTATTCGGCGGCCGAGGTTCTGCATGGTCCGGTCTCAATCGTTGAACAGGGGTTTCCTGCCATCGTTTTTGCCGCCGCAGATGCCGCCGAGCAAACGACAGCCGAGGCGGCTGATGCGTTGGCAGGCAAAGGTGCGGCTGTTTTCGCGGCCACTGATAAGGTCACCAAAGCGCATAGCCTGCCGGTAACTCGAACCGATCACTGGTTGACTGACCCCATTGCCACGATCACGTCGTTTTACAGCATGGTCGAATCCGTGGCGCAGGCGCGCGGGATCGACCCAGATACTCCGCGCCATCTGAGAAAGGTGACAGAGACGGTATGACCTCAGACTCCATGACATTTCGCAATGGTGCCCTGTTCGATGGAGAGCGCCTGCATTTTGATCAGGTCATGACCTTTCGCAACGGCGTCCTTGCCGCGCTTGCGGCTGAGGAGACCGCACAGATCGAAGGGCAAGTCATCGACCTGAACGGGGATATCTTGTGCCCCGGCTTCGTCGACCTGCAGGTGAACGGCGGCGGCGGCGCGATGTTCAATGACGACCCCTCGGTTGATTCGATCCGGCAGATCGCCGAAGCGCATCGCCGTCTAGGTGTGGCGTCCTTGCTGCCGACACTAATCACCGACACGCCCGAAAAAACCGAAGCCGCCGTTGCAGCCGCGATAGAGGCGGTTCGCGCGGGGGTTCCGGGTGTGGCTGGGCTGCATCTTGAAGGGCCACACCTGTCGGTGGCGCGAAAGGGGGCGCATGACGGGGCGCTAATTCGTCCGATGGAGGACGCGGACCTGACCATGCTGATTGCGGCAGCAGAGCAATTGCCGTGCCTGAAGGTGACCCTTGCGCCCGAATCCGTGTCCCTGCAGCAAGTGCAAGCTTTGTCGGACGCCGGCATTCTGGTGTCGCTAGGACATAGCAATGCAGATTTCGAGACGTGTCAGCGCTATGCCGCGGCGGGCGCGCGCTGCGTCACACACCTTTTCAACGCCATGAGCCAACTGGGCAGCCGCGAACCTGGTCTGGTGGGTGCGGCGCTGGCGACGGGAGGGCTGTCGGCGGGGTTGATCGCCGACGGTATCCATCTCCACCCCGAGGTTATCCGCTCGGCCTGGGCTGCCAAGAAAGCGCCCGGCCAGATATTTCTTGTCAGCGATGCCATGGCTGTTGCGGGTACGGATCAGGCCGCGTTCGAACTGGAGGGTCGCCGGATCACGCGGACGGACGGACGCCTGACACTTGAGGATGGAACGCTGGCTGGGGCCGATTTGGACTTGACCACTGCGATCCGCATTCTGGTCACACATGCTGACGTGCCGCTTCAGGAGGCGCTGGCTGCAGCCACGACTTATCCGGCGTCTCTGATCGGCCAGCCGGTTGCGCAACCGCTGCGTGCCGAGTCGATGATTCGGATTTCCTCGGACCTCGAATCCTGTTCTTGGATATGTTCACAGGGTTGAGGGAAGGGCGTCTGTCTTCTGCATTAGAACGCGATTACAGAAATTGATTTCCTGCGCCGAACGGCGCTTGACGACACCAGACGCATCCCTTAAACCGACCTGCGCTGAGCGGGCGTCGTATACTGGCTATTACCTCAGCCTTCCAAGCTGATGAAGCGGGTTCGATTCCCGCCGCCCGCTCCAAATCAGCCGCGAAATTCTGCGTCAAATGGCCCTTACAGGCCGTGAATTGGTGACGCGCTGCTTGACCCCGCCGTCTGCTGCCGCCAAGAAGCGACCACCTGATTGCGAATTTTAACTAAGGGCCACGCATGGCAAGAACCGCCCCAGCCAGTCCAGCACAACAACCCGCACCCGGCGCCAGTGAAGAGCGCGCCCGGTCCAAGAAAATTGGCGTTCTGGCGTCGTTGTGGCCCTTCATGCGCCCCTATCGGATGTTGATGGCCGGGGCGACACTAGCGTTGGTGCTGACGGCAAGCATGACCCTTGCGCTGCCACTTGCCGTGCGCCGTGTGGTCGACAATTTCCGCATCGAAGATGGCGAGTTGTTAGAGTGGTACTTTCTGGCAGCACTAGGCATCGCCGGGATTCTGGCCGTGGGCACTGGTCTGCGCTATGCGCTGGTGACCCGGCTGGGCGAACGGGTCGTCGCCGATATCCGCGAGGCCGTGTTCGACCGCGTCATCGGAATGAGCCCCGAATTCTACGAACGTATCATGACCGGCGAGGTCCTGAGCCGGATAACCACCGACACGACGCTGATCCAGTCAGTGCTTGGCTCGTCTGTGTCCATCGCGCTGCGCAACATGTTGTTGTTCTTCGGCGGGCTGGTGTTGATGCTGCTGACATCGGCCAAGCTGACAGGTTTGGTTTTGTTGTTGATCCCGGTGGTGGTGGTGCCGATTTTGGTGCTGGGGCGCCGCCTGCGGGTGATCAGCCGCGAAAATCAGGACTGGATCGCAGCCTCGTCCGGTAATGCAGGTGAGGCGCTGAGCGCGGTGCAAACCGTGCAAGCCTTTACTCATGAA
Source organism: Ruegeria sp. BA12 (assembly GCF_056539625.1). Taxonomy (NCBI): domain Bacteria; kingdom Pseudomonadati; phylum Pseudomonadota; class Alphaproteobacteria; order Rhodobacterales; family Roseobacteraceae; genus Ruegeria; species Ruegeria sp. BA12. Next base: position 175,128 of record NZ_JBQFVF010000001.1, read on the forward strand.
CAGGCCAGCCGCAAGCAATTCGCGGATATGACGGAAACGTCCTATGTCGTTTCGCTGCGGCGTATTCAGACGCGCGCGGTTCTGACCGTTATCGTCATCTTTTTGGTTTTTTCGGGCATTGTCGGCGTGTTGTGGATGGGCGCAAATGATGTCCGCGATGGCGTGATGACCGAAGGCGTACTGATCCAGTTCGTGATCTATTCGATTATCATGGCGGGTTCTGTGGCGGCCTTGTCTGAAATCTGGAGTGAATTGCAGCGCGCCGCAGGCGCAACTGAACGACTGGTGGAATTGCTGAATGCACAGGACACCGTCACCGATCCGTCCAATCCCAATACGCTGCCATTACCGGTTCGGGGTGAGATCCGCTTTGACGATGTGACCTTCCGCTATCCGTCACGCCCCGATGTTGTCACGCTGGAACATCTATCATTGCAGGTTAACCCCGGCGAGACGGTTGCATTTGTCGGCCCCTCGGGGGCGGGGAAGACAACCGTCATCCAGATGATCCAGCGGTTTTATGATCCGGTCTCGGGGCAGGTCAGTCTGGATGGCGTCGATCTGCGTGACATCGACCGGGCCGAGTTCCGCCGCCACATGGCGCTGGTGCCTCAGGACCCGATCATCTTTGCCTCTTCGGCGCGTGAAAACATCCGGTTTGGTCGTCTGGACGCCACCGATGCCGAGGTTGAGGCCGCCGCCCGGGCCGCCGCCGCACACGATTTCATTTCGGCTTTGCCCGAAGGTTACGACAGTTTCGTTGGTGAACGGGGTGTGATGCTGTCTGGCGGGCAAAAGCAACGTATCGCCATCGCTCGTGCGATCCTGCGGGACGCGCCGGTACTGCTGTTGGACGAGGCGACCTCGGCACTGGATGCCGAAAGCGAGCGTGCGGTTCAAGGCGCTGTCGATCAGATGCGCGCCGGGCGCACCACGTTGATCGTGGCGCACCGGCTGGCGACGGTGAAAAAGGCTGACCGGATCGTGGTGATGGAGGCCGGCCGTATCGTGGCGCAGGGCACCCATGACGATCTGGTGGCACAGGACGGCCTGTATGCCAGATTGGCGCGTCTGCAGTTCACCGACGGCATGGCAGCAGAATAAAGTGACGCTGGGGCAGGGCAATTCGCTCCGCAGCGTAATTCTACCTCTTTCCGGGCTTCACAGCTAAGCCCTTTCTTGATCATGCACGGTTTTGCTTCCATCTTGGCGGTGGATACAAAACCCGTGCCGGACACGGGAGAGATAAGGGAGGAGTCATATGGCCTTTGTGGGTTTGGAAGACAAGGCAAGGATGGAGCAGGAAATGCCGTGGGAGGACCGCGATGTTCCGGTCACCTTCCATCAGTTGTTGTCGCGCACGGCAAGCAAGTTCCCCAACAGCAATGCGATCAGTTTTCAGCTTTTGTCCGGGCCGACCGACAAGGCCGAAACGCTGACCTGGTCCGAGTTGCTGGGTAAGGTCAACCAGGCCGCCAACCTGTTCCGCTCGCTCGGGATCGGTGAAAAGGATGTGGTGGCCTACGTGCTGCCCAACAGTAACGAGACGCTGATCACCATGATGGGTGGCGCGGTTGCAGGGATCGTGAACCCTATAAACCCGTTGCTGGAGCCCGAGCAGATAGCCGCGATCCTGCGCGAAACCGGCGCCAAGGTGGTGGTTACGCTGAAATCCTTCCCCAAGGCCGATGTGGCGCAAAAGGTCGAAGAGGCCGTGCGCCATGCGCCCAACGTCAAAACCATTCTTGAGATCGACCTCAACCGCTATTTGACGCCACCGAAATCCTGGCTGGTTCCGCTCCTGCGTCCCAAGATGGGCGACAAGGAACATCTCGCGCATGCGGATTATAAGAACTTCAACAAGGAACTGGCCAAACAGCCCACTACGCTGACCTTCGAGGACAGCACCGAAGATCGTGTCGCCTGCTATTTCCACACCGGCGGAACCACCGGTATGCCCAAGGTGGCGCAGCATAAATACTCGGGCCTGATCTACAACGGCTGGCTTGGAAACACGCTGTTGTTCTCGGACGAAGACGTGATCATGTGCCCGTTGCCGATGTTCCATGTCTTTGCTGTGCATGTGATCGTGATGGCCGCGGTGTCGTCGGGCGCGCATGTGGTCTTCCCGACCCCTGCCGGGTATCGGGGCGATGGCGTGTTTGATAACTTCTGGAAGTTGATCGAGCGCTGGAAGGTCAGTTTCATCATCACCGTCCCCACCGCGATTGCCGCCAAGATGCAACGCCCGGTGGATGCCGATATCTCAAGCGTGAAAACAGCCTTCTCGGGTTCGGCCCCGCTGCCGGTCGAACTGTTCCGCCGGTTCGAAGAAGCGACGGGTGTGACCATCGTCGAAGGCTATGGACTGACCGAGGCAACCTGTCTGGTGTCGTGCAACCCGGTGGATGGCGAAAAGAAAATCGGATCGATCGGGATTCCATTCCCCTATACGGATGTGAAAATCCTGCAGAACGGACCGGACGGCCCCAAGGAATGCGGCGCGGATGAGATCGGCGAAATCTGTATCTCGAATCCCGGCGTCTATGCGGGCAACACCTATACCGAGGCGGACAAGAACGTTGACCTGTACCATTTCGACAAGTACCTGCGCACAGGCGATCTGGGTCGGTTTGACGACGATGGGTATCTGTGGATCACCGGCCGCGCCAAGGACCTGATTATTCGCGGCGGCCACAATATCGACCCAGCCGAAATCGAAGAGGCTTTGCTGGGCCACGATGCCGTTGCCTTTGCCGGCGCTATTGGTCAGCCCGACGCGCATTCGGGCGAGGTGCCCTGCGCCTTTGTAGAACTGGTCGACGGGGCCAGTGTGACCGAGAAGGAATTGATGGAGTATTGCGGCGTGCATGTTCACGAACGTGCGGCAAGACCCAAGCACATGACCATTCTGGACGAATTGCCGAAAACCGCCGTGGGCAAGGTCTTCAAACCCGAACTACGCAAGCAGGCAATCACCCGCATCTATAATGGCGCGCTGGAAGAGGCCGGGCTGGACGCGCGCGTCGTATCCGTGCTTGACGACAAAAAGCGCGGGCTTGTCGCGCAGCTTGACGCGAACGGCTGCTCGGACGACGATGTCGGTAAGGTGCTGGGAACGTTTACCCGGCCATGGGAATGGGCTGCCTGACCGGGAGGGACAATGGACTATGAACGTCTGATTGATGAAGAGACTTGGGCGTTCATTAGACGAACGGCTGAAAGCTATCCTGATGACGCTGTCGACCTTTCGATCGAAGATCAGCGCCGTGTCTACAACAAGATGTGTCAGGACTTTCGCCAACCCCGGCCTGCAGGTCTGGATGTGCAGGACAGGTCCGCCAATGGCGTGCCTGTCCGGGTTTACACCGCCGGAGATCCGACCCGAACCGTCGTCTATTTTCATGGCGGCGGTTTCGTCGTTGGTGGGCTGGATAGCCATGATGACGTTTGTGCTGAGATTTGCGTTCAGACCGGGTATCGGGTTGTTGCCGTAGACTATCGCCTGTGCCCCGAACATGTGCACCCGGCACAGTTTCAGGATAGCTGGACCGCAACGAATTGGGTGGTGCAGCAATACGGCGACCCGTTGATTTTGGCCGGTGACAGCGCGGGTGGCAATCTGGCCGCCGCGGTGGCGCAGCACGCACGGGGGCGGCTTGATGGAGTGCTGGGGCAGGTCCTAATTTATCCCGGTCTGGGCGGGGACACATCCACAGGGTCATATATCGAGCACGCCCAGGCACCGCTTTTGACGCTGGAAGAAATCCGGTTCTACGAAAAAGTGCGCTGTGGCGGACCTGCGCCGCAGAACGATCCCACGTTTGCGCCGCTGCAGGATCAAGATTTCTCGGGCCTGCCGCCTACTGTGGTGGTCACCGCCGATTGCGATCCGTTGCGCGACGATGGCCTGGCCTATTGCACTAAGATCACCGAAGCGGGCGGGAGGGCGCATTGGGTGAATGAGCCCGGCCTTGTGCACGGGTACCTGCGGGCGCGCACCTCAGTGAAACGCGCTGCAGACAGTTTTGAACGGATATCAGTTGCGATCGAGGCGCTGGGCCAGCAGATCTGGCCCTACGATTGATCCGTTACTTCAGGAAAGGCTTGGCTTTCATCGTCTCGGCGATCGGTGCGCCCATGCGGTTCAGGATCGTGGGTGCCAGTTGCAGCTGGTCGATCACCGCATCAGCCTCGGGGCCTTCGGCATCGCCGAAATAATACAATGCAGTTTCCTGCTGAAGCGGGCTGCGCCCGCCATGATGGCCACGTTCGTCCTGACCGTGATCGGCGGTCACGATGACCTCATACCCCAGTTGCCGCCAGCGCGGGATGAAAGGGGCCAGCATTTCGTCCATGACAAAACAGGCGTGGTCCATTTCCTCGCAGTCGTGATGAAACCGGTGACCCATACTGTCCAGCGTGCAAGTGTGCAGGACGCCGTAATCCAGCCCAAAGCGCAGGCACAGATTGGTCAGAGTGCCAAACAGATCAACGTCCGACGGCGTCATCTGGTTCACTTTGCTGTAGCCGGTCATTGAGTGGAACCGGCCATGGTTGATCGTTTTGCTCTCGGGCTCGTCATATTCGACGTCACGGACATAATCGAACGGGTGACGGTTGAAGAATTGCGACCAAAAGCTGTGGGTCACCGCCCCGGTCACGCCGCTCGCTTCGCGGACTTGGCTGAAGACGTCCTTGTGGCTTAGGCGGAAGACGTTGCCGTTGCCGGTACAGCCATGTTCCTGCGGCGTGACGCCGGTGTGGATCGAGGCATAGCAACTGGCCGAGATCGATGGCAGCACCGCGCGATGCTTCCAAACCTGCGCCTCGCCACTGTCGACCCACCCTTCCAGATTGCCGAACAGGCGGCGAAAATTGCGCCACGGAACACCGTCTAGAATGATGAGGAGGAGTTTTCGGTCCATTCCCTGACCCTTTCTTAAAGTCCCTCAGGCGACCCTAGGGGATTCGTTGCATATGGGCTGCCTGTTCCCGCCCCCAATAGCAAAATCCCGACACCTGTCATCAGACAAAGCGCCGGGATTTTCAGTTTTTTCAACCTGTCGCGAACCGGGTCAGTTCCCCGCACTCTCCATCTTGCGATGGGCGACAACCTCTTCCAGCCAACCCAGATGCATCTCGGGCACCGAACTGAGCAGCAGGTCGGTATAATCGTCGAACGGTGGGCTCAGCACCTGGCTTTTGGGACCATAGCGGACCACGCGGCCCTGATACATCACCGCGATGCTGTCGCTGATCGCTCGAACCGTCGCCAGATCGTGGGTGATGAACAGATAGGCCACGTCCTCGATCTTTTGCAGGTCAAGCAAGAGCTTGAGGATGCCGTCCGCCACAAGTGGATCAAGCGCCGAGGTGACCTCATCACAGATGATCATCTTGGGCTTGGCTGCCAGCGACCGCGCGATACAGACACGCTGTTTCTGACCACCGGACAGCTCGGCCGGATAGCGATCCATGAACTTTTCGCCCAGCTCGATCTCATCCAGCAGTTCGATGATCCGCTTGCGCTTTTCCGCGCCGCGCATGTTGAAGTAGAACTCCAACGGACGCCCGATGATCGTGCCGACGGTCTGGCGTGGGTTCATCGCCACGTCAGCCATCTGATAGATCATCTGCAACTCGCGCAGGTCTTCGCGGGTGCGGCCTTTCAGATCGCCACTGAGCTTGCGACCGGCAAAGGTGATCTCACCATCGCGCGGCGGCAGCAGGCCGGTGATTACTCGCGCCAGCGTGGACTTGCCCGAACCGGATTCGCCCACAACAGCCAGCGTTTGCCCCGGATGAAGCTCGACATTTACGTTGTGCAGCACATCGAAATTCAACCCTTTGTAGCGCGCGGTGATGCCGTCGACGCTCAGCACGGGATCTGGTGTGGGTTTCTTTTCTTCGTGCTCGATCGAGCGGACCGAGACCAGAGCCTGCGTATACTCTTCCTGCGGGTTGTTGATGATCTGGTCGGTATTGCCATACTCGACCGTATTGCCCATCCGCAGCACCATGATGTCGTCACTTACCTGCGCCACGACCGCAAGGTCATGGGTGATGTAAAGCGCGGCAACGCCGGTGTCTGCAATGGCCTCTTTAATGGCCATCAGAACGTCGATCTGAGTCGTCACGTCCAGCGCAGTGGTGGGTTCGTCGAAAACCACCAGATCAGGTTCGGGGCACAGCGCCAGCGCCGTCATGCAGCGCTGCAGCTGACCGCCCGAGACCTGGTGCGGATAGCGATCACCAATGTTATCCGGATCGGGCAGACCCAGCTTGGCAAACAGCTCCCGCGCGCGGCCTTCGGCCTCTTTACGGCTGAACTTTTTCTGTTCGACCGCGGCTTCAACCACCTGATCCATGATCTTTTTAGCGGGATTGAAGGAGGCTGCGGCGGATTGGGACACATATGTGACTTCACCCCCGCGCAGCTTGCGGATATCGCCATGGGATGTCTTGAGGATATCGCGCCCGTTGACCCAAACCTCACCACCGGTGATTTCCACGCCACCCCGGCCATAAGCCATCGAGGCCAGGCCGATGGTTGATTTACCGGCACCGGATTCGCCAATTAGCCCCAGCACCTTGCCAGGCGCGAGGTCAAAGCTGACCCCGTGCACGATTTCGATGTCATGGGGTTTTTCACCCGGCGGGTAGACGGTCGCGCCGATTTTGAGGTCGCGGACCTTGAGAAGGGCTTCTGTCATCCCCGGCCTCCTTTCAGCGATGTGGTACGGTTCAGGACCCAGTCAGCCACAAGATTGACCGAGATCGCCAGCGTTGCGATGGCCACAGCAGGGTAAAGCGCAGCGCCGATGCCATAGACGATACCGTCCTTGTTTTCCTTCACGATGCCGCCCCAGTCCGCCAACGGCGGCTGAACGCCCAGACCCAGGAACGACAGGGTCGAGACAAACAGAACCATGAAGATGAACCGCAGGCCCAGTTCCGCAACCAGCGGCGACAGGGCGTTGGGCAGGATTTCGCGGAAGATGACCCAGACCTGGCCCTCACCACGTAGGCGCGCGGCCTCGACATAGTCCATGACCGCAATATCCACGGCAACGGCGCGGGCCAGACGATAGACACGGGTGGCGTCCAACAGGCCCATGACAAGGATCAGAACCGGGATTGTCACCGGCACCATGGCCAGAACAACCAGCGCAAAGATCAGTGTCGGGATCGACATGATCAAATCCACCGCGCGCGACATGACCTGATCGGCCCAACCACCCAGCACCGCGGCCAGGAAACCAAGGATGGACCCGGTCACGAAGCTAAGGATCGTGGCCGCCGTGGCGATAAAGATCGTCGTGCGCCCGCCATAGATCATCCGGCTAAGAAGATCGCGGCCAATGTTGTCGGTACCCAGCCAGAATTGCGAGCTGGACGGCTCCCATACATCTCCCACGACCTCAGCCATGCCATAAGGGGCCAGCAGAGGGGCGAGGAGGGCGATGATGAAGTACAGGGCTGTAAAGGCCAGCCCGATCATTGCAGAGATAGGGATGTTCTTCATTTCGGATGCCTCAGCCTTGGGTTGGCCAGAATGGCAACAATGTCTGCAATCATGTTCAGTCCGATATAGATCGCGGCAAAGATGACGCCGCAGGCCAGAACCACCGGAACGTCACGCTTGGTCACGTGGTCCACAAGGTACTGCCCCATTCCGGGATAGACGAACACCACCTCAACCACGACGACGCCGACGACCAGATAGGCCAGGTTCAGCATCACCACGTTGACGATGGGCGCGACGGCGTTCGGGAAGGCGTGGCGATAGATAACTTGAAAATTGCTCAGACCCTTTAGCTCTGCGGTTTCGACGTATGCAGACTGCATCACGTTCAGGATCGCGGCGCGGGTCATGCGCATCATATGCGCCAGAACCACGAGCGTCAGAACGATAACGGGCAGAGCGATCGAATTCAGCTTTTGCCAAAAGGACATGCTGTCATTGATCATCGCCAGGGGCGAGAACATGCCCAGCTTAACGGCAACGAAATAGACCAGCACGTAACCGATCAGAAACTCGGGGATCGAGATGGTTGTGAGTGTAACCGCTGAAATCAGCTTGTCCGGCCAGCGGTTGCGATAACGCACGGCCAGCAGGCCCAGAAAGATGGCCAGCGGAACCGATACAACGGCGGCCCAGAAGGCCAGAAACAGCGTGTTGCCCAGACGACTGCCAATAGAGTCAGCAATATCCAGTTTATTGGTCAGGGATTGACCAAGATCACCCTGAACAATGCCGCCCAGCCATTCGAAATAACGGGTCAGGGCGGGCCGGTTGAGGCCCATTTCCTCGCGCAGGTTTGCCAGCGCCTCGGGGGTTGCAGCTTGGCCTAGGACCGCTTGCGCAGCGTCCCCAGGAAGGGCTTCGGTGAGGCCGAATATCAGAGCCGATGCACCGAAGAGAAGCAGGAATCCCAGCGCAAGGCGCTGGGAAACCAATTTAATGATAGGATGCATTATCCGTGGGCCCTATCAGGAGAACCACATCTTGCGCGACATGTTGCCATTCATCATCTCTTGGGTCGGATCGTTTTCCCAACCTTCCAGCTGATTAGTGACGCCTTCGACAAAGTCATTGAACATTGGGCAGATCAGGCCGCCTTGGTCACGGACCATCATGCCCATCTTGCTGTAGATGTCCTTGCGTTTGTCGTTGTCCAACTCAGCGCGCGCCGCAAACAACATCTCGTCGAATTCTGGAACCTTGAAACGGGTATCGTTCCAATCAGCACTAGACAGATAAGCGGTTGAGTACATCTGATCCTGCACCGGACGACCGCCCCAGTAGGAAGCACAGAAGGGCTGCACGTTCCAGACTTCGGACCAGTAGCCATCGTTGGGTTCGCGCTTGATTTCCAGAGGGATACCGGCCTGTGCTGCTGTTTGCTGGAACAGGGCCGCAGCATCCACGGCACCTGGGAAGGCGCCATCTGCAACGCGCAAGATGATCGGCGAACCGTCATGGCCCGACTTCTTGTAATGCTCAGCCGCTTTCTCAAGGCTGAACTCGCGCTGAGGAATTGAACCATCAAACAGCGGGTATGCCGCGTTTACAGGCATATCGTTACCAACTGTGCCGTACCCGCGCAGAACCTTGTCGACTAAGTCCTGACGGTCAATGGCGTGTTTCAGTGCCAGACGTAGTTCGTTGTTGTCGAACGGCGCGGTGTCGCAGTGCATGATGAACACATAGTGCCCGCGTCCCGCCGTCGAATGTACGGTCAAATTCGGTGCACGACCCAGCAAGTCAGCAACCTTCGGCTCAACGCGGTTGATCGCGTGAACCTGCCCACCCTGGAGAGCAGCCGTTCTGGCGGTCGCATCGTTGATGACAATTACTTCGACGCTGTCGAAATTTCCGAAGTCGGGATTCCAGTGGTTTTCAAACTTCGTGTACAGGTGACGTACACCGGGCTCATCCACTTCTACCTTGTATGGTCCAGTGCCGATACCCGCACCTGGGTTCTCCATACCGCCGTCTGGCTGAATGATCAGGTGATAGTCGGCCATTAGATAGGGAAGGTCGGCGTTTGGTTCTGTCAGGGTGACTTGGAAGTTATCGCCATCGGCCTTCATTGACTCGATGCCTTTCATGATGCCCAGAGCACCGGACTTCGAATCTTCGTTTGAGTGGCGCTCCATGGTCTTCAGCACGTCTTCACTGGTCATGGTCTTGCCGTTGTGGAATTCGACGCCCTGACGTAGTTTGAAGGTCCAGACTTTGGCATCCGCGCTGCCTTCTACGCTTTCTGCCAGACGAGGTTCGATCGAACCGTCGGGTGCAACCTCTACCAGCTGGTCACCAAATTGCTTGCCGTTCTGGAATGGCACCGAGCTTGCATAGGTTGCTGGGTCAAGCGAGTTGGTGGATTCACCGCCCTGAAGACCGAACTTCAGATCACCGCCTTTTTTCGGGCCTGCCGCACGCGCGGCATCTGCAAACATGGTGCTTGCCATCGCTGCGGTGACACCCAAAGCCGCCGCTTTCCCCATGAATTCGCGGCGGGTCAGCTTGCCCGCTGTGACCTGCTTGGTCATGTGAGTGAGTTGTTCGTTCATTCAAAGATCTCCCAGTTGATTGGATTACTAGCCCTTTGCGGGCTTTTTATTGACGCATGAGTCAAAGTAGGCGCATTTCGGTCAGCCGAGCAAGGGTAAATGTCTGTCTCAATCCGGCGAATGATTTATATTTGATCACGTGAATTGGTATCCTCCACCTGCTTTGTTGATAGCAAGCATTCACCATCAAAGGCTTTCATTTCTGCCAAAGGGTAGAATGTCGGTTCTTCTTCCTGCAATTCGCAAGACGTCCCTTTTCTCAAATCGATACCAAGCCGACTGATTTCCTGCCTGCGGCGGCATTATTCATGGCTTTGATTGCCCCGAACCTTTCCCAGACCGAGCAGCGCCACCTATTGTTGCCTAGCGCTTGGCGGGTGTAAACTTTTCTTATCAGGTCTTCACTGCTGTCATTGCCGCGCATATCCAAACGAATGTGACCACAGCCGTGTTTCGCGAACTGCAAAGGGGCCAGCGTATCCCATATCGAGACGCCGTCGCGTTTCTCAAAAAGCAGAATGCCAAAAATGGCGGGGGCAGAGGTTTTCAGAGCATGCGAGGGGCGAGACACGCGGGCCGACCGGCGACAATCATCGCGCACACTAGTGCCTACGTTGGAAAGGTCTTGCATGTTGTGTAGCGCGTTTGAGGGCGGCGTCATTCAGATATTGTCCGGGTGTTTTATAACCCGGGCAGTCCGAAAACCGTCAAATCATGTGCGGATCGCGACAAGCAAGTCCATCACGTTTGTTCCGGTCGGACCCGTCACCAGCAAGGCGCCAACGCGATCCAGATAGCTGCCGCTGTCTGCCTGTTGTAACGCCAACTCGGCGCCGTCGCCCCAAGTGGTGCCGTCGACGACAGCTCCGGCGGCTTGCGTCGGCCCGTCTGTGCCGTCGGTGCCGCCGACTACCACCGTGATTCCGTCGTACCCTGCAATCTCGCGCGCGAGTGCCAGTGCCAGCGCCTGATTGCGCCCGCCGCGCCCCGGATTGTCGGGTAGTACGACGGTTGGTTCACCGCCGAAGATCAATGCCCCTTTGGGCATGGTGCGGATACGTTCGCCAAGCGCTTCGGCAATTTTCAGGAAATCATCGTGCAGGCATTCTTCGTTGGCGTGTACCGGGATGCCGTCGTCTTTTGCCAATTCAGCAGCGGCTGCGCGGGCGTGGGCGTTTGAGGCCACGATCTGAGTCGTCGCCGCAAAGTCAACCTTACCCGGCAGCGCTCCGATGCCAGACCCGACAACATTCAGATCATCGCCCGGTACATCCGAAATCGCCAGAACGGTCGCCCTGTCGCCCTGGAAATGGGACAGCAATCCGCCCCCTTTGATCCGCGACAGCTTGCGCCGTTCCGCATTCATCGTGGTGATGTCCAGCCCTTCGGACAGCAGTTTTTTGTTCAGCTGTTCCAGATCATCCAATGTCTTACCCGGCAGCAAATCCTCGGCCAGCGAGGATGCCCCGCCCGAAACCAGCAACAACAGATGCGAGCCCGGCTTCATTACCTCAACCGCCTCGCGCAATGCCTGACCACCCTGAAGGCTGCGCGCGTCCGGAACGGGGTGCGAGGCTTCGATCACAGTCACATAATCCGGCAGATCACGCCCGTGGTCATCCTTGGTGACAACCAGTGTTGGGCGCGGGCCGAAATGCTCAAGGGCCGCACGAGCCATGGACGCGGCGGGTTTGCCGACCGCCAATATGTGATCGGGTTCGGGGACGTCCTGCAAAACCTTGGTGGTTGCTACGTGGCCACCCACAGCATCGACTCCGGCCTGCCAGATGCGAATTGCCTGTTCTTTCCTGTCCATCAGCTTTCCATCCAAATCGTGACGGGCCCGTCATTGACCAGTTCCACGGCCATATCAGCACCGAATTGTCCGGTCTCTACCGGCACACCATGCCCCTGCAACCGCTGGGCAAAGACCTCATACAAATGTTTGCCGACATCCGGTGCGGCGGCTTCGGAAAATCCCGGCCTGTTCCCGCGAGAGGTATCGGCCGCCAGCGTGAACTGGCTGATCACCAGCGCGGACCCTTCGATATCTTTCACGGACCGGTTCATTTTTCCGGCGTCATCCTTGAAGATGCGCAGCTTGGAGACCTTGGCGGCAAGCTGATCTGCCTTGGCTTCATCGTCGCCTTGCATGGCACAGATCAAAATCATCAACCCCGGTCCGGTCTGACCGATCACCTGACCGTCGACCGAGACGTTGGCTCGTGAAACTCGTTGTAGAACAGCGCGCAAAATCGTTCTCCGCTTGGTGTGCTTGTCATCCGACCCAGTTTACGATCTCACTCAGATCGGCGCGGTCGGTGCGAAAGCCGTTGGCGGGATGATCTGTATCCGCATAGCCAAAGGAAATCGCGCATAAAATCAACCGGTCTTCCGGGATATCGAAATACCTGCGCAGGAACGGGCTGTAGGTGGCAAGTGCGGCCTGCGGGATTGTGGCGATGCCAAGCGCCTGCGCGGCCAGTGAAAATGCGGTGATGAACCCGCCGCAATCCAGCGCGCCATAGGTACCAAGCTCAGCCGGGCTTGTGACGATGGCGCAATGGGGTGCCCCGAACAGAGAGAAATTCTGCATCATCTGCCTGGCCGAAGCAGTGCGGTCACCGCGCTCAACCCCGACAGCCTCGTACAAAGCCCAACCACAGGTTCGACGGCGATCTTGGTATACACCGGAATAAGAGGTTGGAAAGGGAATGTCGGGGCAGGGGGTGCCCGTTGCGGCCTCGGCCTGTATTGCCGTGCGAAACCGGTCTGTTTCTGCGCCGCTGGTGATAGTGACGTGCCAGGGTTGAGCGTTGCACCAGCTAGGCACACGCGCGGCGCTGTTCAGGATTTGTTTGATCTGATCCTTGGGCACCGGATCGGGGCGAAAGGCCCGGCAGGAATACCGCGAGGCCAGCAACCGGTTCAGATCGGATAGTGTCACTCTGGCCTCTCCCGTTAGGCGTCGACGCCGTGGAGGATGGCGTTACGAAGCGGGAAGTTCAAGCGCTAACATCGACTGATTTCTTGGCTTGCCGACAGCTCTATCATTGTTGGCCGGTTGCCATCAGATACCCGACGCCTGCCGCCACAAGCAGGCCAAGTAAAACGGCAATGGTGATCTTGATGGCGGACCAGGGGCGCTCTCCCTGAACGCGGCCTGTGCGTCCGTTCACGACGAACCGATAGGTCTGCCCACGGTATTTGTAGGCCGCCATCCAGACCGGCAGCAGGATATGTTTGAAGGTCACGTTTCGCACATCGGTGTCAATCGCGTGTATCCGCTGACGGTCGCCACCGATATCAAAGCGCACGTCGCGTTCGATCACCCGCGCCATGTACCCGCGGGCCTCGGTGTAGCCCTCCTGCAGTTCCACAGTGTAGGCCTCGGCGCGGAATCCGGCCAGATATTCTGGCTGATAAGGTTCCAACGCCGGCAGGTCCCAGGGCTCCAATGCGTCGGTATAGCTTTTGGGCAAAGACTGTGATGCCAACACCAACACGTCGTCAAAGAATCGCGCGACCCGCCCGGATTTCGGAGACCACCGCACCTTGGGCACTTGCTGTTGTACGCGCTTTCCGTCGCGCATAACGGTGCGGGTCTCGTAATAAACAACGCCCCGCTCACCGCGATAGTTGGACGTGGTGTCCGCATCAAAGGTCCAATACGGCACATAGATGCCCTGCATTTTGCGACCTTTGCGGGCATATTCTTTCAACCCGTTGGGCGCGAACCAGAGCCGTCCCAGCCAATCCCCCATCGCCTTGTGCGCCGTGCGTTCATCCAGCGCAAAGGGTAGCACACCGCGCGGTTTGATATGCCGGTTGACGCCGGTATCCGTTACTACGGGTGTCGCGCAGAACGGGCATTCGGCGGCATGGGTGGCGGGGTCGAACTCGACCTGAGCCGCGCAATTGGGGCAGGACAGAACACGCGTTTCCTCGATCTCGCTGTCCGGAAGCTGTTCCGCGATGGCGGCGTTGAAATCCAGTTCTTTCAAACTGGCACCGCCCCAGGGGCCTGCGCCAATCGCTTCGGAATGCCCGCAATGGTCACAGGTCAGGCTGCCATCGCCGGGGTTGAATCGGTAGTCTGAGCCGCATTGCTCGCAGGGAAATCTGTGTTCTTCGTTCATCGTGTAGCCTTATTCTTACGCCGGTGACTGGCGCATTAGGCTCCAGGCGGTGGCGGCGGCAGGATGGTGAACAGCTGCGCCAGTTCCTGCACGTCTCCGGCCTTTTTCCAACCGTCCTGACCGGCGGTCCAGACATGGGTGTCGCGGGTGATCTCTCCGTCCGTTGCCATACGTCCCATCTTGGCTTTCGAGAACGGCCCACTGGTCTGCCCGTCCACCGCGATATGCCACACATGTTCGACCGGGGGCGGAGGCGGCGGTGCGGCATGTGCTGCCGGTTGCGGTGCAGCGGGGGCGGAACTGCCCCACGGGCCGCTGGGTTGACCCGCTGCCATATTCGACATCTGTTGCGCCATGGCCATTCCCATACCCATGCCAAGCCCGGCGCCCATGCTGCCGCCTTGACCGGAGTTGTTGGCCGCGGCTGTCATCGCCTCGGCGGCGGAATACTGAGTGAATTTGCCAAGATCGCCCGCCAACCCCATTGAGGTCCGTTTGTCCAAGGCCGCCTCAACTGCAGGCGGAAGTGAGATATTTTCAATGTAGAATTCCGGCATCTCCAGGCCGTAGCCATCCAGCACTGGGGAAACCTCGGCTGCAATCAGCTTGCCCAGATCGGCGGTGTTTGCGGCCATGTCCAGAACCGGAATGCCTGATCCGGCGATTACTCGGCTGAATTCTTGCACGATGATGTTGCGAATCTGAAAGCTGATCTCATCCATCGTGAATTCACCGTCGGTGCCCACGATCTCGATCAGGAACTTCGCGGCATCCTTTACCCGTACTGTATAAGTGCCAAAAGCCCGGATGCGCGTCGGGCCGAATTCGGGGTCCCGCAGCATGATCGGGTTTTTGGTGCCCCATTTCAGGTCATTGAACCGGGTCGTATTGACGAAATAGATCTCGGACTTGAAGGGCGACTGAAAGCCATGATCCCAGTGCTGCAAGGTCGTCATGATCGGCATATTGTTGGTCTCAAGCATATAGAGACCCGGCGTGAACACATCCGCCAACTGCCCTTCATGCACGAACACGGCGGCTTGACCTTCGCGCACCGTCAGTTTAGCGCCGTACTTGATTTCATGGCCCTCACGCTCGAACCGCCAGACCATCGTATCTCGGGTGTCGTCGACCCAGTGAATGACATCAATAAATTCTCCGGTCAGAAAATCGAAAATACCCATTTGGGGTCTCCTTTCCTTGGGCTCAGAGCTGCTGGCCCATCAATTCGCGTGCAATGATCCGCACCACGGGGCGGGCGTCATCCGCCGTCACCCCGGGCTGAAGGCGCGGGTCGTAAAGCATGGTCAGTAGTTTTTCGTCATGGCTGGTCAGCAGCGCAAACTCATCATCGTCGTTGAAAATCGAAGGCCGCGCTGCGGGGCTGTCGTTTGGAAGGCCAAGTCCCTGCGCAATTTCTTCGTGGATGCAACTCAACCGCAGCAGATTGGGTAGTTCTGCACGTATGTAAGCTACGGCACGGATTACGGTATTGGTGTCCTCTTGGCCGGAAAACGTAAAGACAAAACAATAAAACGGCCGGTCCAGCGTCCTCAGCAAATTCAACCTGTCGTCAGGGATACCCGGAACAAGTGATTTTAATCTATCCTGAGCGTAAGCCACGTCGTCCTGACCTGCTATGAAAACAAGAAAGTTCCCGTCACCATTTACACTTCGAACGTTGTGCCCGGTCGCTTTTTGCAGCCGTTTGGCATAGTTTTGAATGGTTTGCCGATCAGCTTCGCGGCTTTCCATAGAAACACTCGGACCAAACTCAGTCCTGATGCGGGTTGGGCTCTTCCAGCGATTTAACTTAATCTCGCTCGGGCCGCTGACAAATGCGGCGGATTTGCCGGAGTGTTCGTTGATGAAAGCAATTTTGCCAAAATTGCGGGCTAAATCATCAGCGTCATACGGTGTGTCAGGGCCTCCTCCGTCCGTTCGCAGCAAACCGCGGGTCAGCAGATCTCGCTCGACCCGCTGATAGAACCGGGCCAGGTCCTGACTGGCAGCGGATGGGGGGACATAGGCATTGGCGGCAGGCGCCAGTGCCTCTGGGCGCGGTTGCGGAACGACAGAGGATGTCAGCGTTTCATCGCAATTGACCAGAGCCAATAGCAATAGAAAGCCCATGACCGGCTTCAGATATCCCGAAAACCGCACCCTTCGCCCGCCGTCAACCCGGTACTGCCGTACCGGCATTGTCGCCAATACCATCCTTGCGGGCTTTGGCTGCGGCCAGCGTATCGCGCAGTTCGGCCTCCATCTTCTGAAGCTCTTGCTCGGCGGCGGCACGCTTGGCCTTGCCCTCGTCGGCAATGGCCAGACTTTCGTTGATGGTGCCGATAAGGTCGGCATTGGCTTGTTTGACCGCTTCGATATCGAACACGCCGCGTTCCATTTCCTCGCGGATCATCTTGTTCGATTCACGCAAGTTCGCAGCATTCGAAGTCAGCAATTCGTTGGTCAGGTCATTTGCATCGCGCACGGCCGAGGCGGCCTCGGCGCTGCGTTGGATGGTCACGGCTTGGGCCAGCTGGGTTTCCCACAGTGGTACAGTATTAACCAGCGTCGAATTGATCTTGGTCACCAACGACTTGTCGTTCTCCTGAACCAACCGGATCGAGGGCAACGATTGCATTGTCACCTGCCGCGTCAGTTTCAAGTCATGCACGCGGCGTTCCAGATCGTCCCGCGCAGCGCGCATGTCGCGCAGCTCCTGCGCTTTCATCACTTGTTGATCCTCGGGCGCAGCCTGAACCTCAGCCTCTTTTTCAGGGATATCCTGGCTGTCCAGTTCAGTCAGCTTTTCCTCACCCGCCGCGATATAAAGCGCCAGCTCATCGTAAAACCCAAGGGTCTTTTCATACAGCAAGTCCAGTGACTTGATATCTTTCAACAGCGTGTGTTCATGACCCAGCAAGTCGTCAGTGATCCTGTCGATCTGGCTCTGAACTTCTTCGTATTGTGCGGTAAACTTGGCGAAGGGCGCAGCTTTGCCGATCAGCTTTTCCCACCAGCTGCGTTCACGGCGCACATCCAGTTCACTGACCGAAAAGCCCCGGATCGAGGTGACGATATCGCGCAGGCTGTCACCAGCGGGCCCCACATCCTTGTTGCGCACATCTGCCAGCATGGCCTGGCTGATTTCCTGCAATTCTGCCTGAGCGGACGAACCGAATGATACGATCGAATTCGTGTTGCTCATATCCAGCTCGTCCATGCGTTTGCGGATTTCAGCGCCGACAGGGTCGTCTGCGTCTTCCAGCGAGATGACTTCGGCCGTGGGTTCAGGCAACGCAACGGCGGTCACTTCCTGTACCAGCGTTTCTGCTTCGACCGCCTTGTTCTTGATCTCATCGGACATGGAGTAATCCTTTCTCAAAAAATGGGCCGGTTAGTCCAACCGGACGCCTTCGCGCTGCAGCCGTTCGCGCAACACGTCAATTTCAACCGTCAGATCACTGCGGTCATCCAATAGCATCTTGCGGGTGCGGGCCGCGAAATTCTGTTCCAGATCGTCCAGCAGGGACGAATAGTCAGCCAATGCCTGCGCATCCCGCGTGCGTGCATAGACATCGGCAAACTTCACGGTCGCATCACGGGCACCCTGCAGGTAGACAGTCAGGTATTTGCGGGCACCGGCCAAATCGCGCGGGTCTTCTTCGACCGTGCGAAACAGATCGCGGGCGGTGTCCTGAAACCGTTCGACGCGCGCCTCGATCCGGCGGTCGCCCGCACGTTTGATGGCGTCGGTCATCTCTGTCAGATGGGTTTCGGCATCTTCAACCACACGGGCCACGCGGTCTTGCTGAAAGGTATCGATCCCTTCCATGCCCTTGTCTTTCATCGGGTCCAGACCGAAGGACACTGAATGCAGGACCGTTGCCACCACCCCGAACAGGATCGGGGCCAGCAGGCCGGCCTGAGCAGCAGTTTCGGCATCTAGGTATTCCGTCCGGTACGCGGCCACAGCGACACCAATACCGGTCAACACGCTAGCGAAAATCTTGCGTGGAAAGGCCGGGCGTCGCGCGGTGCGACGTGTGTTAAATTCGGCCTCGGCGCGCAACCCTTCGCGCAACAGAAAGGCAGCGGCGGTCAGCAGGCCAGCGGCGACCAGCCCAATCGTCATCCCGACTGCACCATCGTTCAGCGACAGAAACACCAGGGGAATGGCAGGCAGAAACAGGATATTGGCCCGCGCACCTGCCGGTTCGACGCGCGCGCCATGAAATTGCCCGCGCTGCGGTTGGTCGTCGTCAGAGCTGCCGCCTTCGGGGCTGAATTTTCCGCCATACCGCTTAGCCATGCGCTACAGGCCCCCCAGCACGCCGGAGCAAACACCAAACATCAGCACAAGAAGGGCCGCATAGGCCAGTTTTTGCACTCCGGTCCCTGACATGGCGTTCCCCCGTGGAATAGCTTACGGAAAATTTAGGCGATACGTGGGCTTGGCGCTAGGGGGAAGGTTGCTAAACCCGCGTCACTTGCGAGATTTCTTGCCGACCGGCGGTCGTTTTCGTTGCGGACGAGCAGGGCGTTTGGGTTTGGATTCGGGCTCAGCGTCCAGACCCAGTTGGTCGCGCATAACGCGGCGGCGGATCTCTTCAACCTCGCCGGGTTTCAGACTGCCCAGCTGGAACGGTCCGTAAGATACCCGTAGCAGGCGGTTCACGGCATAGCCGATATCCTCCATTGCGCGGCGAATCTCACGGTTCTTGCCTTCGCGCAGGCCGATGGTCAGCCATGCGTTTGCGCCTTGCTGGCGGTCCAGAGACACGTCCATCGGCAGAAAGCGTTCTCCGTCGATCACAAGCCCCCTGCGCAGCGGTGCAAAGTCTTCGTCCTTGGGGCGGCCATTCACACGAACGCGGTATTTGCGCAGCCAACCGGTCGAAGGCAGCTCAAGCTTGCGTTTGATGCCGCCGTCATTGGTCAGCAGCAGCAACCCTTCGGAATTCAGGTCCAGCCGCCCCACGCTCATGACGCGGGGCATGTCCTCGGGCAGGTTGTCGAAAATGGTGGCGCGGCCTTTTTCGTCGCGGGTCGTTGTCACCAGACCGGACGGCTTGTGATACAGCCACAGACGCGAGGGTTCAGGTTCCGACACAGGTTTGCCGTCGACGACGATCTTGTCTTTGGCGGTTACGTTTAGGGCTGGGCTATCAATAAGCTTACCATTCACTGCCACGCGGCCAGCTTCGATCATGCGTTCCGCTTCACGGCGCGAGGCAACGCCCGCGCGGGCCAGCACTTTGGCGATCCGGTCGCCGGGAGGAGGGGTTTTTGTCATCCGCAGCCCATAGCGCATCCCGCCCGCTTGCGAAAGACAGGTTTCTGATGCAGTCAGAGGCATGACGTTCAAATCACATATGGATAAGGCGTTGGTCGAGGCGCGCGCTGCGGCAGATCGCGGAGAGGTTCCGGTTGGGGCCGTAATTGTCGCGCCTGACGGCCGGATCGTGGCTGCGGCGGGCAACCGGACACGCGAAATGAACGACCCCACTGCCCATGCCGAGATTTTGGCCCTGCGCACAGCCTGCGCCGAGGCCGGGTCCGAACGGCTGCCGGATCACGACCTTTACGTCACGCTGGAACCCTGCGCCATGTGCGCGGCAGCTTTGGCCGCGGCGCGTATCCGGCGCATTTATTATGGGGCTGCCGATCCGAAATCTGGCGGTGTGGCCCATGGAGCGCGGGTTTTCACCCACACACAGGCGCACCATGTCCCCGAGATTTACGATGGCATCGCGGCCCAAGAAGCCGCCGATCTTCTGAGAGCCTTCTTCGCTGCACGCCGTGATATTAAAGAGTGATAGGTTTCATCAACTCAGGTTCGATCACGTCCACCCCCGGCAACCCATCAATCAGCGCCTGAGCAGACTGTTCCAGAATTGGGAAAGTTTTGTAGTGACAGGGAATCACCGTCTTGAAGTTGAAATACCGTCTGGCCGCATAGGCCGTGCCCTTCATGTCCATGGTGAAATGTCCGCCTGCTGACAGGATGCCGATGTCGGGTTTGTAGTAATCGCCCATCCACTCCATATCCGCCATGATGTCGGTGTCCCCTGACACGTAAAGCATGTGATCTTCCGAGGCGATCATGAAGCCGACCTCGCTGCCTCCGGTCCGCAGGCCGTCCGGCGTTGAAAAGGTCGAGCTGTGCGAGGCAGGCACCATGGATACCTTGACCCCGTTCAAATCCACTGTGCCGCCTTTGTTGAAGCCGACGGTTTCCAGCCCTTCGGTCTCGCTCCAATACCCCATCAGGTCGTATTGGCCGACCACGGGAACCTTCAGATGCTTGGCCAGCGACACCACGTCTGCGACGTGATCGAAATGTGTGTGCGTCAGCAGAATGTGCGTCGCACCATCCAGCGCTTTGTCATGGTGGTCCTCGGACAACACCGGGTTACCGGTCAGCCACGGGTCGATCAACAGCACCTGCCCACCGGTTTCAATACGGAAACTACCGTGGCCCAGCCAGATGATATTCATTAAAAAATCCTCCTGATCATACTGTTGGCATCAACCTAGCATCGGCTATGTAAAAGTGCATGGACTGGTTTCAGGAAATTGACGGCTATTGCGAGCGTCTGTCGCCCGCCTATTGGGCCGAGCCGATCAACGCTGTGACAAACGCGGCGTTTCTGATCGCGGCGTTTGTTATGTGGCGGCGCGTTCAGGGGCGGGGGATGCCGCTGGCAATGGCGCTTGTGGTCATTCTGGCCACCATCGGTGTTGGCAGTTTTCTGTTCCATACCCATGCGCAGACCTGGGCGGCCATGGCGGATGTCGTGCCGATCCTGCTGTACATTCTGGTCTATATCTTTGCCATCAACCGGGATGTCTGGCGGTTTAGACCGATGATCGCTGCAATCTTGACGGCCCTGTTCATACCTTACGCGGCGCTGACCGTGCCCGTGTTCCAACTTGTTCCGGGGCTGGGCGGATCAGCGGCTTACGCTCCGGTTCCGCTGCTGATCCTGATTTATGCATTCCTGCTGCGCAATCGGGCGCCGGATACAGCGCAGGGACTGGCCATCGGGGCGGTGATCCTTATCGTCTCGATTGCATTTCGTGCGCTCGATGACCCCATTTGTGCGCAGGTGCCGCTGGGCACGCATTTTATGTGGCACATCCTGAACGCCACCATGCTGGGATGGATGATCGAGGTCTATCGTAGGCATCTGGCGCGCGTGTCTCAGACCTGAAACGCGGCGGCCAGATGTTCCGGGAGGTTAAATTCGGACAGCACCCGCGTCCGTCCGTCGCCTGACATCTTGCGCGCGGTTTTCTCCACAATGCGTTGAATTTTCTCGGCCGAGTGTTTTTCCGCGAAAGGCGCGAAATACCACTTGAGGAAAACGAAACAGATGACGTCTTCTAGCGCCTGAACCTCGTCATCGCGCTTGATGCCCTGTTTGCGCAGCATGCGACCGGCGGATTCGGCCTCGTCTTTGCTGTATCCAGCTTGCTCCATCAGCCCCATGACAATCTCGGCGTGATGTTCAGCCTGTGCCTTGCGCCAGGTCAGGTATCCGGTTCGGCCTTCAGGGTATTCGCTGCGAGCCAGCTTCCAGCGTTCCACATGCTGACCGCGTGCCGCGATCTGCAATGGGTCCGACGCGTCTGGAAACAGCCGGTCCAACTCGGCGCTCATCCTCTGGCCGTACAGCAGGGCAGCGGGTTGGCCATCTTCGATTGTGGGGTCTTGCCTGTTGGCCGCATCTATTGCGTCCAGAACCGCTTGCTTGCGTGCGCTCATCTTCCGCTCCGTTGGGTTTCGCCGGATTTACGATGCAATCCGACCGGTTAGTTCGCACCATCGTAGCGGTTGGTTTCATCGGATGCAGCAGTCAATTGCACCCTGGCCGGGCCAGTCGGGGGGATTCTGGCCCGGCGGCAAAAGGCACCTTATTTGCCGACTTTGGCGCTATCCTGTGTCACCGTCTCGGGCGAGGGGGTCGGGAACGAGACGTCGGGGATCAGGGTTTGCGTCGTAGGGCCGAAGGCCATGGCGGGGGTGCTCAGAATGGTTGCGGTCAAAAGGGCTGTGGTAATGAAGGTTTTCATTTTCTTTCTCCGGTTTCTGGCTGTGCCATGGATCATGAGGTGAACAGTTTGGTTCACTTTTTCAAGTCGAAAACTGAACTAATTGGTTTACTTTTGCGTATACTGGTTATTCAGTTTTGAATGGCTGGACGCGCCGACGACGGAAACAGCGTCACATCCGCTCTTCGGCGGACTTGCGACCCGGGCATCAGACGGGTAAATGCCCCCTAACGCATATGAGGTTTTCCGATGTCGATTGACCAAAGCACCGCCGCCAAGGTGGCCAAACTGGCCCGGATCAAGGTCGAGGATGACGCGCTACCCGCGCTGGCATCCGAGTTCAACACAATCCTTGGGTTCATCGAGCAACTGAATGAGGTCGATGTCGAAGGCGTCGAGCCGATGGTCTCGGTCGAGCCGATGCGCCTTAAACGTCGCGAGGATGTGGTCACCGACGGCAATCAGCAGGCCAAGGTTCTGGCCAATGCCCCCGACGCACGCGAAGGCTTTTTCGCAGTCCCCAAAGTGGTGGAGTAAGACATGAGCGATCTGAACAAACTTGGCCTGGCCGAGGCCCGCGACGCGCTGCGTAAGGGTGATGTGACCTCGGTCGAGCTGACCGAATCCTGCCTTAAGGCTATTGATGACGCGGACGCGCTGAACGCTTTTGTCCATAAAACGCCCGAGATTGCGTTGGAACGCGCCAAAGCGGCGGATGAGCGGATCAAGGGTGGCGACGCGCCGTCAATGTGTGGTCTACCGATTGGTATCAAGGACCTGTTCTGCACCAAGGGCGTGCCTTCGCAGGCCGCGTCAAAGATTCTGGATGGCTTCAAGCCTGAATACGAATCCACCGTGTCGCAGCAACTGGCCGATGCGGGTGCCGTGATGCTGGGCAAGCTGAACATGGACGAATTCGCCATGGGTTCGTCCAACGAAACCTCGGTTTATGGCAACGCGGTCAGCCCGTGGCGTCGCGGTAATGATGACGCGAAGCTGACACCGGGTGGCTCGTCGGGCGGGTCCGCTTCGGCTGTTGCAGCCGACCTGTGCCTGGCCGCAACAGGCACCGATACAGGCGGCTCGATTCGTCAGCCTGCCGCCTTTGTTGGCATTACCGGTATCAAGCCGACTTATGGTCGTTGTTCGCGCTGGGGTATCGTGGCCTTTGCATCCTCGCTGGATCAGGCCGGTCCGATGACCAAGAACGTACGTGATGCGGCGATCATGTTGGAAACCATGTGCGGCCACGACGCCAAGGATTCGACAAGCGCCGAATTGGCCGTTCCGAATTTCGAGGCGATGCTGACGGGTGACATCAAAGGCAAGAAAATCGGTATCCCAAAAGAGTACCGCATGGATGGCATGCCCGCCGAGATCGAAAAGCTGTGGTCTGAAGGGGCCGAAATGCTGAAAGCGGCAGGGGCCGAGATCGTCGATATCTCGCTGCCGCACACCAAATACGCGCTGCCTGCGTACTACGTGATCGCACCGGCTGAGGCCTCGTCGAACCTCGCGCGCTATGACGGTGTCCGCTATGGCCGCCGCGCGCAGTTGGCGCACGGCGACGGCATCACCGAGATGTACGAAAAGACCCGCGCCGAAGGGTTTGGTCACGAAGTGCAGCGCCGCGTCATGGTCGGTACATATGTGCTGTCCGCAGGTTTCTACGACGCTTACTATAATCGCGCGCGTCGCGTCCGCACCCTGATCAAGAAAGACTTCGAAGATGTCTTCGCCGCAGGTGTCGACGCGATCCTGACCCCGGCAACGCCGTCGGCCGCTTTTGGCCTGGGTGAAATGACCGAGGCGGACCCGGTTCAGATGTATCTGAACGACGTCTTTACGGTGACAGTGAACCTGGCCGGTTTGCCGGGCATCTCTGTGCCTGCCGGTCTGGACAAACAGGGCCTGCCGCTGGGTCTGCAGCTGATTGGTCGCCCGTGGGAAGAGGGCGATCTGCTGAACACGGCCTATGCGCTGGAAAACGCCGCCGGGTTTGTGGCCAAGCCTGGCAAATGGTGGTAATCCTCAAGTCAGGCAAGACAACGCAAGACGGAGCAGCTGGATGCGCTTTACGCTTCTGATCCCCGCAATCGGGTTCGTGGCCGCCTGTAATTCGGTGGCCCCGATAGGTGGCACGGATTTCAACACCCCCACCTATCAGGCACAGCGTGAGGCCCAGTTGGCGGGGCAGGGATATACTGGTAACCCGCTGCTTGGTCCGCCCGACGTGTCAGAACAGCAGCTGGGCGCGCCTGGCACAGTAGCCCCGTTGCCAACCGGCGAAAATGCCGACATCGCTTCGGCGACTGCGGCTGCGCTGGCTGGCACCTCAGGGCAAGGCGCGATCACTCCGGCACCGTCGCCCGTCGAAGACCCCATCAACAACGCGATTTCCGATGAGCAGGATTTTGGAGCGGTCTCTGACCGTCGCACCATCGAATCCGACGCTGCATTGATCGAACAGAACCGTCAGACCTATGAGGTGGTCGCGCCCACCGCCGTTCCGGAGCGTGGAACAGACGGCCAGCCAAATATCGTGCAATACGCGCTGAACACGTCGAACCCGGTCGGGACCCAGCTATACAGCCGTGCAGGTCTGAACCTGCAAGCCAAGGCGCAGCGCAATTGCGCCCGCTTTCCATCCCCGGATCAGGCTCAGATTGAGTTCCTGTCCAACGGTGGCCCGCAACGCGACCGCAAGGGACTTGACCCGGATGGCGATGGCTATGCCTGTGGCTGGGACCCCAGCCCGTTCCGCAGTGCCGTCAATAACTGAGCCACTGACGCCTAACTGGCACCCGTCCCCTAACTTTGGCGAACGCAGGGATGGGCTGACCCCGTCGCTGATCGTGCTGCACTATACCGCGATGGACAGCGCAACCGAGGCGCTGGACCGGCTGTGCGACCCTGTCCATGAAGTATCCGCGCATTACCTGATCGGTGGGGATGGTACACTCTGGCAGATGGTTCGCGAGGAGGATCGGGCCTGGCATGCCGGGGCGGGTGAGTGGCATGGCCAGAGCGATATCAATTCCCGTTCGATCGGAATTGAACTGGACAACACCGGCGCGCACCCTTTTTCCGAGCTGCAGTTGGACGTTTTGGAAACCCTGTTACACCAGATCATGAACCGGTGGGCTATCCCCCCTGAACATGTAATTGGCCATTCCGACATGGCACCGGGCCGTAAGTCCGATCCCGGTCCGCGCTTCCCTTGGCAGCGACTGGAACACATGGCCCTTGCCGGAAAGCGCTCTCAACACGACCCTGGCAAAACCCCTTTAAATACGTTCAATGCGTTGGCGCGCGCAGCGGGTTACTCGGCGGAGACGGACCATGACACGCTTCTGGCCGCGGTACGCCTCAGATATCGTCCATGGGGTGACGGCCCGTTGGAACCAGCTGACCTTATACCCTTGATAAAGAAAACCTGATCGGCACTTGACGCCGCCGTACCCAAAGCATACCCACACCCCGCGCGGAGGGACGGATGGCCGCTGGGGCGTATGCCCGAGAGGAAAGTCCGGACTCCACAAGACAACGGTGCCGGGTAACGCCCGGGCGGGGCAACCCGACGGAAAGCGCCACAGAAATCAGACCGCCGCACCATTGCAGAGGTTCGCCTCAGGCAATACGCGGTAAGGGTGAAACGGTGGGGTAAGAGCCCACCGCGCCGCTGGCAACAGCGGCGGCACGGCAAGCCCCACCGGGAGCAATGCCAAATAGGGTCCTCGCGCGGGCCGGTCGGCGTCAGCCGATACCGCCGCTAAGCGCGTCTTGGCCGAGAAGGACCGGGTTGGCAGCTTGAGCCGCGCAGCAATGCACGGCCTAGAGGAATGGTCATCGAAGGGGGTAACCCTGGAACAAGATCCGGCTTACAGGCCCTCCGCGCGTAGATCCCGATTAACGGCCCGGCGCCTTGTAGGCTCCGGTCAGTTTTGCGGCTTTTTTGGTCACAGCGACAAAGTCCTTTGCCTTCCATGCGCGCACGGTTTCAACTTTTGACACCGCGCCTGATGCTGCAACGGCCATGCCTATAGCAACTGCATCCGTGCTTTCCGGCAATTCGCTGACAACCACCACGTCATTGTCGCCAGAGGTCATGTAAAACGCCACCAGCTTACCGCCGGCTTTTTTCAGCAATGCCCTGACCGCGCCCGAACGGTCCACGGGTTTCTTGAGCATTCCCTTAACGCCTTCCGGCGAATAGGACGCGTAGGTGATAAAAATAGGCATGACTACCTCCTGTCAAAAAAGTTAATGCAGAACCCGAAATTTGGCCGGTCCTTCAGCCCTTATGAACGTTTCAGCCTGTCGCGATCTATGAGATTGCGATCAGCCAAACGCCCACGACGATCAACGCAACACCAGTGAGCGGAACGAACCACCGCACCCGCGGCATCAGCTTTTCCAACGCGACATAAACGGCAATCCCCACAATCCAATAAAGGTTCATCACACCGCCCACGAACAGCAGCAACATCAACGCCCAGCAACATCCCAGGCAAAACGCACCATGCAGCGCGCCGGTACGAAACGCGCCATAGGCACCGGGCCTGTTGTGGTCGGCCAGGAATTGGGCGGGGCTGCGGCAGTGGCGCAGACAAGCGGTTTTCAAGCTGGACAACTGGTACAAACCGGCAGCGACCAGTACGCATCCGGCAAAAAATTTCGAGTGGATCGTCATCATCGGCCCATCGGACAGTCCGACGCTTTCCATCGCCCATTGCGCCCCGGTTGCAATGATGCTGAACACCGCCCAGGCAACCAGATAGCCCGTCAAAAAAAGCAGGCTGAGACGCGACGCCCGCAACTTGTCCGGCCCCATTCGTTTGATCGCCGTATACAACAGAACGGTGGGGGCAGCGCTGGGGGTCATCATGGCAATCATCATGACCCACCACATCAGGAAAATCAGAACGGCGTAGATCGGCGTCCAGCGTGTTTCAGTCGCCATATTCATCGGCTCGCCAATCGGGCCAGCCATTCGGGTCATGTCGATGGCGGACATGTTCATACCGATGCCCGCAATCGTGTACCAGGACGCGCCCAGAATGATCAGCAGAACGCAGAACACAACGATGCCGCTGTCGCGCCGCAGCACCCGATCTACGACTCCGGGACGGGGAGGGGACGTGCTCATGTTAGCCTCCGCTATGCGCCGAGGACTCCGTGGCCTGAGATGTTGAGATGCGCCAAATGCGCGTGTGTTGCGTCAAAGGTTAGACTGATCGCGCCGCCCGTTGTCTTGGCGGTCCCCGAGGCTGCCTCGGCGTGGCGATACTCGAACCCGTTGGGCAATTGTATCGAGGCACGATGCGGCATGCCCGAGACGATATGCGGGATCGGGCTGACCTCTACATCGAAGATACCCGAAACTTTGGCGTATCCAGCACGCTCATTCCGATCCCATTTCAGTTCGATCGGGGCATACAGTGTTTCATGTTTTGTCGGGGCCATGGCGCTATAGACGTACCACATGGTCGCCATTTCGTCGGTGTCTTCACCTTTCATGATGGCCTCAATAGCGGCGCGCTGGTCGGCGCTGGCGGCCTCGTCAATGATCAGCTGCATCTGGCCATTGCCCTCGTGAATGGGGCCGGGCCAGTGGTACACGCCAGCCGCGCGCACCCCGGCCAGATCGGTGTCGCCATAGTTCCCGGACTCGATATCGAACACGACAACAGCCTCGCAATTGCCATGGCTTGGAAGGACGCTGAACTGACACGGGCAACCAAAGTTGCAATTGCAATTGGCCAATTCTTCACCCTGAAGTTTCCATTCCGTCATGATAGCCCCCCAAAAACATGCTTAAAACCTCTGCTCGCAGAGGGTTTCGCCTGTTGCTGCCGTTTCGAAATACGAGCCTGTCGTCGGCTTCTTTGTGGGATAGAACGGCGGGACCTTATCACAGAACCGTGATCGCGCCAAACCGGGGCAGGGTGCGACAACAGGAATTGTGCGCGTTGTGCGCGGAATCTGGTTGACTCGGCTGCGCGACCGAGTAAAAGCGCACGCTCATAGGAATTCAACCGAAAGGCCCCTGCCTTTCCGGACGCAGGAGATAACCATGGCGAAGCCGACGACAATCAAGATCCGTCTGAACTCGACCGCGGGCACGGGCCACTTCTACGTGACCAAGAAAAACGCGCGCACCATGACCGAGAAAATGACCATTCGTAAATACGATCCGGTCGTTCGGAAACATGTCGAGTACAAGGAAGGCAAGATTAAGTAATCTGCCGTCCAGCTTGGACAGTTTTTAAAGGGTTCTGCCGCGGCAGGACCCTTTTTCTTTGCGCATATTCCGATGGGATCGCGCTTGTGGCGTTTCGCGCCGTTGCAACGAAGCATCAGCGATTGGGGCAATCGGATCGTCGACGGGTTGCTTTTTTTGACGTCTTACTCATACGCTTCAACAACTCGTTCCAAAATGTTGGCCGTCATGAAAAAAATCTTGTTTTCCTCTACGATCATTCTGGCCCTAGCGGCCTGTGAAGATCCCTATAACCGCGAAGGCATCGGATTCACGGGTATCGATGGTGAACCGCGCTCGCTTTCGGATGTACCCGGTGCAGTGGGCATCCTTCCGCCTGCAACGAATGTGCCGGCTGAACTGGCTGTTCTGCCTGCCGTGGCCGTCACGACGGATGAGACTGAGGCAGAGAAAGTTGCCCGAGTTGCAATTGAAAATGGTGGACGCAGCGATACGGACTCGGTGGTTCTGACCGGGCAGGACACCAATCTGTTCCTCAGCACCGTCAATGTGAACGGCACCCTCTATGGTGTTCTGCGCACCCCGAACAACAGCACGCGCGTCGATAATCAGATCGGTGCCAACTTTGGTCGCAACGCGGAACAGTTTACCGGCTGTCTGCCTGCGGGTGACGTTTACCGCAAGGGCTCTTCCGACAGCAGCTCGGGTTTTGCGGTGCCGCTGAACTGCAGCTAAGACCCCGTTCTTTCGATCTTCCAAGGCCTCGCCATTTGAGCGGGGCCTTTGTCTTTTTGGGGTACCGGTCGAAGTGTCAACCGGGCTGTGAAACGGCTAAATAGGCAAAAGAAAAGGGCGGGTCGTTTTGGACCCGCCCTGTTTAATTGGTGCAGTGTTGAAGCGCGTTATTCTTGCTGCCCCATGAACATCAGCAGGAACTGGAACATGTTCAGGAACGAGATGTACAGGCTCAGCGCGCCGTCAATAGCGGCTTTGTTCAGCCACTCCTGATCACCATGGGTTGCGTGCGCAATGTAGGTGTTCTTGATGTCTTGGGTGTAGAACGCGGTCAGACCAGCAAAGATCAATACACCAATGGCCGAGATTGCGAACATCATTGCAGGCGATTGCAGGAAGATGTTGATGACCATCGCCACCAGCAGGCCGATCAAGCCCATCATCAAGAACGTGCCCATGCCGCTCAAGTTTCGCTTGGTGGTGTAGCCAAAGAGGCTCAGGCCAGCAAAGGCAATCGAGGTCACGATAAACGTCTGTGCGATCGAGTAGGGGGTGTAGATCATGAACACCGAGCTCATCGACACGCCCATTACGGCGGCGAAGACGAAGAAGCCCAGCTGTACGGCTGCAGCCGATCCGCGCCGCATAAGTGCGCCCCATCCGAAGATTAGGAAAGCCAGAGGCGAGAAGATCACAACCCATTTCAGCGGCGACATGAATAGTGCCCCACCCAGGCTGGTCAGATAACGGTCAGCGCCGATCTGGGCCACTGCGTTGGTCGGATCAGACGTCACAGCAAGACCGGCAATCGCCCATGCGGCGAGCGCCGTGATCAGCATGCCCACAGACATCGTGCCGTAGACTTTGTTCATATGGGCGCGCAGGCCCTCGTCAATCTGGGCAGCGCGCGTACCGGCAGCCGTCCGGATCGTGTCAAATTGTGCCATTAAAGGGTCTCCCTTCACATAATTCTTTTCGCGGTCCGAAACCCGGACCCCGTTCCCAGCAAATATCGGCAACTGCGGGCCGTGTTTCAAGAGTTTAGAGTGGGAAACCGGTTAAAACATGCAACAAAATGGCGACCTGCGTCTGCGGGCCGCCATTCAGTAGGAAAACATGAGTGTCAGGGTCATTTTTGCCAGAATTCCGGTGCATCCCAGAAGGGGCGAGCGGCTTCGGCATCGGCCTGTTCGCGGGTGATTCCGATATCTTCTAGTGCTCGCGCATCCAATCTGGCAAGCGTGCAACGCTGGCGACGCAGCGAGAACGCATCCAACAACATGGTCAGGCCAAAACGACGACGGGGCGGGCAAGGTCTGTGAATTGCAATTTGGGTCATAATGTATGTCCTTTCATCGATCCTAGATGAGTTTTCGATCTCTCATCAAGTTCCTTGATTTATATGGCGCACTATGACACATTTTAAAAATGAATGTTTTTGAAGTGATACATAAGGATTCGTGAACATGCGGAATTTGGACATTACGACATTGCGATCGTTTGTGGCGGTGGCGGATCAGGGTGGAGTGACACGTGCCGCCGGGTTCCTGCACCTGACGCAATCCGCCGTTTCAATGCAGCTGAAGCGTCTGGAAGAGCTGCTGGGACTGGAACTGCTGGATCGCAGTGGCCGAACCATCGCGCTGACAGCGTCCGGAGAACAACTGTTGGCTTATGCCCGCCGGATGATTGCGTTGAACGATGAGGTGATCTCGAAACTCACTGACCAAGCCTTTGAGGGTGAAGTCGTTCTGGGTGTGCCGCATGACATCGTTTACCCGGCTATTCCGCGTGTCCTGCAGCGGTTCAACGTGGATTTCCCGCGGGTGCGGGTGCAGTTGATTTCTTCGTACACGATGCAGTTGAAGGAAATGTTCAAACGCGGCGAATGCGATTTGATCCTCACAACTGAGGCAAGTGCGGGCGAGGGGGGCGAAATCATCGCCGAATTGCCGTTGCGCTGGATCGGGGCGCCGGGTGGGTCGGCGTGGCGCAAGCGGCCGATCCCAATAGCGCTTGGCCGTCGCTGCATGTTCCGGCCACAGGTCATCGCGGCATTGGATGAGGCTGGCATCCCGTGGGAGCTGTCGGTTGAAACCGAAAATGATCGCACCATCGAGGCGACCGTTGCCGCTGACTTGGCCGTCCACGCCATGCTCGACGGAACCGAGGCTGCGCATTTGGTTCAAATCGATGATGGCGGTGTATTGCCTGAGCTGCCCGAACATATGATCAACCTGTACGGAGGCGATACCGGACGCGGGCCGTTGGTTGAGGCACTTGCAGCTTTGGTTCGACAGAATTTCCGCATGCTCGGCAGTGCGCCCTTGAAGGCTGTGGTCGGTTAGGGCGTAATCACGACCTTGCCGGTTGCCGCACGGTCGCGCAACAATTGCAGGCCTTTCTCGGTATCCGACAGGGGCAGCACGTGGCTGATATGCGGCTTGATCCGCCCTTCGGCACACCACCGAAACAGCGTGTCAAAACTGTCCTGAACGATCTGCGGCCGAAAGGTCAGATAGCCACCGATGTAAAAGCCGATCACCGTCAGGTTCTTAACCAGCAGATGATTGGCCGGAATCTGCGGCACATCTCCGCCTGCAAAACCGATAGGCAGCATGCGGCCTTCGGGGTTGGTGGCGCGAAAGGCGGCTTTGAACACGTCGCCGCCAACGGCGTCATACACCACGTCCGCTCCGCCCAGTTCCTTTACACGCGCGCGTAAATCCTCGGACGCATCAATCAGGTGATCCGCCCCCGCTGCCTGAGCGACCGCCAGTTTGTCTGCGCCGCGCGCCTGCGCAATTACGGTTGCCCCCATCAGCTTGCCGATTTCGACGGCGGTCAGCCCAACACCGCCAGCCGCGCCAGTGACCAGCAGGGTTTCTCCGGGTTGTAATTGGGCGCGGTGATCCAGGGCGATGTGACTGGTGCCATAAGCGATCTGAATCGCGGCGGCATCCTCAAAGCTGACCGAATCGGGCAGGGGAATTGCGCGTTCAGCGTCAAACACCCCGAATTCTGCCAGGCCGCCCTGACCTGAATAGATCGCAATGCGATCACCGGTGCTCAGATGCGAAACGCCGGGACCTGTTGTTTCGACCACGCCAGCGATTTCCATTCCTTGTGTGAACGGCGCGGGCGGCGTGTCCTGGTACGTTCCCTTCTGCATCAGCAGATCGGCAAAGTTCAGACCGCATGCCTTGATCGCGACACGGACCTGGCCTTCTTGTGGGGTCGGCACGTCAATGTCGCAAAGCTGGGCGGCGGCGTCCGTAGATGAAATTCTATAGGCCAGCATGGTCGGGCTCCTGTGGTTTGGCGCATAGGTTCGTGCTGACCGGGGAATGTCAATCGCTTACCCGGCGGGGCGGAAAGGACTGTGTGGATGACGTCTCAGGCTTGCCGACGGTAACTGCGTGTGCGGGATCGAAAGGGCACAACCTTAGTCCTGTGCATGGTGAAACAGATTCAACCTTCTTGAAAAAAAACCCAAAAAGAGCAATATTGTCCCAGGTGCTGATTTGGGGGGCATGTTCCTGATTAGGGAGTGGTTAAGGGCGGCTCGCTAGTGTTGCGGTAGTACATGCATGTCGCACACCCGAATTAGTTGTGTGTGTAGGTAAGAGGAGAATACCAATGACCCATCACGTCGATGTCCATGTGGGCAAACGCGTCAGGCATCGCCGCTGGCTGATTGGCATGACCCAACAGCAGTTGGCGCAGCAGGTTGGTATTAAGTTTCAACAGATTCAGAAATACGAGACCGGGGCCAACCGGATCAGCGCGTCGCGCCTTTGGGACATTGCCGAGGCATTGGATGTTCCCGTCAGCTTTTTCTTTGAAGGTCTGGAAGAATCTGAAAAGGAAACAGCCGGCAAAAAATCGGTTCCGGCCGATCTGATGGGGGACAAGGAAGCTCTGGATCTGGTGCGCTCTTACTATGCGATTCCGGAAAACCAGCGCCGCCGCTTGTTCGAACTTGCCCGCGTCCTGAGCGACGTCGCCTGAGAGAACCGGGGTTGACTCTGGCACGTGTGATCCGCACGGGTAGCGCATGCAAGAGACAACTTTAAGTGATCTGGATGTAGCCGAAGAAATGGCCGACGCGGCGCGCGCGGCCATTCTTCCGTTTTTTAGACAATCAAATATTGAGACGTCGAACAAGCTGGTCGACGGCTTTGATCCGGTCACGGTCGCGGATCGGAACGCGGAAAAGGCCATGCGCGAGGTTCTGGCCAAGCACCGCCCCGATGACAGCATTTTCGGCGAGGAGTTCGGCCAGACGCAGGGCAGTTCCGGCCGGACGTGGGTGTTGGACCCAATCGATGGCACCCGCGGTTTTATCAGCGGCACACCGACATGGGGCGTGCTGATCGCGCTGAGCAACCAGAACGGGCCGTTCTTGGGCGTCATTGATCAGCCCTATATCGGCGAACGTTTCCTTGGATCAGCGGATGTTGCACAGGCGACTGGGCCGACCGGAACTATGCCGCTGAAATCTCGCAAAACCTCCAGTCTGGATCAGGCCATTCTGTTCACGACCTTCCCCGAGGTCGGCACCCCTGAAGAACGCGCCGGGTTCGAGGCTGTGGCCCAACAGGTGCAACTGACCCGGTATGGCATGGATTGCTACGCTTACGCTTTGCTGGCGGCGGGGCAGGTCGATCTGGTGATCGAAGCGGGCCTGAATGCTTATGATGTTCAAGCCCCCATTGCGGTGATCGAGGCCGCAGGTGGTATCGTGACAGATTGGCAAGGTGGTCCAGCCCATGAGGGCGGACGGGTGTTGGCTGCGGCAAATGCCGAATTACATGCGGCGGCGCTAAAGCTTCTGCGCAACTACTGAAACAGCTTGTCGGGTTAAGGCTGGTCAGGTAATCTCTGCCCGGCTGGTTCTTATGCCCGTTTTCCGCCAGCCCATACCTTCTTGCACGAAACGGGCGGATGCAAGGAGGGCGACATGACCGAAATCCTGATCAAGAACGCAGACACCATCCTGACGATGGATGACACACGCCGCGAGCTTTCCGGCGCGGATATCCTGATCCGCGGTGGACAGATCGACCAGATCGGCCACGGACTGCAAACAACCGGAAGGGTGCATGACGCCACAGGATGTGTCGTCACGCCGGGTCTGGTGAATACCCATCACCACCTTTACCAAAGCCTTACCCGTGCGGTGCCCGGTGGGCAGGATGCGCTGTTGTTTGGTTGGCTTAAGACGCTGTATCCCATCTGGTCCCGCTTTGGGCCCGAAGAAATGTTTGTCTCGGCCCAGATCGGGTTGGCCGAGCTGGCGCTGTCAGGGTGTACACTCAGTTCCGACCACCTTTACCTGTACCCCAACGGTGCCCGGCTGGATGACACGATTGCTGCCGCCGCCGAGATCGGAATGCGATTCCATCCGACGCGCGGTGCGATGAGTATCGGGGAAAGCGACGGAGGTCTGCCGCCCGACGCCTTGGTCGAAAAAGAGCAAGCGATTCTGGACGACATGATCCGTGTGGTCGATACGTTTCATGACCCGTCTGAGGGCGCAATGTGCCGTGTAGGGCTTGCACCGTGTTCGCCATTTTCCGTCAGCCGTGACCTGATGCGCGATGCTGCGCTTCTCGCTAGGAACAAGGGCGTTATGCTGCATACTCATCTGGCGGAAAATGACGAGGACATCGCCTATTCGCAGGCCCAGTTTGGCTGCCGTCCGGGCCAATATGCCGAGGATTTGGGCTGGACCGGCACGGACGTCTGGCACGCCCATTGCGTCAAACTGGATGGGGTGGAAATAGACCTGTTCGCCAAAACACAAACCGGCGTCGCGCATTGCCCCTGTTCCAATTGTCGGCTGGGTTCGGGCATCGCGCCGGTGCGCGAGATGCGGGATCACGGCGTGCCTGTTGGACTGGGCGTGGATGGTTCAGCGAGCAATGACATTGGCAACATGATCCTCGAGGCGCGTCAGGCCATGCTGTTGCAACGGGTAGCCAACGGCGCGGATGCCATGTCGTCGCGCGAAGTTCTAGAGATTGCGACACGCGGTGGTGCAGATGTGCTGAACCGTCCTGATTGCGGACGTCTGGAGCCCGGAAAACGCGCTGACATCGCGATTTGGGACACAAGCTGTATCGAAAGCGCCGGCAGTTGGGACCCGGCGGCTTTGCTGTTGGCCGGACCGGTGAAGGTCAAGCACCTGTTCGTCGAGGGCCGCCAGATCGTGTGTGACGGGCATGTCACCAGTTTGGACATGCCCCGCGTGATCGAGCGGCAGAACCAGCTGGCCCGCGCCCTGCAAGTCTAGTTGGAAACGCGTTGACCGGCGATCCAGACCTCTGCGATCGCCCGGTCATCGCCCATCATGATGGTGGGAAAGATGGCCTCCCACAGGTTCTCGGCGCAGGCTTCGCGCTGGGCAATGGCGGGGGTCGAGGCGAGGTCGAGCACGATCAGATCAGCCTCCATCCCCGGTGCAACGTTGCCGATGCAATCGTCCATCCGCAGCGTGCGTGCTGAGCCAACCGTGCTTAGCCACAAAAGTTGCGCGGCGTGCAGCGGCGCCCCGCGCAGTTGTCCGATTTCATAAGCTGCTGCCATCGTTCGCAGCATCGAAAAACTGGACCCGCCGCCGGTGTCCGTCGCCAACCCGACGCGATGGCCGTCACGCATCAACCCCGCCATATCGAACAAGCCAGAGCCGATGAATGTGTTCGAGGTCGGGCAGTGGATTAGCGCCGCGTCGACCTCGCGCAGGCGATCGCGTTCGCGTGCTTCAAGATGGATAACGTGGCCATACAGGCCGTTCGACCCTAATAGGCCAAATTTTTCATAGGTATCCAAATAATCGCGTGCCTCGGGGAATAGCTCGCGGACCCAGGCGATCTCATCGGTTTGTTCGCTCAGGTGTGTTTGCATCAGGCAATGCGGGTAATCGGCCCAGAGCGCGCCCATGGCTTCCAGTTGTTCCGGCGTGGACGTGGGCGAAAAACGTGGGGTGATGGCATAAGACAGGCGATCTATGCCGTGCCAATTCTCAAGCAGCTTCTGGGACTGATCAAAACCCGTTTGCGCCGTGTCCCGCAGCCCCTCGGGCGCATTGCGGTCCATGCAGGTTTTGCCCGCCACAACCCGTTGGTTGCGCTTTTGCGCGGCGGTAAAAAATGCATCAACGCTTTCGGGGTGAATGGTGCAGAAACTGCACATGGTCGTGGTTCCATGCGCAGCTGTCAGGTCAAGATAGCGGTTGGCGATTTCAGAGGCATAGACCGGGTCGCTGAACTTCATCTCTTCGGGGAAGGTATAGGTGTTTAGCCAGTCGATCAGACGTTTGCCCCAACTGGCGATCATTGCGGTTTGGGGATAGTGGACATGCGCATCGACGAAACCTGCCATGATCACGTTCTGGCCGTGATCCACAACGTTGGCCTCGGGGTTGTCGGCGCGCAGGCTTTCGGCATCCCCAACAGCAGATATTCGGTCGTCTTCAACCAGAACGGCCCCGCTGATTTTCACGGCCTCGGTCGGATCTCCTTCAAAAGGGGAACCCGTAAAGCTCAGAACACGACCTTTCAGCAGCGTTTTTTGCGCCATTTTCATCCATCTCCGCCTGAATAGGACTGTGAAACAGCATAGGCGGGCGAAACTTGCCGGTAAATCGGCGCATTGTCATTGTTTTCCGGTAGCTGCTTCTTCTAATTAGGGGGCAATGAGCGCGCGAAACGGGGGCAGACATGACAACAGGCTTTGATGAACCCGTAACCGAGTCCACAAGTGACGAAGACGTCTATGCGCTGGATCGCAAGACTGTGGCGGATATCCTGTACGCGGTCGAAGTGGATGATCGCGACAAACTGATCGAGCTGATGGATCCGCTGCACGCTGCGGACATCGCCGACCTTCTGGAACAGATCAGCCCTCAGGAACGCGCCCAACTGATCCGTCTGTACGACAAGGAATTCGACGGCGATATCTTGTCGGAACTGGATGAGGCCGTTCGTGAAGAGGTTATCGAGGTTCTGCGCCCGGACGTTCTGGCCGACGCTGTACGGGACATGGAAAGCGACGATGTTGTCGACCTTCTGGAAGACCTCGAAGAACCGCAGCAAGAGGCCATCCTTGACGCGCTGGAGGATTCCGAACGGATCGCGGCTGAGCAGGCGCTATCCTACCCCGAAAACTCGGCCGGCCGCCTTATGCAGCGCGAGGTTGTCATGGCCCCCGAACATTGGACCGTTGGGCAGGCCATCGACTTCATGCGGGCCAATGACGACCTGCCGGAACAGTTCTATCACGTTGTTTTGGTCGATCCCCGGTTGAAGCCGGTAGCGCAGGTCATGCTGGGCAAGCTGATGGCCGCTCGGCGTGAGGTGCCGCTGCACGACATCGCCGAAGAAGAGTTCCACACTATTCCTGTCGATCAGGACGAAGAGGACGTGGCATATGCGTTCAACCAGTATCACCTGATCTCGTCGCCCGTGGTCGATGCAGACGGGCGACTGGTCGGTGTGATCACCATCGACGACGCGATGGTTGTTCTGGATGAGGAATACGAAGAGGACATGCTGCACCTTGCGGGTGTCAGCAACGAAAGTTCGCTGTCCGACAGCGTTGCCGCGACCAGTAAGCGGCGTCTGCCTTGGCTGGCGGTGAACCTGTGTACGGCGATTTGCGCCTCGCTGGTGATTTCCCAGTTCGAGGCGGCGATTGATCAGTTGGTGGCGCTGGCCATTCTGATGCCGATCGTGGCGTCGATGGGCGGCAATGCGGGCACTCAATCGCTGACAGTTGCGGTGCGGGCTTTGGCGACGCGCGACCTTACGGGGTCGAACGTATTGCGCGTGATCCGGCGGGAACTGCTGGTGGGGATGTTGAACGGCCTGTGTTTCGCCATCGTTTTGGGAACCGTAGGGATGATGTGGTTCGATTCTGCGATGCTGGGTGTCGTGATCGGCGCTGCCTTGGTCGTGAATATGATCATCGCTGGGTTCATCGGTACGGTAGTACCTGTGGTGCTGGACCGATTGGGCGCTGACCCGGCGCTTGCCTCCGGCACCTTCGTGACGACCACAACGGATGTCATGGGGTTCTTCCTGTTCCTTGGGCTTGCCAGCGTGGTGCTACTGTGACCGATCTGACCGAAATCAAAGCCGCTGCGCGCAAGGCGGCTTTTGCACGCCGCAAGGTTGCTTTTGACACCCGCCTGCCCGGTGCTGCGGGGCGCTTGTCCGAGGTTCTGGCCGGACACCGTGGCGTGCCTCTGTCCGGTTATATGCCGATCCGTACCGAGATTGATCCAGTGGCGGCGATGGCAGAAGCATCGGCCTATGGTCCGGTTGGTGTGCCGGTCATTCAGGCTGCCGGTCAGCCACTAAAGTTTTCGCGCTGGACGCCTGAAGGCACGCTGAAGGACGGCCCGTTTGGGGCCAAGGTGCCCGAGGTCGACGATTACTTCGACCCCGAAATTCTGATTGTCCCATTGGTTGCTTTCGATGCGCTGGGCGGGCGGCTGGGCTATGGCGGCGGTTTTTACGACCGCACGTTGCAGGGTCTGCGTGCCAAGCGCCCGACACTGGCCATTGGCTTTGCCTTTGACGCGCAAGAGGCCAAAGAGCTGCCGTTAGAGCCCACGGATCAACCGCTGGATATGGTGATTACCGAAAGCCGGGTTCTGACGTTCTCGGGCTGATCGCCTTAGCTCGGGTGGTTCTCACGGAAGAACTCCCAGGCATCCACCTCGCGCCCATCCGGCAGAATGCAAACGCCGGTTTGGCCGTTGTCACCGTCGCGTATCTCGTACTGTGCGCCGCTGTCGATGCAATAGGTCGCCGCGGGGTTCGCCAGTTGCGTGGTGGAATCGGTTGCTGGGGTTTCGTCGCAGGCGGCAAGTGCGAATAGGCCAGCAACGGCCAAAAGGATGCGAGTCATCAAGATTCTCCTGCTTTAAAGGCTTTGGCAGATTATGCAGGCAGCTTAATCACTTGTGCTTGGTCATTACCACACTTAGGACAGGTTGGATGAGGATACTTTTTCTGGGTGACGTCATGGGCCGTGCGGGACGCATGGCCATTCAGCAACATTTGCCGCGTTTGCGCGACGAATGGCGGCTGGATTTCGTTGTGGTCAATGGCGAGAATGCCTCGAACGGGATGGGTCTGACCGGCGATCATGCCAAGCTACTACTGGACGCGGGCGCGGACTGTCTAACGCTGGGCGATCACGCGTTCGATCAGAAAGATATGCTGCAATTCATCGAGAGCGAACCGCGTATCGTGCGCCCGGTGAATTTTGCGAAGGGTGCGCCGGGGCGGGGGCATCGGTTGTACACCGCGCCGGGCGGGCGCAAGGTTCTGGTGGTGCAGGTTCTGGGGCAGGTCTTTATGAAACGGCCCTTTGACGATCCGTTCTCGGCGGTTGAGCCCATTCTGAAGTCCCACCCGCGTGGCGGGCAGGCCCAGGCGATCATCGTCGATATGCATTGCGAGGCCACGTCTGAGAAGATGGCGATGGGCCATTATTGTGACAAACGTGCAAGCCTAGTGGTCGGCACTCATACGCATGTTCCAACTGCGGATGCACAGATCCTGCCGGGTGGCACGGCGTATCTGACCGATGCGGGGATGTGTGGCGACTATGACTCAGTGATCGGGATGGACAAGGTCGAGCCGATGCGCCGCTTTATCACCGGCATGCCAAAGGCGCGGTTTACCCCGGCCAATGGCGAAGCAACGCTGAGCGGTGTGTTCGTTGAAACCGATGACCGCGACGGGCGGGCAAAATCTGTGCAAATGGTGCGCGTCGGTGGGCGTTTGCAGCAGGCCGGGCCGCAATAAGGCGATGTCAGGCTTGCTCTGCCGCGCGCAATGCGTGAAACTGGCTGCCGGGCGCGTAAGCCAGGCTAGGGTTCGGACAGAATACCAAGAATGCAACTCCTTCAACTGACAGAAACAGGCAGCGCAATACTGGCGCTTTTGGTCGTCGCGGGCATGTTCGTCATGTTCCTGCGTGAGGTCTACCCGACCGAAGTCGTTGCCATCGGCGGTGTCGCCATCATGCTGGTGACGGGTATCTTGCCGTATCAAAGCGCGCTGGCGGTTCTTTCCAACCCGGCGCCGTGGACGATTGCGGCGATGTTCATCATCATGGGGGCTCTGGTGCGCACTGGCGCGCTGGACGCATTTACCTCGACCGCGCAAAAGCAGGCACAGGTAAACCCGCGTTTCGCCATCGGGTTGCTGATGGCGTTTGTTGTGCTGGCGTCGGCCGTGGTGTCGAATACGCCGGTGGTTGTCGTGATGATCCCGGTATTTGTGCAGATCGCGCGCACGCTGAATGTTCCGGCCTCGAAATTGCTGATCCCGTTGAGTTATGCAGCGATTTTAGGCGGCACGCTGACGTTGATCGGAACCTCGACCAACCTGTTGGTGGATGGTGTGGCCCGTGCGCAGGGGATGCCCGCCTTCACCATTTTCGAGGTGACCCCGTTGGGCATCGCTCTGGTGATCTACGGTATGGTCTACCTGCGCTTTATCGCGCCGCGCCTGCTGCCGGATCGGGACAGCATGGCAACCTTGCTGTCCGACCGGTCCAAGATGAAGTTCTTTACCGAAGCCGTCATTCCGCCTGAAAGCAACCTTATCGGTCGAGAGGTCACAGGGGTTCAGCTGTTCAAGCGCCCCGGTGTGCGGCTGATCGACGTAATCCGCGGGGATGAGTCGCTGCGGCGTAATCTGAAAGGTGTTGAGCTGAAACTTGGCGACCGTGTCGTTCTGCGAACTGAAATGACCGAATTGCTGAGCTTGCAAAGCAACAAGGAACTAAAGCGCGTCGATCAGGTCTCGGCCGTTGAGACCAAGACGGTCGAGGTTCTGATCACCCCAGGTTGCCGCATGGTGGGTCGGACGCTGGGTACGCTGCGTTTGCGGCGTCGGTATGGTGTCTATGTGCTGGCTGTACACCGACGGAACCAGAATATCGGGCGTCAACTGGATGATCTTGTGGTGCGGGTCGGCGACACGCTGCTGCTGGAAGGATCGCCCGCTGACATTCAGAAACTCGCCGCCGACATGGACATGGTCGACGTTTCGCAACCGTCGGCACGTGCGTTCCGGCGAAGCCATGCCCCCATTGCGATTGGCGCGCTGGTCGGTATCGTCGCCTTGGCCGCGTTGGGTGTCGCACCGATCCTGTTGCTGTCGGTTCTGGCAGTTGCGGTGGTCCTGATCACGCGCTGCATCGACGCGGATGAAGCATTTTCTTTTGTCGAGGGCCGCTTGCTGGCGTTGATCTTCTCGATGCTGGCCATAGGGGCCGCGCTGGATAAATCCGGTGCTGTATCGCTGATTGTCGAGGCGATTGCTCCGGGCCTCAGCTCATTGCCGCCCTTCCTGATCATCTGGGCCGTATACCTGCTGACCTCGGTGCTGACTGAACTGGTATCAAACAACGCGGTGGCCGTGGTGGTGACACCGATTGCCATCGGGTTGGCTCAGGCGGTCGGGATTGACCCGCGCCCGCTGGTGGTGGCGGTGATGGTGGCG
The DNA here is from genome assembly GCF_056539625.1 of Ruegeria sp. BA12. Taxonomy (NCBI): domain Bacteria; kingdom Pseudomonadati; phylum Pseudomonadota; class Alphaproteobacteria; order Rhodobacterales; family Roseobacteraceae; genus Ruegeria; species Ruegeria sp. BA12. The sequence goes on from NZ_JBQFVF010000001.1 coordinate 216,896, forward strand.
GCCTCAGCCTCGTTCGCGACGCCGATCGGGTATCAGACCAACATGATGGTTTATGGTCCGGGCGGGTACAGGTTTGTCGATTTCATGAAGGTCGGCATTCCGCTGAACCTGACTGTTGGGCTGCTGGCGTCGTTGTTGATCCCGCTGATCTGGCCCCTGTAAATCAGGCGTGGAATCGCCGATTTGGATCACTAGGTCTTGTAAATACTGATCTGGCCACGATCTTTTCACCAAAGTGGAAGTGAAAGGATTGTGTCATGCCATTTCCAAAGCTCGGCCAGGCCATCGTTGTCTGCGCTCTTGTCCTAACTATTTTGGGCAGCCAAAGCCATGCTGGAACCGTAACGGGAACCGCTGCCTATCGCGAGCGGATTGCCGTGCCGCCCGATGCGACGCTATATGTCGAGCTTCAGGATGTCTCTCTGGCCGATGCACCGGCAGTGTCCCTTGCTGCAAAACGCTATGCAATGGACAGCGTTCCCGCGCAGTTCGAGCTGACATTCGATGACGCGCTGATCAAGGACGGGCACCGCTATGTGGTGCGGGCCTCGATCAGCCAGGGGCAAGACCTGCTGTTCACCACCGATACGGCCTATCCGGTTCTGACCGATGGGGCAGGAAATTCCGCAGACCTTATGCTGGTGCAAGTGCAGGGGGGAAACATGCTGGACAACACGCAGTGGACGGCCGCCGCCCTGAACGGTGCACCGATTGAAGCAGAGCGCCGCCCAGAGATTAACTTTGCCCAAGATGGTGCCTTTTCAGGCAGCGGTGGCTGCAACCGATTCAACGGGCAGGCCGACATTTCCGGTGCGACTATCACATTCCCTGACAATATGGCTGCCACGCTGATGGCGTGTCCTCCGGCCTTGGAAGAGGTTGAGCGGCAATTCTTTCAAGCCTTGCAAAGCGTCACCACTTACGCGGTTGAAGGCGATGCGCTGGCCTTTCTGGATGCCGCAGGCGAACCGGTTATCAAATTCGTGCGCACCCGGTAGGCGGGGCCGTCAGGCGACGGCCCTTGATCGCCCGGCATTGCGGCCCGAAAATATGCAGCCGCCCAGAAACGAGCCTTCCAGCGCGTTGTAGCCGTGATAACCGCCGCCGCCAAACCCGGCGACTTCGCCTGCGGCAAACAGGCCGGGCACAACCTGACCATCCGCGCCGATCATCTGGCTGTCGAGATTGGTCTGCAATCCACCCAGCGTTTTGCGTGTCAGCACGTGCAGTTTCACGGCGATCAGCGGGCCGTTTGCGGGATCAAGAAACTTGTGCGGCTTGGCGGTGCGGATCAGCTTGTCGCCGCGATAATTGCGCGCGGCCAGAATGGCGGCCATCTGCGCGTCCTTGGTAAAGGGGTTGTCGACCTGGCTATCCCGCGCCTCGATCTGGGCGCGCAGATGCGCCTCGTCAATCAACCCACCGCCCATTTGGTTCATACCGCTGACCAGTTCGGTCAGAGTGTTGGCGACAATGAAATCCTCACCATGTTCCTTAAAGGCCTCGACAGGCGCGGTGGCTTTTGAGCCGGTCAGGACGCGCTGGAACAGCACCTCGCGCCAGCCGCCATCAGTCATGTCTGGGTTCTGCTCAGACCCGGACAGGGCGAATTCCTTTTTGATCACCTTTTGGGTCAGCACAAACCAGCTGTATTCATATCCTGTTTTAAGGATCTCCTGCAGCGTGCCCAGCGTGTCGAACCCCGGCATGAAGGGCGGTTTCAACCGATTGCCACGCGCGTCAAACCACAATGAGCTGGGGCCGGGCAGGATACGGATGCCATGCGCGGGCCAGATCGGATTCCAGTTCCGCACACCCTCAGTATAGTGCCACATCCGGTCGCCGTTGATGACGTGCCCGCCGGCCTTTTCGCTTATGGGAATCATACGACCATCCACGTGAAACGGAACGCCCGCCACCATATCTTTGGGCGGCTCACCCAGCCGATCGCGGGGCCAGCTTTTGCGCACCATCTCAAAATTGCCGCCGATCCCACCCGAGGTAACGATGACCGAGGGCGCATAGATCTCGAACTCACCCACTTCATCGCGGTTGGTTTTGGCACCGTGGGGTGCCGTGTCATCGGCTAGAACCTCGCCCGAGACCCCTTTGGCGCGCCCGTTCTGCATAATGATGTGGCTGACCTGATGGCGGAATTTCAACTCGATCAGACCGGCGCTGACATGTTCGCGCACGCGGCGGACAAAGTTCTTCAGAACGCCCGGTCCGGTGCCCCATGTGATGTGAAACCGCGGCACTGAATTTCCATGACCATCCGCATAGGACCCACCGCGTTCAGCCCAGCCAACGATAGGAAACCAGCGCAGGCCCATCTCATACAGCCACGGACGCATTTCACCTGCGGCAAATTCCACATAGGCCTCGGCCCATTTGCGGGGCCATGCGTCTTCTTCGCGGTCAAACTGCGCGCTGCCCATCCAGTCGCGCAGCGCAAGGTCCTGACTGTCTTTGATGCCCATCCGGCGCTGTTCTGGCGTGTCGACCATGAAAAGACCGCCCAAACTCCAATGCGCTTGCCCGCCCAGAAAATGCTCAGGCTCCTGATCCAGCACGATCACCTTCTTGCCACGATCCCCCAACTCAGCCGCAGCGGCCAGCCCGGCCAGTCCAGTGCCCACGACAATGGCGTCAGCAGTAGTGTTGGTCATGTCTTGTCCTTTCAGCGGCTGCGGAGCCAGGCGATGTAGGGCAGGGCCACGACATACATCATGATCCCGTAGACGGCCGAGGGCAGAGCCAGCGGGCTGAACCCGCTGTCTGTCCCGGTGATCAGCGCCGCCAACGTGATCCCCAGCGTCGAATTCTGAATGCCGGTTTCAATTGAGACCGTTTTGCTTTCCGTCCACGACAGCTTTGCGGCACGGGCAATTCCCAATCCAATCGCCAACAGCGCAACGTTCAGCGTGATCAGACTCGCGCCCATGATCCCAAGGTTGTCGACGAACAACTGCCAGTTCCCGGCAAGCGCGGCGATCACGATCAGAACGAAAAGAACGGTGGCCGTCTTGGACAGCGGTGCGTCGATCCGTTCGGCAAATCCGGCTGCGAAATGGCGCAGGCTGACGCCGATGGCGACGGGCAGTGTGGTGATCAAGAACATTGCAATTGCCAGCCCGGTGATCGACACGTCGGGCGCGTCTTCGCCCATGAAGTGAGCGATGGTCCAAGCCGCCAAAACGGGAACGGTAATCATGGACAACAGGCTGATCACGGCAGTCAGGCTAACCGACAGCGCGACATCGGCCTTGGCCAGTTTGGACAGGATGTTGCTGGTGACCCCTCCGGGGCAAAAGCTAAGCAGCATGAACCCCACCGCGATCTCGGGCGGCAAAGCGAAGAGTTTGACTATGATGAAGGCTGCGACGGGCAGCAAAACAACTTGGCTTAGCGCGCCTATGGTAAAAGGATAACCCCGGCGCAGCACCCGTTGGAAGTCAGATACCTGAAGCCCAACACCAAGGGACAGCATGATAATGGCCAACGACAACGGCAGCCCGACATTTATTAGCAAATCCAAGAACAACTCCTCCCTCAGCCGTTCGGATCAGCCTAAGCGAGTGTTCAAGGCGCAGGCAACCGCGCCGTTAGGTCACATGTAGCGTTGGGCGAAACGGCGCAGGATTTCGCCGGGCTTGGTGACCTCGGCGGCGTGACAGATATCGATCAGGCGCTGGGCGTCTTCGGGCGGGAAATAGCCAAAATCCTTGTAGATATTGATGCGCTGTTCGAAATCTTGCGCGTTGGCCTCGGGGTGGAACTGCGTAGCATACACATTTTGACCCCAGCGGATCATCTGAAACGGACAGGGGTCCGAGGCCAGCAAGTGGACACATCCGTCGGGCAGGGATTGCACAGCCTCTTTGTGGCCGACGAAAGCCTCGAAACTGTCGCCCAGTCCGGCGGTCAGCGGGTCAAGCGCACCTTCATCTGTCAGTTGGCAGGTCGAGGGGCCGACGGGTTCTCCGAACTGTTTCTTGCTGACATCGCCGCCCAGATGCGCCGCGAGAATGCCCAATCCGTAGCAGCAGCCCATAAAAGGGTGATCATTCGCGGTGATCTGCGGCATCAAACCCATGATGGCCGCTTCGATACCTGCATCCATCTCGGATTTCGTCGCCGGATCATCACTGACACAGCCGGGGCCTCCACCTACGATAACACCGGCATAATCTGTCACATCCAGACCCGCGGGCAGGTCCTGACAATCCAGACGGATACGATGGGTCTGGTTCGTCGACAGACCGGTCTTGTCCAGAATCGAGGCGTATTCGGCGTCCGAAGCTTCGGTCTCGGGACGCAGTTGCAGGATCAGAAATCGTTTCATGCAGAGCCCTTACCCATCAAAGCGGCCAGAAGACAAGGATGGCAGGAACGGAAACTGCAACGATGAGGATTTCCAGCGGCAGCCCCATGCGCCAGTAGTCCCCGAACCGATATCCGCCAGGCCCCAGCACCAGCGTGTTGTTCTTGTGCCCGATCGGAGTAAGGAACGCGGCCGAGGCTGCCACGGCAACCGTCATCAGAAACGGATCGGGAGAGACTTCAAGCGTGCGAGCCATTTGGATGCCAACGGGGGCGGCGACGATGGCTGTGGCGGTGTTGTTCAGCACATCCGACAGGGTCATTGTAACAACCATCAATACCGTCAGGATCGCCCATGCGGGCAGGCCATCCGTCAGTTGCACTAGCGCATTGGCGATCAATTCGGTGCCGCCTGATGTCTCCAGAGCACTGCCCAGCGGGATCATCGATCCCAGCAGCACAACGACCGGCCATTCTATATGGTTATAGAGGTCGGCAATCGGCAAGATTTTGGTCAGCACATAGGCGACTACGACAAACCCCAGAGCAATCGGTAGGTAGATCAGCCCGACACTTGCGGCCAATACCGCAGCGACAAACAGCCCGATGGCCAGCCAGGCCTTGTCATTAGCGGTGACGTTCAGGCCACGCGTGGCCAGCGGCAGGCAGCCCAGCCATTCGGTCACGTCGGCACTGCGGTCACGAGGGCAGAGCAGCAGCAGAATATCGCCTGCCTCGACTTCGGTCTTGCGGACCTGTTCGGTGATACGGCGACCCTGGCGCGAGATGCCCATCAGCACAGTGCTTTGCCGCCAGGCAAGCCCTAACCCTTGCGCGGTGCGTCCGGTGATGCGGGCGCTTTCGGTGGCAACAACCTCGATCACTTCCAGCCCGTCGCCCTCGGCCGTCAGCAACTCCTGCCTCCGCGTGTCCGAAAAATCGAGATTCAGCGCTGCACGGAATTCATCCAGTGCCTCGGGCCGCGCCTCAAGCACCAGCGCGTCGCCCGGTTTCAAGGTAGCATGGGCCGATCGTCCATAGCGCCGCTTGCCATCGCGGATCAAACCGATGATGGCGACGTCGGATTTCTCGGCGGCCTCATACAATTCGCTGACCCGCTTGCCGATATGCGCTGATTCCGGAGGGATGGTCAGTTCGGCGATGTATTCCGCCAGCGCCTCGGACGTTTCCTCTTGCGGGCCGCGGTTCGGGATCAGACGCCATCCGATCAAAGACACAAAGGCCAGCCCGGCAATGGCCGCTAACCCGCCGACAGGGGCGAAATCGAACATCCGGAACGGCTCGCCCAAGGTTTCGGCACGGATTGAGGCGATAATGATATTAGGCGGCGTCCCGATTAGGGTGGCCATACCGCCCAGAATGGTGGCAAAGCTCAGCGGCATCAGGGTCAGGCCTACCGACCGCCCCGCCTTGCGCGCGGTTTGAATGTCGACCGGCATCAACAAGGCCAGTGCGGCCACGTTGTTCATAAAAGCCGACAGAACAGCTCCGATCCCGCCCATCAGTGCGATATGCGCGCCAAGCCCGCGCGAGGCATCAACCAGCGTGCGCGTGATCAGAAACACCGCCCCCGACCGAACCAGCCCTGCTGAGACAACCAGAACTAACGCCACAATAATGGTTGCCGGATGTCCAAACCCGGCAAAGGCGTTGTCCACCGGCACGACGCCAAGAACGACCCCGATTAACAGCGCAGAAAACGCCACAAGATCATAGCGAAACCGCCCCCAAAGAAGCATTCCGAATACAGTGGCAAAAAGGGTGAAAAGAATAATCTGATCTGTCGTCATCCCGCCACCATACCCGCAAGGGGGCGTCTCGCAAGCCGCTCTCTTGATCCCATGCCCTGCAAACGTCTATATGAGCGCCGAATACGCAATCACTATCACGAGGACGCACCATGGCAGGCCACTCCAAATGGGCCAACATCCAGCACCGCAAGGGACGTCAGGACGCCGCGCGGTCCAAGCTGTTTTCCAAACTGTCGAAAGAAATCACCGTCGCCGCCAAGATGGGCGACCCCGATCCCGAAAAGAACCCGCGCCTGCGTTTGGCAGTTAAAGAGGCCAAGTCGAATTCGGTCCCCAAGGACGTGATCGACCGGGCGATCAAAAAGTCAGTTGCGGGTGAAGGCGACGATTACGAAGAAATCCGGTATGAGGGTTACGGCCCGAACGGTGTGGCTGTGATCGTCGAGACGATGACTGACAACCGCAATCGCACCGCCTCGACCGTGCGTTCAACCTTTTCCAAGAATGGCGGCAATCTGGGTGAAACCGGCTCGGTAGGGTTCATGTTCGACCGCAAGGGCGAGGTGGTGTATCCGGCCACTGCAGGCGATGCGGACACCGTTTTTGAGGCCGCCATCGATGCCGGCGCCGAAGACGTCGAAAGCTCGGAAGACGGTCACATCATCTGGTGTGCTGACACCGACCTGAATGATGTGTCGAACGCACTGGAGGGCGCGCTGGGCGAATCCGAATCTACCAAGCTGATCTGGAAACCCACCACCACAACCGAGCTAGGGCTGGAAGACATGCAAAAGCTGATGAAGCTGGTCGATGCGCTGGAAGATGACGATGACGTACAGCGCGTGACCACGAACTTCGAGGCCACAGACGAGGTCATGGCGCAGCTTTAAGCGTTTTGAATTTCTGTTGGAAAACCCGGCCTCTGGTCGGGTTTTTTGCATTGCGGGTTCTTGGCCGGTTGGACAGAACCCGATAGGCTTGACCAGAATATCTGTGCCCAAACGGCACATAATCTGATTGAGCGAATGACGGACAGCCCACCCAGCCAACCCAAACGCAACATTCCTGTTCTGACCGGTCAGAGCATCCTGTCTCAGGTCGCGTGGACGCTTGGCAGCCCTTCAATCGTCCTGCCGTTTCTGGCCGTTTCTTTTGAATTGCCCATGTTCATCGCAGGCGCATTGGTGTCCATTCGGATGGTCGGCAGCATGATTTCGGATATCTTTCTGGCACAGCCGATTTCGGCGCGACAGCAGAAGAAACGCGGGATTGCCCTTACTGAGGTTTGTATAGGCGCCTGTCTTGTCATGGCTGTTTTGGTGGCCGCGACCGGGTTTGTTCCTGCAATTGCACTGGCCTTTGTCGCAGCGTTCTTCGTGATCGGCCTGATTGAAGAAATTCAATCGTTGATGTTAACGGATCTGATAGGGGATCAAGTGCAATCCAAATCGCGGATGATCATGCACTATCTTCAATTAGGTATAGGCGGGTTGGGAGCCATCGGATTGGCGCTGCTGGTGCATGAGATCACCAAGGAAAACCCACCGTTTTCCCGCCATTCCACCGTGATTGCGGTTTCGGTGGCCTTTTTCGTTCTGTCTGGCCTGTCCATTCTTGCGATCTCGGAAATCGCACGAGGGGATGAGGTCAAGGACACACCGCAAAGGGTGCGGAAACGGAAATTTTCAGAGAACTTTACCGATATTGCCGCCATGTTCGACCAGGCTTGGTTCCGTCGGTATCTGGTCATGCGGCTGCCCTTGGTCGTGGTCTCCCTGTCGGTGCCATTTTTTGCCCTGATCGCGGCCGAGGCGCATCATGCCTCAGCCAAGGGACTGACGGCCATGATCATCTCATCCGCGTCGGGATATTTGGTCTCGGCACCGCTGTGGCAGCTGGTGAACATGAAATCCCACCGCGCCGTCATGGTGGCCGGAAACCTGATGGTTGCCGCGACAGGTGCCACGTTGGTCACTGTCCACTTTCTGGGTATTGATCACGCAGTCCATCTGCATGCTATCGCGCTGTTCGTTGTGACCGTGGCCGTAACTGGCATAAGCGGTGCACGGCAGTTGTATTATTTGGACGTGGCACCCAAGGATCAACGTGTCAAAGGCGCGGCGGCGATCAAAAGTATTTGCCGGATCACGGCGGTGATCCTGTCGGCGGCCTTGGCGGGGGTCGCCCATATGCATGAGGTTGCGTGGGCCATTGTGTTCATCACTATGGTCAGTCTGTTTGCTGCCCTCACCTGTTACCGCGTGGTCCTTCCCAACGCGGAAAAGGCCAAGGGCGCGCAACCAAGACAGTCATGATTGCGACGGAAGAAGCTCCTTTGCCGCGGTTTGTCTGACCGCGCGGGTCAGCGGAACCAGCGCAGAGGACAGAACGCGCCCCACCTGCCAAGTCAGGCCCACGTCAAGAGGGGCGTCAGGCAGCAGCGGACGTAGTCGCCCATCATTTAGTGCGTTCTTCGCCAGCCCGACAGGGTTCATGCCCCAACCCAACCCAGCTATGGCCGCATCCACAAACCCTTGCGGTGACGGCAGAAAATGCGAGGGTGGGGAAATCCGGCACCCCATCTGTTCGATGATCCACGTTCGTTGAAGGCTGTCCTTGCGGTTGAAGGTCAAGCAAGGGGCAAGGGCCAGCGAGCGTTCGTTTACACCCTCGGCAAACCATTGTTGCATATAGGCCGGGCTGGCGGTCGCGATGTAGCGCAGCGCGCCCAAGGCATAGGAGTCGCACCCCGAAACCGGCTGACCGCCTACTGTGATGGCGGCGCTGACCTCGCCGCGCCGCAACCACTCGGCCGAGTGATCCTGATCATCCACCACCAGATCAAACAACAACCCATCCACCTGTGCCATGGCATCAATGAACCACGTGGCCAGAACGTCGGCAGGCACTGCCACGCGGACACGGGCCGGGCCGGTGCCTTGATCCAATGTCAGTTCGCGGGCCAACTTCGCTTCGAGCAAACCGATATCCTCAGCATGCTGGGCAATACGCAGCCCCGCCGGTGTTCCGGTGCAAGGCGGTCCGCGATTGATCAACGCTGCCCCCACGCGATCTTCCAGTGCCTTGATCCGCTGGGATATGGCTGAAGGCGTCACCGTAAGTTCCGTCGCAGCGGCCTCAAAACTGCCGTGCCGCAAAATCGACGACAAAGCCGACAAGTGGTTGGGGTCGAGTATCATTAGCTAAACTTAATTAGGATCAACATCTTTAATTTGATAGGATGCAAAAATGCACATAGTCAATGCCCCTGAACGCACAGGAGGCATCATGTCCGCATCCCTTTTCGCCGGTTTTTTACTGGGCTTCAGTCTCATCCTAGCCATCGGAGCACAAAACGCCTTTGTGTTGCGTCAGGGATTGCGGCGCGAACACGTTTTTCCCCTGTGTCTGACCTGCGCAGTGTCGGATGCCATCCTGATAGCCGCAGGTGTCGCGGGGTTTGGGGCGCTGGCCGAAGCGGCACCTTGGTTTGAGACAGTCATGCGATACGGAGGGGCGATCTTTCTGACGTGGTACGGGCTGCGCAGCCTGCAATCTGCGTGGCAGGGCGGGGCGGCGATGGACGTGACCAAAGGCCAACGCGCCAGCCTGCGGTCAGTGCTGCTGACGGTGCTGGCTTTTACCTGGCTCAACCCGCATGTCTATCTGGATACGGTAGTGTTGATCGGATCGATCTCGGCCCAGTATGATGACCGTCTGGCCTTTGCGAGCGGTGCGATGCTGTCCAGCTTCGTGTTCTTCTTTTCCCTCGGTTATGGGGCCAGGGTGCTGTCCCCGGTCTTTGTAAGACCGCGTGCCTGGCAGATTCTGGATGTGGTCATCGGTATTGTCATGCTGGGGATCGCACTGAAACTTGTTGCCATGTGAAGGGTTGTACCTGCGCAGGTTTCAGTGTTCAGGTTTCGGCATGAAAACGTCTGCAACCTCATACCGGCCCCTTGCGGGCATGTTCTGGATGTTTGCCGCCGGGCTGTCCTTTGTGGTGATGACGGCCTTGGTCAAATCGCTGGGCACAACAATGAGTCCGATCCAGGCGGCATTCATACGCTATGCTCTGGGGTTGGTATTTCTGTTGCCGGCCCTGCGTTTGATCCTGTCGACCCATCTCACAAAGCGTCATCTGACCCTGTTCGGGCTGCGTGGGATCATTCACGCCTTTGCTGTGATGCTGTGGTTCTATGCAATGACCCAGATCCCCTTGGCCGAGGTCACGGCGATGAACTATATGACGCCGGTATATGTCACGTTGGGTGCGGCGCTGTTCTTGGGTGAGCCGCTGGCCTTTCGCCGGATTGCGGCGATAATGGTGGCGTTGGTCGGTGTGGTGATCATCCTGCGCCCGGGGTTCAGAGAGGTTTCGACCGGTCACTTGGCCATGTTAGGAACTGCTCTGCTGCTTGGAGGGTCCTACCTGCTGGCCAAACTGCTGGTGCGCGATATTCCACCATCGGTGGTCGTGGCGCATTTGTCGATTTGGGTGACACTGGCGTTGATCCCCTTTGCCATCGCCGTTTGGCAGCCGCCCAGCTTGCGTGACATCTGGGTTTTGTTTCTGGTCGCCTGCTTTGCCACCGCGGGGCACTATTTCATGACGCTGGCCTTGCAGGCGGCTCCGGTGGCTGTCACGCAGCCGGTGACCTTCCTGCAATTGATCTGGGCCACGCTGCTGGGCGCGTTGGTTTTTCACGAAAGTGTTGACATCTGGGTTGTTGCTGGGGGTACGCTGATCCTGTCTGCCGTCAGCTTCATCGCCTGGCGTGAAGCGGTTCTGAACCGCAGCAACCTGACCACGCCCAGTATTGCTCCAAAACTCTAGCAGGTTTCAGCGTGCGGAAATGGTTATTGATTGACGAGTCAATAAAAACACCGTAGCGTTTTCCTACCAGTCATAGGGAGGGGACAGCTATGCCGAAACTCGGAATGGAGCCAATCCGCCGTGACGCAATCGTCCGGGCGACGATTGCCGAGCTTGGGTCGAAGAAATCCCTAGATGTGACCGTCAGCCAAATCGCCAAGCGGGCCGGCATGTCCAGCGCCCTTGCGCATCACTATTTCGGTGGCAAAGACCAGATTTTTCTGGCGGCGATGCAACGCATCCTGTCCGATTTCGGTGCCGAGGCGCGCAGCGAGCTTAAGGCAGCCGCACCGCAGGAGCGGGCGCAGGCCATCATCCGGGCCTGTTTTGCGCCCTCGTGCTTTACGCCCGATGTCATTGCCGCATGGATGACGTTTTACGTTCTGGCCCAAACCAACAATGACGCGCTGCGCCTGTGGCAGATCTATCAGGCGCGTATCCGTTCCAATCTGATTGATGCCCTGCGCCCGTTGATGAGCGACCCGGTCGAAGCGGCCGAGAATATGATTGCTCTGATTGACGGGCTGTATATCCGCGCCGCGCTGAGCGCGCCGAAAAAGCCGCAACTGGCGGTTAATCACGCATTGCGTGTCCTCAACACTCTGCTCGAGGCTGAAAAATGACAAAACCGAACATTCTGATCCTGATGGTGGATCAGCTCAACGGGACACTCTTTCCAGATGGTCCCGCAGACTGGCTGCATGCACCCAATCTGAAGAAATTGGCGGAAAGGTCGACACGGTTCGCCAATGCATATACGGCCTCGCCGCTATGCGCGCCGGGGCGGGCCAGCTTTATGTCCGGCCAGTTGCCGTCGCGGACCGGCGTCTACGACAACGCCGCTGAGTTCCGCAGCGACATCCCCACCTATGCGCACCATCTGCGCCGTGCGGGGTATTACACTTGCCTGTCCGGCAAGATGCATTTCGTCGGCCCCGATCAGTTGCACGGGTTCGAGGATCGCCTGACCACCGATATCTATCCGGCCGATTTCGGCTGGACGCCCGACTACCGCAAACCGGGTGAACGGATTGATTGGTGGTATCACAACATGGGCTCGGTGACGGGCGCAGGCGTGGCCGAAATTTCCAACCAGATGGAATACGACGACGAGGTCGCCTATAACGCCAAAACCAAGCTGTATGATCTGGCGCGCGGTAAGGATGACCGCCCCTGGTGCGTAACCGTCAGCTTTACCCATCCGCATGATCCCTATGTGGCGCGCCGCAAGTATTGGGACCTGTACGAGGATTGCGAACATCTGCTGCCCGAGGTCGCGGACCTTGGCTATGACAACCAAGACCCGCACTCCAAACGGATTTTTGACGCCAATGACTGGCGCAGCTTCGACATCACCGAAGAAGATATCCGCAAATCCCGCCGCGCCTATTTTGCCAATATTTCGTATCTGGACGACAAGATAGGCGAGATTCTTGAAGTGCTGGAAAGTACACGGCAAGAGGCGATCATCCTCTTTGTCTCGGATCACGGCGATATGCTGGGTGAGCGTGGATTGTGGTTCAAGATGACCTTCTTCGAGGGCTCGTCCCGTGTTCCGCTGATGATTTCGGCCCCTGACTTGCCTGCCGGCCGGATCGGCACGCCAGTTTCGACAATCGACGTTACGCCGACATTGGGTGCGTTGGCAGGTGTCGACATGGTCGAGATCGAACCTTGGACCGATGGGGAAGACCTCGTGCCGCTGGCCAAGGGCGTTGAACGCACCGCGCCCGTAGCAATGGAATATGCGGCCGAGGCATCTTATGCCCCGCTGGTTTCGCTGCGCTATGGCAAGTGGAAATACAACCGCTGCGCGCTGGACCCGGATCAGTTGTTCGATCTTGAGGCCGACCCGCACGAACAGGCCAACCTGGCCGAAGACCCGTCGCATGCCGGAACGCTGGAAACGCTGCGCGCCAAGTCCGAGGCCCGTTGGGATCTGGATCAGTTCGACGCGGATGTCCGCGCCAGCCAGGCCCGCCGCTGGGTGGTGTACGAGGCGCTGCGGCAGGGTGGGTATTACCCGTGGGATTACCAGCCGCTGCAGAAGGCATCGGAACGCTACATGCGCAATCACATGAATCTGAATGTCGTCGAGGAAAACGCTCGTTTTCCGCGTGGCGAATAGACTTATCAACCTAATCGAAGATTCCTCGCCGAAAATTCGCAACTTGGTTCGGCGGGGCATGGAGACCAAATAATGGAAGCAGATTTCGTCATCGTTGGCGCAGGATCCGCAGGATGCGCGATGGCTTATCGCCTCAGCGAGGCTGGGGCCTCGGTTCTGGTGATCGAACATGGTGGCACCGATGCCGGTCCGTTCATCCAGATGCCCGCGGCGCTGAGCTATCCGATGAATATGTCGCGCTATGACTGGGGCTATCATTCTGAACCCGAGCCGCACCTGAATAACCGCCGTCTGGCCTGTCCGCGTGGCAAGGTGATCGGTGGGTCATCCTCGATCAACGGCATGGTTTATGTGCGAGGTCATGCGCGTGACTTTGATACCTGGGCCGAGATGGGGGCTGATGGCTGGTCCTATTCGGATGTGCTGCCCTACTACAAGCGTATGGAGACCTGGCATGATGGTGGCCATGGTGGTGATCCTGAATGGCGCGGCACTGATGGGCCGCTGCATGTTTCGCGCGGTCCCCGTGAAAATCCGCTGTTTCAGGCCTTTGTCGATGCTGGTCAGCAAGCTGGCTATGAAGTTACTGGAGATTATAACGGCGAAAAACAGGAAGGCTTTGGCCCGATGGAGCAGACCGTCTGGAAAGGGCGGCGCTGGTCGGCTGCGAATGCTTACCTGAAGCCTTCGCTCAATCGTGAAAACTGCGATATCGTGCGCGGGCTGGCCGCGCGCGTGGTGATAGAGAACGGCCGTGCGACGGGTGTTGAGCTGGTGCGTGGTGGTAAAAAGGAAATTATCCGTGCGCGGCGCGAGGTGGTGTTGGCCGCATCCTCGATCAACTCGCCCAAGCTGCTGATGTTGTCGGGCATTGGTCCGGCGGCACATCTGGCCGAACATGGGATCGAAGTTGTCGCTGATCGCCCCGGTGTGGGGGCGAATTTGCAGGACCATCTGGAGCTTTATATCCAACAGGCTTCGCTGCAGCCGATCACGCTGTATAAGCACTGGAACCTAATCAGCAAGGGCTTGATCGGGGCGCAGTGGCTGTTTACCAAAACCGGCCTTGGCGCGTCGAACCAGTTCGAAAGCGCGGCCTTCATCCGGTCGAACCCCGGTGTCGAATACCCGGACATCCAGTATCACTTCCTGCCGATTGCTGTCCGGTATGACGGGCAGGCGGCGGCCGAGGGGCATGGCTTTCAGGCGCATGTAGGGCCGATGCGTTCGCCTTCGCGCGGGGCTGTCACGCTGCGTTCGAACAAGCCCGAGGACGCGCCGGTGATCCGGTTCAACTACATGAGCCACGAAACGGATTGGGAGGACTTCCGCAAATGTATCCGCCTGACCCGCGAGATTTTCGGGCAAGATGCGTTCAAACCCTATGCGGGCAAGGAAATCCAGCCGGGTGCCGACGTGCAGACAGACGAAGAGCTGAATGGCTTCATCGCCGAACATGCCGAAAGCGCCTATCACCCCTGCGGCACCTGTCGCATGGGTCGGGCCGATGACAAGAATGCGGTGGTCGATCCTGAGGGTCGTGTAATTGGTGTGGACGGCCTGCGCGTCGCCGACAGCTCGATCTTTCCGCAGATCACCAACGGCAACCTCAACGCGCCGTCGATCATGGTGGGTGAGAAAATGTCGGATCATCTGTTGGGTAAAGAAGCCCTGCCGAAAGCCAATGACCGTCCGTGGATTCATCCGGCATGGGCAACAGCGCAGCGGTGATTTGATCCGCGTCAAAGCAGGGTGTGGAAAAGACGTATAGACCTGAATCGCAACGACATATTTTGAGGAGCGAACAGGAATGTCCCACACCCCGCATGAACTGGCCGAAGAGTTTCCGGACAAGGTCGAGCTGATGAGCCAGCTCAAGCAATCGGATGCACATTTTGCCCGGCTGGCGGATGAGTATCACGAGATCAACCGCATCGTGCATCGGGCCGAGACCAACATCGAACCAGTCGAAGATCTGACCGAGGGTGAAATGCGCAAGAAGCGCGCGGCGCTCAAGGATGAGATCTGGGCGATCTTGTCGAAAGCCTAAACCTTAAGGCGGGGGCGATGCCCCCGTCGCCGCAGGCCGCGACTCCCCCGAAGTATTTTCAGGCCAGGTGAAGATCAGGTGACCTTATATGGCAGGGTTCCACGGGTGTGGGCGTCGATCGACAGGCGGCGTTCCAGCGGCGGGACCGAGCGTTGGTGGCAGGTTTGCCGTTCGCAGATACGGCACGAGATGCCGATGGGCTCATAGGCGCTGGCGTTATTGATGTCGAGATTGTCGGCATAGACCAGCGCTTCGGCGTGGCGGATTTCGCAACCAAGCGCGATGGCATAGCGACGCACCGGCGCGCCATAGGAACCGCCCGATTTCGAAACATCCCTAGCCAGAGAGATATAGCGCACGCCGTCGGGTGTTTCCGCCAGTTGCCGCAGGAAATGGCCGGGCGTTTCAAAAGCACGGTGGACGTTCCACAGTGGGCAGGCACCGCCGAAACGTGCAAATTGCAGGCGAGTGGCCGAATGGCGTTTGGTAATCGTACCAGCCTGATCAACGCGGACAAAGAAGAACGGGATGCCTTTGGCACCGGGGCGTTGCAGTGTCGAAAGCCGGTGTGCCACTTGTTCGATTGACGCGCCGAACCGGTTGCTGAGCAGTTCCAGATCGTGGCGATAATCCTGCGCTGCGGTCAGAAAGGCGTCGTAAGGCATCAAGGACGCCCCGGCGAAATAGTTGGCCAAACCGATCTTGGCGATGGCGCGGGCTTCCTCGCTTTGGAACTTGGCGAAGTCCAGGGTGGCTTCGAGCAGTTTGTCCTGGCTGATAAGCGCCAACTGCAGCAGCAGTTGAAACACTTGTGTTTGCGGCGCGATACGGGACGAGAGTTGCAGTGTCTTGCTGTCAGCGTCGTATTTCCGTGTTTCGGGGATATCGACAAATTGAACCCGAATGTCGCGCTCATTAAGACTGTTGATCGCTTCCGCCCTTATGCCATCGGCCTTACCAGCGCGGGTCGAAAAATGTTCGGCCGCGCGGTCGACCGCGTCGATGTAGTTGTCGCAATAATGGAAAAAGTCACGCACCTCTTCCCAGGGGCTGGCCTGAATCTGCGCGTCCTCGCGACCCAAAGCTTCGTCCAGCGAAGCGAGCCGTTCGTGGGTTTGGCGATAGGTGCGGTGCAGTGCAATGAACGCGCGCGCCAGTGCAGGAGCGTTCGAGGCCGTCAGGCGCAGATCGGCCAGTGGTGGTATGGCGTCATCGAAAACCGGGTCGGCCAAAGCCTCGCGCATGTCCGAGACCAGACGCTCGCTGTCGCCGGTGCTCAGCTCGGTCACATCCATACCGAATTCCTGTGCCAGAGCCAGAACAACTGTGGTCGAGATCGGCCGGTTATTATTCTCCATCTGGTTTAAGTAGGGCAAAGAGACGCCCAATTTGGTGGCGAATTCCTTTTGCGTCAGGGTCAGGCGCGTGCGCATTTCGCGCAGTTTCGCACCGGCATATAGCTTTTGAGTGGCCATGGCGTTTCTTTGCAACTTTTCCGTTGTGGCAAGCTAACTTTGCAAACCATGCGGTGCAAGCTGTGTTACAAGCCCAGTTGCCTCTCGCGTCGGATGACGGACGCAATCGCGCAGATCGCCAGCGCCGATGTTGCCAGCATCAGCCAAAGCAGGGGCATGGCGCCGGTTTCATGGGTCAGCAGCGTCCCGGCCAGGGCGCTGAGGCCCGCGCCACCGCCCAGCATGATCGCGCCACTGAGGCCCGAGGCGGTGGCGGCCAGATGCGGACGAACCGACAGGGCGCCCGAGGTCGCGTTGGGGATCGTCATGCCGTTGCCAAGGCCCACAAAGGTCATGAGGCCAAAGAAGCTGAGCGCGGTGCCAAAACCTGCCAGAAACAGGATGGCCGACAAGGCAACACCCATCGCGTTCAGCCAACATCCCCAGTATACCATCCGGTTCACGCCAAATCTGACCGAGTATCGACCGCTGAGAAAATTGCCGACAAAATACCCGACAGCAGGAGCGCCGAAATAGATGCCGACCTGTGCGGCACTGAGGCCGAACAATTCCGTACCGATGAAGGGCGCGCCGCCCAGATAGGCAAAAAACGCGCCCGAAGACAGGGCAGAGGACAAGGAATAGCCCCAGAACCGAGGTGAGCGCAGCAGCTCTGGATACTCTCGGAATTGCTGTACCAGCGTTTTACCGCTTTTGGCGGAGGTTTCCCCAAAGTCGACAAAGGTCAAGGCCAGCGTCAAAGCGCCCAGGCCGAAAGGCAGCCAGAAATTAGCTTTCCACCCAAAGCTTTCCTCAAGCAGGCCGCCGATGGCAGGGCCGATCATCGGTACGATGGCCATGCCCATGGTCACATAGCCGATCATCGAGGCCGCCTGATCCTGATCATAAAGATCCCGGACGGCTGCTCGGCTCAGCACCATGCCGACCACCACGATGGCCTGGCACATTCGAAAGGCTAGAAAAACCTCGGCCGTCGGCGCATAGATACAGCCCAGCGTGGCGATCAGAAACAGAGCCAACCCCCATAGTAAAACCGGGCGACGCCCCGCTTTATCCGCAATCGGGCCGATCAGTACCTGCAGCACCGCATTGACCAGCAGGTACAGCGCGATGGACAGTTGCATGACCTTGTAGTCGGTCTGAAAATGCAGCGCCATATTTGGGAGGCTGGGCAAGAACAGGTTCAGGCTGAGGGCGGACAGCCCCGACAGCAAAACCAGCGTGAAAATGGTGGGTGGCGACCGACGCGCCATAGGCGAACTAAACTGCATGGTTCACAGGTATAATGACCGTTTCAGGGAATGCTATCCAAGACGGTGTTTCAGTATGAAACTTAGCAATTTTACAGTTTTCCATAACTTTGTTGCCAAAGGTTTGCAAATTTGCCGAAATGTACTTTGGCAACGGCATCCGTGCGTATAGTGTCCGCCTAAATTTCACAGGGAATTAGCGCCATGAAAGACATCCTGACTGAGCTTGAAGACCGCCGCAACGACGCCCGTCTTGGGGGTGGGCAAAAGCGTATCGACGCGCAGCACGGCCGCGGTAAGTTGACAGCACGCGAGCGGATCGAACTGTTGTTGGATGAGGGCAGTTTCGAAGAGTTTGATATGTTCGTCAACCATCGTTGCACTGATTTTGGGATGGAAAATCAAAAGCCTGCGGGTGATGGTGTGGTCACAGGCTGGGGCACAGTCAATGGCCGCATGGTCTATGTGTTTAGTCAGGACTTCACCGTGTTTGGTGGTTCGCTGTCGGAAACCCATGCGCAGAAAATTTGCAAGATCATGGATATGGCAATCCAAAACGGCGCGCCTGTAATTGGAATCAACGACTCGGGGGGTGCGCGAATCCAAGAAGGCGTGGCTTCGCTGGCCGGTTATGCCGAAGTGTTTCAGCGCAACATCATGGCTTCGGGCGTCGTTCCTCAGATCAGCGTGATCATGGGGCCATGTGCGGGCGGTGCGGTTTACAGCCCGGCGATGACCGACTTTATCTTTATGGTCAAAGACACGTCGTACATGTTTGTGACCGGCCCCGATGTGGTGAAAACCGTGACAAACGAAGTTGTCACGGCAGAGGAACTGGGTGGTGCGTCGACCCACACCAAGAAGTCCTCGGTCGCTGATGGCGCGTTTGAAAACGACGTCGAAGCACTGGCCGAGGTGCGCCGTCTGGTCGATTTCCTGCCGCTAAACAACCAAGAGAAACCGCCCGTTCGTCCGTTCTTTGACAGCCCCGAACGGGTTGAAACCTCGCTGGATACTCTGATCCCAGACAATCCCAACACGCCCTACGACATGAAAGAGCTGATCACCAAGGTGGCGGATGAGGGCGATTTCTACGAAATTCAGGAAGATTACGCCAAGAACATCATCACTGGTTTCATCCGGTTGGAAGGACAGACTGTGGGTGTCGTGGCGAACCAGCCGATGGTTCTGGCCGGATGTCTGGATATCGACAGCTCGCGCAAGGCAGCACGGTTCGTGCGGTTCTGCGACTGTTTCGAAATCCCGATCCTGACGCTGGTGGACGTGCCCGGATTTCTGCCGGGGACGTCGCAGGAATATGGCGGGGTGATCAAGCACGGCGCCAAACTGCTGTTTGCCTATGGTGAGGCGACGGTTCCAAAGGTCACCGTGATTACTCGCAAAGCCTATGGTGGCGCCTATGACGTTATGGCCTCCAAGCACCTGCGCGGCGATTTCAACTATGCTTGGCCCACAGCTGAAATCGCGGTGATGGGTGCCAAGGGCGCGACTGAGATCATCCACCGTGCCGATCTGGGCGATGCCGAGAAGATCGCGCAGCACACGCAGGACTACGAAGATCGCTTTGCCAACCCCTTTGTTGCGGCTGAGCGCGGTTTCATCGACGAGGTGATCATGCCGCAATCCACCCGCCGTCGAGTGTCGCGCGCGTTTGCCAGCTTGCGCAACAAGCAGCTGAAAAACCCGTGGAAAAAGCACGACAACATTCCGCTGTAACGGACTGCGCTGAATGACCTGCCCTTTGCAGAATGCTCCTTGGGCCGGTCGTGGCAAGGGTAACTTTCGTTACGTTTGACTTTGAGGCCAAAGCTGCTAGATGAGACGTCTTACCAGATACAAACACGCGCGGGCCGAAAGCCATGCGCACGCGATCCCGGAGAGAGGAGCCCACTTGTGGGTCTGGGATCGCGCTTTTGTACTGGCGTTTCTGGCATGGACCTCCCCTGCAATCGCTCAATCCGAAAACCTGTTGCCTGTCCCCTCTGGTCAGCCGGTGCATCTGAGTGATGTGCTGCTGGACAACAACCCGGGCGAGCTGTGGGTCAGGTTCCGTTTTATCGCGCCCAAGATCGGATCGGACGTTGGACGGATCGGGTATGATGTGGCCTCGGTGGACATGGAACATCTGTGCCAAACCCTTGCGGTGGCCTATGTCGCGAAATACGAGCTTGATCCGGCGCGGGTCGTGATATCGCTTTCTGATCGACCCCTTGAATTCGGGCGATCTTCACCTGATGCAACTCAGTATTTTGAAGCCTACCGGTTGGAGCAATCCCAATGTATCTGGGAGGGGCTCTGACCATGAAACCCCGTTTTCACCACGTCCGAGCGTTCCTGATCACCATAGCGGCTTTGGAGGTGCGCGAAATGATCCCGTCTGCACTCGGGTGCAAGTTTGTTTCCCGGAATATATCGAACAACGAGGTGCTGGCATGTTGAAGCACCGCGGATTCCCCGGACGTCTGGCCGGAACTGATTTTCAGTTCACCATTCGCCGCGCCAATCCCAAGGGCGTAACCCCGATTGCCCGGCGCGAGCGGTTCCGTGACCGCAAACCCGCCGATCGCCGCGCGGATGCGGCGTTTATGGAAGCGCTATGGCAGAATTTCGGAGACCAGCCGTTCGAGCGTGGCAACCTGGACGCCGGTCGCCTAAGCTGGTTGTTCGAGCGTGAGGTGATCGCGGCGGAGGATCCGTTCGATCCGGCCAGCTATGATGCGCTGCTGGTGATTGATGTGGACGCGGCGCGCATGTCGTTCCCCGATATCTTCGACGGGATACGCTGATCCGTGCAACCCGCTGTCGCGCATATCCATTCGGGGGAAACTTCGGAAAAAACCCTGCCCAGGATCGGGCAGGGTGGATTTGTGTGCCTAGAAATTCAGCTGGGCCGCGAATTGTACACGGTCCGAGTCAAATGTCCGGCCTGTAGACGCGTCGTTGCGTTCGCCAAAGAAATATTCGGCGCTGAACGTCAGGTCGTCGGTTGCCTTGTAGAAGGCATTGACGTGGATTGTCTCAAGCTCGGTAAAAGCCAGAGTTCCGGTCGAGGTGGGCAGGTCGTAATCTTCTTCGCCATAGGCAATGCCGACATTCCACTTTTCGCTAATTTGCTGCCGGAATTCGACGGTAAAGCCGTCAACGTCGTTGGCCTCTCCACCGACGATGGCGTCCCCGAAGCCGATCAGATATGGGCCAAGCGCTTCGCCGTCGACGTAGTTAACCTGAAACAGACCACCTTCCCAGGGGCGGATACCAGCCGACAGAGTAAAGCCGGTTTGATCAACTTCGACATCACCGGATTGTGCCCTGCCGTACAAGGCCGAGGCTCGGGCGATGTATTTCCCGTCATTATATTCCGCCGACGCCGTCAGAACCGGATCATCGGAATTCGAAGCGCCGACATTTTCTTCAACCGAAAGGGCAAAGGTTGCGTTGCCGCCAATCTTATTCGTAAAGCGCACCTGAGGGACACGCGCGAAGGGGATACCAACGGGGCCGTTGAATTCCACAGAGGTCGGGTAGGTATCCAGCGGCTGGAAGTTGGTCCAGTACTGACCGATCAACCAGTGGTCACCGATTGTGATGTTGGCGTGTCTCAGACGCAATTCGGCCGGACCGTCCGTACCGCCGGAGAAAAGATCCAGTTCCAGTTGACCACCGATATCGCCCAACGCACTTGGCGTCGTCGTGCGCAATCCGACCCGAGATTGGCGAACCGTGGCGCCAAAGGTTCCATCCGTGGCAAATTGGGGCTCACCAATCCGCGACGTATCGGCCAAATCGCCAAGTTCAAAATCCGTATCGTAGAAAAAGTCGGCCTTGACGTAGCCATAGAGATCCAAGGTGGTGTTTCCGATCCTCAGGTCTCCGTCTCCGCCCCCAGAGCCGGTATTTGCGGTCTCCAGCGCCTCGACGCGGGCGCGCAGCGCATCCAGTTCAGCCTGGGTTCCGGCATCTTGAGCGAGCGCGAGCGTGCCCGTGACGCTAAGCGCAGAGGCAGCAAGCAAGAGTGCCTTTTTTCTATTTGTAATCATGCAGTTGATTCCTTGTGTGCGAGTGTGCCCACGCAAAGTTTCACGCAAACGTCAGTGGGGGAAATCACGAGAACGGCAAAGAAAGCGCCGTTTTCCTCAAGCAAAATTGTGCAAAGAGTCGATATTTTTCACAGCAAAGTGAACAGATCTGTCAACCATACGTTCGCAAAGACTTTTTCAAATGGGAACAGCGAACTGAGACGTGATGTTGCACATGCAGAAAACTGCCTCGGAAGCGCGAATTGTAACGGAAGTGTGACTGATTCAGAGGATGGCGTTTTCCAGTCGGGACGACCCGGTGTCGGCACGATTTTGCGCGGGAATTCGCCTTATGGGCGAATTCTGGCCGGAAATTTGGGTGGAAACAATACTTTGTTTGCGGCCTCATTTGTGCCGTGCAATGTGATCGGGCCGTGCGGCTCTACTTTGCCTGCGCCGCACAAGCACCTACTATTCCGTACCCCTTCCTTCCGCGGGCAGGTTTGTGAAACCCACAAAATCCTGCCCGCGTTTTTCTTTGCGCACAATGCAGGCGTGATGCGGCATAAATTTGCGCAAAACATCCATTTCCAGCGCTTGTTATTGAATAACAGCGCTTGGTTCCGGCATCTGCGCCCCAATGCATCAAGAAAGCTAAAGGGGCAGAACACATGCGAATCTCAAAATTCTTCCTGGCCGTTGCGACCTGCGCGGGCCTTGCTGCCTGCGGCGACTCATTCGGTGAACAGGCGTTGCTTGGCGGCGGCGCAGGGGCACTGGGTTCGGCGGTCATCGGAGCGGATCCGTTTGTCGGCGCAGCAGTCGGGGCTGCGGGCAACGTGCTGTACTGCAAAACACAGAAGAACTGTTACTAACCAAGAATTCGGGGCGCCCGCCGCTCCGGTTGCCATTGCGCATCACGCCGTCGCAGGGTTTACGCCCTGCGGCGGCGTTTTGCGTTTCCAGAACATCAAGACAAAGGACGTTCCATGTTCAACAAGATCCTGATCGCCAACCGGGGTGAGATCGCCTGCCGGGTCATCAAGACTGCACGCAAGATGGGTATCGGCACAGTTGCCATATACTCGGACGCGGACAGACAAGCGTTGCATGTATCGATGGCGGATGAGGCCGTACACATCGGCCCGCCGCCCGCGAACCAGTCCTATATTGTGATCGACAAGGTGATGGATGCCATCCGCCAGAGCGGGGCGCAGGCGGTGCATCCGGGTTACGGTTTTCTGTCTGAAAACGCCAAATTCGCCGAGGCATTGGATGCCGAAGGCGTGGCTTTTGTGGGTCCCCCGGTTGGTGCGATTGAAAGCATGGGTGACAAGATCACCTCGAAGAAAATCGCGCAGGATGCGGGTGTTTCGACTGTTCCCGGTTATATGGGCCTGATCGAAGACGCGGATGAGGCAGTAAAGATTTCGAACGAAATCGGTTATCCGGTCATGATTAAAGCGAGCGCCGGTGGCGGCGGTAAAGGCATGCGGATCGCGTGGAGCGACGAAGAAGCGCGCGAAGGGTTCCAGTCCTCCAAGAACGAGGCCGCGAATTCGTTTGGCGATGACCGGATTTTCATCGAGAAATTCGTGACCCAGCCGCGCCATATCGAAATTCAGGTGCTGTGCGACAGCCACGGTAACGGGATTTATCTGGGCGAGCGTGAATGTTCGATCCAGCGTCGGAACCAGAAAGTGGTGGAAGAAGCCCCGTCGCCCTTCCTTGACCCTGAAACCCGCAAGGCGATGGGCGAACAAGCTGTCGCTCTGGCCAAGGCTGTGAACTACGCCAGCGCGGGTACGGTGGAATTTATCGTGGATGGCGACAAGAACTTCTACTTCCTTGAAATGAACACACGCCTGCAGGTGGAACACCCAGTGACCGAGTTGATCACCGGTGTCGATCTGGTTGAACAGATGATCCGCGTTGCTGCGGGTGAGCCGTTATCCATCACGCAGGACGACGTGACCCTGACCGGCTGGGCCATCGAAAACCGTCTGTATGCTGAAGACCCGTATCGCAACTTCCTGCCGTCGATTGGCCGTCTGACCCGCTATCGCCCGCCACAGGAAACCGCAGCTGGCCCGATGTTGGACAACTGCAAGTGGCAGGGTGACGCGCCCAATGGTGAGGCCGCCGTGCGTAACGATACCGGCGTCTATGAAGGCGGCGAGATCAGCATGTATTACGACCCGATGATCGCCAAGCTGTGTACCTGGGCTCCGACCCGTGAAGCCGCGATTGAGGCGATGCGTGTAGCGCTGGACAGTTTCGAGGTCGAAGGCATCGGTCACAACCTGCCGTTCCTGTCCGCAGTGATGGATCACCCGAAATTCGTCAGCGGCGATATGACAACGGCCTTCATCGCCGAAGAATATCCCGACGGGTTTGAAGGTGTAATCTTGCCCGAGGCCGACTTGCGTCGCATCGCGGCCTCATGCGCGGCGATGCATCGTGTTGCTGAGATTCGCCGCACCCGTGTTTCGGGCCGCATGGATAATCACGAGCGTAAGGTCGGAACCGATTGGACCGTTACCCTGCAAGGTCAGGATTTCGAACTTGCCATCGAGGCGGATCATGACGGGTCAACGGTTACGTTCACTGACGGTGCGGTGATGCGTGTTGCATCAGATTGGACACCGGGCGATCAGCTTGCGTTGCTAGACGTAGACGGCGCTCCGCTTGTTCTGAAGGTCGGCAAAATCTCTGGCGGCTTCCGTATTCGCAATCGAGGTGCTGACCTGAAAGTTCATGTCCGTACACCGCGTCAGGCAGAACTGGCCAAACTGATGCCCGAGAAGTTGCCACCTGATACCTCGAAAATGCTGCTGTGCCCGATGCCAGGACTGATCGTGAAGATCGACGTCGAAATAGGTCAGGAGGTTCAGGAAGGTCAGGCGCTTTGTACGGTCGAGGCGATGAAGATGGAAAACATCCTGCGCGCCGAGAAGAAAGGCGTGGTAGCCAAGATCAACGCAGGCCCCGGCGACAGTCTGGCCGTGGACGACGTGATCATCGAGTTCGAGTGATCATGTCCGCGCGTTCGTCATATATCCAAATGGTCCCGGCGTTTTGCGCCGGGTGCTTTGGGCGTGGCGAATGCGTTCAGCCGCCCTGGCGCCGCTCGCGAATCTCGCGTTCGCGCAGGGGGGTTTTGTCGATGGACCGGCCGATTTCACGCACGCTCCATGGGGACGGTTTGCGCAGTTTGACCACGCCGTCCTTGTCTACGAATACCATTTGGAACCCGCGAGGCCGCAGCTGCGACCGGATCGGAGACCGCGCCGAAGGGTCGGTGTCGGTCAGCACGACCACATCACGGTCGCGCATCGCTGCCTCGCCTTCGGTCAGCATATCGATCTGTTGCTGGAACCGCGGGTCGGCTGGCGTGTCGGCAAAAACGACGATGGGCCGTTTGACCCAAAGAAACTCACTGAGATCGCTGTCACCAGTAGGGCGAACAAATTCGTCTTCCACCGGTGCGGACCCGTCGGCAGCCAAGGCGGCCAGCGGGAATAGTGCCGAGAAAACAAGGGCAAGCGTTCGTATCATGGGGCCTCCTGTTGAATTGAATATAGCCCCTGCGTCGGTGAATGCGACCGGCGAATTGCATCAAAGGTTCAAAATTTTGCGTAAAGCGCTGTCTGAACCAACCCGTCCGAACACCAC
Source organism: Ruegeria sp. BA12 (assembly GCF_056539625.1). Lineage (NCBI taxonomy): Bacteria > Pseudomonadati > Pseudomonadota > Alphaproteobacteria > Rhodobacterales > Roseobacteraceae > Ruegeria > Ruegeria sp. BA12. The sequence continues at coordinate 242,482 of NZ_JBQFVF010000001.1, forward strand.
AACGCGCAGGCCAGGCCCCAGCGCGACCCGAATTGAAAAAAGGATATCGCTATGACCGATACGAAAGACTGGCGCGCGCTAGCCGAAAAAGAGCTGCGCGGGCGTCCGTTGGAGGACCTGACGAAAGAGACGTTGGAAGGCATCGACGTCAAACCGCTCTATACGCAGGAGGACACTGCAAATCTTCCGCATATGGGATCGTTGCCCGGTTTCGGTCCGTTTACGCGCGGGGTGAAGGCGACGATGTATGCGGGGCGGCCGTGGACAATTCGCCAGTATGCCGGGTTTTCGACGGCCGAGGAATCGAACGCTTTTTACCGCCGCAATCTGGCTGCGGGCCAACAGGGCGTCTCGGTTGCTTTCGATCTGGCGACGCATCGGGGCTATGACAGTGACCACCCGCGCGTGGTTGGTGATGTCGGCAAGGCTGGTGTGGCCATCGACAGCGTTGAAGATATGAAAATCCTGTTCGATGGCATCCCGTTGGACAAGGTCTCGGTTTCGATGACGATGAACGGTGCGGTGATCCCCATCCTTGCCAGCTTTATCGTGGCGGGCGAAGAGCAGGGGCACGACAAATCCGTCCTGTCGGGCACCATTCAGAACGACATTCTGAAAGAGTTCATGGTGCGCAACACATATATTTATCCGCCCGATCCTTCGATGAAGATCATCTCGGATATTATTGAATTCACGTCGAATGAGATGCCCAAATTCAATTCGATCTCGATCTCCGGCTATCACATGCAGGAAGCCGGAGCGAACTTGGTGCAGGAGCTGGCCTATACTTTGGCGGACGGGCGTGAATACGTACGCGCCGCAACGCAGGCCGGGATGGATGTGGACAAATTTGCTGGACGCCTGTCGTTTTTCTTTGCCATAGGCATGAACTTCTTCATGGAGATTGCCAAACTGCGTGCCGCACGCACCTTGTGGCACCGGGTTATGACCGAGTTCGGAGCAAAATCCGAGCGGTCGAAGATGCTGCGCACCCACTGCCAGACTTCTGGTGTGTCGCTTCAAGAGCAGGACCCTTACAACAACGTGATCCGCACCGCCTATGAGGCGATGAGTGCGGTTCTGGGCGGTACCCAATCGCTGCATACCAACGCGCTGGACGAGGCGATTGCGCTGCCCACCGATTTCTCGGCACGCATAGCGCGGAATACTCAGTTGGTACTGCAGGAAGAAACCGGCGTGATCGATGTGGTCGATCCGCTTGCCGGGTCCTACTACATCGAAAGCCTGACCAATGAACTGGTCGAAAAGGCCTGGGCATTGATGGAAGAAGTCGAGGAAATGGGCGGTATGACCAAGGCCGTAGCCTCGGGTATGCCGAAACTGCGGATCGAAGAAAGCGCCGCCCGTCGTCAGGCGATGATCGACCGGGGTGACGAGGTTATCGTCGGGGTCAACAAATACCGCAAGGAACAGGAAGACCCGATCGACATCCTGGACGTCGACAATGTCGCCGTGCGTGAGGCTCAGGTGGCACGTCTGGAACGCATTCGCGCCACTCGCGACGAAGCTGCGTGCCAACAAGCGCTGGACGCACTGACCAAGACCGCCCGCGAGGGTGGCAACCTGCTGGCTGCTGCGGTCGAGGCCGCCCGCGCCCGCGCATCCGTAGGAGAGATCAGCATGGCAATGGAGAAAGAATTCGGCCGCCACCGCGCCGAGGTGAAGACTTTGGCCGGTGTCTACGGCGCGGCTTACGAAGGTGATGAGGGCTTTGCTGCGATCCAGAAATCCATTGAGGAGTTCGCCGAAGCCGAAGGCCGTCGCCCCCGTTTGCTGGTGGTCAAGATGGGGCAGGACGGGCATGACAGAGGTGCCAAAGTCATCGCCACAGCCTTTGCCGATATCGGGTTTGACGTGGACGTTGGCCCGTTGTTCCAAACACCTGCCGAAGCTGCGCAAGACGCAGTTGATAACGATGTGCATGTGGTTGGCATTTCCTCGCAAGCCGCGGGGCACAAGACACTGGCGCCGCAACTGGTTGAGGAACTCAAGAAAGCCGGGGCAGAGGACATCATTGTGATCTGTGGCGGCGTGATCCCGCAGCAGGATTATCAGTTCCTTTATGACCATGGTGTTAAGGCGATCTTTGGTCCGGGAACCAATATCCCCGAGGCCGCGCAGGATATCCTGCGTCTGATCCGAGAAGCAAAAGGCTGAGGCCAGCCAAGATTTTTCGCCGAAAAATCTTGTGATTCACCGCCGTTGGCGAAAACATGCGACCAGATCCATCGGGATCTGGTCGTTTTTTGTTGGAGGCAGCGCACGTGTTACTGGATCATTTGGCCGTTGCGGGCGAAACATTGGAAGAAGCCTCGGCCCATATCGAACAGGCATTGGGAGTGCCACTGCAGGCGGGCGGTAAACATGATGCTTTCGGCACGCACAACCGGTTACTGGGTTTGCGGGAAGAGCTCTATCTCGAGGCCATCGCGATTGATCCGCAGGCACCAAAACTAAAGCGCACACGGTGGTTCGATCTGGATCGATTTTCTGGCCAGCCGCGCCTAACAAACTGGATATGCCGGGTCTCAGATATCCAGGCCGCACTGTCCATATTCCCAGATGGCGTAGGCCAACCAATTGACCTGACACGAGGCGCGCTGAGGTGGCAAATGGCGGTCCCGCCCAACGGGCGGCTGCCATTCGACAATCTGTTTCCTGCGCTCATTCAATGGCACGGCGATCTACACCCGGCGCGTATGTTGCAAGGCAGTGGATGCCGCCTGAGACGTTTGGTGGTTTTTCATCCTGACGCTTTGGATCTGGCGCGGTTGCTGGGTAATCTGGAAACCGTGGTGTTCGATACCGGTCCGGCCGCCTTGCGGGCCGAGTTCGAAACCCCGCATGGCCCCCGCGTGCTGGAATGAAAATACGGCGCGCAAAGGTCGCGGACGCCGCCTCAATCGCGGAAATCACCAACACGATCATCCGCGATACGCTTGTGACCTTCACCACGGATGAGCGCAGCGTCGAAAGCATCGCCAAGGATATCGTTTCTCGTGGGGACGGCTATTGGGTTGCGGGAAAAGGCAAGCAAGTTGTGGGTTTTGCCACCTACGGCCCATACCGCTCCGGGCCAGGTTACGCGCAGTGCCGCGAGCTTACAATCCAATTGGCCCCTGATGCGCGGGGGCAGGGGGGTGGGAGGGCATTGATGGCGGCGCTTGAGACCGCCGCCCGGGTGGAAGGTGTGCATGTGCTGGTGGCCGGGATCTCCTCGGCGAATCCTGGGGCGGTCGCATTCCACGCGGCGCTGGGGTTTAAGCAAGTCGGGCACATGCCAGAGGTTGGATTCAAATGGGGCAAACGGTTGGATCTTGTGCTGATGCAGAAAATTATTTCCTCTGACCCACCTGTCGTACCTGACAGTCGCGATTTCGGACGCTAGGGTGCGCCCATGTCGATCTGGACCCGCATATCCGATGCGCTAAGTGCGCTTGCCCAGGGTGAAAGCCTTACGGACGTATTTGAAAAACTGCGCACGCCGCCGGAACGCTCGGTTGCGTTTGCAATTGCCGTGATCGCGCTGGGTGCGAAGATGGCAAAGGCTGACGGGCAGGTGACGCGGGATGAGGTCACCGCCTTTCGCGATGTCTTCCAGATTGCCCGCGATGATGAGGCCGGTGCCGCACGTGTTTTCGACATGGCCCGGACGGACGTTGCCGGTTATCAGGACTATGCCCGCAAGATTGCCCGTATGTTTGCCGATGACAGCACCACGCTGTGCGACCTGATGGAGGGGCTGTTTCACATCGCCATGGCCGACGGGTTCTATCACCCAAACGAGAACGAATTTCTGGAACAGGTCAGCCGCATTTTCGGTCAGACCGACGCGCAGTTCATGGCCTTGCGCGCGCGGTTTGTGCCTGACGCACCCAATGACCCTTATACCGTGTTGGGAGTGCCGCACGACATGCCGCTGCCTGAAATCCGCAAGATTTGGCGGCAACTTGTTCGTGATACCCATCCCGACGCGATGATGGCCCGCGGCGTGCCCGAGGAAGCCATCCGTCTGGCCGAGAAAAAGATGATCGACATCAACCGCGCCTGGGACGAGATCAACGGCGCACAGGCGTAGGCGAATGCGGTTGGCGACCTACAATATTGAATGGTTCGCCAACCTGTTCGACCGCAATGATAATTTGGTCGTCAATGATCGCTGGTCCGGTCGTCACAACGTCACCAAAGCGCAGCAGGTTGAGGCCATCGCCAAGGTTCTGACGGCAATTGACGCGGATGCAGTTTTGATTGTCGAAGCCCCCAATTCCGGGAAATCGCAGGACACCATCCGTGCTTTGCAGAATTTTGCCGAGGCGTTTGATCTGCGCACCTCACACGCGGTGATGGGGTTTCCCAACGATACCCATCAAGAGCTGGCGCTGCTTTACGATCCGAATGTGCTGCAAGCGCGGCACGACCCGGTTGCGGGCAACGATGCGGCCCCCAGGTTCGACGACGTGTTCCATATCGACCTCGATATCGATGCGACCGAGGATCTTGTGCGTTTTTCCAAACCCCCGATGGAACTGGCGGTGCAGATCCGATCCGGCGCGCAGCTTCGCCTGATCGGGGCGCATCTGAAATCCAAGGCCCCGCACGGGGCGGGATCGCGGGATGAGGCGATCCGCATCTCGATCGCGAATCGCCGCAAGCAACTGGCGCAGGCCGTGTGGCTGTCTCGGCGTGTCAAAGCGCATGTCGAGGCCGAGGAACAGGTCATCCTGCTGGGCGATTTGAACGATGGGCCGGGGCTGGATGAGTTTGAACACCTGTTTGGCCGATCCTCGGTCGAAATTCTGCTGCAGGCCGGATTGTTTGACCCGCATGCCGCGGGGACGGACGCAGAGCCGTCAACCGCCCGGTTTGCCCGCGAGGGTGGGCGGTATCTTGAGGCGCTGCTGGACTACATCATGGTCAGTGAAAACCTGCGCGCCAATCGTCCGGCGTGGCGTATCTGGCACCCTTTCAAAGACGCAGGCCTTCGTGCGTCAGAGGACTTGCATCAGGCCTTGTTGACCGCGTCCGACCACTTCCCCGTTACTCTGGATATCGCGTTGTGACCTTTTATCGACGGAAGGCTCTGCTTATATTCTTTGACATGAAACATCTCATTGCGATCTGCGCGTTATCGGTCGCGCTGGCCTTGCCCGCACAGGCCGAGGAAGATACCGGCAAATCCTTGATGGAGCAGGGGGCCGAACTGTTTTTTGAAGGTTTGCGCAAGGAAATGGAACCCGCGCTGGAAGACTTGCAGGGGCTGGTCAGCCAATTTGGCCCAGCAATGCAGTCATTCTTTGAAGAGATGGGCCCAGCCCTGGCCGAACTGGCGGGTGAGATCGAGGACTGGAGCGCCTATGAAGCGCCTGAGATATTGCCCAATGGGGATATCATCATCCGCAAAAAGCCTGAGGATCAACCAGAAGAGCCCGAACAAATCGAAGAAGAAGCCGACGGAGCGACGGAAATCTAACCTCGGATAGTGACGTGAACCTCTGACTTTAGGGCATTCGCCAAGGAATTCAGGCGCGCTTCGGCCACCTCACTGAACAATGGTTCTGCGGCTTTGGGCAGCCGCAGTTCAAGCTGACGCTTTTTGGGATAGAATCGCAGCGTGCCCATTTTGACATCGTGGTGCATCCACAGCATGGCGCCAAAGCGCATGGCCTTGCCCAGAATTTCAGCCTGTTTCTGATCTTTCTCGTCCAGCAGTTTGTAAAGCGGCTCGAACCGGTTGCCCTCGCGTTTATTGCGATAACGGTGTTGCAGCGCAAGGCCGATAAAAACCCGTTCAGAATGTTTCAATCCGCCCAGATTGGCGCGGGTGACATTGTCGAAACAAATCTCGGCCCGGTAATCGGGATGGGCGCGCCAGCTGACGTCGTGCAGCAGGCAGGCAGCCTTGATCAGGCGCACGCGTGCCTCTGGAGCGGATTTGAACAACGGCATGACAAAATCAAACAGGTGTTTGCCAAATCCGGGCAGACGGGCATCTTTGGCTTCGGAGAAGTAGCTGGCTTCGATCAACGGGTCACGGTCGCGCAGAATCTGCGGCATTTGTTCGTACAGCAACCCTTCGCGGATGCCATAGCTTGAGATCGCGATGTCCTTTGGTTTGAAAGTGCGGATCAGCCGCGCCAGAACGTCCATCGCATAGGGGATCAGCGCCATGCGGGAACTAGACACGCCCGCCTGACTGCGCAGCTGATCCGGATCACCTTTTTCGATGAACTTTATGGTCTCACGGACCTGCTTTGTGGTCATGCGGTATTCATGCAGCACGTTCAGCGGATAACCCCGGCGCAGCATGTCCAGACGTGCAAAAGCACGCCAGCTGCCGCCCACCAAAAACAGGCGATCCCGCTGCGGCCCCAGCTGATCCCGCAGTTCTTCCATGGTGGCCTTGATATGGGCCTTGCGCGCGCGCCGCCCGCCCTTGATATCGCGTAGTTTCAATGGCCCCAGGGCCGAGGTCAGACGGCGCCCGACTTGACCGTCGCCAATCTCGGCCAGTTCCATGGATGAACCGCCAATGTCGCAGATCAGGCCATAAGCCCCGGGCCAGCCCAGCAACACACCCTGCGCGGACAAGCGCGCCTCTTCGCCGCCGTCTATGACCTGAACGGTCAGACCGGTTTCCGAATGAACCTGATTGCAAAAATCCGGTCCATCCTTGGCTTCGCGCACTGCAGCGGTTGCCACGACATGCAGGCCCGGTAGGTCCAGATCATTGGCCAATTGCTGAAACCGGCGCAAAGCGGACAGCGCACGCTTGCGCCCGCGCGGGTTAAGGAACCCGGATTCCGACAGGCCCGCACCCAGCTCGCACATTATCTTTTCATTGTAGAAATAAGCCGGGGATCGCGCGGCCCCGTCAAAGATTACCATCCGGACCGAGTTCGATCCAACGTCGACCACGCCCACCCGCGACAGGGCGCGGGCCTCGGGGTTGTCGAACAAGGGCTTGCCGAACGATCCCCAGTCCGGGATTTTGGCTTCTGCAATCTGATCCATGTCTATTCCAGATATTCGGGTGGCAGAATGCGAAATCGCAGTGTGCGGGTCAATTGTCGGATGCGACATCTGTCATGTCCGCGTTTAGCACCCGGATCGCAAGAGCGCGGGTGATTTCCCGCTTTTCCGACAAAGCCAGATGATCCAACCGGGCTACGACCTCGGCTGCGGTCTTGAACCGCCGATCCATGTGCTTGACGAGATAGGCAATCACGTCTGGTCCGGGATTCAGTTGGCGGTCGACAAACAGCTTGGCCAGAACGGCCCCCAAAAGGGCATCGTCCGGTGGGTCCAGCGCCACGTGATGCGCCCCTTCGATCCGGCTTTGCAGATCGGGCAGTGGCAGTTCCCACAGCTTTGGCGCCAACCGCCCGGTCATCAACAACGCATGGCCTTCTGCCAGCACCAAGTTGTGCAGGTGAAACAGGGTTTTCTGCTGATCGAGGTCGCCTGCGACCATCGGAATATCTTCGACCGCTATCGGAGTGCTGGCCAAGGCGGGCACGTCTTCGTACCGCACATCGCGGGCCTGAATGATCCGCCCGCCGGTTTCGGCAGCCCAGACATGGGCCAGATGCGTTTTGCCAGACCCGGCAGGGCCGCTGAGGACCAGCTTGTTGCCGGGCCACGACGTCGCCGAGATCATCGCAACGGCCAGCGCATTGGCGGGCGAGACAAAAAAATCTCCGCGGCCCAGTGCGGTTTTGGCCGGTAGATCAAAGCTGAGTTGTTGGGCCATTTATTCGTCTTCCTGCTTCAACCCGTCGAGGCCGGTATACAGGCGGCTGTCCAGATAGATTGAGGTCAGGAACCGGGCGACCACGCCCAGCGCTGCGGCAACCGGAACAGCAACCAGCATACCCACAAAGCCGAACAGCGCGCCAAAGACGGACAGGGCCAGCAGCAGCCAGACAGGGTGCAACCCGACCGAGCTGCCAACCAGCTTGGGCGTCAGGAAATTGCCCTCGGTCACCTGTCCCAGCGCGAAGATGCCTGCCACCAGGCCGATATGAAGCCAATCGCCCCAGAACTGAAACAGCGCAAGGCCGATAGCCAACGTGCCGCCAATCAGGGCACCCAGATAGGGGATGAATGTCACGAGCCCTGCGATGAAGCCCACGATCAGGCCGAATTGCAGACCAACGATCATCAGCGCAACGGCGTAGTAGGTGCCCAGGATCAGACAGACGGTTCCCATGCCGCGGACGAATGAGGCAAGAACATCGTCAATCTCACCCGCCAGCCGCTTGATCGTTGGGGCGTGGTCACGAGGTAGCAGCTCTCCTATGCGGGCTATCATACGATCCCAATCTAACAACAGATACACGGCGACCACCGGCACGATGACAAGCAGAACCACCACGTTGATGGCTGATCCCAGCGAAGCGGCGACGGATTGCAGAACGTCTCCAGTTTTGGATTGCAACGTCTCGCCCAGCGACACAAGGAATTGGTGAGAGCTGGATTCGGTATCCAGCAGGGATGGGAATTGTTTTTCGATGAAGCCGCGCAGTTCTTTAAGCAGACTGGGCATAACTTCGACCAGATCGATCAACTGGGTAATCAGCGCGGGCACCACCATCAGCACCATCAGCACAAATCCCAGAACGCCGACAATGGTGATGATCCCAGTTGCGGCCATTCGCGACAGCCCCATGTTTTCCAGCCGGTCTGCAATTGGATCAAGGAAGTAAGCGATTGCTCCGCCAATCACAAAGGGCAAAAGAACGTCGCCAAGTGCCCACAATAGAAGCACAAAAACTACAGCTGCTATGCCCCAGTACCTGAGCTGATCCTTCACCGGCAAAGCCATGGCTGTCCCCTTGTTTTCGGCTCTTGCCAGTGTTCTTGGCGCATGAAGCCCCATGATGCAAGCGCTTCATCGCCCGTACAATTCCCGGGCGCTAATCGCTGAGCGTGCCCAGTTCAGGCGTGGCGTCATGGGCGGCCTCGTCCGGCCAGTTGGTGCGCCAGATTTCCGCAGACCAATGGCCGCAATGTACCGCAGGCCGATCAAAGCCGGGCAGGGGGTCGACCAGAGGTGAAACCACCACGTCATGGCGGGGCACGGCAAAATAAGGAAACGAGTAACGTTCCTGTCCCGAGCGATTCACCACCCGATGCGGCGTAGATTTCAGCCTCCCGCCGGACCATAGTTCCAGCATGTCTCCGATATTGACGACAAATCCTCCCGGCGGGCAATCAGGGCTGATCCAGCCGCCGTTGCGGGTTTGCACTTCAAGCCCGCCGACGGGATCAGGGGCGATGATGGTCAGGGCATCGGTGTCCTTGTGGGGATGAATGCCATAGCCGCCCTCATCGGGGGCTTGAGGCGGATAGTGCAGCAGAGTCATGTTGGTCATGGGATCGCGGAAAGCGTCCCGCAATTGGCGCGCGGGCAGGCCCAGTCCTGTTTCCAACGCACCCAGCAAGGCATCTGCAACGCGGTCGAGTTGGGACCAGTAGTCAAGGATCATTCCGCGAGCGTCTGGCACCTGTGACGGCCAGACATTCGGGCCGTACAAGGCACAATCGTTGCGGATCGGCGCATCGCTGGCGACCTCATGGTGTAACTTGTAGCCTTCGTATTTGTCCGCCTTGCCAGACCCGTCATTTGGGGTGAAGAACCCCAGCGGGATGAACCCGCGATAATTGTCGCGGGTGATGGCCTGATCCCACTTGGCACCTTCTTCAACGTCAAAGATGGCCTGCACACAGGCGCGCATGTTTTGAACCGTGTCAGTGGGTATGTCGGTTCCGGTGATCGACAAAAAACCGATGTCAGTGCAGGCGCTGATGACCTGCTGAACGGTCTGCTCATAATCCGCATGGGACGCATTAAACAGCGGGGCGATGTCTATAGTGGGAATGCCACCCATCAGTGAACCCTGACGCCTTGGCGGTCAAGTTCAGCATGAACCGGGGCTAGGTTCAGCCCATGCAAGTCCTGATTGCTCTTCAGAGACAGGGCGGCTGCAATCCCGGCACCCTGACCCATGACCGCACAGCAGGACATATTGCGGGTGGCGGCATGGGCCACCTTGTCCGCCCCGTGCGACCGGCCTGCAACCAGCAGACCCTTAACGCCTTTCGGCAGCATCGAACGGTAGGGCACATGCATATACCGGCCCGTGGTCGGCAGGATCAGGATGCCATAGCCGTCGATGAATTCAGGATAGATGCCGATCGTATCCTCGAACCGACCCTGATGCCGGGCGTCGTCCTCGGTCATATTGTAGATCGCATCGATCTTGCGGGTGTCGCGAATGCCGATGGTCATGCCGAAATTCCGCAGACGCGCGTTTTCGCAGCCGGGCATGAAACGGCGCAGCGCCTCGATGGCTAGCATTGACTGTCGACGGCCCTCGATCTCGCCACGGGTCAGGCTATCGGGATCGGTGCCGTCTATCCCGTCCATATGGATCAGGTTCATATAAGTCAGCTCACCCGTATCGTGGACCGCGCCCCAAGTGCCGGCGATGGTGTTCAGATGCGGTGGGATCAGACCCTGTTCGATGGCTTGCTGGAACGGTTTCTTGACGAAGGGTGAGAACATGTCGTCCTCTTTGCCACTGGTTTCAATGTTCCACTCGCCACCGCCGCCCCAGTCCTTATAGGTCTGCGGGTCGGCCTTGACGCCCTCCATAAAGGCGCGCTTGTCGACGCCTGCCAGATGGAACATGACCGAAGCGGCCATCATATCCTCGCGCGCGGTCTTGTAGGTGGGCGCGCCTGCGCGATGGGCTACATCCGCGTCCCCGGTGGCGTCGATCACTACCTTGGCCAAAATCGCCTCACGCCCAGCTTTGGATTCGGTGATGACGCCGGTGATCCGGTCACCATCCATGATTGGAGCAACGAATTGACGGTGCAACATTGGATGCACCCCGGCCTCTTCGACCAGCTCGTCAGCAACCAGTTTGAACCCTTCGCTGTCCAACTCATAGCTGAGCGACTGGCTTTCTGGCACCGCTGCCCCCATGTCCCGGGCGCGGGTTTCAAATTCCAGACCAATGCCGCCTGCTTCGACGGTTTTCTCATGGCGGTACCAAGCAAATCCTTCGACACCCACGGCGGTGATATTGCCACCCATGCAGCCAAAGCGGTCGACCAGAGACACTTCGGCCCCTGCGCGCGCTGCCGCCAAGGCAGCGGCCAGCCCCGCGGGGCCGGAGCCCACAACTAGAACGTCGGTTTTGTGAACGACGGGAATTTGACGGGCGGGTTCCTGAATGGTTTGCATCGGCGCCTCATGGGTTTGCATTTTAGCCACCATTGAAAACCTTGGCTGGCGGGTCAATCAAAATTCCGACCGTCCCGAGGTCGCAAAATAACCAATGGCCGATTGCCCCCGGCGGGGCTTTGGAATAAGGACCTTTGAAGTCGAATTCTCACCCGTGAAGGTCATACAATGCGCCTCAGCCGTTACTTTCTGCCCGTTCTCAAGGAAAACCCGTCCGAGGCCCAGATCGTCAGCCACCGGCTGATGCTGCGCGCCGGGATGATCAAGCAAGCATCGGCCGGGATTTATTCCTGGCTGCCGCTGGGTTTCAAAGTTCTGCGTAAGTTGGAAAATATCATCCATGAAGAGCAGGCGCGCGCAGGTCATATCGCGATCCAGATGCCGATTATCCAATCGGCAGACCTATGGCGTGAATCCGGGCGCTATGATGACTACGGTCAGGAAATGCTGCGTATGAAGGACCGGCATGACCGGGATATGCTGTTCACGCCCACGGCCGAAGAGCTGGTCACCGATATCTTCCGCGGCCACGTCAGCAGCTACAAGGACCTGCCGCTGACGTTGTACCAAATCCAGTGGAAGTTCCGTGACGAGATCCGCCCGCGCTTTGGCGTGATGCGGGGGCGCGAGTTCTACATGAAGGACGGGTATAATTTCGACCTGACCAAAGAGGACGCGCTGCACGCCTATAACCGTCATCTGGTTACCTACCTGCGCACCTATGAGCGCATGGGCCTGCAGGCTATTCCGATGCGTGCTGATAGCGGCCCGATCGGCGGCGACAACACCCATGAATTCCTCGTACTGGCCGATACGGGTGAATCCGAAGTGTTCTATGACAGCGCCGTCACCGACCTGACGTTTGGTGATCGTCAGATCGACTATGACAGCCGAGAGCAGTGTCAGGCCATTCTGGAAGAGTTCACCTCGAAATACGCCCGTACCGATGAAACCCATGACGAGGCGCTGTTCAATCAGGTGCCCGAAGATCGCCGCCGTGTGGCGCGCGGGATCGAAGTGGGGCAGATTTTCTATTTCGGTACCAAGTATTCCGAGGCGATGGGCGCTACCGTTCAGGGCCCCGATGGCAAACCAACGCCGGTCCATATGGGCAGCCATGGCATCGGTGTCAGTCGTCTGATCGGTGCGATCATCGAAGCCAGCCATGACGATAAGGGCATCATCTGGCCCGAGGGCGTAACACCGTTCCATTGCGGTATCGTAAACCTCAAGCAGGGTGATGATGAGGCTGACGCCGCCTGCGACAAACTCTATGGCGCGCTGACCGCTCTGGGTCTTGAGCCGCTGTATGATGACCGCAACGAACGGGCAGGGGGCAAGTTTGCCACCATGGACCTGATCGGCTTGCCGTGGCGTATCACCGTCGGGCCGCGGGGTCTGAAAAACGGCGTCGTTGAGCTGACCTGCCGCCGTACCGGTGAAAGCGAGGAGTTGAGCCCCGAAGCTGCCGTCACGAAAGTTGCCGAAATCTATGAGCAAATCGCCTGAACAGGATCATCGGCCGCTGATCTCGGTCGTCACCGTTACGCGGAACCTGATCGAAGCAGGGCGCGAGGTGCAAGTCCTCGCCGCCCTGGACAGCGTGCAGTCGCAAAAGCTCCGTGACATCGAGCATGTGATCTGGGACGGCCAATCCGATGACGGAACGCAGGACCTGCTGAAAGACACGATTCAGAAATTCTCGGAGTCGGGCGACCCCATTCCTGTGCGGTATTTCTGTGAGGCAGACAAAAGCCTGTATGACGCGATGAACCAGGCGGTTGATCGGTGTCGCGGCGAGTATGTCTTGTTTCTCAACTCGGACGATCTGATTGCAGACCCTGACAGCCTGTTGAGGGTGCAAAAAGCTATCGAGCCCGATAAGCCCGATTTTGTGTATGGTGAAACCGTCTTTTTCGATGATGAGGGCAACCGCCGTCATGCCCGTCGGCTAACCCCGAAATCCATCTTGCAGCGCTTACCATTCGGTCACAATGCGATGGTCCTGAAACGGGCGTTGTTTCAGGAATTGGGCGGTCACGACCTGCAATTCCGTATCGCCGCGGACTATGACATGGTTTTGCGAATGATCCTGTCTGGCCATTCCGGCCAGCGGTTGCAGGCCCCAATATCACTGTTTCGGATCGGTGGAGTATCAGCAGACACAGACGCTGCCGGGGCCGAAATGGCCGCATGTTGGCTGAAAAACTACAGTCAGTTCTGCGATCTGTCCGGGTACTCGGACGCGCAGCGCTTTGGGTGGTACAAGCAAGGCCATTTGCCGGTTCGGGTTTCAGGCGCCATTTTGCTGAAATCGCTATCGCAGCCTGCTATCGCGCGTGCCGCGCTTTACAGCCTGACAAAGACGTTACGTCGCAAGGCTCAGTTCTGGCGGTCTTTCTAGGTTCACTGCGGTTCCGGTCGTTCCGTCAGAATTTCACCATCCGCACTGTTGCCGCGTGCAACGACAATCGGACGGCCCAGACGTCTGACCAGATCTTTGTATTCGAACCCTAGAAAGCGTATCCCACAAACCCGTTGATCGGTCGTGCGATCCGTAATGCACAGCCGCCCCTGACGGAACGCCAATCGGTATCCTTTGTCTTTCAGGATATCGGTCAAACTTGCCCAGCTTGCCGCTGTATCGAAAACAGGGCGAATGACTGCGCGCAACAATGCTGCTGTTTCACAATCCAGTTCTGAAGATGCGTTTCGGACCAAAATCGGGTCCAACAATTCCTTATTACTCTTTACAAACATGAGCGACCCCCGCTCTAAAAATGATATCCCCCTTACATCTAAGGTGACAAAGTTTTAAAAAATAAGCAAAAGGCGAAAGAATATTGCTTAATCAATGTTGCATTTTGAGTTCAGTAACTCACGCAACGGCCCTATTGACTTCATAGCTGAAACAATTGGGGGTTGTCTGTGAAGGGGGTCACAACCAAGGGTGTAATCTGGATCTTTTCTCTCTCCTTTCGCCAGAGCGAGCTTCCCGACACCTAGGGTGATTCGTATTGGGCCATGCCAATAAAAGTCGCAGGATTGCCTATCGCCGGGCGGGACGCGCATAACCACCTTGACCATCCCGGCAAATGCCGAAAGGGTCGCGCAAACCAAAAAGCCCCGGAGCAGACATGGCCAAGACGCCCCCGCCCTTTGCCCCATTCGAATGGAAGATCGCCTGGCGATACCTGCGCGCACGCCGTGCCGAGGGCGGTGTCAGCGTGATGACCTGGATTTCACTGATCGGAATTACACTGGCGGTGTTTGCCCTGATCGCGACGCTGGCCGTTCGGTCCGGCTTCCGATCCGAGTTCGTGGGTACCATTCTGGGGGCCAATGCGCATGTCACTGTCTACTCGGCGGGTAATTTCGATGCGCAGGGTAACCTGGACCGCACCATCGCGGATTATGACGGAGTGGCTGAGCGCGTTGCGCAGGTGCCCGGCGTTGAACGCGCCGCGCCCTTGGTCAAAGGGCAGGTGCTGATTACCAATCGCGAGCGCAGCAGCGGGGTTGAGGTCTTTGGCATTCAGCCTGACGACCTGCTGGACTTGCCCGGCGTCGCCGAAAGCGAACAGGCGGTTGGGGATCTTTCCGAATTCCAGAATGGAGAGGACGTTATCGCCATCGGTTCGGGCGTGGCGCGCAGTATTGGGGCAACTGTGGGGGATACGGTCAAACTGACGTCCCCTAACGGGGTGAAGACGGCCTTTGGTACCTCACCTCGTGTGAATGCCTATCGGGTGGTCTATGTCTTCTCGGCCGGGCGCTATGATATCGACCGCACCCGCGTTTATATGCCGTTCGAACAGGCGCAGGGCTTTTTCAACCGCGAGGGCGTTGCGGATGAGATCGAGGTGATGGTTGACCGCCCTGAAGAACTGACACCGATCCTGATCCCTATTCTTGAGGCCGCCGGCGAACGAAGTCAGATCTGGACCTGGCAGGACGCCTCGGGCGGGTTCCTGCGCGCGTTAGAGGTCGAGGACAACGTGATGTTTATCATCCTGTCGATCCTCGTGTTGATTGCGGCGATGAATATCGTCTCGGGGTTAATCATGCTGGTGAAGAACAAGGGGCGCGATATCGGCATCCTGCGCACCATCGGTCTGAGCGAGGGATCCGTACTGAGGGTGTTCTTCATCTGCGGTGCATTCACCGGCATCATAGGCACCGTGATGGGTGTTGTTCTGGGTTGCTTGTTCGCGATTTATATCGACCCGATCTTTTCGTTCGTGAACTACGTCATGGGTGGCGGTGTCTGGGACCCTTCCATTCGCGGCATCTATGCCCTGCCCGCCGAACTGCACCTGTCGGACGTGTTGAAGGCAATCGGCTTGTCGCTGGGCCTGTCCTTTTTCGTCACCTATTTCCCCGCCCGCCGCGCGGCGCGGCTGAATCCGGTTGAGGCGCTGCGCTATGAATGATGTGACATTGCGATTGAGCGGTCTGACCAAGACCTATCTGAAGGGCACACCGGGCGAGGTTCAGGTGCTGCGTGGGGCCGATCTGGAACTGCACGCGGGCGAAGCGGTGGCGCTGGTTGCACCATCCGGCGCGGGCAAGTCGACCCTTTTGCACATTGCCGGTTTGCTGGACACGCCGGATGACGGCTCGGTCGAGATTGCGGGGCAGAATTTCAAAGGTAAGGGCGACCGGACACGCACCGCATTGCGGCGTCAGGACGTCGGGTTCGTCTATCAGTTCCACCATCTGCTGCCCGAGTTCACGGCGCTGGAGAATATCACCTTGCCGCAACTGGCCAACGGGGTGTCCGAGGCGGCGGCACAAGCGCGGGCGAAGTCTTTGCTGGACCGCGTTGGTGTGGCACCGCGCGCTGATCACCGCCCGGCGGCGCTGTCAGGCGGTGAACAACAGCGGGTTGCTTTTTGCCGGGCGCTGGCCAACAAGCCGCGCGTTCTGCTGGCGGATGAGCCGACAGGAAATCTGGATCCCGAAACCTCGGATCAGGTGTTTGACGCGCTGATGGCACTGGTGCGGGACGAAGGGCTGTCGGCACTCATCGCCACGCATAACATGGAACTTGCCGCGCGGATGGACCGCAAGCTGCGGTTGGAGGGCGGTATACTCAGGCCAGTTGAGTGATCGCAACGCCCGCGGCCATCACGGCGATCCCACCTGCGCGTATCCATGTCAGCGGCGTGACTTGCGCGCCGAAAAGCCCGAAGTGGTCGATGGCTGCCGTGCTGATCAGTTGCCCGAGTAAAACGAAGAACACCGCATTACCGACACCGAAATGCGGTGCGACATGGGTGATGGATAGGACGTAAAAGGCGATCAGGACACCGGCCAATAGCAGGTGTTTCGGGGCCTGCGTGACTTTGGGCAGCGCGCCCGTGCCGGTAAATAAAACCATCACCAGCGCGGATGCTGCGAACGCGATGGCGAACAGGATGACGGCGGCGGTGGTCGGTGATCCGATCAGCTTTCCAAGCGCCGCGTTCAGAGCGGCAAGGATTGGAACGCCAATCCCGGCGGCCAGCATGATAACTGCATATTGTGTCATTGCCCGTACCCATCTGCTTCGTTGATCTGGATCATTGCGCCAAGCCGGCCCTCGGGCAAGCCTGTATATGTCAATCGTGACAGGAGGATGCGATGCCCAGACCCCTAATGACTGCCGTTTCGTTCGGAGTGCTTGTGACCGCTGCACAGGTCGCGGCACAGGATGTGGATACCGGGGCCGAGCTGTATCAGCACTATTGTGCAACCTGCCACGGAATCGATGCGACCGGGCATGGGCCGATGGCGGGGATATTGGTCATTCAGCCGGTTGATCTGACCAAGCTGGCCGGAGAAGACGGTGTTTTCCCAACTGCGCGCGTCGTTGCGCGGATTGACGGGCGCGATCCGTTGGTCAGCCACGGCAGCCCGATGCCAGTCTATGGTCCTTATTTCGACGGGCAGGACACCTCGATGAAAACACCCGAGGGGCAGCCGATTCTGACCAGCCAGCCGATCGTGGATCTGATCGCCTATCTTGAAACATTGCAAGGCGGGTAACGTCTAGCGGCAAATGCCTTCGGTCTTTGCGCCGCTCCAGGGGATGACGATATCGCGCTCACGCGGTTGGTTCGGCAGGGGTGAAATGTCGAAATGCGCGCCCAGCATGTCGTGCAAGCGTTGGGTGCGGGGGGCTTGAGGGTCCAGCGCCCGGCAGCAGACATATTCCTCGACAATCGCGCCTTGTTGTTCAAACCCGTAGGATAGGAAGTCGGACGAGGTTTCGATATCAAACAGATAGGGGTCCTTGTTGCCACCATGCTCGGCCGCTGCACGCAAAGGGTGATAGCCTGTGGTTTTCCGGTTCTGCCATTGCCACACATGTGTCAGCTCATGCGCCAGCAGCATTCCGGCGATTAGGTTCATCTGCTCGGGGAAGTCGGACATATAGTCCTCAAGATACCACTCACGCGTGAAATAGACCTTGTTGAACAGGGCTACGGCGGCGGGCTTTGCTGTGACGACCCCTTCGGTCGGGGCTGGCAATATGCGTTCACGGCAGGCCAGACGGGGCCGTTCCTTGCGGTAAAACGTGATTGGCGCGACCGGAGCCCCCTCGACCAGGCGCACCCGATCCAGATTCAGCGACTCGCCCTGAACAGCGGTGGCAAAAGCACGTTCCTGCTCGGTCAGCGGGCGACCGCAGGATGCAAGCAGAAGGAGAACCATCATCAAAATGCGGCAGGTCATGAAGTGAGCCTAGTGTGAAGCACCCGCACTGCAACCGGTTTTACAGGCTCATCGCCAAAACCCGGCTGATTTCCGTCAACGACCGCCCGGATTGGTCCATCCAGGTGTTGAATGCGTCTTGAACGGCAGCCATCGCCTTCTTGGAGCTTGGCGCTTTGTCGATCACGCCTTCAGCAATCAATCGGGCGGTGACGTCCCGCGACAGGATGAAACTGTCGCGCCCGGCAAATCGCATGGCGTATTGCGCCGAGGCCCCACCCAGACGCGACCCGCGCTTGCCTAGCATCGCCAGCAAGCCGACGTAATCAGTCGAGGGCCAGCCACCCAACACCTTTCCCACGCCACCTTCCTGACGCAGTTCCAGCAGAAACGCGGCATTGTCCCGCACAGCGGCGATCTTGGTGCCGTTGCGGACAATGCGGGTGTCCTGCAGCAGGGCGTCGAACTTCTCATCATCCATAAAGGCGCAGCGACCGACGTCAAAACCATCAAAGGCGGCCTCAAACCCATCCCATTTGTTTTCGATAACCTTCCAGTTGAACCCGGCCTGAAAGACGCATTTCGTGACGATCGACAGCCAACGATCATCGGGCAAGGCAGTCAACTCAGCCACGCTCTTAGGTTTGCTCAGCTTGGCTTGCAACGCGTCGGGTCCGCCGTGGCGATTGGCAGCCATGGTGTAGATCTCATCGAAATGGTGCATCGGTGTCCTCCGCGGGCAGGGTTGCCTGTTCATTGTCGGGTTGCAAGCGTTGAAACAATATGCCCAGAACATGCGCGGAAACCCCGTGCGCCGCACCCGACTTGATTTCGGACAAGGATCATGCCGCCTCACGGACCTAAATTAGGGCCAACATTGACGGAGAATACCATGCTGGGTTGGGCCCTTTTCCTTGCCGCACTGATCACCTTTCTGCTGACCCACGCCATCCCCGCCCGACCCGTCGTGCGCGGGCGGTTGATCGACGTGATGGGACGCAGGGGGTATTTTATGGCCTATTCCGCGTTGTCCCTGCTAGTTTTGGGCTGGCTGATCGTCGCCGCAGCGCAAGCGCCCTATGTTGAAGTAATTCCACCGCTTCCCATCCTACGTTGGGTGCCGCTGTTGACCATGCCTGTGGTGTGCTGGTTGGCGGTGGCAGGTTTGACAATCCAAAATCCGTTTTCTTTTGGCGGCCTGGGTCACCGTCGGTTCGACCCCGAAAACCCCGGTATCCTGCGCGCCACGCGTCACCCGCTTCTTGCTGCCATGATGCTGTGGGCCTTGGCGCATCTTCTGGCGAATGGCAGCCTGTCGCATGTCATCTTATTTGGTCTTTTTGCAGGTTTTGCGGCGTGGGGCATGGCGCTGATCGATCAGCGCAAGGCGCGCGATATGGGGATCGAATGGGTACGCCTATCCCGCAATACGGCGCGGTTTTCCCTGCGCGCGCCGCAACCCTGGCCTGGCTTGGGGATCGCGCTGATTTCCTTGGCCGCATTTGTGGTTCTGCTTCACCTGCACGCGCCTGTGATCGGCCTTTCGCCCCTGCCATAACGCAAGGAGTGGCCGGACCGGGTCATGCGTGCTATCTGGAAAGTCACACTTTAGGACTATGAGGGTCTTTCAATGTATCTGGCCTATGTTACCACCACCGATCGCGGCGCGACCGACCGCCTGCTGAGCGCCGTTGCCGAACATCTTCTGGCCAACGATGCCCGTCTGGTCGGCGTGGTTCAAACTAACACCGAATGCGCCGACAGCAGCAAATGCGACATGGATGTCCGTGTGCTGCCAGATGGCGAGACCATCCGCATCTCGCAATCTCTGGGCGAGCATTCGCGCGGTTGTCGGCTGGACCCGGCTGCGTTGGAGCGGGCTGTGGGGTATGTCACCAACTCGCTTGAGGATGCGCCGCAGTTGCTGATCATCAACAAGTTCGGCAAGCATGAGGCTGACGGGCGCGGTTTTCGCCCGGTGATCGCCGAAGCGTTGACACTGGATATCCCCGTGCTGGTCGGCGTGAACGGTTTGAACAAGGAAAAGTTTCAAGAGTTCACCGGCGGCGCGGCCGAGCAGTTGGAGCCGAACCTCGAAGCCATCTCTGCTTGGTTCGACCGGGTCAACGCGCAACGCGCGGCTGCGGCCTGAGTTAACCTCTCGTTGGGTAAACCTCTGTAATCCTGACTTGTTTCGTTCCACCTGTGCTGCAATCTTCGATTTCGGAGGAGATTGCACATGTGGACCAACTGGGCCGGAAACCAGCGTACGCAGACGCCGATCAAACGCCCAACCTCGATTTCCGAGTTGCAGCAAGCCGTGGCGCAGTCAGGCACGCTGCGGGTCGTTGGGGCCGGTCATTCGTTCACACCCATTGTTGCCGGTGGGGATCGGATACTGGACTTGTCGGATATCGACTTGCCAGTGGTCGGAGAAGTCGGGGAAGACAAGGTTTGGGTGAACGCAAATGCCCGGCTGCGCGACTTGTCTCCGGCCTTGGCGGGGCAGGGGATGGCTTTTCGCAATCTCGGTGACATCAACACACAGTCTTTGGCCGGTGCAGTATCAACCGCCACACACGGCACCGGACGCTCGCTGCCCTGTCTGGCAGCGGAAATCACCGCCGCAAAACTGGTCAGCGCGGGTGGGGATATTCTGACAACCGACGACCTTCCGCTTGAGATGGCGCAAGTCACTTTGGGCATGTTGGGCATTTTGACCGAGGCCCAAATCTCGGTCGTGCCGAAATACAACCTGCGCCGAAGGGTACGATTGGCTGATCTGCAGGACTGCATCGCCAACATGCACCAGAACTGGGCACAGAACCGAAATTTCGAGTTCTTCTATATCCCTTTCACCGGTAAGGCCGTCGAGCTGCGCCATGAAATTTCAGACGCAGCCGAAAGCAGGGCACCACGTAATCTGGACATGATTGCCGTCAAAGTGCTGAAGCTGGCGCGCAATGTTGGTCGGCTCAGCAGTGGGCTACGCAATTTGCTGTTGCGACTACTGACCATGGCGCAATCGGACGAAGATTATGTGGGCGAAAGCTGGCGGGTACTGTGCAGTGACAGGCATATTCGGTTCAAGGAAATGGAATACCACCTGCCGCCTGACGTCGCCCAAGATGTTCTGCAAGAGGTCATTACCCGGCTGCATCGCGACCACAAGGATATCTATTTTCCAATTGAAGTCCGCCAAACTGCGGGCGACTCGGCCTGCCTATCCCCATTTCAGGGCGGGCCGCGCATTTCAATCGCAATCCACACCGATGCGGACGAGGATCACCAGCGATACTTTGACGCCATTGAGTCACTATTTGTCGAAGCTGGAGGAAGACCGCATTGGGGCAAAATGCACAGCTTGGGCTTCACAGAACTATCCACCATGTATCCTGATTTCGACCGTTTTTGCGCGCTGCGGGAACAATTGGACCCGTCGGGCAAGTTTCTCATGCCCGCGCTTGCCAGGCTGTTTCGACCATGACGAACTATCTGCAATCCCTCTCTGAAACGCTGCGTGCGTATGGCGTGGACAAGCCGGTCGCGGTGGTTGATCTGGACAGGCTCGATGCAAATTGTGCCTTGGCGGTGGACAGGTCGGATGATGGGTTGGACCGTCGATTGGTCGCCAAATCCCTGCCTTGTTTGCCGCTGCTGGATCATGTTCGGGGCCTGATTCAGACCTCGGGCCTGATGACGTTTTCCGAGCCCATGCTGCTGGCGCTTTTGAAGGCCGAGCCGAAAGCCGACCATTTGATCGGCAAACCGTTGCCGGTCCGGTCAGCTGCGCGGGTTCTGAGCGAATGTCCAGACGCTGCTGCGCGGGTTCAATGGCTGATCGACTCGTCGGAACGGTTGCAATCCTATCTGGCCCTTGCAGCGGATCGTCAGCTAGCCCTGCGCCTGTCGCTTGAGGTTGATATCGGCCTGCATCGCGGTGGCTTTCAACCAGATCAAGTTGCGCGCATTGCGCAAGAAATTGAGACAAACCCTAATGCGCGGTTGTCCGGTGTTATGGGGTACGAGGCGCATCTGGCCAAACTGCCGCATTTCTTGCGCAAACGTGCCATTCGGGCCAGCGCGGATGCGTTCGATCACGCCGTTTCCAACCTGCCGAATGAGGCCAAAGGGCTGTGCCTCAACACGGGTGGCAGTCTGACTTTTCAGTCCTACCACACAACAGGTAAGACCACCGAGATCGCTTTTGGGTCGGTCCTCGTGAAACCCACAGATTTCGACCACAAAACGACACAGGGATTTCAACCCGCAGCGTTCATCGCGACTCCGGTTTTGAAAACCATGCCCGGTAATTCGCTGCCGGGATTGGATTTTCTGGCCCGGCGCAAAACCGATCTTGCGATTTTCGGGGGGTATTTCCGCGCTAAACCGGTATTTCCCAACGGCTTTGGCTATTCCTCCATTTTCGGACGTTCAACCAATCAGGAGGTCTGGACAGGCCCACCAGATGCGCCCGTCAAACCCGGCGACATCGCCCTGCTACACCCAAGCCAGAGCGAAGCTGTGCTGAACCAGTTCGGGATCGTATTGGCGGTTAGGGGTGGTCAGGTGGTAGACGAATGGGAATGCCTGCCGAATTAACGGCCCCTTGCACTTTGTCACCATCAGAAGAAGATGGTGGGCGACCCTGGAATCGAACCAGGCGTGCGTCTCCGCGAGGGAGTTACAGTCCCCTGCCACACCTTGCGGCCTGTCGCCCACTGTCAGGCGTTGCACCTGACGTGGAGGCGTGATTACTAGCGCCTTAAAGGAGCGTCAACAGGAAAATACCGCTTTGACGCAGGAAACCGACTTCCCGGCTCGGAGGCCCAAGAAATGAAGAAACCCAAGTGGGTCGTTGAGAAAGAACAAGCCCGTAAAGCGGCTGCGTCCGAAACTGTCTGGCTGTTTGGCCTTCACGCTGTACGCGATGCGTTGATGAATCCGAAGCGGCAAAAACTGCGTTTGATCGTGACGCGAAATGCGCAGGACAAGCTGACAGAGGCCATTGATTTTGCAGAGATTGAGGCCGAAATGGTCGATCCGCGCAAATTCACCGCGCCGATTGATCCGGGGTCTGTCCATCAAGGCGCAGCGCTTGAGGTTAAACCGCTGGATTGGGGTGGGCTGGCCGAGAATTGCATCGGGCGCGAGCATCCTCGCGTGATTCTGCTGGACCGGGTGACCGACCCGCATAACGTCGGGGCGATTCTGCGCTCAGCCGAGGTTTTGGGGGCCAGTGCGGTGATCGGCACGCGGCACCATTCGGCGCCGGAAACCGGGGCGCTGGCCAAAACCGCTAGCGGCGCGTTGGAACGTCAGCCGTATTTGCGGGTTCGCAATCTGGCCGACGCCATCGTCGAGCTTCAGAACATGGGATTTCTGGTTCTTGGTCTGGATGGTGAGGCCGAAGAAACCATCGAGACAGCGTTGGGCGGCAAACTTGATCAGCCGGTTGCGTTGGTATTGGGGGCCGAGGGGCCGGGCTTGCGGCAAAAAACCAAAGAAACAGTTGATCAACTGGTGAAAATCGACGCAGCGGGCGGGTTTGGGTCACTTAACGTCTCAAATGCTGCCGCAATTGCCCTATATGCCTCAAGGCACAGATAGACAGGAGAGTGCCATTCCCAGCCCGTCCAAAATCGCCACCTGTTGTTATTGCGGGACCCGCGCTGCGCTGGTTCTGAAAGGTCAGGACCGTCATGAGCTGAGCTGTTCCAGCTGCGGGGCGCCATTGCATAACCTCAAGATGATGCCCAAGCGTAAATTGTCCGAAAGCCAATCAAGGCGTGGTGCGGCAAAGCCGACTGCAAGCCACAAGAAAAAGAAGCAGAAAAAGAAAAAGAGTGTCTTCTCACACGTGTTGGATGAGGCATGGGATGTCATCGAAGACATCTTTGATTGATGTGGCGCCTGGGCGACACAGGTGATCACAAGCCCGTTAAGTGGGGTGTCACTTGGTCATAAAACTTGCATCTTGAGACCCTGATGACCTTGTTCCGATTTCTGTGATGTTGACCCGACGTTTTCTTCTGGGCGCGATTGTCGCCGCTTTGATCACTCCTGCCGCAACAGCGCAGGAGATACCTGTCTTCTACGTGACCGATGGCACCGCGATGTCCGGGTATGACGTGGTGTCGTATTTCAATGGCGATGCTCCGGTTCATGGTCAGCCGAAATACGCCGTCGTCTGGAAAGGGGCCCAATGGCACTTTGCAACCGCTGAGAACCGTGACGCGTTTGAACGTGATCCACGTGCCTTTGCCCCTCAATTCGGTGGATATTGCGCCTATGCCATGGCGCATGGATCGCTTGTTAGCACCGATCCCAAGGCATGGCAGGTCGTGGACGGTCGGCTGTATCTGACCCACTCACCCGAAATCGAAGCGATGTGGCGTGAAGCCAGGACGGAATATATCCGTATGGCCGAGGCGCATTGGCCTGTAATTCTTTACGAGCAATAGGCGGGTTTTCGCTTTTCGTGATCTGTCATCACAAAAATGCGCATCCCCTCTTTTTTTCTCTCAATTTATGCCTAAATGTCACAGTGACCGCGGAACGGAACTGCCGCGGGTCATTTCACTGTCCCTCGTTCCAACAACTGGCGCTCAGGTTCAACCTGGGCGCTTTTTTCTTTGTTAAGGACGGCATAGGGTGCGCAGATGGCCGACTATTCCGATAAGCACCTGAAAGAGATTCTTCAGCGCACCAAAGTTGTCGCTGTTGTGGGTGTGTCAATGAACTCAGTACGCCCCAGTTATTATGTGGCACGATATCTTTCCTTGAAGGGCTTTACGGTCATTCCGGTCAACCCGGGCCACGCAGGCAAAGAGCTGTTTGGTCAGACCGTCAGGGCATCGTTGTCCGAGATTTATGAACCCGTAGATATGGTCGATATCTTCCGCCGCTCCGAATCCGTGCCGCCGATTGTGGATGAGGCATTGGACGCATTCCCGAACCTGCGCACCATTTGGATGCAGATCAGTGTCGAAAACGCTGATGCTGCCGCCAAGGCAAAGGCGCGCGGGGTGGATGTGGTGATGAACCGTTGCCCCAAGATCGAATATCAGCGCCTGTTTGGTGAGTTGCGCATGGGCGGATTTACCACTGGTGTCATCTCGTCCAAAATCTAGCCGCCGGTATAGGGCAAGAGATCGCCGTATTGTTCCACGCGGCGCTTCTCCAAAACGACGTCGCGTGGCACCCATTCGTATTTTGTGTCTTCGATCAGCGGCGACCAAAACAGCACTCCGCCATAGCGCCACGGATCCAACACCACACCATCATACATCGTTTCCCCTCTGCGGCTGATGATGGCCGTGCTGTGATCGATTCTGAACGGGTTGTCGGCGTTGGCGATGGCGCGGTGCAGGTCAAGCGTCTGGAAGTTTTCCTGCTTCAGGCGGCGCTCGATATCTTCGGCCCAGTGCCAGCACAGCCCGCGCGGGCGCAGACCCTTGTTGACCTTGGCGTTGTGGATCAACGGGGGGTCGGTGATTTCGTATTCCTGCACCAATTGCGCCGTATAGGAATAGGCAATGCGCGCGGCGCGGTCAGCCTCCTCTGGGTCGATATCGGGGCCTAGGCTGCGTATTTCGCTGGCCAGCCGTTGAACTTCATCTCCGGTCGAAGGGGGAGGGGACGCGCATGCCCCCAGCGTTAGAAGGGCCAGCACCAAGGCCAAAGCTTTGATCATCTGCGTGCCCTTCGATCTGCAAAGCATGAAACACGATGATAAAGGGTTGAGCGGTATGACGAAACCCTGCCGATTACCCCTTGGGGCGCGCGGATTTTTCGGCGATGCCGCTGGTGCCCTGACGACGTTCCAATTCCGCCAGCACATCATCCAGTGCCACATCCCGCGCAGCCAGCATGACAAGCAGATGATAGAGCACATCCGCCGCCTCTGCCGTAAGCGCGGCCTTGTTGTCCTTGACGGCCTCGATAATGGCTTCGACGGCCTCTTCGCCGAATTTTTCGGCGCATTTCTCGGGCCCTTTTGCCAGTAGCTTGGCGGTCCAACTGGAGTCAGGATCAGCGTTTTTGCGGGCCTCAATTGTGGCGGCCAGATCGTGTAGAATACTCATGTCAGCCTCATCGGGATACCTGCGGCGGTCATGTGTTCCTTGGCTTCGCGGATGGTGTATTCGCCGAAATGAAAGATCGAGGCGGCAAGAACCGCGCTTGCCCCGCCCTCAGTGACGCCTTCGACCAGGTGGTCAAGGTTGCCAACCCCGCCCGAAGCGATCACTGGTACATACACTGCGTCGGAAATCGCGCGGGTCAGGGGCAGATTGAACCCGGCTTTGGTGCCGTCGCGGTCCATTGACGTCAGCAGGATTTCCCCAGCACCTTTGGCGACGACGGTTTTGGCGAATTCCACCGCGTCAATGCCGGTGGGTTTGCGGCCGCCGTGGGTGAAAATCTCCCACTTGCCGGGGCTGACGGTCTTCGCGTCGATGGCACAAACAATGCACTGGCTGCCGAACTGATCAGCCGATTCCGCAATCACATCGGGGTTTGCCACGGCGGCCGAGTTGAAACTGACCTTGTCCGCACCAGCCAGCAACAGAGCGCGCACGTCATCTTTAGTACGCACGCCGCCACCCACGGTGAGGGGCACAAAGCACTGCTCGGCGGTGCGTTGTACCACGTCAAACATTGTACCGCGGTTTTCATGGGTGGCGTGGATGTCCAGAAAGCAGATCTCATCTGCGCCGGCGGCGTCGTAGGCCTTGGCCGATTCAACCGGGTCACCGGCATCACGCAGACCAACGAAATTCACGCCCTTGACCACACGGCCATCAGCGACATCCAGACAGGGAATGATGCGGGTTTTCAGCATGTCGGCATCCTTTGTTGCCGCACCTCTACCTACAAAGCCCCGCCGATGCCAGTGCTGAACAGCCTGACTGTGGCGGGGCACAGGTTGCGTTATTTGCAATCAGTTTGTGTGCAGTATCTTGAGGGCCGACAGAAGGTTCGCCTTGTCATCCGTCCACGGAACCTGACCGTCGGTGACCAAAGGCTCCCACTTGCCGGTATCGATGAACGATTCGATGCGATTTTTGTCTCGGCTCAGGATGACGACATGCGTGTCAGACGCGCCGGTTTTTTCTTCTTCCTCGGTGGCATCGTCCATTTGAAGTGCCGCGTGCAGGTTCAGCGCTGCTGCGGCTCGCGCCAGTTGCGGTGAAAGATCGTAATACTGGTTCGAGATATGGAAGACCAACGTGCCATCCTGATCCAGATGGTTCAGATAGACCTCGATTGCCTCCTGCGTGATCAGGTGGAGCGGTATCGCGTCGGAACTGTAGGCGTCCAGCACCATGATATCAAAGTCGAACTTTTGATATTCCAGAACGATCCGGGCGTCGCCCAGATGGGTGGTCGTGTCCGGCGCACATGTGGACATATAGGTGAACAGTTCAGGGTCGCGTGCAATGCGATCAACGGTTTGGTCGATCTCAAAGAAATCCCACGTCTGATGCGGTTGCCCATAGCAAGCCAACGCACCGGTCCCAAGGCCGACAATTGCGATATTGTCCGAGTTCTGGCCGTATTCCGATGTCAGGATTTCGGCCATTGGCCCGTTCGGATGATAATACGAGGACCCAACCGGCCGCGTACCAGGCGGTGTTTGCCTTTGCCAGCCGTGTACGGTGGTTCCGTTCTTGTAGACCCGGAATTCTTTAAAATCATAGACGGCGTGGGTTCCGAAAAAGCTGCGATCGCGGAAATAGACCTGAGTCTTCGAGATCAAGTTCGGTGCCAAAACGATCAGCAAAACTGTCGCCAATCGGGTCGGGGCATTTCTAAAGGCCAGTAGCACTGCGGCAACAAGTGAGGACGCCACCAAGATACCAAGTGTGCGAGAGTCGAACACGAGGCTGAAGCGCAGTGCGCCTGTCACGAACAACAGCGGAATCGACGCAATGATTCCCATGGCAACGTGACGGATACTGAAAGTACCTGCGTGCAGCAGAAACAGTCCACCGGTCGTAATGAGTGTCAGGGCGAATTCGATCTCGCGGTCAAAGAAGACCGGCGCAATGATCGAGTTGAACAGGCCTCCACAAGCCCCTCCAACCGAAAGCGCCAGATAGAAGACGGTCAGATGCTCGGCTGGTGGCCGAAGTTCATACAGAAGCCTATGCGCAAACAGGGCTACCAGAAAGAGGATCGGAACATACAGCATCATCAACGCCAAGGCCTTGTGCGTCGGTGCAACCTTGGACAGCAGGACCACGGCGATTGCCAGCGCGATCAAAACCGGAACTTTCAGACTATCCAGGGTGACGCGACGCCATTTGGTAAAAGCGAGAATGAAGGTCAGGATATATGTCGCCAGTGGCAGAACCCAGATTAGCGGGATGGCACCAAGATCGATGCTGAGCTTGGTTGTTGTGGCCAGCATCAGGGATGACGGAATGAATGCAATGAACACCCAAGTGGAAATTGTCTTGATGCTCAGGGCGCTGCCTGTCGTTTGCGGTTCATGTACGGCGACAGGTTCGGTTCCACCCCGAAGGGCAAACACACCACTGACGGCCATAAGAATACCAAACACGACAAATCCGACGGACCAGAACAGGCTGATGTCTTGCGCACCAAAGAATGGATCGGCCATCAGTGGGAACGCCAACAGGGCCAGCAGCGATCCAACATTGCTGGCTGCGTACAGAAAATATGGATCGTTGGCTGATGGACCGCCAGAGCGCGAATACCAGGCCTGAAGAAGCGGTGCATTTGCGGACAGCACTGCAAATGGAACACCGACCCCTGCCGCAAACAGAATCAGCGTTTGAAGGGCAATAGATTGCGAAGAATCGAATCTCCAGCCTTCTTGCGTGGCCAAGGGCAAAAAGCTGAGGGCGATCAGCCAAAGGGCCAGATGTGTAACAAGTTGCCAACGCAGGCTAAACCACCGGGTCAGGATGTGGGCGTACAGATATCCCATAATCAACATAAGTTGGAAAAACAGCATAGCTGTTGTCCAAACCGCCGGAGCACCGCCGATTTTGGGCAAGACGAGTTTTGCGAAAAGCGGTTGAACAAAAAACAGAAGGCTGGCGCTGACAAAAATTGTCGCGCAAAAACTGATGACCGGAGCATAATAGCGCCAATTTTCAGTCGGTTGAGATACGTTTGAAACGGACACAATGAAACTCCGGCATTAGATTGCGGTTCAGCCCTAGCGACGGAATAAGACTATTTTGCGGCTGATATGTGCAAACTCTTACCGGAAACGTGGAATTGTTCACGATTTGTCATCGGTCGCGGCGGGCCCATTGAAACCCATTTAATTCGCTACCGGCAAAGCCTCGCCGATGCCGGAGATGTGATTGCCACCCGGTTCAAAACTGTGAACACTGCGCCCAAATTCATTAGGAGATCAATGAGATGCGTAAACTTTTTTTGACAGCCGCTTTTGTATTTGGGGGGACCGTCGCAGCGATGGCAGACGATATCATCAAGGTAAACACAGCTAAATCCGTGCCCGAGGTAATGGATGCACTTGAAGCCGCCGTTGGCAATGCAGGCGCGACCGTATTTGCGCGCGTCGATCACGCGGCTGGTGCGGAAAAGGTCGGGCTGAGTATCCCAGCCAATCAGGTGCTGATCTTCGGCAACCCGGCGCTGGGAACGCCCGCGATGCAGATCGACCCGCGGGCGGGATTGTTCCTGCCACTGAAAGTTCAAGCCTATGAGGATGAAAACGGTCAGGTTTGGCTGGCTTATGAAGACCCGAAAGAGACCATGGATGAGCTTGACGCCGTCGAGAATTCTCCGGTCATCGAAAAGATGCGCGGTGCGTTGGCCAAACTGACTTCGGTCGCGGCTCAATAACATCAGGAATGCGCCAGCTGCACTTCTTGCTGGCGCATTTGGGCCCGCTCTAGTTGCTCAGGGTGGCCAGGGCCTCTTTCAGATCGAGGGCTCCGTCATAGAGCGCCCGACCAGAAATCGCCCCGTTCAATTCGACTCCGCAATCGCGCAGGGCGATGAGATCATCCAGCGAACTGACACCTCCCGAGGCAATGACCGGGATTGAGACGGCGCGGGCCAGATCGGCGGTTGCTTCAATATTCGGGCCCTGCATCGCGCCATCGCGGTTGATGTCTGTGTAGATGATGGCTGCGACGCCTGCATCCTCGAAACTGCGGGCCAGATCGGTGACCTGAACGTCGGTCTCTTCGGCCCAACCCTTGGTGGCGACAATACCGTTCCGCGCGTCAATGCCCACAGCGACCTTGCCGGGGAATGCCTTTGCTGCTTCACGCACCAGATCGGGGTTTTCCACTGCAACCGTACCCAGAATTACGCGAGCGAGGCCCTTTTCGATCCAGGTTTCGATTGTGGCCATGTCGCGAATGCCGCCACCCAACTGCGCGGGCACGTTGCAGGCTTTCAGAATGGCCTCGACCGGCGCGGCATTGACTGGCTCACCCGCAAAAGCGCCGTTCAGATCGACAAGATGCAGCCACTCGCACCCGGCCTCGACAAAGGCGCGGGCTTGCGCGGCCGGATCGTCGTTGAACACGGTGGCCTTGTCCATTTCACCGCGCAGCAGGCGCACGGCCTGGCCGTCTTTGAGGTCGATGGCGGGGTAGAGGATCATGTCGGGCGGCCCTATATCTTGGTCAGTCGCGCGGGATATCGCACAGTCAGGGCAGGGGATGCAACGCGACGCAAAGTCATTCTTGCCCGAAGCCGGTCACCGGGCCAGAGTGATCGCAACACAGGGAGAGCATTATGAAGAAATTTCTACTTGCAGCAGGTTTAGCCACCATGGCGACCACCGCCTTTGCGGCTGACCCGGTTGATGGGCTGTGGAAGACCCAGCCGGGGGATACGGGCGGCTATCTGCATGTAACCATTGCGGAATGTGGCAGTGCGATTTGCGGCACAATTGACAGCGCCTTCGACGGTGATGGCAACCAGCAGTTGGAATATGAAAACCTGGGCAAACAGATCATCTGGGATATGGTGCCCGAGGGGGATGGTCAGTACGACAGCGGAAAAATCTGGGCGCCAGACCGCGACAAGACCTACAACTCGAAAATGACACTGGACAGTCAGAATGAGCTGACTGTCAAAGGCTGTGTTGCTGGTGGTCTGGTCTGCCGTGGGCAGACCTGGACGCGGGTTCAGTAACCGTTCAGGGCATCCAGGTCAGGAAGTTTCCGATCATGCGTAGGCCCACGTCCTGGCTTTTCTCGGGGTGGAACTGCATGCCAACCATTGTGTCGCGGCCAATCACGGCCGTGACCTCTTGGCCATAGTCCACAAAAGCCAACCGCTCTGCCGGGTCTGTTACCCGAAAATGGTAGGAGTGGACGAAATAGACATGATCACCTGTTTTGACGCCACTGAACACTGGGTGATCGCTTTCCAGCACCAGATCGTTCCAACCCATATGGGGCACCTTCAGCGCATCGTCCGAGGGTTCGATCCGCAGCACATCACCGGCCACCCAATCCAGGCCGTCGGTCTCGGTGTATTCATGACCTTTTGAGGCCATCAGCTGCATCCCGACGCAGATGCCAAGAAACGGGCGGCCTTTTTGTTCCACCGCCTCGACCATCGCGTCATAGATGCCCTTGTGGCCGCGCAGTTCAGACGCGCAGGCTGGAAAGGCGCCGTCACCGGGCAGAACCAGACGGTCGGCCCGCGCCACAACATCCGCGTCCGAGGTCACTACGACCTGACCGGCATCCATTTCGCGCGCCATGCGCTGAAACGCCTTTTCGGCCGAGTGCAGGTTGCCGCTTTCGTAGTCGATAATGGCCGTGAGCATTTACAGCGCGCCCTTTGTCGACGGAATCGCATCGGCCTTGCGCGGGTCAGTCTCAACCGCCAGACGCAGGGCGCGGGCGACGGCTTTGAACGCGGCCTCGGCAATGTGGTGGCTGTTGAAGCCGTGCAACTGGTCGATGTGCAACGTGATGCCGCCATGGGTGCTGAGCGCCTGAAAGAACTCGCGTACCAGTTCGGTGTCGAACGCGCCGATCTTGGGCGTCGGCAGGTCCACGTTCCAGATCAAGAACGGACGGCCCGACAGATCCAGCGCACACCGCACCTGGGCGTCATCCATGGGCAGGTGGCATTCGCCATAGCGGCGGATACCTTTCTTGTCGCCTAGGGCCTGGGTCAACGCCTGACCCAGCGCGATGCCGGTATCCTCGACCGTGTGGTGGTCGTCGATGTGATAATCACCCTTGGCGCGGATCGTCATGTCGATCAGCGAATGGCGCGCCAGCTGGTCCAGCATATGATCGAAGAAACCGACGCCGGTCTGGTTGTCATAGGTGCCGGTGCCGTCCAGATTGACCTCGACCGATATTTCGGTCTCGGCGGTTTGACGGCTGATCTTTGCGCTGCGCATGGGCGAATTCCTTTTGCTACAGGCGCGCTTATAGACGGGGATGGCCCGCCTTATCCAGACCAAGCGTGGCATTCACCGCAAACTGTTGCAGGGGATTGCGCCCGGTCGCGGCCCATGCCAGCCTGCAGGAAACTGAACCAACAAGGCACGGCCCATGTCCACTTGCGTTTTCATCCAGATTCGCTGCAAACCCGGCTCTACCTACAAGGTGGCCGAGGAAATCGCCCTGCGCGAAATCCATTCTGAGCTGTATTCGACCAGCGGTGAGTTTGACCTGCTGCTGAAGCTTTACATCCCCGAGACCGAAGATGTAGGCCATTTCATCAATGAAAACCTGCTGGTGATTCCCAACATCGAACGGTCGCTGACCACGATGACGTTCAAGGCGTTTTAACCAAGCTCAAAGGTCGTGACGCCAAAGATGCGGCTCAGATCGATGTCTGGTTCGTAGTCTGAATACATCCGGGCTGTTTCGAACACCTTGTCCAACCCAAGTTCATCGGCCAGCGCGAACGCTGATGGGTTGGGTTGAGGCATGTCCACGAAGACCTCATGCTCATTGTGATCCTCAGGGATTGCAGTCAGAATTGCGGCCAGCAAAGCCCTTGCGATGTCGGAGTTATCCGCAAACAGGGGGCCAACCTTATACCCAGTGAGGCAGGGGCGAAGTGTTGCGTACCCTCTGATTCTGCCGTTCTCGGTAAAGACTTTCGATACGTGGCTATAGGCACTCAGCCAGTCGCCCAGAAACAAGTCGCGTGGCGCGGGAAACAGTTCGCGATCATAGTCTTTCAAGGCGTCGGATGCTTGGGTCAGATCGGTGATTTGATCGTTCTGTCTGGTTCCCAGCTTAGCCAACATCCGACTTTTCGTGCCGGCAAAACGATAGTTGTTATAGGCAAAGGTAAAGCCGGACTTGCGGTAATTGTCCTGTTGCTCGACCACGCCATCCAGCCCCATATTGCGCCCGGTACAATGGGCCAACGCATGCTGAGCGATCTCAAGCCCGTGGCCATGGTGGCGAAACTCGGGTTTGACGATATAGAACCCCAGGAATGCGAAGGTTTCGTCGTAATTTACCGCTGATACCGACGCGATCATCTCGCCATTCAGAAACCCACCCAGAAACCCATCCGGGTCTGTCGTGCGAAAGCACTCGGCATCATGTTTGCCCGGATTCCACCCTTCGCGACCGGCCCAATCCACGGCGTGTTCGACTTCGGCGGCAGTAAGGGGGCGAATGACATAGTCCGACATTGGCGAATTCCGTGCATGATTGAAATCACGGCCAGAATGGTGCAACGCTTACGAAGAAACCAGTGTGTTTGAATGGGTTTGTATCTGGAGCGGGCGAGGCGATTCGAACGCCCGACCCTAACCTTGGCAAGGTTATGCTCTACCCCTGAGCTACGCCCGCATCAGATACATATGTTGGTCCGAAGACCTCTCAATGGAGCGGGCGAGGCGATTCGAACGCCCGACCCTAACCTTGGCAAGGTTATGCTCTACCCCTGAGCTACGCCCGCGCCGTTGAGTGAGGAGGGATGTATAAATTCCCACGCGGGCCTGCAAGCAGAAAAAGACAAAAAGGCGGAAAAATCTTTCGACGGAAACCCCGCCGCCGCACGTTCAAACCACAGAGCATTATAAAACAAGAGGGTTCGAGGAGAGGAAATGATACGGGTTGCAGATATGAAAATGGCACTGCTGGCTGCACTGATCGTGTTGACGGCCGTGTTCTGTGCGGAAGATGATGGCAAACTGGTCGAGGTTGAGCCGGTCCTAATGAAAGCACCACTGATTGAGACGCAGATATTGGCGGGATAAGCCCCCGCCAGCCGGATCAGAGCGCCAGCACGAGATTTGCAATTGCGGCCACCAGAATGGCCGTGAAGGTTAGCAGCATCCCGATCTGGCGCAGAATCACGATCTGCGGGCTGCGACCGAAGCCATAGGCATGCATCACCCGTCCAGTCAGCAGGGCCAGCCCCAGCAGATTCAGCAGCAGCCCACCCGCGCCTTGCAGCTCGACCATCGCGATCAACAGAAGGGCAAAGGGTGTGTATTCGACAAAGTTGGAATGCGTCCGCATCACTTTGAGCATGTCCTGATTGCCACCGTCCCCGTAGGAAATCTTGTCGCTGCGACGTTGGCTGATAACCTTGGCGCTTAAGACGACGTACAAAATCGCCAGCAGTGCGGCGTAGATTGGGGTGACGGACAGCATCTTGATCCTCCTCGGCGTAAAAAAGGCCGCCCGGTTCCCCGCGCGGCCCTTGTTAATTTAGAAAGCTAAACCGGTTATTCCAGTTCGACCAGCAGGTCCTTAGCGTCAATCTGGCCTCCGGGCTGCACGTGAACGGCCTTGACCGTCGCGTCGCGTTCGGCGTGGATGCCGGTTTCCATTTTCATCGCTTCGATGGTCAGCAGCATGTCGCCTTCCTTGACCTGCTGACCAGCTGTGACGGCGACAGTGGCCACAACACCTGGCATCGGTGCGCCGACATGGTCGTGGTTGCCCGCCTCGGCCTTGGGCCGCGCCTGCGTGGTCGAGGTGACCATGCGGTTCGGCACCCGGATCACGCGGGGCTGGCCGTTGAGTTCGAAGAAGACTTTGACTTCGCCTTTTTCGTCGGTCTCACCAATGGCCTGACAGCGGATTTCCAGTGTCTTGCCCGGGTCGATCTCGGCGGTGATCTCTTCGCCTGGCTCCATGCCATAGAAGAACGTGCGCGTGGGTAGGGTGCGGACTGGACCATAGACGCGGTGACGGCCCATGTAGTCCAGGAAGACCTTGGGATACATCAGGTAGCCGTTCAGATCCTCGTCATCGACCTCTTTGCCTTCCAATTGCTTGGATAGCTCGGCGCGGGTGGCTTCCAGATCAACCGCCGGCACGTCCTTGCCCGGGCGGTCGGTGTTCGGGGCCTCGTCTTTTAGCACCTTCTTGATGATGGTGTCCGGGAACCCTCCAGGAGGCTGACCCAGATTGCCACGCATCATGTCGACGACCGAGTCGGGGAAGGCCACGTCAGAATCTGGGCTTTCCACATCGTCACGTGTCATGTTCTGACTGACCATCATCAGCGCCATGTCACCGACGACCTTGGATGACGGTGTTACTTTCACGATATCACCGAACATCTGGTTCACGTCCGCATACATCTGCGCCACTTCGTGCCAACGCTCTTCAAGGCCGAGGCTGCGCGCCTGTGCCTTGAGATTGGTGAACTGACCACCTGGCATTTCGTGCAGATACACCTCAGACGCGGGGGCTTGAAGGCTGGACTCAAAAGCCGCGTACTGGCCGCGCACTGCCTCGAAGTAATCGCTGATCTCCCGGATTGCCTTGATATCCAGCCCGGTGTCGCGCTCGGTATGGCGCAGCGCTTCGACCACAGTGCCCAGCGTTGCCTGCGAGGTGTTGCCGCTGAAGCTGTCCATCGCGCAATCCACCGCGTCCACGCCGGCCTCGGATGCGGCCAGAATGGTGGCGCTGGCGATGCCGGCGGTGTCGTGCGTGTGGAAGTGGATCGGTAGCCCGACCTCTTCTTTCAGCGCCCGGATCAGAATCTTGGCCGAGGCCGGTTTCAGCAAACCTGCCATGTCCTTCAGGCCCAGAACGTGTGCCCCTGCATCGCGCAACTCTTTCGCCATGCCGACATAGTATTTCAGGTCGTACTTGGAGCGATCCGGGTCCAGAATGTCACCGGTATAGCAAACGGTGCCTTCGCAGATTTTGCCATTCTCGACCACTGCATCCATCGCAACGCGCATGTTCTCGACCCAGTTTAGCGAGTCGAACACGCGGAACACGTCGATATTCTTGGACGCCTGACGTACGAATTCCTGTACCACGTTGTCGGGATAGTTGGTGTAGCCAACCCCGTTCGCCCCGCGCAGCAGCATTTGGGTCATCAGGTTCGGCATCGTTTCGCGCAGGTCACGCAGGCGCTGCCACGGGCATTCCTGCAAGAAGCGATAGGCCACATCGAAAGTTGCGCCGCCCCAGCATTCGACGCTGAACAGTTGTGGCAGGTTGGCCGCATAGGTCGGTGCCACCTTGATCATGTCGATTGACCGCATCCGGGTGGCCAGCAGAGACTGGTGGCCATCACGCATAGTGGTGTCGGTGATCAGCAGCTGACGCTGCGCCTTCATCCAGTCGGCTACAGCCTGCGGGCCCTTTTGCTCCAGCAGATTGCGGGTGCCCATTTGCGGCTCGGCTTTGGGCGCGGGGGCTTTGGCTTCTTTTAGATCAGCGCGCGGGGCGGGACGATCTGCGGTCTCGGGATGCCCGTTCACGGTGATATCCGCGATATAGGTCAGAACCTTGGTGCCGCGGTCGCGACGACGCTTGAAGGTGAACAGGTCCGGCGTCGTGTCGATGAATTTGGTGGTGTATTCATTCGACAGGAAGGTCGGGTGTTTCAGCAGGTTGATGACAAAGTCGATATTGGTGCTGACGCCGCGAATACGGAACTCGCGCAGGGCCCGGTCCATCCGGGCAATCGCCGCGTCGGGCGTTGGGGCCTTTGCGGTTACCTTGGTCAGCAACGAGTCATAATACCGCGTAATCACGCCACCCGCATAAGCCGTGCCGCCATCCAGACGGATGCCCATACCCGTGGCCGAGCGATAGGCGGTGATGCGGCCGTAATCGGGGATGAAGTTGTTCTGCGGGTCTTCGGTGGTGATCCGGGTCTGCAGCGCGTGACCGTTCAGATGCACATCAACCTGGCTGGCGGCACCTGTGGCCTCGGCCAGGGTTTTGCCCTCGGCGATCAGGATCTGCGCCTGCACGATGTCGATGCCGGTGACTTCTTCGGTGACGGTGTGTTCGACCTGCACGCGCGGATTCACTTCGATGAAGTAGAACTTGCCGGTTTCCATATCCATCAGGAATTCGACAGTGCCAGCGCATTCATAGTTCACATGGGCGCAGATTTTACGGCCCAGTTCGCAGATTTCCGCGCGCTGTTCTTCGGACAGATACGGGGCAGGGGCCCGTTCCACGACCTTCTGGTTCCGGCGCTGGACCGAACAGTCGCGTTCATAGAGGTGATAGATCTCGCCATGTTTGTCGCCGAGAATTTGCACCTCGACATGGCGGGCGCGGGTGATCATCTTTTCCAGATACCCCTCGCCGTTGCCGAACGCAGCCTCGGCCTCACGGCGGCCTTCCAGAACCTTTTCTTCCAGCTCGTCCTCGGATTCGATCGGGCGCATCCCGCGCCCGCCGCCACCCCAACTGGCCTTGAGCATTAGCGGATAACCGATCTCGGCAGCTTCCTTGCGGATCGCGTCCATGTCATCGCCCAGAACCTCGGTCGCCGGGATGACGGGTACGCCCGCCGCGATAGCCACACGTCGTGCGCTGGCCTTGTCACCAAGCGCGCGCATGGTTTCAGCTTTGGGGCCGATGAAGGTGATGCCATTCTGAACGCAGGCATCCACGAAATCGGGGTTCTCGGACAGCAGGCCATAGCCCGGGTGGATCGCGTCCGCGCCGCATTCCTTGGCCACGCGGATGATCTCGTCGATGCTCAGATAGGCAGCAACTGGTCCCATCCCCTCGCCGATGCGATAGGCCTCATCCGCCTTGAACCGGTGCAGGCCCAGCTTATCTTCTTCGGCGAAGACAGCGACGGTGCGTTTGCCCATCTCGTTTGCTGCGCGCATCACGCGAATGGCTATCTCGCCGCGATTGGCGATCAGGATCTTGTTGAAGTTGGTCATATCAGGTCCCGGTCTTGGTGGTTTGGCCGTATTCATAGGCGGACAATACGCGCTCGTATATCAGTCGTTCTGGGTAGAACCGGCATGTTAACGCTCGCAAACGCCGCTTGGTGGCGCAAACTTACTAGCAATTCTGCGCTGCAGCATCAATTGCTGTATTGACGTAGCGTAAGTTGATCCAACTTTGCCAAACCCATCTGGCCCATATTCGCCAGCATGTCCTGTCGCAGAATGTCGATGACATGGGCCGGGCCGCGTGACCCAAGGGCAGCCAACCCATAAAGAAAACCCCGCCCCAGCATGACGAAATCCGCCCCAAGCGCCAAAGCTCGCAGAACATCAAGCCCGCCTTCAACGCCACTGTCAAAGATTAGCGGCAAGTCTGTGGCCGCTCGTATGGCGGGAAGCGCGCGAATGCTAGCCGGGGCGCCATCGAACTGCCGCCCACCGTGATTCGAGACCCAGAGCGCATCAACACCGGCTTGTTTCAGGCGAGCCGCGTCTTCGGCGCGCATCACGCCTTTCACAACGAACGGCCCATCCCATGCATCGCGCAACCATTTGACATAGTCCATATCTGGCGATGTGCGCAGCAGGTATCCGATATGCGCCGTGGGGGACAGCGCGCTATTGCCATCGATGTATTTGTCGAGCGTCCTCATTCGCGGCATACCATGTCGCGCCATGCCCAAGGCCCAAGTCGGGCGTTGGGCGATCTGCGCCAGCAAACGTGGCGTCAGTCTGGGTGGATGGGTCAGGCCAGATCGCACCTGCCGTTCGCGCCGCGATGCAACCGGGACGTCAACTGTCAGCACAAGCGTTGAAAACCCGGCGGCTTTGATGCGACCTAACATGTCCGCGCGAATGTCCGGGTCCTTTGGAGGG
The DNA here is from genome assembly GCF_056539625.1 of Ruegeria sp. BA12. Classification (NCBI taxonomy): domain Bacteria; kingdom Pseudomonadati; phylum Pseudomonadota; class Alphaproteobacteria; order Rhodobacterales; family Roseobacteraceae; genus Ruegeria; species Ruegeria sp. BA12. The sequence goes on from NZ_JBQFVF010000001.1 coordinate 281,469, forward strand.
TAAAGTTGAAACCAGGCGTTTTGACCAAGATGAGGAGCCAGATCCTCGGGGCTTTGGCTGGCGACGGTCGACAATGTATACGGCAACCCTGCCTTGGCACCGGCGAGGGCCAGCAGTTTCTCAGCATCCGGCCAGATCAGCCCCGACATTCCAATCGGCGCAATACCGAAGGGCAAGGGAAAGTCTTGGCCCAAAAACTGTGTTCTGGTGTCACATTCGATAGGACCGTGCAGGATTGAGGGTAAAAACTCCACATCATCCAGTGCGGCCCTGTTTTTGTGCAGCGTGACCTCGGACCCTGTACCGCTATCCAGATATTCCCAGACGAAATGCGGAACCTTGCGCCGTGCGTGGCGTTTCAGATCGCCAATGCTGGGGAATGAGCTGTACAGGTCCATACGAATTGATCCGACCTACACAGTGATTCTGCAAGGTTTTCAGGCCGCTGATGCCTGAGTTGTCGATTTGGTCGGTTGCTCGGGCTTGCTTTTATTACCCTGTGCCGGATCAGCGCCATTGGCGACCTGCACCTGATTTCGACCCTTGTCTTTGGCCACATACAGGGCGTCATCTGATGCACGCATCAAATCCTGCGGCATAGAACCGTGCGCAGGATAATGGGCAACGCCAACGGAAATCGTGATGCGCGGCAGTGATTTCTCACCATAGCGGACCGAGACAGCCTCGACCGCCTGCCGCAATTGTTCGGCCCGGGTCATGGCGTCTTCGGGGGTGTTGTCGGGCAGGATCAGCATGAATTCCTCACCTCCGATGCGGCAGGCAACCTCGTCCCGGTCACAGCCCTGTTCCAAGGCCGAGCCCACCGAGCGCAGCACCATGTCGCCCGCATCATGACCATAGGTGTCGTTGAATTTCTTGAAGTGATCCACATCCACAGCTATCAGGCTCAGCGGTGCGCCTGTCTGTTGGCTGCGGCTAATGGATTTGCGCAACGTGTCGGTCATATGCCGACGATTGAACAAGCAGGTCAGCGGATCACGGACCGATTGGTCATGCAATTGGTCCCGCATCCGCACGTTTGCAATCGCCATGCTGATTTGTTCTGCACACAGTTGGGCCAGTTTTCTATTGGAATGAAACACTTTTTGGCTGCCTTCATGCGCCCGCAGATGGAGCAGGCCAACTGTTTCGCCATGCGCCAGAATGGGAAAACAGAAATAGGGGCGGCCATCATGGGGTTCGGCATGTTCGCAGACAAAATCAATCTCAGACGCGCCGTATTGGTATGTGCGACCGCGACGCAGACCCCAGCATCCTTCAGGGTGGATATGCGCCTTGTGAGTGCCGCCGTTCCAGCTTGCGCAGCCATCCAGAACATCGCGCGAGTTGGAGTAGACATACACGCTGCCCTCTGCCTCGGGCAGGATGTGGGTCATAAATCGTGAAACCATGTCGAACAGTTCATCCAGAGATCGGCTCGACTGTAGCCATTCATTCAATTCGCCCAACAGGCGTACCTCACGCGCCAACCTAAGTTGTTCATCCACCAGGTTGCGTTCTTTGGCTGATTGCAGTTGCAGCGCTCGTACCTGCATACGGTTGGTGCGATATGTCACCAATGAGACGCTGGCCAAAGCGAAAAGAGCAATGCCGCAAAGGATCGAAAGTGAAACCCTCAGTCGGGTAATAAATGTTGTGCGCAGATCGGTGAAATCGGTGAAAAACTCAATCGCGCCGACGAAGCGTCCGTTTTTTGTGATCGGAACGAACACCTCAGCCACCTGATGTTGCAGGGCGGTACGCGTGCTTTCGGAATGCAGGTCGAGTCCGTCGATCTCAGACAGTGGGAGCGCTTCCTGAATATAATGCGTCATTCCGCGTGCAACATCACTGCGGAAAAAGGCACGCGTTTCGTAGGATCCGATTTCCTCGGGACGTGTTGACCAGACAACGCGCCCGGCCGTGTCGAACATTTTGAACCGATACACATCCGACGCTTCGGGCATCGAAGAAAGAAATTCGGCATCATGCGGGTCGATCTTGCCGGTTTGCAGCGCCGTTTCGGGATCTTTTAGATGCAGAACAACGCGGCGTTTTCACAGTTCGGACTGTTTCAATATGTCAGTTTTCAGCATTCCGTCCACAACCGGTGCCGGAAGAGAATAGACTCCCCAACCTGCGACTGCCGCCAGCGCTATCAACAAAACGGTTATCCCTGCCCATTTTACCCGATGGGCAAGCCGCCCCCGAGCCGTGAGTTTCATATCCCGTCCTCCCGCAATCTGACATCAGCATTGAGGCCAGAGTTTGAGAGAGAGTTAACGAGACCGGCATAGGAGCAGACAAAAAAGTTCGAATTGCTCAGAGCTGTAGCTAAGGATTTGTTTCTTTTTAAGCGAACAAGCCGTGAACAAAGCCTTTCCCTTGCCGCGCATCCGGCGTAGTTTGTGAGGATGAGCAGTTTCGACGAAATGGACGCCTTCGAGGGCGCATCGCTTTCCCAACGTGCTATGGCCCGTCCGCGAGACGGGGGCGGGAATTATTTTAAAGGACTTAATCCAGCACAGGAACAAGCGGTAAGGCAAACTGAAGGTCCGGTTTTAATCCTTGCGGGTGCTGGGACTGGAAAAACCAAGACACTGATGGCCAGAGTGGCACATCTTATTTCTCAGCATCACGCCAAATCTTATCAGATACTTGCAGTTACCTTCACTAATAAGGCCGCGCGTGAGATGGCTGAGCGACTAAGGAAAACGCCGTTTGATTTGGAAGAGCCAGTCCGTTGGATGGGGACTTTTCATTCACTAAGTGCCAAGCTGCTGCGCATCCATGCCGAACTGGTCGAGCTAAATTCAAACTTCACCATTCTGGATACGGACGATCAACTGCGCCTACTTAAGCAGCTGCTTAAGGTAAACAATATAGATGAGAAGCGGTGGCCTCCTCGGATGCTGGCCGGGATTATCGACGATTGGAAAAACCGAGCCCTGACGCCGGACAAAGTGCCCGCCGCCGACGCGGGAGCCTACAACAACAAGGGTATCGAACTTTACGCCCAGTACCAGACCCGCCTGCGTGAGCTGAACGCGGTGGATTTTGGGGACCTGCTCTTGCACATGGTCACGATCTTCCAGACCCACCCGGACGTGCTGGAGAAGTACCAGCGACGCTTCCGTTATATTCTCGTCGACGAGTATCAGGATGCCAACGTTGCCCAGTACCTCTGGCTGCGGTTGCTGGCCGGGGCGCATAAGAACATCTGTTGCGTGGGCGATGATGACCAGTCGATCTATGGCTGGCGCGGCGCCGAGGTGGGCAACATCCTGCGGTTCGAAAAAGACTTTCCCGGCGCTTTTGTCGTCCGGCTGGAACAGAACTACCGCTCGACCCCGCATATTCTGGCGGCGGCGTCGAATGTCATTCGGGGCAATGAAAGCCGGTTGGGCAAAGAGCTTTGGACTAACACGCAAGAGGGCGAAAAGGTGCGTCTGATCGGCCATTGGGATGGCGAGGAAGAGGCGCGCTGGATCGGCGAGGAAATTGACGCGATGCAGGGCGGGACGCGGGGTGTGCGGCCGATGAACCTGGACGAGATCGCGATTCTGGTGCGGGCCTCGCACCAGATGCGGGCGTTTGAGGACCGGTTCCTGACCATTGGCCTGCCTTACAAGGTGATTGGCGGCCCCAGATTCTATGAGCGGATGGAGATCCGCGATGCCATGGCCTATTTCCGGCTGGTGGTCAGCCCCGGTGACGATCTGGCGTTCGAGCGGATTGTGAATACTCCGAAACGCGGCCTTGGGGACAAGGCACAGCAGACGATTCAGATGACAGCGCGCGAGCATGGTGTGTCACTGGTCGAAGGCGCGCGGATTGCAGTCGACAATGGGTTGATCAAGGGCAAGGGCGGTAAGGCGCTGCGCGAGTTGATCGATGGTTTGGCGCGCTGGAATGCGATGACCCGCGGGCCGCGGATTGAGGTCGACGACGATTCGGTGATTGATGACGGCACTGCGCCCATGCGGTTCGGCGAGCCAGAAGTTTCACATATCGAACTGGCGCAGATCGTTCTGGATGAATCCGGCTATACCGCACATTGGCAAAACGAAAAAACGCCCGAGGCGCCAGGACGACTGGAAAACCTCAAGGAGTTGGTGAACCAGTTGGGCAACTTCGAGAACCTGCAAGGGTTTCTGGAACATGTCAGCCTGGTTATGGATAACGAGCAGGAGGGTGACGGGGCCAAGGTTTCGATCATGACCCTACACGCGGCCAAGGGGCTGGAGTTTCCCGCCGTGTTCCTGCCCGGGTGGGAAGACGGGTTGTTCCCGTCGCAAAGGTCGATGGACGAATCCGGCCTTAAGGGTCTCGAGGAAGAACGACGGCTGGCCTATGTGGGCATCACCCGCGCGGAAGAAGTTTGTACGATATCCTTCGCCGCCAATCGACGCGTGTTCGGCCAGTGGCAAAATTCGATGCCGTCGCGGTTTATCGACGAACTGCCCGAGGATCATGTTGAGGTGCTGACGCCTCCGGGGCTTTATGGCGGCGGTCAGCCTGCGGCGGGAATTGAAACCCGCGCGGCTGAGGCAAATGTTTATAACTCGCCCGGTTGGAAGCGGATGCAAGCGCGGCAGGGGCAGTATGGGATGTCTCAGCCACGCGAAACCCGCAACACGGTGATCGATGCAACCGCGGTCGCAAGCTTCACCCTAGGCGAGCGCGTGTTTCACCAAAAATTCGGCTATGGCGCGGTGATCGGCATCGAAGGCGACAAGGTCGAGGTGGATTTCGAAAAGGCGGGCACCAAAAAGGTGGTCTCGCGGTTCCTGTCGGCCAAGGACGACATACCCTTTTAATCAATAGGAATGTGCCTGACGGCATATGCTCGGTTTTTTGGGGCGCCCGGCCATTGCTGCGGCGCCTTGTTTCATTTGTGAAAAAAGAAAAACGGCGGTTCCCAGGGAGGAGGAGGGGAACCGCCGTTCATTTCAACATCAGGGCAGGGAGGAGAAGAGCCCCGATGTATCCGAACCCGGGTTTGATCCCGGTATGTGTAAGTCGCGGCGACACCAGGGAGGAGGAGAGGTGTCGCCGCGCGCTTTCAACATCAAGGCAGGGAGGAGAAGAGCCCCGATGTATCCGAATCCGGGTTTGATCCCGGTATGTGTAAGTCGCGGCGACGTCAGGGAGGAGGAAGACGTCGCCGCGCGCTTTCAACACCGGGAAAGGGAGGAGAAGTACCCGGTGTGTCAGTTTCCGGCTTTCAGGGCCGGTATAAGGTGCGGCGATATCAGGGAGGAGGAGAGATATCGCCGCTGAAATACAGATCCTAAAGGGAGGAGGAAGGACCTGATCTCGGTTATGTCAGTGCGCGCTTAGTGCGCGACGTATTCTTCGGCCGCCTGCATTGCCACGCGGCGGATCATCGAACGGTGCAGGCCCAGATCGGCCAGCTCTCGGTTCGACAGTTCGGACAGTTCATTCACGGTCCGGCGGTAGACCCGGTACCGAACGAACCTGGTTTTTGAAGCCTCAATCAGTGATGCCAGGCCGGTTGCCGGTGCGCCTTTGAGCGCGGTCTGATGTGTTGCTACAGCCATCTGTGTTACCCGATATGTTTTGTCTTTGCCGCTGTGTCTCGGCGTTTGCTTGAGGATGAAGATAAGGAAATGCTGCACATGCACAATAGGTGAACTTGTCAATGCTGCTATGCAGCAAATGCATAGATATCAACGTGTTGGTGTGCTGTTGTCATTTGGGCCTTAAAAACAGGAGTTTTATGAGTGCCTTGCCCACGGTGGCAATCTTCCGAATTTTACTGGTTAGTAAAAATTGCCGCTTCTTTAAGCGCGATGTTTCTAAGTTGAGCATCTTTAAATTAAGGTGCGCCTCTTGCCTCACTAAAAGAGTGTTCCGGTGTGCATGGGAAATCATGGGCGACGCCTGGGAATGCCTTCGCGATTTGCATGGGGAGCCGCAAATGGAAGGTGATTCGTACGGTGGAAGCTGTGAGATTGACCTCTGGGTGATTGAATTTTCAAGAATTTGGAGAATTTTTGGGAATTCATGGGACATGATGTTCAGTGCAAGTTTTTAGCTATATATGGTATTTGGCCTCGATATCAATTCTAATTATGGTGTAATGCGGGTGGTTTTCAATTGATTGCCATGCGTCTATATTGCGATTCTTGCTTAAGTACATTGAAGTTTCCTATTGATTTCCATGAATTCCCATGGCATCCCTTGTTTATCCGATGAGGACGAGGCACATGGGGCGCCAAACGACCCCGAACCAATAAAAACAGGTTTCATACAGGCATCTCGCTTTCATCAATCAAGAGATCCGGCGCGCGGGCGAGCAGACATCCCCCCAGGTGGCGCGCGCAGCTGGACATCCCGCAAAGCGGGTCAATGCGGCGGGTTGATCAGTGGCAGCAGATCAACCCGCCGTTTTTCATCCGGGGGGAACGTGAATTTTGGGTGGGGCGCAAGCGAAAGGGACAGTCGTCTTGGCGCGCAGGTTTAGAGGTGAAAGCCACCACAAGGTGGATACGAAGGGCAGGGTGTCGATCCCGGCCTCGTTTCGCCGTGTGCTTGAGGCTTCGGACCCGAACTGGCAGCCCGGTGATACCCCCGAACTGGTGATCGTCTATGGAGATCACCGCCGCAAATTCCTTGAATGCTATACCATGCAGGCGATTGACGAGGTCGATCACAAGATTGACGCGCTTCCGCGTGGTTCGATGCAGCGGAAGATGTTGCAGCGCATGTTCCACGGTCAGTCCTTCCCAACCACCGTGGATGAGACGGGTCGCCTTGTGCTGCCAGCCAAGTTGCGCACCAAGATCGGCCTTGAAAACGAGGCGTTCTTTATTGCCGCGGGTGATACGTTCCAGATCTGGAAGCCTGAGACATATGAGTCTGAAGAGCTGGCAGCCGCCGAAGATTGGCTGGACGAACAGCCCGAGGATTTCGATCCTCTGGAGTTCCTAGATGGCGTCGGGGACGCGTGACGGCATGGCCGGCGCTGACACCCCTTCCGACAAACCTCATATCCCTGTTCTGCTGCGCCCATTGCTGGCCGCTGTGGCGCCGGTGTCCGGTGCTTGGCTGGATGGGACGTTTGGGGCGGGTGGTTATACACGTGGCCTACTGGAGGCCGGGGCTGACAAAGTCATTGGCGTGGACCGTGATCCGTTGGCCTTTGCGATGGCGGCAGACTGGGCGGGTGGCTATGGCGACCGGTTGGTTATGCAGCCCGGGGTGTTTTCCCGCATGGATGAATACGCGCAAGATCTGGATGGCGTGGTGCTGGACCTCGGCGTCTCATCCATGCAGTTGGATCAGGCCGAGCGTGGCTTTTCCTTCATGAAGGACGGCCCGCTGGACATGCGAATGAGCCAGGAGGGTGAGAGCGCCGCCGATCTGGTGAACACGGCGACCGAGGCCCAACTGGCCGATATTCTGTTCCACTATGGTGAAGAACGCGCCAGCCGACGGATCGCTAAGGCGATTGTGAAAGCGCGGGCGGATGAGCCGATTACGACGACCCTGCGTCTGGTTCAGATCATCGAATCTTGCTTGCCGCGCCCCAAACCGGGGCAGTCGCACCCGGCAACGCGCAGCTTTCAGGGGCTGCGGATTGCAGTGAACGCGGAATATGAAGAGCTGTTTCAGGGGCTTATGGCTGCCGAACGCGCGTTGAAGCCAGGCGGGCAACTGGCTGTTGTGACTTTCCATTCCATCGAGGATCGGATGGTCAAAAGGTTCTTTCAGTCCCGCGCAGGCAAGACCGGGCGTGCCAATCGCTATGCACCTGAAATGGAACAAGAACTGCCGCAGTTCACGCTTAAGACCCGCAAAGCTGTGGGTCCGGATGAACAGGAATTGCAGGAAAATCCGCGTGCGCGCTCGGCCAAGCTGCGTGTGGCGGTACGGACTGAGGCTCCGGCTGGGGAAATTGATGCCCGCGCCATTGGGATGCCGCAACTGGGGGGAAGGGCAAAATGAAGAGTGTTTTGTATGTGTTGACTGCTCTGGCCGTGTTCGGACTGGCGCTTTGGGCGTATCAAGAGAACTACCGCACCCAGCAAGTGGTGAAGGAAACACAGAATCTACAGCGCGAGATTGGCATGGCGCAGGTGCGGCTGGCCGTTTTGAACGCCGAATGGGCTTACCTGAACCGTCCCGACCGGCTGCGCGAATTGGCCGACCTAAACTTTGAACGTCTGGGCCTGTTGCCGCTGCGCGCCGAACAATTCGGACGCGCTGATCAGATTTCTTACGCCGAGGACCCGGACCTGCCTATCGTCGACCCGGTCGAGTTGCAGGCCATCACCAGTACTCAGGCGCTGGGCGAGGTGCAGATCCCATGACCCGTACCCCTCTGCGCCCCCTGGCCCGTGTTCTTGACGCTCGCGCCCGCGGCGAAAACCCAAAGGCGATCGAGCGGGAAAACATCCGTCAGCGTCACGAAGACATGAAAGATCGCGCCCGCGCCCGCGCCGAAGGGCGTTTGCTGGTGCTGGGCCTGTTCTTCTTCTGCGCTTTCTCGGTGGTCGGGGTCCGAATGGGCATGCTTGCGACGTCCGAGGCACAAGAGCCGCTGGCAAGCGCCCCCGGTGCTGCGATTGCGATGCAGCGCGCCAATATCGTGGATCGCGAGGGGCGCATTCTGGCGACAAATCTGGACACCTATTCTGTCTATGCCCAGCCGCCTGCAATGATCGACCCAGTCGCCGCTGCAGATCAGCTGGTGGCGATCTTCCCTGATCTGGAAAAAGAGCGTCTGGTCAAAGATTTCACCGGTAATCGTAAGTTCCTGTGGATCAAGAAACGTATCTCACCGGAACAGAAGCAGGCGGTGCATGATATCGGCGATCCCGGCATCTTATTTGGCCCGCGCGAGATGCGGTTGTATCCGAATGGGCGTCTGGCCGCGCATATTCTGGGTGGTTCGGGCTTTGGCCGCGAAGGCGTCAGCGCCGCCGAAGTTATCGGCGTGGCGGGGGTCGAGAAGCAATTCGACGATTATCTGCGTGACCCGGCCAACGGCAACAAACCGCTGCAACTTTCGCTGGACCTGACCATTCAAGCAGCGGTTGAGCAGGTTTTGTATGGCGGCATGAAGATCATGAACGCCAAAGGGGCCTCGGCGGTGCTGATGAACGTACACACGGGCGAGGTCATCTCGGCCGCGTCGCTGCCGTCCTTCGATCCGAACGACCGTCCGCGCCCGCCAACCTCGGGATTTGATCCGTCGGACAGCCCATTGTTCAATCGCTATGTGCAGGGCGTTTATGAGCTGGGCTCGGTATTCAAAATCTTTACTGCCGCGCAGGCTGTTCAGTTGGGGTTAGTGAATTCTGAGACAATCATCGACACCTCTGGTCCGATGCGGATCGGGCGTTTCCCGATTGGTGAGTTCAACGGCAAGAACTATGGTAAGATCAGCGTTGCGGATGTGATCGTCCACAGCTCGAACCGTGGCACGGGCCGATTGGCCTTGCAGATCGGGTCGCGTCGTCAGCAGGATTTCCTTGAGGCGCTGGGCATGTTCGAACCCACCCCCTTTGAAATTGTCGAGGCCGCAGGCGGTGAACCGCTCAAGCCCAAGAAATGGGGCGAGCTGAGTACGGTGACCATTTCTTACGGTCATGGCCTATCGACCAGCCCGATGCATCTCGCAGCCGGATATGCAGCGATAGCCAATGGCGGGCATTATGTCAGCCCGACCATTCTGCGCAAAAATGGTGCTCAATACGGGCCGCGAGTCATGTCCGAAAGCGCCGCGAAACAGGCGCAGAACATGCTGCGCCGTGTGGTGACAGATGGCACTGCCAGCTTTGGCGATGTTGCAGGCTATGACGTGGCGGGTAAGACCGGCACGGCGGATAAGCCCAAGCCGCGCGGTGGGTATTATGATGAAAAGGTAATCGCGACGTTCGCGACGATCTTCCCGGCCTATGATCCGAAATATGTGTTGATCGTCACTCTGGATGAACCGTCCATCGTGGCCTACGGCGAAAAGCGGCGGACGGCGGGTTGGACGGCAGTTCCCGTGGCTGCCGAGCTGATCGGACGGATTGCCCCGCTACTTGGGTTGCGTCCCCGGCTTGAGCCTGAGGCGCGCGCTGCTATAACCCTGACCTCAAATTAGGCTGTCCAGCAGAGGTGGGTCATGGGCACAAGGACGAAAACACTTAGCCAACTGGCCCTGACTGCGCGGGGCGGGGCGAATCCCGACATTACCGGACTGGCCGTTGACAGCCGTGAGGTGAAGGATGGCTATCTGTTCGCTGCGCTTCCCGGCACCCGCGTACATGGTGGAGAGTTCATACAATTCGCCCTGCGTATGGGGGCCGCTGCGATCCTGACAGATGCCGAAGGCGCTGAAATAGCGGCGGAGGAACTGGCCGCATCGGACGCTGCTTTGATCGTGGTTGAAGACCCCCGTCAAGCGCTGGCCGGATGTGCCGCGCTTTGGTTTGGGGCCCAGCCGCAGCACATCGTGGCTGTCACTGGGACAAACGGAAAAACGTCCGTGGCCACATTTGTACGCCAGATTTGGATGGAGCTTGGACTGGCCGCCGTCAATCTTGGAACAACAGGGGTTGAGGGTGCGTGGACCGCACCGCTGGCGCATACCACGCCCGAGCCGATTACCTTGCACCGCTGTTTGGCCGAAGCTGCGGAAAACGGCGTGACCCATGCCGCGATGGAGGCGTCTTCGCACGGGCTCGAACAACGCCGTCTGGATGGCGTGCATCTGGCCGCTGCGGGCTTTTCGAATTTCACGCAGGATCACCTGGACTATCACGAAACCTTCGAGGCCTATTTCGCCGCCAAGGCGGGATTGTTCGATCGTGTGTTGCCACAGGACGGCACCGTGGTAATCAACATGAGCGACCCAAAAGGTGTCGAGGTTCGCAAAATTGCCGAAGCGCGGGGTCAAAGTGTATTGACTGTCGGGCTGGGCGATGCCGATCTGTGTCTGATCGGTCAGCGCTTTGACGCGACGGGGCAGGATTTGCGGTTCTCGTGGCAAGGGAAGGTACTCCAAACCCGTCTGAACCTGATCGGAGGGTTTCAGGCCGAGAATATCCTGCTGGCCTGCGGGTTGGTTATCGCTGCCGGGGAAGAGCCCGAGCGTGTGTTCGAAACCTTGCCGCACCTGACAACCGTTCGGGGCCGAATGCAGCTGGCTGCGACCCGTGACAACGGCGCGGCGGTATTTGTCGATTACGCCCATACGCCGGACGCGGTGGCAACGGCGCTCAAGGCGATGCGGCCGCATGTCATGGGTCGCTTGATCGCCATTGTCGGCGCGGGTGGGGATCGGGATGCCACCAAGCGCCCGCTGATGGGTAAGGCAGCCGCCGATCATGCGGATCTTGTCTTTGTCACCGACGACAACCCACGCAGCGAGGACCCGGCCACGATCCGCGCCGCTGTTCTGCTGGGTGCGCCGGAGGCCACCGAAGTGGGCGATAGGGCCGAAGCTATCCTGCGCGGCATTGACGCTCTGCAACCCGGTGACGCGCTGTTGATCGCCGGAAAAGGCCATGAGACTGGGCAAATCGTCGGTGATCAGGTGTTGCCGTTTGATGATGTGGAACAGGCCAGTATCAGTGTGGCCGCGCTGGACGGGAGGGTGGCATGACGCTTTGGACAGCAGCCGAGGCGGCCGAGGCCACCGGAGGGCGCGCCACGACCGATTGGATGGTAAATGGCGTATCGATCGACACCAGGACCATTCAGCCGGGCGACTTGTTCGTTGCTCTCAAAGCCGAGCGTGACGGGCATGATTTTGTGGCGCAGGCGTTGGAAAAAGGTGCGGGTGCTGCATTGGTGTCGCGCATTCCCGAAGGTGTTCCGAAAGACGCCCCGCTGTTGATAGTCGATGATGTTCAGACCGGGTTAGAGGCATTGGGGCAAGCAGGCCGCGCCCGAACTGACGCGCGCGTAGTGGGTGTTACCGGCAGCGTCGGAAAGACCTCGACCAAGGAAATGCTGGCGACCATATTGGAAAAGCAGGGAAAAACCCACGCCAGCGTGGCCAGCTATAACAACCATTGGGGCGTTCCTCTGACGCTGGCTCGAATGCCGCGCGACATTGAATTCGCCGTGATCGAGATCGGCATGAACCACCCCGGAGAGATTGCCCCGTTGGCGCGTCAGGCACGCCCGCATGTGGCGTTGGTGACGACAGTTGCGGCGGTCCATCTTGAGGCGTTCGATTCGGTTGCGGGTATCGCTCAGGAAAAAGCCGCGATCTTCGAAGGGCTCGAGCCCGGCGGAGTGGCCATCGTAAATGCAGATATCGAACACGCAGAAATTTTGCGTCAGATCGCGCAGGACTACGGGGCCGGTATCGTTGGTTTTGGCCGTAAGGCTGCAGATTACGCATTGAATGATGTCTCGCAAGGAGGCGACTCGGTGCGTGCGGAAGCTGCGGTTGGGGATGCCACCATCACCTATGACGTGCAATCGGCTGGAACGCATTTTGCCATGAATGCGTTGGGTGCATTGGCGGCCTGTGTTGAAATGGGTGTTGATCTTGATGAAGCCATCGCAGGTCTGCGCCAATGGTCTCCGGTCAAAGGGCGGGGCGTGCGCGAGGTGCTGCCGCTGGCGGCGGGCGGGCAGATTGAGCTGTTGGATGACAGTTATAATGCCAATCCTACTTCGATGGAGGCAGCGTTGGATGTGCTGGCTGCGGCCGAGGGCACACGCCGGGTCGCTTTTTTGGGTGATATGAAAGAGTTGGGCTCGCAGGAAATCGCCATGCATTCCGGAATGGCGGATGTCGCGGCAATGGCGCAGGTCGATCAGGTTCACTGTATCGGTCCGTTGATGAAGGCTCTGCATGCAGCGCTGCCCGAGGGCAAGCGCGGGTTGTGGAGTGAAACAAGCACCGAAATGGCCGCGCATCTGCCGGATTTGATCCGGGCAGGCGATACGGTTCTGGCCAAAGGGTCGCTGAGCATGGCGCTGGCTCAGATTGTTGACGGTTTGCGGAAAATGGGGCAAGGGAGCGCGCTTGACCCATGACCTCCGCATGAGAAAGGTTTTGACATGCTCTATTGGTTGACCGCCCTGTCGGATGGGGGGGATTTCTTTAACCTCTTCCGCTATATCACCTTCCGTGCGGGCGGAGCCTTTCTGACCGCGTTGATCTTTGGCTTTATCTTCGGCAAGCCGCTGATCAACGTATTGCGCAGGAAACAGGGTAAAGGTCAGCCAATCCGAGACGACGGTCCTGAGGGGCATTTTTCCAAGGCTGGCACGCCAACCATGGGCGGGTTGCTGATCGTTGGTGCGCTGGTGACCTCAACGCTGGTCTGGGCGCGGTGGGACAATCCTTATGTCTGGATGGTGTTGTTTGTGACGCTGGCTTATGCGGCAATCGGTTTTGCAGATGACTATGCCAAGGTGTCCAAGCAGAACACTAAGGGTGTGTCTGGAAAGATGAGAATGGCGCTGGGGGTGATCATCGCGGTTCTGGCTTCGCTTTGGGCCACCCTGCATCATCCCGAGGCGCTGCAGAACCAGCTGGCCGTGCCGGTCTTCAAGGATACGCTGGTCAATTTGGGAGTTTTTTACATCCCCTTTGCAATTGTTGTGATTGTGGGGGCGGCCAACGCTGTGAACCTGACTGATGGCTTGGATGGCTTGGCAATCATGCCTGCGATGATTGCAGCCTCGACCTTGGGTGTAATTGCTTATGCGGTCGGGCGGGTCGACTTTACCGAATATCTGGACGTGCATTATGTGCCGGGTACGGGGGAGATTTTCATCTTTACCTCGGCACTGTTTGGCGCGGGGCTTGGGTTTCTGTGGTATAACGCTCCGCCTGCGGCCGTATTCATGGGCGATACCGGATCGCTGGCTTTGGGCGGCGCGCTTGGCGCGATTGCGGTGGCCACTAAGCACGAGCTGGTACTGGCCGTTGTCGGTGGGCTTTTCGTTGTGGAAGCGCTAAGTGTGATTATTCAGGTTTTGTACTTCAAACGCACCGGTCGCCGCGTGTTTCTGATGGCACCAATCCATCACCACTATGAGAAAAAGGGGTGGGCCGAGCCGACCATTGTGATCCGGTTCTGGATCATCTCGCTGATCCTGGCGATGATTGGTCTGGCGACTTTGAAAGTCCGGTAACGCTCCCGCCAGGTTCGGCGGACCTGCGGTCCACCTGCCACCTGTTGAGCCCGGCTCGCGCTGACGCGCGAGCCTTTTGTTGCCCTTGCCAATAGAGTTTTCTTCTGTGCAGTGTGACGGCCAATTGGACGTCAGAAGAAGGTGGGCGGCATGATCCCGGTCAAAGGGTTTTCAGGGCAAAAGGTTGCGGTTCTGGGGCTTGGCCGATCGGGTCTGGCCACGGCCCGTGCATTGCGGGCAGGTAAGGCTGAGCCTGTCTGTTGGGATGACAATCCCGCCGCTCGCGAAACAGCCGAGGCAGAAGGTTTCACTTGCGCCGATTTGCACCGCCACGGGGCGTTTGACGACATCGCGTCGCTGATCGTGTCGCCGGGAATTCCGCATCTCTATCCCGAACCGAACCCGATTGTGGCTGCTGCGCTGGACGCCGGAGTGCCGGTGGACAACGATATTGGGCTGTTCTTCCGATCCTTTGCCGGGTCGGAATGGAACAACTATGACACCCCGCCTCGCGTTATTGCGGTGACCGGGTCAAACGGGAAGTCAACCACTGCAGCATTGATTCATCACGTTCTGACCGAAGCCGGGCGCGAGGCACAGCTGGCAGGGAATATTGGGCGCGGGGTGCTGGATATTGATCCGGGTGGAGACGGGTCGGTGGTTGTGTTGGAGTTGTCCAGCTATCAGACCGATCTGGCCCGCGCATTGACGCCGGATGTGGCGGTGTTCACCAACCTCTCGCCTGATCATCTGGATCGGCATGGCGGGATGGGGGGCTATTTCGCAGCCAAACGCCGGTTATTTGCCGAGGGCGGACCGGATCGCGCAGTGATCGGTGTGGATGAAAACGAAGGCGCGTTTCTGGCGGGCCAGCTGTCCGAAGGGCCGACTGACGACCGGGTCATCCGTGTCTCGGTGGCGCGCAAACTGACCGGGCCGGGGTGGCAGGTCTTTGCACGCAAGGGGTTCTTGTCGGAGTACCGCAAGGGGCGGCAGGCTGGGTCAATCGACCTGCGTCAGATCAAGGGCCTGCCCGGCGTTCATAACCATCAGAACGCTTGTGCCGCCTATGCTGCCTGCCGCGCGTTGGGGCTGGCGCCGCGCGTAATTGAGGATGCGCTGCACAGCTATCCCGGCTTGCCGCATCGCAGCCAGATTATCGCCGAAGTGGACGGCGTGACCTATGTGAACGATTCCAAGGCCACTAATGTAGACAGCGCGCTGAAGGCGTTGAGCGCGTTTAAAAAGATCCGGTGGATTTGTGGGGGGCTGGAAAAAGAGGGTGGTCTTTCAGCGTTGAACGGCGCTGCGGATCAGGTGCTCAAGGCTTATGTGATCGGGCGCGAAGCTGCCAATTTCGCGCTTCAACTTGAAGCCGAGGCGCAGGTCTGCACCACAATGGCGGAAGCCGTGGCGCAGGCTATGTCAGATGCGCAACCGGGAGAGACGGTGCTGCTGGCCCCTGCAGCGGCAAGTTTCGATCAGTATGACAATTTTGAACAGCGGGGAGAGGACTTCGCTGAACAGGTTCGGCAGCGGTTGGCGGGATAGTCATTTGCAATAGACCGCCAGTTGGGCCAAGCTACAGTGCTATCAGCTTGACGCGCCGTGACAATTACGTTTGGCTCCGGGCAAATTCAACACGAGGTAATGACTATGCCATACCGTAAGTTTTCTCTGATCCTACCCGCCGTTTTGGTAGCTGGTGCCTGCACGAATGTTGGTGCCAATTATCAGCCGATTGTCGATGGCCCGATTGGCCCGAACTACAACGTGGATCTGCAGCAATGCCAACAGCTGGCTGCATCGCAAGCCAGCGTTGATGGCTCCACCGCCGGGAACGCCGCAATCGGCGCGGCAGGTGCGGCTGCGGTTACCGGGATCGTTCAGGACAGCAGCGACAATCTGGGTCGTGCAGCGGTCGCTGGCGCTCTGGTCGGTGCCGGTGCGGACGTGATCAACAAGAACCAGAATAAAGAAGTCATCGTGCGCAACTGTATGCGCGGACGTGGCTATAACGTCGTCGGCTAACGGGTTGCGATTGCAACTCCAGCAGCGTGGCCCGAGGACCACGCCCATTGGAAATTGTAGCCGCCCAGCCAACCAGTGACATCCACCGCTTCGCCAATCGCATAGAGGCCGGGGACATCCCTGGCCTCCATCGTTTTTGACGACAGATCATCAGTATCGATCCCGCCCAGGGTGACCTCGGCGGTGCGATAACCTTCGGTGCCCGAAGGGGTCAATGGCCAATTGGACAGGGCCGTAATCAAATCGGTCAGTGCCGCGTCGGATTGGTCGGCCAGGTTGCCCTGCATCGGAATATGCAGGCTTAGGTACTCCACCAGCCGCGTTGGCAAGTGGCGGGCAAGTTCAGTGGTCAGGGCCTTGCGGCCCCCGCTTTGCCGCTGATCGCGCAGCAGGTCGAAAAGGGGAAGATCGGGTATCAGGTTGACCCGGATCGCCTCACCCTCGCGCCAATAAGAAGACAATTGCAGCACCGATGGCCCGCTGAGGCCGCGATGGGTGAACAGCAGCGCCTCGTCAAAGCTGATGCGCTCGTTTGACAGGCGTGCCGGCAGGGACACGCCGGAAAGGTCCTTGAATTTCCCGTCCGAGAAGGTGAACGGCACCAATGCTGCGCGTGTGTCGGTGATCCGCAGACCGAACTGGCGGGCGATATCATAGGCCAAGCCGGTTGCACCCATCTTGGGGATCGACTTACCGCCCGTTGCCAGAACCAGATTGGTGCAAGTCAGGCTGAGGCGCTGCCCTTCGCGCTCGACCTCCAGCGCGAAACCGGCCTCGATCTTGCGCAAATCTTTCAACTCGGTACGCACCCACAGATTGGCCCCGGCGCGCTCCATCTCGGTCAACAGCATCTGAATGATCTGTTTCGAGGACCCGTCGCAGAACAATTGGCCAAGGGTTTTTTCATGCCACGCGATATCGTGGCGCCCGACCAGATCAACGAAATCCCATTGCGTGTATCGCGCCAAGGCCGACTTGCAGAAATGCGGGTTTTGCGACAGAAAATTGCCCGGCCCGGCGTACATGTTGGTGAAATTGCAACGCCCGCCACCTGAGATGCGAATTTTCTCTCCGGCCGCTTTGGCATGATCGATCACCAGAACGCGCCCACCGCAATGGATCGCGCACATCATACCGGCTGCACCGGCACCGAGGATGATCGTGTCATATGTCATGGGCTGCGCATGGCGTGGAATTGGAAGGAAGGCAAGAGCCAGCGCGGTTTCGGCGCACTGCAAAAGACTTCATGGGTCATTGCATCGTGAGGCGTTTTGGTCAGTAGAAATACAGATTGCAAGCTGCCCAACGCGCTGACATGCTGCCCTTTTGACGCGCGTTTTCAAAAAAGGATAAATCGATGCGATTTCCGGACTTTATTACTGCATTTCCCAAATTGGACGTGCCTTTCCCCGAGGATGTCGTGCAGACGGCGGTCATAAGATCTGACGCTGGCCTCGCGGCGTTTTTTACGTTTCTTCAGGATATGGAGCTTCCATTGCATTCACATGGGGCCCAATGGGGAACGGTCATCGAAGGTGAGGTCGAGCTGACTATCGGAGGAGTTACCAAAACCTACCGTCCCGGTGACAGCTATTCGATTCCGGCCGGGGTGGAACACGGTGGGCAGATCAAGGCCGGGACCCGTGTGATCGACGTGTTTGAAGAGCCGGATCGGTATCCAATCAAAGAGTGACGTAAATTCTGCGCTGTCCTGCGCGGGCATTATTCAGCCCCTTTGACACCGCGATGGGATTGGGGCCGTTTGTCCAATTGCTAAGGTCACCGCCACTGACGGGCCGTTTTCCGCATACCCGCTCATTCCGCTAGCCCAAACGCAAAAATGTCTGTAGACTCTCAATCAGATCCCGAAAACGGGGCGTGAACGAGGCAGTAAGTGGCGGTATCTCATGACTGAGATGGTGTATGGCGCGGTCCAGGACCAGCGCGGAGAACCGATTCTACCAAAGTGGTGGCGGACGATTGATCGCTGGACCATGTCCTGTGTGCTGATCCTGTTTGTCATTGGGCTGTTGCTGGGGCTGGCCTCGTCGCCGCCGTTGGCCGGGCGCAACGGGTTTGACCCGTTCCACTATGTCGAACGGCAGGCGATCTTTGGCGGGCTGGCTCTGGTTGCGATGCTGCTGACCTCGATGATGTCCCCGACACTGGTGCGGCGTCTGGCAGTGCTGGGCTTTCTTGCGTCGTTTGTGGCGCTGGCGTTTCTGCCGGTCTTTGGCACCGATTTCGGCAAGGGGGCGGTGCGTTGGTATTCGCTGGGCTTTGCCTCGATGCAGCCATCCGAGTTTCTTAAGCCCGGCTTTATTGTCGTGGCCGCATGGTTGCTGGCCGCGTCGCAGGAAATCAACGGTCCTCCGGGGCGGTTGTGGTCCTTTGCGCTGTGCATGGCCATCGTTGGCATGCTGGTGTTGCAACCTGATTTCGGTCAAGCCTGTCTGATCCTGTTTGGCTGGGGCGTGATGTATTTTGTGGCAGGGGCACCTATGCTGCTTCTGCTGGGTATGGCCGGGGCGGTCGTGCTTGGCGGTATGCTGGCCTATTCGAACTCGGAACACTTTGCCCGCCGCATCGACGGGTTCCTGAACCAAGAGGTCGATCCGACCACGCAGCTGGGCTATGCCACCAACGCCATTCGCGAAGGTGGATTGTTCGGTGTTGGCGTGGGCGAGGGGCAGGTGAAATGGTCGCTGCCCGATGCGCATACCGATTTTATCATCGCTGTCGCGGCTGAGGAATACGGCCTGATCCTGGTGCTGATCATCATCGCGCTCTATTCGATCATCGTTGTACGCTCGCTGCTGCGGTTGATGCGCGAGCGGGACATGTTCATCCGTCTGGCAGGCACCGGTCTGGCCTGCATGTTCGGTGTGCAGGCGATGATTAATATGGGCGTTGCGGTGCGGCTGTTGCCCGCCAAAGGCATGACGCTGCCGTTTGTCAGTTATGGTGGTTCATCCCTGATTGCGGGCGGCATCGCGGTTGGCATGTTGTTGGCCTTCACCCGCACCCGCCCACAGGGCGAGCTTGGCGATATACTGCGCGGACGAGGTTAATGAACAAACCCTACCTTCTGATTGCAGCTGGCGGCACCGGGGGGCACATGTTCCCGGCACAAGCGCTGGCTGAGGCGATGCTGCAAAAAGGTTGGCGCGTGCGCCTGTCTACCGATACGCGCGGCGCACGGTATACCAGTGGCTTCCCGCACTCGACCGAAATTGTCGAGGCGTCCTCGGCCACTTTCGCGCGTGGTGGTTTGGCCGCAAAGGCGCTGGTCGGACCCAAGATTGCGGGTGGCGTGACCAGCATGTCATTGCAGATGATGCGCGACCGGCCGGATGTGGTTGTGGGATTTGGCGGTTACCCCTCGATCCCGGCGCTCGGCGCGGCGACGATGTTGAAAATCCCGCGCATGATCCATGAACAGAACGGTATTCTGGGACGGGTAAACCAGTTGTTTGCGACCCGCGTGTCTCAGGTAGCTTGCGGTATTTGGCCCACGAATCTGCCCGAGGGGGCAAAGGGCATCCATACTGGCAATCCGGTTCGGGCCGCCGTTCTTGAACGCGCGGCGGCGGGTTACATTCCGCCCGGAGATTACCCGATGTCGATCCTGGTGATGGGGGGATCGCAGGGCGCGCGCATCCTCAGCGATGTGGTGCCCGGCGCGATTGCAGCTTTGCCCGAATTGCTGCGCGGCCAAATCCGCGTTGCCCATCAGGCACGTGACGAAGATGGCGAACGGGTCACGGCGTTCTACGCCGACCATGGAATCCGTGCCGAGGTCAAACCGTTTTTTCACGACGTTCCCCGCCGCATGTCGGATGCACAGTTGGTTATCTCGCGCTCGGGGGCGTCAAGCGTTGCCGATATTTCGGTCATCGGGCGACCCTCGATCCTGATCCCGTTTGCGGCTGCCGCTGGCGACCACCAGACCGCCAATGCGCGCGGGCTGGTACAGGCGGGTGGGGCGATCATGATTCCTGAAAACGCCCTTGACGTTTCCTCGCTGACCGAGCAAATCACCGCAGTTCTGACTAACCCTGAAGCCGCGCAAAAAATGGCCCATGCCGCCCTTTCGACCGGAGCTCCGGACGCAACCGAGCGTCTGACGGCCCTTGTCGAGCAACTGGCGCAGAAGGAGACCGCATGAATCCTGCAACCAAACTGCCGCAAGATGTAGGGCCGATCCATTTCGTAGGGATCGGCGGGATCGGGATGTCGGGCATTGCCGAGGTGCTGCTGAACCTTGGCTACCGGGTGCAGGGGTCGGACCTGAAGGCCTCGAAAATCACTGACCGTCTGGCCAGCTTGGGGGGCGAGATTTTTGTCGGCCAACGCGCCGAGAACCTGGAAAACGCCGCCGTAGTAGTGGTGTCGACCGCGATCAAACCGGGCAACCCGGAATTGGACGGTGCCCGCGCGCGCGGACTGCCGGTTGTACGCCGGGCTGACATGCTGGCCGAATTGATGCGCCTGAAGTCCAACATCGCGATTGCCGGAACCCACGGCAAAACAACCACCACCACCATGATGGCCGAGTTGATGGTGGCCGGTGATTTCGACCCGACGGTGATCAATGGTGGGATCATCCACGCCTATGGCTCCAACGCGCGGATGGGACAGGGCGAATGGATGGTGGTCGAGGCCGACGAATCCGACGGCTCGTTCAACCGTCTACCTGCGACCATTGCCATTGTTACCAATATCGACCCCGAGCATATGGAACACTGGGGCGACTTCGACAAATTGCGCGACGGTTTCTACGAGTTCGTGTCGAACTTGCCTTTCTACGGTCTGGCCGTGTGCTGCACCGATCATGCCGAGGTGCAGACGCTGGTTGGCCGCATCACTGACCGGCGCGTGCGGACCTATGGCTTCAATGCGCAGGCCGATGTACGTGCAGTTAACCTGACTTACAAAGGCGGCATCGCGCATTTCGACATCCACCTGCAATACGAAGACACGGTGATCGAAGGCTGTACCTTGCCGATGCCCGGTGATCACAATGTCTCGAATGCCTTGTCTGCGGCGGCAGTGGCCCGGCACCTGGGCATGAAGACCTCGGAAATTCGTGATGCGCTGGCCAATTTCGGTGGCGTGAACCGCCGCTTTACCAAGGTGGGTGAGGTTGATGGGGTCACCATCATTGACGATTACGGCCATCACCCTGTGGAAATTGCTGCTGTGCTGAAAGCTGCCCGTCAGGCCACCGAGGGACGGGTCATCGCCGTGCATCAGCCGCACCGGTATTCCCGCCTGTCCAACCTGTTTGATGATTTCTGCACGTGTTTCAACGACGCCGATGTCGTTGCCATCGCTGACATATTTGCCGCCGGAGAGGACCCGATCAAGGGTGCATCCCGCGATGATCTTGTGCAGGGCCTGATCCGCCACGGCCATCGACACGCCCGCGCATTGCTGGACGAGGGCGATCTTGAACGTCTGGTTCGCGAACAGGCGCGTCCCGGAGATATGGTCGTCTGCCTGGGGGCTGGTACGATCAGTGCCTGGGCCAACGGATTGCCCGCTCGATTGCAGCAAAAACAGGTGGTCTGAGGCAATGGACTCTCGCCTATTGCAACTATAAAGTGTGACGTCGCAATCGCAGACGGGATGTCCTCGGAGGGGCATATGGCATATTCGGTAATGTTTGCAGCCTTGTGGGTCGTGGCCTCGACGATTGTGGCCATGTTGCCGATGCGTCTGCAGTTCCCGCCTGGAGTTGTGTTATTCATCTCTGCGCCTGCTCTGATTGTCTGGCTGGGCCATGACTATGGCTGGGTGTTTGGGCTGTTGGCTAGCGCTGCCTTTGTATCCCTGTTCCGCAATCCCATCCGGTTTTACTGGCGCCGTTGGACCGGTGCGGAGGTTCAGAAATGAACTTGTCCATCGCCCTTGCCGCGCTTTGGGGAATTGCTGCGAATGTGTTGGCGATGATCCCCAGCAAAGACAATCACTGGACCCGCGCCTATATCCTGATTGCGGTGGGGATTCCGATTTTGGGATACGTGACGCTTCAGAACGGACCGTGGATCGGGTTGATTGTAATGGCAGCAGGCATGTCGGTGCTGCGCTGGCCGGTGATTTATCTGGGGCGTTGGGTGCGACGGCTTGTTGGACACTGACATGATCGAATACGTCTTTTACACTCTCGCATTCTTTCTGCCCCTGTTTTTGATTTGGATAGCCTCACACATTCTTATTATTAAAGGGAAGTTCAGAGGACCGATCTATCTTCTATTATTTTTGTTTGTTTCGTTTGCCGTGTGGTATTGGACCCCTGTTAGCGCGTACGCCAGTCAGAGCGCCGAGGGGTTCGTTGTGCTATTTTCAGTCGCTTATACCTCGAGCGTGATCGTCCAATTCGTGCCAGGTCTTACCCTTGGAATTTTGACTGGTGGATTGCACCGGATTTTGCTCAGGAAGTTGAAGTCTGATGCCAGTATTGCGCCCGTGTAATAACCCAAGAGGTTAAAATGCTGTGCTCCAAAGAAACGCTTGGTTGAGGACAGCTGAACCATTTTGACCAAACCTTCAGATGAGGACACGGATTGGAGATAATTGAAGTAGTAGCCGCTGTCGTGTTGGCGATGGCGCTTCCGGTATTTTTGTCCGGGCTGGCATCCCACAATCTTGTTAAACGGGGTCGTTTTCGTGGGCCCGTCTATCTTTTGTTGTTTCTTGTCTTGTCCAGTGCCTATGGGTTTCTGGCTTCGGACAACGTAGGATTGCTAGAGCCGATGTGGTGGCGGGCCGAAGACTTCTATAATCTTTTCGTTATGTTCACAGCCTTTCCTTTGGGAACCGGGTTGGTTTTGGGATTCAGTACAGGTTTGCGTAGCCGACAGCGGTCAAAACGTATGCAAAACTTAGTCCAGATAGATGACAAGCGAACAGAATCGAACTACCAGAGAGCCATGGTTCAAACACTTCCTGCGCCTCGTGGCAAACTCACTGAAAACCGACCTTTGAATGATTTAACCTGGCTTCGGGTCGGTGGGCCTGCGGATTATTTATTCCAGCCTGCAGATATCGAAGACCTTCAGCACTTCCTGCGCGACTTGCCTGCTGAGGTTCCCGTCTTCCCAATGGGTGTTGGTTCGAACCTGATTGTTCGGGATGGCGGGTTGCGCGCGGTGGTGATCCGGCTTGGGCGCGGGTTCAACGGTATTTCGGTCGATGGCAACACCGTCACCGCTGGCGCGGCAGCGCTGGATGCGCATGTGGCGCGCAAGGCGGCGGATGCGGGTGTGGACCTGACGTTTCTGCGCACCATTCCCGGCTCGATCGGGGGGGCTGTGCGGATGAATGCGGGATGCTATGGCAGCTACACAGCGGATGTGCTGCGCAAGGCCACCATCGTCACGCGACAGGGTGAGGTTCTGGACCTGAGCCCAGAGGATCTGAACTTTCGCTACCGTCAGTCCGATCTGCCCGACGGGGCGGTATTGGTTTCCGCTACATTCGAGGGTCCGTTAGGTGATCCCGCTGAATTGCACGCTCGCATGGCGGCGCAACTGCAAAAGCGCGACGAGACCCAACCCACCAAAGACCGCAGCGCCGGTTCGACCTTTCGCAACCCGGCGGGCTTTTCGTCCACGGGTCGCGCTGATGACGTGCATGACCTCAAGGCGTGGAAAGTCATCGACGATGCGGGTATGCGCGGGGCGTTGCGAGGGGGCGCTCAGATGAGCCCCAAACACTCGAACTTCCTGATCAATACCGGCACTGCCACGGCTGCTGACCTTGAAGGTCTGGGCGAAGAGGTGCGAAAAAAGGTTTACGAAACAAGCGGCATCACGCTAGAGTGGGAAATCATGCGGGTCGGTGATCCGCTGACAGAATAAAGCCCCAACCGTCAGACCATAACAGGCAAATTCAGGCGACGGATCAAAGGCATAACGCAGTACGGACCACTACATAAGGTCCTGGGACATTGAGGCGCTAAGTGGGTAAGTCGAGCAGGACAAACCCCAAAGTGGCGGTATTGATGGGTGGCCCCTCGGCGGAACGCGAGGTGTCTCTCAGCTCTGGGCGCGAATGCGCAGCCGCCCTGCGGGGAGAAGGCTTTGAAGTAGTAGAGCTGGACGCAGGTCCCGACCTTTACGCGCGCCTTTTAGACATCAAACCAGATGTGGTTTTTAACGCCCTGCATGGCCGCTGGGGTGAGGATGGTTGCGTGCAGGGTCTGCTGGAGTGGATGCGGATTCCGTACACGCATTCCGGTGTGCTGGCTTCGGCGCTGGCGATGGACAAGCAACGCAGCAAAGAGGTGTATCAGGCCGTAGGTCTGCCCGTAGTACCCAGCGTGATCGTGCCCAAGGTCGAGGTGATCGAAGTTCACGTGATGGAACCCCCTTACGTCGCCAAGCCCAATAACGAAGGCTCCAGCGTCGGTATCTATATCGTGCATGAAGGGTCAAACGGCCCGCCGCAACTGTCCGAGGATATGCCTGAATTCGTGATGGTCGAGAAATACATCGCAGGTCGTGAATTGACAGTGACCGTGATGGGGGACCGCGCGCTGACCGTGACCGAGATCATGACCGATGGCGGTTGGTACGACTATGACGCCAAATACAAGCCAGGCGGGTCCTGGCATGTGCTGCCAGCCGAAATCCCGCAAGACATCTTTGACCGTTGTCTGGATTACGCATTGCGCGCCCATGATGCGTTGGGGTGCAAGGGGGTAAGCCGCACTGATTTTCGTTGGGATGACGGCATGGGGGCTGATGGGTTGTTCCTGCTGGAAACCAACACGCAACCCGGGATGACGCCAACGTCGCTTGTGCCAGAACAGGCCGAGCATTTCGGCATGAGCTTTGGCCAGCTTTGCGCGTGGATGGTGGAGGACGCCTCATGCGACCGCTAAGGGCCACTCGTGCGCCGGTGATCCACCGATCAAAGCCGCTGGCCGGACCGGATGCGGATTTTGGCTCGGGCGCGCGGTCCGAGGCGGAGCCAAAGCTGCGGTTGAGTGGGGTCAAGCTGTTCGGTCGCAAATCGCAACGGTTTGATCCGGCTCCGTCGCGGCTGAATTACCGATTGCAGCGTTGGATGCTGACGCCGGGTGTGCGCCGGGGTTTGCGGGTTGGCTTGCCCATATTCGCGCTTTGCGCTGCGGCCGGGATCTATTTCGGCTCGGCCGAGCGGCGCGAGGCTGTGGTGGCCTATGTGGCCGACATCAAGACCTCGATCCAGCAGCGGCCTGAATTCATGGTCAATCTGATGGCGATTGATGGCGCGGGTACCAATCTGTCTGAAGACATCCGCGAAGTGGTGCCGTTGGACTTCCCGATAAGCTCCTGGGATCTGGATGTCGAACAGATCCGCGACACGATCACCGGGCTGGACCCGGTCAAATCCGCCTCGGTCCGGGTGCGCCCTGGTGGTATCTTGCAAGTGGATGTTGAAGAGCGTCAGCCCGTCATCGTCTGGCGCACGCGCCGCGGGATCGAACTGTTGGATGAAACCGGCGCGCATGTGGAACGCATCGCTTCGCGTAAGGAACACACCACCCTGCCGCTGATCGCAGGCAAGGGTGCGGATGCCCATGTGGCCGAGGCGTTGCAACTGGTGACCACTGCCCGCAGCTTGGGTGGCCGGGTTCGCGGTCTGGTGCGGATTGGCGAGCGACGTTGGGATCTGGTTCTGGATCGCGGCCAACGCATCATGTTGCCAACCGAACGCCCGGTGCGCGCGTTGGAACGTGTGCTTGCCGTGAACGAAGTGCAGGACCTGTTGGAGCGTGACGTGGCCGTGGTGGACATGCGGCTTGGGCAGCGCCCGACAATAAGAATGACCAAAGCTGCCAGCGAAGACTGGTGGAATACAAAAGTGACAGTGGGTAACGGGCAGTAACGAACATGATGACCGATCTTTATCAGTCCCAACGGGCCATGCGGCAGATGCGCAGGCAGGCGATGCAACGCGGTGTTGTCGCCATTCTGGATGTTGGCAGTTCCAAGATTGCCTGCCTTGTGCTGCGCTTCGATGGCGCAAACCGCTTGAGCGAAGATAACAGCATCGGGTCCCTGGCCGGTCAGACCGGATTTCGGGTGATTGGCGCTGCGACCACGCGGTCGCGTGGTGTGCAGTTTGGTGAAGTCACTGCCATGCAGGAAACCGAACGCGCCATCCGTACCGCGTTGCAGGCGGCGCAGAAGATGGCTGATATCCGGGTGGATCACGTAATCGCCTGTTTTTCGGGCGCGAACCCGCGTTCTTATGGTCTGGACGCTCAGGTTGATCTGGAAGGTCAGGTTGTGTCCGAGGCCGAGGTTGGCCGTGTTTTGAACGCTTGCGACGTGCCCGATTACGGGGCAGGGCGCGAAGTGTTGCATGCCCAGCCGGTGAATTTTGCCTTGGATAACCGCTCGGGGCTGATCGATCCGCGCGGGCAGATGGGCCAAAGCCTTGCGGTCGACATGCACATGTTGACCGTCGATGCCGTCGCGATCCAGAACATCGTGCGCTGCATCAAACGCTGCGATCTGGAACTGGCGGGGATCGCGAACTCGGCCTACGTGTCTGGCGTTTCGGCCCTAGTCGAGGATGAGCAGGAATTGGGGGCCGCCTGTATCGATATGGGTGGCGGTACAACCAGCGTGTCGATTTTCATGAAAAAACACATGATCTATGCCGATTGCGTGCGTATGGGCGGCGACCACGTGACCGCCGATATCTCGATGGGACTGGGTGTTCCGGCGGCTGTGGCCGAACGGATCAAGACCTTTAACGGAGGTGTCCACGCGACTGGCGCTGACGACCGCGACCTGATCGATATTGGTGGTGATACCGGTGATTGGGAACACGACCGCCGCACCGTTAGTCGGGCCGAGTTGATCGGTATCATGCGCCCTCGCGTCGAAGAGATTCTGGAAGAAGTGCGTGTGCGTTTGGATGCCGCCGGATTTGAGCATATGCCCAGCCAGCAGATCGTTTTGACAGGTGGTGGCAGTCAGATCATGGGGCTGGATGGCCTCGCGACCCGCATTCTGGGTCAGCGCGTACGTTTGGGTCGACCCTTGCGCGTTCACGGTCTGCCGCAATCGGCGACAGGCCCAGGGTTTTCGTCAGCGGTGGGGCTTAGCCTGTTCGCTGCGCATCCGCAGGACGAATGGTGGGATTTCGAAATTCCGGTCGATACCTATGCCGCGCGACCTTTCAAGCGCGCCATGCGCTGGTTCCGTGACAATTGGTAAAGCGGTCGGCGTTGCGGCGCTGGTCGTTGCAACTCCGCTTGCCGCACACGCCCAGACACGGATACCGCCTGAGGCATTTCTGGCTGCTGTCCAGGGTAAAACCGTTACGTTTCACGACTATCCCAGCGGCCTTCTGGTGGGGACCGAGGAATTTCTCAGCCCCAAACTGTCTGTCTGGCGGATGGAGGGGCGAGGTTGTGTCTATGGGCAGATCACTACACCCAATGGTCAGATCTGCTTTTTGTACGATGATGACCCGGATGACGTGCCGGTGTGCTGGTGGACCTTTCAGCACGAAGGCCGCCTTATGGTGCGACTTGCCAACTTCAACCGACGCGAAATTCAAGAGGTGCGCAGCATTACCGAAGACGGTTTGAATTGCCCAAGTACCCCAATTAGCTAAAGAAATGGGTTGCAGCCAGCGGCCTTATCCCGCAAGATATCCACAAGGCCCGTCAGAGGCCCTGCGGCAGGACCTGAGCAGTTTTCCGCATCTTAAAAATCAGTGAATCCCTCAAGTGGCGTGCATGTTGACTGCGGCGCGTGTGTCGCTTGCTTTGTGGTGGATTGAGTTCAATCCGCAACATCTGGCAATGAATGCAAAATACCGCTGACGACTGCCTTAATTCCTCCATATTTTGTGGGATTCGGCGATTTTTGGCGTGACCTTTGCTGTTTGGACCGGTAGGATTGTAAGCGGATAGGTAAGAAAAACACCGCTTTGGCGGGTCAATAAAACAGGCGGACAGAGCATGACATTGAATCTTTCGATGCCCGGGCACGACGAACTGAAGCCTCGGATTACAGTATTTGGCGTTGGTGGCGCGGGCGGCAACGCTGTCAACAACATGATTGAGAAACAGCTGGACGGCGTTGATTTTGTCGTCGCCAACACTGATGCGCAGGCGCTGCAGCAAAGCCAGTCTTCGGCGCGGGTGCAATTGGGCGTGAAAGTGACCGAAGGTCTGGGGGCAGGGGCCCGTCCGACCGTGGGCGCTGCGGCGGCCGAAGAAAGCATCGAGCAGATCGTCGACCATCTGGCTGGCGCACATATGTGCTTTATTACAGCTGGTATGGGCGGTGGCACCGGTACGGGTGCGGCGCCGATCATCGCGCAGGCAGCGCGGGAGCTTGGCGTTCTCACTGTTGGCGTTGTCACAAAACCCTTCCAGTTTGAAGGCGCCAAGCGGATGCGTCAGGCCGAAGACGGCGTTGAGGCGCTGCAAAAGGTTGTCGACACGCTGATTATCATTCCGAACCAGAACCTGTTCCGCCTGGCCAACGAAAAGACTACGTTCACCGAGGCATTCTCGATGGCGGATGACGTTCTGTATCAGGGCGTTAAAGGTGTGACTGACCTGATGGTCCGTCCGGGTCTGATCAACCTCGACTTTGCTGATGTTCGTGCCGTGATGGACGAGATGGGCAAGGCGATGATGGGCACTGGCGAGGCCACCGGTGAAGATCGCGCGGTTCAGGCGGCTGAGAAGGCGATTGCCAACCCGCTGCTGGACGAAATTAGCCTCAAGGGTGCCAAGGGCGTGCTGATCAACATCACCGGCTCGCACGACCTGACCCTGTTCGAGTTGGACGAAGCGGCCAACCGCATCCGCGAGGAAGTGGACCCCGAGGCCAACATCATCGTCGGTTCGACCCTAGATACCGTGATGGAAGGCGGTATGCGTGTGTCGGTTGTGGCCACTGGTATCGACGCCAGTGAAAAGCCCGTCGACGTTCCGGTTGCGCGTCGCTCGATGTCCGAGCCGCTGACCCGCACCGTTTCCGCAGAAGAGGCGCAGCAGGATGAGACCCCCGCTGCTGTGGCCGAAGTGGCGGAGCCCGCGCCCCAGTCAGAAGTGAACCGTGAACCTTCGCTGTTCGAAACCGCCGAGGAACCGGCGCAGCCGCAGGTGGAGCGTGACGATGACGGTCTGCCACCCCCGGCCTATCAGCCCCGCGTGGCTGAGTTCGAGCCGACACCTGAACCGGTTGAACCCGCGCCGGAAAGCTTTGTAGCACCGCAGCCACAGCACTCCGCAGGCACACCGTCGCCCGAAGCGCTGCAGCGTTTGCAGGCCGCTGTACAAAATGTCCCGGCCTCTGAACGTGGGTATGCGGCGCCGCGCCCACAGGCACCGCAACCGGCCCCCGCACCGCAGGCTGAAGGGCAGGATCGTTCCCGGTTCGGCTTTAACCGCCTGATCGACCGGATGACCGGCCACGCCGCTGATACGCCGGCACAGCCGGTGCGCCAGCAGCCCCCGATGCGCCAAGCTGACGCTACGGCACCTGCGCATGATGAGGCCGACCCCGAACAGGATCGGATCGAAATTCCCGCCTTCCTGCGTCGTCAGGCCAACTGATCACGGTAACAAATTAACGACTTAGGGTCGCCTTTTGGCGGCCCTTTTCTTTTGAAATACACGGCTTTAACTGTATGTAAGCAGGCTTTTGCCGATCTGTTACATTCATGTTTCATTCAGTTACAAAGAGTGAGTTGAGCGTTGACGCTTGCTTCCTTAGGTGAGTGTCCAACACGGACCGAAAAGGCCGGACACCACTCACCGAGGTTCACCTTGCAACATACGCTCAAATCTCCGATCACGTTTACAGGCGTCGGGCTGCACAGCGGCAAGCCTGCGACGATGGTCCTGAAACCGGCAGCCGCCGGTCACGGCATCTGGTTCAAACGGACGGATATCGAGCTGGGCAATGCGCTGATCCCCGCGATCTATGACGTGGTCGAGCGGACGCCGCTTTGCACCCGTCTGGTGAACGATGCAAATGTTTCGGTGTCGACCGTCGAACATATCATGGCCGCGCTCGCCGGATGCGGCGTGCATAACGCGCTGATCGAGATTGACGGACCCGAAGTTCCGATCATGGATGGGTCGTCGATTGATTTCGTGCGCGGTATCATGGCCAAGGGTGTACGTCGTCAGGCCAGCCCTGTTCTTGCGTTCGAAGTTCTCAAGCCCGTCACAGCTACGCGCGAAGGCGCCAGCGCAACAATCGCGCCTGCGGATGGGTTGATCATCGATTTCCACATTGATTTCGAAGACGGCGCAATTGGCAATCAGACCAAAACGCTGGACATGCGTAACGGCTCGTTCGCGCGTGAGCTTAGCGATTGCCGCACATTCTGCCGCCGCACAGACGTTGAAGCGATGCGCGAAAACGGCCTGGCCTTGGGCGGGACGCTGGAAAACGCTGTCGTTGTACAGGGTGACGAAGTTCTGACCCCTGGCGGTTTCCGCCATGCGGATGAGGCTGTTCGCCACAAGATGCTGGATGCTCTGGGCGACCTTTACCTGGCGGGAGGCCCGATTCTGGGTCACTTCACTGGCGACAAATCCGGCCACGCGATGACCAACACGCTGCTGCGCAAGCTGTTTGAAACACCTGGTGCGGTGCGTCCGGTCCTGTGTACCCCCGAACAGGCCGCGCGTCTGCCGGGCCAGGGCCTTGTTTGGGACGAAATCCCCGAAGTCGCCTGATTGGATCAACTCTGCCGACAATTCCGCTAGTGAGTGTACTAAGGCGTTTTGCCCCGGAATTATCTATGCTAGACCAAAGGCCAATCAGGGGCGTGCCCCGATAAGCAATACGACGAGGATAGGCGGAATGGTTGGCACCAAAGCGGCAGTCAGGCTCGCAGGCGCGATTCTTCTGACAGCAGTTTTGACGGCATGCGGCGGAAAAGGCGCAGACCGCAATCAGAACCTGGAAGGCTTTACGCCAGAACAGATTTACACACGCGGCGAGTTTGAGCTGTCGCAGAATCGCTCGGATGATGCGGCGTGGTACTTCTCGGAAGTTGAGCGTTTGTATCCCTATTCGGATTGGGCCAAGCGCGCGCTGATCATGCAGGCGTTCTCGTTCCACACGGACAAGAACTATGAAGAAAGCCGGGCGGCGGCGCAGCGCTATATCGACTTTTATCCAACAGACGAAGATGCAGCCTATGCGCAGTATCTTTTGGCGCTGAGCTACTATGACCAGATTGACGAGGTTGGCCGCGACCAAGGGCTGACTTTTCAGGCGCTGCAATCTCTGCGCACAGTGATCGAGGTTTATCCTGATAGCGAATATGCCACGTCGGCGGTTCTGAAATTCGATCTGGCCTTCGACCATCTTGCTGGTAAGGAAATGGAGATCGGGCGCTATTATCTGCGTCAGGATCACTATACCGCTGCAATCAACCGATTCCGTGTCGTGGTCGAAGATTTCCAGACCACAACCCACACAGCTGAGGCGCTGTATCGTCTGATCGAAGCCTATCTGTCGCTGGGCTTGGTGGATGAGGCGCAGTCAGCCGGTGCTATCTTGGGTTACAACTATCAATCGTCGGAATGGTACGATGCGGGCTATGCATTGCTGACCTCGCGTGGGTTGGAATTGAAGAGCCGTGGAAACAATTGGCTAAGCACCATCTACCGTCAGACCATCAAAGGTGAGTGGTTGTAATCGTCATGGCTAAAGGCGTGGGACGCTAAGACCCGATGCTGCGCGCCCTTGATATCCGCGACATGCTGATCATTGACCGGCTGGAATTGACGTTTCAGCCGGGTTTGAACGCATTGACCGGTGAAACCGGGGCGGGCAAGTCGATCTTGCTGGATTCGCTGGGTTTCGTGCTGGGCTGGCGAGGGCGGGCTGAATTGGTTCGGCAAGGCGTCGCGCAGGGGGAGGTTGTAGCCGAGTTTGAGTTGCCAGATGGCCACCCCGCCCATGCGATTCTGGCCGAGGCAGGCTTGCCTGGTGGTGAGGAACTGATCCTGCGCCGGGTTAATACAGCCGAGGGACGCAAGACCGCTTGGGTCAATGACCGGCGCTGTTCCGGTGAGGTACTGCGCGCCCTGTCCGAGACGTTGATCGAACTGCACGGCCAGCATGATGATCGCGGGTTGCTGAACCCGCGCGGGCATAGGGCAATGCTGGATGACTATGCGGGGGTAGAGGACCTTCTGGCAGCTGTGCGTGCGGCGTGGATGGATATGTCCCGCGCGCGTAAGGATTTGGCCGAGACCGAGGCGACGCTGGCCGCCATGCGCGCCGAGGAGGAGTTTCTGCGCCACGCCGTTGCCGAGTTGGACAAGCTGGACCCTCAGCCCGGTGAGGATGCTGAATTGGATGCCCGTCGGCGCATGATGCAAGGGGCTGAACGCATTCGCGATGACGTTGCCCGTGCTTTTGACCTGTTGGGCGCAGATGGGGCCGAGGTGGCGATGTCTGACGCGGTGCGGTGGTTGGAAGGCGTGTCCGACAATGCGGGCGGGCAGCTTGAGGCCCCGATAGCCGCATTGGGGCGCGCCTTGATCGAATTGGGTGAAGCGCAGGACGGGGTGAGCGCCTGCCTTCAAGCTTTGGATTTTAACCCGGCTGAGCTTGAAGCCGCAGAAGAACGTCTTTTCGCCATCCGAGCGTTGGCCCGTAAGCATGATGTGGTGCCTGACGATTTGGGGGTTTTTGCCGACACGCTGCGTGATCGACTGACCCGGCTGGATGCAGGTGACGCCGACTTGGCGGATCGGCGTGCTGCGGTTGCGGCTGCACAGGAAACCTATGACAACGCCGCCGCCGCACTTAGCGCCGCGCGCCAACAGGCGGCCGGACAATTGGATGCGGCCGTGATGGCCGAGCTTGCACCGTTGAAGATGGAGCGTGCGGTATTTCAAACCGAAATCACGGGCGCCGATCCCGGACCTGAGGGGGTGGATGCGGTGGCCTTTACCGTTGCCACCAATCCCGGCGCTCCGTCTGGCCCACTGAATAAGATCGCTTCGGGCGGGGAACTCAGCCGGTTTTTGCTGGCGCTCAAAGTGTGTCTGACCGGCGACGATAGCGCCCGCACTATGATCTTTGATGAAATCGACCGGGGTGTCGGTGGGGCGACTGCTGATGCGGTGGGTCGCCGTCTGGCATCTTTGGCACAGGGGGGGCAGGTTCTGGTCGTGACCCACTCGCCGCAGGTTGCCGCCCGCGCGGCGCATCATTGGCGGGTTCAAAAACAGGTAACTGGCGGGCAGACATTGTCCACCGTTATTCCGCTGGCCGAACCAGACCGTGTGGATGAAATCGCCCGGATGGTCGCAGGGGACACCATCACGGACGAGGCGCGCGCCGCCGCCCGCGCATTGTTGGACGCCTGAGTTAAATTTGCCGCTTTCCGGTTTTCAAACCGTCGCGATCCTACTTTTATAAGGGGGCTCCGTGGCTTACTAAGGAATATACCTTGATCCCCGAGTGCCAATGACCCAAACGACCCGCACCGTTCTGCGCAACCAGCTCAATCAGGCTCTGGCCGCGATGAAGGATGCATGGCGGGTTATGTTGCGACGTGGGCCTAGCCAGATTCAGTTCTGGTTCATTGCGTTGGCAATTGGGATTGCGGCAGGGTTTATGGCCCTTGGGTTCCGCAAGGCGATCCGGTCGCTGCAGGCCTATGTCTACGACACAGACGATATCCTGTTGCTGCACAGCCATGCTGAGAAATTGCCGTGGTTCCTGATCCTGATTACGCCGATCATCGGCGGTCTTATTGTTGGTGTCATCCTGCACAGATTCACCGATGACGGGCGCGTACGCTCGGTCGCAGACGTGATCGAGGGTTCGGCGCTGACCAATGGCCGGGTCGAGGGCAAGGCGGGGATCGCCTCGTTCTTTGCCTCGCTGATCACGCTCAGCACTGGCGGGTCAACCGGGCGGGAAGGCCCGGTGGTGCATATGGCCGGGGTAATCTCGACCTGGGTCAGTGACCGTATCCACGCGGATGGCATCACCGGCCGCGATCTGTTGGGCTGCGCTGTGGCGGCGGCGGTTTCAGCCAGTTTTAACTCACCCATCGCTGGGGCGCTATTCGCGCTTGAGGTGGTGCTACGCCACTTTGCTGTGCACGCTTTTGCACCCATTGTTATCGCCTCGGTCGCGGGTACGGTGATCAACCGGCTGGAATACGGAGATGTAACCGAGTTCGTTCTGGAAACCCCGGGCTCGCTGCAATTCTATGTGGAGCTGCCAGCCTTTTTGATCCTTGGGCTGATCTGCGGGCTGGTGTCGTTGCTGTTGATGCGCTCGATCTTCTTTGCCGAGGACATCGGCACTCACGTTCAAAATCGCCTGTCGCTGCCACGTTGGCTGCGCCCCGCCGTGTCCGGTGCGATGCTGGGACTGCTAGCGATCTGGTTTCCGCATATCATCGGGGTCGGATATGAAACGACAATCCGTGCCCTGACTGGCGATCTGACCCTGACCGTCGCGATCTTGTTTGCCGTGATAAAAACAGTTGCTTTGGCGATCACCATGGGGGGACGCATGGGCGGTGGTGTGTTTTCTCCTTCGCTGATGGTTGGCGCTCTGACCGGATTGGCCTTTGGGTTAATCGCCACCGGGCTGTTGCCGGATGTGTCCGGGACCCATACGCTCTATGCCTTTGCGGGCATGGGTGCCGTGGCCGCCGCAGTGCTGGGTGCGCCGATTTCCACCACGATGATCGTTTTTGAGCTGACCGGAGATTGGCAGATCGGAATTGCGGTGATGGTCTCGGTTTCGATGTCGACAGCCTTGGCCTCGCGTCTTGTGGACCGGTCGTTCTTCCTGACTCAGCTGGAGCGCCGCGATGTTCATCTGGCCGCAGGACCACAGGCCTATTTGTTGGCGATGTTGCGCACCGGGGCGGTGATGCGCCCGATTGGGGACCCGCGCTCGATCACCAAAGAAAAGGCACAGGAGTTGATAGAGCAGGGGCTATGCGTACAGGCCAGTGCCACGCTTGAGGCGGCGATGCCCTATTTCGACCACGACGACATCCCTTGCATCCCGGTTGTGGTGATTGACGACGAGGGTAACGAATCCCCGGTTGGTGCGCTCTTTCATATCGACGCGCTCAAGGCCTATAACCGGGCGCTGGCCGCCACGGCGGCCGAGGAACATTCCTAACCGTCGTAGACCGTTGCCGCGTCGCCCAGATAATTGTCCCATGCAAACCAGTAAGAGATATGTCCAGCCACACGCGGCAAGCGAGTTCCGTCTGGTCCGATCAACGCCTCTTCGGTCATGGTCCATTTCTGTCCGGTCTGATCCACCAGGCCGCCGTTGGACGCGGTGAACCGGTGCGAGCTGCGTTCATACGCCCGTACCGCGCGCTTGTCGGGATTGCCGATCAGAACCAGCGGCCGGTTGGCAATCGCGTCATTGATCACGCGCGTCTTGCTAAACGCATCCAAAGGCCAGGCCCGCGCCGCACCGAACTGGCGGATAGCGAAGATATAGTCTTTCTGCCGATGTTCGGATTGGTCAACCAGTGCTGGAAACATCAGTTCGGGCGAGGCGAAATACTCACGATAGACCACGCCGGAGCCATAGTTGCGCCGATGGCCGGTATTCTGAGACAGGACGCGCGTGCCAGGGTGTGAGGACTTCCAGCTTTCCCATGTGGTGATCACTACCGGGCGCTGCTGGAGCGTGATTCCACTGCCGACCAGCGGGCCCACAACCGGCTTTCCGGTGTATTGGTTCCACAGCGAATGCGTCTCGCGATCAAACATCAGCTTGTTGGAACGGTACAGGAAACCAGATGATCCAAAGACAAACGGTTTCCGCCGTCCCGCCACTTGTGTTTCGAACAAGATACCCGACCCGCACAGCGTGCAATAAGCCAGCGCTACGGGGACGCCACCGATCACCTCGTTGAACATCTCGTGCCACCCCATGATCCGCAGCGGATAGGCGCGCTCATCCCCATTGATCGAGACGCCAAAGACCAGATCGTCGTCTTTCATGTAGCTGGCTTTTGAGGCCGAGATCAGTGCCGGATTGTCGAGCGACGGGATGCCGTCCTTGCTAACGCCGCCCCAGGTGATTTCCTCTAGCCGGATCTTCATCTTGTCGCGCTGCAGGTATTTTGGGCGCAAGAAGTCGTCAAAATTCGGGTCAATCCCCAGAAGAACCTCACGCTTGAACGGAATCAACGAAGAGTGCGGGACCACCTGCGGGTTCTTTTCCTGCCACAACATCCAATCGAACCAGTCAGTGCCAAGGTTCTGACCGGTCAGGGTCTGCATCACTTCGGCGATTTCGTCGGTACGTCGCCCTCCGTAACGCATTCCGGTCAGCAGGGCCGGGACTACATCCGGGTTGCCACGCTGCACCAGAAAGGCCATGCCCTGTTTGAATTCAGAACTGCTGCCGTACAAGGTGGACCTCACGGCCTCAAGCACGGGGTCTTGCTGTGCTGAAAGTGCGTTGGGCAATGCGGCTGCGGCCAGCATACCAGTGAAACTGCGGCGCGTGATCGACATGGCATCCTCCGATGGTGTCCATGTCCAGTGTGCATCGGCCGCTGTTCACATGCATGCAACAGGTGCGTGAGGGAAAGAAGCATACCTAAATTGGTGCCAACGTTTTAAGAAAAATCTCGTTTCATCTTACCTTGCGAGCAACAAAGCATTCTTTCTGGAAAGAAGCTTCGAAACCATCAATATTAGAATTTCCTACGTGAGAATCGGAAAGGCCTGTGCGTGAAATTTTACTTTAGGTTGGCTGCTTTGCTGGGTGCGGTTAATGCGGTCACAGTCCCGGCTGTTTCTGCTGAGATAAAGCTTAACAAATCTTCCAAGAAAACTTCTGTTTTGATGGATCTAAAACTGTCGAAACGACAAAAATCCAGGTTCAGAGAGTTTAAAACCAAAGAGTATTTTGCGGCATTTGTTGTTTCTGGACAAAACAGCAGTGGTTGGGTTGCCAACCGTCACTCGCTTGCTGTCGCGAAAGAGCAAAGCCTAAGAGATTGCCGTTTGCTTTCTGAATACCCGGATACGTGCGCGGTTTACGCTGTTATAGTGCCAAAAGACTATGATCCGACATTTGAGGGCACCACACTTAGCCAGGATGGAAACACCGAGTTCCGGAAATACCAAAAGAAAAACGCTCCACCTTCATCGGGCGCATTCGTGATCTCAGATATCGGCTCTTTTGGGTATTCATGGAGGTTCTCAGACCGGACTGAGGCACAGGAAGCTGCAATTTTGGCATGCGAATCTAATGTGGCCAAGAGGTTGGCAAGCATGAAGAAACAAGTACGTGACAAAACTCCAAAATCGCAAACAACCTGTCGAGTTATTCATGAGGCCCGACCATAAGCTTTTTGGGAAGAGTACCCGATTGAACAGTAGGTAGAGCGTCGGAAAGGTCTTTCGCTAGATCTGCTCTACCTTCACCGATTCAACCGGGTAAAAGGCCACATAACCTTTGATCTCGGCCATGGCGGGAACGGGGGTTTCATAGCTCCACGCGGCGTTTTCGGTCACCGAGGATTTGTTGACGATCGAAAAATGCGAGGCATCCCCCTTGTGTGGGCAGTGGGTGATCTTGTCGGTGCTATCCAGAAAGGCCATCGCGATATCGGTACGGGGGAAATAGATCACCGGAGTCAGATCACCTTCGATCAGTTCCAGCGCGCCAGTGCTTTCACCCAGTACGGCACCACCGGAACGAACGCTCCATTTGCCCGGAGCTCTGCGGATTGTGATCTCAACCATTTTTCTTCCCTCGTCTTATTTTCGGCCTCTCTTCTGCTCTGTGTATGTAACAGGTCAGTGTCAGATCGGCGCAGTTGCGGCATCCAACCACAGTTGCGCGTCGTCGCCCAGCCTTGAGCGCAGTTTTTTCGCAACGTCGTAGTGATAGGTATTCAGCCAGTCACGCTCTGCCGACGTCAACATGTCAGTCACGATTAGCCTTCTGTCAATTGGGACGTATGTCAGGGTCCGCCAGTTCAGCATCGCGCGTTCCGCGTCACCACCGGGCAGGGCTGGGGCTTCTTGAACAACTACGAGGTTTTCGATGCGGATACCAAAGGCGCCCTCGCGGTAATAGCCCGGTTCGTTGGAAAGGATCATGCCGGGTTGCAAGGGCACATGGCTGACTTTGGACAGGCGCTGGGGGCCTTCGTGAACGCTGAGGTAGGCACCGACACCGTGTCCGACACCGTGATTGAAATCCTGACCCGCGGCCCAAAGCGGGGCCCGTGCGATACATTCGATGTCACGCCCGGCCAGCCCGACAGGCCAGCGCAGCATGGATAGGTTAATCATGCCCTTCAATACGCGGGTAAAGCAGGATTTTTCCTCATCTCCGACATTACCGACGGCGATAGTTCGCGTGATGTCAGTGGTGCCGTCCAGATATTGCCCGCCACTGTCCAGAACCAGAATATGACCGTCTTCAAGGCGGCTGTCGGTTTCTTCGGTCACGCGGTAATGCATGATCGCGCCGTTCGGACCAGTGCCGGCAATCGTGTCGAACGAGATATCCTGCAGCGCATTGTCCTTGCGCCGGCTCTCTTCAAGGCGGGTCACCACCTGCGTCTCGGTCAGGGTACCCGGAGCCTGCGCATCCAACCAGCAAAGGGTTTCAATAACCGCCGCTGCATCGCGCAGATGCGCTTCGGCGCTGCCCGCGATCTCGGCCGCATTCTTGCAGGCCTTGGGCAAGGCGCAGGGATCTCCGCCATCCACCATCCGATCCTGCAACACATCGGCCACAGCCTGAGGCAGCGTTCCCAAATCGACCTGTATCTTCCCCTCAAGCGCTGTAACGGCGTCCAGAAATGCCCCCGGCGCGTGGACGGTAACCTGATCCGTCAACGGCTCGGACAGTTTTTCCTGATCCATGAACAGATCCACCCGGCCACCGGCATGTAGAATAGCAAAGCAATGCGCCACCGGGTTGTACCCGATATCCGAGCCGCGAATATTCAAAAGCCACATGATCGAATCCGGCAACGTGATTACTGCGGCTGTGCAATTTGCCTCGCGCAGGGCTTCGGCCAGAAGGGTGATTTTGCTGTCCGCGGTTTCACCTGCAAACTCAATCGGATGGGTCTTGACCGGGTTCATCGGGGCGGTGGGCTGGTCGGACCACACGCGGTCCACCAGATTGTCACAGCGCACCAGTTCGATGCCGCTGTCGGTCAGCTCTTTCTTTGCGCTTGTGATCTGACCTGCTGCATGCAGCCACGGATCAAAACCTACCTTGCCGCCATCGGGAAGGTGTTCCTTCAACCAGGTGCTCAGGTTGACCTCGGGCCACGGAACCGGAGTGAATTCGGCGGCGACCTGCGCCTTGACCTGGGTTCGATACCGGCCATCGACAAACACGCCCGCTATATCTGGTAACACGGCGCAAAACCCTGCTGATCCCGTGAACCCTGTCAGCCAAGCCAACCTTTCATCTCGAGCGGCCACGTATTCGCCCTGATGCGCGTCTGCGCGCGGGATCAGAAATCCGTCCAGCCCTTCGTTCGCAATTTCACCCCGCAGAGCCGCCAACCGGGGTGGCCCCTGTTCCGGGCGCGCCGTCACCTCAAAGGACTGAAACATCACATACCTCTCCCAAGCGGGGGTTCACCCCTTATTCTTTTGGAAAATTCTTTGGCCCGGGGCAAGGCCAGCCTCAGCTGGCCCTTTTCATCCCCATCACCCGCGCACGTGCGCGAGGATCACTATCGAACAGGGCTGCCAGTTGCTCGGTCATTGCGCCTGCCAGTTGTTCGACGTCAGTGATCGTCACCGCGCGGTCGTAATAGCGGGTGACGTCGTGACCGATGCCGATAGCCAGCAGTTCCACCATTTTGCGCTTTTCCACCATGGCGATCACGTCGCGCAGGTGTTTTTCCAGATAATTCGCGGGGTTGACGCTGAGTGTTGAATCGTCGACCGGCGCACCATCCGAAATCACCATCAGAATTTTGCGTGCTTCGCGCCGGGCCAGCATTCGGCGATGCGCCCATTCCAACGCCTCGCCGTCGATATTCTCTTTCAGCAGCCCCTCTTTCATCATCAGGCCCAGATTGGGCCGTGCGCGCCGCCAAGGGGCATCCGCGCCCTTGTAGATGATGTGGCGCAAATCATTCAGACGCCCCGGCTGTTGCGGCCGGCCATCATTCAGCCACGCCTCGCGTGCCAATCCGCCTTTCCACGCGCGGGTGGTAAAGCCCAAAATCTCAACCTTCACGTTGCAGCGTTCCAGCGTGCGCGCCAGAACATCCGCACAGATCGCCGCAATAGAAATCGGACGCCCGCGCATGGAGCCCGAGTTGTCCAACAACAGCGTTACCACCGTGTCGCGGAATTCGGTGTCTTTCTCGACCTTGAAGCTGAGCGGCGTAGTTGGGTTTGCCACAACTCGCGCCAGACGGCCCGCATCCAGAATGCCTTCTTCGCGGTCGAATTCCCAGCTGCGGTTCTGTTGTGCCTGCAGGCGACGCTGCAACTTGTTGGCCAATCGGCTAACAGCGCCCTTCAGGGGCTCCAACTGTTGATCCAAATAGGCTCGCAGTCGTTCCAGCTCGGCCGGTTCGGCCAGATCCTCGGCTGCGATCTCTTCGTCGTAGGTGTTCAGGTAGACCTTGTAATCGGGATCAGCTTCGGATGCCGGCGGAGGGGCAGGGGGTTCCAGAGGAGCCTCACCTTCGGGCATCTCTGCCTCATCGCCCATCTCATCTTCGGCCATCTCATCCATCGAGACCTGCGCCTGAGATTGGTCCTGCTGTTCTTCCTGCGTTTGCTCGGGCGTGGCGTCGGCGTCCTGCTCCTCTTGGTCATCCTGGCCGGTGCTGTCGGGATCGGGCTGTTCCTCGGCGTCGTCTTCAGCCTGATCTTCCTGTTCGTCGTCCAACTCATCAGGGTCATCGCCCAGCTGGTCGCCGTAACCCAGATCCTTGATCATCTGGCGGGCAAACTTGGCGAATTCCGCCTGGTCCGAGAGCAGTTCGTCTAGGTTTTCCAGCGTGCCACCGGCCTGTTCTTCGATAAATCCACGCCACAGGTTCATGATGTTAGAGGCCGCCGGGGGCAGGTCCCGCCCCGTGGCCAGGTGCCGGATCAGATAGCCCGCAGCAACCGCTAACGGTGCATCCGCTGGCTGCTTGCA
Organism: Ruegeria sp. BA12; assembly: GCF_056539625.1. Taxonomy (NCBI): domain Bacteria; kingdom Pseudomonadati; phylum Pseudomonadota; class Alphaproteobacteria; order Rhodobacterales; family Roseobacteraceae; genus Ruegeria; species Ruegeria sp. BA12. Next base: position 322,778 of record NZ_JBQFVF010000001.1, read on the forward strand.
CTGGTCGTATCCGCGCCGCAGGGCCTCATGCCCAATCTTGACGTCGATATTGCTGGCAGTGCCGGGCATATCCCGCGCACCCATCGCCTCGCATCGCGCGACTTCCATCGCCTCGTACAAATCCCGCGCCATATCACCCGGAGGCGCGTAGCGCGCATGGGTGGCGTCGTCATGGTATTTCCGCTGCAGCGCCAGAGCATCCGCCGTACCGCGTGCCAGCAAAACCTCTTCGCGCGTCATCCGGCGGCTGACTTGCGGCAGACGCATCGACTCGCCCGATATACCAGAAGGGTCGACTGTGTAGGTCACGTTCAATTCAGGGTCGTCGGCCATAACTTTGGTGGCTTCGGCCAAAGCCTTCTTGAACGGATCAGCGGGGTTGTCGTTGGGTTTGCTCATCGGTGGCAGTCCGGTCTTGTTCTGTCCCGGCAACCTAGTGCCAATTCAGGGCCTTGACCATAGGGCCAACCCCGTTTTCGCATGAAACCAGAGCGGGACCTATGGTAAAATCATGGGGTGTCTCGATGGGTGGCGTGCGTCAAACTAACTATAAACTACAGGCCAGGGAGATTGCCCAGCCTTGTGCGCCCCAAAACGACTTGGCGGTTCCTACCTGAACCATCCTACAAGACCCTCAAGCACTCCCTTAAGCCCATTTTTCCGGAACAGTTTCTGATCTTTGCCGTGGTGCGAGCGCATAACGATATTCGTCAAGTCACGCATCTGTCCGGTGTTGAGCTTCATGGGATCGTTTACAGCACTGGAGTTCACTTTCTTGCCGGGCATGTCGGTTAGGTCAAAGCCGTTTTCCCGGCCAAATGTCTCAAGCCCGTGCCGTAAATCGGCAAAATCCAACAGCGACACGCGCGCCCCTGACGCATGCCGGGCGCTTTTGTTGACAGTTAACCTACCTGAAACATTTTTGATATCCAGCAAGTCCGAGATGGATTTGTTAGCCGACACAAGTGTCTCAAATTCCTCAAGGTTTATTGGTTCGTTGCGGGGATCAAGGCCGAAACCACCCCCTTCTTGCGCGCGCATCCAGCGGTGGGGCGAATAGTACAGCGAGATCATCCGCTCGACCGGAGGGCGGGCAAAGGCATAAGCGGTATACTCGGCAAAGGCCGGGCCAATCAGTTGGCTGTATTCCGCAAGTGTCTGATGCTTGGACTTGGTTGCGTCACCGCTTAGTTCGAACCGGTCTGTACCGTCTTGGTGGCCGCTGGTGACGATGGCATCGTCTGAGAACCGAAGGAAACAACGCGTAAAAAAGTTTCCTCCGGTTTTCGGTACGTGGATGAACACGCATTTTTGCGCGGCAAATTGCACCTACTTATCCCAGGCTTGTGCTGGCCGCGCTTTCCGGCAGTTCCTCGTCAAAGCAACGCTGATAGAACTCGGCAACGGTCTGGCGTTCCAGTTCGTCACATTTGTTCAGGAAGGACAGGCGGAAGGCATAGCCCACGTCGCGGAATATTTCGGCGTTCTGGGCCCAGTTGATCACGGTTCGCGGGCTCATCACGGTGGACAGGTCGCCATTCATAAAGGCGGTCCGGGTCAGATCAGCAACGGTCACCATCTGGCTGACGGTTTTGCGGCCTTTCTCGGTATTGTAATGCGGCGCTTTCGACAGGACGATCATCGTCTCGGCGTCGTGGCTCAGGTAGTTCAGGGTCGAGACCAGCGACCAGCGGTCCATCTGCGCCTGGTTGATCTGCTGCGTCCCGTGATAGAGGCCAGTGGTGTCACCCAGACCCACGGTGTTTGCAGTGGCGAACAGGCGGAAATTCGGGTTCGGCGTGATGATCTCGTTCTGATCCAGCAGGGTCAGCTTGCCGTCATGTTCCAGTACGCGCTGGATCACGAACATCACGTCGGCGCGGCCTGCATCGTATTCGTCGAACACGATGGCTACCGGGTTGCGCAGCGCCCAGGGCAAGATGCCCTCGTGGAATTCAGTGACCTGTTTGCCGTCACGCAGTTTGATCGCATCCTTACCGATCAGGTCGATCCGGCTAATGTGGCTGTCCAGGTTCACACGTACAGCGGGCCAGTTCAGACGGGCGGCAACCTGTTCGATATGGGTCGATTTACCAGTGCCGTGATAGCCCTGAATCATGACACGGCGGTTATGCGAAAAGCCTGCCAGAATCGCCAGCGTGGTTTCAGGATCAAACTTATAAGTCGGGTCGATTGCCGGAACCCGGTCGCTGCGATCTGCAAAGCCCTTGACCGCCATGTCGGTATCAATGCCAAAAACATCGCGAACCGAGATTTCTTCGGTGGGTTTTGCGTTGATATCAATCGATCCGTCAGCCATTCGCCTTGTCCTTATCCTTTGGCCCGTTTTGCCGGGTTTGAACCCGTGTGTGGTGCAACATATTGCCGGGAAGGGCAAGGGAAAGAGGCGCCGCGCGGAGGCTGAGAGGATGTTTCTTCGAAACTGGCCTTATCGGGATGAATGCGCACAGATAGCTAAAGCGATCAAGGAGGGTGCTTGTAAGGAAGAATATTCTCAATCAAATACAAATATCGAAATATTTAATTTGGGTTAAAATAGAATCTTGTAGACTGAGCTTAAGGGAATAGTCCGATTGTCTTAATTTGTGAGGCGTAATTGAACGAGACTAGCAGTCGCGAAAGAGTGCCCATCCACCCGTCGCATGATGGCGCCCCCGTTTTGACCATTGCTGGCGCAAAGGGCGAATTCGATGGCTTTTGATGTCCTACTGCACACCGTAAACACAACTGGCCCGGGCGACTTAGTCGTTCAAAACACGACTCAGCCAGCGATTGTTGATGGTCAAACGATCTCATTCGACGGGGGCCTTACGTTTCAGCCTTATACCTACCTTGGGCAAGGCACCAGGGTGAGCAACGGCGACTCCGGCGAATTTATTCAGGTCGGCACACAGATTTTCGCTTGGGACACAAACGACCCAACCGGACCAATGAGCACCGGCAATTGGAAGATCACTCAGAGTGATCTCGATCCGTCGAACCCGCCTTGTTTTGTTGCCGGTACCTTAATCGAAACAACCGCAGGCCCGCGACCGGTCGAGGATTTGGCGGTGGGCGACAGGGTTTGCGTATCTGATGGTCAAACCCTTCCTATTGTTTGGATCGGGAAACGAACACTCAGCGCTCAGACTTTGCGCTTCCAGCCAAGGTTTCGCCCAGTGAGAATTCAGCGAAACGCGTTAGGCAAAGGTCTGCCCAACCGCGATCTGTACGTATCCCCGCAGCACCGGATTGTGATTGAAGGCTGGCGGGCCGAATTGCTATTTGGGGAACCGATGGTCTTCTCGGCCGCGATTCATCTGGTCAACGATGATACGATCCGTCAGATAGGAACGGATGAGCCCGTCACCTACTTTCACATTGCCTGCGAGCAGCATGCCATCCTGTCCTCGCATGGCCTGCAAAGTGAAAGCCTGTATGTCGGCGGTCAGTCTTTGAATTCTTTCAGCCGCGAAGATGTTGACGAACTGCGCGCGCTATTTCCCGAACTCAGTGACAGCGCGCAGGTGCCAAAAACCAAACTTCGTTGCTTGAAACGCCCCGAAGCGCAGGCGCTGCGGGGTACGTTTTCAGCGTAGTAGAGCTTACTTAAAATTCCGGCTGTCCTTGATCTGATCCCAGGCCCAGACGACCTCTTGCAGCTGTTCCTCTTGGGAGCGGTCGCCGCCGTTCATGTCCGGGTGCAATACCTTGATCAGCTTTTTGTAGGCCTTGCGCACCTCAGCCTTGGACCAGCTGTCCTGCGCTTCAAGAATCTCGATTGCGCGGCGTTCGGTTGGGGGCAGGCGGCGGCCGCCGGAATTGGCGCGGCCGGGGTTCTTGGTGGCGTTCTCGCCTAAAACCTGATGCGGGTCTTCGATGCCCAGACGCGCCCAGGCGCGTGCCTCGGGGTCGCCCATCGGCTTGGTCTCACGCTCCCACACTTTGTCCTTGGAACGTTGCGCGTTCAACTCGGCCTCGGTGGTGCCGTCGAAGAAGTTCCACTTGTTGTTATATTCGCGGACGTGCTGCTGGCAGAACCAGTAGAAGTCGTCCAGCACATCCGGCGCCTTGGGCGCACGAAACTTACCGGCCTCCTCACAACCCTCGTGATCGCAGATTCGCGTCGAGGTTTCAGATGCGCCCGACATCCCCCGGCGCCCGCGCGGGTTCTTTTTCTTTGCGCTGGAAACGGACATATCGAATCCGAAGGGGTCTGATTTTACCATGCTCTGATCCTCGACAAGGCATCTTTTCGACTCGGAGGCAGCAGTTTAGTCTAAGCAGCCGAAAGTAGAAGAGGGGGAGCGGTAAATTTTTTGCCGCTGAGCGAAAAAATGAGCGTGAGTGACGAAATCCATCAGCGCCTTGAAGCCGCGTTCAATCCGCGTGAGCTGGAGGTCATCGACGACAGCGAAAGCCACCGCGGCCATGCCGGGTATCAGGACGGAGGCGAGAGCCATTTCAATGTCCGCATCCGCGCCAGCGCGTTCGAGGGCCAGTCCCGCGTCGCCAGCCACCGCGCTGTACACAAGGCGCTGGGCGATATCGTGCCGCGCATCCATGCTCTGGCGCTGGATATTGGGGGGTAGCTGGCCCAAAGTGCTTTGAGGGGAGGGATCAAATGTCCAGAACGGAGACGGCCTTTACGCTCGAGTCCACCCTGACCTGCCCATCCTGTGGGCACGTCGAAACGGAAACCATGCCCACGGACGCGTGTCAGTGGTTCTATGAATGCAAATCCTGCCACCAAGTGCTGAAGCCTTTGGAGGGCGATTGCTGCGTCTATTGCTCATACGCAACGGTGCCTTGCCCTCCGATACAACAGGGAAAAACGTGCTGCGCTTGACTTGAGGCTCGCCGCGATCAGGGCTTTTCTGGAGGTTCAGATTTCGCCTCGGACCCTTTCAGCGACAGGGGCGGGTCATTCACCTCTTCGGCAATCGGAGCCGGGGCAACAACTGTTTCGGGTCCAGGTACGGGTTGCGCCAGCGGCACGCTGTCCGGCGTTTCGGTCGGGTTGCGGGTCGAGACAAAAGACGCCTCGGTCTCGCGCCGAAAGACCAACACATTGCGCCAGTTCACGGCTGAACCGGTCAGGCCAGTGCGTTCCTCGCTGGGCAGCAATTCGGCCCGCTGATATTCCCAGCCGTCTTGCCCCATCTCGTTCAGCAGCTGTTCCACGGATGCTGCAAACCGTCCTTCGGCGGTTTTGACGCCCTTGGCCTTGGTGCCTTTTTGCGGGGCTGGGACAACTTTGTATTCGTAGCGCTGCATCGGATTTTCCTGGTTGCCGTGTTCCGGCAATCTAACATGTTGGCGATTTTGGGAAAGTCTTCATCGCATGGACGTGGCGGAAAGAAAAACGGCAGGGTTTTGTTCAAACCCCGCCGCGACTGTTCGATATCTCGAAGGCTTTACGAGCCCAGCTTCTTGCTGACCAGTTCGTTCACCGCCTTGGGGTTGGCCTTGCCACCCGTGGCTTTCATCACCTGGCCGACGAACCAGCCCGCCAGTTTCGGGTTCACCTTGGCCTTTTCAACCTGCGCCGGGTTGGCTGCGATGATCTCATCCAGTGCGGATTCAATCGCGCCGGTGTCGGTCACCTGTTTCATGCCGCGCTCTTCCACGATCTGCGCCGGATCGCCGCCTTCGGTATAGACGATCTCGAACAAGTCCTTGGCGATCTTGCCCGAGATCGCGTCCGATGCGATCAGGTCGATGATCCCACCCAATTGTGCCGGAGACACGGGCGATTCCGTTATGTCGTGGTCTTCTTTCTTCAGACGACCGAACAGTTCGTTGATGACCCAGTTTGCGGCCAGCTTACCGTTGCGGCCCTTGGCAACTTCTTCGAAATAGGCGGCCGATTCCACCTCGGCAGTCAGCACGGACGCGTCATAATCGGTCAGGCCGAATTCGCTTATGAAGCGTGCTTTCTTGTCGTCGGGCAGTTCCGGCAGTTTGGCGGCGATGTCGTCCACCCATGCCTGCTCGATCTCAAGCGGTAGCAGGTCGGGGTCGGGGAAGTAGCGATAGTCATGCGCCTCTTCCTTGGACCGCATCGAGCGGGTCTCACCCTTGTCCGGGTCGTACAAGCGGGTTTCCTGATCGACCTTGCCGCCAGCTTCGACAATGGCAATCTGGCGGCGGGCTTCGACCTCGATCGCTTGCTGGATAAAGCGCATTGAGTTCATGTTCTTGATTTCGCAGCGGGTGCCCAGATGCGAGAAATCCTGCGTTTCCTGGTATTTCTCATACGCGCCCGGCAAACAGATTGAGACGTTCACATCAGCCCGCAGGTTGCCGTTTTGCATGTTGCCATCACAGGTGCCCAGATAGCGCAGGATCTGACGCAGCTTGACGATATAGGCCGCCGCTTCTTCGGGTCCGCGAATGTCGGGGCGGCTGACGATCTCCATCAGGCAGACACCGGTCCGGTTCAAATCGACAAAGGACATATGCGGGTCCATGTCGTGGATCGATTTGCCCGCATCCTGCTCCATATGGATGCGTTCGATCCGCACGTTGCGCGCGGTTCCATCACCCATTTCAACCAGCACTTCACCTTCACCCACAATCGGGTGATAAAGTTGGGAAATCTGGTATCCCTGCGGCAGGTCAGGATAGAAATAGTTCTTGCGGTCAAACGCCGATTTCAAGTTGATATCCGCCTTCAGGCCCAGCCCGGTGCGGACGGCCTGTTCGACGCAGTATTCGTTGATCACTGGCAGCATGCCCGGCATCGCCGCGTCCACAAAGGCCACGTTCGCGTTCGGTTCGGCCCCAAATTGGGTCGACGCTCCCGAGAACAGTTTGGCATTGGACGAGACCTGCGCATGCACCTCCATCCCGATCACCAGTTCCCAATCGTGCTTGGCCCCGGCAATGGTTTTGGGTTTGGGCATTTCATATGTCAGGTCGAGCATGGCGCGCCTCATTTCCGCAGAAGTCTAAGCCTGCGTATTAGGCCCGGCAGGGGCGAGGGGCAAGGGGGAATCAGTGTTGAGACAGGCGCAGACCAGACGGTGTAAAGGTCACGTCCGTGCCGCTGCGCAGTTCCTCGCGGAACAGATCACGGATGGCACGCAACGCATCGCGCTTGCCGCGGGCTGCAAACCGTTCGGCAGAATTGATGCGAACCGAGTTGTTGAACCCATTCGCGGCATGCGCCCAGATCAGCGGGTGCAGTTCAGTCATGTGGTCGCGGATCAGCCTGTTTGCAGCTTCGTGAATTTGCGAGCGCACAAGGTCGGCCTTTTCGTTCAGGCCCTGACCGTTCTGTATCGTGATGGCGCAATAGGCCGACAGCATGTTGACGGTCTGCTGATCGGGGCGGCGATGCAAAATGTCATCCAACCCTTCCAGGAAGTACTCGACATCCAGACGAGCGCAGGCCTCTTCGTCCAATGCGATGGCGTCAAACTGGACCCAAGTATAGCCGCCAGCGCCCCAGATGTCGCCAGTCCGCGCGGCGTTCCGCAGTGCCTGAACTTCAAGCTTTTCATAGCTGCCAAACCAACGCGGCAGCAGATGCGTGCCCATCGCCCGCATAGGCCGCTGATTGTGCGGATCCAGGGAGATCAGGCGTTCGTATTCTTCGGCTACACGCTGGTTGGTCTTCCGTTGACCTGCCAACAGGGCACAGCTTGCGGCTGCGACAATGGGGCTGTCTGGCAACGCAGCGCGGCATGTCGGCAAAAGGTCTGCGGCCCGGTCGAAATGGGCCGCGCAACGCGACCGGTGAAGGGGCGGCAACGTGGCATCCGTTGCGGTTCCGCGCCATGCCCAGGCCAGGTCAATGTGTGCTAAGGCGACCACCAGCGTAATCATCGGATCACCCGGATGCTCACGCATTTCGTCTTCAAGCTCTGAGATACCGCCCAGCAAGTCATATTCGCACAGCGCGCTGCCATCCGACAGGGCATGTTCCACTGCCAATACAACGTCGGAACGCGCGCCAAAGGCCAACAGATCGGCAATCGGTGTTGCGTCCGATGCGATTGCGCGGTCCTTGTCGGCGGCATGCATCATTTTGGACAGCTTGGCCCAGCGGTCCTGTCTGGCCAGTGTGCGCCCTTCTTCAATGGTGTTACGGGCTGTCAGGTCTTCGGCCCTGATATCGGCCACTGGAATGTTCAGTTGCCCTTTATCCGGCAGTGATGCCGTCACCGCGCAGTCGGTTGCCCGCACGTTTTGTGTGGAATGACCCTTGGATAAAGAAGAAAGGGCCTCTCGTGCCCTGAAAAACCGAAACATGGTAAAACTCGAAACCGTAAAAAACTGGTAAGTTAGCTTGAAACTTTGACCGAAAATCGCCTCAAATTCAAGCTTTTTGGGGGGTGATGCGTGACAGGCCGGGGGAATTGGTCCTTTTCCGACTGATTGTTTCAGAAAACGGTGAAATGGTGCCGTTCAACCCGTAATCCGGCGTCTTGCAGGACAGTTTCAAGGGTCTTGTGGGGTGGTGTGGCTTCATCCGGCAGCCGAATCCGCTTGCCCGAGGCCAGAACCAGTGACGTGCGCACGGAAAAGTCCCAGCGCGTGTCGAGCCGGACATGGTCGATATCGGCCAAGGCAACCTCGGCCTCGCGGTTGCCTGAAAACCATCGTATTGCGCGGTGATCCAGGGTTAGTCCGGCACTTGTGCCATGCGCAATGTCCCAAAGGGCGGGCAGGGTGGGCAAGCTCAGCAACCCAACCAGCCACCACGCCGCATCGAACAGAATAACCAACGCGATCAGCCCCGCGTAGACGCACATCAGGATCACGACGGCGCGTGGGGTCCTGTTGTGGCGTTGGAAAGTAAACGGGGTCATACGCCGAGGATGCGAGACACCATTTCCGTTGTATCCCGCGACAGGTTCGGTGTGTCGGCGATACGCGTCAACTGAGCTTTCATCAGGTCCTGACGGTCGGTGTCATAGCGTTTCCAGGTCTGGAAGGCAGAACACATCCTGGCGGTGGTCTGGGGGTTAACCGGGTCCAGCCTGATCAGCCAGTCTGCCAACAACGCATATCCTGCCCCGTCCGCACGATGGAACCCGGCGTGGTTCATCGCCAACGCCCCCATGACTGCCCGGAACCTGTTGGGGTTCTTCCAATTGAAATCAGGGTGCTCGGTCAATGTGCGCGTAACATCCGGCGTAGTTTCAGGAGAGGCCGTTGTCACCTGCAGGCCGAACCACTTATCGACAACCAGCCGGTCATGCTGCCACTGCCTGTAAAAGTCCGCGAGTTCGGTTTGGCCCGCGCCCGCCCGCAAAAGGCAAGACAGGGCGGTCAGTTGGCGGGTCATGTTGTCGGCTGCTGCGTATTCCTCGGCCGCTTTGGCACCGCCATCCAGCCGCGAAGTCAAGTACAGTACTGCGCCACCAAGTGCCCGCTTGCCGGCCTGATCAGCATCGGGGCTGAACGGCGCGTCGATCAGTGTTTCGCTGTGCAGCCTTGGCAGCAGGTCCTGCACATGCTGTGCGGTCGCTTGGCGCAGGGTTTCGACGGCGGTCCATATCGCCATCGGATCAGGGGTATTACCACTTTCAAACAAGGCCGCAGCCAGTTCGGATTGCGTTGGCAGACCCAACATCAAAGAGCGATAGGCTGAGTCCAGATCGCCGTCACGCAGCACGGCCAACATACCATCCAGATAGTTCGTTCCCGGCGCTGCATCTTCGCGGATCATGCGCAGCAGCGTATCTTGCGCCAGCGACCGCCCTGCCTGCCAACGGTTGAACGGATCGGTGTCGTGGGCCAGCAAAAATGCGCGTTCGGCATCCGTGTGGTCATGTTCCAGAATGACCGGGGCCGAAAAATCGCGCAGGATCGAGGCCACAGGTTTTGCTGCCAGTCCAGTGAAAGTAAAGCTTTGCTCGGCTTCGGTCAGCTCCAACACTTCGGTGGCGCGCACTTCGTCCCCGTTCTGGCCCAACAGGCCCACGGCGACGGGGATCACCTGCGGCAGTTTCTTGGGCTGGCCGGGTGTTGGCTTGGTGCTTTGTGACAGGGTCAGGGTATAGGTGCCATCCTGCCAGTCTTCGGCAACTGAGATGCGCGGCGTGCCGGATTGGCTGTACCAACGCTTGAACTGGGTCAGATCGCGACCGGTCGTATCCTCGAACACCTTGATCCAGTCTTCGATGGTGCAGGCCTGCCCGTCATGACGGTCGAAATAGAGGTTCAGCGCCTGCGCATAGGCCTCTTCCCCCACCAACCGCTTGAGCATGGCGATGACTTCGGCGCCTTTTTCGTAAACAGTCGCGGTGTAGAAGTTGTTGATTTCCTGAAAGCTTTCAGGGCGAACCGGGTGTGACAACGGACCGTTATCCTCGGGGAACTGCCGTGCGCGCAGGTCGATCGCATCATGGATGCGTTTCACCGGGGCCGAGCGCATATCGGACGTAAACTGCGCATCGCGAAACACCGTCAGGCCCTCTTTCAGACACAGCTGGAACCAATCGCGGCAGGTAATTCGGTTGCCGGTCCAGTTGTGGAAATACTCATGCGCAATGATTGCCTCTATCCGCTCGAAATTGGCATCGGTCGAGGTTTCGGGGCTGGCCAGAACGGCGGAAGAGTTGAAGATGTTCAACCCCTTGTTCTCCATCGCGCCCATGTTGAAGTCATCAACGGCCACGATGTTGAACACGTCCAGATCGTATTCGCGGCCGTAGACGTCTTCGTCCCATTTCATCGACTTTTTCAGCGCCTCCATCCCAAAGGCGCATTTGCCTTCGTCTCCGGGGCGCACCCAGAGGTTCAGTTCCACGTCACGGCCCGACATGGTGGTGAATTGACCGGGATGGGCGATCAGGTCGCCTGCGACCAACGCGAACAGATAGGCGGGTTTGGGCCACGGGTCGGTCCATTCAGCCCAGCCCTCTCCCTTGCCCGAGGGGTTGCCGTTGGACAGCAAGACCGGCAAGTCACCGTTGATGCGTACGGTGAACACGGACATCACGTCGGGCCGGTCGGGGTAATAGGTGATCTTGCGGAAACCTTCAGCCTCGCACTGGGTGCAATACATGCCGTTCGACATATACAGGCCCTCAAGCGCGGTGTTGTTACCGGGGTCGATCTCGACGACGGCCTCCCAAATGAAGGGTGCATTGGGGACTTCAACAGTCAGGCCCTTGTCGGTGACATTGGGGGTGACTTCGACCCCGTCAACAACCGCCCGGATCAGGGTCAGGTCTTCGCCATGCAGAAAAAACGTACGATCCGTTGCCTCGGGGTTGGGGCGGAACGCAATACGAGACGTAACGCGTGTGGCATGATCTGCCAGATCAAAGGTCAGATGCACGCTGTCCACAAGATAGCCAAAAGGCGTGTAATCTTTCAGATAGATCGTGGTGGGGGCAGCGTCACGCATCGGGGGCCTCGTATCGGTTGAGTTCTGGCGTGACGTTATGGGGATCACTTTTCAGCCGCAAGCCGATGCTGGGTATTCCGAGCCGCCAGGCAGGTCAATTTGGTCTTCAAATTCCACCGGAAACTTGAGGGGTCTGTTGCCTATCGGAAACTTTCGCACTAATTGACGCCTGCATGCCAACGTACACAATGCGGGAGAATTGACTTATGAGCGGCAGAGAAACCCGGAAAGGGCTGCAGATTGCCTGGGAGCTGGCGGATTTCATCGAAAATCAGGCATTGCCTGGAACAGGTGTCACGCCCGAGGTGTTCTGGTCCGGTTTCGCCCGCTTGGTTGATGAGCTTGGCCCAAAAAATCGGGAACTGCTTGCTAAGCGGTCGGAAATTCAAAGCCGTCTTGATGGTTGGCATCTGGAACGCAAGGGGCAGGCCCATGATGCCGCCGCATACGAGGCATTCCTGCGAGAAATCGGGTATCTGGTAGAAGAAGGTCCCGATTTCCAGATTGAAACGGCAAATGTCGATCCCGAAATCGCAGCAATCCCCGGGCCGCAGTTAGTTGTTCCGATTACCAATGCCCGTTTTGCCCTGAACGCTGCGAACGCCCGTTGGGGCAGTTTGTATGATGGGCTGTATGGCACTGATGCGATGGGTGATCTTCCCACTGGCAAAGGATATGACACTGAACGCGGCGCACGGGTGATCGCCTGGGCCAAAGGTTTTCTGGATGACGCTGCACCGCTGGCCAGCGGTTCGTGGGCGGATGTCTCGGGACTGCGTGTGGAAAACGGGGCACAGGTGCCCGCGCTCGCGGACCCCTCGCGTTTTGTTGGATATGGCGGCGCCGCTGAAAACCCCGAATTCGTACTGCTGAAGAACAACGGTCTGCACGTCAAAATCGTGATCGATCCGTCCAGCACGATCGGCGCATCCGACCCGGCAGGCATCGCCGATGTGGTCGTCGAAGCGGCCTTGTCAACGATCATGGACTGCGAAGACTCGGTTGCTTGTGTTGATGCCGAAGACAAGGTTGTGGCCTATGGCAACTGGCTGGGCCTGATGAAAGGTGACTTGACGCAAGAGGTTTCCAAAGGCGGAAATACCTTCACCCGCAAGCTGGCAGAGGATGTCGATTACACCACCGCAGATGGAGAGCAGGCAACGCTGAAAGGCCGCTCGCTGATGCTGGTGCGTAACGTGGGTCACCTGATGACCAACCCCGCCGTACTGGATGCCGACGGCAATGAGACCGGTGAAGGTCTAATGGATGCGCTCTGCACCACTGTGATCGCAATGCACGATCTGCAGCGCGAAGGCGGCAATTCGGTCAACGGGTCGGTTTACGTGGTGAAACCCAAGATGCACGGGCCGGAAGAGGTGGCATTCTCGGTCGAGATTTTTGACTTGGTCGAAGACATTCTCGGTCTGCCGCGCAACACCGTAAAACTGGGCATCATGGATGAGGAACGCCGCACCTCGGCCAACCTCAAGGAATGTATCCGAGCTGCGAAATCGCGCGTGGCTTTCATCAATACCGGCTTTTTGGACCGGACGGGGGACGAGATTCATACCTCGATGGAAGCAGGTCCGGTGCTGCCCAAAGGCGACATCAAGAACACGCCCTGGATTGCGTCTTACGAAGACCGTAACGTCGATATCGGTCTGGCTTGCGGCCTGAAGAGCAAGGCCCAGATCGGTAAAGGCATGTGGGCGATGCCCGACCGTATGGGTGAGATGCTTGAGGCCAAGATCGGCCATCCGCAATCCGGCGCGACCTGCGCCTGGGTGCCGTCACCGACCGCTGCGACCCTGCACGCCACGCATTACCACAAGGTCGACGTTCTGGCCCGTCAGGACGAACTGGCCGCTGGTGGCGCCCGTGGCACGTTGTGGGATTTGCTGACGATACCGCTGCTGGATGGCCGCAACCTCAGCGAAGATGAGATCACGCGTGAGATCGAAAACAGCGCTCAGGGCATTTTGGGATATGTCGTGCGCTGGATTGATCAGGGCGTGGGCTGCTCGAAAGTGCCGGATATCAACGATGTGGGTCTGATGGAGGATCGGGCAACCTGCCGGATTTCCTCGCAAGCACTAGCCAACTGGCTGCATCATGGTGTCGTCAGTAAAGAACAATTGATGGCTGCGATGCAAAAAATGGCTGCCGTGGTGGACCGTCAGAACGAAAATGATCCTGAATACTCGCCGATGGCGCCGGGGTTCGACGGGATCGCCTTCCAGGCCGCGTGTGATCTGGTATTCAAGGGACGTATTCAACCTTCGGGGTATACCGAGCCGGTTCTGCATGCGCGCCGTCTTGAACTGAAAGCCAGCCTTTAACTTCGCAAAAACGTTAGGACACACCATGACCATTTCTCTGCGCAAAGCCCGCACGATCATTCGCAAAACTCTTGAAAAAGGCCGCGAGATGGAGCTGAAGCCGCTCTCGGTCGTGGTCTTGGATGCGGGTGGGCACGTCATCGCGTTTGAACGCGAAGATGGCGCAGCGCCCGGCCGTTTCGCTATAGCGCATGGTAAGGCTTATGGGTCGGTTATGCTGGGCATGGCGGGCACTGCGCAAATGCAACGTGCCGAAGCTCAGGCTTATTTCATGAATGCGGTGAACGGCGTTTATGGTGGTCAGGTTGTGCCGGTTCCGGGGGGAATTTTGCTGCGTGATCGCAAGGGCGCAGTGATCGGGGCCATTGGTGTGACAGGCGACACATCGGACAATGATGTCGTTGCGGGTATGACCGGGGTCGAGGGGGCAGGCCTGACCGGAGAAGCCTGATTTCGATCAGCCTGTGGTGCTGGTTTTTCCAGAGAATAGGGAAAAACTCTCAAAAACTTGGTATCATTTGTAATTCTGTTCCAACATTTGCCGTATAGCCCGAATGTCTTGTGCGCAGTTGAACACGTCCTTGCGCCGTCATGCAGGGCGTGTTCTGTTGCACGTTCTTTCTGCTGAGGATAGCTTCCCTGTTAGTTACAGAAACTGCAAGGAATGCGGAATGTCTCGACCTGTCGTCGGTATCATCGGCAACTCTTACCTTATGAACGATGAATACCCTACCCATGCGGGTGGAACGATGAACTCTGAGGCCGTGGCTAATGTTTCGCATTGTCTGCCGCTGCTGATCCCATCCGACCCGCGCTTTGTCACGGTTGAGGAATTGCTTGAGGTCTGCGACGGGTTCCTGCTGACCGGTGGGCGCCCGAATGTACATCCCGAAGAATACGGCGAGGACGCCACTGACGCGCATGGTGAGTTCGACCGGGCGCGGGATGCGGTCACTTTGCCTTTGGTTCGCGCCTGTGTCGAGCGTGGTCAGCCCTTCATGGGCATCTGCCGCGGGTTTCAAGAGGTCAACGTCGCCATGGGCGGCACGCTCTACCCTGAAATACGCGATTTGCCGGGTCGAATGAACCACCGCATGCCCCCGGACGGGACTTTGGAAGAGAAGTTCGCCTTGCGACATGTGGTGACACTGGACGAAGGTGGCGTATTCCACCAACTATTCGGCGCGCCCGAAGTGATGACTAACACTTTGCACGGGCAGGGTATCAAGACGGTCGGTGACCGTGTTGTCATCGACGGCCACGCGCCTGATGGTACGCCCGAGGCGATCTATATCAAGGATGCACCAGGCTTTACTCTATCGGTGCAATGGCACCCTGAATGGGATGCAATGTACGATCCCGTTTCCCGACCTTTGTTCGAGGCATTCGGTGCCGCCGTACGGGCATGGGCCACCAGTTCGGATGCCAGTCTGGTACAGCAACGGGCGTGAATGTCGCGATGATCCACAAAGGGGACCGGCGCATTTCAATCAAATCAACAGATCAAACTGCTGATTCAGAGGCAGCTTTCGGGCGCGTTCTCCGGTCAGATCAAACAACGCATTGCCAAGCGCCGGCATTGACGGCGGCGTTCCGGGTTCGCCCGCGCCACCCATGTGGCGGTTGGTTTCCAGCACACGCACCTCAACCTGCGGAGCAGTATGCATTCGGATCGAATCGTAGTCGGGGAAGTTGTATTGCTCGACCTCACCTTCGGCAAAGGTGATCTCGCCGTAGCAGGCTGCTGACAGACCATACATCATGCCGCCGAACATCTGCGCTTTGACGTTCTCGGGGTCCAGAGCCAGCCCCATATCACAGGCAATCCACGCCTTGTTGATGCGGATGGTGCCGTCTTCGTCTACCACCTCGATCACTTGTGCGACCGGAGTACCGAAACTGTAGGTGAACGCCACGCCGCGCCCCACGCCGTCCGGTGTCTGCCCGGTCCATCCGGACATCTCGCGCACTGCTTCGAGGCAACCGGCCGAGGGGGCGTGTTCACCCTTCATCAGTTCCAACCGGAATTCCAGCGGGTCGCGGCCCGCGGCATAAGCCATCTCATCCATGAAGGTTTCGTGGAAGAAGCCGTTATGGCTGTTGCCGACCGACCGCCAGAACCCGACGGGGACGTCAAGTTTGGGGATGTGGCCGCTCATGCGGTAGTTCGGCACCGCGTAGGGCTGGTTGAAAAAACCTTCGACCAGAACCTTGTCCGGGCCGGCACCAGGCATGCCAGTATATCGCGTCACGGCCTGCTGCGTGCAGGATTGCGCCGAAACTTTGCCGTCAATCAGAACTGCCTTGCCGTCCTGCACTGCCCCGCGCATCCGGGCAATGGCGCCGGGGCGGTAATAGTCGTGGCGCATATCTTCTTCGCGGCTCCAGGTCGTCTGAACCGGGGTGCCGGGCATGGCCATGGCAACCTTGGTGGCAATCTCGCCGAAATCCAGTTCACCCCGGCGACCAAACCCACCACCCAGATATGTGGTGTGGATCTGTACCGCTTCGGTGTCCAGATTAGCGGTGTTGGCCGCGCGGAACCGGATCAGGGTTGGGGCCTGATTGCCGCACCACAGCTCCAACGCATCGCCGGTATACAGCGCGGTGGCGTTCATCGGCTCCATCGTGGCATGGGCCAAGTAGGGCACTTGATATTCTGCGGTAATCTCGGTTGCGCCTTCGGGTGTGACGCTGACATCGCCATCGTCGCGCATTGTCGAATTCGCCGAGTCATCAAACGCATTGGCGATCTTGGTGAAAATGCCATCCGTCTCGGGCGGGTAGGGGGCGTCACCCCAATCCACGTCGATGGCCTCGACTGCTTGATTGGCGAGCCACGTGTTGTTGGCAATCACGGCGACACCTGTGCTCAGATCAACGATTTTCTCGACCCCCGGCATGGATTGCGCGGCGCTGTCGTCAAAACCATTCATCGCGCCGCCCAGCTTGGGGTTCATGCGCACGGCCGCGAATTTCATCCCCGGCAGGCGAACATCGACGCCAAACTCGGCGGTACCAGTTGCCTTTTCGACCATGTCCAGACGCGGCTGGGTTTGGCCCAGATAACGCCATTCGGACGGATCGCGAAGGGGCACTTCGACCGGTTCAAGTCCGGCGGCGTCTACGGCCAAGTCGGTATAGGCAATCTTGTCGCCATTTGGCGCGATGACATGCCCTGCGGCAGTTCCCAGTTCCGACGGGTCAACACCCAAACGAAGGGCCGCAGCGCGTTTGAGCGTGTCTCGGGCCGAGGCACCGGCCTGACGCATCCGCTCGAACCCATCCTTCATCGATGTCGAACCACCCGTGACCTGGAGGTGAAGAGCTTTGCCAAGCACACCCAGCGCTTCGCCCAGATTGTGCTGGAAGTCCGAGATGTCATAACCCTTGTTGGGCAAACCTTCCCCCAGCATGGCAGAGTTATAGTAGGCCGCTGCCGCCGGACCGTGCAGCACAGTGATCTGGTTCAGATCCACGTCCAATTCCTCGGCAATCAGCGCGGCCCATGTGGTCTTGACGCCCTGACCCATTTCAGCGCGCGGTGCAAAGAGGGTTACGCCGTTTTGGTCGATCAGGACAAACGGGTTCAACGCCGCCTGACCCTCGCCAGGTTTTAGCGGGTTCGCGGCGGGGCGGCTGACATAATAGGCGCCGAATGCTACGCCGCCGACAATTGCGGCCGAGCCGATCAGGAAAGTGCGGCGAAGGATTTTACCAACAGAAGCCATGAGTTACGCCTCCTTCAGTTTGCCAGCCGCGTCATGGATCGCAGCGCGGATACGGGGGTAGGTGCCACAACGACACAGGTTGCCCTGCATCGCCTCATCAATATCGGCGTCCGAAGGTGCAGGGTTTTCAGCCAGCAACGCAGCGGCCTGCATGATCTGGCCCGACTGGCAATATCCGCACTGCGCCACCTGATGATCGACCCAGGCTTGCTGGATTGTCGCCATCGTACCCGGCGTCCCGATACCTTCAATCGTGGTGACATCGCCCCAAACATCCGACAGGCTCACCTGGCACGAGCGTACAGCCTCGCCATCAATATGAACCGTGCAGGCACCACAGGCCGCCACGCCGCAGCCGAATTTGGTGCCGGTCAGGCCGACCTCATCGCGCAAGACCCAAAGCAAGGGGACGTCATCGGGCAGGTCAACCTGATGTTGCTTACCGTTAATCTTCAGGGTGGTCGCCATGGCGCACCTCATCTGGCTGTGGCTGGTTGCTGACATATTTAGCGCAAAGTGTCAGTGTGTCAATTGACAAAATTTACAAAAAATGTCAGAGGTTCTGGTATGACGGAAGCAGTTGACGATTTACGGCAAAAAACCATCCTGAACTCGGCTTTTCAGGCTTTTGCCGCCTATGGGTACCGAAAAACCTCGATGGATGACATTGCGCAGGGGGCGGGGATGTCCCGGCCGGCGCTGTATCTGTATTTCAAGAATAAGGAGGCGATCGTCAGTAAACTGACCGAAGTCTACTATGTCGAAAAATGCGCGGCTGTTGCCGAGGCGCTGGCAACGTCAGGTTCAGTGTCCGAGGTTCTAGCCAGTGCGATTCAGGCGCAGACGGCAGGGATGGCAGCGATACTGGCCTCGCCTCATGGGCTTGAGATGCTGGACAACACCAAATCCTTATCCGCCGAGATCATCGCGGAGGGTGAGGCTAAACTGTCAGGGCTATACGCGGATTGGCTGACACTACAAGAACGGGCCGGGCGGGTGCGCCTACTGTCCGGTGCGGCCGAGACTGGTCGGACGATTACGGCCACGCTTAAGGGGCTCAAGCTGATCGGTGCAGGTGCAGAGGTCTATGAACAGCAGGTTGCGCAGATCGCGGCGTTGATCGGTGCGGGGCTTGAGGTCAGGTAACCCGCTGCCGCACTTTGAATTCCGGTGCATCCCATAAACGGTTTTGCATAATGTCAGCCAAGATTTCGACAGCGCGCTCAACGTCCCTCGCGTCGATATACAAAGGCGTGAACCCGAAGCGCATGATATCCGGCGCACGGAAATCTCCGATCACGCCGCGCGCGATCAAAGCCTGCATGGCGGCGTAACCTTCAGTAAACCGAAACGAGACCTGACTGCCGCGCTGCTGCGGATCACGTGGGCTGGCCAGTTCCAACTCAGGGCAGGTGCCTTCGACACGGGCTATGAACAACTCGGTCAAGTCGATGGATTTGGCGCGCACATCAGCCATGTCCGCCATGTCCCAGATGTCCATCGCGGCGGACAGGGCGGTCATTTGAAGGATCGGAGGGGTGCCGACCCGCATCCTCTCGATCCCGCTGCCGGGGCGGTAGTCCAGGTCGAAGGCGAAGGGTGCCTCGTGCCCCAGCCAACCTGACAAGGCCGGACGGGCGCGATCTGTCAAGCGTGGCGCGACATAGATAAAGGCTGGCGCACCGGGGCCCCCGTTAAGGTATTTATATGTGCAGCCCACCGCGAAATCGGCGTTGCAGCCGGACAGGTCCACTGGGATAGCTCCGGCGGAATGGGCCAGATCCCAGACAGTGACCGTCCCGTTTGCATGTGCCAGTTCGGTCAGCGCCTTCATGTCGTGTATGCGCCCGCTGCGATAGTCCACCTCGGTCAGCATCAACACGGCGACGTCGTCGGTTATGTTAGCGGCCACGTCCTCGGGTGCGACAACGCGTAGTTCATAACCCGGCCCCAGCGAGCGTAGTAGCCCGTCCACCATATACAAATCAGACGGGAAGTTGCCGTTATCCGACAGGACCACCTTGCGGTCCGGGCACAGTTCCAGCGCAGATGCCACGGCCTGATACACTTTGATCGACAGGGTGTCGCCGGTCACAACCGTCCCGGGTTCCGCGCCGATCAGACGGCCAATGCGGTCGCCCAGGCCGGTCGGCAAACCCATCCATCCGGCCTTGTTCCAGCCGGTGATCAGCATCTGGCCCCATTCCTTGACCATCATGTCACTGACACGATCACTGGCAGCCAGCGGCAACGGACCCAGCGAATTGCCGTCCAGATAAATGACATCCTCGGGCAGATCGAACATGGCTTTGGTCGCGGCAAAGTCGGTCATGGGCGGCTCACTACTTTGTGTTGTGTTGCTTTCTTTCGGCCTAGCCGATCCGTATCGGCCTGTCCATTGATGCGACAACCTGAGCTTTTGCCAATTCGGTTCGAAAGCGGTAGGACATCGGCCAGAAACGACATGCCTGTGCATGTTGTCAGTTGCGGGGATGCGCATGCACCGGATCGACATACCGCCCGTCTGGCTTGTTGGGTTCGCTTTTCTGGCCTGGCTGCAGGCGCGTCATTTCCCCCTGGGCTTGTCGCTGGACGGTGGACTGACTGACTTGTTAAGCGGGTTGCTGATCGGGGGCGGCATTCTGCTCGCCGTATTGGCGATTATGGAGTTTCGCCGTCACAAAACAACCGTTATCCCGCACGAAACACCTTCGGCGCTGGTTCAGTCAGGCATTTATAAACGCAGCCGCAACCCGATCTATGTTGGCGATGTTCTGATTCTGGCTGGTTTGGTTTTACGGTTTGATGCTGTGCTGTCTCTGATCCTTATCCCAATCTTCGTCTGGGTGCTTGAGCGCCGGTTCATTCTGCCCGAAGAAGATCGCCTGCGCCGTACTTTTCACGCGGATTTTGCCCGTTATGAACGTAAAACCCGACGGTGGGTTTAGGATGGACAGACCGATAATATCATATCGTGAATGCTGCACTTGCGAAATAATGTTGCGCAAGATACATGTTTGCTTAACGAAGAATACCGACCACCCGCTCAGCTTGAGTGAGAACTAGGGGGACTGCCAGTGAAGATAGGCACACCGAAGGAAAAATATGAGGGCGAGAACCGGGTTGCGATGACGCCGGACTCTGCGGTGCAGTTGCAGAAACTGGGCTATGAGTGCCTGATTGAGAAAGGCGCTGGGGCTGCTGCGGGCTTTTCGGATGCGGCGTATGAGGCTGCAGGCGTTGAGGTCGTCAAGACGGCGGCTGCGCTGTGGAAAGAGGCCGACATTGTTGCCAAGGTTCGTCAACCCGACGCAACCGAGCTGAAGCGTCTGACCAAGGGTAAGACGCTGATTTCGTTCTTCAACCCGGCAGGGAACGAAGAAGGGATGGAAGCGGCTAAGGCCAAGGGCGCCAACGTCATCGCCATGGAGATGGTGCCGCGTATTTCCCGCGCACAAAAAATGGATGCGCTGTCGTCGATGGCCAATATTGCCGGTTACCGCGCGGTGATCGAGGCGGGCAACAACTTTGGCCGGTTCTTCACCGGTCAGGTGACGGCGGCCGGTAAGGTGCCGCCTGCGAAGGTGCTGATCGTAGGGGCCGGTGTTGCCGGTCTGGCGGCGATCGGGACCTCGACCTCGCTGGGTGCGATCACTTACGCGTTCGACGTGCGCCCCGAAGTGGCCGAGCAGGTCGAATCCATGGGCGCCGAGTTCGTCTATCTGGATTTTGAAGAAGACCAGCAGGACGGCGCGGCCACCGGCGGCTATGCCAGCGTCCAGTCGGACGAGTTCCGCGAGGCACAGCTGGCCAAGTTCCGTGAACTGGCCCCGGAGATGGACATCGTCATCACCACGGCGCTGATCCCCAACCGCGAAGCGCCCGAGCTTTGGACCAAGGATATGGTCGAGGCGATGAAGCCCGGCTCGGTCATTGTCGACCTTGCAGCAGAAAAGGGCGGCAACTGTAAGCTGACCGTCGCGGATGAGAAGATTGTCACCGATAATGGCGTGACCATTATCGGCTATACCGATTTCCCCAGCCGGATGGCGGCGCAGTCCTCGTCGCTTTATGCAACCAACATCCGCCACATGATGACGGACCTGACCCCTGAGAAAGATGGTCAGATCAACCACGACATGGAAGATGACGTGATCCGCGGCGCGACCGTGACCCATGAGGGTGAGATCACCTTCCCGCCACCACCGCCCAAGGTGCAGGCGATTGCGGCACAGAAAAAACCCGAGGTCAAGGAACTGACCCCGGAAGAGAAAAAGGCGCAGGAAATTGCGGCCTTCAAGGCGCAGACCAAACAGCAGTTCACCCTGTTGGGTGTTGGTGGCGCGCTGATGCTGCTGGTGGGGCTGATCGCCCCGGCCAGCTTCATGCAGCACTTCATCGTCTTTGTGCTGGCCATTTTTGTGGGCTTCCAGGTGATCTGGGGTGTTGCTCACAGCCTGCACACACCGCTGATGGCGATCACCAACGCGATCTCGTCGATCATCATTGTTGGGGCCTTGATGCAGATCGGATCGGGGTCGTTCCTGGTTATTCTGCTGGCGGCGCTGTCTGTCTTCATGGCCGGGATTAACATCTTCGGCGGCTTCCTCGTAACCCGGCGCATGCTCGCCATGTTCCAGAAATCTTAAGGAGGCCGGGCACATGGAATTTGGCTTCACTACTGCCGCCTACGTTGTTGCGGCTGTTCTGTTCATCCTTTCGCTCGGCGGATTGTCGAACCAGGAAAGTGCCAAGCGCGCGGTCTGGTATGGCATCGTCGGTATGGCGCTGGCGGTTTTTGCCACGCTGGTTGGTCCCGGTTCGGGGCTGTGGCTGCTGTCGCTGCTGCTGATTGCGGGCGGTGGCCTGATCGGTCAGTACGTCGCACAACGCGTGCAGATGACCGAGATGCCGCAGCTTGTGGCTGCGATGCACTCGCTGGTTGGTCTGGCGGCTGTGTTCGTCGGCTTCAACGCGCATTTTGAGATTGGCAACGTGGCGCAGGTCATGGCCATTGCCGACAGCGCAAAAGAAGCGGACCTTTCTGATCTGGGGGCATTCGCCAAGCTGATTGCCAAGAAAACCTCGGCTGAGTTGGCAATCCTGCATGTCGAACTGTTCCTGGGCATCTTCATCGGTGCGATCACCTTTACCGGGTCGGTCGTGGCCTATGGCAAGCTGGCCGGCAAGGTCACATCGGCGGCGACCAAGCTTCCGGGCGGTCATGCGCTAAATGCGGCGGCTGCAGGTCTCTCGCTGATCTGCTTGGTCTGGTACACCTCGACCGGCGGCTTCTTCCCGCTGTTCCTGATGACGCTGGCCGCGCTGTTCATTGGCTATCACCTGATTATGGGAATCGGCGGTGCCGACATGCCCGTGGTTGTGTCGATGCTTAACTCCTATTCGGGTTGGGCTGCGGCGGCGATCGGCTTCTCGTTGGGCAACGACCTGCTGATCGTGGTTGGTGCGCTGGTGGGCTCGTCCGGTGCGATCCTGTCCTACATCATGTGTAAGGCGATGAACCGTCACTTTGTCAGCGTGATCCTGGGCGGCTTTGGTGGCCCGCAGGGCGAACAGATGGCCGTGGAGGGTGAGCAGATTGCCATCGAGGCCGATGGTGTGGCCGCAGCGCTGAACGATGCTGACAGTGTCATCATCATCCCCGGCTATGGCATGGCCGTGGCGCAGGCGCAGCAGTCCGTATCCGAACTGGTCCGCAAGCTGCGCTCCCAGGGCAAGAACGTGCGCTTTGCGATCCACCCGGTCGCGGGCCGTCTGCCGGGCCACATGAACGTGCTGCTGGCCGAGGCGAAGGTGCCGTATGACATCGTGCTGGAGATGGACGAGATCAACGACGACTTCCCCGAAACGGATGTGGCCATCGTCATCGGCTCGAACGACATCGTGAACCCTGCGGCACAGGAAGACCCCAACAGCCCCATCGCCGGCATGCCGGTTCTGGAATGCTGGAAGGCGAAACAGGTGTTCGTGTCCAAACGCGGCCAGGGCACCGGGTATTCGGGCATCGAAAACCCCCTGTTCTTTAAGGAAAACACCCGCATGTTCTATGGCGACGCAAAGGCCAGCTTGGACAAGCTTCTGCCCATGATCGACTGAGCTTGGGGTGTAACCAAATTGCAAAGGGCGCCTTCGGGCGCCCTTTTCTTATTTGTAGTGAAGGAGGCTCTGCCTCCGGACCTTGGGGATATTTGTAGCCAGATGAAGCAGGCGGATTGTGATAGACTGGTCTGACGTGGTGGGTGTCAGGAGAGTAGCCATGCAGAAAGTAAACGGCATAGGTGGTGTGTTCTTTCGTGCCCGCGACCCAGACGCGTTGAGCGCGTGGTATGAGAAACACTTGGGCGTCAATCATTACGATCCTTTGCCCTGGTAGCAGCGCGAAGGGTTTACTGTCTTTGCCCCATTTGCCGAAATTACGGAATACTTCGGCCGCGCAGATCAGCAATGGATGATCAATTTCCGAGTAGACGATTTGGCGGCACTGATAGCGCAGCTTGAGGCCGCCGGGATCACCGTAGAAACACGTGCTGAGTGGGCCAGTGAGGTGGGAAAGTTTGCCCGCATTCACGATCCCGAGGGCAATCCGATCGAGCTGTGGCAGCCAAATCAATGAGATAGATGGAATGTATACAGCCGTATCCACTTAAGTATATGAAATAAAAAGAGAATTGATGTATTTTTGAGGTGGCGTATAGTGCCCCGGACAAAACGGAGCTCTGCATGACGCCCATTGATGATCACCCGCTGCGCTATGCGCTGGCCAATGAACTGCACGCGCGTCCCTTTCCGGTGGCCGCGACGCCGTGCACGGTGGTGTTCTTGGCGATCAAGAAGCCAGATACAGCCGTGGCACGGGACCGGGATGAGGATCTGGCCCATCTGATCAATCTGCTGGATCGCCACGGTGCACAACATCCGCAGCCGGAGGCGACGCATTACGCTGGTCAGATTGGCCGTCATTGGTTGAAATGGGAACAGCATACCGAATTCGTTACTTACACTGCGATTACACAAAATGTCAGCGATCGCCCCTTCAACCCGGCAGATTTCGAAGTCTTTCCCCCTGATTGGTTGATGGCCAGCCCAGGGCAGAGGGTGACGTCGGCCATGCTCCGCGTGGTTGAACGCCAGGACGACGAAGCGGTCCGGTCCTCTCTGGGGAACTGGTTCGAGCCTGAAAGCCTTGCCGTGGCCCGGGTGCTGGACGATACCGCCATTTGTGCCAGTGATTTCCGTATCGATCCGGCCGGGCACATGCGCTTTGCGATGTTTGTCAGCAAGGGCACAGGGCGACGCAGGACGGGGCGGATCATTCAGCGTTTGTGTGAGATCGAGACCTATAAAGCAATGTCAATGCTTGGGTTTGCCCGCGTCAAACAGCTGACCCCACGTATCGGTGAATTGGACGGTAGGCTGACCGAGTTGATGGGGCAAATGACCGACAACGCGGCCCACCCAGATGAACTGCTGCCCGATCTATTGTCCACCTCGACCGAGCTGGAAACGCTGTCCGCCCAGTGTTCCTTTCGGTTTGGGGCGACGGGGGCCTATGAGGCTATCGTGAACCAGCGGATCGAAGTGCTGCGAGAAGAGCGGTTTGAGAGCCGTCAGAGTTTCGCCGATTTCATGATGCGCCGGTATGATCCAGCCATTCGAACCGTCAAATCCACCGAGCGCCGCCTGCAGGCTTTGTCCGATCGGGCGATCCGTGCCGGAGAATTGTTACGTACCCGGGTCGATGTGGAACGCAGTGCGCAAAACCAGGCACTGCTGGAAAGCATGGATCGGCGTGCCCAGATTGCGCTGCGGCTACAGCACACCGTCGAAGGGCTGTCTGTGGTAGCTATCAGTTTCTACGCGGTGACGCTGGTCAGTGACTTTCTTTACCCGCTGACCGAGGATGGGATCAGTCAGGGACGGTTGACTTCGGTTGTGACGATCCCTGTCATTCTGTGCGTCTGGGTTGCCATCCGTCAGATTCGAAAGCGTTTGCAATAGCCCACAATTGCGAATTACCTAGGGCGCTTTAGGAACAGCAAACTGCGCGTGGGAGTTTTCTGTGATCGGAATTATGTCTGCATGGCGGGCGGTGGCTGCCATGTTCATCCTGAACGGTGCGCTGTTTGGCATTTGGGCATCTCGCATTCCAGCCGTGCGGGACAGGCTGGAATTGACGCATGAGGCATTGGGCTATGGTCTGCTGTTCATGGCAGCGGGTGCTGTGTGTTCCTTTCCGGTGACGGGGCGGTTGTCTGATCGGTTCGGGGCCGTAGCCATCACGCGGGTTATTGCGGTGCTGTACACGTTGTCTCTGATTCTGTTGGCCGTGGCCGATGGGTTCTGGGCGCTGGCGGGGTTCCTGTTCGTATTCGGTGCCTTTCACGGTTCAATGGATGTGGCCATGAACGCCTGGGCCGCCGAGGTCGAGCAAGCCTATGACAAACCAGTCATGTCCTCGTTCCACGCGATGTGGAGTTTGGGCGCCGGGTTGGGGGCGCTTAGCGGATTCGGGGCGGTGCAGCTGGGACTGACAGTGATGCAGCACTTTTTACTGGCTGGCGGAGTTGTCGTGGCGCTGGCGCTGGCCCTGTCCTGGGTTAAGTGGACGTCGCGCAGAGCTGTCTCACATGACGGCAGTGTCTTTGCCCTGCCGTCCGGTGCGTTGATATTGGTTGGGTTCACTGCGCTGTGCGGTGCTTTGGGGGAAGGTGCCGTGGCGGATTGGAGTGCAATATTCCTGCGCGA
The DNA here is from genome assembly GCF_056539625.1 of Ruegeria sp. BA12. Classification (NCBI taxonomy): domain Bacteria; kingdom Pseudomonadati; phylum Pseudomonadota; class Alphaproteobacteria; order Rhodobacterales; family Roseobacteraceae; genus Ruegeria; species Ruegeria sp. BA12. The sequence goes on from NZ_JBQFVF010000001.1 coordinate 348,982, forward strand.
TGTGACCAGTGCCGCCGAAAGCGTCGCTGCGTTGGGATATGCCGTGTTTTCGGTGACGATGGTGGCGTTTCGGCTGGCTGGCGGATTTGCAATCGCGCGGTTTGGTCCTGTCGCAACGGCCCGTTTTGGAGGCATTTGCGCGGCACTTGGCGTGTTCGGTGTGGTCTCGGCATCAGAGGCGGGATTGGCCTTGGCGGGTTTTGCCCTGATGGGGGTTGGTTATGCTGTGATCATGCCGCTGGCCTTCAGCCGGGCAGCCAATGATCCGCATGTGCCGCCGGGGCAGGCCATCGCCAGTGTGGCGACGCTGGGGTACGGAGGGTTACTGATCGGCCCACCGCTTATTGGGATTTTGGCCGAGATGCTTACATTACGATTGGCATTCATGGTTTTGTTGCCCTTGGCCATCCTGATTGTCCTGCTGTCCGGCGCGCTGCGGCCTGCGTCTTTGGACTGACTTAAGAATTCCGCGCCGGGATAAAGCCGGGGCAAAGAAAAAAGATGGGAGAAGACTATGCCGATCAAAAACCGTTTTGCCGAATTGCAGAGTGAAATCACTGGGTGGCGGCGCGATATTCATGAAAACCCCGAGATTCTATTCGAAACGCACCGCACCAGCGCACTGGTTGCTGAGAAGCTGACGGAATTCGGCTGTGATGAGGTTGTCACCGGAATTGGTCGCACCGGGGTCGTTGGGGTGATCAAAGGTAAGGTTGACACGGGGGGCAAGGTGATCGGTCTGCGGGCCGACATGGACGCGCTGCCGATACATGAGGCGACGGGTCTGGAGTATGCCTCCAAGACCGATGGGGCGATGCACGCATGTGGCCATGACGGGCATACGGCGATGCTGCTGGGCGCGGCGAAATACCTCTCGGAAACGCGGAATTTCGACGGCACCGTCGTGGTGATCTTTCAACCCGCCGAAGAGGGTGGCGGCGGAGGCCGCGAGATGTGCGAGGACGGCATGATGGACCGTTGGGGCATCCAAGAGGTCTATGGCATGCACAACTGGCCGGGTCGCCCGGTAGGCAGTTTTGCTATTCGTCCCGGTGCGTTCTTTGCGGCCACAGATCAATTTGATATCACCTTTGAGGGCAAGGGCGGTCACGCGGCCAAACCGCATGAGACAGTCGATACAACCGTGATGGCGGCGCAGGCGGTTCTGGCATTGCAGACGGTGGCGTCGCGCAATGCAGATCCGGTGGATCAGGTCGTGGTTTCAGTTACGTCGTTTGAAACCTCGACCACCGCCTTTAACGTCATCCCCCAAACGGTACAGATCAAAGGTACCGTCCGAACGATGAGTTCAAAAATGCGGGAAATGGCGGAAAAGCGCATCAAAGAGATTTGCAACGGAATCGCGGCGACGTTTGGCGGAACGGCCAATGTCACCTATTACTTGGGCTATCCGGTGATGGTAAACAGCGACGAGCAGACCGACTTTGCAGCGGATGTCGCACGTTCGGTGGCGGGTAATTGCGACGAGGCACCGTTGATCATGGGCGGCGAGGATTTCGCCTTTATGCTCGAAGAACGGCCGGGGGCGTATATTCTGGTTGGCAATGGCGACACGGCGGCGGTGCATCATCCTGAGTACAACTTCAACGACGAGGCCATTCCGGCAGGGTGCAGCTGGTGGGCTGAGATTGTCGAACAGCGGATGCCGGCGGCCTGATCTTGGCGTTGGGTGGCGAGGGGCCAGCCCCTCGCGCTACCCGGTACGTACTTAGTCAGATGACGTTGAACCCGACCCAGTTAAGCTGAGTTCGGTGCATAGCGTCTCGACGATTGCATCCAGCGCCGATTGTTGGGTGTTTACGCAGGATTTCGCAGCCGTACGGGCTGTGTCCAGCGTGGTTTGATCCGATAGCCAGGTTTCCACGGCCTCGGTCAGTTCGGAAGCAGATTGAACTTGTAGCGCCCCGCCGGATTCGATCAGCGGGGCGAATGTTTCGGCAAAGTTGAAATAGCCGGGGCCGGTGATTACAGCGGCACCCGCCTGTGCCGGTTCGAACGGATTGTGGCCGCCGATCTCTTTCAGTGATCCGCCAAGGAACACAATAGGGCACAGCGCGTACCATGTGCCGGTTTCACCCAGCGTATCTGCCATGTAGACCTGCGTTTTGTCGGTGATCTTGTCGTCATTCGATCGAATGGCCACAGTTTGCCCCGCTTGGGTTGCCAGACTGGCGACCTCGGCGCGGCGTTCAGGGTGGCGCGGGATCAGCAACAGCAGCAGGTCGGGCCAGCGTTTGAGCAGCTCTGCGTGGGCGGCAAGAACGGTTTCCTCTTCACCGGCATGTGTCGAACTGGCGATCCAGACGGGGCGGGCGCCGATCTGTGCGCGGATGTCGAACAGCGTGGCCTGATCAATCGGCAAGGGGTCAGACATGGCCTTAAGGTTCGTGCCCGGCTGTACACGATCAGCGGGCGCGCCCATCACGATTAGGTTTTGCGCGGTCTTGTCGTTCTGGGTCAGGAACAAGCGAAAACGATCCAGAATGAACCGGGCTGTGTCCGGGCGTTTCTTCCAGCCTTCGACGGATTTGTCCGACAGGCGTGCGTTGAGCAGAGCCAAGGGCATGCCACGGTTGGCACCTTCGACAATCAGACGGGGCCAGATTTCGCTTTCGACGAAAATACCGGCATTCGGGCGCCAGTGGTCCAGAAAGCGCCGCACGGGGCCAGCCGTGTCCAGCGGCGGATATTGGTGGCGCGTTCGCGGCGGCATGCGTTTTTCGATCAAAGCGGCCGAGGTTGGCGTGCCAGAGGTGATCAGAAACTCGGCATCCGGCAGACGTTCCCCCAACCGTTTGATCAGGCTGATGACCGAAAGGGTTTCACCAACGCTGGCGGCGTGGAACCAGATCAGCTGGCCGTCGGGGCGGGGCAGGCCGGCATGGCCCTGGCGTTCCTGCTGCCGGGTCTCGGGTACATCCGCGGCTTGCAGTTTGTTCCGTACGGTGCGCCAGACGAACGGTCCCGCAACAGAGGTCAGGCCGCAATACAGATGATACAGCAGCGTCGGTCGGCCCATCTGGTCCGGCACGTCAGCCGCCTGTGTGGCTCATGTGACGGCTCATCTTGCCGTCGACCGCCTGACGGGAATAGTCGAAATCATGTCCCTTGGGCTTGAGGTTGATCGCCGCGCGGATTGCGTCTTCGAGTGGTTGCTCTGTATCGGGGTGATCGCGTAGTGGACCACGCAGGTCAGCCATGTCCTCTTGGCCCAGACACATAAACAGCTCACCAGTGCAGGTCAGGCGCACGCGGTTGCAGCTTTCGCAGAAATTATGCGACAGAGGGGTGATGAAGCCGATCTTTTGGCCGGTTTCCTCTAGGCGAACATAACGCGCTGGCCCGCCGCTGCGTTCTGCCAGATCGGTCACGGAATAATGGTTCTCATATTCCTTACGAACGTCCTTGAGCGACCAGTATTGATCCAGACGATCCTCATTGCCGATATCGCCCATGGGCATGACTTCGATCCAGGTCAGGTCCATATCGCGTTCAGCACACCATTTCGTGATCGTCGGCAATTCTTCTTCGTTAAAGCCCTTCAGGGCCACCGCGTTGATCTTTATCCTCAGCCCGGCTTTCTGCGCCGCGTCGATGCCGTTCAACACTTGTTTAAGACGGCCCCAGCGGGTGATCGCGGCGAATTTATCTTCGTCTAGCGTATCCAGCGAGATATTTACCCGGCGCACACCTGCCGCGTACAGGTCATCGGCAAAACGGTGCAGCTGCGAGCCATTGGTGGTCAGCGTCAGCTCTTTCAACGCGCCGCTGTCCAGATGGCGCGTCATGCTGTTGAAAAACGTCATGATATTTCTGCGCACAAGCGGCTCACCACCGGTAATGCGCAGCTTTTCAACCCCCAACTTTACAAAGGTCGAGCACATGCGGTCCAGCTCTTCCAGCGTCAGCAGGTCTTTCTTTGGCAGAAACTTCATGTCCTCGGACATGCAGTAAACACAGCGGAAATCGCAGCGGTCCGTAACAGAGACGCGGAGATAGGTGATCGCACGTGCGAATGGGTCGATAAGCGGAGCAGTCATGCGACATAGGTAAAGCCGCGACCTGCCTGCGACAAGGGCGAAGTTTCCTTTGCGCTGGTACAGATGCGCACAGGGCGATAGGTTGATGGCATGAGATATATGCTATTCGCTTTGTGTATTCTGGTGGCCGGATGCGACACCGTACGGTCCACGACAAATCGGGTCTTTGGGGGCGAAAAGACGCCTTCTGAACCTGAAGACGTCGTGGTCGAAGAGGTTGTGACAGAGGAAGCAGTTGAACCAGAACCCGTTGCGGCCAATGCTGCCGGCTGGGTGGGCGCAAAGACGACCATAGCCGGATTGGGCGATCCGACCACGCCGGGTCGTTGGTTGGAAACTCCGCTGGTCGACGTCGAATTCACCGGTCGCGTGGTCGTTCCCAGAACCGGCTCGCAGGCTTATATTACGCTGGTTCCAGCGCCAGGGCCCGAAAGCGGCGGCAGTCGGTTGTCTCTGGATGCGATGCGGGCCTTGTTGTTGCCATTCGACGAATTGGTTGAACTTGAGGTCTATTCCAACTGATCTTTCAGGTGTTTTCCGGCTTCGCGGCGGGCGAAAGGCTTCATCGCGTCACCATGGGTTTTCAGAAACGCGATGACGCGTTCAGCGTCGTGTTTGGACAGGTCACGCAGCCACCAAGCAATGGCTTTCTGAATGAACCAGTCCCGGTCCGGCACATAGCTTGCCGCCCAGCCAAGGATGCGGTCGCGCCGTGCCAGATCGTCGGGTTTGGGGTGATTCTGCTTGGTCCAGGGAAGGGTGGCCACCAGCGCTGCGCGCCGTGTCCACATATGATCGGAAGTCGTCCAGATTTCCACCTGATCCAACCGGGTTGGGTCGGCTGACAGACGTTTTTGCATCGCCATGCAGGCGTGATCGGCCGCAGCCCAGGCGTCGAAATCGGGCAACCAGCTGTGCAGTAAATCCCAGACCGCCCCATCAGGCCGAATGCGGGCCTGGGTCAGCAGTTTGGCTGCGGCCAGACGGCCCTCGTGTATATTGGTCTGCCACAAGGCATCCGCCAACTCCACGCGCTCAGATACATCCAGGTCTTGACGCCATTCTTTCGTCAGGTCGTTCAGAACGGGGTTCGCGACACCCAGATAGGGGCGGTCGACCTTGTGATAGGCCGCCATTTGGCTCGCGCGTACGGGGTCGGCATGAGCTTTGATCTGGTCCAGATAGGTATTCAATGTTTGCCGCCCTGTTGGTGAAACGGGGCCGTGTGCGCGGCCCGATCTTGGCTTATTCGACGGTGACGGATTTCGCCAGATTGCGGGGCTGGTCCACATCGGTACCTTTGGCGACAGCCGTATGATAGGCCAGCAGCTGCGCTGGAACCGAATACAGGATCGGGGCAAGGCTGGGATGGATATGGGGCATGCGAATAGTGCTCCACACCCCATCCTCGGCCTCGGTCACGCCGTCATCATCCGAGACCAGTATGACCTTGCCTTTGCGCGCCATGACCTCTTGCATGTTCGACACGGTCTTGTCGAACACCGCATCGCGTGGGGCCATGACCACCACCGGCATGTGCTTGTCGATCAAGGCGATGGGGCCGTGCTTAAGCTCGCCAGATGCATAACCTTCGGCGTGTATATAGCTGATTTCTTTTAGTTTCAGCGCACCTTCCATAGCCAGTGGATACATCAGGCCGCGGCCCAGGAACAGCACATCGCGCGCCTCGGACAAGCGCTGGGCCGAGGCCTTGATGGACTGGTTCTGATCCAGCGCGGCATTTAGTGCGGTCGGCAACCCACGCAATGCGGCGGCATGATCAGCCAGTTCCTCATCGCTTAGGGTGCCCCGATCCGCAGCCGCCTTGAGCGCCAGCATCAGCAATACGCTTAGCTGACAAGTGAAAGCTTTGGTCGAGGCCACACCGATCTCAACCCCAGCATGGATCGGCAGGGCGATGTCGCTTTCGCGCGCGATCGAGCTTTCGGGGACATTGATCACCGAAACGATCTTATCGGCCTTGCCCTCGCAATAGCGCAGCGCGGCCAGCGTGTCGGCGGTCTCACCCGACTGGCTGACAAACAAGGCCGCCGTGCGATCGGGGATCGGAGGTTCGCGATAGCGAAACTCGCTGGCGATATCGACCTCGACGGGCATTCTGGCCAACTGTTCGAACCAGTACTTTGCTGTCAGACAGGCATAAAAGGCAGTTCCGCAGGCGACCATGGTCAGGCGGTCCAGCTTGCTGAAATCCAGCTCACAGGGCAGGGTGATCTCGTTGCCACCAGTGGGCAGGTAGGATTGGATTGCCTCGGCCACCACCACGGGTTGCTCGGCGATTTCCTTTGCCATGAAATGCTTGTGACCCGCCTTGTCGGCCCGTGTTTGATCCAGTTTGATCTGGCGGGTCTCGCGGTTGGCCAGTTCTCCGGCTTCATTGCGGATTTCAAGCGAAGTGCGGGTCAGGACCGCCCGGTCGCCTTCTTCAAGATAGGTGATACGATCCGTCAGCGGCGCCAGCGCAATGGCATCCGAACCCACATACATTTCGCCTTCCCCATGCCCAATGGCCAAAGGTGACCCCTTACGCGCCGCGACGATCAGGTCGTCTTGCCCGTCAAACAGAAATGCAAGTGCAAACGCCCCTTGAAGCCGGTCGATGGTTTTGAACGCCGCATCAACGGGCGATAGTCCATTGTTCAGATAATGCTCGGCCATCAGGGCCACGGTTTCGGTATCGGTCTCGGTGACGAAATCGACGCCATGTTCGGCTAACTCAGCCCGCAAATCGCGATAGTTTTCCACGATGCCGTTATGCACCACGGCCACGGGGCCTGCCTTGTGCGGGTGCGCGTTGGTGACTGATGGTGCGCCATGTGTGGCCCAACGGGTATGCCCGATGCCCGATTTTCCGCGCAGAGGATTGTGCACCAGCAAATCGCTGAGGTTGACCAACTTGCCCACAGCCCGACGCCGCCCAAGTTCACCGTCATTGACCGTCGCAATGCCGGCGCTGTCATAGCCGCGATATTCCAGCCGTTTCAGCGCCTCAACCAAAATAGGGGCGGCTTCGTGTTGCCCCAGTACACCTACAATTCCACACATAGATCAGGCTCCTTTGTCGCGGCGAGCCTTCTTCGCCTTCAACATATCAAACAACTTACGTGCATAACCCGGCTTGTTGTCCTGCTTGGCGCGGGCCACGGCCAGCGCGTCGGGCTCGACGTCTCGCGTTACAACCGTTCCTGTCGCGGTCATCGCCCCGTCGCCCACCGTCACCGGGGCCACCAGCATTGTGTTTGAGCCGACAAAAACATTCTCACCAATTGTCGTGCGATGCTTCATCACACCGTCATAGTTGCAGGTGATTGTTCCAGCGCCGATATTCGACGCCGCACCTACCGACGCGTCACCGATATAGCTGAGGTGGTTAACCTTGGCCCCTTCGGCGATCTCGGCGTTCTTTATCTCGACAAAATTGCCGATGCGGGCGTTTTCGGCCAACTCGGCACCTGGGCGCAGGCGGGCATAGGGCCCAACAATAGAACCGCGGCTGACGTGGCAGCCCTCCAAATGCGAAAACGACCGGATTGTAGCACCACTTTCGACTGTGACGCCGGGGCCAAAAACCACGTTGGGTTCAATCACAGTGTCGCGCCCGATGACGGTGTCAGCGGCCAGATAAACAGTATCGGGTGCCATCAGGGTGACGCCAAGATCCAACAGCTCGGCACGGGCACTGGCCTGAAACACAGCATCTGCCGCAGCCAAATCGGTGCGGGAGTTCACACCTAATGTCTGTGCTTCGTCACAGGCGACTGCGGTGACTTTCAGACCGCGCGCGCGCGCGATTTCCACGACGTCCGTCAAATAATACTCACCTGCCGCGTTGTCATTTCTTACCGTGTCGATCAGGGAAAACAACGCCTGCGCATCACAGGCCAAAAGACCAGAGTTGCAGAAGGTTATCGCGCGCTCTTCATCCGATGCGTCTTTGAATTCGACGATCCGCTCAAGACTGTCACCGTTCATCACCAGGCGACCATAACGCGCAGGATCGCCGGCCTCAAACCCCAGAATGACAAGATCGTTTTCTGCCCGCGCCGCGATCATGCGTTCCAGCGTATCGGGCTGCAGAAACGGCGTGTCGCCATACAAAACCACGACGTCGCCGGTGAATCCGTCCAAAGCCTCGCGTGCCTGCGCGACGGCATGGGCAGTGCCCAACTGCTCGTCCTGAACAGCGATTTGCGCCGCTTCATCCTCGGCAGTTGCAACTTTGGCTACGGCTTCAGCCCCGTGCCCGGTGACGATAACGGTCCGCTCGGGCGACAATATGGCCCCGGCGCGCATGGCGTGCACCAGCATCGGGACCTGCGCGATGGGATGAAGAACTTTGGGAATATCCGAATGCATCCTGGTGCCTTTTCCAGCGGCAAGGATGACAAGGGCAGTGCTCATGAAATCGATTTCTCTTTGTGTTTTGTTGCGCTCCGTTTTATCCGCTGAGGGCAAAGGCGCAAGCGGTTCACGGATCAAACAAGATTGCCGTTTGCAACACGAGACGGCAATAAACCGCCGAGGCAGGAGGCACAATGCGCACAGTGATCTTCGATCTGGACGGAACTTTGGCCGATACGTCGGGCGATTTGCTCGCGGCGGCCAACCACTGTTTTCGCCAGATGGGGCATGGGGATGTCTTGGTTCACGATGATGACGCAGCCGTTGCCTTGCGGGGTGGACGGATGATGCTGACCCATGGGCTGAAGCGGGTCGGTGCTTATGATGAGGATACTGTTCTGTCCTATTATCCCACCCTGCTTGAGGCTTACGCGAAGGACATCGACACCCACACTCGGTTCTATCCCGGTGCGCTTGAGGCTGTCGAAATGCTGAAATCCCAAGGTTATGGCGTAGGTATCTGCACCAATAAACCCGAGGCTCTGGCCCATCAGCTGCTGACCCAGATGGGCGTGCGGGATCAGTTTGCGTCTTTGGTGGGCGCAGATACGTTGCCCGTGCGCAAACCGGACCCCGAACCACTGCGCGAAGCCGCGCGCCGGGCCGGGGGACACCCCGATTTGTGTGTGCTGATCGGCGATTCCGACACCGACCGAAATACGGCGCGGGCAGCGGGCGTGCCCTCGGTGCTGGTGACGTTTGGCCCGTCCGGGGAAGATATGGCCGCATTGGAACCCGAAGCACTGCTGCATCACTTTGATGATCTGCCAGAGCTGGTCACCGGACTGATTGGTGCGGCGGCACAAATTCTTGACCCCAACCCTTTGCAGGATCAGAACTAGCCCATGACCGAAATATTCACTGGCAGCTTCACCCAGCAGGAACCTATTCCAGAAGAGGCGATTGACGCCGCCATGGCCGTTCTGCGCCATGGGCGTCTGCATCGCTATAACGTCGTCCCCGGAGAGTTGGGCGAAACCGCGCTGCTGGAGCAGGAGTTCGCGGCGCAAATGGGGGCGAAATACTGTCTGGCTGTGTCTTCTGGGGGTTATGCACTGGCCACCGCATTGCGGGCCGTGGGGGTGCAGCCGGGTGATCCGGTTTTGACCAACGCCTTCACGCTTGCGCCGGTGCCGGGGTCGATTGCCTCGGTCGGGGCAAGGCCGGTTTTTGTGGGCGTGACTGAGAATCTGACGATTGATCTGGATGATCTTGAGGCCAAGCTGGATCAGGCGCGGGTGCTGATGCTCAGCCACATGCGCGGACATCTGTGCGATATGGACCGGCTAATGCAGATGTGTGATACGGCGGGCGTTGCGGTGATCGAGGACTGCGCCCACACAATGGGTGCCGCATGGCGCGGGCAATTGTCGGGGCGTCAGGGGGCGATTGGGTGCTATTCCTGCCAGACGTACAAACACGTCAATTCCGGTGAAGGCGGTCTGCTGATCACCGATGACGAAGTGCTTGCGGCCAAGGCCACGATGCTGTCGGGTTCGTACATGCTGTATGAACGCCACCTTGCCGCACCGGGGCCCGAGGTGTTTGAAAAGATCAAATACACCACGCCCAATGTGTCCGGCCGCATGGACAATCTGCGCGCCGCGATCCTGCGCCCGCAACTGCGTGATCTTGACCGGCAGGTGCAGCGCTGGAACGAACGCTATGACGAGATCGCGACCGGCCTGCGAGACACCCCCGGCCTGACTATCGTCGAGCGCCCCGAGCAAGAGACCTATGTCGGTTCGTCGATCCAGTTCTTGCTGCTCGACTGGACGCCCGAACGCATTGCCGAGGTAATCCGTCGTTGCGGCGCACGGGGGGTTGAGATTAAGTGGTTTGGTGGGGCGGAGCCGACGGGATTCACCTCGCGCTATGACAGTTGGCGCTATGCCGAAAGCACGCCTTTGCCCGCAAGTGATCGTATCCTTGCCGGGGTGATGGATATGCGCGTGCCGTTGACTTTTTCGCTGGACGACTGCCGCCTGATCGCGCGCATCATCCGGGCCGAAGTTGGGGCTGTGTTTCAATCGTGATCCAATTGAGTGCGCCTTTGGCGCACGCTTTAATCTTGAAAAATGCCACCCTGTTCGGGGTGGCATTTTCTTTAGTGCTAGCCTTCTCATTGACCCGTGGAGGATTCGCTGTTACCTAATTATTGAACAAGTGTTCATTAATTCGATGAGGAGGTCGCAACATGTTCACGGCCACAATGCAATTTGATCTGGGTGAGGATGTGAACGCTCTGCGCGAGATGGTGCATCGCTGGGCGCAGGATCGGGTCAAACCGATGGCGGCCGAGGTCGATCAATCGAACGCCTTTCCCAATGAACTGTGGAAAGAGATGGGCGACCTCGGGCTGTTGGGCATCACCGTGCCCGAAGAGTATGGCGGGGCGGGGATGTCCTATCTGGCCCACACCGTAGCGGTGGAGGAGGTGGCGCGGGCCTCGGCTTCGGTCTCGCTGTCTTACGGGGCGCATTCGAACCTGTGCGTCAATCAGATCAAGCTGAACGGCAATGACGAGCAGAAGGCGAAATACCTGCCGCGCCTGATCTCGGGTGACCATGTTGGCGCGCTTGCAATGTCCGAAGCCTCGGCCGGATCAGACGTTGTGTCGATGAAGCTGCGCGCGGAAAAGCGTAACGATCACTACCGTCTTAACGGCAACAAATATTGGATCACCAATGGGCCGGACGCGGACACGCTAGTCGTGTATGCCAAGACTGACCCCGAGGCGGGTTCAAAAGGGATCACGGCCTTTTTGATCGAGAAAGAGATGAGGGGATTCTCGACCTCTACGCATTTCGACAAGCTGGGGATGCGGGGGTCGAACACAGCCGAACTGATCTTTGAAGATGTCGAAGTGCCGTTCGAGAACGTTCTGGGCGAAGAGGGCAAGGGCGTTGCGGTTCTGATGTCAGGTCTGGATTATGAACGCGTCGTGCTGGCTGGGATCGGCACCGGCATCATGGCTGCCTGTCTGGACGAGATCATGCCCTATCTGGCCGAGCGTAAGCAGTTCGGCAAACCGATCGGTAGCTTCCAACTAATGCAGGGCAAGATTGCCGACATGTATACCGCGATGAATTCCGCGCGGGCTTATGTCTATGAAGTTGCCAAGGCTTGTGACCGGGGTGACGTGACCCGTCAGGATGCAGCGGCGTGCTGCCTTTACGCCTCGGAACAGGCTATGACGCAGGCGCATCAGGCTGTGCAGGCGATGGGCGGGGCCGGGTTCCTGTCGGATTCAGCGGTCAGCCGGATATTCCGAGACGCCAAGCTGATGGAGATCGGCGCGGGCACCAGCGAAATTCGCCGAATGCTGATCGGGCGCGAGTTGATGAGCGAAATGTGCTGAGAAAAACGCCCCGCCAAAGGGTGGCGGGGCGTTAAAGACAAGGATCAGAAGCGATGGACGTAGGATACGCCGACCAGCCAGGGATCGATTTCTGCAGTGCCGATATCGGTGCCGTTCAGTTTTACGTCCGAGTCGATGTCGAACCAGCGCACGTTCAGACGCACGGCTCCTTTTTCGGTGACCATGTAGTCCAAACCGGCTTGCAGCGACACACCGAAGGAGTTGTCGATGTCCAGATCCCCAAGCGCGGATTTTTCGTCAAAGAAGATGGTGTAGTTCAGACCGGCGCCAACATAGGGCTTCCAGGCGCTGTTGGTCGCGAAGTGATAGTTCAGCGACAGGGTGGGCGGCAGGTGTTTGGTGCTGGCCAGATCGGTGCCCCCCAGCGCGATGCTGTGGCTGAACGGGGTCGCGGCCAGCAGTTCGATGCCAAGATTGTCCTGGACAAAATACTCTACTGTGAAGATCGCGCTGGTGTCTGCGTCAATGTCGGTATCGAGACCAGCCAGGGTTCCGTTGTCGGATTTCGGGTCCAGATAACCAACACCGACACCCACGGTCCAGTCACCTTGGTTCTGGGCCATTGCAGGGGCGGCAAGTGCGACAAGCGCAGTCGAGAGCGTCAAAGCGGCGAGTGTTTTGGTCATTTTATGGCCTTTGAATTTGTTGATGAGTCGCTTGTGCAGGACCGGACCGTTGCGAACTCTGATCTGCATCAAGTTCCTGTGAAAGCAGGGGGGCGCCCGCACCCGCCAAGGGTAAGAAAAACAAGGGGTTTCGCGCATGCATCCCGATAGGTGCATACCCGGTATGCGGAAGTCGGGCGTCTGGGATATTCCGGATCAACTCAATATGGCGCGACAATGCCTGGCGCATCCTCGTGACAATGTGGCCATCGTTGATCTGACAGACGGGTACCGCGAAGCCGTTACCTTTGGTCAACTCACGCGCATGACGGACGGGATTGCACGTGAACTGCATCAGCAGGTGCAGCCCGGCGACCGCGTGGGTGTGTTGCTGAGCCAGTCGCCCTGGTGTGCGGCGGCGCATCTGGCGATCTGGAAGCTTGGGGCGGTTTCGGTGCCGCTGTTCAAGCTGTTCAAACGGGATGCGTTGGCCTCGCGCGTGGGGGATGCGGGTGCGCGGCAGGTGCTGACCGATGCCGAAGGAGCCGCGTTGCTGGGCGATCTGGCCCACCCGGTTCTGGTCGAACATATTGCGCCATCGGATGATCCGTTCCCCTGCTCAGATACAGGCCCCGAGGACCCGGCGGTGCTGATCTATACCTCGGGCACCACGGGTAGCCCCAAGGGCGCACTGCATGGGCACCGGGTTCTGACCGGCCACCTGCCGGGTGTCTCGATCAGCCACAATCACCTGCGCGAAGGCGATTGCCTATGGACACCTGCGGATTGGGCCTGGATCGGAGGTCTGTTCGACGTATTGATGCCCGGGCTTGCGCTGGGTATTCCTGTGGTCGCGGCGCGGTTGGAAAAGTTTACGCCGGAAGCCTGCGCCGACGTGATCGCCCGCGGCGGTGTGCGGAACGTGTTCTTCCCTCCGACCGCACTTCGCATGCTGAAGGCGGCGGATCAGGCCATCCCCGGTCTGCGCTCGGTCGCTTCGGGCGGTGAGCCGCTGGGGGCCGAGATGCTGGCCTGGGGGCAACAGGCGTTTGGCCTGACGATCAACGAATTCTACGGCCAGACGGAATGCAACATGGTCGTCTCCTCCTGCGCCGAGGATTTCCCGGTACAACCCGGCTGCATTGGTAAGCCAGTGCCAGGGCACGAGGTTGCTGTGATCGATGAGGACGGCAATCCGATCAGCGAGGAGGGTGACGTGGCCATTCGGCGCGGTTCGGCCTCGATGTTGCTGGAATATTGGAATCGGCCAGAGGCGACGGCTGAGAAGTTTCGCGGCGACTGGCTGATCACCGGAGATCGCGGCGTGTGGGAGGGCGAGTATCTACGCTTTGTCGGTCGCGATGATGACGTGATTACCTCAGCCGGATACCGCATCGGCCCGGCCGAGATCGAGGATTGCCTGCTAACCCACCCGGCGGTGGCGACCGTGGGCGTGGTCGGCAAGCCCGACCCACTACGGACCGAGATCGTGAAGGCCTATGTGGTGCTGAAACCGGGGGCCGAGGCTTCGGGGTCGGAGTTGCAGGACTGGGTCAAGGCGCGTCTGGCTCAGTATTCCTATCCGCGTGAGGTCGCATTTCTGGAGGAGTTGCCGATGACGGTGACGGGGAAGGTGGTCCGGAAGGAATTGAAAGTGCGAGCGGCGGCGGAGGACAAACAATGCTGAATAAGTTGCACAGCTTTGATTTGCTTACTCTAGGCACTGTTTCAGTTCTCACCTTTGTGCTGCCCCAAGACCTTTGGGCACAGAACTATCAAGTTCAAGATGAGCACGGACAAACTACCGTGGACCAAGCCTACATGGATGCTCAAGTCCGTGGGTGTGTCGAAAGTGCTGGAGCACCAACAGACCTTTCCGACTGTATTGGTGCTTTTTCGGGCGATTGCATGAATGAAGATATTTCTTGGGGGCAAAGCACTCTGGGAATTTACTTTTGCGTCGAAGCTGAAACAGCGGTCTGGGACACGCTGGTGGACGAGAGTGCCGCAGACCTGCTGGTTCATTACAGCATGCTTGATAAAGGAGACGCTGAGAAAGCTTCCTCTCTACCTTTTAGAGTGCCGAGTTTAACCGAAGCACAAGAACGTTGGGAAGAAATGCAGGAGGCGGACTGCTTGGTGGAGTATCTTCAGTGGAGAGGGGGAACAGGTGCGAAACTCCTTGGGGCCGGGTGTCGCTTGGAGCGAACGAGCCAAAGAGTGGTTTGGTTAAAGACGTTGTTGGAGGAAAGATGATGCTTCTTATTTCGGCGGGTTTTCTGATGGACCAGGAAAGCAAAGAATGAAACTCACATCCAAAGCCATGCCCGCCTCTGAGGGCTTCAAGACAAACCGCACCGCTCATCTCGATGCGCTGGCACAAATCACTGCCGCCGCCGAAGCAGCCCGCATGGGCGGTGGTGAGAAATCCCGCGCGCGGCATGAATCCCGGGGAAAGATGCTGCCACGTCGTCGGGTGGCGAACTTGCTGGACCCGGGGTCTCCGTTTCTTGAGATCGGCGCGACGGCAGCGCATGGGATGTATGGCGATGCCGCGCCTGCTGCCGGGGTCGTCGCGGGTATTGGCCGCGTGCAGGGGCGTGAGGTTATGGTGGTGTGCAACGATGCCACTGTGAAAGGCGGCACTTATTACCCGATGTCGGTCAAGAAACATCTGCGGGCGCAGGAGATTGCTGAGGAAAACAACCTCCCCTGCATCTATCTGGTCGATAGCGGCGGCGCGAACCTGCCCAATCAGGATGAGGTCTTTCCCGACCGCGACCACTTTGGCCGCATCTTCTACAATCAGGCACGGATGAGCGCCAAAGGGATTGCACAGATCGCCGTGGTAATGGGCTCGTGTACGGCGGGTGGGGCCTATGTGCCTGCGATGTCGGATGTGACGATCATTGTGCGCGACCAAGGCACGATCTTTCTGGCCGGGCCGCCTCTGGTCAAGGCCGCGACCGGAGAGATCGTCAGCGCCGAAGATTTGGGTGGCGGCGACGTTCATACTCGCTTGTCTGGTGTAGCCGACTATCTGGCCGAGGATGACGCCCACGCGCTAGCTCTGGCGCGGCGCGCGGTCGGGTCGCTGAACCTGCGCAAACCGCAGACGGTGGATTGGGCCAGCCCCGAGGATCCGGCCTATGACCCCGAGGAAATTCTGGGCGTTGTGCCCGCCGATCTGCGCACGCCGTATGACATCCGTGAGGTGATCGCGCGGTTGGTCGACGGCTCGCGTTTCGATGAGTTCAAACCGCGCTTTGGCGAGACGCTGGTGACTGGCTTTGCCCATGTCAAAGGCTGCCCTGTCGGGATCATTGCCAACAACGGCGTGCTGTTTTCCGAAGCTGCGCAGAAGGGCGCGCATTTTGTCGAACTGTGTTCGCAGCGGAAAATCCCTCTGGTGTTTCTGCAGAATATCACCGGGTTCATGGTTGGTCGGAAATACGAAAACGAAGGCATCGCACGGCATGGGGCCAAGATGGTGACAGCAGTTGCCACGACGAACGTGCCGAAGGTCACGATGCTGGTCGGCGGTTCTTTTGGGGCCGGGAATTACGGCATGGCGGGACGGGCCTATCAGCCGCGCTTCCTATGGACATGGCCGAACTCGCGGATTTCCGTGATGGGAGGCGAACAGGCGGCGGGTGTTCTGGCCACCGTCAAACGCGACGGGATCGAACGGCAGGGCGGCACCTGGTCTGCCGAGGAGGAGGCCGAGTTCAAACGCCCCACACTGGAGATGTTCGAGGAACAGTCGCATCCGCTCTATGCCTCTGCTCGGTTGTGGGATGATGGCATCATTGACCCACGCAAAAGCCGCGATGTGCTGGCGCTGTCGCTGAGAGCCGCGCTGAATGCCCCGATTGAAGAGACACGTTTCGGCGTGTTCAGGATGTGATGCGCATGGACCTGAAAGAAGTAATGACCCGCTACCCGGACGCACAGACTTTTAAGTTCGGCGATAGCGCTGCCTTGAGTGCTGAATTGCTGGCATTGGTGCGCTCAGGCCAAAAAAAAGCAACTTGTGGGGCGCTGCGCGACTATCCGGGCGGAAGCCCTGAGACACCAGTTGTCGGGCGACGCGATATCGCTCTGGAATGGGATGACACCCCGGCTTTGGTGATCGAAACGGTCGATGTCACGATCTGTTGTTTTTGCGATGTGACTGAGGACTTTGCATTGGCCGAGGGTGAGAATGAAACGCTTGAAGGATGGCGCGAGGATCACCGTTGTTACTTCGAGCGCAATGGCGGTTTCGATCCCGAGATGGAGTTATTGTGCGAACGTTTCCGTCTTGTCGAAGATCTGGCTGTTGAGGGGTAAGACATGTTCAACAAAATCCTGATTGCCAACCGGGGCGAGATCGCATGTCGCGTCATGGAAACGGCTCAGAAAATGGGCGTCTTCTGTGTTGCGGTCTATTCCGACGCGGATGCCTCGGCAAAACATGTGCAGATGGCCGATGAGGCTGTCCGTATCGGCGGCGCGGCTCCCGCTGAAAGCTACCTGAAGGGCGACGTGATCATTCAGGCTGCGCTGGATACCGGAGCTCAGGCGATCCATCCGGGGTATGGCTTTCTCTCGGAAAACCCCGAATTCGTGGATGCGGTCGATGCGGCTGGTTTGACGTTCATCGGCCCTTCGGCGGATGCGATCCGCAAGATGGGTCTCAAGGATGCGGCCAAGGTTCTTATGGAGCAGGCAGGCGTGCCGGTTGTGCCGGGATATCATGGTGACAATCAGGACCCCGAACATCTGGCGGGCGCTGCTGAAACCATCGGCTATCCCGTGTTGATCAAGGCCGTGGCAGGTGGCGGCGGCAAGGGCATGCGGCTGGTTGAACGTCCCGAGGATTTCGCCTCAGCATTGGACAGCGCACGGGGTGAGGCCAAAACAGCCTTTGGCAATGACGCCGTTCTGGTCGAGAAATTTGTCGCCAAACCCCGCCATATCGAAGTGCAGGTGTTTGGCGACGGCACCCATGCGGTGCATCTGTTTGAACGAGACTGCTCGCTTCAACGCCGACACCAGAAGGTGATCGAGGAGGCTCCGGCCCCGGGTATGACGGCTGAGATGCGCGAGGCGATGGGGCAGGCGGGCGTGCGGGCCGCCGAGGCGATCGGGTACAAGGGCGCAGGGACGGTTGAATTCATCGTTGATGCTTCGGACGGGCTGCGTCCGGACAGGTTCTGGTTCATGGAGATGAACACGCGCCTGCAGGTCGAGCATCCCGTGACCGAAGCGATCACCGGGGTCGATCTGGTCGAATGGCAATTGCGGGTCGCCGCTGGCGAGGCGTTGCCGAAACGTCAGGACGATCTATCCATCACTGGCCACGCATTTGAGGCCCGTCTTTATGCCGAGGACGTGCCCAAGGGCTTCCTGCCTGCAACGGGCACCCTGACGCATCTGCAATTCCCTACGGCCTGCCGTGCCGATAGCGGAGTGCGTGCGGGTGATACGATCAGCCCTTGGTATGACCCGATGATCGCTAAAGTCATCGTCCATGGCCCCACGCGCGCGGTTGCATTGGAACAGCTTCATCGTGCCCTGCAGCAGACCGAGGTCGCAGGCACCGTGACCAACCTCGCCTTTCTGGGCGCGCTGACCCGGCATGAAGGTTTCGCCACAGGTGATGTAGATACCGGGCTGATCGGGCGGGATATTGATGCGCTGACACTGGTAGCTCCGATTTCGGCAGCGACATGCGTGGCGGCTGCGATGATGGCGTTGGACTTGGTCGATACGAAGGAAGAGACTGGGTTTTCCCTGTGGGCTCCGTTGCACCGAGCAGTTCAGCTAAAGGCAGATGACACCCTTGATCTTGATGTTCAGGTTGAAGGTTCAAATCGTCAGGTTTGGCAGGTCGGGGAAGATACTGTCATTGCCGAGCGCAGCAACGGTATCTGGTCCATTGACGGCAACCCAATGCCGCAGGTGTCGGTTTCGGGCGCGCGGATCACGGTCTTTGACACCTACGGGCAGGCGTTTGACATTGTTGATCCGCTGGACCGCGATGCCAGCGCTGCAGGCGATACTAACGTGATCGAAGCCCCCATGCCCGGATTGGTCAAGGCGGTGTTTGCCGCCGTGGGTCAAAAGGTAAGTGAGGGAGACAGGCTTGCCATTTTGGAGGCGATGAAAATGGAACATTCCCTTCTGGCCGCCCGCGACGGTGTCATTGCCGAGGTGCTGACTGAGGACGGCGCGCAGGTCGAAGCCGGAGCGGCCCTGATCAGATTAAAAGAAGAGTGACCTGTTCGCGCGCCGCATCGCGTGGCACAGTCAGGCCATCCGAACAGGACACGAAACAAAACCGGGAGGAGCGCGGCCATGGGTGAGCGGGTCGAGATTTTCGAAGTAGGTCCACGTGACGGCCTGCAAAATGAACAGCGTGAGATCCCGGTTGCCGAGAAAGTGGCGCTGGTCGACTGCCTCAGCCGCGCCGGGTTCAACCGGATCGAAGTAGCCAGTTTTGTATCGCCCAAATGGGTGCCGCAGATGGCCGGCAGTGCGGAAGTTTTGGCCGGAATAATAAGGACAGATGGGGTGCGCTATGCCGCGCTGACGCCCAACATGCGTGGATATGAGGACGCCCTGACGGCCAAAACGGATGAGATTGCAGTATTCGCCTCGGCCTCCGAGGGATTTTCGAAAGCCAATATCAACGCCACGATTGCCGAATCCATCGAGAGATTTACACCGATCCTCGAGGCCGCGCGCCACATTGATCTGCCGGTGCGTGGCTATGTCTCTTGCGTGACCGACTGCCCCTATGATGGCCCAACACCGCCCGAGAAGGTGGCCGAGGTCGCTGATCAGCTGTTTGGCTTGGGCTGCTATGAGGTCTCATTGGGCGATACAATCGGGCAGGGGACGCCAGATACCATCGCGCATATGCTCTTGGCCGTACGAGAACGCGTGCCGGTAACCCGTCTGGCTGGGCATTTCCACGACACCAATGGCCGGGCGCTCGACAATATTGATGCTGCCCTGGCGTTGGGCGTGCGAACCTTTGATACGGCGGTTGGTGGATTGGGCGGCTGCCCTTATGCGCCCGGAGCTGCGGGGAATGTTGCGACCGAGGCCGTGGCCGCCCATCTGGAGCGGTTGGGCTATGAAACCGGGCTTGATCTGGAAATCGTAGAGCAGGCCGCGCAAATGGCGCGGGCCATGCGGCCAGAGTGAGGGGCGGGCATGTTTGAAACGATCTCGGTGACCACAGACGCGCGTGGAGTTGCGACTTTGACGCTCGACCGGGCGGAAAAACACAACGCGATGTCGGCGCAGATGATTGCCGAACTGACACAAGCGGCCGCGCAACTGGGTGCAGATGACACAGTGCGCGTGGTGGTGCTGACCGGGGCGGGCAAGAGTTTCTGTGCGGGCGGTGACCTGGGCTGGATGCAGGACCAGATGGCCGCCGACCCCGAAACGCGGTTTGCCGAGGCGCGCAAGCTGGCCGAGATGCTGCAGGCGCTGAACACCATGCCCCGCCCGCTGATCGGTGCGATTCAGGGCAATGCGTTTGGCGGTGGTGTTGGGCTGACTGCTGTTTGCGACGTGGCCATTGGTGTGGACAGCGTAAAGATGGCCCTGACCGAAACGCGGCTGGGCCTGATCCCCGCCACGATTGGCCCATATGTGATTGCCCGGATGGGTGAGGCGCGGGCGCGGCGCGTGTTCATGTCGGCCCGGTTGTTCGATGCTGTCGAGGCGGTCGAGCTTGGGCTGCTGGCCAAAACCGTTCCGGCAACTGATTTAGCTGATGCGGTCGAAGCCGAAGTTCTGCCCTATCTTTCCTGTGCGCCAGGCGCGGTTGCATCGGCCAAGGATTTGGTCAGCAAGCTGGGACCCAAAATTGACGATGCTGTGATTGACCAGACGATCGGAGCCTTGGTGGATCGGTGGGAAACCGACGAGGCGATGGAGGGAATCGGTGCGTTCTTTGAAAAGCGAAAACCTGCATGGAAAAGTTAGGTTTAGGCCTTAATTTCATTGCAGTTGCAGTAGGAATCACCTTTCCCGGATCACAGGGCATGACAAGTGGATTATTACTCCTGTCTGCGACTGTGTTCGGTTGACCCTCTGACCCCGCGCGGATAGAGAATGTCCAGTCAACACGCCAATTGACGGCGCCCCCCGACCGGGTTGCGCAGGAAAGGAGCTATTCGTGGAAGACCTGCTACGGGAGTATCTCCCGATTCTGGTGTTTCTGGCCGTTGCTGTCGGCCTTGGAATCGTCCTGATTCTGGCGGCTGTGGTTCTGGCAGTCCGCAACCCCGACCCTGAAAAGGTCAGCGCATATGAATGTGGCTTCAACGCCTTTGACGATGCGCGGATGAAATTCGACGTCCGGTTCTATCTGGTCTCGATTCTGTTCATCATCTTCGATCTGGAAATCGCCTTTCTGTTTCCGTGGGCCGTCGGCTTCAAGGACATCAGCGATGTAGGGTTCTGGTCGATGATGGTGTTCCTGGGTGTTCTGACCATCGGCTTTGCCTATGAATGGAAGAAGGGGGCCTTGGAATGGGAGTGATGACGGGTGCAAACACTGCCGGTGTCGACAAAGAAGTCGCAACCCAGGCCCTGAATGCCGAGTTGCAGGACAAAGGGTTCCTGCTGACCTCGACCGAAGACATCATCAACTGGGCTCGCACCGGATCGCTGCACTGGATGACCTTCGGTCTGGCCTGCTGCGCGGTTGAAATGATGCACACCTCGATGCCGCGTTATGATGCCGAACGGTTTGGTATCGCCCCGCGGGCGTCCCCACGTCAGTCCGATGTAATGATCGTGGCGGGAACGCTGACTAACAAGATGGCCCCGGCGCTGCGCAAGGTTTACGACCAGATGCCCGAGCCGCGCTATGTGATCTCGATGGGGTCCTGCGCAAATGGCGGTGGGTATTACCACTATTCCTATTCGGTCGTGCGCGGCTGTGACCGCGTGGTTCCAGTGGATATCTACGTCCCCGGGTGCCCGCCAACCGCCGAGGCGTTGCTGTATGGCCTGATGCAGTTGCAACGCAAAATCCGCCGCACCGGCACCATCGTACGCTGAGGAGAGAGCTGATGAGCGAAGCACTCAAAGAACTCGGCGCGCAGCTTGAACTGAAACGGGCCGATTGCGTTCTGTCCTGGGATGTGACCCATGGCGAACTGAACGTGGATGTGGCGCCGTCGAACCTTGTGGAATTCATTGAGTTCCTGAAATCCGACCGGAATTGCCAGTTTTCGTCGCTGGTTGACATCACTGGCGTGGATTACCCCGAACGGGCCAAGCGGTTCGATGTGGTGTATCACTTCCTGTCGATGTACCAGAACCAGCGCATCCGCCTGCGGGTTTCAATTCGAGAAGAAGACATGGTGCCCTCGATCGTTGACGTTCACCCCTCGGCGAACTGGTTCGAGCGTGAGGTGTTCGACATGTTCGGCATCCTGTTCTCGGGCCACCCGGACCTGCGCCGCATCCTGACCGACTATGGGTTCCGCGGCCACCCACTGCGCAAGGATTTCCCGACCACCGGCTATACCGAGGTGCGCTATGACGAAGCGCAAAAGCGCGTTGTCTATGAGCCGGTGTCGTTGGTGCAGGAATACCGTCAGTTTGATTTCATGTCCCCGTGGGAAGGCGCGAACTACATTCTTCCGGGGGATGAAAAACAGGAGACTGAATAATGGGTGGCATCTGGTGGCTGATCCTTTCTGCACTGACCATCATTCCGATGGTGAAGATTTTGCCGTTTTTCGGGATCAACAAGTTCTGGTGCCTTCTTTGTCTGGTTCCATTTGGCACAATTGCGTTGCTGTGGTGGGTTGGGCTGAAACTGCAAGAGTTGGAGCGCCGCTGAGATGATGGGTGAACTTATCATTCTGGGTGCGCTGGGGGTGCTGCTGGCAGGTGCCGCTGCCAAAGCGGCCGAAGCTGAAAAGGTTCGGGTTCGGGCCGACGCGAAAAAGAAAAAACGGGGGCGTTGATGGACGGCTCAAGATACGATGATGGCAGCACGGACGCGCTGAGCGGAGAACAGAAAATCCGCAACTTCAACATTAACTTCGGTCCGCAACACCCTGCTGCGCATGGAGTTTTGCGTCTGGTGCTTGAGCTGGACGGTGAGATTGTCGAGCGCTGTGACCCGCATATCGGTCTGCTGCACCGTGGCACCGAAAAGCTGATGGAAAGCCGGACGTATCTGCAGAACCTGCCGTATTTCGACCGTCTGGATTACGTGGCACCGATGAACCAGGAGCACGCCTGGTGTTTGGCCATCGAAAAGCTGACCGGGGTTGAAGTGCCGCGTCGCGGCTCGCTTATCCGTGTTCTCTATTCCGAGATCGGGCGCATCCTGAACCATCTGCTGAATGTGACCACGCAGGCGATGGACGTCGGCGCGCTGACGCCGCCGCTGTGGGGCTTCGAGGAACGCGAAAAGCTGATGGTGTTCTATGAGCGCGCCTGCGGTGCCCGCCTGCACGCCGCCTATTTCCGTCCTGGTGGTGTCCATCAGGACCTGCCGCCGGAACTGCTGGACGATATCGAGGCGTGGAGCCACGAATTCCCCGCCGTTCTCGATGACATTGACGGTCTGCTGACCGAAAACCGTATCTTCAAACAGCGTAATGCCGATATTGGCGTCGTAACCGAGGATGACATCCAGAAATACGGCTTCTCGGGCGTGATGGTGCGCGGGTCTGGTCTGGCATGGGATTTGCGTCGCGCGCAGCCTTATGAATGCTATGACGAGTTCGAATTCCAGATCCCCGTCGGCAAGAACGGCGACTGCTACGACCGTTATCTGGTGCGCATGGAAGAGATGCGCCAGTCGCTGTCGATCATCCAGCAGGCCATCGTCAAAATCCGTGAGTGCCCCGGCGATGTTCTGGCGCGCGGCAAGATCACCCCGCCGAAACGCTCAGACATGAAGACCTCGATGGAAAGCTTGATCCACCATTTCAAACTGTACACCGAAGGTTTCCACGTTCCCGCCGGTGAGGTCTACGCCGCCGTCGAGGCCCCAAAGGGTGAGTTCGGCGTCTATCTTGTCGCCGACGGCACCAACAAACCCTACCGCGCCAAACTGCGCGCACCGGGGTTCCTGCACCTGCAAGCTATGGACCACGTCGCCGGAGGCCACCAATTGGCCGATGTTGCCGCCATCATCGGCACCATGGACGTCGTATTTGGAGAGATTGACCGCTAATGCTCCGCCGCCTCCACCCCGAACAACCCGAAAGCTTTGCCTTCTCCGCGGCCAACCAGCAATGGGCCGAAGCGCAGATCACCAAGTACCCCGAGGGGCGCCAGGCCAGCGCGGTTATCCCGCTGCTGTGGCGCGCGCAGGAGCAGGAAGGCTGGCTGAGCCGTCCGGCGATTGAATCCGTCGCCGACATGCTGGGCATGGCCTACATCCGCGTGCTTGAGGTCGCGTCTTTCTACTTCATGTTCCAGTTGCAGCCGGTTGGCTCGGTGGCACATATTCAGGTCTGCGGCACGACGTCCTGCATGATCTGCGGGGCCGAGGATCTGATTGCGGTCTGCAAGGACAAGATCGCTACCAGGCCGCATGAACTATCTGCCGATGGCAAGCTGAGCTGGGAAGAGGTGGAATGCCTCGGGTCCTGTACCAACGCGCCGATGGCGCAGATTGGTAAGGACTATTATGAGGACCTGACCACCGAGAGCTTTGGTAAAATCCTCGACGATTTGGTTGCGGGCAAAGTTCCGACACCGGGCCCGCAGAATGGGCGTTATGCGGCAGAACCTCTCAAGGGTCTGACCAGTCTGACGGAATATGACAGTGGTCGAACCCAGTTTAACGCCAGTGTCGAACTGGCGAATGATCTGGGCGATACAGTCAAGCGGATTGATGGGACCGAAGTGCCCATCCTGACCCCTTGGCTGGGTAAGGACGGTAAGGCTGCAGCGACCAAGGCAGCACCGAAACCTCCGAAAGCGCCGGCACCGGGCAAGCCTGCGGTGAAACAGGCCGAAGAGGCGAAGGCGAAAGAAGACCAGCCGGAAACCCTGACCGCGCCGCGCGATGGAAAAGCTGATGACCTGAAGATGCTCAAAGGTGTCGGACCCAAGTTGGAAGAAACGCTGAACGAGTTGGGCTTTTACCACTACGACCAGATTGCGGCCTGGACATCGGAACAGGTGGCTTGGGTTGATGCGCGGCTGAAGTTCAAAGGTCGGATCGAGCGGGACGGCTGGATCGAACAGGCCGGTAAGCTGGCGGCGGGCGAGGAAACCGAGTTCGCCAAACGTGCCAAGGAAGACGGCACTTACGAAGACTAGGACGCATGCCCATCCGGGGCATGAAGGATGAGATGGACAAGGACAAAGAACAGGCCATAGCCCGCAAGGGTCGTCACATAGGTATCGTCATTGCAGTGACGATGACCATTTGGCTTGCCATGAACCTGTTCATTGGCCCCGCACTGGAGCTGACGACGCGCCATGCGTTGTTGTTTGATCTCGCCGCTCTGGCGGCGTTCGTCTATGCGGGCGTCAACATATTTCAACTCTGGCGCATGCGTCAGGATAGCTGAAGGTAACACGCGATGCTGAAGGATCAGGACCGGATCTTTACCAACATCTACGGGATGCACGAGCGCACGCTGAAAGGTGCGCAGGCCCGCGGGCATTGGGACGGCACAGCTGGCCTGATTGGCAATGGGCGCGACTGGATCATTCAGACGATGAAGGACTCGGGCCTTCGTGGGCGCGGTGGCGCGGGTTTCCCAACCGGTCTGAAATGGTCGTTCATGCCCAAGGAAAGTGATGGTCGTCCGGCCTATCTGGTGGTGAATGCGGATGAATCCGAGCCCGGCACCTGCAAAGACCGCGAGATCATGCGCCATGATCCGCACACGTTGATCGAAGGCTGCCTGATCGCGTCTTTCGCGATGAACGCACACACCTGCTATATCTACCTGCGCGGCGAATACATCCGCGAGCGCGAGGCGCTGCAGGCCGCGATTGACGAAGCGTATGACGCGGGTCTGCTAGGCAAGAACGCC
Organism: Ruegeria sp. BA12; assembly: GCF_056539625.1. Taxonomy (NCBI): domain Bacteria; kingdom Pseudomonadati; phylum Pseudomonadota; class Alphaproteobacteria; order Rhodobacterales; family Roseobacteraceae; genus Ruegeria; species Ruegeria sp. BA12. The sequence goes on from NZ_JBQFVF010000001.1 coordinate 374,486, forward strand.
GCCGGTTCGGGTTGGGATTTCGATCTGTTCCTGCATCACGGCGCCGGTGCCTATATCTGCGGAGAAGAGACCGCCCTGATCGAAAGCCTTGAGGGCAAGAAAGGTATGCCGCGGATGAAGCCTCCGTTCCCGGCGGGCGCGGGGTTGTATGGCTGCCCGACCACGGTGAACAACGTAGAATCCATCGCGGTTGTGCCGACCATCCTGCGCCGTGGTGCGGACTGGTTTGCGGGATTCGGTCGACAGAACAACGCGGGAACCAAGCTGTTTGCCATTTCGGGTCACGTGAACAACCCCTGCGTGGTCGAAGAGGCAATGTCTATTCCCTTTGAGGAGCTGATCGAAACCCATTGCGGCGGCATTCGCGGCGGTTGGGACAATCTTCTGGCGGTTATTCCGGGTGGTTCTTCGGTACCCTGTGTGCGCGGTGAGAACATGCGCGATGCGATCATGGATTTTGATCATCTGCGCAACGATCTGGGCTCGGGCCTGGGAACGGCGGCGGTGATCGTGATGGACAAGTCCACGGACATTATCAAGGCGATCTGGCGGCTGTCGAAATTCTACAAACATGAAAGTTGCGGTCAGTGTACGCCCTGCCGTGAAGGCACCGGCTGGATGATGCGCGTGATGGACCGTCTGGTGCGCGGCGAGGCCGAGCTGGAAGAGATTGACATGTTGTTCGATGTGACCAAACAGGTTGAAGGTCACACGATCTGCGCCCTCGGCGATGCGGCTGCCTGGCCGATCCAGGGCCTGATCCGTAACTTCCGCGAAGAGATTGAAGATCGCATCAAGGCCCAGAAAACGGGTCGGATGGGTGCGATGGCGGCGGAGTGATCGAGATGCGGAGCTTTCGAACAACTTGTGTCGCACTCTTGCTTATCGGGGCTGTAGCAGCCCCAGCCGCAGCTGCGAAACGTGCGGCATACGATCAGGCTGTCGGTGAAGTTCTTGCGGCTCATTTCATAAAAGACAGATGCAGCGGTCTGGCCACTGTTGGCGGTTCTGATTACCAGAGTTACGTGCTGACTGCGACAGAACTGACTGCGGTTCAGGGATTGCGTCGGCAAAAAATGCGCAAGTTCTTATTCTATGGGAGATCCGATTGGCTTAAGGGGCAAGTAAGGAAGGTTCTCGACGACAGAAATGTAGAAATTTCAAACAAAAAATCTCTTTGTGCGTTTGGACGAGGCGTGGCAGGAACCGAAGATGCTATCGGGCGATTTCTGGTAAAGGAGTGACCTAGATGGAATTTCTAACCGACTACTCCCACGCAGTTACTTCGATAGTGATCTTCACGCTCGTGCTTCTGTTCATGTCGCCATTCACGGCTTTGGCGAAACAAAGCAAAGGGTTGGCGCCGGGGGCCACACCCGAACAAGACTATGCTGACAAGGCCTATCGCCTGAATCGCGCCTACCTGAATGGGACCGAGACGCTGCCCGCCTATCTGACGGTCATTGTCGCGGCCATTCTTATGGGGGCCAGCCCATTTTGGGTTAACCTGCTGGCTTCGGTCGCGTTGCTGGCGCGCCTGATAATGCTGGTGGTGCATATTCGCGGTATCGGCAAACCGTCTGCTGGTTTGCGCTCGGTTCTGTATGTCATCGCCTGGGCCTGCATGGTCGTGATGGGGATTATGGCAATAGTGGCGGCGTTTTGATGAAGACTTGGGGAAAATATCAGATGCTAGGACGTAAAAGTGTTGCCGGTCGCGTGTCCATGTTGGCCGGCGTCCTTACGTTGTCACTTGTTTCGGCGTGCGGTGGCATCACGTCGTCCAGTGATCGTGTCCTTTTTGACGGTAAGTATTTTCGGGCCAAAGCAAAGCCCGTCGATAAAAAGAAGATGCCGACCGAATTCACCGTGGTTGTGAATGGGGTTTCTGCCTCGTTGGACGGCGCGCGCGAAGCGGGACGGTACGAGGGGACGAAATTCTGCATCAAGAACTTCGGTTCTTCCAGCATCGCGTGGAAGGTCGGCCCGGATACTGAACCCCAGAACTTGCGTGTCAGCGACGACAAGTTGACCTTTGCAGGAGCTTGCCAGCGACCATGACGCGCGTGTTCGCATATCACTCGATGACACGGGGGATGTTATTGCATAGCACCCCGACTGCCGGTCGTCTTGGGTTTCCCAAGACGAAAGGAATTGTCATGTCCAGTGTGAAAATGCTGACGCTGCTGTCTGTGCTGGCTTTGCCCACCATCGTTGAAGCGAAACCGCCCTTGCGCGAAGTCAAAGAGATCGACAACGAACTCTATTACATCGCCATTGCAAATGAGATTTCAGAGTATTGCCCCTCGATCAGCGGGCGGCGTCTGAAAGCGATCGGTGTGCTGTGGGGATTGAAGTCGCAAGCGAACAAACTGGGATACTCGGACAATGAAATCCGGGCGTATGTGGATTCGGATGCTGAAAAGGACCGGATGCGCGCCAAGGGCGAGGCGTATCTGGCCCAACACGGTGTCACCTACGAAAACCCCAATTCCTTCTGCACGCTGGGGCGGGCAGAGATTGAAAGAAACAGCGCCATTGGCGTGTATTTGAGGGCGAACTAGACGATGTCTGACCTCCGTAAGATCAATATCGACGGGCAGGAAATAGAAGTCGATGGTGCGATGACCCTGATCCAGGCTTGTGAGCAAGCCGGGGTCGAGGTGCCGCGCTTCTGTTATCACGAACGTTTGTCGATCGCAGGGAACTGCCGGATGTGCCTGGTTGAGGTTGTGGGCGGCCCGCCCAAACCTGCGGCGTCCTGCGCGATGCAGGTGCGCGATTTGCGCCCCGGCCCCGAAGGGCAAGCGCCGGAGGTCAAAACGAACTCACCCATGGTCAAAAAGGCCCGCGAAGGGGTGATGGAGTTTCTGCTCATCAACCACCCGCTGGATTGCCCGATCTGTGATCAGGGCGGCGAGTGTGACTTGCAGGATCAGGCGATGGCCTATGGTCTGTCGGGCAGCCGCTTCAAGGAAGCCAAACGCGCGGTTGACGATCTGGATCTGGGACCGCTGGTTGGCACTGCGATGACCCGCTGCATCAGCTGCACCCGTTGTGTGCGGTTCACGACCGAGGTTGCCGGGATCACTCAGATGGGTCAGACGGGGCGTGGAGAAGATGCCGAGATCACCTCTTATCTGAACCAGACGCTGGATTCGAACCTGCAGGGTAACATCATCGACCTGTGTCCGGTGGGGGCGCTGACCTCGAAACCTTACGCCTTTACGGCTCGTCCGTGGGAATTGACCAAGACCGAGAGCATCGACGTGATGGATGCCTTGGGCTCGAACGTCCGGGTGGATACCAAGGGGCGTGAGGTCATGCGCTTCCTGCCGCGCAACCATGACGGCGTGAACGAGGAGTGGATCAGCGATAAAACCCGCTTTGTGTGGGACGGTCTGCGGCGTCAGCGTTTGGACCGCCCATATATTCGCGAAAACGGCAAGCTGCGCCCGGCCTCATGGCCCGAGGCGCTGACCAAGGCGTCTGAGGCGCTGAAAGGTGCCGAGAAACCGGCGGGTATCGTGGGTGATCTGGCGCCAGTCGAAGCGGCCTTTGCGCTCAAACAGATGATCGAAAGCCTGGGCGGTGTCGTCGAGTGTCGCACCGACGGTGCCCGACTGCCTGCGGGCAACCGTGGGGCTTATGCCGGGACTGCTGCGATCGAGGATATCGACAGAGCCGAGCGTATTCTGCTGATCGGCACCAACCCGCGTGAGGAAGCTCCGGTTTTGAACGCGCGTATCCGCAAGGCATGGGCGCACGGGGCCGAGGTTGCTCTGGTCGGTCCGGCTGTCGATCTGACCTATAAGTATCACCACATGGGTGATGACCGCGCAGCACTGCAAAAAGTCGTCGATATGGGCGGCGATGATGTGATCAAAGGCAAGGCCTCTCTGGTTGTTGTGGGGCAGGGTGCGCTGCAAGAGGCTGACGGTGCCGCTGTTCTGGCCACTGCGCAAGCCATTGCTGCAAATACAGAAAGCGGTCTGATCGTTCTGCATACAGCAGCCTCGCGCGTGGGTGCGATGGACGTGGATGCGACAAACGAAGGTGGTATGGACGCGATCAGCGCGGCGGACGTAATCTATAACCTTGGCGCGGACGAGGTCGAGATCGGTGAGGGCGCGTTCGTCATCTATCAGGGCAGCCATGGCGACCGGGGCGCACACCGCGCCGATGTGATCCTGCCAGGCGCCGCCTATACTGAGGAAAACGGCCTGTTCGTGAACACCGAAGGCCGTCCTCAGCTGGCCATGCGCGCAGGCTTTGCACCGGGTGAGGCCAAGGAAAACTGGGCGATCCTGCGGGCCTTGTCGGCCGAATTGGGCGCGACGCTGCCTTACGACTCGCTGGCGCAATTGCGCAGTGCGCTGATCGAAGCAGTGCCGCATCTTACGCGCATCGACGAGGTGATCGAAAACGAAGTGCAATTGATGGAGGCTGGCCCCCTAGGTACAGCCACTTTCCGCAATGCGATCAAGGACTTTTACCTGACCAATCCCATCGCCCGCGCCTCGCAACTGATGGCTGAGCTGTCGGCGCAGGCACAGGCACGCAAGGCCGGGAAGATCGCGGCGGAATGAAACAGACCTGTTTCATATCGCTTTTAGGCGCCTGCAATAAGGTGGCTGTGAAAATGCGCGTGAGACGCAACAATAAGGGTGGCGTAAGTGCGGCGGATGCTGTTTACACCAACGCGCCGACCCAGCCGCAGTTTGCGCAGGCAAATGGCCTTCGCAATTTACGCGGAAAACGGAATACCCACGGTGTGAGGACCAATGGCTGATTTCTTTAACACCCCAGGCGGAATAGCCATCATCATTCTGGCGCAAGTGCTTGCCGTTGTTGCCTTTGTGATGATCTCGCTGTTGTTCCTCGTTTATGGCGACCGCAAGATCTGGGCGGCGGTACAGATGCGCCGCGGTCCCAATGTGGTGGGCGTCTATGGCCTGCTGCAATCGGTGGCAGATGCGCTGAAATATGTGGTGAAAGAGGTGGTCATCCCCGCCGGGGCCGACCGCACGGTTTTCATTCTGGCACCGCTGACAAGCTTTGTTTTGGCGATGATCGCCTGGGCGGTAATCCCGTTCAACGATGGCTGGGTCCTGTCAGATATCAACGTCGCCATCCTGTATGTCTTCGCCGTATCCTCGTTGGAGGTTTATGGCGTGATTATGGGCGGTTGGGCGTCGAACTCAAAGTACCCGTTCCTAGGATCGTTGCGCTCGGCTGCGCAGATGATTTCTTACGAGGTTTCCATCGGCCTGATCATCATTGGTGTGATCATTTCTACAGGGTCGATGAATTTCGGCGACATCGTACGCGCGCAGGATGGCGGGCTGGGCCTATTCAGCTGGTACTGGCTGCCGCATTTCCCGATGGTCTTCCTGTTCTTCATCTCGGCGCTGGCGGAAACCAACCGCCCACCGTTTGACCTGCCCGAGGCGGAATCCGAACTGGTTGCCGGTTATCAAGTCGAATACTCGGCCACACCCTTCCTGCTGTTCATGGCAGGCGAATACATTGCGATCTTCCTGATGTGCGCGCTAACATCGCTGCTGTTCTTCGGTGGCTGGCTGTCGCCGATCCCGGGCCTGCCCGACGGAGTGCTGTGGATGGTCGCCAAAATGGCGTTCTTCTTCTTCCTCTTCGCAATGGTCAAGGCGATCACGCCGCGTTACCGCTATGACCAATTGATGCGATTGGGTTGGAAAGTGTTTTTGCCATTCTCGCTGGCCTGGGTGGTGTTTGTGGCCTTTGCGGCGAAATTCGACTGGTTCTGGGGGGCATTCGCCCGTTGGAGCGTAGGAGGTTAATCATGACGCAGATCGACTATACCCGCGCTGCCAAGTACTTTTTGCTGCAGGATTTCTGGGTCGGCATGAAACTGGGGTTGAAGTATTTCTTCGCCCCCAAGGCCACCGTGAACTACCCGCACGAAAAGGGCCCTCTGTCCCCGCGGTTCCGGGGCGAGCACGCCTTGCGTCGTTATCCGAATGGCGAGGAACGTTGCATCGCCTGCAAACTCTGCGAGGCGGTTTGCCCGGCGCAGGCCATCACCATCGACGCCGAACCGCGCGAGGACGGCAGCCGTCGAACCACGCGCTATGACATCGACATGACCAAGTGCATCTATTGCGGCTTCTGTCAGGAGGCCTGCCCGGTCGATGCAATCGTCGAAGGCCCGAATTTCGAGTTCGCCACCGAAACCCGCGAAGAGCTGTTCTACGACAAGCAAAAACTGCTGGATAACGGCGAACGCTGGGAAGCCGAGATTGCCCGCAACCTGGAAATGGATGCGCCGTACAGATGAGTGACAAGCCCACAAACCCATTCGAGCAAATGCTCAAACAGGCACAGGACATGGCCAAGGCGATGAACCCGGGGCTCGAGAATTTCTCGCCCAAGGGGTTCGAAGCGCTGTGGCCGACCATGCCCAAAGAGGTCATGGAGATGATGTTCGGCAACACCGTCAACAAGGACGGATTGGACGCCAAGACCCGCCTGCTGCTGACGCTGGCCGGGCTGACCTGTCAGGGCGCGCAGGCGGATTCAGCGGTGCGTCAGACCGTGCGTCACGCGCTGGAAGCGGGCGCAAAGAAACAAGAGATCGTGGAAACGATCGGCCAGATGTCGGTCTTTGCCGGCATCCCGGCCATGACCCGCGCGCTGGATCTGGCGCAAGAGGTCATGGGCGATAACGAGGATGAGGATCAATGACCGTCTTTGCCTTCTACCTGTTTGCCATCAGCGCCATCACCGGCGGGCTGTTCACGGTGATCAGCCGCCAGCCGGTGCATTCGGTGCTGTGGCTGATCCTTTCCTTCCTCTCCTCGGCCGGGTTGTTCGTGCTACTGGGGGCCGAGTTCGTGGCAATGCTGCTGATCATCGTCTATGTCGGCGCGGTCGCGGTGCTGTTCCTGTTCGTGGTGATGATGCTGGACGTGGACTTTGCCGAGCTGAAGGCCGAGATGGCGCGTTACATGCCATTGGCCTTGTTGATCGGTCTGGTCATTCTGATGCAGTTCGTCATGGCCTTTGGCGCATGGGACAGCGCGCAGGGTGCGGCGGCCAATCTGGCTCAGCCGGTGCCTGTTGATCGCCATAACACCGAGGCGCTGGGCGTCATTCTTTATGATCAATACTTCCTTCTGTTCCAGCTGGCGGGCCTGATCCTGCTGGTGGCCATGATCGGCGCCATTGTTCTGACGCTGCGCCACCGTCAGGACATCAAGCGTCAGGACATCATCGGCCAGATGATGCGCGACCCGGCCAAGGCGATGGAGTTGAAGGACGTGAAACCGGGGCAGGGACTTTGAGACGATGATCGGACTTGAACACTATCTTACGGTCGCGGCGACACTGTTCGTCATCGGCATCTTCGGTCTCTTCCTGAACCGCAAGAACGTCATCATCCTGCTGATGAGCATCGAGTTGATGCTGCTGGCGGTAAATATCAACCTCGTGGCGTTTTCCAGCTTCCTCGGCGATCTGGTCGGGCAGGTGTTTACGCTGTTCGTGCTGACCGTTGCAGCGGCCGAGGCGGCGATTGGTCTGGCCATTCTGGTCTGCTTCTTCCGCAACCGCGGCACCATCGCGGTTGAAGACGTCAATATGATGAAGGGGTAAGAGAACATGGAAACCACCATCCTCTTTGCCCCGCTGGTGGGCGCGCTGCTTTGCGGGTTCGGCTGGCGATTCATTGGCGAAAAGGCCGCCATGTGGACCGCCACCGGCCTGCTGTTTCTGGCCTGTTTGCTGTCGTGGATCGTGTTCTTCACCTTTGACGGGGTGACCCAGCAGGTCGAGATCATGCGCTGGATCGAGAGCGGCTCGCTCTCGACAAGCTGGGCCGTGCGTTTGGACCGGCTGACCGCGATCATGCTGATCGTGGTGACGACCGTATCGGCGCTCGTACACCTGTATTCCTTCGGCTATATGGCCCATGATCCGCAATGGCGCGAAGGCGAGAGTTATAAGCCGCGCTTCTTTGCCTATTTGTCCTTCTTCACATTTGCCATGCTGATGCTAGTGACGGCGGATAATCTGGTTCAGATGTTCTTTGGCTGGGAAGGTGTGGGTGTCGCGTCTTACCTGCTGATCGGCTTCTACTACCGCAAGCCATCGGCCAACGCGGCGGCGATGAAAGCGTTCATTGTCAACCGGGTGGGCGACTTTGGCTTTGCGCTGGGGATTTTTGCTCTGTTCTTCCTGACGGACAGCATCAATTTTTCCGACATTTTCGCGTCGGCCCCTGAACTAGCGGAAACGCAACTGCACTTCCTGTGGGGTGAGTGGAACGCCATCGAGGTGATTTGTGTGCTGCTGTTCATCGGTGCGATGGGTAAATCGGCGCAGCTGATCCTGCACACCTGGTTGCCGGATGCGATGGAAGGCCCGACACCGGTGTCGGCACTGATCCACGCAGCGACGATGGTGACAGCAGGTGTCTTCCTGGTGTGCCGCATGTCGCCGCTTATGGAGTTCGCACCGGGTGCGACCGGGTTCATCACCGTACTGGGCGCTTCGACCGCGTTTTTCGCCGCAACTGTGGGTCTGGTGCAGACCGACATCAAGCGCGTCATCGCCTATTCGACATGTTCGCAGCTGGGCTACATGTTCGTGGCCGCCGGTGTGGGCATGTATTCGGCTGCGATGTTCCACCTGTTCACGCACGCGTTCTTCAAGGCGCTGCTGTTCCTTGGGGCCGGTTCGGTGATCAACGCTATGCATCACGAGCAGGAAATGACCGAATACGGCGGTCTGCGTAAGAAAATCCCTTATACCTTCTGGGCGATGATGATCGGGACACTGGCTATTACCGGCGTTGGTATTCCGCTGACCACCATCGGGTTCGCAGGGTTCCTGTCCAAGGATGCCATCATCGAGAGTGCCTATGCTGGTGGGTCGGCCTATGGCTTCTGGCTGCTTGTGATCGCGGCTGCGTTCACTTCGTTCTACAGCTGGCGCCTGATCTTCCTGACTTTCTATGGCGAGCCGCGGGGTGATCAGCATACGCATGAGCATGCGCATGAAAGCCCGATGACCATGTTGATTCCTTTAGGCGTGCTGTCCTTGGGTGCGGTCTTTGCCGGGATGATCTGGTATGGCAACTTCTTTGGTCATGCGGACAAGGTCGGCAAGTTCTATGGCATTCCGGTGGCCGAGGCGTCGGAGCATGCCGAGGCGGTCGATCATGGCACTGCGGATTCACATGCGGATGATGCACACGCTGATGAGGGGCACGCAGAAGATACTCATGCCGATGATGGGCACGGCGAGAAGGATGCGCATGGCGGTGATCACCACTATGTCTTCGCGGGTGAGCCGGGCGAGGGCGCGATCTATATCGCGCCGGACAACCATATTCTGGACGATGCGCATGCCGCCCCGAAATGGGTCAAGGTCTCACCCTTTGTCGCGATGGCGCTGGGTTTTGTCATGGCCTATTGGTTCTATATCGTGAACCCGTCCCTGCCGGGGCGTCTGGCACAGAACCAGCGTCCGCTTTACCTGTTCCTGCTGAACAAGTGGTACTTTGACGAGATCTACGATGCGATCTTTGTCAAACCCACCGTTGCGCTTGGTCGGTTCCTGTGGAAACGCGGTGATGGCAATACTATCGACGGCTTCCTGAACGGGGTTTCGATGGGCGTTATTCCCTTCTTTACCCGCCTCGCAGGCAAGGCACAGACGGGCTACATCTTTACTTATGCCTTCTGGATGGTTCTGGGTATCGCTGCCCTGGTCACCTGGATGTCGATCGGCGGAGGCGCACACTAATGGATAATATCCTCTCGATCGTCACCTTTATTCCGGCAGTGGCGGCAGGCATCCTGGCCCTGTTCCTGCATGGTGAGGACGCGGCTGCGCAGCGCAACGCGAAATGGGTTGCACTGGTGGCGACCACGGTGACCTTCCTTGTCTCGATCGGTATCTACACAGGGTTTGATCCGTCCAATACCGGCTTTCAGATGGTGGAAGAGGCCGAGTGGCTGCTGGGTCTGAAATACAAGATGGGTGTAGACGGTATCAGCGTTCTGTTCGTACTGCTGACCACTTTCATCATGCCGCTGACCATTCTGGCCAGCTGGCAGGTCACCGACCGCGTCAAAGAATACATGATCGCCTTCCTGCTGCTGGAAACGCTGATGCTGGGCGTATTCATGGCGCTGGATCTGGTCCTGTTCTATCTGTTCTTCGAGGCCGGCCTGATCCCAATGTTCCTGATCATCGGCATCTGGGGTGGGGCGAACCGGATTTACGCAAGCTTCAAGTTCTTCCTCTATACTTTCCTGGGCTCGGTGCTGATGCTGGTGGCGATGGTTGCGATGTATTCCGATGCAGGCACAACTGATATCGAAGCCTTGATGAGCCACCATTTCTCGTCCGAAGGGTTCAGCGTGCTGGGCGTTTATATCGTCGGCGGTATGCAGACGTTGATGTTCCTGGCCTTCTTTGCCTCGTTTGCGGTGAAAATGCCGATGTGGCCGGTTCATACCTGGCTACCTGACGCACACGTTCAGGCGCCGACTGCAGGCTCGGTTGTGCTGGCGGCGATCCTGCTGAAGATGGGCGGCTATGGCTTCCTGCGGTTCAGTCTGCCGATGTTCCCAGTCGGGTCAGCGGTGATGACCGATCTGGTCCTTTGGATGTCGGCCATCGCAGTAGTCTACACCTCGCTGGTGGCGCTGGTGCAGGAGGATATGAAAAAGCTGATCGCTTATTCCTCGGTTGCTCATATGGGCTTTGTGACTATGGGTATCTTTGCTGCGAACCAGCAGGGTATTGACGGCGCGATCTTCCAGATGCTCAGCCACGGGTTTATCTCGGCCGCGCTCTTCCTGTGTGTCGGTGTCATCTATGACCGGATGCACACGCGTGACATCGACGCTTATGGCGGTCTGGTGATCCGCATGCCCGCATACGCGCTGGTCTTCATGCTGTTCACAATGGCCAATGTCGGCCTGCCGGGTACATCCGGGTTCATCGGTGAATTCCTGACGCTGATGGGCGCGTTCCAGGTCAATACCTGGGTGACGGCTGTGGCTGCATCTGGCGTGATCTTCTCGGCTGCCTATGCGTTGTGGCTGTATCGCCGAGTCGTGTTTGGCGATCTGATCAAGGAAAGCCTCAAGGCAATGACGGACATGAGCTCGCGCGAGCGGCTGATCTTTGCACCGCTGATCGTGATGACCATCCTGCTGGGCGTTTACCCGTCGCTGGTGACCGATGTGATCGGCAATTCGACCGCCGCGCTGATTTCGAACTATGACTCGGCTCTGGCCGCGGCTGAGGCCGCGACCCAGACGGCCGCCTCGCATTAAGGGAGCTTTGGAGACATGATCCAGGCTGATCTGACAATAATCCTGCCGGAAATCGTTCTGGCCGTGTATGCGATGGCCGCCCTTATCGGGGCAGTTTACACGACGAAAGACGCGCTGGCGCCAATTCTGGTGTGGACGACGGCGGGGCTAATGGCGCTGCTATCCTTCTGGATTGCAACCAATGGCGATGGCACCAACGTGGCGTTCAACGGGATGTTCGTCGATGACGGGTTCTCGCGGTTTGCCAAGGTCGCGATCCTGCTGTCGGCTGCGGCTGTTCTGGTGATGAGCCAGGAATATATGACCCGCCGCGATCTGTTGCGGTTCGAATACCCGTTGCTGGTGGCACTGGCTGCTGTCGGTATGATGATGATGGTCAGCGCAGGCGATCTGATGTCCTTGTATATGGGGCTGGAGCTGCAATCCCTTTCGCTGTACGTCGTGGCTGCGTTGCGTCGTGACAGCGCCAAATCAACTGAGGCCGGTCTGAAGTACTTCGTACTGGGTGCGCTCAGTTCGGGGCTGCTGCTGTATGGTGCATCGCTTGTTTATGGCTTTACTGGCACGACGCTGTTTTCGGGCATCATCCAAACGGTCCACCATGACGACATCTCGGTTGGTCTGCTGTTCGGCCTGATCTTCCTGATCTCGGGCCTTGCCTTCAAGGTTTCGGCTGTGCCCTTCCATATGTGGACGCCGGACGTGTACGAAGGATCGCCCACGCCGATCACCGCCTTCTTTGCAACCGCACCAAAAGTGGCAGCGATGGCGCTGTTTGCCCGCCTGATGCATGACGCCTTTGGTGGCGTAGTGAAAGACTGGCAGCAGGTGATCGTGCTGCTTTCGGTTCTGTCGATGCTGCTGGGTGCGGTTGCCGCGATTGGTCAGCGCAATATCAAGCGGCTGATGGCGTTTTCATCGATTGCCCATATGGGTTATGCGCTGATCGGTCTGGCAGCGGGTACGGAAATGGGCATCAAAGCGATGCTGATGTATCTGGCAATTTACGTGACCATGAATATCGGCACCTTTGCCTTCATCCTGATGATGGAGCGCGATGGCAAACCCGTCACTGATATCGATGCGCTGCGCCAGTTTTCTAAACGCGATCCGGGTAAGGCCCTGGCTGTTCTGATCCTAATGTTCAGCCTTGCTGGCGTTCCGCCAATGTTGGGCTTTTTCGCCAAGTTCGGCGTCTGGCAGGCTGGTATCAGCGCGGGTCTGACCGGGTTGGTGATCGTGTCGGCCATCGCCTCTGTGATCGGTGCGTTCTATTACCTGCGGATCGTGTTCTATATGTATTTCGGGGCCGAGAACGAGGATCCGATCGAAACCCACTCGACCCCGGTTCTGTGGGTCGCGCTGATGGGGTCGGCGGCGTTGATGCTGGTGGGCGTTTTCTATCAGTTCGGCATCGAAGGCGCGGCTGCGGCTGCGGCAGCGACGCTTGTCAACTGACGTGTTTAACATCCAATTACAGGGGGCTCGGTCAAAAGGCCGGGCCTTTTTGACGTGACTGATTGGCCGCAAGGATACGGACTGCACATCGTGCAGGAAGTCGACAGTACATTGAATGAGGCTGCCCGGCTTGCCCCTACGGCGCCGGGCCCTGTGTGGATCATGGCGCATCACCAGACGGCGGCGCGGGGACGACGGGGTAGGGCGTGGGCCAACCCCAAGGGCAACCTGGCGGCGACCTTGTTAATGCGACCGCAGGGTAATCCGGAACAAGCGGCCTTGCGCAGCTTTGTGGCGGCCTTGGCGCTGTTCGACGCCTGTGTCGCGGTCACCGGTCGCGCCGACGGGCTGTCATTGAAGTGGCCCAACGACGTGCTGCTGAACGGGGGCAAGCTGGCGGGCATCTTGCTGGAAAGCACCGGAAAGGGCGGGGGCGTGTCGTATCTGTCGATTGGCATCGGTGTAAATCTTTCCCAGGCGCCCCCAGCCTATGCGGTGGAACAAAGCGCGGTGCGGCCAGTCTCTCTGTTGTCGGAAACCGGTGCCGCAGTGCTGCCCGAGGATTTTCTGACCGAATTGGCCGCGGCTTATGCACAATATGAAACTCAGTTCGTGACCTACGGGTTCGAGCCGATCCGCACTGCCTGGCTGTCTCGTGCCGCTCGCTTGGGTGAAGTGATCACAGCGCGAACCTCGACATCTGAAACGGTTGGAACCTTTGAAACCGTGGACTCGGGCGGCAACCTTGTCCTAAAGACCGCAAAAGGCCGTGTCAGCATTCCTGCGGCGGACGTGTACTTCTAAAGGGGGCTCAGATGCTTCTGGCTATCGACTGCGGCAACACCAATACCGTTTTCTCGATCTGGGACGGCGAAAAGTTCCTGTGTACCCTGCGCACCTCGACCCATCATTCGCGTACGGCGGATGCCTATTTCACTTGGTATTCGACGCTGGTGAAACATTACGGGATCGAAGCGGAGATCACTGACGTGGTGATCGCCTCGACCGTGCCGCGTGTGGTCTTTAACCTGCGTATTTTTGCTGATCGCTTCTTTGGGTGTCGGCCGCTGGTTGTGGGCAAGCCTGAATGCCTGTTGCCCGTGGCACCGCGCATTGACGAAGGAACAATCCCCGGCCCGGACCGGTTGGCCAATGCCGTGGGCGCGTTTGACCGCCATGGCGGCGATGTTGTTGTGGTCGATTTCGGGACGGCCACGAATTTCGATGTAGTGGCCCACGACGGTGCCTATGTTGGCGGCATCATTGCACCGGGTGTGAACCTCAGCCTTGAGGCACTCCACCAAGGCGCGGCTGCATTGCCGCATATCGACATTACCCGCCCGGAAAAGGTGATTGGTACGAATACGGTTGGATGTATCCAGTCCGGCGTGTATTGGGGCTATTCCGGCTTGATCGAGGGGCTGATTGCCCGGATCAAGGCAGAATACGGCATGCCGATGAAAGTGGTCGGCACCGGTGGGCTTGCGCCTTTGTTCGATCAGGCGGATGTCGGGTTTGATGCGATCGAAGAAGATCTGACGATGCACGGGCTGACCGTGATCCATCGCTATAACAAGGATAATGGCTCGACATGAGCAGTGAACGACTGATCTATTTGCCGCTGGGTGGTGCCGGCGAAATTGGCATGAATGCGTATGTCTATGGCTATGGAAAGCCCGGGAAAGAGCGTCTGATCCTGGTGGATCTTGGCGTGACCTTTCCGGATATGGACACGACGCCGGGCGTTGATCTGATCCATGCCGATATCTCGTGGCTGCGCGAAAGGGCGGACCGGCTTGAGGCCGTATTCGTCACCCACGCGCACGAAGACCACGTCGGCGCCGTGGCCCATTGCTATGAGGCACTGGGCGCACCTGTCTATGCACGCGCATTCACCGCCAACATTGCCCGTCGCAAGATGGAGGAACATGGCCACCCCGAGGACGCGGTCCGCACGGTATCGGCCTGGCCCGAGCAGGTCTCGGTCGGTCCCTTCACGATTGGCTTCCTGCCTGTGTCGCATTCGATCCCCGAAAGTGCTGCGCTGGTGATCGACACGCCCAAGGGGCGGATTGTGCATACTGGTGACTTCAAGCTGGATGAAAACCCCGTGGTGGGTGAGCCCTTTGATCCCGATCTGTGGGCCGAGGTCGCGAAATCCGGTGTTAAGGCGCTGGTCTGTGACAGCACCAATGTTTTTTCTGGACATGCAGGTCGTTCGGAATCCGAGGTCGGCCCCGAGATCACCAAACTGGTTGAAAGCGCCGAAGGTATGGTGGTTGCGACCACCTTTGCATCGAACGTTGCACGGGTGAAAACACTGGCCGAAGCGGGCCAGCGCGCCGGGCGTTCGGTTGTGTTGCTGGGTCGTGCCATGCGACGGATGATCGAAGCCGCGACTGAAACTGGAATCCTCACGGATTTTCCCAAGGTTGTCAGTGCCGAAGAGGCCGTGGACATGCCGCGCCAGAACCTGATGCTGATCGTGACCGGCAGCCAGGGCGAACGCCGCGCCGCCAGTGCCCAACTGGCGCGGGGCAAATACCGCGGGCTGGAGCTGAAAGAGGGTGATCTGTTCCTGTTCTCATCCAAAACCATCCCCGGAAATGAGCGCGGCGTGATTTTCATCATGAACCAGCTCAGCGAAAAGGGTGTGGATGTGGTGGATGACAGTTCAGGTCTGTACCACGTGTCCGGCCATGCCAACCGACCGGATCTTGAAAGAGTTCACGCCCTGATCGACCCGCAGATGGTGATCCCGATGCACGGCGAGCATCGGCATTTGCGTGAACACACTAAACTGGCCGAGGCCGGTGGGCGTACGGGCATTCTGGCCGTCAACGGAACGATGGTTGACCTGACAGGCAATGCGCCGCAGGTGGTGGATTATATTGAAACCGGCCGCACCTATCTGGACGGCACCGTCAAGGTCGGGGCTCTGGACGGGATCGTGCGTGACCGTATTCGCATGGCTTTGAACGGGCACGTGACCGTGACGGTCATTTTGGACGAAGAGGACGAGCCGCTGGGTGAGCCGTGGTGCGACACGATGGGCTTGCCTGAAATCGGGACGTCGCGGGCGGCGCTGATTGAAGTGTTGGAAGAGGACCTGAACCAATTCCTGATGCGGGCCGATGCCAAGACGTTGCGCGACGATGACAAGCTGGAGGAAGCTTTGCGCCGCATCGTGCGCCAGACCGCCAAGTCAGAAATCGGTAAAAAGCCCGAGGTGACGACGGTTATCAGCCGGATGAGGTGACGCCTAGTCCGCGTCGGGCATGGGATAACCCTTGAGCTGCAAGAACAGGCTTTGTTCTTCGGTATGCAGATATAGCGGCACGGTGGCGGGTGGTTCGGGATTTGTAGCCCGGGCCGCTATTTCCGCAAGAACGACCTCGGTAATGAAGGGCAGGTCCAGTTCGCGCGCGCGGTCCAGCGGGACCCATTGCAAATGGGACAGCTCATCCGACGCGCGGCTGAAATCATCCAGATCCCCCTGAACGGCGTTGGCATCGACCAGAAAGAACCGTGCGTCGAAACGGCGTGGGCGCCCCGGAGGGGTCACAGCACGGAACACAAATTGCAGCGCGCTGGCCGATGGGCGGTAACCCAAGTCGGCAAAGCCCTGCCAATCCTCCGGAACTGTGCCGCTCCACCCGCCGGGATCCCCCAGGATCAGCCCGGTTTCTTCCCACAATTCACGAATTGCGGCTGCGGCCAGTGCGTTTTGCAATCCCGGTTCGGACTTTTCGTCCAGCCTATCGCTGCACAACGCGGGCAGGGGCGTGGCCAAAGGTACCGAGCTGTCCTCGGCATCGACGGCACCGCCGGGAAACACGAACTTATTGGGCATGAATACGGCCTTTGCACCGCGTTGCCCCATCAGGATGGACGGCTCGATCATACGATCTCGAAGAACGATGACCGTTGCCGCGTCCCGTATCGCTGATTTGTCGACTGTCATGTTCTGTGCGAGCCGATGAGCGAGGTCATTGCGCTTTTTCGAATCCGTGCATGCGACGTGCCCATTGGTACGCGACAACCGCGCCCTTCAGCCGAGGCAGCAGGAACAAGGACAGGGCCGTACAACCGATGGCAAAGATCAGGAACATGGTCATCGGTTCCGGGCGAAACTCTACATAAGACACGTGAAGGGCCGGTGCCATCAGGTGTCCGACCAGCAGAATGGTCAGGTACGCCGGACCGTCATCTGCCCGATGGTGAAACAGCTCTTGCCCACAAGAGTCGCAGCTGTCCTTGACCTTCAGATAGCCTTTCAGAACCTTGCCCTCGCCGCATTTGGGGCAGCGGCAGCGGAAGCCTTTGACCAAAGCAGGCCAAGTGGGGCGGTCATTCTCAGTCGTGGTGTCGATCGTTTGATCTGTCATTGTAAAACTCGCGCGTTCGTTTGAGCCGGATAATGCGCTTGTTTTGCCCTGAAAAAAAGAGGGGTGCGTCGCTTTGTGGCGTGGGGTTTTGGTAAAGGCCTGCAAAGTTTTTTGGATTTTTGCGACGGAAAGCATCCAGCCCTGCGTTTGAACTTATGTGAGCAGCGGCGATGGGGCCGCCAAACAAAGGGAAAACGACATGAAAAGCGCCAAATTCATTCCGGCCATCCTTATCTCGGCTATTGCAATCACAGGCACGTCCGTATTGGCGGCCGGACCAAAGGATCGTGAACCTGCAAGCTTTCAAGAACTGGATGCCAATGGTGACGGTCAACTGACGCAGGAAGAATTGGAGGCCCACCGCACGCAGCGATTCTCGAACGCTGACGCTGACGGCGACGGCAAACTGAGCGTCGAAGAAATGCAGGCCGCTGGCCAAAAACGCGCCAATGACCGCGTGACCAAGATGTTCGAAAAACACGACGCCAATCAGGACGGCTTTCTGAGTGAAGACGAGTTGCCCAAACCGCGCCGCGCTGGCAAGATGTTTGACCGTATCGACGCGGATAACAGCGGAACGATCTCGGAACAGGAATACGCCGATGCGAAAGAGCGGATGGGTCGCAAGCACAAGAAACACGGCAAGGCGGACTCTGACGACAGCTGATGAAGGATGGAGGATCTGACCTCTCCATTTCAAGATGTCCGCGGCGCAGAATGTGCCGCGGATACGACAGATGATGCGTTGCTGCGGCAGTTCGCGGGCGGCGACGCGGCGGCTGCCCGTCAGTTGACTGACCGGTTGGGGCCGCGTTGTTTTTCAGTCGCGATGCGAATGCTGGGCAACCGCGCCGAGGCCGAAGACGTAACGCAGGACGCCATGATGCGGCTGTGGCAGATGGCCCCCAAATGGGTGCCGGGGCAGGCCAAGGTGTCCACCTGGCTCTATCGCGTTACGCTGAACCTGTGTGTGGATGTGCAGCGCAAGAAAAGGCCGGACCGTCTGGACGATGTGCCCGAGCCCGAGGATGAAGACCTGAGCGCTACCGAGCGGCTACAAGAAGCGGCGCGTAAGGATGCGCTGCAATCAGCGTTGTCGCAATTGCCAGACCGCCAACGGCAAGCGGTGATTTTGCGGCATATCGAAGAACTGCCCAACCCTGAAATCGCCGGGATCATGGGCATTTCGACTGAAGCGGTAGAAAGCCTGACCGCGCGTGGAAAGCGTGCCTTGGCGGCAATACTGGCAGGACGGCAAGATGAACTGGGGTACGAAGATGGCTGAAGATGACATGAAATTGGACCAGTTGTTTGCTCAGGCACGGCAAGCCCGGCCGGAACTGCCCGATGATCTGGCGGTTCGCATTCTGACGGACGCCGAAACGGTGCGTCTTGACCGGATGAAACCTGCAGATCCACCGCGTTCTGTCTGGGCGCGGCTGCTGGACGGGATCGGAGGCTGGCAGAGCATGGGTGGTTTGGTCGCGGCCAGTGCCGCAGGGGTTTGGATCGGATTTGCCGCGCCCGACTTTTTACCTGACCCGGCAACGATTATTTTTCCGCAGGACACCAGCTTTGTGGTCGCTGACCTTGGCCTGGACACAACTTTTCTGGAGGACGCCGAATGAGCGATAATGCCAAACCCAAAAGACGGTGGGTGACGGTTCTTTTGACCGTATCGCTGGCGCTGAACCTTTTGGTTGTCGGGGTCGCTTTGGGCACTGTTTACAGGGTCAAAGGCGGGCATCACGGCAAGGGTCCGCCCGGATTTGCCCCAACGTTGTACCGGGCGCTGCCCAAAGAAGAACGGAAAGCGTTGCGCGGTGAGTTGTCTGAGCGGCATACCAAGGGGGCGAATATGCGGTCGCAGGACTTTGCCGCGCTTGAGGCAGCCTTGCGCGCGGAACCGTTCGATCCCGAGGCGGTACAGGCGCTGCTGCAGCAACAGGCGCAAGCCATGGCCGAATTGCAAAGCGCATTACAGGATAAATGGCTGGGCCGCATCACCGCGATGACTGACGCGGAACGTCAGGCTTACGCGGACCGGCTGCAGGAAGTGGTCGAGCGCAAGGCGCATGGGCGCAAGCACAAGGATTGATCGGTTCAGGCTGCGCTCTGCCGGACCCGAACCTGGTTGCGCCCAGCCGACTTGGCAGCATAAAGCGCGGTGTCGGCCGATTTGATCAGCCCCTCCAACCGGGGTAGTTGATGAGATTGCGACCACCCGTTTGGTTGGGCTGCGATTAGTCCGATGCTGATCGTGACCGGTATTGGGGCAGGAGCGTCTGGCAGCTCAAAAGGTTTGTCACGGATGCAATCACACAAGCTTCTTGCTAGTTTCAGTGCTTTGGCCTGCGTTGTTTCGGCGAGGCCAACCATGAACTCTTCGCCACCGATTCGTGCGATGAACCCGGCCGAGCCAATCGTTTGTTTCATCCGGGCCGCTGCCTCGGCCAGCACCAGATCCCCGCCGGTGTGGCCGAAGGTGTCGTTGATACACTTGAAGTGATCCAGGTCAGCCAGCATCACCGCAAAACCTTGCTCGGTCCGCGCAGCCTTGTGCATGATCTGATTCATCGCGCGCATCGCATATCGGCGATTGTGCAGGCCGGTTAACGGATCGACCCAGGAATCCTCCAACCCGCGCCTGAGCGACGCGCGCATCTGGTCCAGCCGGGCCTTTCGCGCAATCTGGTTTTCCAGGCGCAACAGCGTTTCTTCGGGGCAGAAACTACCCATGCAAATCGCGTCGGCACCCCGATCAAGCGCTTCGGATGCCAATTCGGTATTCTCTTCCTCAAGAACACCAATCAGAACCGTATGCCGCGTAGTGCTTCGCGATTTCAGATCGGCCAGCAGTTTGAGGTCCGACGGGTTTGCACTGACCTCGAACACGATGGCATCAGGGACAGGTCCCGACAGAATACCCCGAAGGTTGGATGTTGTATGAGCGGATAGGTTGTGCGGTGTTTGTTTGAATAGAGCCTTTTTCCACAAAGCGCTGGTGCATGACGATTGTGTCAGAATAGCGACTCGACCGGTTTTCGCAGGCATG
The DNA here is from genome assembly GCF_056539625.1 of Ruegeria sp. BA12. NCBI lineage: Bacteria > Pseudomonadati > Pseudomonadota > Alphaproteobacteria > Rhodobacterales > Roseobacteraceae > Ruegeria > Ruegeria sp. BA12. The sequence goes on from NZ_JBQFVF010000001.1 coordinate 394,720, forward strand.
ATCAGCGCAGAGCTGGGTTCGGCAAATCCGATGGGGTGCGAACTGGTTCCAACCTGCAATTCTTGGGTATCGGCGCGCGCGCGCAACAGGCTGCGAACCCGCGCAAGCAGGAACGTATCCTTGAACGGGTGGGCCAGAACATCGTCCAAGCCGTCAGCCAGCGCCTTCAACCGCGCGGCCTTGTCGTTTTGCTGTGCGATCGCAACCACCGGCACATCGGTCAAATCCGGGTCTGCCATGACAAGCTTCTTTACGTCAGCGGCAGTGCCGTCCGGCAAGGTTTGCGAGGTCAGTACCAGGTCGGGCCTGGCACGCCGTAAAAGCCCGGGCAGACCCTGAAGCCGTTCACCCTGAACAACGTGATACCAAGCCGCAGTTAGCTGAACCTTCAGCATGATGCGATTGGTTGAGGCCTCGTCGAGGACAAGGATGGTTCCCTGCACGGACATATCGGTCACCATTGATTGCATGCGTTGCTAAAGTGTTTATGAGTCTGGTTAACAAACCCTTTCCAAGACCTGATCCGGGGCTATTTTATGTCAATGAACGCCCAATCTGCCGAAACGCTGGCGCTCAATGTTCTGGGTTGGCTGGTGGGCAATGAAGAATTGCTGCCAATTTTCCTTGGCTCAACCGGTGCATCGACACAGGACCTGCGCGAAAGAGCAGGCGAGCCCGAGTTTCTGGGGTCGGTGCTGGAGTTTCTTATGCTTGACGACTCGTGGGTAATCGCCTTCTGTGACGCGAATTCCGTGCCCTATGACCTGCCTGGACAGGCCCGCGCGGTTTTGTCCGGTGGCGCTGACGTCCACTGGACCTGACCCACAACTTTGCAGGAGCATGCAATGCCTATCGACGCGATCCTGTTCGACAAGGACGGCACCTTGTTTGACTTTGCCAACACCTGGGGGGCTTTCGGGCGCAATGTCGTGTCGCGCCTGGCCGACGGAGACCCTGCACGCGCTTCAGAATTGGGGCGTGTTATCGGCTTTGACCTGGAAAAGGCCACCTATTCCGAGGACAGCATCGTCATCGCCGGTACGGTTGATGAAATAGCCGAAGCCTTGGTTCCGCATCTTCCCGACATGACGCAGGAAGATCTGGTCGATGTTCTGAACACCGAATCGGCGTCGGCTCCGCAGGCGCAGGCCGTGCCATTGGCCCCCTTTCTGGAAGGTTTGAAACAGGCTGGGCTAAAGCTGGGCGTGGCCACAAATGACGGTGAGAGGCCAGCGAAACAGCATTTATCCTCGGTCGGGATTCGCGATCATTTCGACTTTGTCGCGGGCTATGACAGCGGCCACGGGTACAAACCAGGGCCCGGGCAGTTGCTTGCCTTTGCGACACATGTAGGCGTGGCACCTGAACAGGTGGCCATGGTGGGCGACAGCCTGCACGACCTGCAAGCAGGTCGCGCTGCCGGGATGACGACAATTGCCGTTCTCACGGGCATGGCCCCGGCCGAAGCACTGGCGCCCATGGCGGATGTCGTGTTGCCGGATATCGGGCACATTCCCGACTGGTTGGCGAAAAACTGATCACGCTCCAGCCAATTTCGTCGCTTCGGGATAAAAAACCGACAAAGTCTGTCGCAGACAGAGCGGCCAGCCCCCGACCTTCGGGGCTTGCTTGTGATAGAGCAAGCTCCGGAGGATCAGATGGCAGACACAAAAACTCGTAGGCGTCGTGGTGGTGGACGTGCCGGGGCTGCTGAACGCAGAGGTACTGCGGTAATCGACCAGATGCCGTGGAGCCCGCCAATCAATATCGACCGCCCGACTGAACCGTTGGATCAGGACGGGATCGAGGCGATCCATGAAGGGGCCATGCGCATCCTCGAAGAGATCGGGATCGAGTTCTACAACGAAGAAGCCAAAGGCATTCTGCGCGAGGCAGGGTGTACGGTCGAGGGCGACAATGTTCGCATGGGCCGGGACTTTGTCATGGAGATGGTGGGCAAAGCCCCTTCAAGCTTTACGATTACTCCACGAAATACGGACCGCACGATTGAGATCGGCGGAAAGAACATGGTGTTCGGCAACGTATCATCGCCGCCGAATTACTGGGATATGGAGATCGGTACCAAGGTTCCCGGCAGTCGAGATATGTGCCGCAACCTGTTGAAACTGACGCAATATTTCAATTGCATTCACTTTGCGGGCGGGTATCCGGTTGAACCCGTCGATATACATGCCAGTGTCCGGCACCTAGATGTGCTTTATGACAAGCTGACCCTGACCGACAAGGCGATGCATGCCTATTGCCTCGGGAAGGAACGGGTCGAAGATGTGATGGAGATGGTCCGCATCGCTGGCGGGCTGAGCCACGAGGAGTTCGAGGCAACGCCTCGGATGTATTCCAACATCAACTCGACCTCACCGCTGAAACACGACCACCCGATGATTGACGGTTGCTTGCGTTTGGCGCGGCGGGGGCAGGCGATTGTTGTGACGCCGTTCACGTTGGCTGGTGCAATGGCTCCGGTAACGATGGCGGGGGCTGTGGCGCAATCGCTGGCCGAAGCCTTGTGCGCAATCGCTCTGTTCCAATACGTGCGCCCGGGGATTCCCTGCGTAATCGGGACGTTCACATCCAATGTGGATATGAAGTCAGGCGCACCTGCCTTTGGTACACCGGAGTACATGCGTTCCACCCAGATGACTGGGCAAATGGCACGGTTCTACAACCTGCCGATGCGGTCGTCGGGGGTGTGTGCCGCAAACGTGCCCGATGGCCAATCAGTTTGGGAGACCTCGAACTCTCTGTGGGCGTCCGTTCAGTCGGGTACCAATATGGTATACCACGCAGCAGGTTGGCTTGAGGGAGGGTTGATCGCCAGCCCCGAGAAATTCATCATGGACTGTGAAATATTACAGCAAATTCAGCGCTATATGCAGCCTGAAATTACCGCGACCGGTCCAGATGAAATCGCGTTGGATGCGATCCGGTCGGTGGGCAATGACGGACATTTCTTTGGTATTCAGCACACTCAGGACCGCTACACCACCGCATTCTATCAACCCTTTCTGAGTGATTGGAAGAACTTCGAGGGGTGGAATGTTGCGGGTGGCATTTGGACGGCGGAGCGGGCCCATCACATGTTCAAAGAGATCATCACCAGCTTTGAACCACCGGCGCTGGATGATGCGATCCGGGATGAGCTTGCCGACTTTGTCGCCCGTCGCAAGGCCGAAGGTGGGGCGCCGACGGATTTCTAGTTCTCTGTCAAAGACTTCCACTGTGATATTTGTTCAGATTGTTGGAATCCAACGTCCTATCTTGGGGGTTTGTTAAGGAATCTCGGGCCAGATTGGAGAAGTAACCAATCTGGGGCATTTTATGCATGGTCTGATCAATCGGGCGGTACAATCCTTCGTATGCGCGACCTACGGGCAGACGTGCTGGTTGCACGTGACCGAGATGGCTGAGCTGGGATTTACCGAGTTCGAGGCCATGCTCGTCTACGATGACGACATGACTGCCCGGGTTTTGGACGCACTGTGCGGCGAACTAATGCGCCCACGTGCCGAAATACTCGAGGACTTGGGAACATATCTGGTGTCTCACCCGAATATGGAGGATCTGCGCCGTCTGCTGCGCTTTGGCGGCGTCACTTATGTAGAGTTCCTGCATTCCCTGGATGACTTGTCCGACCGCGTCCGTTTGGCAGTTTCCGACCTTTGTCTGCCAATGTTGGAGCTTATTGAGGTGAGCCCAACAGAATATCAATTGTATTGTCATCCCGGATTGGCCGGATATTCCAGCGTTATGGTCGGGGTTTTGCGCGCCATGGCCGACGATTACGGTGCCTTGGCCATGTTGTCCCATGACGGGCAAGAGGGCGAGGCCGAAGTCATCTCAGTCGTACTTGTGGAAAGCGCTTTTGCCGAAGGGCGTCATTTCGATCTTGGGGCGCGCAAATCATGATGGATACTGGCGATCTGGGTTCTTTGCTGGAAACACTATGTCCAATGTTCGTTCTGGTGAGCGAAACTGGGCGGATAACACGCGTAGGGCCGACGTTGCAGAAACTTCGCCCGGATCAACCGATGGAGGGGAAAGAATTTCTGGATGTATTCGAGTTGATACGCCCGCGCGCTGTCACAACCCTTTCGGCTCTGATGTCATTGGCTGGCGCAAAACTGCACCTGAAACTCCATGATACGCCACGAACGGTGTTGAAGGGATTGGTTGCGCCACTGCCCAACGGAAAAGGCGCAGTAATTAACCTGTCCTTCGGCATTTCGATTTTGGATGCTGTACGCGATTATGCGCTGACCAGTGCGGACTTTTCTGGCACCGACCTTGCAATCGAACTGCTGTACCTGGTCGAGGCTAAATCGGCCGCGATGGAGGCTTCGCGGTCGCTTAACCTGCGGCTGCAAGGGGCGATGTTGGCCGCCGAAGAACAAGCCTTTACCGATATGCTGACCGGGTTAAAGAACCGTCGGGCCATGGACGTGGTTCTGGGCCATCTGATATCCGGGAATTCGCCTTTCGCCCTGATGCATCTGGATTTGGATTTCTTCAAGTCGGTCAATGATCAATATGGGCACGCAGCGGGGGATCACGTGTTGCAGCAGGCCGCCCGGATCATGGTAGAGGAAACCCGCAACGATGACACAGTGGCTCGCATTGGCGGGGATGAGTTCGTTATTATCATCAAGGGTTTGATGGATGAATCTGTCCTCTCAGCAATTGCGTCACGTCTTATTGACCGGCTGCAAAAACCAATGGTGTTCGAGAAAAACCCCTGTCGGATATCAGCCAGTATCGGGACCGCGTTGTCCACGCAGTTTTCGCCCCCCAAATCTGCGGAAATTCTGAACGCGGCTGATTTGGCGCTGTATGAGGCGAAGAGGAAAGGCAGATCTCGGCATTGCTTATACTCGACACTGGTGGGGCGTCGGCAAGGCGACCCGGCATCCGGGGTTCGTTTGGATTAAAATCGCGCGGACCCGGCTTAGATGCGATCAAGCCTAATCGAACACACGGCTCAGAGTGTTTGCAATATGGCGCTTGATCGGTGGTAGCTCTCCGACAACTGGCATGAGTTGTCCTTTGAACGTGGCTTCAGCCAACTCTTGCGGCAGGTCCTCAAGAACGTGACCGCCGGTGCAGGCAAAATAGGGCAGGCAAATAGCTTGCTCCGACAAACCTGACGCGGCCTCGGAGATGGAAGGGGGTTCTTCGACAAAACCCACACGAATAGACCTGAATACCAGATGTTTTTCTAACGTGCCGGCAAATGCAAGGGCAACGGAAGATGGGTTGCGACTGCGACCTGAGCCATGAGCGGCCACAACCAGATCCGTTTCCTGCGCCGTCCACTGGTTTTCCACCAACCTGTCGCGCAGCGCCCCGGCCACAAGTTCTGGTAGGTCAGGGTCGACACCAAGCGGGTCCAGAATGCGTAGATTTCGCCCGGCAAGGCGTTTGGGTAGGGCGCTGGTGACAAACCACCCTTTTGCCATGAACAGCGGGTAAATCACTGCGTCATCTGTCAGCTTTGAAACGCGCTCTTCGAATATACCCGGTGCCGCCAGCGTTGCCGACCGCACAGTCACCTTTGCGCACAGTACGTCGACCTCGGCGGCATACTCGGCTAAGACCTGTTCGGCCGGGGTCGGGTCCGACGGTTGGCCATGGGCGACGATAAGGGCGTGGTGCATTCGAATTGTCCTGTTAGCTTTACCGATAGGTGCGTCCCGCCGCGCCAGAGTCAATCCAAACTAAGGAGCCATCAACCTAAAAGTGTCAGCCAGAACCAGACCGTCAGAATCGAGGTCGCCGTTCCAATCAAAACGGATGAGGCTGCCACCCGTTTTGCGTGTCCGTACATGTTGGCAAATATATAAGCGTTGAAGCCGGGCGCCATCGCCGCTGTGAGAACGCCCGAGCGGAACAAATCCTGAGGCAGACCAGCAGAGGTCCCAAACAGCCAAACCAGGGCGGGGTGCAGGATTAATGAAATGCAGCAGACATAGGCAATCGCGCGCAGATCGCCCTCGGGCTTGTATTTGACTAGAACCCCGCCCAGCGCAAACAGGGCGCCGGGCAGGGCGGCACGAGTAATAAGGCCAAGCGCTTCGTCCAAAACTGAAGGTACGCCAATTCCTGAAAGGTTAACGATAAATCCCAGCGCGATACCGAGGATCAGCGCATTGCGGAACATTGCCGACATCACCGACCGGATCATGCGCCTGCCGCCATTCCCCCGGTTTCGGACAACTTCCATCACCGTGATGCCGATGGCATAGCAAAATGGCGCATGGAAGGCGATGATGGCGTAGTTCCCGTCCAAATTCTCGGACCCAAAGGCGCGTTCCGTGATCGGAAGGCCCAGCAAAACCGAGTTCGAGAACAAACAGCAAAAGCCGATGGCGACGCAATCTTCCCACTCGCGGTGAAAGATCAGGCGGGCGCCGAAAAAACCGGCGGTGAAACACAGGGTTGCCGCGGCATAAAAGCTGCCAAGTAGCCGGGGATCGAAACTTGCACTTAGATCCAGATGTGCGATGGCCAGAAACAGCAGGCAGGGAATCGCGAAGCCCTGGGTGAATTTCATCAACCCTTCGACATGGGCTTCTTTGAAATACCCCAGGCGGGTCGCGGCGTATCCGGCACCGATCACAAGAAATACCGGCAGGATAACTTCGATCAGAGTTTGCAGCATCCAGCCGTCCCAGAGTGTTTCGCGGGCTGCAACGGCAGTGCCCTATAAATCCTGATGGATCACCATACCGTCATAGGCAGGGGTGATGTGATCGGCGGTTTCGGCGTCAACCGTGACATAGTCGAGGTCGATATGCATGTTGGTCAGAACCGCTCGTTTGGGTTTCAGCTGCTCAATCCATTCCAACGTTTTATCCAGATGGGCGTGTGTGGGATGAGGGCTACGGCGCAGGGCGTCAATGACCAGACAGTCCAGCCCTTCCATCATAGGCCATGCGTCGTCATAAAGTTCGGCGACGTCCGGCAGATACACCAGCTTACCCATCCGAAAACCCAAAGAATCGATCGAGCCATGATTGACCTTGAAGGGGTGAAACGGGATCGAACCGCCGGGGCCGTCGATTTCGAACGGGCCGTCGATGGACTTCAAGTCAAGGATCGGCGGATAGGGAGAGCCTTCGGGTTGGATGAAGGCATACCCAAACCGCCCCAGCAGGGCGTTCTGCGTATCACCGTCGGCCCAGACCGATACTCTCTCGCGCATGTTATAGACGATCATGCGCAGGTCATCGATGCCGTGGACGTGATCGGCATGGGAATGAGTATAAACCACGCCATCCAAACGCCCTGTTCCAGTACTCAGCAATTGGCTGCGCATGTCGGGGGTGGTGTCGATCAGCACCGTGGTCGTGCCATCTGGCCCGTCACGTTCAACCAGCATCGAACAGCGGCGGCGAATATTCTTGGGGTTCTGCGGATCGCAATCCCCCCAATGCCCGCCCAGTCGCGGTACGCCGCCGGACGAGCCGCAGCCAAGGATGGTGCAGCGCAGCTGGGTCATGCAGCCGCCTTGTAGGTTGCGGCCTTGGTGAACAGACGGTCGAAATTGGCCTGCGTCTGGGCCGCGAAATCGGCATAGTCCAACCCGAACACTTCGGCCCCTTTATGGGCGGTGTGGGCGGTATAGGCCGGTTCGTTACGTTTACCGCGATAAGGCGGTGGGGCCAGATAGGGGGCGTCAGTTTCCACCAGAACGCGGTCGACGGGCGCGGCAGCGAAGATATCGCGCAATTCCTGGCTTTTGGGGAAGGCGGCGATGCCGGACATGGACAGGTAGAAACCCAGATCCAGCGCGGCGCGGGCCAGTTCCGCCGAGGATGAGAAACAGTGCATTACGCAGGAATAGGGCGCATTGCGGTGTTCCTCAGCCAGAATGCGCGCCATGTCATCATCAGCTGCGCGGGCGTGGATAATCAGCGGCAGACCGGTGTGCTGGGCGGCCTCGATATGAACGCGCAGCGATTGCTTTTGTACCGAGGCTGAGTCAGCGGTGTAGTGGTAATCCAGACCGGTTTCGCCGATGCCGACAAATTTCGGGTGCCGGGACAGCGCGATCAGTTCGTCGACCGTGGCCATCGGCTCATCCGCGGCGCTCATGGGATGGGTGCCTGCGGCATAGAAGATCGGCGCGTGTGCCTCGGCAATGGCACGAATGGTGGGTTCGTTGCGCAAGCGGGTGCAGATCGTGACCATGCGGGTCACGCCTGCTTCGGCGGCATTGGCGATGATCTGGTCCAGCTGCCCCTCAAAATCGGGGAAGTCCAGATGGCAATGGCTGTCGGTGATCTGGGGGGTGTCGCTCATCTGCTCTGACCGGCGGTTTCCTGTATCTTGAACACCGTATCTAGGACCAGAGCGGCAGGGTCAAGGTTCACCGCCTGACCATGGCGCGCGCGGGCCGTGATTGTCGCCGCAACCTCGGCCCATTGACGGGCCTGATGCGGAGATGGGGACAAACGTGACAGCGTTTCCGCCTCATTCGGCGCAGCCGCGGGTAGTGGCGGCGCACCGGTTGCGCCGGTCAGCGCCAGGCGCGACAGGACGACGTCGATCAGGGTCAGCAGCAGTTCGAACCGCTCTGCCGCACCGCGTTGGGCAGCGGCTTCGGCCAGGGCCAGCGCGCGCTGGCGATCCATGCGCGGCAGAGTGCCGAGAATGGCGATCAGTTCAGCATAGATCTCTAACCCACCCAGATTGATCAACCGCACCGCATCGCCGACCGACCCGGCGGCCAGCGCCGCCAAATGGTCGTTCTGCGCGGGCAGGTCCGCACCCGTTTGCACGAGGGCGGCTTGCATATCCTCAGGTCCAAGTGGAGAAAGGCGCAGGGTTCGACAACGGGATCGGATCGTTGGCAACAGGCGTGACGGCTGGTGCGAAACCAACAGTAATGTCGTGCGCGCAGGTGGCTCTTCGAGCATTTTCAGCAGGGCGTTAGCCGCGCTGACATTCATCTCATCCGCTGAATCGACGATTACGACACGCCGCCCGCCATCGGCCGAGGACAGTCCGAAGAATTTCCCCAGCTTGCGAATATCATCAACGACGATTTCGTTCCGCAACCGCCCCTGATCATTCACGGATCGGGTGATGGCGGCCAGCCCCGGCTCGGCCCCGGCCAGAATGCGGTGCGCGACCGGATGTTCGGGATCAATCGCAAGGGTTTCAGGTGGCGGAGGGGCACCGAACAGCCCATCCTCTTCTACCGGCGGCGTTGCCAGTAAAAACCGTGCAATCCGCCAGGCCAGGGTTGCCTTGCCCACCCCGCGCGGGCCAGTCAAAAGCCAGCCGTGGTGCAGCCGGTCCGAGGTGTAGGCGCGCAGAAATGCCTGTTCAGCCGCAGCTTGCCCAAACAGTTGCTGGGTTTCGCGCGGGTGCGGGGCACCGGGGGCCTGATCCGGGGTTGGGGTATCGTCGCTCATCTATCGTCAGTCACAAAGCTTGCAGAACGATATCTGTCACATCCTGTGCAACGCTGTCCATGTCGCGATTGCCGTCAATCACGCGAAAGCGGTCCGGAAACTCATCGGCCAGCGCCAGAAATCCGGCGCGCATCTTTTGCTGCAGATCGATGCCGAAATCTTCGAACCGTTCTTCTGTGCCCTGTCGCCCCTTGGCGCGGGCCAGACCGGTTTGTGGGTCCATGTCGATCAGCAGTGTCAGATCGGGTTCGCGCTCAATCACCAAGCTGTGCAATTGATCAACCACCCCGCGCAAATCGCCACGCGACAGGCCCTGATACATGCGAGTGCTATCGGCAAATCGGTCACAGATAACCACTTTGCCAGCGGCAAGGGCGGGCTCGATTGTGCGTTCCAAATGATCCCGCCGCGCGGCAGTGAACAACAGCAATTCCGTTTCGGCCGACCAGCGGTCGGGGTCGCCTTCCAAAACCAGGCGGCGGATTTCTTCGGCCCCGACCGAGCCACCGGGTTCGCGCGTCAGCACGACCTCATGACCAAGGTCGCGCAAACGCTCGGCAAGCATGCGCGCCTGCGAAGATTTGCCTGATCCGTCAATGCCTTCGAAGGTCAGAAACAACCCAGGATTTGTCACAATGCATCCAGTGGATTGCCGATTACATCGGTCAGAAAGATACCGCCCACGGTCATCATGCGCACCACGAAGCCTCCGGCCGGGACGCTTTCAGACGCCACCAATGGGCGTCGGATTTCCGGCAATCCTTCCGGTTTGATAACCAGCTCAGCCAGTTGTTGGCCCTTTTCAATTGGCGCGTTGACCGGCCCGTCATAGACAACCTCGGCCTCGATATTCTTGTCACCCAGAACTGGGAACAGCAGCGACAGGTCCTCTTCCGGGACCAGACCCACGGTCTTTTGCGCGCCCATCCAGATCTTGGCCTCGGCTATTGGCGTGTCCGCGTTGGCAACTGTCCTCTCGACAAAATTTCGAAACGACCAGTTAACCACGGCCTCAGCCTCCTCTGCCCGTTTGCCAGTGCTGTCGAGACCTGAGAGTACAAAAATCACCCGACGGTCACCCTGTTTGGCCGACCCGACAAGGCCATACCCGGCCTCTTGCGTGTGGCCGGTCTTCAGACCGTCGGCGCCGATCCCCAGCTTGAGCAGCGGGTTGCGATTGCGTTTGTTCGACGGCGCGCGGCCATCGAATTCAAACTCTTCCTCGGCGAACAGGGGGTAGTATTCCGGGAAATCCGAAATCAGATGATTTGCCAACACAGCCAGGTCATGGGTGGACATCATATGACCAGCAGCGGGCCAGCCGTTCGAGTTAGCAAAGTTGGAATTGTTCATGCCCATTTGCTGCGCACGTTGCGTCATGTATCGGGCAAACCCAGCCTCGGTTCCGTCAGGGCTGAGCGCCTCGGCGATCACCACGCAAGCGTCGTTGCCCGACAATACGATAATGCCGCGCAACAGGTCCTCGACCCGGACGCGGTCCTGCGTGTTCAGGAACATGGTTGAGCCGCCATAGCTCATGGCGTGTTCCGAAACCGGCAGTGTTTCATCCAGTGTCAGGCGGCCATCGCGCAGTGCCTCGAACGCCACGTAAAGCGTCATAAGCTTGGACATAGAGGCAGGCGGTAGGGGCAGATCGGCCTCTTTGGACAGTAGAACCGTACCTGTAGTCTGATCTACCACATATGCCGCGCGGGCTGTTGTATCAAAGGCTTGGGCGGGCAGGGCAAACACAGCCAGCCCAAGGGTCAAAACGGATGGTCGCAGTGAGGACAGCACGAGGGGCCTCCTTTGTTTCAATTCTTGACAGAGAACGCGTCGGAAAACCCAAGGTCTCTGACGTCGCTTTGCAATGCGTTGCGTTCCGAGCGGGTTTTTGCCGGGCCAACCAGCACGCGCCAGACCGTTTTGTCGTCGGTCTTCAGCTCGCGAACATTGGCAGTCATTCCGTTTCGCTCAATTTTTTGCGCCGCGCTTTTGGCATTGGCTTCGACATTGAAGGTTCCAACCTGAACAAACGGCTTGGTCAGAGATCGTGGTGCTGGATCCTGAGCCGCGGGAGCAGGCGCGCTTACCGGGGTGGGGTCGGCCGCTTCAATCGCGGCTGCAGCACCTGCAACGGGGTCAAGCGGCGTTTCAGTGATCTCGTTAGGATCTTTCTTTTGCCACCACTTCCGCTTGGCCGGTTTGTCCTCGGGTGGGGTGACTTTGGGGTCAGACAGAGAGGGGGCCGCGGTGGGCTGAGTTGCGGTTTCTACCACTTCTCCCACCGCATCAGCGGTTGCCTCAGCTGCGGTGTCGCTTGTTGCCGCCGCGGTAGCTCCGGCTGCGCCTGCTGCGGCAACCGGTTCCTTCTTTTGCCACCACTTCCGTTTGGCTGGCTTTTCCTCGGACGGGCTGACTTTGGGTTCAGATTGAGTAGAGGACGGTGTGGCCTGAGCTGCGGTTTCAACCACGTCTTCTGCGGCATCGGCGGTTGCTTCAGCTGCGGCGTCGTCTGTTGCCGCTGCAGCGGCTCCGGCTGCACCTGCTGCGGCAACCGTTTCCTTCTTTTGCCACCATTTCCGCTTTGTGGGCTTTTCGGCATCTGCCGTAGCCGTTTCTATGGCTGCGTCTTTTGATTTTGCTTCATCGGTGACCGATTTATTCTCGGTTGTCGCGGTTTCTTCGGGCTTGGGTTCTTCTTTTTCTACGGGTTTGCGCCGCAGGGCAGTAACCTGAACCTTGGTCGGCGCACCTGCAAGGATACCCAGCTTGCCAGCGGCCGCAGAGGACAGTTGTAAAGCCGGGCCGGGCAGGTTTCTTTCCCGCCGGAACAAGGCGCCATTCACAGATTTGTTGTTTTTCGGATTCTTGATTACAACGCGTTCGGGTTGAGTCACATCCGGGTGGGCAACCCAGATACCGCCCAAGGACGGACGCCCATCCCACAGAGCGGCCTCGGTCACATTGAAGGCCTCTGGCGCTTCGACCGTTGCGCCTGATTTGTCTGAATGACCGGGAAACAGTTCGACGGTACCGCTGGTCTGGGTGCCGTCACTTGGTGCGTCCGACAATGCTTCCTCGGTCGACAGTGTCTCGTCACACCCCGCCAGAATTGCCAATGTCACCGCCAGCACCGCCCACGATCGCGGTTTTACGCGTGTCTCAGTCGCTCGCTTCATTTTGTCATCCCTTGCCTGAAGGGGTCTCGTTTCCTGAACCCCGCCGCCAATTGCCGGTTCTGTCTTGCCGGTCTGTTACGGTCTTTCCTGCAAAGCATAACGTGGGTGAGGTGTCATGGAAAGACCACTGCACATGCTTAGGCGAGAATTCCCTATTTGCTCTTGCCACCGATTTCAGTTGGCCTTAGACCCAGCCCCACGCGGGGAGGTGGCAGAGTGGTCGAATGCGGCGGTCTTGAAAACCGTTGAACGTGAGAGCGTTCCCAGGGTTCGAATCCCTGTCTCCCCGCCACTTATCAACGATTTACAGGTCGGCCACACCACTTCCAGCTAGTCACCATTTGCGTTTCATTTGCATTACAGCAGTGAATCACGGACCGCAGCGGCTGCTTTGCGGTCATCATCATCGTCAACAGTGATGTATCCTTGCGTTGATCTGATGTCGGCATGACCGGCCCGCGCACGGATAGTCAGGCCATCAACACCAGCCTTGTGCAACTGGGTCAACGCATAGTGCCGTGTACCGTGGAAGGGCGAAACGTCCTGCGATACCCCAGCAGCGTCACGGATCGACCCTGCAATTTTGGTCACGTTTTCTAATACCAGAATCTCACCCGTAGGGTTGCAGAAAACGAATCCGTTGTCGGCCCGGTCTTGTCAGAAGAACTTTGCGTGAGCGGGGTAGGGGTGTTGCGTAGCTTTTGCCCATCACCAGACCCGCCTCTTTCAAATACTTCAAAACCAATCCCGAGATTATCCGCTTGGCGGTGATGCTGTACATCCGTTTCCCGCTCTCGCTTAGGAATGTCGAAGATCTGTTGCACGAGCGAGGCATCGACGTGAGGCACGAAACTGTCCGGTATTGGTGGAACAGGTTTGGCCCAATGTTTGCTGCTGAGATCAGACGGAAGCGTGTTCAGCAACTGCGCGCGTTCTCCAAATGGAAGTGGCACGTGGACGAGGTTTTCGTGAAGGTGAATGGCAAGAGACACTACCTCTGGCGGCCGTCGATCACGAAGGCGAGGTACTCGAAGCCGTTGTCACCAAACGCCGAAACAAGCAGACAGCACTGAAATTCCTCAAGAAATTGATGAAGCGATACGGTAAAGCGGAAAACGTCGTCACGGATCGCTTCGCCTCATACAGAACCGCGCACAGAGAGCTGGGCGCGCTCAAAAAACAACAGACGGGCAGGTGGCTCAACAACCGCGTTGAGAATTCCCACCTTCCTTTCCGACGACGCGAACGCGCCATGCAACGGTTCAGGCGCATGCGAAGTCTACAGAAATTCGTCTCGGTCCACTCCTCTGTCTACATCCACTTCAACCAAGAAGGATCGCTCGCAAGCCGAGATACCTTCAAGCTGACCCGCGCCGCCGCTTTTAGCGAGTGGCGTCAACTTTGTTCCGGATAGGTTTGCGGTTTCCGCGGCAAACTGAGACTGGTTAGAATTCGTCTGACAGCACCCCTTGCAGACTCTTGAAGTCAAATGGCTTACTATGGGGCAATCGTGCATTAGGGCTTAAAATTTATGCGCAATAGGAACCTTCAATATGAATAGGAGATTGTCTACGATCTTGGCCGCTGATGTTGTCGGTTATTCCACTCGAATGCGTGAAGATGAAGTCGACACGATAAATCGTGTTACCCTGTTAAACGAGTTAATCGGAACTGTTGCGTCCACGCACAATGGGCGGGTCTTCAACCGCGCGGGTGATGGCTTTCTTTTGGAGTTTTCTAGCCCGGTGGCGGCTGTTCGCTGTGCTTACAACTTACAACTTCAACTCGCTGCACCAGTAACCAAGCGAGAGATTGGACTAGAAATCAGGGTTGGGGTCCATCTTGCCGATGTCGTAGTAGATGGCGACGATTTGCTTGGCGATGGGGTAAATGTAGCGAGTCGTATTGAGTCTGAAGCCGAGCCGGGTACGGTCCTCGTAAGCAATGCTGTGTTCGATCACGCCAAGCGGTCGGCCCAGCTAAAATTTGAGAACAAGGGCACCCGAAAGCTTAAAAATATTTCCGAACCAATTACGGTCTACGCTGTTGCAGGCGAGCTTGGCACGCACAGTTGCGGAACCGCCCTTATCGAGGACAGTAGCCTTCCCTACGTGGCGGAACTTCAAAAGTCCACCAACTCAATTGTTGTGCTTCCCTTCAAGAACATGAGCAATGATCCCGAGCAGGAGTATTTTTCCGATGGCCTGACGGAAGACATCATTACAGAGTTGTCCCGGTTCCCTGACATTCTCACGATCTCCAGGAATACTAGTTTTGGGTTAAAAGGGGTTGCGGCGGACGCTCGTGAACTTGGACAGAAACTCGGCGTGGGTTTCTGTCTTGAGGGCGGGGTTCGCAAGCTTGGAAATCGCATACGGATCAACGCGTATCTGACGGATGCAGTGTCAGGCGAACAGCTTTGGGCAGAGCGGGCGGATTGCAATCTGGAGGATCTTTTCGATTTCCAAGATGACCTTGTTGCCAAAATCGTCGCTAGTGTGGCTGGCCAGATCGAACGGCAAATGGAAGCCACGGCACAGCGCAAACGTCCGGGTGACCTGGAAGCCTATGAATGTTTAATCCGCGGTTTGTACTATCACCGGATTGGTGGAGTCACAAAGGAGAATGCACAGGAAGCAGTTCATTGGTTTGACGAAGCGCTGAAACGAGATCCAGGATATGGTCGAGTTCATGCGTGGAGGGCGTGCGCTGTCGCTACAGTAGCAGAATGGACCGGTGAAGATGTATGGAATGAGTTGGTCGAAGCGGGGAACCTAGCTGTCGAGCTGGATGAAACGGACGCTGAAAGCCATCGAATTGCCGGTTCCTTGGCGCTCTATGTTCGTGACTTTGAACGGGCTAAGTTCCACTTCAATCGCGCTCTGGAGTTAAACCCCAATCACGCGTTCATTGTCGGACGAACCGGTGAACTCCATAACTTTCTCGGAGATGGAAAGACTGCTCTTGAGTACCAAAAGCGTGCAAAGATGCTTGATCCCTTTTTGCCCGAATATTGCCGCGAACTAGAGGCAATTGCCTACTATGTCATGCATGATTTTGAGGCTTGTTTTAACACCGTGGATGAATTTGCGAGGCTCACTCGGCGGGCGGCAGCTTATCGGACTGCGGCCGCAACTCACTTGAATAATGACTGCAAGCTTGAACGAGCAGTTCGCGATTTGTTGCTTCACGATCCGGACTTTAGACCTTCTACATTCATTCAAACTGAATACTTCAAAGATCGCGAGATATCTAAGAGATTGAAAGCCGAATTGAGGAGCGCTATGGCGACAACCTCACTTCGCCTCGCTGGTTGAGTACACAATTTGCTAACTTAAAAATTGAGGATTAATGCGTCTTCTCTGTGTAAGAAAAGGTCTTGGATCGCCGGAGTCTAACGACCATTTTGTCCGCAAAGCAGTCGTACGAGCAACTAGCAGCGAATGGCCGCTTCCGAGCCCATAGTGACTGCTGCTGCGCGATCAACCGACGGCGGCTACGCGGTCAAAACTAACATTCCGGTCTACTGAATGTGGTCGTCATTTTCTTGCAAAAGATTACCTGAGCGGACCTACCTACCGTTCGCCGGGTATCAGAAAGCCGAAACAGAACTCACATTTTTTTGGCATGTGATCTGTTCACAAAACAGAAGAAACGACTCCCAACGTTTATCGGGAGCCGCATTTACTGAATAGGAGGGTCTTCGGAAAATCAGGCGTGTCCACCACCGATCAAGCCGATACCCGAAGTCAGACCGAACCAAGCTTTAACCCGCAGACCGACTGCCTTGATGATACCCATAGCCTGGATCCCGTGGGCAACAAGTGTTCCCTCCATGTCACCTTCAAATTTGGTGGTGTAGGATTGGACGATGCAACCACTACCTGGCACCAAAAGTTCGCGGTGTTCTGGGTGCACCAGATCGAGATGCACAACGATCTGACCCCGTTTCGCCTTTTCACTCGGCTCAATCAGGCGACCGCTAGGCGCGAGCTGACCCGAAGAAATCTGCTCCTGAATACGTACGATCCTTGCAGGAAGAACGGTGTTGCGCATTGAGATGTTGAAGTTGCTTTCGCATGCCACCTCTGCGGCCATACCTTCGTACAGTTCGGTGCGAGAAACCTGTGAGAAGCCGGCTACGACGCGTCCTTTCTCTACATCTTTTCGGTCGGGTACAATCAGCATGGCGGGGCTCATTGCGGCTTGCGCTGCGCGTGAACCAACATTCAGGGTAACTTGTTCAACTACACCATCGACAGAGCTGCGCGTCAGGGTCTTTGAGAGTTCCACCTGAGCCTGCTGTAACGATGCACGCGCCGATGCAAGTTGGGCGGGCAGAACAGCCGTTGCCTGAACTTGCGCCACACCAAGTTGCGTTTCAGCAGCCTCAACCTCAGCTTCCCGAGTGCTCAAAGTTGCTTGAGCGCGCTCCAGCTGGCTCACTTGAAATGCTGCAGAGCCCTTTGCTTGAAGTGCCTCGTGATCCATCAGCACCAACTCAGCCTGTTCTCTAGCGGTAACTGCTGCATCCACCACGGCCTGCGCGGTCTGGACCTGCAACTCAGCGGCCAGTTTCGCGCTTTCAATCTCTTCAACTTTGCGCATCGCAAAATCTACAGCGGCTTGCTCCGACGCATTCTCGACTGCAAACAGCGGATCGCCCGGTTCGACACGATCGCCGCCCTTTACATAGATGTCCGTAACGGTTCCGCCGTTCTCGGCGACGACCGGAACAGTTCTGAATGGCACGAGGCCGGTGTAGGACTTGGGATAGTAGTAGAATACAGCAAAGAACACGATCAGGGCGAGAACGAACCACATGAAGAGCGCTCGGTGAACATTGTAGAGGGTGACCGGTAGCCCGCGCCATTTCAGATAAATCACGCGCAGGACAAACGGAAAAGAGGTTACTAGAAGCTCAATCATTTTGACAACTCCTCTTTCGATGGACGCCACCACAACATGAAGTCGCGAGCGATTGCGGTCAGGATTAAGGCACCCGGCAGTAGACTGCTGAAGTGGCTCAGGGCAGGCATCAGCTCATACGCCAAGGCGACAGTGAGCATTGTCGGAATAGTTGTGCGCAGCGGAGTGCCGATTGACTTGTGTTCGGTGTAGCGTTCAAAGCGCGCGTACAGATGTACGACCAGCAGGATCGCAAGGGCGAGAACGACCAAGCCTACCCATGCATAGGTGTCGGTTTGGTTGGGCGCGACCCACCATCTAGGATCGCCGCCAGCGGCGAAGGCCGGAGTTGAAATGACGCCAACTAAGGGCGCCATTAGGAACGCGGGTGGTTTCATGTTTCAGTCCTTTTGTTACGCAGCCACGCTGCGCATGTAGATTTTCAGTGTTTGGAGAACGTCAATTCTCGGTTGGTTGTTGTGCGGGTTCTGAGGGCTGTTCCTGCGGGGCGTAGGGTGGATCCCAACGACGTCCGTTCGGTGTTTTCTCGCCAAGTGGCGAAGTGTTCAGACCGCGGATGTTACCCCCGGCCCACTCTTGCTTGGCGGAGTTTTGGATTGCCTTCAGTACGCGGTAGTACCTTGCGAAGTAGATCATGGTCGTTTCCTTTCTGATGACCCGGACCTAACCGTCGTCGCGCCTGCAATCCTGAGGGTTCTGGACATTTGTTGTTGGCTTCTGGACAATTGCTGTGACTGCAGGGAGTTGCGTGCCATTCAGGGGAGGACGCGAAAGTGCCACGCATCAGCGCTTACAGACTGCGAAACGTCGGGCTGCGTTATTCTCAAGAACCCGGCGCGCGCATTCCGTTTCCCGAAGTCCTGGAAATGGCGGGGGCACCCGTTGATATCGGCGATAGCCCCGACGCAACTGTCGAGCTGCTACATGAGGCGGGCGCAGTTGAAACTGCCTGCCGGGTTTTGGAAGACAAAACTTTTGCCGCGCGCGTTGGGCTTTCGGCGCAAGGTCCCGGAACACTTCTGGCCTACATCGTGCGGGCAGCCGAAACGGTGGAAGACGCGCTGGTATTGACGCAGCGCTTTTATGCAATGCAGGATCCTGACTTGCGTCTTGACGTAGTGGGGGGGGGCGAAAAGCCAAAGATCACTCTGGAGAGCAGTGTTATCCCGGCGCATCAATACCCTCGCCACCGTGAAATGCTGATATTCGGTCTTTATAAGCGTGTTCAACAAATCACCGCTGGCGGGCTTGCCCCGATCTCTATCGAGTTGGAAACGGACGACGACGAGCACTGTCGGCAGCTGGCGGATTTGGCGGGATGTGATGTCGTAGGCTTCAAGTCCGGATACGCCTTGGCTCTGCCCGCTAACGGCATGAGCTTTCGGATACCAACGGCAGACCCCACCTTATTGGGACATTTACAAAGGCACGGAGAAGAGCAACTGAAGGCGCAGCCTGATGCAGTCCGTAGTCTGTCCGACCGCATAATGGATATGCTCGGCGAACGTCTTCCCGGACCGATACCAAACGGCGACGATATAGCCGGAGAACTTGGCCTGACGCGTCGGACCATGACACGGCACCTGTCGGCCGAGGGAACAAGCTTTAAGGCTCTTCTGGAAGGTGTGCTGTGCGACCTGTCCAAACGCATGCTGCGTAGCGGTGAGGGTGTTGCCCGTGTTGCCTTCATGCTTGGATTTGCGGATCAGGCCGCCTTTTCGGTGGCGTTCAAGCGCTGGACAGGTGAAACGCCTGCCAGATTCCGTAAAGCTGGCCGCTAGAGGGACTGGCACCGGGGATCGAAAGATGTCCAAGATCCACAAAACCTTGTCCCGTCTCCAAAAGAAAGCGGGCCATCGGGTCACCTAGTTCAATGGCACACAGCAGCCACGGTGGTTGCTAACCCAGAACAAGGATGAACCCTATGAAGACCTCGAAGAAATTCATTATCGCCCCGATCTCAGGCGCACTTCTGATCACCATGGCGGCAACAGCTCATGCTGACTACGTCACCGACAAGGCGATCAAGGGTGCAGTTGTCGGCGCCACTGTCGCCGGTATCGCAGGCGAAAGCATCGTAGGTGGCGCGGCCGCTGGTGCCGCAGTCGGAGCCGTAGGCGGCGCGATCCAAAAGGACAATTTCGAAGACGCGCAGGACGAAGCCCAGGAGCGTCGCGACGACTTTAAAGAAGAACACAAAGACTGGAACGACTAAGACACCACCCCAGTGAAGCAAACAAGGAGAAACACAGCCGAACAAACCCGACCGGTCAGCATGCGCTGTTAGCATCCAGACGCAGTTTGACTGACCATCCCGCACAGAACTCGCACAGTTTCTGATAGGTTGCCATCCAGCTCACAAACGAGCCGGGTGGCAACTTTGTTTTGAGCCCTCGAACGCAATTGTTTCCTGAAGACGCGGTTTTGACTTTCAGCCTCAGTCCCAGCCAAGGGGAACTGGGTTTTGTCCAAAACCCAAAAACAACCGTCCAGAACCCAAATGAACTGAAACAGGCAACAACCCAAATCCGGCTCATCTGAATGACATCGATGAGCTGGCAGCCGAGGTACTTCTGTTCACTGCCGCACTTTGCAACCCAATGCCAAAGGAAACGGCAATGAACTTATTCGCAAACTTTGACGCAGAGACCCTGGCACGCATCCAGTTTGCCTTTACTGTGTCGTTTCACATCATCTTCCCGGCCTTTTCCATCGGCTTGGCAAGCTTCTTGGCCGTCCTCAATGGCCTCTGGTTGTGGCGCAAGGACAAGGTTTACCTCAACCTGTTCAACTACTGGAAAAAGATCTTCGCAGTTGGTTTTGCGATGGGTGTCGTATCCGGCATCGTGATGTCGTACCAATTCGGTACGAACTGGAGCACATTCTCGGACACCGCAGGCCCTGTAATCGGGCCCTTGATGGCTTACGAGGTCATGTCAGCCTTTTTCCTGGAGGCAGGCTTCCTCGGCATTATGCTTTTCGGTCGCGAACGCGTCGGTCCGAGCTTGTACATGATGGCCACAGCGATGGTCGCTCTTGGCACTCTGATATCGGCTACGTGGATCTTGTCAGTCAATTCTTGGATGCAAACCCCAGCTGGATTTGACATCAACGAACTGGGGCAGTTCATTCCCGATGACTGGTGGTCGATTGTCTTCAATCCGTCCTTCCCCTACCGCCTGACGCACATGGTTCTTGCCGCCTATCTCACCACTGCTTTTGTGGTGGCCGGGGTTGCGGCGTGGCATTTGCTGCGGCGCAATCGCACGGCTGAGATCACCCGAATGTTCTCGATGGCAATGTGGATGGCCGTTCTAATCACCCCTCTGCAGATCGTTGCCGGCGACCTTCATGGTTTGAATACGCTGGAGCATCAGCCGCAGAAAGTGATGGCGATGGAAGGTCACTTTGACAGCCACCCCGAAGGTGCACCGCTAATCCTGTTCGGCATTCCAAACGAAGATGAAAAGCGCGTGGACTACGCCATCGAAATCCCGAAACTATCATCGCTGATCCTGAAACATGACCCCAACGCGCCGCTTGACGGGCTGGACACTATCCCCGATGACGAAGAACCCCCGGTCGCGATCGTATTCTACAGCTTCCGCATCATGCTCGCCATCGGCTTTGCCATGCTGGGTATCGGCTTGTGGTCGCTTGTTCAGCGGGTTCGCGGCCGTCTCAACGACGATCGCTGGTTGCAGAGGACATCCGTTCTATTGGCACCCAGCGGGTTTGTCGCGGTACTGGCCGGTTGGATCACCACCGAAGTGGGGCGCCAGCCGTACACAGTTTACGGGCTGATGCGGACATCGGACTCACTCTCACAAGTGGATGCACCTTCTGTTGCCGCGTCTTTGATAGCGTTCATCGTAGTGTATTTCGCCGTGTTCGGAGCGGGCACGTTCTACATGCTGCGCCTCATGGGCAAAGCACCCGCCGAAGGTCCTCGGGAAAATTACAGAACTATTGAAATCCCGACTATGGCGGAGGCGGCGTAATGCTTGAACTCTCGACAATCTGGGCAGGCATAATAGCATTTGCCGTTTTAACCTACGTGATCCTGGACGGTTTCGATCTTGGAATTGGAATCCTCTTTCCATTCGCGAAAACCGACAAAGATCGGGATGTTATGATGAACTCAGTCACTCCGGTATGGGACGGGAACGAAACCTGGCTGGTCATGGGCGGCGGAGGTTTGTTCGCTGTTTTCCCGCTGGCTTATTCCGTGGTGATGCCCGCGATCTATTTGCCCGTTATCATCATGCTTCTTGCGCTTGTTTTCCGCGGTGTCGCCTTCGAATACCGGTGGCGAACGGTGCGTGGGCGCTGGCTGTGGGATGTCGCGTTTCACGGCGGTTCAACCGTGGCTGCCTTCTGCCAAGGCATCACGCTTGGCGCGCTGGTTCAGGGCATCCCGGTCGAAGATCGGCTGTACGCAGGTGCACAGTGGGATTGGCTGACGCCGTTCTCTGTCCTATCGGGTGTGGCCTTGGTGATCGGGTATGCCTTGCTGGGCGCGACCTGGCTCAATATGAAAACAACGGGCGGAATACAGCACCAGATGCGTTCCTATGCACGTCCACTGATGCTCATGACGCTCGGGTTGATTGGCCTCGTCAGTCTTTTGACCCCGTTCCAAGATCCGATCTATCTGATCAGATGGTTTTCGTGGCCCGGTGTAGTTTTCTCTGTGTGTGTGCCGGCTGTTGTTGCTCTCATTACTTGGATGCTTCATCGCGGCCTGAAGACACAGCGCGACTATCAGCCCTTCTTCTGCGCCATTGCCTTGTTTGTCGTGTGCTTCATTGGCATTGGGATCAGTTTCTATCCCTATATGCTACCCCCAAGCCTCACGATTGCCGAAGCCGCAGCACCTGACAGCAGTTTGGCTTTCGCTCTGGTCGGAGCCGTCATTCTGCTGCCTGTGATCCTTGCTTACACCGCCTACACGTACTGGGTATTCCGCGGAAAGATCGATCCAGAGGAGAGCTTCCATTGAAACTGATAAAGCAAGTTTTCTGGTTCGGCGCGATATGGTTCGGCAGCGTCTTGTGCCTAGCCAATGTCGCTTACGTTATCAGGTTGTTCATCACCTAAAATTGCAAAGATACCAATGCTCGCGCGTCGGCATGTCCAGCTCGCGCAAACATTAGTCCAAGCGCCGAAAGAAACCCCGTTCCAGCTCACCAGACTTTCAATAACACGCGGCTGGCTGGGTCGTCTCAAACTTAACAATGCAAGGGGGCTGTAATGCTTTCTCGTCAAAAACAAATGTCTGTGAAGTGGGATCAGATTGACCCGGCTCTGCCCACTCTACCTAAGCAACAAAAGCTGGGCGATAGCCGCTCGTCTGGCATGTTGCCAAAGCTATTCACAGGGCTCCTTGCAGCAGGGTTTGCGACCTTCGTTCTATTGCCATTCACTTCGGCCCTTACAGGAACTGTTACGAAAGACCTCTTCCCAATTGTCCACATATTGCTCGTCCTGCTCTTTGCGCTTGTCGTCTTTGCTTCCACAGCCGCAATAGTACTGAAAGGATCAACACTGCGAGCCGTCCTTGGGCGAGGATTGGCCTCTCTCGGTGCAGCGCTTATCATTTCGCCCGTAGGGCTTTCGATCCTGTTCGCATTATACCTGAAAGACTGGGTATCGATCGTAGTAGACACGTCTATCGAGCAGGCGGGAAGAACAGCGATATCCCTGTTTGGCGGTATCTTCGTTGCCAATGCCCTCGCTATGGGATTGGCGTTTGGATGTTTGTCTCTGCTACTTGGGATCAGGCTAATGCAAAATCGTCCAAAACCACTCGCTTCGCCTTAGGCGAGTAAACTTTCGTTTTGGGCTCAACGCGGTCATCTGACAAAAAATGTCGGATGACGGCTTTGCGGACAAAGCCGCCGTTCAGTTTTTGGGTGGTTCGTACGGATCAGGCGTTCCCGGTGGGATTGGAGGGTGTTCCTCGAAGGTTGCAATGTGCTCCTGCAACTGCGGCAGCGCCTTTTCGGCTGCCCATGTGTGCGGGAAGAGTACGCTTTCACGCTCGTGTGGATCATTCAAAAGGTCTTGTCAGAAGAACTTGGGTTGAGCGGGGCAGGGGTGTTGCGCAGCTTTTTCTCATGACCAGACCTGCCTCTTTCAAGTACTTCAAAACCAATCCCGAGATTATCCGCTTGGCGCTGATGCTGTACATCCGTTTCCCGCTCTCGCTTAGGAATGTCGAAGATCTGCTGCACGAACGCGGGATCGACGTGAGCCACGAAACTATCCGGTATTGGTGGAACAGGTTTGGCCCGACGTTTGCTGCTGAGATCCGAAGAAAGCGTGTTCAGCAGCTGCGCGCAGTCTCTAAATGGAAGTGGCACCTGGACGAGGTTTTCGTGAAGGTAAATGGTAAGCGGCATTATCTTTGGCGGGCCGTTGATCACGAAGGCGAGGTGCTGGAAGCAATCGTCACCAAACGCCGAAACAAGCAGGCTGCACTGAAATTCCTCAGGAAATTGATGAAGCGATACGGTAAAGCGGAAAACGTCGTCACGGATCGCTTCGCCTCATACAGAACCGCGCTCAGAGAGCTGGGCGCGCTCGAAACACAAAAGACGGGCAGGTGGCTCAACAACCGCGTCGAGAATTCACACCTTCCTTTCCGACGACGCGAACGCGCGATGCAACGGTTCAGGCGCATGCGAAATTTGCAGAAATTCGTCTCGGTCCACTCCTCTGTCTACAACCACTTAAACCAGGAAGGATCGCTCGCAAGCCGAGATACCTTCAAGCTGACCCGCGCCGCCGCTCTTAGCGAGTGGCGTCAACTTTGTTCCGGATAGGTTTGCGGTTTCCGCGGCAAACTGAGACTGGTTCGAATTAGTCTGACAGCACCAACTGCTGCAATCTGACCTAAAGCAGACACTGGTCTAAACTTCAGGCTGTGTATGGACTTCTTTCTTCTCTGACAGAGTTAATGCATTGTGCATGAGCATGTTTCGAGGATTGCATGAAGATAGACGAATACGATTTTGTCATTGTTGGCGCCGGTTCGGCCGGCTGTGTCGTTGCCGAAGGATTGAGTCGCGATTCGTCAGTTTCTGTCTTACTTCTCGAAGCCGGGCCAATTGACCGTAACGTCATGATACAAATTCCCGCCGGAGTTTATCGGGCCTTCCGAAACAAACGGATCAATTGGAATTACGTATCGGAACCCGAAGCCGGGTTGAATGGCCGCCGGATACCAACCCCGCGAGGGCGAGTTGTGGGAGGGTCTTCTTCGATCAATTCAATGGTCTATATGCGTGGTCATCCAGACGATTTTAACCGCTGGGAGCGCGATCATGGACTTGCGGGTTGGGGGTATGCCGACTGCCTTCCTTATTTCAAGGCAGCCGAAAGCTATGATCAAGGAGCCAATGATTGGCGAGGAAACTCGGGCCTTCTAAAAGTAACACGCACAGATAACACTGACCCACTAATCGACGTTTTTCTTGAGGCTGGCGCACAAGCCGGACAGGGAGCAAGTGATGATCTGAACGGTCAGCATCCTGAGGGCGTGGCGCGCTATGACGCTACGAAAAGCCGCAATCGCAGGTGCAGCGCTGCAACAGCTTACCTGACCCCGGCATTACGGCGCCCGAACCTTAAAATGCAAACTGGAGCCCATGTCGAAAAACTGGAAATTCGCCGTCACCGCGTTGAGGGTGTGACGTTCCAGCTGGCTGGGGAGCATAAGACTGTAAGGGCGAAACGAGAAGTTGTCTTGTGTGGCGGAGCGATCAACTCGCCTCAATTGCTCATGTTGTCCGGTATAGGTCCGGCGGATCATTTGCGTGATTGCGGCATCCAAGTTCTTGCTGATTTGCCTGGCGTTGGCCAAAATCTTCGGGATCATGCCAAGATAAAGCTGCAGTTTGCCTGCCGCAAACGGCTTGCATTTCACCGCATCGGCAATCCTTTGGTCAGGGCGACCGCAGGGGTGCAATGGGCCCTGACCGGCCAGGGCATCGCTACGTCCAACATATGGGAAGCGGGTGGCCTCATACGCAGCAACGATGATGTTTCCCATCCCAATCTTCAGTACCATTTCGGCCCCTTGGGATTTACGGTTCAAGGGGATCGTATCACGATCAATCAGGCGTTCTCAGTCAACGTAGATCATGCAAGACCACGAACGAAAGGCTACATCGAACTTAACCGCACCACGCCTCGGGGACCACCAAGGTTGCATTTCAATTATCTTGCCGACCCCGACGACCTGCGCGAAATGGGAGAAGGTGTGCTCCGCGCGCGCGAGCTTGTGGCGCAACCGGCCTTTGACGAGTTTCGCGGCGCGGAAATGACTCCGGGTGCCGATTGTCGAACAAGTGAGGATATCGAGGCCATGCTGCGCGAGAGAGTGGAAACCGCTTTTCATCCGTCGTGCACCTGTCGGATGGGCCATGATGGACTGGCGGTGGTTGATAACAAATTTCGTGTGCACGGAATTGAAGCCTTGCGCGTAGTGGATGCTTCGGTTTTGCCAGAGATTACGAGCGCCAATCTCAATGCACCTACGATGATGATCGCGGCCAGAGCTGTGGATTTCATGCGGAATGCACCACAGTTGAAACCGATGCACGAAGAGGCGGTCCGCACAGGTAAGGAGCGCGCGCGATACAATTCTGTTGAATGTTGACACAGGCTTTCTGGTCGCTGACAGCACAATGGGCATCTAAGCTGACTTTTGCGTCAACTGTAGCGAATTTACGCTTCGTCCCCCAAACTGTGAGTTCGGACAGCACCATAGCGCGCAATCGCAGCGAAAGACCGGTAAGCGGATTGCGGCTGCAACATCGTGAGGGTGGGACGAAGGTCCGGAAAGGGCCGTGACACTCAGTTGGGGCGGGCAGCCGCGCTGCCTGCCCTGGAACAATACTGTCCTCTCATGCCGAGGCTGTCTTGGGGCCAACTGCCTTCAACAGCCGTGCAAAGATCATCACATGCGTGACCAAAAGTACCGGCACAAAGAATGTTGGAATGAACCAAGTGGGGCCAAAGTAGTTAATTGCCTCGGCCTGGCGCAAGGCGTTCACCAGATCGACAGTACCAAGGATGTTGAAACCCCACACCAACGGAAGGGCAACCACTGATCTCCATCGCAAAGCGATAAGCGCGGCGATTGCTAGAAACGCCGAGAGTAGATCGCCATAGCTGGCGCTGGTTGCGAACACCTCGGGCAAACCTCCGTTGTTGAGATTTGGTACCATGAAGCTCATTCCGATGTGTCGGAAAGCATGCGGCAGCAGCAGCATTGAGAGCGCCGCAGCCACCGACAGCCGTGCAAGCCAAGGTGCAACGTACCATGCCGCGATCAGAGCAAAGACAAAGAGACTCATCGCGAATTGAAGAAGGAATATCACTGTGGGGGTCATCTGATCGATCCTTTCGATATGCGTCTTTTTACGTGAATTGGGGGTGGGCAGACCGTCATGCTCGAGCCGCAGTTTGCGATACGCTCGCCTCGGCCCGGATCGTCTCCAGTGAAGCGGCAGGAGTAATCTCTTGGGCTTTTCCAGTGGCGACATCGTAAAGCAAGGCCGAGACGGTGATCGCGTCCGGTACCTCCGGTGCTGCCGCTAGACGCTTGATGTCTGCCGAAAGGTCGCTTTCCTGATCCGTGATCGCGTATTCGGATACGTCAATCCCAAGCTTTTTCAACAGCGCGTCCTGAAGGTCCGGATTGGACAGCCGCTCGGCTCCACATTGTGTGTGCTGCATCAGGATGACGTTGAACCCCTGTTCGCGGCCCTCCGTCATAGCGCTCACAAGAAAGGCGAGGGTGGCGATTTCTTCGATTGCGGCGCGCGTAACCCGTCCGCCATTGTTTCGGATCACAACCGCGTCGCCAAGCTCCAGTCCGAGGATGTGCGCGGGATCGACCCGGGCATCACCGCAGGTCAGAACAACCGTTCGCAACTTTGGCAGGATCGGCAGGTCAGCACTGTCAAAGCCCGCCGCGAATTCCTGGTTTCGGGTGATGAGTTCGTCCTGAACGTTCATGAAGAGGTCCTTTCGTCTTGGGGGGCAATCCTTCGTCGTTTGCGGTCTCAGGCAACACGCTTCGGTTCGGTTTGTACGTCCTTGGGTTGGTGCTTTTCTGTCCAGGCCGCATTGTCCTGACAGTACGAAGCGGATGAGAGCTGCACGTAGTCTCGCTGCTTCTGAGCGTGATCAAGATCGAACGGGCGCGTCGTGAGAATCTTCAGGAAAATGCCGATCGCGCCTATGCTGCGGGACAGGCTGCGCACCAGGTCGGGTTGTTCAGCGACCTTGCGTCGTACAATGCTTTCGAAGGCTTCAGGTTCGTGTCCGCTGACTTGGAACACATCTTCGGTTGGGGCATTCACCGCGAAGGCGCCTCGCCGGTACTCTTCTGAATAGATTGCAAGCTGGGTGACTGCCGCTTCCGAATAGTTTGCAGGGCGAAGGGCTTTCAGCGCCTTGACCATCATTCGTTCGGAAATATCGGCATAGCGTACCCGCCGCCCCAGCGCGCGGCCCATTGCTTCGGCGATCTCGATGGGCGACAGCAGCGTTGGACCCGTGGGACGATAAGTCTTGCCTGCATGGTGTGCCGGATCCGTCAAGGCACCGACAACCACGCGGGCAATGTCTTCGTTTGAGGGGGCGGCATTCTTCTTCACGTCGCCGTCGCCGAGCGGCATCGTGAACTTCCCAAGATGGGCCGCCATGCCCAGTACCATCAGGTAGTTTTCGGCAAACCAGCCGACATTCACCGTGGTCACAGACATCTCGGGACGCATGCCGATCAGGATATCGCCCAGGTATACTTCACGTGTAAACAGTGATGGGTGATCTACGCTCGAAAGCCATTGGCTAAGTGTAACGACGTGTTCGACCTTTGCTTCGTAAGTCGCAGCGGTGAAGACCGCACTGAAGTGCAGCCCATTGGGTGCTGTGGGAGCGCATTGATACGCCCGCTGCACGCCTTTCATCGCCGAGCGCATGTCGCTCAGGGAATACTGGTCACCCACGAATAGTTCAGCGCCCGCGCGTTCGAGAATATCAGAGCGATGATCCCTCTGCCGTATGAAAGCGCGGACAGGATAGGCTTTGGCTCTGAGCTGAAGCGCGACTTGCAGCCCGGTCTTACCGCTTGCGCTGGTGACGAGGATCTTAGGCTTGGCAGGCACGGGCGCACTCCTTTAGATGATGCTTGCAATCTATAATTTAGATGATACATATAATCTTAATTGTCAACCCCGCCTAGGAGTGCGAAAATGCCGAGAATGTCGGAAGCGGAAAAAAAGCGCAGTCACAACAGGATACTGGATGCTGCAGCACAGTTGTTCCGCGAACGCGGGGTCGAAGCGACAAGCGTCGCTGACGTCATGAAGGCAGCCGGAATGACACATGGTGGTTTCTACCGGCACTTCGAGTCGAAAGAGGATTTGATCGCGACAGCCTTCCGGCACGCGATCGACGATGTTGTTTCAGGCATGGAACGCGAGGAATCCAGCGAAGGGCGAGGGAAGGAACGTCAGGACTACATAGCCAAGTACCTGTCCCAAGCTCATGTTCAAGACAGTCGGCATGGATGCCCGTTGGCGGCGATGGGAACCGAGCTTGCCCGCACCAAGGGCGCATCTAGGCACGCGGGCGCTCAAGCTTCGGATCGCATGGCGGCCCTTTTGCGGGACACGCCGGAAACCGGCTCGGACCAGGGCCTGGCTGCGATGGCACTCCTGATGGGTACGATCACTCTGGCTCGTTTGGCAGGAACTGAAGACGAGGCGGACCGAGCTCTGGAGGCCGGACGCACTGCCATAGTTTTGCTGCAGGATCATTGGCCGAAAGGCAGGTCTTAAACTGCGGCAGGGTATTCCGCGAGATTGGCGGCTATGTTGTGCGTTGTGTGAATTCGTTCTGTCGTTGATCATGCAGCGGCAGCGAATGGCAGCTTCGAAGGGCCGCACAGCCGCAATCAGAACCTGTAGTCAAAGTCGGCTCTGGGCCGACGTCGGCTGGCGTAATGCTGCAGGTCCGCCAATGACTGCGAAGGAGCCCAAAGTAAGGTCTTGTCAGAAGAACTTGGCTTGAGGCGGGCAGGGGGCTTTCGTAGCTTTTGCCCATGACCAATCCTGCCTCTTTCAAGTATTTCAAAACCAGTCCTGAGATCATCCGCCTTGCGGTGATGCTGTACATCCGTTTCCCGCTCTCGCTTCGGAATGTCGAAGACTTGTTGCACGAGCGAGGCATCGACGTGAGTCACGAAACTGTCCGGTATTGGTGGAACAGGTTTGGCCCGATGTTTGCTGCTGAGATCCGAAAAAAGCGTGTTCAGCAACTGCGCGCATTCTCCAAATGGAAGTGGCGCGTGGACGAGGTTTTCGTGAAGGTGAATGGCAAACGGCATTATCTTTGGCGGGCTGTTGATCACGAAGGTGAGGTGCTGGAAGCCGTTGTCACAAAACGCCGAAACAAAGCTGCAGCACTGAAATTCCTCAAGAAATTGATGAAGCGACACGGTAAAGCGGAAAACGTCGTCACGGATCGCTTCGCATCGTATCGGGCTGCTCTCAGAGAGCTTGGTGCTACCGAAAAACAGCAGACGGGCAGGTGGCTCAATATCCGGGTTGAGAACTCGCACCTGCCGTTCCGACGACACGAACGCGCGATGCAACGTTTCAGGCGCATGCGAAGTTTGCAAAAATTCGCCTCCGTCCATTCCTCCGTCTACAACCACTTCAACCAGGAAAGATCGCTAGCCAGCAGAGATACCTTCAAGCTGACACGCACCGCCGCTCTTAGAGAGTGGCGTCAACTTTGTTCCGGATAGGTTCGCGGTTTCCACGGCAAACTGAGACTGGTTAGAATTCATCTGACAGCACCGCCATAAAAAAGGCGAAATCGACCACCTTCTGACTGCCTTTTGAACCGGCCAGTGTGCCGACTTTTCACAATACAATTGAAAATTTCTGGCTTTGGCAACCTCCGGCCAACAGTCACCACGTGATGCGTATCGGTGACATCGCCCAAACCATTGTTGCCTCTTTCTCCGTCTTGTTGCGAAAGCGATGCGCGATCATGGATGGGTAGGAAAAGCTGTCTCCTTCGCGCAATGAAATGATTTCGTCCCCGAGACGTAGCTCAACTTCACCGCTAAGAACTATGGCGTGTTGCTCACCTTCAAAAGAATAGCCTTTGAGTGGCTCGGGTGGTTCTCCTGCGCCGGGGCGGAACCGTGATAGGATCAAGTAACAATGGCCGGACAATGTGCTTGAAAGCAACTCGTCCTCAAAACCTAATTCATCAGTTGAGCGCGTGTACATCGCGGACAGCGCCCTACGGTTTTCGCGTCGCACGACGTGCTTTCGCTCAAGAGGCCCGTTGCCTTCCTGTTTGGGAAAGAACCAATTGGGTTCTACTGCAAGCGCATCGCTGATTTCGCCAAGCAGGTCGTTCGACACCTTGGCCGCCCCAAGTTCAATTCGGCTGAGATAGGCTTTGGAGCACGACACCACCTCGGACAGGTGTTGTAGGGTCAATCCACGCGCTTTGCGCACTTCGCGAATTTCACTGCCGAGCCTTTGGGCGTCGGTCTGAGACACGTCACTATTCATGACTTCAGAATAAATGATTTTAGTTGACTTTTCGAGCTCAAATCAACTTAGTTGAAAAGAAGGGGAAAAATCAACTGATTTTCCATCGGCTGGGAGAAAGTTATGCGCTTTGATTTGATTGCCAATTTTAGCCCCGGTGAGACGATTCCATGGACGCGCACGCTGGAGATGATCCTCGAACAGTGTTCGCTGGCCGAGCAGGCAGGGTTCACGACCGCATGGTTCACCGAGCATCATTTTGCCCATAACGGTTACATGAATGCGCCGCCCAACCCGATCCAGATGGGGACCCACGTTGCCGCGCATTGCAAGACGCTGCGGGTTGGAACAGCGCCCATCATTTTGCCTGACTGGCATCCTTTGCGCGTGGCTGAAGATGCCGCGATGCTGGATAATATGACGCTGGGCCGTTTTGATTTCGGCGTCGCCAAGGGCATCAATGAACGCTCGACCCTCCAGTTCAATAAAGATGCGGACCGGCGCGACAATGCCAAGGTTATGCGGCTGTATCAGGAGAGCCTTGAGATTATCCTGAAAGCCTGGACCAACGAAGCGTTCACCCATCATGGTGAGTTCTATCAATTCCCTGTTCCCGGCTGGAAAGAGAGCAACCGGTTCTTTGACCCTCTGGATCCGCGTTATCACGATAAAGATGGCGAATACAAAGCGATGTATGTGCATCCGCGCCCCTATTCCAACCCTCACCCTCCGGTCTGGCTGATGTCAAATGCACCGCCCACATTCAAACTGGCCGGGGAACGCGGTTGGGGCGTGATCTCGATGGCGGCTGGCCCCAAGGTGACGCTGGCCTGTTGGGAGCCCTACCGCCAGGCCCTGTCGCAACGCGAAGGGCGCGAGGTAAGTCTTGGCGAGGGCGTTGGTGTCTGCACAGCGTTTTATGTCGGTGAAAGCATGGAAGAAGCGGTGAACACAATCCGTGGTCCGATCAATGCCTATTACGAATTTCTCGGCGGGTCGCGCCCCAAGGGGGAATGGACCAAGCACGGCTATCTGGATGTCGGCGAAGAGATGACCCCCGAAGATGAGGACATGGACTGGTTTGATTTCCTCAATAAACGCGGGATCATTGTGGTGGGAGATGCCGAATATGTTGCGGATCGGTTTGCAGAACGGCAGGAAACCATCGGCCTCGATCACCTCATGCTGATGCAGCAATATACCGGCGTTCCTTACGAGAAAATTCTGGCCAGCTGGCATCGTCTGTTTGAGCATGTCGTTCCCAGGTTCGGCACGCAGTCCATCGCGCAAAAAAGGATGCTGGAACATGCTTGAGATTTGGGGGCGACCCTATTCGTCGAACGTCATTCCGGTGATCTGGACAGCGAATGAACTGGGGTTGGACTACGCGCTGCAACTTGCCGGGGGCAGCTTTGGCAAGCTCGACACCGAGATGTATGCGCAGATCAATCCCAACAAGATGATCCCGGCGATCCGCGACGGGGATTTTGCGCTGTGGGAAAGCCTTGCCATCGTACGCTACCTCTGTGATCGATACGGGGCAGGAACGCTGAGCCCGTCCGATATTCAGACCCGCGCGATTGCGGATCAATGGATGGAGTGGTCGGCAAGCCGCGCCTTTGGGCCGGTGATCTATCTGTTCTTCGCAACGGTGCGCACGCAACCGGGCAAGCGTGACCCTGAAAAGATCGCCAAGCTGCGCGATGAGGCGCACGAGGCCCTGACCCTTCTGGACCGGCACCTTGCGGAGCGCACCTATGTCTGCGGCGACAGCTTCACCATGGCGGATATTCCCTTGGGATGTGTGGCCTATCGTTATTTTAACGTCGAGGTCGACCGCCCGTCCTTGCAGAATGTCGAGGCCTGGTATCAGCGACTGGCGGAACGCCCCGCCTATCAGGATCACGTCATGCGCCCGTTCGGGACCAACCCCGATGAATGGGCTGCCTTGGAAAAAGCCTGTGCCAGCGAAGGGGTGCTATGATGGACGTCCGAGAATATCGCCGCGCACTTGGCGCCTTTCCGACGGGTGTTACCATTGTAGCCACCTATAACGCGGACAGAGAACCGTGGGGCCTGACCGCCAACTCATTCACTTCGGTCTCATTGCAGCCGCCGGTGATCTCGGTCTGTGTTGCAAAGTCAGGCCGGGTCTTCCCAACGCTGTCGCAATCGGATCATTTTGCGGTCAATATCCTGTCGGCCGAGCAGAAAGACCTTGCTATGCACTTTGCAAGCGATGTCGAAAACCGATTTACCGACACCGATTGGATCCCCGGAACCGCGACCCCCTTGATCCCCGGTGCCTCGACGCAATTGGAGTGTACGGTTCACAGCAGGGTCGACGCAGACGATCACGAGATCCTCTTGGGCCGCGTCATCAACTACGCCCACGCGCCCGCTCCGCCCCTTGTCTTTTGCCGCGGCGCGTTCTTCTCCGCGCCCCAACCCGAGGCTTCATCATGAGCGATCATCTGACCTTTCACACACGCTTCGGCCCTGATGAATTCGACGCTCAATATAATCTAAGGGCAGGGCGACCGGACTATGAAGTGACCGTCATTCCCGGTTGGAGCAGCGATAGCGAGACAGCGCGCGCCACCTGCGATTGCAGCCTGGACCTCCGCTATGGGGAAGGCGAGAAGCAAAGGTTGGATGTCTTCCGCTGCTTGGACGCGGCTGCGCCGACATTGGTCTATTTCCACGGCGGCTATTGGCAGCGTGGTGACAAATCGATTTACAGTTTCATAGCGCCACCCTTTGTTGCCGCGGGGTTCAATGTTGTCGTCGTTGGCTACGATCTTTGCCCATCCGTGACCATTACGCGTATTTCAGAAGAAGCGCGTGAGGCCATGGCCTATATCTGGCGCAACGCGCGCGATCTGGGCATCAATCCAGACCGCATCACCGTGATGGGTCATTCCGCTGGCGGACATATCACCCAGATGATGATGGCGACTGATTGGCCTGCGTTTGGTGATGATCTTCCCGCGGACTTGATAAAATCCGGTATCCCGGTGTCACCGCTCAGCTATCTCGAACCGGTCCGTCTGACCGAAGCGCTGAATGCGGGCATCCGCATGGATCCAACAGAAGCCGAGGCTGAAAGCCCGATGACCAACCACCCCCCGGTCACCAATGCGCCTCAACTGGTTGTGGTCGGCGGTGCGGAAACCGAGGAATTCCACCGACAGGCACGCATGTATGTCGAAAAATACGAAACAGCAGATCGCAAGGTGGGTCTCTATTTCGTGCCGGGCGTGGATCACTTTGACGAACTGAATGTGCTTGTCGACCCGGCAAGCCCCTTCTTCAAACACACTTGCGACATGCTTCAAGGAAAAGGACTGCAATCATGACCGCTTTGACCCGTGACCTTGTCGACTCGGTCGGCGACGCTTTTAACGCGAACGACATTGACGCTGTGATGAAGCATTTTGCAGACGACGCGACATTTGACCATGCCGTTGGCCCCGAAGAACATGGCATACGTCTGGAAGGTGCCGAGGCCATTCGCAACGCCTTTTCAACCCTGTTTGAAAAGGTTGCGAACGTGCATTGGGAAACACTTGACTGCACCATTTCTGGAAACAAAGCCTGTTGTGAATATCGCCGCACGGCCACGCACAAGGATGGCACCAAGGAAGAGTTTCTAAGCGTCGACATCTTGACCTACCGCGATGGGCTGATCGTTCACAAAGACACGTATTATAAGCAACGCACAAGCTGATCCGACAGTCTCGGACGCAGCCAGACACGCAGTCGTTTTACCGAACCTTTCCCAGTTTGGTGCCGCTGGGGTTGCTGGCCCGAGCGGCTGTGACTTCTAAAGCCAGGTTTCATTTCCAGATTGGGGCTAAGCGCTTCTGGCGTAGAAATTCAGGTGTTGAAATCCCGATCTTTGAACGTCATGTGTCCACTGGATGCAATCTTAGGGCGAGGCCGGTTTGGACGTTCAGCCGAGATGTAAGATTGCGGATCTATCGGGTGGTGAAGGCCGAAAATTGTTGCCATTGAAATTCACACCTAAGCATATGAAAATCGGCAATGCTAAATGGTGGCGCACCATATTATTTACAAAAAATATTATTATTCGTGAATTTTTTTACAAAATTATGTTTCAAAAATAGGAATTTATTGAGGAATTTTCATTCCGCTTTCCATTATTGAGATGCACAAAAGTGCGCTTTTGTCCGCTGGAAGAGGAGCCAGAGGGCGAAAGAACGAAAATGGGAGGAATGAATGACCAACAAATCTGTCACACGCCGCGGCGTGCTGAAGTCTGGTGCCGTTGCAGGTACCGGTCTGGCCCTGCCTACAATCTTTACGGCTTCGTCGGCTGCTGCTTTCACCAACGAACCGACAGGGGCATCTGTCACTTTGGGTTTCAATGTTCCGCAAACCGGACCTTACGCCGAAGAAGGCAATGACGAACTGCTTGCTCAGCAACTGGCCGTCGAACATCTGAACGGCGAAGGGGACGGGGGTTGCCTTAATACCTTCACATCCAAGGCGCTTCAGGGGAACGGCATCCTTGGCAAGAAAGTCGAATTTGTTACGGGTGACACGCAGACCAAATCGGACGCCGCGCGTGCCTCTGCCAAATCGATGATTGAAAAAGACGGCGCGATCATGATCAACGGTGGCTCGTCTTCAGGCGTGGCTGTCGCGGTTCAGGGCCTGTGCCAAGAGGCCGGCGTGATCTTTATGGCGGGTCTGACCCACGCGAACGACACCACGGGCAAGGATAAAAAAGCCAACGGGTTCCGTCATTTCTTCAACGCCTATATGTCGGGTGCAGCGCTTGCACCGGTGTTGGCAGCTGAGATGGGCAAGGAACGTCGCGCGTATCACCTAACGGCCGACTATAACTGGGGTTGGACCCAGGAAGAGTCGATCGTTGCCTCGACCGAAGCCTTGGGATGGGAAACGGTCAACACGGTTAAGACACCACTCGCGTCAACGGACTTTTCGTCCTATATCGCCCCGGTTCTGAACTCGGGCGCGGATGTTCTAGTTCTGAACCATTACGGCGGGAACATGGTGAATTCGCTGACCAACGCAATTCAATTCGGCCTGCTGGACAAGGTCGCCAATGGCAAGGACTTCAAGATCGTCGTGCCGCTGTATTCCGAGTTGATGGCCGCTGGTGCGGGTGAAAACATCAAAGGCGTCTTGGGGTCGATGAACTGGAACTGGCAGCTGCAGGATGAGGGCACCAAAGCCTTCGTGAAATCCTTTGGCGAGAAGTACGGCAAGCCTCCGTCCAACTCGGCCCAGACCTGCTATGCGCAAGTTCTGCTTTATGCGGATGCGTGTGAGCGGGCAGGAACCTTCAATCCATGCGGTATTGTCGAAGCTCTGGAAGACTTTGAGTTCGACGGGCTGGGCAATGGTCCGACTTGGTATCGCGGTGCGGATCACCAGTGTTTCAAGGACGTGCTGGTCGTGCGGGGCAACGAGAACCCGACCAACGAGTACGACACGCTGGAAATCGTCGAGATCACGCCGCGTGCGCAGGTCGAGTACGATCCGGAACACCCGATGTTCGCCGGTGGTGAACTGGGTAAGTGCAACCCGGGCGCTTAAGGCCTTTGGCTGATGTCTGACCGCCGGTCTCGGCGGCCAGACCCCTTGTGGCCGGGCGCTAAAACCCGGTCACGACCACTCAATTACACTGACCAATCTTGAGGTGGGGCCGATGGACGCCATCCTACTGCAAATTCTCAACGGGCTGGACAAGGGCTCGGCCTATGCGCTGATCGCGCTGGGCCTGACGCTGATTTTCGGAACGCTGGGTGTTGTGAACTTTGCCCACGGGGCGCTGTTCATGATCGGAGCGTTCTGTGCGGTGACCTTACAGAAGCTTCTTAACCTGAGTTTCGAAACGCTTGACGAAACCCAGAAGGACTTTCTGGGCAACCCGCTGAAAGTTGAAACGCCTTATGTCGAGGCCTGGTTCGGCCCCGAGGTTGGAGCCACCATCATTGACTGGTCCGTTCCGCTGGCGATCCTTTTTGCGATCCCCATCATGTTGCTGGTTGGCTATGTGATGGAGCGTGGGCTGATCAAGCATTTCTACAAGCGCCCTCATGCGGATCAGATCCTTGTGACCTTTGGACTGGCTATCGTGCTGCAGGAAATCGTCAAGTATTTCTTCGGCGCTAATCCGATCCAGACCCCGCCGCCAGATGCGCTGAGCGGGTCGGTCGATTTGGGCATCATGGTTGGGTTCGACCCCAACGCGATCATCTATCCGATCTGGCGTTTGGTCTATTTCGGATTTGCGGTGGGCATCATCGGTGCGGTGTTCTCATTCCTGCAATTCACTACGTTTGGTATGGTCGTGCGTGCCGGGATGGCGGATCGCGAAACTGTCGGTCTGCTGGGTATCAACATCGACCGCCGGTTCACCATCATGTTCGGCATCGCCGCTGCCGTGGCCGGCCTTGCCGGGGTGATGTACGGCCCGCTTAATCCGCCAAATTACCATATGGGCATGGACTTTCTGGTTCTCAGCTTTGTTGTGGTCGTTGTGGGCGGCATGGGTTCATTGCCAGGCGCGGTGCTGGCCGGGTTCTTGCTGGGTATTTTGGAGAGCTTTGCCTCGACAACCTGGGCAACCACTACGATCCCGGGCATCAATCAGATCATCATCTACCTTGTCGCCATCATCGTGCTGC
This sequence comes from Ruegeria sp. BA12, assembly GCF_056539625.1. NCBI lineage: Bacteria > Pseudomonadati > Pseudomonadota > Alphaproteobacteria > Rhodobacterales > Roseobacteraceae > Ruegeria > Ruegeria sp. BA12. Next base: position 432,543 of record NZ_JBQFVF010000001.1, read on the forward strand.
TGACACGTCCACGCGGTCTAATGGGCCGCAAGGGCGTGATGGAGGAATAAGCCCATGCTGGGACTAAACAAAAAAGACACCGGCCTGCTGGTCATCGTTGCAATCCTGACATTGCTGGCCCCCTTCATCCTGAACCCGTTCCCCGAAGGCAGCGCCATGGCGCAGTTCAATGCGGGTTACCCGGATCTGATGCAAAGGTTCGTGATCTTTGGCATCTTCGCCATCGGCTTCAACATCCTGTTCGGTTTGACGGGATACCTGTCTTTCGGTCACGCGGCCTTTCTGGGGGTGGGGTCTTATTCCGCCGTTTGGATGTTCAAGCTACTCAGCTACAACATCATTCCGGCCATTGCGCTAAGTGTGGTCGTCGCCGGATTGTTTTCGCTGCTGATCGGCTTTGTCAGCCTGCGCCGGTCAGGAATTTACTTTTCAATCCTGACACTGGCCTTCGCGCAGATGAGTTTTGCGCTGGCTTATTCGGTGCTATCGAACCCCAAGTTTAACCTGACGAACGGGGAAACCGGCCTGCAAGTCTATGCAGATGATCCGCAGATCCTGCAGGGCGCCAATGCGCCGGACCTGCCGCACCTGTTCGGCTTGCCGATGCGTGCGACCTACACAATGGACGTAGGCGCGTGGAGCTTTGATTTCAACGCGGGCTATTACCTGTGCGCGGTTGTTCTGATGGTGGTGTTCTACCTGTCTATCCGCATCTTCCGGTCGCCCTTTGGCATGATGTTGCGGGCGGTGAAATCAAACCAACAGCGGATGAATTACACGGGTTTGAACTCGAAGCCTTACACGCTGGCGGCCTTTGTAATCTCGGGCATGTATGCCGGTCTGGCCGGTGGTCTGATGGCCGCGATGGACCCGCTGGCTGGTGCTGAACGGATGCAATGGACAGCCTCGGGAGAGGTGGTCCTGATGACTATCCTTGGCGGCACCGGAACACTGATAGGTCCGGTTCTGGGTGCTGGATTTATCAAGTATTTTGAGAACATCTTCTCGAAGATCAACGATAACGTCCTGCACAGCTGGTTCGCATTCCTGCCTGATGGGCTGGAGGATGCGGTTGTCTTCGTAATCCATCCGTTCATCGGAAAAGGTTGGCATTTGACGCTGGGCATCCTGTTCATGCTGGTCGTCATCTATCTGCCAGGCGGTCTTGTCGAAGGTGGCCAACGATTGCTCAACCGCTTTAAGCGCAAGAAATCTAATACCGACGATGCAACGTCGGGCAAAACAGAACCGGCCGAGTAGGGGGCGAACCATGGCAATTCTAAGAGTCAAAGATGTCAGCAAGCGCTTCGGTGGTCTCAAGGCGCTGACGGATGTAAACCTCAATGTCGAAGAGAACTCGGTCCACGCCATCATCGGTCCCAACGGTGCAGGTAAGTCGACGCTGTTGAATTGTTTGGTGGGCAAGCTGATGCCGGACACCGGGTCCGTTTTGTTCAACAACAATTCGGTACTTGGGTTGGAGCCGTTCCAGATTAACCAGATGGGCATCAGCCGCGTGTTTCAGACGCCCGAGATATTTGGCGAGCTGACGGTGATGGAAAACATGTTGATCCCGATCTTCGCAATGCGGGATGGGGCTTTTCGGATGCACGCCTATGAGACCATCGCCAATGAAAAGGCGGTTGTGGAACAGGCCGAGGCGATGCTGGAAGAGATGAACATGGCTGACAAACGCGAAATGCACGCCGCTTCGCTGTCTCGTGGTGACAAGCGGCGGCTAGAGATCGGCATGTGCCTCAGTCAGAACCCGCGCTTGCTGCTGTTGGACGAACCCACGGCGGGCATGGCGCGGGCTGATACCAACAATACCATTGATCTGCTGAAGCAAATCAAGGACGAGCGCGACATCACCATCGCGATCATTGAACATGACATGCACGTGGTCTTCAGCCTGGCCGAACGCATCACGGTCTTGGCGCAAGGCACTCCCCTGGTTGAAGACACGCCTGAAAACATTCGTGGCAACCCAAAGGTCCGAGAGGCCTATTTGGGCGAAGCAGCGTAAGGAAAAGCTATGAACGAGAAACCTGACTTTTCGAAAAACGCGAACAGGGCCAGTACCGCACCTGCGTTTCTTTCGGTGTGGGATATGCATTCATACTATGGAGAAAGCTACATAGTTCAGGGCGTCAGCTTCAATGTACATGAAGGTGAGATTCTAGCTCTTCTTGGGCGAAACGGCGCTGGCAAGACCTCGACGCTCCGTTCCATCGCAAGGGTCGGAGAGCCGGAAGTAAGGCATGGCGAAATCTGGCTGGATCACCAACCGCTGCACAATATGACAAGCTACGAAGCGGCTGCTGCGGGTCTTGGTCTTGTCCCGGAAGATAGGCGAATTATTCCGGGCCTAACTGTCGAAGAAAACCTGCAGCTTGCGCAAATCGCGCCGCCGATTGGATGGTCGTTGGAAAGGTTATACGAGTTGTTCCCGCGCTTGGGCGAGCGCCGCAAACAAGAGGGAACTACGTTGTCCGGCGGCGAACAACAGATGCTGTCAATCGCCAGAGCACTGGCCAGAGACATCAAGGTCTTGCTTTTGGATGAGCCTTATGAAGGTTTGGCCCCTGTCATCGTCGACGAGATCGAAAAAACGCTTATTCATGTCAAGCAACAGGGCATGACCACGATCATCGTCGAACAGAACGCCGTTCGTGCTTTGGAACTGGCGGACCGGGCGATTATTCTGGATACTGGGAGCATTGTGTTTGACGGGACTGCGAACGAGGTGCTGGAAGATACCAATCTTCGGGAAGAGTATCTGGCGATATAAGTATCCTGTTTAGCCGCATGAAAAGTCTAAAAATATTAGGCTTTTCAGGTGCTTGAAATTCGCTGATTTGGGCGGTTTCGGATAAACCATTGCCCGTCTTTCAAAGACAGTCAAACCTGCTGGCCACGCACGTCACCAACCCATTCTGTGTGGGGGTTGGCCTTCACTTCCTCGAGCATTTTTAGAACTTCGGCTTTCCAACCAGCCTTGATCTTTAAGGCCAACTGAGACGGCGGGCGGTGAGCGGGTTCAAGGATCGCATATTCATACCTGAGCGGATTGTCCAAAGGCACGAACACAACCTTGTCGTTGGACAGGTTCATCTCACGTTCCGTTGCGACGGTCAGCGGATCAACTATCGTGCAGCACTGGCCCGAACTTACAAACGGAATGAGCGGTAGGAAATACTGACAGGTCACGGTAGGGTTATAGTTGGCGGATATGTTCTGAAACTCTCGCCGGACTTTGCGCTGAAACGGATGGGTTGCGTATAGCCCGCCCATCGGCGTTCCGTCCAAATCGGAAATCGTAATGCTGTCCTGGGACGCAAGCGGATGATCGCAATCTATCGCGCAGAAACAGTCTGCCTGAATCAGTTCGACCGAATATTGTGCTTTTCGTCCGGCTGAATGCTCGAAATCAGCAAAGCCGAAATCGATATTCTGCGTTCCCGCAAGTTCCATAATTTGCGGAGAACTCCGCGAGGACAACGTGATTTGAATGTCCGGGTTTTCACCCACCGACTGACTGATAAACCGCGGGAACAAAAAGGCCGAAGGGCCCGGCATCGTTGCGATATTCAGGCTGCCGGAATGCCCTTTGATCAAACCCTCCATGGTGTTTGAGATCGTTGACAGGCGATCCAGAATGCCCGCGGTCTCGGCCAGAAGGTAATGCGCCTCGGGGACCGGAACCAGCCGACGTCCTTTGCGTTCAAACAATGTCAGGCCCAAAGATTTTTCGAGGTTCTTGAGGGCAAGGCTGATAGCAGGCTGCGTCCGATGCAATTTCTTGGCAGTCTGAGAGATGGAGCCGGACTCCATCACCTCGCGAAAAACGGTGAGTTGGGTGAGGTTCATGCTCAATATATAAGTTAAAATTTAATTTTGTGAAATATAACAAATTTGTATTTATGAGAATTGCCTTTACGCTTGCAGGATCGAAGTCGGGCGAACCGAATCCGACGTTCCAACTTGGGAGATGACAATGAAACTAGTGAAATGCTTGACTGGACTGGCTTTGGCTGGCGCGCTGGCCGCACCGGCGTTGGCGCAGGACCCGACCTTTTTCCGCATCGGCACCGGCGGTGCTGGCGGAACCTACTTCCCCATCGGCGGCACCATAGCAAACGGTATCTCGGCCCCTCCGGGTTCGCGCCCCTGTGAAGAAGGCGGCCAGTGCGGTGTTCCTGGTCTGATCGCGATTGCACAATCGACCACCGCGTCGGTGTTCAATAACGCGGCTGTTCAGAACGGTGAGTTGGAAGCTGGCCTTGCGGCGGCGGATGTCACCCGCTCGATGTATCTGGGTGAGGGCAAGTTCGAAGGCAAACCGCACCCCAAGCTGCGCATTGTCGCCAATCTGTTCCCCGAAGACCTGCACCTGGTGCTGCCTGCCGGATCGACGATCAACGATCTGGGTGATCTGGAAGGCAAGCGCGTCGGTATCGCGCAGGCTGGCTCCGGCACGCAGGTTGCCGTGCTGCAGATGCTGGACGCCTGGGGTGTTAACCGTGACAACATGGACGAAGCCGAACTGAACAACAGCCAAAGCGCCGAGCGTTTGGCCGATGGTCAGCTGGACGCCTACTTCTATGCCGCAGGCTGGCCGGTTGCCGCGATGGTACAGCTGTCCTCGACCAAGGGTATGAACCTGCATTCCTTCAGCGACGAAGATCTGGCCAAGATCAACGAGATCATTCCGGCCTATATCCCCTCGGCCATTCCGGGTGGTGTTTATGAAGGTATCGATGGCGAAACCAAGACCCCGGCGGTCAGCGCGATGCTGGTTGTGTCCTCGGACCTGTCGGATGATCTGGTCTATCAACTGACCAAGGCAATGTGGAACGACAACACACGCAAGCTGCTGGACAATGGCCATGCCAAAGGCAAGCAGATCACGCCAGATACCGCGCTGGACGGCGTCGAAGCGCTGGGCGTTCCGCTGCATCCGGGTGCCGAGAAGTTCTATAAAGAAGCTGGGCTTCTTCAGTAATCAAATCCCACCGTAACCTATCGTCCGGTGCCCCATTTCGGGGCACCGCACACTTGAATTATGCGAAATCAGGGGGCCATCATGACCGAGACCCAGAAACTTGATGACCACGAACTGACGGCCGAGGAACTTGCGGCCATCGAAGAACAGTTCGACGAAGGCGCCGCTGTTCGTCAGGTCACACCAACCACCGGTAAGGTCCTGCGCGTCGTTGCCCTGATCTTTGCTTTCTATGAATTCTTTACTGCCGGGTTCGGCCTGCCTGCCGACCACTGGCATATGGGCATCTATCTGGCCCTGCTGTTCATTCTGGTTTACGCGACCATTCCGATTATCGGGTCGCAAAGCCTGTATGCGCTCAAAGTCAGCCGGTTCCGCATCGGCAACATCCCCCTTTACGATCTGGTCTTCATGGCGCTGGGTATCATTGCCGCGCTGTACGTCGGCTTCGCCTGGCGTGGCATTCCCTTTCTGGGGATCGAGGAGCAGACGTTCCGAATGGGCAACCCAAACGGCTATGACGTGTTCCTGGGCGTCGTCATCATCCTGCTGGTGCTGGACATCGCGCGCCGCACGCTGGGTTGGGTTCTGCCGCTGATCATCTGTGTATTCATTTCATACGCGCTGCTGGGGCCGTATTTCCCCGGTCTGCTGCAACATCCCGGTGTGAACTTCAAAACTTTCGTGTCGTCGATGTATTTCCCGCAAGAGGGTATTTATGGCGTCACTCTGTGGGTTGTCTCAACAATCGTGTTTCACTTTGTCCTGTTCGGCGTGATTGCGCAGCGTACAGGTCTGGGACAGCTTTTCATCGATAACGCGACGATTTTGGCGGGCCGCTATACTGGCGGTCCGGCAAAAGTGTCGGTGGTATCCTCGGCCTTCTTCGGCACGATCTCGGGTTCTTCGGTGGCCAACACCGTATCAACCGGCGCGCTGACTATCCCAAACATGAAGCGCCTAGGATACCCCGGCCATTTTGCGGGCGGGGTCGAGGCCGCGTCTTCGGCTGGTGGTCAAATTACACCACCGATCATGGGCGCTGCGGCGTTTATCATGGCCGAGTTCCTTGAGGTTCCGTACACCACCATCGTGATTGCGGCGATCTTCCCAGCGATCCTGCACTATGTCGGCGTCTTCGCCGTTGTGCATCTGATGGCGCGTAAACTGAACCTGCAGGGTCTGGCCAAAGAGCAGTTGCCGCAGCTCAAGGCTGTGTGGGCCGAAGGGTGGGCGAACATTGTGCCTCTGATCGGTCTGCTGGTGGTCCTGTTCACCGGTTACACGCCGTTCATGTCGGCCTTCTGTGGTATTTCGCTGGCAGTGATTGCGGGCATGTCGCGGATCAAGCAACCTCCAACGTTGATCTACGCAGCCGCCTTCCTGGCCTTTGTCCTTTGGAAATTCTCGGATGGCGGATTTGATCTGACCATGACGGCCATTCTGTGCGGCCTTTCGGTTGTCGCAACGCTCAACCCGCAAAAACGGATCGAAGTGCCCGAAATGCTGCAGGCGGTCGAGCTGGGCGTGAAATATTCGCTGGCCGTGGGTGCCGCTGCCGCAGCAGTGGGCATTGTGGTCGGAGTGATCAACACTACCGGTATCGGGTTCCGCATCGGGTTTATGGTGACGCAGGGCGCAGGCAATCTGGCATCGGATCTGTACAACATGATCTCGTTTGGCAGCTTCCAACTGTTTGCGATGGAAGACCTGCAACTGTTCATCTCGCTGGTCTTCATCGCCATCGTCTGCATCCTGATGGGCGCGGGTATCCCCACCACGGCGCTGTACATCATGCTGGTGTCCGTCGCGCAGCCCGCGCTGGCGCAGCTTGGCGTCCCGCCGATCGCCAGCCACCTGTTTGTGCTGTACTATGGGGTGGTCTCGGAAATCACGCCGCCAGTCTGTACCTCGGCCTATGCGGCGGCGGCCATTGCGAACTCGAACCCGTTCCGTACCGGGCTATCTGCCTTTACGCTCGGGTTGGGTAAGGTGATTGCACCGATGGCTTTTGTCTATGCGCCGGTTCTTCTGTTTGTGTCTTCGACCGGGTTTGACCTGTGGGAATTCACCTATACGGCATCAAGCTGTATCGCCGGGGTTATCGCCCTGTCCGCAGCCGTCGTGGGATACTGGCTGAGCCCGTTGAACATGGTGTCGCGTATCCTGATGGCGGTCGCCGGGGTCATTTTCGTGGCGCCGACCCTGACTGCCGATCTGGTCGCGCTGGCCGTGGCTTCGCCAGTCATCATCACGCAGTTGATCGCCCGCAATCGCAGTCATTCGGCGGCCTGATGAAATGACAGAACAAGTCACCATTATCGGTGCCGGCATCGTCGGCATCTGCTGCGCCTTGTCGCTGCAAGAGCGTGGCATTCCGGTCCGGCTTGTCGATAGAGGCGAGCCGGGTCAGGAAACCTCGTTCGGGAATGCGGGTGTGGTGTCGCCCTGGTCGATTATCCCGCAGGCGATGCCGGGGATCTGGAAGAAGCTTCCCCAAATGCTTTTGGATCCGAAAAGCGCGCTTTCGGTGCGGCCCAATTTCTGGCCAAAGATGATCCCCTGGGGTTTACGTTTTCTGGGCAATTCCGGCGAAAAGACCGTTCGCGAAGTGTCGGATGCGATGGATCTTTTGTGTCGCCCGTCAATTGACCTGTACCGTCGGCATCTGCAAGGCACTGGCTGCGAAGATCTGATTACCGACAGCTACTATGTTCATGCGTTCCGTCGCCCCGAACAGGCTGATTTGGAAGGTCTCGACTATCTTATCCGTCAGGAAAAAGGTGGTGATCTTGAGCGTGTTGACGGGCACGAACTACTGCGTCTTGAACCTGCGCTGACGTCCGAATTCAAAGCGGCGGTGCTGATCAAAGGTCAGGCCCGTTTAACCTCGCCGGGGCGCGTTGGCGCGGTTCTGGCGGAAAAAGCCCGCACGCAGGGGGCAGAGATCGTAAAGACCGAGGTCACTGGACTGACCTTTGTCCAAGGTGGCGGATGGCATCTGTCCACACCGCAAGAAACGCTGCTCGCGCGCAACATTATTCTGGCGGCTGGCGTATGGTCTGCTGAATTTTTGAAACCGCTGGGTCTAACCGTTCCGCTTGTCGCTGAGCGGGGATACCATGTTCAGTTTCAGAACCCTGCTGCCAGCCTGAACAATTCGGTCATGGATGTGGATGCAAAGGTCGTTGCCAGCTCGATGGTCGATGGGCTTAGGGTTGCCGGAACGGCCGAGTTTGCAAAGGTCGACGCACCGGCCGATCCGCGCAAAGAAAAAATTCTGACAGAGCAAGCCAAGGCGATGGTGCCGGATCTTGATACCAGCCAGGCACAGTTCTGGATGGGTCGGCGGCCTTCATTCCCAGACAGCCTTCCTGCGATTGGGCAACTTGACGGGCAGGCCGGGCTTTTTACGGCGTTCGGGCATTCCCATTATGGCCTGATGATGGCCCCTAAAACCGGCGAACTGGTTGCCGATCTTGTGTCGGGACGCAAGCCCAACGTCGATCTGGCGCCATTTTCACCGACCCGGTTTTGAACCTGCGGCACACTCACCTTGAAAGGATTTGAATACCATGCCGATTTATGAAGGCGGTCAGAATATCTGTGGGGCCTCAATAGGCGTTCTTTGTCTTGAGAGCTATTTCCCCAAACCTCCGGGGCATATCAAGAATCCGTCCAGCCTGCCGTTTCCGGTCCTTTATGAAATGATCGACGACGTTACTGTCCCGACCCTGCTGAACAACCCCACACCCGAGCTGCTTGACCCATTCATCAAAGGTGCGCAGAGGCTAGAAGCTGAAGGCGTACGAGCCATTACCGGCAGCTGTGGTTTTCTCGCCCTGTTTCAGAAGGAACTGGCAGCAGCAGTGTCTGTTCCTGTATTTGCGTCCAGCCTGATCCAGGTGCCTCTGGCCTTTCACATGACCGGAGCCAAGGCGCCGGTGGGCGTGGTGACCGCAGATGCATCGGCACTGACGGACCGGCATTTCGAAGGCGTCGGAGCGGCTGGTATTCCCGTGGTCGTACAAGGGTTGGAGCACACCAGTGAATTCGCCGAAGTGATCCTGCGCAACACAAGAACCCGTATGGACACCGATCTGATCGAGGCCGAATTGATGGATGCAGTGCGCAACCTGAAGCGGCAGTCGCCTGACATCCGGTCCATCGTTCTGGAATGCACCGATCTGCCGCCCTACGCCGCGCGGATTCAGCAAGAATTTCAGCTGCCAGTATTTGATCTGACGACATTGGCTCAGATGGCGCATTCCGTTGCCACGCGCAGCGCGTATTCCGGGATCATGCCCTGGACGTAAAAATCTGCAGGCCAGGCGCTTCGTGCCATATCGGAAAGGCATGGACCCCGGTCCGCAATTGCGGATATGCCAATCCTTGCAAGGGGTGACAATGACCAAGGGGGTGTGGAAGTGTCTGTCGAACTATCCATCCTGATGGTCGCCATCTGCTTAGGCGCAGTACTTCAGGTCGGGGTAGGGATCGGGTTCAGCATCATTGCAGGCCCGCCAATGATGATCATGTTGGGTACATCGACAGCTGTGCCCGTTTTATTGCTGTTGAACACCATTGTGTCCGTGGTCGCCACTGACCGGCGCATCCTTGCGATCGAACGAAAGACAACCCTCATCGGCATTGCCGGTTGCCTTGTCGGTGTGATCGCTGGCCTGGCAATCTACCCGTTTCTAAGCGACGTGTTCGTTCTGACCCTGACGGCCTGCTTGCTACTGATCGGGTTGATTACAACCCTTATCCCGTTTCACCGCGCCATTGGTACGGCGGGTTTCTCAGCCGTGTCAGGGTTATCCGGGCTTGCAACCGTTTGGGCAGCGACGCCCGGGCCCCTGATGGTGTTCGGTCTGATTGCGAAAGGTCATCAGGCCAAGGAAGTCGCGAAGCTGGTCCAACCCATTGCTCTGGTCGCCTATGGCACCGCGTTTTTGCTGCATAGTTTGTCTTCGGTGCAGACAAACCCGTTCGGGCCGCAGTTATGGGCGTTCGCTTCGGTTACTTTGGTCGGTAGCCTGATCGGCCGCGCCATCGGCCCGTACTTGCCGCAACCACTTATCACTGCTGCAATTCGGCTGGTTTCGCTGATTGCCTGCTGTGTTCTCTTTCAACGTGCCTATGCGATGGCTTATCTCTGAGGGGCAAATGATGACACGCACTGATATACTGGCCCAATTCCCACGCGCTAAGCTTATGTCCGGCCCAACGCCGCTGGAGCGCCTGAACAAAATGTCCAACGAACTGGGCATTGATCTGTGGCTGAAACGCGATGACCTGACGGGGCTTGGTTTTGGGGGAAACAAGACACGGCAGCTCGAATTCTATTTCGGTGACGCCATACAGCAAGGCGCTGATACTGTTCTGATCACAGGTGCGGTCCAATCCAACTATGTGCGTTCCGCCGCCGCAGCAGCTGCACGGTTGGGCATGCAGTCGGTCCTGCAACTGGAAGAGCGTGTGCCAGACATGGCCCCCGACTATTACACCTCGGGGAATGTTCTGTTGGCCAAAATACTCGGCGCGGAACACATGAGCTATCCTCTGGGTGAGGACGAAGCCGGCGCAGATGCAGCCCTGCATGCGCGCGCGGATGAGTTAAAGGCACAGGGGCGCAAGCCTTACGTCATTCATCTGGGGCTACATCACCCTCCGTTGGGTGCTTTGGGGTATGTCGCAGCGGGTCAGGAACTGTGCCAGCAGATGCGTGATTTTGATGCGGTTGTCGTGCCGTCGGGCAGTGGGGCGACACATGGTGGCTTGCTAACCGGCGTCGCGCTGTCAGAGGTGTCCGCGCCGGTCTTCGGTGTCTGCGTGCGTCGCGGCAAAACCCAACAGCATGCGCGCATGGAAACTGTCCTGCAAAAGCTGGCAGATTTGCTGGGCATCGAAGCGGACCCTCTGAAAGACAGAATTGAGGTTATGGACGAGGCCTTGCCCCCGGGTTACGGCAAGTTGAGCGCTAAGACACAAGCCGCATTGCAAAAGATGGCCCGGACAGAAGGAATATTCCTTGATCCCGTTTATACCGCAAAGACCTTTGCGGGGTTGTTGCATTTGGTTGAAACAGGGAAAATTCAACAAGGACAGAAGGTTGTCATGCTGCATACCGGAGGATTGCCTGCGCTGTTTGGTTACCAAAGCGAGTTGTTGGGCAGCCTGCAGTAAGACGGCCTGCTGCTTATGGGGTGGCGTCTGCAAGCCAATCCATAATATTCAAAGCAGCCGCATTGCTTTGCGCGCGCTCTGTCAGGCACACGAAGTACCCCCGTTCAGTATTTAGGCGCCGTGAGGTCACCGGCGTCAATTGCCCAAGGTCAAAATGGTCCTGCAACAGTGTTTGCCATCCCAGGATCACACCATCCCCGTTCAAAGCAGCCTGCAGGTAGACCATGAAACTGGTAAATTTCCGCTCGGACACTGGCGGGGGCGGTGTAAGGCCAGTATCTGCGAAGAACGTATTCCAGTCGTCGGTGTGATTGCCCATTGTAAGGTGGAGAAGCGGGCTTTGCGCCAGGGCCGCCAGGGTGTCAGGGATGGTGTTCGCGACTTCAGGATGCGCCACTGCAACCATGGTTTCCTGAAAGATCAGGCGGTGCCTGATCCCCGGCAACCTGTCCGGGTGGTCAAACGCAATGATGATGTCGGCACCAGACCCATATGCGTTGTTTTGGTCCCGGGAAATCAACTCGACTGAGATTTCGGGATGCGCGGTACGAAAGGCAGGCAGGCGCTGCATCAAGTAACAGCTGGCGAAGCCAATGGTGGTGTTGACGGTGATAACATCTTTGTCCGGACGGCGGCAAATCTGTTCTGCCGCGCTGCTAACTTGTAGAATGCTGCTGGCAACGGCGCGGAACAGAACTTCGCCTTCGCGTGTTAATGAGACGTTGGGGCGGGTCCGATTTAACAGTCTGACGCCAAGTTCCGTTTCAAGCGCGGCAACGCGGCGGCTGATTGCCGGTTGCTGAACATTCAGTTCTTGCGCGGCACGCGTAAAGCTGCGGTGTCGTGCAGCTGCCTCAAAAGCGGTAAGTAGTTTCCAATTTGGCGCGGCCATATCATTCCTCAATGGAATGTCGAGTATAAGGTTTTTCGATCTTTCCGGAAAAAACAAGCGGAATTAGCATTCTTGAAGAATAACAGCATTCCAAGAATGAGGTGCATTATGAAAGTGCAAATAGCAGTTCATTGTGATCCGCAATCACGGATGCGGGCCGAAGCATTGGATCCGCCGTACCAGGCGCCGGATGAAGGTTTTTCTGAATGAAAACCACGGGTATCATCCTGTTAAACAAAGGTGTGCCATGACCCGACCCGCCCTTTGTCGGTTGGCCCGCTTTGTGGTCGACGATCCGCTTACGCCCGACCCGGATACCCTGGCCGTGCTGCGCGATGGGGTGATCGATACGCTGGGCTGCATTCTGGCAGGTGTAAGAACCGAAGTGGCCTTCAAAGCACGCGCAGCAGTGCAGGCTATGTCAGTGGAAGGCGGGGCTGAGGTGCTGGGTGCCAAAATGAAAACCTCGCGCCCGCATGCCGCGTTTCTGAATGCAGTTGCGGGACACGCGCTGGACTTTGACGATTGGGAATTGCCCGGCAATACGCATCCGACCGTTGTTTTGCTTCCCGCGATGCTGGCTGTTATGGGGTCAAAGGCAACGGGTCGTGATCTGACGCAAGCTTATTTGGCGGGGTTTGAAGTCATCGCACGTCTGGGTGAGGCGTTGAATTTCGAACATTACGACGCTGGCTGGCATTCTACCGCGACTTTTGGGGCTCCGGCCGCTGCTGCAGCTTGCGCGCGATTGATGGGGCTGGACGCATCGGAAACGACCCATGCGATGTCTCTCTCAATCAGTGCGATTGGTGGATATACCTGTCAGTTCGGCTCTAATGCCAAGCCGGTTCAGGCGGGGTTCGCTGCGCGAGCAGGGGTCGAGGCCGCCTGTTTGGCTCGCGCCGGTGTCACCGGTCAAGCACATGTGCTGGATCATGAGCGGGGGCAGGCGGTTTTGATGGGCGGGCTTGTGCCTGATCGGTTGCAGGCGGCGCTGGGCAAACTGGGAACGGGATACGCTCTGGTCGAATACGGGCTGGTTCTGAAACCCTGGCCAAGCTGCGGGTATACCCATCGGATCATGACCTGCGCACGTCGCCTTTGTGACCGGATTGATCCGACGAAGATCACCGCGATTGACCTTTATGTGCCCGATTTTCACGCCGCCGTGCTACCATTCGTGCAACCCAGGTCCATCCCAGAGGCTCTGTTCAGCCTGCCATTTGTAGCGGCTATGGGGTTGGTAAATGGTAATTTGACGCTTGCCGATCTCACGCAGCAGGCGTGGAAGAAACCGATGATTGAACGCCTGATTGGCAAGTCTCGCGTGCATGCTTTTGCGCCCAATCAGTCCGGTCAAAACTATTCGGCCAAGGACCCAGACCGGCTTGTGGTGACGTTCCAAGATGGGCAGATCATCGAGGAAAGCTGCAGCTTTCCCACAGGTGCGCCGCAGTCGCCGATGTCACAATCACAGCTTTGGGAGAAGTTTGCGGCCAATACCGGGCCAGTGCCCGAAAGCTGGGTCGAAAAGTTGCGGATTTGGCCCGAGCTACCTGCCGTGTCCTCGTTGTTCTGCCGTCAGGGAGAATACGCATGAGCCGCGTAAGATCAGGACGGGCCGCCCGCAAGGCTCAGCGAAAGGGTGGGGCGGGAACTGGCTTAACCACCGCGATCTGGCCGGGCATCGAAGGTGGGCGATATCGCCCAATCTCAACTGAGGGGATTGCGGCCATCCACAAAACCACACTTCGCATTCTGGCCGAGATTGGCATGGCCAACGCGACGCCCCGCTGTGTCGACACCGTCGTTGCTGCCGGGGGATTGGTTTCGGATGCTGGTCGGCTTTTGTTTCCGTCCAAGTTGGTGGAGCAAGTGTTAACAACGGTTGGCCGGGGTTTCACGTTGTACGGTCAACGGCCGGAATACGACCTTGATCCAAGCGGTACGCGCATCCACCTTGGTACCTCGGGCGCGGCGGTCCATATCGTCGACAGCGCGACAGGTGAGGTGCGCGACAGCACGCTGAAGGACCTGCACGACATGGCGCGGTTGGCCGAAGCGCTGCCCAACATTCACATGTTTCAGCGCACCGTGGTCGCCCGGGATATTCCTGACACGCATGCAATGGAGATGAGCACGGCCTTCGCCTGCGCAGCGGGTACCGCCAAGCCAATCGGAACGTCCTTCAGCTCTGTCGAAACAATGCGTGCGGCGATTGAGATGTTCCATATGATTGCGGGCGGCGAAGCGGCTTGGCGGGCAAGGCCGTTCTGCTGTGTTTCCACGTGTTTTGTCGTGCCGCCCCTGACTTTTGCTGCCGAAGCACTGCGAATAATCGAATGCGCAGCCGAGACCGGGACACCGTTAAAACTGGTGTCGGCAGGGCAGGCGGGTGCGACAAGCCCCGCGCCTTTGGCGGGCGCCGTTGCTCAGCAAACAGCCGAAGTTCTGGCCGGGTTGGTCTATCTGAACCTGCTGAATCCCGGGCACCCGGCATTATTTGGTGCCTTGCCCTTTGTCAGCGACCTACGCACCGGCGCGATGTCCGGTGGCAGTGCCGAGCAGGGCGTGCTGATGGCGGCCTGTGCGCAGATGGCGCAATATTATGGCATTCCCTGTGCGGTGAGCGCGGGGATGACGGACAGCAAGCTGCCAGACTTTCAGGCAGGGTATGAAAAGGGCATCACCGAATTGCTCAGCGCGTTGGCCGGGGCCAATCTGATTTACGAAGCCGCTGGCATGTACGGCTCGCTTCTGGCGGCGAGCAAGGAAAGTTTTGTCCTGGATAACGACCTAATTGGATCGGTGATGCGTGCGACGCGCGGGTTTGAGATCACCGAGGATGCGCTCGCCTTCGATGTGATCCGCGACATGTGCCTGAACGGTCCGGGGCATTTTCTGGGCGCGAGTCAAACCCTGGGCCGCATGCAAAGCGACTATTACTATCCCGCACTTGCGGATCGGACGACACCACAGGCGTGGTCCGATGCAGGATCACCCAGTCTGATCGCTTCTGCACGCGCCCGGACCGACGCGATTCTTGCCGGTGATTCAACGCCCGTGTTCGGGGCAAAAACAGCAACCGACATCGCGCAGCGATTTCCCGAGATTGGCAGGTATTTTCCATGAGAATGGGCGACGAAACTAAACCTTGGATTTCACTTCTTAAGTTCACTCAAAATCCGATCCAGCACCGCCCGGACCTGCGCCCCGATTTGTGGTGCTTCCGAGGCGCGAGGGCCGGCGATGTTCAGAACCGACACCGGGTTTGCCTGCAGCCACTCACTGACATGCGCGGCACTGGTCGCTATTCCTTTTCTGACGTCGACGGTCAGATGTAACTTTCCAGCTTCTTCTGCGAAAACAATAGTTTGCTGCGTGCCGGGGCTGATTGAGCCATCCACAAAGATCAAGGTAGCATCGCTCGATAAGACATTGCAGCGAGTGCGTTCCACAACGTCTTCGGATTGCGTTTCGGTCAGACCGTCGAATTGGGCCGGAATCCTTCCATCCTCGTTCATGCGCCCTTTGGGGACCCAGCCACCGTATGCAAAACCGTTTTGGCGTGCGAACTCCAAAGCAGCCATATCTACGCCAGTCTGTCCACCTGAGACAATTTTCATGACTCACGCCCCTATTTGTTGTGGTCTAGATTAGTCAGGTTGCCGGGGTACCGCAAACCGGCGAAATTCAAAGGGCTGGAGGTATTCACCCCTTGCGCGAAACGGATTTTGAGCGGTTCATGGGATCGTCAAACTGTCACCTGAAGGTCGGTTTGTCGCCTTGGACGCAATTGCCGTACGGTCAGAGTGGTCCGAATTTGTCCTGTAGTTCCTGTACGGCTCTCAGGTAGTGCAAGAGGAACTGGGGGCTTACCGGGCAGTTCCCCCAACAGAACCAGAGAAGTGCCCGCATTCAAAAAGGCTAATAAGGCATGGCGACACAATCTGACAGCAAGGCGGTCTTTCTGACGGGCAGCCTGATGGGGCACGTGACCCGGATGTCCTTGACCACCAGTATTGGTCTTATGGCAATTTTCGCCGTTGATTTCGTCGACATGATTTTCATCTCGATGTTGGGAAACGATGCGCTGGCCGCAGCTGTTGGCTATGCCGGGACGCTTTTGTTCTTCACCAACTCGGTCAATGTTGGCCTTTCGATTGCGGCAGGGGCCCTGGTCGCTAGGGAACTTGGCGCCGGGCGGCACGAACAAGCCCGCCAATTCGGCACCAGTGTGGCTGTTCTGGGGGCCGTCGTCGGGTTGATCGTGTCTGTAATCGTCCTGTTCAATCTGACGTTCTTTCTGTCGCTTCTGGGCGCAGAAGGCGAGGTGCTGCGGTTGGCTGCCCGCTATACCTCGATCATTTTGCCAACCATGTGGGTGATGGCTGTGGCGATGACCGGTATGGCGGTTCTGCGCGCTTACGGAGATGCTCGGCGTTCGATGTTGGCCACGATTTATGGCGGTGTGGCAAACGCCGTGCTGGACCCGATCCTAATTTTTGCTGTCGGGCTGGGGCTGGATGGGGCGGCCATCGCATCGGTGATTGCGCGTATTTGCATGTTGATCGCGACGGTCAGACCGGCGGTGCGGGTACACCGCGGGTTTGGTCGGCCCTCTTTGCAGCAGCTTGGGGCGGATATTCGTCCGGTCAGCGCAATTGCCGTACCTGCCGTTCTGACCAATATCGCCACCCCCATCGGCAATGCCATCGTCATTCGCGAGATTGCACAGTTCGGAACGGATGCGGTGGCTGGCATGGCCGTGATCGGGCGGCTATTGCCCGTGGCATTTTCGGTCATTTTTGCCCTGTCCGGGGCCATTGGACCTATTGTCGGGCAGAATTTCGGGGCGGGGCAGTTCGACCGTGTAAAGCAGAGTTTTCTGGCCGGGGTCAAATTCACCGCTGTTTATGTCTGCCTGATGGCCGCCACCTTATACTTGTTGCGCGCGCCGATTGCCGATCTGTTTCAGGCGCAGGGGGAAACGCGCGCACTGATTTACCTGTTTTGTGGGCCGCTGGCCTTGGCATCGTTCTTTAACGGTGTGGTTTTTGTTGCGAATGCCAGTTTCAACAATCTGGGTCACCCCGTGTATTCGACCTGGGTGAACTGGGGGCGGCATACCTTGGGCACATGGCCCTTTGCTGTAGCGGGCGCCTATATCGCGGGGGCACCCGGCGTTCTGCTGGGGCAGGCCCTGGGCGGCGTGATCTTTGCGGGGGTCTGCTGGGTTCTGGTCCGCCGGGTCGTATCAAAACTGGCTACGCCGCAACCGATGGACCCGTTTGCCGGGCAGACCCGATTGCAGGCGCTGTTTGGGCGGCGAGGTTGGTAGATCAATCAGTTGCCCTGATTGCGCGCCTCTAGCCGTTCCAGGTTGACGACAGTCGACAGCATCAGCCGATCGTGGCTCCAATCCTCGGTCTGTTGGATCGAAGCGGCACCGAGGCCTAGAACCAGTGCAAACAAGATTGTCAGGCCTAGGAACATGAACGGCATAGATGAGTTAACCGAAGGCGCATCGGCCAGTGCGATTACGCGTTGCCGCAGAACCCGCTTAGCTTTGCCTCCCGTAACCAGAGCAACATTCAGCACACGCGGGCTGCCGCGCACAACTGTTCGGGCGCAATAGTCCAAAAGACAGCTGGTGTAGTCCTGCGTGTCGATGCCTTTGCGGGCAACGACCGATTGATCACAGGCCAACTCACGCAGGCGGTCGAACTGGTATTTTAAGACCAGATAGGCGGGGTTCCAGAAAAGAAGGGGACGCAGCAGTTCGAACCCCAGCTCCCACTCTACATCACCGGCGCGGATGTGTTGCAGCTCATGCGCAAGGGCAAAGCGCATTTCGTGCGGGGAATCCAGCAGATGGCTGGGCAGCACTACATGGCGTCGACGCAGGCCGCGTACAGCAAAGGGAACGGCGATGCGGTCGGACAGGCGGATGTCCACCTTGGCAGAGCGTCGCCAAAGAAAGCTGGTGTTCACTGTCTCGCGGATCGACAGCCCGTCGCGGATGACGCGCAGGGTATAAATCAACGCTGCCAGCGCCAACAGCGCAAGGATCACCAAAACAACGGGGTGATCCCCGCTGAACAAAACATCGACCCAACGCTGGCGTGTGTTCAGCAAGGCTTCGAACTGGGTGGCTGGCATGGCAATATCACCACGCAGATAGGCCGCCACGGCGATGTCACCGATGGCTACAGTGCCTTTTGCCGGGGTGTGAGTGGCCAGCACGGACACACCCAATGCCAGAACGGGGCTGAGGACGACGCACAGGCAAAGCGCCTTGAGCGCGCGCAGTTGCGCCACAAATCCGTGGCTGAAGGATGTTTTGGACAGAATGCCTCGGGCTGCCAGCCACACAAGCGCGGCTAACCCAAGGACCAGATTCAATTCAAGATACGCGTCGAGAACCGGTTTAACCGCTGTCATTTTGCAGTCTCCTCTCTACCAGTGCTCGAATTTCCTCCAGATCGGCTTCGCTGAGCCCTGCGTCGTCAACCAATCGCGCGACCAGTGTGGCGGGCGTGTCGTCGAACAGGGTCCGCGACAAGTTTTGCAGCGACCGCGCCTGATATCTGTCCTTCTCCAGCAGCGGCGTATAGATCAGCGTCTTTCCATCCTTGCGGCTTTCGACAAATCCTTTTTCATCGAGAATACGCAGGATGGTGGCGCCAGATGTATAAGCCAGATTGCGTTCGGCTGGCAGGCGATCAAGCACGTCACGGACCGAGCCCTGACCCAGCGCCCAGAGCTCGTTCATGAACTCAAGTTCTACTTCGGTCAGCAGGTTTGTTGTTTTTTTCTTTCGCATCGGTCTTTCGTGTCGCATTTTTTAGTATGCCTGACAGACAAGCATCCTTTCGCTGTTTCGCAAAGCTTAAACTTTCCAGAAGACGAAGATGCCCCAGCCGACGGACAGAAAAAGTGGTGTCCAGACCGGCTGACCCACCAGACCAAGCCAGGCCAGAAAGATATAGGCTGATCCCAGCAGGGTGATGAACAGCCGGTCGCCCAGCGTGGTTGTCAGGCCTAAAACACCCCGTCGTTCGATGCCGTCGCGGTACTTGAAACCTTCGAGAACGCCGATCAGGGCAATGGCCGAAAAGATGCCTACGAATACGGCCAATGTGGCCGGGGTCCAGGCCATCCAGAAATCGGGCCACAGGGGTGCGGTCCAGGAAAAGCCCTTTTCCTCTTGCTGGCCGACATTGCCCCATCCGGCCTGAGCCTGTGCAAAAGCCGTCGAGGGCAGGAAGGGAAGGATGAGTAGCAATTTTCGCATTTCGAACCTCATACACGACCCATCGCGAAACCACGCGCGATGTAGTTGCGGACAAACCAGATGACGATGGCGCCAGGGATGATGGTGAGCGTTCCGGCGGCGGCCAGCAGGCCCAACTCATACCCCGCGCTGGACGCGGTGCGGGTCATCACGGCTGCGATAGGTTTGGCCTCGACCGCGGTCAGGGTTTTGGCCAGCAGCATCTCAACCCATGAGAACATGAAGCAAAAGAACGCCGCGACGCCCACGCCCGCTTTGATGTTGGGCAGGAAGATGGTCACGAAGAAACGCGGGAAGGAATAACCATCGACATAAGCCGTCTCATCCAGTTCCTTCGGGATGCCACGCATGAAGCCTTCCAAAATCCACACCGCAAGCGGTACGTTGAACAGCGTATGCGCCAACGCCACGGCCAGATACGTGTCGAACAGGTGGATCGACGAATAAAGCTGGAAAAACGGCAGGGCGAAGACCGCCGCTGGGGCCATACGGTTGGTCAGCAGCCAGAAGAACAGCTGTTTGTCACCCAGAAACCGATAGCGCGAGAACGCATAGGCGGCAGGCAAAGCCACGCAGACAGAAAGCACCGTGTTCAGAGTCACATAGGTGATCGAGTTGATGTAGCCCCAATACCATGTTGGGTCAGTGAAGATGGTGATGTAATTTTCCAACGTAAAGGTCTGGGGAAACAGGGAAAAGCCCGACAGGATTTCATTCGTGGTCTTGAAGGACATCGCCACCAGCCAATAGATCGGTAGCATCAGGAATGCGATATAGAGGATCGGGATGATGGAACGCTTTTTCATTCTGCGTCATCCTTTGTCATCAGAGTGTAGAATAGCCACGACACAAGCAGCGTGATGGCGAAATAGATCAGGCTCATCGCGGCCGCAGGACCAAGGTCAAATTGCCCCAGCGCGATCTTCACAAGGTCGATCGAAAGCAAGGTGGTCGAGTTGCCGGGGCCGCCGCCGGTCAGAACGAATGGCTCGGTGTAGATGTTGAAACTATCCATGAACCGCAACAAGACTGCGATGGTCAGAACCGTTTTCATCTTGGGCAACTGGATATAGCGGAACACCGACCACGGGGTGGCACCGTCGATCTTGGCCGCTTGGTAGTACGCATCAGGGATCGACACGAGCCCCGCATAGCACAGCAAGACCACCAGCGAGGTCCAGTGCCAGACATCCATGACGACGACAGTGATCCAAGCCGAGATTGGCTGTTGGGTCATGTCATAATTGATGCCCAAAACGTCATTCAGAAAGTAACCCAACAGGCCGATCTGGGGCAGGGTGAAGATATTCCACATCGAGCCGACCACATTCCACGGGATCAGCATCGGTAGCGCCATAAGCACCAGACAAACCGGCACCCAGAACCCTTTGCGTGGCATCGACAGGGCCACGATGATACCCAGCGGGACCTCGATGATCAGGATCAGGAAGGTGAACAGAAACTGCCGCCCCAGTGCGGCCTGGAATCGGTCAGATCGCAAGATTTGTTCAAACCAACCAAGACCTTCCCAGAAGAACTGGTTGTTGCCGAATGTTTCCTGCACCGAGTAGTTGACCACGGTCATCATCGGCACCAGCGCGTTGAACGCGACCAGCGCCAGAACGGGTAAGACAAAGAACCATGCCTTTTGGTTTTCGGTTCTCATTGCACCCGCTCCTCGGTTGCGATCCAGCCGTCACGATAGACGCGGGATTGTTCAGGTTTGAATTGCAGAAAGACTTGTGATCCGGGCTCGGGTACACTGTGTTCGGTCACAGCCTTAAGGGCCGTGTTCCCGACCATCGCACTGACAACAAAGTGGCGGCCGATATCGGCCACTTTGGTCACATGCGCCGGGATGCCGGTGTCCCCAAAGCCCACATACTCAGGGCGGATTCCCAGGTGTGTACGGCCTCCGTCACCAAGGGTGGGACCTTCCAGCATCACCTCGTGGCCTTCGAACACGGCGCGGTCGCCTTTGGCCTCGCAGGGCAGGACATTCATACCGGGTGAACCTATAAAGTGTCCGACAAATGTGTGCTGGGGGCGTTCAAACAGTTCGACTGGAGTGCCGATCTGAACCACTTCGCCTTCCTGCATTACGACGACTTCGTCCGCGAAAGTCAGCGCCTCGGTCTGGTCGTGGGTCACATAGATCATCGTGGCCTGCACGCGCTGGTGCAGTTCTTTCAGCTTTGACCGAAGTTTCCATTTCAGATGCGGGTCGATCACCGTCAGCGGTTCGTCAAACATCACCGCGTTTACATCATCGCGCACAAGACCGCGCCCCATCGAGATTTTCTGTTTGTTGTCAGGGCTCAGGCCCGATGCGCGGGTGTTGAGCATATCCGTGACGTCCAGCATTTCGGCAATCTCATCCACGCGACGTTTGATTGTCGCTGGGTCCACGCCGCGGTTTTTCAGCGGGAAGGCAAGATTTTCACCCACCGTCATCGTGTCGTAGATCACCGGGAACTGGAACACCTGCGCAATGTTGCGTTGATCGGGGGGCAGGGTGGTGACGTCGCGGTCATCGAACAGAATCTGCCCCTCGGACGGCGTCAACAGACCCGAGATGATGTTCAGCAGAGTGGACTTGCCGCAGCCCGACGGGCCGAGCAGCGCGTAGGCCCCACCATCGCGCCAGGTCACATCGATTTCCTTCAGCGCGTAATCTTCCTGGCCTTTTGGCGTTGGCATATAGCTGTGTCGCAGGTTTGAAAGTTTGATCTGTGCCATGTCAGGCCACCCTTTTGCCGTCTTGGCCGAAATACCGGCAATGCGCCGGGTTCATATAGAAGCTGTGATCCTCACCGACCTGGTAGGGATGCACACCGGCAGCCAGCGAGACCCACGCTTCATCCCCATGTTGGAAATGCGCGCTGGAATCGGAACCGGACAGTTCAGTGACGATCACACGACCGGTCAGTTCCACATCTGCGTCCGAGGTGCGGACCGGGGTCACGCGGTGCGGACGCACAGCGACCATGTATTCTCCATCAGCCATATCCGTAACGGTCCAGCCGCCCCCGCCCGCCAGTTGCGCCTGAGCACTGGATACCGATATGCGGGCTACGTTGATTGGCGGGTCCGAGAATACGCGCGCAGCGGCGATGTTTTCGGGATTACGATAGATATCAGCGGTTGGGCCGAACTGAGTAACGTGGCCATCTTCCATCAGCGCGGTGTATCCACCCAACAGCAGGGCCTCTTCTGGTTCCGAGGTGGCATAAACCACGACGGCACCGCGACCTGCAAACAGGTCTGGTAATTGTTCGCGCAGCTCTTCGCGCAATTTGTAGTCAAGGTTCGCCAACGGTTCATCCAGGAACACGGCGCGGCTTTCTTTCGCGATGGCACGGGCCAGCGCGGTACGTTGTTGTTGCCCGCCCGACAGCTCATGCGGTCGACGGTTAAGCATCGGGCGCAATTGCAGCAGATCGGCGGCCTCTTCCACGCGGCCCTCGATCTCGGATTGCGCCATACCAGCCACGCGCAGGGGCGAGGCGATATTGTCGAAAACACTCATATGCGGGTAGTTCACGAAGAACTGGTGTACCAAGCTGATCTGACGCTTTTGCGTGTTCAGCCGTGTCACATCCTGCCCATCCATCAAAACCTTGCCCGAGGCGATCGGGTCCAGCCCGGCCATCATCTTGATCAGAGAGGTCTTGCCCGAACCCGTCGCGCCTAACAGCACGTTGAAATGGCCCGTTTGCAGTGTCAGGTTGGTGGGTTTGATATGGATGACGTTGCCAACCCGTTTGGTGGCATCTTGTAATTCGATCATGTCCGTGAGTTCCGGTCCTTCAGTGCATCGCACTGGTCTTTGGGGTGGGGATGCCTGAACCGGCACCCCCGGGTTTCAATGGTCTACTGAGCCTGCCAGCGCTGAACCAGTTCGTCATAGTTGACGGTCTGGCCTTGCGGTTTTTCGTTCTCAAGCTTGGCCTTAGGCGAACCCTCTTTTTCCAGCCAGAAGGCAGGATCCTGCGGGTCGTTCAGGCGTGGACCACAACCACCGTAGACACCGGCGCTTTCGTCCGCAGCCTGCATACGGGCCATGGTGATGTCCATCTCTTCAGCCAGACGGTCCATCGCCTCTTGCGGGGTAAACGCACCCGAGTTCACGTCACCGATCTGCTGCCACCAGATCTGGGCCAGCTTCGGATAGTCCGGCACGTTGATGCCGGTGGGCGACCATGCCACACGGTCAGGCGAGCGATAGAACTCGACCAGACCACCCAGCTTGGGTGCGCGCTCGGTGAAGGACTCGTGATTGACCGAGCTGTCGCGGATGAAGGTCAGACCCACGTGGGACTTCTTCACATCGACAGTCTTGGAGGTCACGAACTGAGCATAGAGCCAAGCCGCCTGAGCACGATCCGCAGGGGTCGATTTCAGGAAGGTCCAAGACCCCACGTCCTGATAACCAACCTTCTGGCCTTCTTCCCAGTAGGGGCCGTGCGGGCTGGGTGCCATCCGCCACAGCGGCGTGCCCTCGTCATCCACGGTGTTGTTACCTTCGGATTTCGGCTTCACCATGTCGGCAGTAAAGGCGGTGTACCAGAAGATCTGCTGGGCGACGTTGCCTTGGCTAAGCGCTGGTAGCGACTGGTAGAAGTCATAGGACGCCGCACCCGGAGGCGCATAGGCCCGCAGCCACTCATCCCATTTGCGGATCGCATAGACCGCAGCGGGACCGTTTGCAGCGCCGCCGCGGGACACGGATGCACCAACAGGGTTACAGGTGCCCGCTTCCATGCGGATACCCCACTCATCAACCGGAATGCCGTTCGGCTCGCCAACGTCGCCGGCACCGGCCATTGACAGCCACGCATCGGTCATACGCCAACCAAGGTCAGGTGCGCGCTTGCCGTAGTCCATGTGGCCATAGATCGCCACTCCGTCGACTTCCTTTACGTCATTGGTGAAAAATTCGGCAATGTCTTCGTAAGCCGACCAGTTGACCGGAACACCCAGGTCATAGCCGTACTTTTCTTTGAACGCGGCTTTGTTGGCTTCGTCGTCGAACCAGTCCTTGCGGAACCAGTAAAGGTTCGCGAACTGCTGGTCAGGCAGCTGGTACAGCTTGCCGTCCGGACCGGTGGTGAACTGAATGCCCATGAAGTCATCCAGATCCAGCGTCGGCGAAGTTGTCGCCGCCCAATCGCCAGCCATCATGTCGGTCAGCGGATAGGCCAGTTGCAGGCGCGAGTGGGTGCCGATCAGGTCACTGTCGTTGACATAGCCGTCATACAGATTCCGGCCGGTCTGCAGCTGGGTTTGAACCGCCTGAACCACTTCGCCTTCACCGAGGATCTGGTGGTTGACTTTGATGCCAGTGATTTCCTCGAACGCCTTGGTCAGGACCTCGGATTCGTAAGAATGTGTCGGGATGCCTTCGGACAGGACGTTGATTTCCATGCCAGCGTAAGGCTGTGCAGCTTCGATGAACCACTGCATTTCCGACATCTGTTCGTCTTTCGACAAGGTCGATGGCTGGAATTCGTCGTCGATCCAACGTTGTGCTGCGGCTTCGTCGGCCCAAACGGGACCGTGCCCCGCAATGACGGCAGCCGCCGCCACTGCGGAAAGTAGATGTCTCCGCATCTGTCTCCTCCCAAAAATTATGGTTGTCCGGTGCTAACCGGATGACCGACAGCATCAGCGATTTTCTGCGCACCTGTCAAACTAAATTTTTAGTAAATGAAAATTCCGCCGGTTTCGAAGGGTTGATTTATCCTCGGTTGCCAATTTCTGAATTCGTTGTAAGCTGTCCTTACAATTACAAAAAATGCCACTGACCACCGTGGCGAATTTACTGAAAATCTCTTTGACGCATGGGGGTAAGTGATGTCCCGAAGCCTGTTGAAGTACACGCGTGTTCTGGAAATTGTCGGTGACACGATCAAGGTTCGGGTGCCGATTGATGGCGCGCGCGACCCAGCCGTTCGCTTTAACGATCTGGCGGTGATCGAGACGGTGGATGGCCGCAAAACTCTGGCTCAGGCGATCTTAATTGATCGGGACGTGGTGACGTTGCAGGTGTTCTCGGGCACCAAGGGCATATCCACCGAGGCGACGGCGACCTTTCTTGGCCACCCAATGCAGACGCCCTATTCGGCCAACATTTTGGGGCGCGTGTTCGACGGGGCGGGGGTGGCGATCGACGGCGGACCCGACCTGACTGCCGAGCCGCGCATCGACATCGGTGGTCCGACCGTAAACCCGGCCGAGCGTGCGGTTCCCAACAAGATGATCCGCACGGATGTGCCGATGATCGACGTGTTCAACACGCTTGTCGAAAGCCAGAAAATCCCGATTTTCTCGGTTTCAGGTGAGCCGTTCAACGCCTTTCTCAGCCGAATCGGTATTCAGGCGGATGCCGATATCGTGGTGTTCGGCGGGCTGGGATTGATCTTTGATGACTATTACACGTTCCGCACCTCCTTTGAGGATGCGGGCGTGTTCTCGCGCACCGTGATGTTCGTCAATCAGGCGATGGACCCTCTGGTCGAACGCTTATTGGTGCCGGATATGGCGTTGGCCGTGGCCGAGAAATTCGCGGTGGAAGAGGGCAAGCGCGTGCTGGTTCTGATGACTGACATGACCGCTTTCGCCGATGCGATGAAAGAAGTGGGGATCAGTCAGGAACGCGTTCCATCGCAGCGCGGATATATGGGTGACCTCTATTCGCAGTTGGCGCGCCGGTACGAAAAGGCGTGTGATTTCGCCAAGGGCGGGTCGGTCACCGTGTTGACCGTGACGACAATGCCAGGCAATGACGTGACCCATCCGGTGCCGGACAACACGGGCTATATCACCGAAGGCCAGATTTACCTGCATTCGGGTGTGATCGACCCGTTCGGCAGCCTGTCGCGCCTCAAGCAGAACGTAGTTGGTAAGACGACCCGCGAAGACCACGGGCAGATTATGAACACGATGATCCGGTTTTATTCGGAAAGCCGGGACGCCGCGCAGAAGCAGGCGATGGCCTTTGACCTGTCGGATTACGATCACCAACTGCTGAAGTTTGGCGCGCTGTTCCGCAAGCGATTCATGGATATCAACGTCTCGATCCCGCTGGAGGATGCGCTTGATCTGGGCTGGAAAACCCTGGCTGAGTGTTTTGCCCCAGAACAATTGCTGATGAAGCAATCTCTGGTCGACAAATATTTCCCAAAGGATGCCGATGGCGCGGTTGCAGCTGAATAAATCGTCGCTCGCCCGCGAGCAGACGCAGCTGAAAAGCTATGAGCGGTTCCTGCCGTCACTGGACCTCAAGCGCCAGCAATTGATGGCGGAACGTGTGAAAGCCCGTGAGGAGGTGAGACGGCTAGAGGACGAGGTGCAAGACCTGGCCCAGCAGGTGGGGGCAAAGCTGCCAATGCTGGCACAGCAAAGCATCGATCTGGACGGGCTGGTGGAACTGAAAGACTACAGGGTCAAAGAGGTCAACGTGGTGGGCGTCAAGATGCCTGATCTGGACCGGATCGAGGTTGCTGTGCGCCCTTATTCGCTGTTGGCAAAACCCCATTGGGTGGATGCCGCGGCGCAGTTGCTGCATGATATGATCGAGGCGCGCCTGCGGGTCAAAGTGGCCGAAGAGCGGGTCAGGATTTTCGACAAGGCCGTTGCCACGATCACGCAGCGGGTGAACCTGTTCGAAAAGGTTCTGATCCCGCGCGCCAAGGCCAATATCAAGAAGATCCGCATCTACCTGAGTGATGAGCAGATGCAGGCCGTCGTCCGCTCGAAAATCTCCAAGCGTAAACATGCGCAAGAGGCGGCGTCATGAGTATCGCCCGCCTCAAAAAGCTCTCGCTGGTAGGACGAGCAGCGCAGAAAACCGAAACGCTTGAGGCTTTGCAGGAACTGGGGTGCATGCATGTATTGCCACTGGCCCCGCCACCATCTGAGCCGGAAAAGATCAGCGCGCGCGGTGCAAGAGATGCCTATAAGGCGTTGCGATTCCTGACAGATGTACCTGAGCCACGCCGCCAAATTCAGCGCGACACGGACTTTAATATGGATCAGTTCGTCAAGGATGTGCGCGACCTGATGCAACGCAGCCGCGACATGACAGACAGGCGGGATTTTCTGGCCGATCGCATTGCGAAGGTGCGGCCGTGGGGCGATCTGGATTTTCCGCCCGATGACGTTCTGGCGGGCAACCGGCTATGGTTCTACCAACTGCCGTTAAAGCGTCGAGATGCTTTGAATGACCTGACGCTGCCCTGGGCGATTCTGGAGCATGATCATCGGTTTATCTATGCGGTCCTGATCTCGTCGGATGAGCCCGCCGACGACATTCTGCCAGTACCGCGCACCCATACGGGGTCACTGCCCATTCATGAGCTTGAGGCCCAGTTGGAAGAGGCGGAAATTGCCATCGAAGCGCTTGAGGCCGAACGGGTCGCCCAGACCCGCTACTTGACGCTG
Organism: Ruegeria sp. BA12; assembly: GCF_056539625.1. Lineage (NCBI taxonomy): Bacteria > Pseudomonadati > Pseudomonadota > Alphaproteobacteria > Rhodobacterales > Roseobacteraceae > Ruegeria > Ruegeria sp. BA12. The sequence goes on from NZ_JBQFVF010000001.1 coordinate 460,371, forward strand.
ATGCGGCGTAACCTCTCGGTGGCTGAGAGCGCAGCAGAGCTTGCCCATGCGACGCAGAAAGTGCGCGACGAAGAGGCGATGTTTGCCCTTCAGGGCTGGGTGCCAGAAGATCGCGTTGATGCCGTGTTGGACATGGCGAAGGGTAAGGACGCCGCGATTCTGATCGAGGACCCAGGCCCCGAAGACTCGCCACCCACTCTGTTGGAGCAGCCGGAAAAACGTAACGCTGCCGTAGATTTGGCGCTGTTTTATCAAGTTCCAGGTTACAAAGATTGGGACCCAAGCGTCATCGTCGCCGTGTCCTTCGCGTTCTTCTTTGCCATGATTGTAGCTGATGCAGGGTACGGCGCGACCATACTGCTGGGCTTGCTGCTGTTTTGGAAACGAATGGACGGAACTGCCGGGCAGAAATCATGGCGTCGGTACGGATTGATCATTTCGGGCGCGACGATTGTATATGGCGTTCTGGTGGGCAGTTATTTCGGTGTGTCACCGCCGGAAGGGTCGATCCTCGCCAAGGTGAAACTGCTCGATCTGAACAATTTTGGTGCCATGATGATGGTCTCGATTGTTGTGGGAGTTCTGCATCTGGTGCTGGCCAATGCACTGGCCGCCCACGCTGCCTGGGGACAGCGCAATGCGATTGCCAATCTGGGCTGGATCGCTGCACTGATTGGCGGATTTGTTTTGTGGCTCAGCTATGTGAAGGGAAACTCTGCAACACCCGGTGCGGTGATCCTTAGCGCGGGCGTTCTGGCGATCCTTTGGTTTTCCAGCGATCGCCAGATCAACAAGCCAATCGATTGGTTATGGCGTCTGATTGGCGGCATCCAAGCCCTGGCCGGAGCGATGGGGGCGTTTGGTGACGTACTCAGTTATATGCGCCTGTTCGCGCTGGGCTTGGCCTCGGCCTCGCTGGCGATCACATTCAACGATCTGGCGGTGTCAGTGATGCACGCGCTGAAGGGACCCGGGATCCTGTTCGCTCTGCTGATCCTGATCGTCGGTCACGCCCTGAACTTCGCCCTAGCGATGATGAGCGGCGTCGTCCACGGGCTGCGTCTAAATTACATCGAATTCTTTAAATGGGGTTTGCCGGATGAAGGCATCGTCTTTCGCCCGTTTGCCCGCAAGGAGGTTCAGGAATGAATGAGCTTGTTCTTACATTGGGTTGGCTGGGGATTTACGCACCGATGGCACTGGGTGCGGCGGCAAGCGCCATTGGCTGTTCCATTGCCGGAATGGCCAGTATCGGGGCCATGACCGAGACCGAGGGGGGCTATGGTCGGTTCGTCGGCGTTTCGGCCTTTCCGTCGACCATGGTGATCTATGGCATCGTCATCATGTTCACCCTGAACCGTGAGGTGACGCCTGAAAATGCGGGCGGGTTGTTCGGGATCGGCATCTTGTCGGGCATCGCCTTGATGTATTGCGGTATCTGGCAGGGCCGGGCCTGTGCAGCAGCGATCAATGCAACCAAGGAAAAGCCGGAAATCTTCGGGCTGTCGTTGGCACCTGCTGCAATTATCGAAGGCTTTGGCGTCTTTGCCTTCGTCTTTGCCCTGGTCATTAGCGCGGGGATAAGCTGATGGCGCAGGATGGCATGATCTCTCACGGTGTTGACGCGCTGATCGACAAGCTGCGCAATGATGGGGTGGCAGCTGGCCAGGCGGATGCAGATAAACTGCGCGCCGATGCCAAGGCCGAAGCGGCAAAGATTCTGGCCGACGCCAAACGCGAGGCGGACGTGTATCAAAAGAAGGCCCGCACGGATTCTGACAACTACCGTGCAGCGGGCGAAGAGGCGCTGAACACTGCCATGCGGGATGCGGTGCTGACCATGAAAGCCGGCCTGACGGACCGCTTCCGCGAAGATGTCGAACGTTTGGTCACCAAGGAAATGGCTGATCCAGACCTGCTGAAGCAGATGATACTCGAAGTTGTGGGCCGTGCGGCAGAAGGCGCCAATCTGGACGGAAAGGTAGAAGTCATTTTGCCCGCGAAGATCGCCACGCAAGAGGATATCAAACAGAATGCCGACGATATCCAATCTGGCAAGCTTACCAAATACGTACTGGGTCTGACCGCTGAAATGCTGCGCGAGCAGGTCGAACTGCACGCCTCGGATGATGCCGAGGGTGGCATACAGGTGCGGGCAGACGATCAAGGCGTGGCTTTGGATCTGACGGATAAAGCGGTGGCCTCGTTGCTGATGGAGCATCTACAGCCGCGTTTCCGGGCCGTTCTGGAGGGGGTGATCCGTTAGAATGCCAAACCCTGACGCCTATATCGCGCTGATCAGCAGCTTACCGGGGTCGGAGCGGTTGTTTGTCGCCAAACAGCCGCCCTTGTCGCGGTTGCGGCTGGATCGACGTTTAACGGCGCTGACACCCGAGGATGCGCGCGTTTTGAAGGTGTTGGAGCATGCTTTGAACTGGGGCGACTACGACATCGGGGTAACCGACGCGCAGGCCATTGGGCGCTGCAACGAGGCGTTGCACGATATCTCGCAGCCCACCTTGCGCAAGATGCTTATTGAGCGGATGGACTTGCGTACTGTAGTGGCCGCGCTGCGCCTGCGCAAACAGGGGGTCAGCCCACCTGCCGGATCGTTCGGTATGGGGCGTTGGGCTCGCCATATCCCTGCCAATTGGAACGACCCGAGCTTTCGATTGGAAGGTCCGATGCCTTGGATCAAGGAGGCCCAGCAACTATTGGACGCCGCAGATCCTTTGGGCTTGGAGCGGCTGCTCTTGTCGGTCAGCCACAAGCAACTGAAACGCCACGCTGCCCGCCATTATTTCGATTTCGAAGCGGTGGTGATCTACGTGCTGATCTGGAACATTTTCGACCGCTGGGCGCAAAGCAATGCGCAGGAGGCGGCCAAAAGATTTGAGCATCTGGCCCAGCAAGCCATGGCTAATGTCGCCGATATCAATTTTGACGGAGCTAACGCATGACCGCCCCAACCTCTGCCAAACAGACCGCCACCGCCCGTGTCGTCTCGGTGCAAGAGGGGCTGGTGCAGATACGGGCCAACCATGACGCCTCGGGCCAGCCCGGGCAGTTGGTCAAGAACGAAGTGCTCTTTATCTTGCCAACACGCCCCGGGCCGGGTGGGCGGCAGGAACGTCTGAAGGCCGAAGTGTTGCGGGTTCGCGGCGATACGGCGGATGTGCAGGTCTATGAAAGCACCGACGGGGTTGCCGTGGGCGACCCGGTCGAACAATCTGGCCAATTGCTGTCGGTCGAGCTGGGGCCGGGTTTGTTGGGGCAGGTGTTCGACGGGTTGCAATCGCCTTTGCCCAAAGTAGCGGCTGATTTTGGCACCTTCCTGCCCCGCGGGGCCGATGTAGCTCCGCTGGACGATCAGGCAAAATGGTCGTTCAGCCCTTCGATCAAGGTCGGGGATACGGTGACGGCCGGTGACAGCATCGGAACGGTCCCCGAGGGACATTTCACCCACAAGATCATGCTGCCGTTTAACTGGATGGGCGATTACAAGGTCATCTGGGTACAAAAAGGCGCGGCCACGATCCACGACATAGTAGCCCGTCTGGAAGATGAGCATGGCGGCGAGCACACGCTGACCTTATGCCAGAAATGGCCAGTGCGGCGGCCTTTATCGGAAAGCATTCTGAAACGCGCGCTGTCCGAGCGGTTGTATCCGACCGAACCGGTCCTAACCTCCCAGCGCCTGATCGACACGTTCTTTCCCATCGCACGCGGGGGGACGGCCTGTATTCCTGGGCCGTTTGGGGCGGGCAAAACCGTTCTGCAAAACCTGATCGCGCGCAATGCCAAGGTGGATATCGTCATTGTCGTAGCCTGTGGCGAACGTGCGGGTGAAGTGGTTGAGACGATCCACGAGTTTCCCAAGATGACCGACCCAACCACGGGTGGCAGTCTGATGGATCGTACGATCATCATCTGCAACACGTCGTCCATGCCGGTTGCCGCGCGCGAGGCCTCGATCTTCACCGGTATTACGCTGGGCGAATACTATCGACAGATGGGCTATGACGTGTTGCTGATTGCCGACAGTACCAGCCGCTGGGCGCAGGCGATGCGCGAAACATCCGGGAAACTTGAGGAAATCCCGGGCGAAGAGGGTTTTCCTGCCTATCTGGAAAGCTCGATCAAGGGGCTGTATGAGCGTGCCGGAGCAATGAAAACCAATGACGGCGATTTGGGCAGCCTTACCTTGATCGGAACCGTCTCGCCCGCCGGCGGCAACTTTGACGAGCCGGTCACGCAATCGACCCTGTCCACAGTGAAATGTTTCCTCGGCCTGTCTTCGGAACGCGCCTACAAGCGGTTTTATCCTGCGGTCGATCCGATGCTTAGCTGGTCGCGCTATACGGATCAATTGTCCGACTGGTACGACAAAAACGCCGAACCGGGTTGGACCGGCAAGGTCCGCGATTTGCTGGCACTGATCGAAAAAGGCGAACAGGTCGATCAGATGATGCAGGTGACGGGGGAAGAGGGCGTCACGATCCAAGATTTCGTAACCCAGCAAAAAGCGCTGTTTGTGGATATGGTTTATCTACAGCAGGACGCGTTTGACAAAGTGGACGCGACGGTGCCGCTGGAACGTCAGAAAATGACCTTCAAGCTGGTCTACGACGTGACCCAATCAACTGCGGAGTTCGCTGACAAGGCCGAGGTTCGGCAGGTGTTTACGCAGCTCACAGGATTGATGAAGAACTTTCACTATGCGGCGGAAAACACACCGGAATTCAAGTCGACCTGGGGGCAGATACAAAATCTGTGCCGCGAGAAGTTTGGTGTCTAAATAGGGAAGTGGTAGCCCGTAGGGGAATCGAACCCCTCTTTCCAGGTTGAAAACCTGGCGTCCTAACCGATAGACGAACGGGCCATTTGGTATGGCGCAAGCACAAGTGGTAGCCCGTAGGGGAATCGAACCCCTCTTTCCAGGTTGAAAACCTGGCGTCCTAACCGATAGACGAACGGGCCACGCTGGCTTGTGGAGGGCCTTTTACGGTTTCACCCGGACCCCCGCAAGCCGAAAAATGCAAGGATGGGAAAGTTTTTTCCCAGACCCGAAATCGGGCTTAAATCGCCTCTGCTGCGTCTTCCAGCCGAAGTTGCACACTTTGGCGTCCACCCCATGAGTTCACCTCTAGCCGCCCGGCGAAATGAAAGCGCGCGCCGCCGTGATTTGACAGCTTTTCGCCCATCGGACCGTCAAAGGCCCCAAAGGCAATTGCATCCAGACCGCCGCCAACACCGTCGGACAGGGACAGTTTCAGATGGGATTCACCAACGCGTTTGGCAAAACGCACCTGCAGGTCGGGCAGCGCATATCGCGGGGCTGGGGCGCTGGCCCCGAACGGACCTGCCTTTTCGATCTGTTCGATCAGATCAATAGTGGCTGCACCAGGCATCAGGGTGCCATCCAGTTTCAAATCGGCCGGACCGCCGTCACCCGCGCCTTGCTTGGCCAGCAATTCGCTGAGCCGCGCCATGGCAGGTTCCAACTGGTCGCGCATCACGGTCAGCCCCGCCGCCATCTTGTGGCCGCCGCCCTTCACCAGTAACCCTTCGGCCGCTAGCCGCTGGATCGACGCACCCAGATCAACGCCCGAGATCGAACGGCCCGAGCCTTTGCCCTCATCCCCGTCGAAACCGATGACAATCGCGGGGCAGTTGGCGTTCTCCTTCAGGCGTGAGGCCACGATGCCGACCACGCCAGGGTGCCAGCCTTCACCCGCAGCCCAAACAAGCGGCGCATCCAGACCACGTTCCTCGGCCTGCTCTAACGCTGCGGCACGTACGGCGTTTTCGATGTCACGACGCTCGGTGTTCAATTCATCCAAGCGTTGCGAGAGCGCCTGCGCCTCATGCATCGATTCTGTGCTTAGCAACCGCGCGCCCAGGTCCGCCTGACCAATGCGCCCGCCCGCGTTCACGCGCGGACCCAGCAGAAACCCCAGGTGATAGCTGTTAGGCGCCGAGTCCATGCGCGCCACATCCGACAGCGCCACAAGACCGGGCCTTTGCCGTTGGGCCATAACCTTCAGGCCTTGTCGCACAAGCGCCCGGTTAGCTCCGATCAGCGGGGCCACATCAGCCACGGTCGCCAGCGCCACGAGATCCAGCAGACCAATCAAGTCAGGCCCCTTTACACCTGCCTCACGCAGTTGACGTCCGGCTTCGACCAGCATCAGAAACACGACACCGGCGGCGCAGAGAAAGCCCAGTTCGCCGCTTTCATCCTGCCGGTTAGGGTTCACCACGGCGGCACAATCGGGCAGAGTTTCGCCGCCCAAGTGGTGATCCAACACGATCACATCTGCGCCCTTGGCTGCTGCAATCGGTTCGTGACTCAGCGTGCCACAATCGACGCAGATGATCAGGTCATGCGTGGCGGCCAGTTCCTGCATCGCGGGCACGTTGGGGCCATAGCCCTCGTCAATTCGGTCGGGCACGTACAAAGTAGCCTGCAGGCCCATCTGCCGCAGCCAAACCAGCAGCAAAGCCGCAGAACTGGCGCCATCTACGTCATAGTCCGCGAACACTGCGATCCGCTCATTGTTCGTGACCGCTAACAGGAATCGCATTGCGGCTTTTTCCATATCCTTCATGTCGCGCGGGTCAGGCAGCAGTTCTTTCAGTTTGGGTTCCAGAAACCCGGACGCCTCCATAGCAGAGACGCCGCGTCGCGCCAGAACCTGACACACCGCGCGGGGCAGACCGGCCTGTTGGATCAGCATTTCAGCGGCCCGCTCAACGTCGGGCACTGGGCCGACCCAACGTCGCCCGGATAGTGACTGCTCAACCCCAAGATAACTCATGGTGTGCCTCTTATGCGCCAAGGCCGGACCCTCTCGGATCCGGCCTCTTCATCTTTTTCCAAATACTCTCGCCGAAGGCAATGGCGCAAGCCATCACGCTTTGTCGTGGGGCCACATTGGCGTGCGATACGACATGCGGCGGACCGAGCCGGTTTTCGACCGCATCAGCAGCGTGGTGGTTTCGACCCAGCCGGGTTCGCGCTTGATGCGCGGCAACAGCGAACCGCCGGTGACACCGGTGGCAGCAAAAATCACGTCGGCAGTGACCATTTCGTCGCGGGAATAAACGCGGTCCAGATCGGTGATGCCTGCCTTGGCGGCGCGGCCGCGTTCGTCATCGTTGCGGAACAACAGGCGGCCAAAGATCTGCCCGCCCATGCATTTAAGCGCAGCCGCAGCCAGAACGCCTTCGGGCGCGCCACCCGAACCCATATACATGTCGATGCCGGTCTCTTCGCTTTCGGCACAGTGCATGACACCGGCCACGTCACCATCGGTGATCAGGCGGATCGAGGCGCCGGTTTCACGGACTTCAGCGATCATCGCTTCGTGACGGGGACGCTCCAGAATGCAGACGGTGATATCGGCAGGCTCACAACCCTTGGCCTTGGCCAGTGCTTCGACCCGTTCGCGGGGCGACATGTCCAGATTGACCACACCTTCGGCGAACCCCGGACCAATGGCCAGCTTGTCCATGTAAACGTCCGGCGCATGCAACATCGAGCCGCGCGGGCCCATGGCGATCACGGTCAGCGCATTCGGCATGTCCTTGGCGGTCAAGGTGGTGCCTTCCAGCGGGTCCAGCGCGATATCCACACCAGGTCCGTTTCCGGTGCCGACTTCTTCGCCGATATACAGCATCGGCGCTTCGTCGCGTTCACCTTCGCCGATAACAACCACACCCGCGATATCCAGCAGGTTCAGCTGTTCGCGCATGGCGTTTACTGCTGCCTGATCGGCGGCTTTTTCGTCGCCACGCCCAACCAGAGAGGCGGACGCCAGTGCGGCCTGTTCTGCGACCCGCGCAAGGCCCAGAGACAACAGTCGGTCGTTGAAATCAATCTTGGCAGCACTCATTTTTCACTATCCTCAGGTCAGTATCGGCGTTTTCTTCGGCATAGCCTGCGTCTTGGGCAGGCCGCAAGGGTCAAACCTCTTCGATGCGCAATGCAACTGGCTCATCCGCCACCACATCGGTATCCCGCAGCCCGTTCAGGGCAACGTCCAGCGTGGCGCGCGTGGCTTTGTGGGTGACGATCAGAACCGGAGCAGTGCTTTCCGTGTGCCCGTATTGGCGCATCCGGTCGATTGAAACACCTGCATCGCCCAGAATAGCCGCCACTTTGGCCAGCGCACCAGGTTTATCGAACAGGGCAAGCCGCAGATAATAGGGGGCGGGCAGTCCGGTCACCGCAGGCTTGGCATCTTGCAACGAGGTTGCGGGGCGACCAAAGGTCGGGATTTGCAGCCCGCGTGCCAGATCGCAGACATCGCCCATCACTGCGCTTGCCGTAGGGCCTTCGCCAGCTCCGGGGCCGCGCAGCACGACTTGCTCGACCGCGTCGCCCTCGATCACCACCATGTTTGTGCCGCCTTCCAACTGCCCCAAGGGTGAGCTGCTGGGTACAAGGCACGGCTGCATACGCTGTTCCAAACCACGAGCCGAGCGTTGCGCGACGCCCAGCAGTTTGATGCGATAGCCCATATCGGCGGCTTGATGAATGTCTTCTAGGGTGATCTGCTGAATGCCTTCGATCTGGATTCCATCGAAGTTCGGCTTGGTGCCAAAAGCGATCGAAGACAACAACGCCAGCTTATGCGCCGCGTCGATGCCGCCAACGTCCAGGTTCGGATCGGCCTCAAGGTACCCAAGCTGCGCGCATTCTTCGAACAGCGCGTTATAGCCCAGCTCCTGCGATTGCATGCGGGTCAGGATATAATTGCAGGTTCCGTTCATCACGCCCATGACGCGGGTGATCTCATTTCCGGCCAGCCCTTCGGTCAGCGACTTGATCACCGGGATACCGCCTGCAACGGCGGCCTCGAACCGGATGACACGACCGGCTGCTTCGGCCTTTTCGGCTAGGTCCTGACCGTGGATCGCCAGCAGCGCCTTATTGGCGGTCACCACGTCCTTGCCAGTGGCCAGCGCCGCCTCGACCGAGGCTTTGGCCGGGCCGTTTTCGCCGCCGATCAGTTCGACAAACACATCGATGTCATTGCGCTTCGCCATCGCCACGGGATCGGTTTCCCAGGCGTAGTCCGACAGGTTCACACCGCGATCCTTATTCGCATCGCGCGCCGAAACGGCAACGATCTCGACAGATCGGCCCGTGCGCGCCTGCAGCAGGTCTGCGTGGCGGCGGATGATCTTTACGACACCCACGCCAACCGTTCCCAAGCCCGCAATTCCCAGCCGCAGCGCCTGTGTCATCCCGTGGGTTCCTTTCCGCTCGAAATTTACGTGGTTTCGGGCCTTTTGCCCGTTCAGCGCTGCCTTAGCGGGTTCAGCGCTAGGGTGCAATGCGTACCGGTCCCGGATGGGGCTTAATCGTAGGGGCTTAGTTGATTTCCGCGTTCTGGAGTTCTTCTGACTTTTTCTCAAGTTCCTCACGCCGCGCAATCAAGTCTTCTTCGACCACGGCGGCCTCGTTCACCGGATCAACGGCGGGGCCCAGTTTTTCCTGCAGCGGGATAAGCTTAGGATAGCGTGCCGACTCCAGCTCCGGCAACTCGCGCCCTTCCAATTCTGGAATATCGGTGCATCCGGCACATGCGAGCATCAGTATCAGCAAAGGCAGGGGTTTCATGCAGAACTCTTTCAACATCAACTGAAACTGTGATGCACCTTTTAGTGACTTGGTTCAAGCGGGGTTCTATCTGAACAAACGTTCAGATACTGTGTGGGAATGGCACGTACGCAAGGTTCACATTCCGATATTACCGGCCCACGCATCCGCAAGGCGGCGCTGGGTTTGTTCGCCCGTCACGGCTATGCGGCCGTCTCGATGCGCCAGATCGCGTCCGAGGTCGGGGTGCAGGCAGGGGCTCTGTATAACTACACGCCGGATAAACAAAGCCTGCTATACCGTCTGATGCACGAACACATGCAAGAGCTGCTTTTGGCTTATGACGACCTTGACCATCCTGCCGATGCGTCCGAGGCGTTGCGCCAGTTCGTAGGGTTTCATATCCGCTTTCACCTGGAGCGCCCAGATGAGGTGTTCATTGCCTATATGGAATTGCGCAACCTGACACCGGAAAACTTCTCGGAAATAGAGGCCTTGCGCCGCAGCTATGAAAACGCGCTAGAGACCATCTTGCGCAGCGGGCAGCAGGGCGGGGTGTTCGATATCGCGGATACCAAGATCGCCACCCTCGCCGTCATTGCCATGCTGAACGGGGTAATGACTTGGTATCGCGCAGGTGGACGCTTGTCGCTGGACGAAGTCGAGCTGGTCTATTGGGACATGGTGCGCAGATCGGTCTCGATCTAGTGTGCCGGTCGAATGAACGTGCCATTACGCAATTCGCGAAAGGCCTGTTCCAATTCGGACCGCGTGTTCATGACAATGGGGCCGTGCCAAGCCACAGGTTCGGCAATCGGTGCCCCTGAGATCAAAAGGAATCGCACGCCTCCGGCCCCGGCCTGCACCGTGATCTCATCGCCGCTGCCAAAGCGGACAAGCGTGCGATCACCGGACATGTCCCGAATATTAACTTCTTGCCCGGCAACCTCTTTTTCCAGCAGAACGCCGGTTGGTTGCGAGGCATCGGCAAAGGCTGCCTGACCTTCAAACACATATGCGAAAGCACGGCGATAGGTATCTATCCGGAATGTTTTCTTGACCCCTGCGGGGATTTGAATGTCTAGGTATTGCGGGTCGGCTGCGATCCCATCGACCGGACCGGTTTTACCCCAGAACTCTCCTACAATCACACGCACAGTTGTTCCGTCATCATCAGTGATTTCCGGGATGTCCTTGCTTTGCACATCTTGATAGCGCGGCGCAGTCATTTTCTGTGCCGAGGGCAGGTTGCCCCACAACTGGAAACCATGCATTTGGCCAGCGGCATTACCTACCGGCATTTCCTGATGCAAAATCCCAGACCCGGCTGTCATCCATTGCACATCTCCGGCGCCCAATGTCCCGCTGTTGCCCAATGAGTCCGAGTGGTCAACCGTGCCAGCCAGAACATAGGTGATCGTTTCGATGCCACGATGAGGGTGCCATGGGAAACCCGCTTGATAATCCTGCGGGTTCTCATTGCGAAAGTCGTCAAACAGCAAGAAGGGATCCAGTTCAGTCGGGTCCTGAAACCCGAACGCGCGGTGCAGTTTTACGCCCGCGCCCTCAAGCGTTGGTGTGGATTTACGGGTTTCCAAAACCGGTCGTAGGGACATTGTGACCTCCATAGCTTTGGCTTGCATGTATGATAAGCGCGGGTCGGGTCAATCAGCAGAAAAGAACGGGTGCTGTGCGGAAATCTACCCCTCTGTCCTTCCCGGAACAAAACCGTTAAACCGTGACGAAAATATCGGGGAGTCACATGCATCAAGAGGTTTTGGCCACCATCAGGCCCTCAATCGCCAGACGTTGGCTGGGCACCGGAATGTTGGGCTGTGTCGGTGTACTTGTTCTGTATGTCGCGTTGTCACATCCATCCGAACCGATATGGCTGGTTTTCCTGCTTGTGGTGGGTGGTGCGTCTTTCTGGTTGGCCTACCGAATGTGGTTCGCGACCGATGATGCGATCGAGTTGACGCAAACCGAACTCAGAACCGGGGCAGGGCGGTTGATTGCCAAAGTCGAAGATATCGAGAGCATTGACCGGGGTGTCTTTGCGTTCAAACCCTCAAACGGGTTTCTTCTAAAGACACGGCAAAGTGCCGAAAATAGCTGGGCGCCTGGTCTGTGGTGGCGATTGGGACGCCGGGTGGGTGTCGGCGGGGTAACAACGGCCGCCGAAACCAAGTTTATGTGCGAAATACTGCAGGCTCTGGTTACGACTGGCAGCCCTGTTGAGAAACAACCCCAATAATCTGATTTTCGAAGCGCGGACGCGTGAAGATGTAGTTCTCGAATTGATAGTCGGTATCCAGCCAGGCGGGCTTGACTGTCCATTCATAATCGTTTGACGATTCCACGATAATCATCGGCTCTAGGTCGGCCATGGGTGGAAGTCGGTCGCGCAACCTGTCGATATTGCCGTTGTCCCATATCCCGGGAAATCCGCAGGTTGTTGACCATTCCACATCGTAGTAGTCGTCGCCACCGTTTTCGAAATACCGGATGAATGACACACGCAATCTCATCTCGGCGGTGCTGTTTACCATCCGTTGCATTAGGGTGTGCATGGACTCGATGTAAGTGTCAGTAACAGTGTCTTTTTCCCGCGAGAGCAGATCGCTTACCGTATACGCGGCTTTCACGTTCAAAGTGCTTTGGCGAAAGCCGTCAAAGAACGTGTAGGTCAGCGAGATCGTCATAACGAAGATCGGGAATAACAGCAGGGACTCCAGGGTGAGGCTCCCGCTCTCACGCCGTGCGGAGCTTCTCAGATACTGTCGGATTCTAGTAAGAAAACGCATTGTATCAAGGCTCCTGAACAAAAGCGGTCGTTGAAGTTAGAGAGATCACACCATCGTCACTGACTAAGGCGACTGCCATGTCTGATCCGGGGAAAACCGGATCAATCTGTGCGCAAGCGCGCAAGATCATCAGCTCATTTGCCGGACCATTCGTAAATTCCCGAACGGGTTTTGTCGGTTCCGCACGGTCCGTACAGTCCGGTGACACAGGCAGCGTGACGCCAGTGAAGGCGCTCTGACGGATCATTTCCAGCTGCAAGTTACTCGTGCAATCGTCAATTACGAGGGATCTTTCGCAAATTGCATCCTTGATTTGATCGTGCGTGGGCCCTGATCCGGTCCCAAGGCGAATATCACGGACAACCATATCGACAGCACGTTCCAGCATAACTTGTTTTACGGAAACCAGTGCATATTCCACGGCGCACAGTATGACGACGAGGTACAAGGGGAACAGGATGACGAACTCAACCGCCAACCCGCCTTTCTCGGACCGTCTGAACCGTAGTATATTTTTCAGAAACCCACGGGTCATTGCGTCAACTTCAATTGTTTGATCGAAGCAGCGATGGATTCGAACACCTGTTGAAGGGTCAGATTGGCGCTGCCCAACGTCCCATCGCTGTTGACTGCATAAACTGTGCTGGGGCTGCTGGCGCAATCCTCGATGGTGGTCACGCCGACTGCAGGTGCTTCGAAGGCAATGCCGTAGACGATCACACCCTTATTTTTAGCGGCCGCACAAATATCCGAGGTGCGAATATTTTTAGTGGACGAACCGATAGAGTTATATGCACCGTAATACCAGTTGTTGATACGATTGCTGTCAAAGCGGTAGTTGTTTTCGGCGTTCCAGCGCAGAGACGCACGGTTGAACAATTCAGGATAAGTCAGGCGAATGGCATCACCATCCTCTTGATCGCCATGACGGTGGTTACGGTATTCCTGCTGACGGGACCAATAATAAACGGGCGGTTCTACGCCAGGTTCCGTAATTCTGACGCTGTATTCACCTACTTTGCCGTCCCAATGCGTGTATCCAGCGTTGAACCAGACATCCGAATTCCCGTCACGCAGATCTTCTTCCAGCCTGTATTGTGAGGTATTTTCGCCATCGGTAAACACAATGAGAATTTTTTCTACATCGTCTTCATAGTTTTTCGGACGGTCACCGAAAGTAGCAGGAACAATGGTCTCGGTCGAAGACGAGCTGACTCTCTGTGTCGACAAGTCATTTATGATGTCCTGAAAATCGGGGTCCAGCAACGCCATGCCCCACTTTACGCCGATGTCGATCGAAGTGTTGCCCTGCGCCGTAAGATCGTCGATCCGGTCATGCAATTTATCGATATCGTTTGTATGAGCGGTGATTTCACTACCGTCCCGCGTTGGGCAAGTAAGATACCTGGGTTCTTCCCATTGCGTTCTGCTTGTCCGATATCGATCAAAATGGGCGGTGCGGTCAAACGAGGCGGTTGGGTCCAAAGCAGCCTGCCGGAAATCTGATGAGCTAAAGTTCAGGCAATGCGAGTAATTGTGTTCATTTGTTACGTTTGTGAACTTGCCCAGAATATCCTCGCCCGCGTTCACTTGCGTGGCGTAGGGGATGATCGAGATTGAAATCTTATCCGGATTTTCTTTCTCATACATTGTGTCCACGAAACTTTTAGCCGCATCGCGCAGAACCGCAATTTTGGATCGGCCTTCCGTGGCGGATGCCCGAGTCATCGAACCGGACATGTCCAGAACTAGGGAAATTTCAACAGAACCAACAGATTCTTCCGCGGTACTTGTCGCTGAGGCGGTCAAAGTGTCGATGTACACAAACCTCATGAAGTTTGTTGTGACGGTTTTATCTGCCGACGCGATCACTTTCCGAGATCCGATGCCTTCAATGACCTCGATGTCGTAGTTGACGTCACCCAACCCAGATTTCTTGATGTACTCTTCAGCCACCAGCTTGGGGTCTACATCAACTTGATCCAAGTTGGCAGCAGCAAGGACAGCGCGATCCAACGTTGCTTGCATCGTCGCTCTTTCGCGCTCGAACTTCATGATGTCGACGCCCAGACCGGTTGTCGCAAACATCATCAGAAGGCCGATAAGCACAAAAAGCGTGAATACCGCACCACCTTCGTCTTTGGCGAAACGGCGGGCGACCGAAGCCTTTTTTTCAAATCTCTTTGAGCCGCTTTGAAATACGCGCTTATTCATCTTGATGACCTCGCTGAGCAGACATCCAAACTGCTAAGGAAATATTAACTCTCAAAAATTAACGCCGAATCGTGGCGGGATTTAGGCGAAAAAGCTGCTGACTTGACTGATTTACAAGCAAAAGCGGGATAATTCGCGGGCGATGGGCGCTTCTGTCTTCGGTTGGGCGACAATTTCGAAGTCGGGTGCCGAATTGGGCGACTCAGCGACCGTCACAGTATTTTTGATGCGTTTTTCGAGTTTTATTTCTGCTTAATTATTGATCGTTTACCCAATGGGTGCGACAAAACGTCAGAACGTAAACCGTTCGCTGGCACGGAGGATTAAATGACGGCCATTAAAGAACCCAGCTTTCGCGAGAGTGTGGACCTTATGTTCAACAGGGCAGCGTCCCTGATGGACCTGCCTCCGGGGTTGGAGGAGAAAATCCGGGTCTGCAATGCGACCTACACCGTGCGTTTCGGCGTTCGCCTGCGGGGTGAGATTCATACTTTCACCGGATATCGGTCGGTTCACTCTGAGCATATGGAGCCGGTCAAGGGCGGTATTCGCTATGCTCTGGCCGTGAACCAGGACGAAGTCGAAGCTCTGGCGGCACTCATGACTTACAAGTGTGCATTGGTTGAGACACCGTTTGGCGGCTCGAAAGGTGGCTTGTGCATTGATCCCCGGCAGTATGAAGAACATGAGTTGGAACAGATCACGCGGCGTTTTGCTTATGAATTGGCCAAGCGCGATCTGATCAACCCGTCTCAGAACGTGCCTGCGCCCGATATGGGCACGGGCGAGCGCGAGATGGCGTGGATTGCGGACCAGTTCGCACGAATGAACACAACCGATATCAATGCGCGTGCCTGTGTCACCGGCAAGCCGCTGAATGCCGGTGGTATCGCCGGACGTGTCGAAGCCACAGGGCGAGGCATTCAATACGCATTGCGTGAGTTCTTCCGCCACCCTGAGGACGTGCAGAAGGCAGGCCTGTCCGGCAAGCTGGACGGCAAACGCGTTGTCGTGCAGGGGTTGGGCAACGTGGGATATCACGCCGCAAAGTTCCTGAGTGAAGAGGACGGCTCTCGTATTGTCGGTATCGTTGAATGGGATGGTGCGCTCTATAATCCCGACGGGATTGACGTTGAATCGGTCCGGCAGTGGATCGTCAAGCATGGCGGTGTTAGCGACTATCCGGATGCAACGCATTCTGCCGAAGGTGCCGAGGTTCTGGAAGCAGACTGCGACATCCTCATTCCGGCGGCCCTTGAAGGTGTCATCAACCTAGCCAACGCCGAACGGATCAAGGCACCCTTGATCATCGAGGCGGCGAATGGTCCTGTGACGGCGGGTGCGGATGAAATCCTGCGCAAAAAAGGCACCGTGATCATTCCGGACATGTACGCGAATGCCGGCGGTGTGACGGTGTCTTACTTTGAATGGGTGAAAAACCTCAGCCATATCCGCTTTGGCCGGATGCAGCGTCGTCAGGAAGAAGCGCGCCACGAGCTGATCGTCAGCGAGTTGGAGCGGCTGGATCGGTATCTGGGCGATGCGTGGTCGATGTCCCCGGACTTTAAGGCCAAATACCTCAAAGGTGCGGATGAGCTGGAATTGGTTCGTTCGGGCCTCGATGACACGATGCGCATTGCCTACCAATCCATGCGCGAGGTCTGGCACAGTCGTGATGATGTCGAAGATCTGCGGACGGCGGCTTATATCGTGGCCATTGATCGCGTCTCGAAAAGCTACCGCGCCAAAGGGCTTTGATCCGTTGCATTACAGGGGCGGTCGGGCCACGATCCGATTGCCCCTGTTGCTGTCCGACCTAAATTGACCGCAAGCGGTGAAAAGGAAGATGGCAGGCAGTGCGCCTGACAGGTAAGCTGCCGCGAAAGAAACGATTCCGGGAGATCCCCATGTTGCGTACCGCCATCGCGGCCCTTTTGTTGGCCACACCTCTGGCTGCTGAGGAAACTAAAGAACAAAGCTGCCAGTATCAGGCTGATGTCGTTGCGGCAATCCAAAAGGCGCGTCTGGACAGGGTCAAGGAGCGCGACGTACCGCAGGCGGTGGCTGATACAAGCCCGACCTGGCCCGAGAACTACAACGCGGCCATTCCGTTGATCGCCCCCTGGGTTTACGAGCAAAAGATGCGCGACGTGCGCAAAAAGGATCTGGGCGCCGCGTGGCTTGAGCTGTGTTTGCAGCAATAATCCACAGCACCATCATTTCCCTGTGGACAAACGCGCGTCATACCCTTGGCGCGCGTTCCTGTTTCTGTCAAGTTTAACCCATGTCACTGCCCCCCGGATTTCTGGATGAACTGCGCACCCGGCTGAGCTTGTCTCAGGTCGTTGGGCGTAAGGTCATGTGGGATGCGCGAAAGTCCAATCAGGGCAAGGGTGACATGTGGGCACCGTGCCCGTTTCATCATGAAAAGACCGCCTCTTTCCACGTCGATGATCAAAAGGGATTCTACTACTGCTTTGGTTGCCATGCCAAAGGCGATGCGATCAGCTTTGTGAAAGAAACCGAGAATGTATCGTTCATCGAAGCGGTTGAGATTCTGGCGCGCGAGGTCGGAATGCCGATGCCTGCGCGCGATCCCAAAGCACAGGAAAAACAGGATCGCCGGTCGCAACTGGCCGGGGTCATGGAGCAGGCAGTGCAGTTCTTCCGATTGCAGCTTAAGACCGGGGCAGGGGGAGCAGCGCGTGACTACCTGGCCAATCGCGGGCTGGATGTGCAGGCGTTGGAGCGGTGGGAAATTGGTTTTGCCCCTGACGGCTGGCAGGCGCTGTGGGACCATCTACGGGGCAAGAACGTGGCCGAGGATTTGATCCTTGGCGCAGGTTTGGCCAAACCTTCGAACAAGGGCAAAAAGCCTTATGATACGTTCCGCAATCGGATCATGTTCCCGATCCGCGACCCGCGCGGGCGTTGCATCGCCTTTGGCGGGCGGGCGATGGACCCGGCCGACAACGCCAAATATCTGAACTCGCCCGAGACTGAGTTGTTCGACAAGGGACGCAGCCTCTATAACCACGGGCCCGCTCGGCAGTCTGCGGGCAAAGGGCTGCCCTTGGTCGTGGCCGAAGGGTACATGGACGTGATTGCTCTGGCAGAGGCTGGGTTTGGTGCCTCGGTCGCGCCGCTAGGTACCGCGATTACCGAGCATCAGTTGCAATTGCTATGGCGTATCTCGGACGAGCCGATCATTGCACTGGATGGCGATACGGCGGGTCTGCGGGCCGCCATGCGGGCGGTTGATCTGGCTCTGCCGTTGCTGGAGGCCGGGAAATCCCTGCGCTTTGCCCTGATGCCCGAAGGCAAGGACCCCGACGATCTGTTGCGTGCCGAAGGGGCAGGGGCGGTGCAGGCCGTGCTGGATGGGGCCATTCCGATGGTCAAATTACTGTGGCAGCGCGAAACCGAAGGCAAGGTCTTTGACAGCCCGGAACGTAAGGCAGCGTTGGATAAGGTGCTGAGGGACAAGATCAAACTGATCCGTGACCCTTCGATCCGCTCTCATTACGGGCAAGAGATTAAGGATCTGCGGTGGCAATTGTTCCGCCCGCAGCGGCAATCTGGGAACCGCCAATGGCAACCTCGGGGCAAGTGGCAACCGCAGAAACAGCCAGCAACGCCTGACGCGCGGGCATCGTTTTTGGCTTCGTCTGAAGGTGCCGAGATTCAACTGCGCGAAGCGGCTATTCTTGCAATTGCTGCGCTTAACCCCGAAGTCGTTGTGCAGTTTGAGCATCAATTGGAGGATATGGAGTGCCGCGATTCCGACCATGCAGCCCTGCGCCATGCGATCCTGCGGCACGCGATTGATGATCCTGACAACCTGAAAGACCACATTGCCGAAACTTTGGGGCCCCAAGCCCTTGAAAACCTGCTGGCCCTTCGCCATGTCGCAGTAATCCCTTGTGTGTACAAGCCAGGCGACGTTGAAAAGGCCGAGATGACGCTGGCCGAGGAACTCGCAAAGATCAAAGCGCTCCGGGGGTTGGATGCTGAGATTGCCGAAGCTGCAGAGGAACTGTCCGATCTGGCCGATGAGGCGTTGACGTACCGATTGGCGCAAGCCGCCGAAGAACGCAACCGCACAAGCCGCAGCCAGAACGAGGACAGGGCCGTTTTCGACATCGCCGACAATGGCGCGCGGATCAACCGCGACGAGAAAGATGCGTTCAAGGCAATCATGTCGGGCATCAATTTTGAACGGAAACGCCGGTGAAGTGGTGTTTTCGTAAGGCACTGGAAAAGAAAAACAGGTAAACGGGTGGCCGAATCACTTCTACGCGCTAATGATTCGGTTGAAACGAATCACCCATCCCTGCAGGAGCATTGAATGGCCGCCAAGGATACGAACGAAGACCGCAAATCCGACGAGCAGGAACAGGAAATCTCGTTGGACATGAGCCAGGCCAACGTCAAGAAGATGATCGCCGAGGCCCGCGAGAAAGGTTACATCACCTACGACCAGCTCAATCAGGTGCTGCCGCCTGATCAGGTCAGCTCGGAACAGATCGAAGACGTTATGTCGATGCTGTCCGAAATGGGCATCAACATCATCGAAGATGAAGAGGCCGAAGAGGAAGAGAACAAAGGCTCGACCGAACTGACCACCACGGAAAGCAACCGTGAGGTTGCGTTGTCCGGTGCTGCAACGGAAAAGCTGGACCGCACTGACGACCCCGTGCGCATGTATCTGCGCGAGATGGGCAGCGTCGAACTGCTAAGCCGTGAGGGCGAGATTGCGATCGCCAAGCGGATCGAGGCCGGTCGCAACACCATGATCGCCGGTCTGTGCGAAAGCCCGCTGACCTTCCAGGCGATTACCATCTGGCACGACGAATTGTTGTCCGAAGACATTCTGCTGCGTGACGTCATTGACCTGGAGGCCACATTTGGCAACCAGTTGGACGAAGACGGCGATGTCGAAGAACCGGTCGTCGACACGTCAGCCGTACAGGCGGCAAAGCCAGCCAAGGACAGCGGACCGGAACTGGACGCGGATGGCAATCCGATCGCCAATGATGACGATGATGACGAAGATGATCAGGCCAACATGTCTCTGGCCGCGATGGAAGCGGCTTTGAAAGATCAGGTGCTGACCACGCTGGAGCGAATCTCGACCGATTTCGCGATGCTTTCGGAAATGCAGGACAGCCGGATTTCGGCCACGCTGAACGAAGATGGCACGTTCAGCGCCAAGGACGAAGAGACCTATCAAAAGCTACGGGCCGAGATTGTTGAACTGGTGAACGGTCTTCACCTGCACAACAACCGTATCGAAGCGCTGATCGACCAGCTTTACGGCATCAACCGCCGTATCATGTCGCTGGACAGCGCGATGGTGAAGCTGGCGGATCAAGCCCGTATCAATCGTCGCGAGTTTATCGACGCTTATCGTGGCCGTGAACTGGACCCGAACTGGCTGGCCGAGATGGCTGAAAAACCCGGTCGGGGTTGGCAGATGTTCATCGAACGCTCGACTGCCAAAGTCGAGGAACTGCGCAACGATATGGCTCAGGTCGGGCAATATGTCGGTCTCGACATCCCCGAATTCCGCCGCATCGTGCAGCAGGTTCAGAAGGGTGAAAAAGAGGCGCGGCAGGCCAAGAAGGAAATGGTCGAGGCAAACCTGCGCCTGGTGATTTCGATTGCCAAAAAGTACACGAACCGCGGCCTCCAATTCCTTGATCTTATTCAGGAAGGTAACATCGGCCTGATGAAGGCGGTAGACAAGTTCGAATACCGCCGCGGCTATAAGTTCTCGACCTATGCGACCTGGTGGATTCGTCAGGCGATCACGCGCTCAATTGCGGATCAGGCCCGTACGATCCGTATTCCGGTCCACATGATCGAGACGATCAACAAGCTGGTTCGGACCGGCCGTCAGATGCTGCACGAGATCGGGCGCGAGCCGACGCCAGAAGAACTGGCTGAAAAGCTGCAGATGCCGCTGGAAAAGGTTCGCAAGGTGATGAAGATCGCCAAAGAGCCGATCAGCCTTGAGACGCCGATTGGCGACGAGGAAGACAGCCAGCTGGGCGATTTCATCGAGGACAAGAATGCCGTGCTGCCGCTGGACAGCGCCATTCAGGAAAACCTCAAGGAAACGACGACACGGGTTCTTGCCTCGCTCACCCCGCGCGAAGAGCGGGTGCTGCGGATGCGTTTTGGCATCGGCATGAACACCGACCATACGCTGGAAGAGGTCGGTCAACAGTTCAGTGTGACCCGCGAACGTATCCGTCAGATCGAAGCGAAAGCGTTGCGCAAGCTGAAACATCCCAGCCGGTCGCGAAAGCTGCGGTCTTTCCTGGATCAATAAAACCAAGGCGCCCCGAGAGTGGCGCCTTTTTTCTTTCACCCCACGCGCTTTCACATTGTCTATTGGAAAGATCAAATTGGCGGGAAGTCACAAGGCAAGACCCCTGCACCTCTTTATATCCGCATTGTCCACTCATGGGACAGGCCGGGGTGAGGCTTTGCGGCTGATGACCCCCGGCCACTTGCCATATAGCGCATCCGATTAATCCAGACGACTGCGGAAAGTGCTGGGGGCCTGACCGGTCCAGCGTTTGAAAGCGGTCGAAAAGGCCGGTTGATCGGCGTAGCCCAGCGAATAGGCAATCTCGGACAGCGCCATGCCATTGGTGATAAAGGTTTGCGCCAGATCGCATCTAAGATCGTCGACGATATCGCGATAGGTTGCCCCTTCTTCCTTGAGCCGCCGTGTGAAAGTGCGCGGACTCATCCCCAGATTTGCGGCGGCCTCATCGGCGTGAATGACAGTGCCGGGCAGCGAGCGGGTAATCAGCCCTTCGACCTGCGCGCGCAGTTTTTGCTTGGGCGAGCGTCGCTCTGCCAGGACACGTTCACCATATTCCAGAAGGTGCGCGCGCAGGTTTGAATCGTAGGTCGGAACCGGCAAATCCAACGAGGATACGGCAAAGACGATTTCCAGTCTCTCTGCACCGAAAACAACGGGAAACCCTGCAAGTTTTTGAAATTTTTCTCTGCTTTTCCCAACCTCGTGCTGAAACCGTATCTCAATGGGACGGAAATTCGATTGCGTCAGGGTGCGCATGCGGGCCAATCCGGCGAACATGAGGAATTCGGTCCGGCGGTGATACCGGGCAAAACTGGCATCCTTCCATTCGGCCTCAATAGTGGCAAAGTTTCCGGCAAGGCGCAGTGCAAAGGCTATGGCCGGGTCGATGAACATATGAAAGCGCGAGGTGTTCTCGATCACCTGCCGCAGGTCGCGCGAATACTTACTGATATACGCCGTCAGGCTAGAGGACGAAGAAAACTGCAACCCGGTCTGCGCGGCAAAGGTAATATCTCCGACGGTATCGCAGGCATAGCGTGCAAACAGGGCTTCTTGATGGGCGCTGCACGTTGTGGTCGGCGCTGCAATTCTATCCCGTGAGAGTTCACACTTTTCCAGTATACGGTCAGATGCTTCGGTGCCGTTTGTTCGTTGATCAAGCGCTTTGGTCAATAGCTGAATGCGGGCGATATCAACTTCCATGGCTGTTCCACCGTGTTTTCAATCGGGTTTAATGCCGTTGTTGCGTATTGGGCGTTTGTCGATCCCATGTATTGCTTCAATGTCTGGAATTCGAATGGTTTTGGCCGGCAAACACAAGACCCAAGGTCAGACATTTTGTATTCCCCGTCCGTTGTCGGGTCAGCACCTTGTGGGGATGAGGTCAGAGCCCTGGATAAAAACCACCAAAACCGGTGGCTCCCCGGCACATTCACGCGTTTGAAACAGACGGCCTCATGTCGCATTGCCCGGTCCGGACCATGGTGAAAGGGTGCGGGTAGGAAAGCTAACGGGCGCAACAGATATGCCAAACTTTGCCGTCTCAGAATTGGTGGATTCTCAGGATGCCATTGTTTTTGATGGGGAATGTGTTCTGTGTTCAGGTTTTTTTCAATTCATGACGATGAGGGATAAAGCGCAGCGTTTTAAATTCGTAACGGCGCAATCGCCGCTAGGGCAAAGGCTGTACCAAGAGCTTGGATTGCCCATGCAGGATTTTGAAACCAACCTGGTGATCGTGAACGGCAATGTACATCAACGTCTGGATGCCTTCGCCGCGGCGATGGGCGCGCTGCCGGGGATTTGGCCGATCTTGTCTTTTTGTAGGTTCCTGCCCAGTTGGATCAAAGACCCGCTGTATCATGCCATTGCACGTAACAGGTACAAGATATTCGGACGCAATCCGACCTGTATGATCCCGGATGCCGCACTGCGATCCCGTTTTTTGCCCGAGGGATTTTGAGTGGAACCCGATCCGTTTTTGCAATCCCTTCCTGCCGGGGTAGAAGTGCCCTTGGCCCTTCAGCAGTTGCATTCCAACACAGGTCACTACGCGGGACGGTGCGATATTGTCGAGGGACGAGGGTGGCTGATCAGGCTTGCTTTGCACCTCGGACGGTTTCCTCGAAGCGCCAACGACATACCGGTGCAAGTTCGGATAGACCGTGACGATGACACATGGCAGTGGGTACGTGATTTTGATGGCCACACGACTCGATCCCTCCTGACATTTGATCACGGCGCAGATTGCGTTCGTGAAAAGCTGGGCTGGCTGACGCTGTGGCTGGAACCCGAGGTCGAAGCTGAACACCTGTTGATCCACATCCGGGGCCTGAGCATTTTGGGTCTTCGTTGCCCGGCATTTTTGCTGCCACGCTCATCAACCGTAGAATGGCAGAGCGAAACAGGGGATTTTTGCTTTGATGTCTCGGCCAAAGTGCCGGGCCTTGGGGTATTGATCCGGTGTAGCGCCTGGTTGAAACTTGTTCACGTACAGATGGACCCGGATTGAATTCATCGTGAACCGGCTTTGTTTGAATTTAGAGTACACTAGGTCAATACCTACCTCGAAACAGGAAAGAGTGTGATTATGAAAAAGGTTATGACTTACGCGGTATTCGCGGCGTTGGTGTTGACCACGCCGGCATCGGCGACGTTCGCTCGGTTTGGCTATCAGACCGTAGCGCTTAGCAACACAGTCTTTGAGGTGATCCCGCGCGGACGGACCGATATAGACGGGTATTGGTGTGCCGCTTCAGATTTTGCACGCAGAACACTGGGCGCCAGCTGGCAACAGCGGATTTATGTCAAACGCGGTTATGGTCCAAGTGAAGCCACGGGGCGCAGAACAGCCGTGCAGTTTTCGCTTACGGCACCGGAGACCGTTCAGCAGCAAAGCAGTGGTGTTTTCTCGGCGGGGTTTCAGCCGGGTTTCAGTATGTCAGTTTCGGCCGCCAATGGCCGGTGTACTGCTCGGCCAATCTTTGACTAATACAGGCCTGTCCACCTAATGAAGACCGAGTTTTTAATTTCAGCGCGGGGTCCCGGACTTTATGAGTTCACTCCGGATGTGCGTGACTGGCTGAACTCA
Source organism: Ruegeria sp. BA12 (assembly GCF_056539625.1). Classification (NCBI taxonomy): domain Bacteria; kingdom Pseudomonadati; phylum Pseudomonadota; class Alphaproteobacteria; order Rhodobacterales; family Roseobacteraceae; genus Ruegeria; species Ruegeria sp. BA12. The sequence continues at coordinate 484,430 of NZ_JBQFVF010000001.1, forward strand.
GTCGGGGGGGATGGGTTGCTGACACTGTTCGTGCGGCACACCTCTTGTTCGCTGGTCATTCAGGAAAACGCGGACCCCGAAGTGCAGGCGGATTTGCGTGCGTTCTTCGATCGGCTGGTGCCGCCGTCGGATCACCCGTCGATGGCGTATCTGCGGCACACCTATGAAGGTCCCGATGATATGCCAGCCCATATCAAAGCCGCGCTTTTGCCGGTTTCCCTGTCGATTCCTGTGGTGTCCGGACAACCCGTTCTGGGCACTTGGCAGGGTATATATCTGTTTGAACATCGAACTGCGCCGCATCACCGAAAGGTTGCGGCGCATTTCGCGTAGATTCATGATCTAGCGGTTAAAATTTCCGACTACCCAAATCCTAGCGGCTGCCCTATAGTTGTGGATAACTAAGCCACTGCGCTTACAATAAGAAGCGGAACAAGGGACGAGGAGAGGGCGAATGCGCTGCCCGTTTTGCGGTAATATCGACACTCAGGTCAAAGATTCACGCCCGGCAGAGGATCACGTCGCGATCCGCAGACGTCGGTTTTGTCCCGCTTGTGGGGGGCGTTTTACCACATATGAACGTGTACAATTGCGCGATCTGGTGGTGATCAAAACCAACGGAAAACGAGAGGATTTCGACCGGGATAAGCTGGAACGTTCGATCCGCATTTCGATGCAGAAACGCCCCATTGATCCTGACCGGATCGACCAGATGATTTCGGGCATTGTCCGCCGTCTGGAAAGCATGGGTGAAACCGATATCCCGTCCAGCAAGATCGGTGAGATCGTTATGGAAGCTCTGGCGCGGATCGACACCGTGGCTTATGTTCGCTTTGCGAGTGTATACAAGAATTTCCAGGCGGCCGATGACTTCGAGGAGTTTGTCCACGAACTGCGCCCGCCGCAGCCTTCGACGGACGAGTGAGCGAAACAGATAAGCGATATATGGCGCTGGCCTTGTCATTGGGGCAGCGCGGTCAGGGCACGTGTTGGCCCAACCCTGCGGTAGGGTGTGTTATCGTGCGCGACGGTCGGATCGTCGGGCGTGGCTGGACCCAACCCGGTGGTCGACCGCATGGTGAAACCCAAGCGTTGGCCCAAGCGGGCGAGGCCGCGCGAGGCGCAACTGCGTATGTCTCACTGGAACCTTGTTCTCATCACGGTCAAACACCGCCATGCGCCGAGGCGCTGATCAAGGCAGGTGTGTCGCGGGTGGTTTCCGCGATTGAGGATAGCGATCCGCGCGTCGCAGGGCAGGGGTTTGCCATGTTGCGCGAGGCTGGGATTGAGGTCACCACCGGTGTTTTGGCGGAACAAGCCGCACGTGATCACGCGGGGTTTTTCCTGAAGACCGAACAGGGGCGCCCGTTTGTGACGCTCAAACTGGCCAGCAGTTTTGACGGGCGCATTGCGACGTCGACCGGTCACAGCAAGTGGATTACGGGACCGAAAGCGCGGCGGGCGGTCCACGCGATGCGCGCGCGTCATGATGCGGTGATAGTCGGAGCAGGGACAGCGAGGGCTGATGATCCGTCTCTGACTGTTCGCGATCTGGGGGTCGAGGCGCAGCCAGTGCGAGTGGTAGTGTCACGCCACATGGATATTCCGCTGATGGGGCAATTGGCACGTACGGCTGCTGAGATACCGGTTTGGTTATGCCATGGTCCGTCCCCGGATGCCGATCGGGCCCGCGCGTGGGAGGGGCTGGGCGCACGTCTGATCCCCTGTGCGCTGCAGGAACATCACATAGATGCCGCTGACCTGTTACAACAACTTGGCCAGGCCGGGTTGACGCGCGTTTTCTGCGAAGGTGGGTCGGCGCTTGCGGCGTCCTTGCTGGCCGATGATCTGGTGGATGAGCTGGTGGGCTTTAGCGCGGGGCTGACAATTGGTGCCGAAGGCTTGCCCGCCATTGGATCAATGGGGCTGGACAAGTTGGACGCCGCCCCCCGGTTTGACCTGATCGAAACCCGCGCCATCGGGCCGGATGTTTTGCATCGCTGGGCGAGGGCGCTGCGTTAGCGGCGACGCCATAGGCGAGCGTGCGTGGCAAGCGCGCCTTGCAGTTTCGATAACAAGCGCAGAGAAAAACCGCCCTTGCGTTCATTGCCCTCTGTCAGGCGTTGCAACGCGACCTCGACGGGGCAGGGCAATCCGGTAAGCGGATCGTGGTATCGTGGATAATCGATCAACGCGGCATGAACCAAACCCAAGATGGACGGTCTTGCGCCACGTCGCGCCGGTACCGTTCCCAGATCGTTCGTCAGCCCCCACCCAGCATAAAACGGGGCCCCAAGCGTGGTCACACGGACCCCGCGCAACAGGGCCTCGAACCCAAGCAAAGAGGTCATCGTCCAGACTTCGTGTGTTTGGGCCAGCAGCGCGGCTGGATCGGTGTCTGTGGCGATCACGTCGGCGAGACTTTCGTCGTCAATCGACCCTTCGCGCAGTCCGGCCTCGACATCAGGATGCGGCTTATAGATCAGGATCGCATTTGGGTTCGCCTCACGCGCGGCCCTCAGCAAGTCGGTGTTTGTGTGGACAGTCGTAGTGCCAAGCAGGATTGAGGCATCATCCTCGACCTGACCCGGAACCAGAATGCGATGCCCTTCGGGCAGTTCCGGGGGCGCCCCGCCGGTATTGTATTTGCTGAGTTGGCCCGAAACGATCTGCGCCACCAACCGTTCGGCCCGTAACTCCTGATCCGGGCGCAGGGTTTCACGCGCGGTAATCAATTCCTCCAACCGGCTTGGATGTGTCGGGTCGTAGTAGATGCCCAGATCGTCCGTTGCCAAAGACAGGGGCGGCACCAGATTGGCGCCAAGCCCGCGGGACCTCAGAAAACCGTCCTCGATCCTGATCGCGTCTTCCGCATCGCGGGCGTGGTTGGCCCAAACCATATGCGGGCAGTCGGGTGTATCGGGCGGGGTCGGAGTGAAGCGAATCTTCTTTTCGCGACCGAACATCTCTTGCAGGTGTTTGCGCTTCCACAGCCGCATGCCGGAGGCTGTCCACCCCTTATGATCCTGACGCCACGCCCTCGTTTGCGCCTCGAGCGTGTCCAGCACAGTTTCCAACTCGCACAGCTGATCTCGGTATGGGTCGTACCATGTAGGATAGAGAATCATCGCTGCGGCAAATAACTGTGCCCGGGTCAGGTTGCGCTGGCGGCGAGGGAAATAGACCTCATCCTGTGTCAGCCCCCATCCGGCATAGAAGGGCTGGCCAAAGACACGCGGCTTGTGGCCAGCCATTATAGCCTCAAAGCCCAACTGCGATGACAGGGTGTAGACGCCGACCGAACCCTCTAGCAGAGTCCATGGGCTGATGGGCTCGGTTACAAACGAAACCCGGTCGGTCATATCTTGATCCGAGTAATACCCGCTGCGATGTCCGGCAGCGGTTTCGGGATGTGTCTTGATCAGGACACGGGCACCGGGGTTTTCCTCTTGTGCCATGACCAGCATCTCGCGGAAGCGTGCGTCATCACCCGCGCTTGCCGTGACCGAGGCATCATCTCGCGCCTGATCGACCACCAGTACGTAACCCGGTTCAGGTGGGGGCAGGGTGGGATCGACGGCAGAATACTTGCTGAGGTGCAATTCGCGCATCCTTTCGGTCCCATACCGGGCCCGATTCAGCAGGGCAGTATCGTCCAGCGGATGCGTGGCCAGTAGGGATTCAAGGTCCGAAAGCTGTGCCGGATCGAAATGAACCCCCGACCGATCAAGCAAAAGGCCTAGCGGGGGCTCACCCGTCCGCCCGGGATATAACGAGCGCAAATAGGCGTCTTCGACACGCAGAATCGGCGCGTTGTGTCGGGCCGCGATGCTAAAGCCGCGATGCGCAGTCGGGCTGTTGCCCCAAACACCCACTACGTCTCCGTCGCGGGGAAGACCCAGCCGGATGTCGTAACCCTTGAGGTGTAGGATGCGCCGTATGCGGCGTTGGGTCAGGAAACCACCGTTATATACAAGCAACCGGGTCCGTTGTGCCCCGGCTGTTGGGTCAAGTTGCATCAGCCGCCCGTCAGCGTGGCGACGTTTGCAACCGGTGTCAGGCCACCGGCGATCAGAGAGATCGATTTGCTCCACTGCGCATACGGGGCTTCGGTCACATAGATAGTGTCGTCGTCACGGATGACGAAGTCCCGTGCGACGAACAATCCATTGGGCGCGGTCAGGTTCAACAGATAGATCATGCGCTGATCGCCCTGCAAATCCTGACGTCCCATGACGTTGCGCGCGATGTCCTGCCGTTCCTTACGTAGTACGAAAATACCGGTCGGGTCCGAGGACAGGGATTGCAAGCCGCCCACCTGCGCCAGAGCTTCAAGCGCCGAAAGGTCTTGTGTGTCGAATGCCACGCGCGACTGCCCGGTGGCCCCAAGCGCGATGTAGGACCGGCTGTCAGCTTCGACGAGAATGCGGTCTCCGCCGCGCAGCGCGACGTCCAACTGGGGATTACGCACCAGATCGTCATACCAGACCGTCCCGCGGTCATTTCCGCGGATCAGCGTCACCAGCGCGATGTCCGAACCTACGGCAACGCCGCCGGCCCGCGACAGCATTCCGGACAGGGTACGGCTTGGCCGCTCTATTGGATAAATGCCCGCTGCCCCGATTTCCCCGCTAAGCGAAACGGTTGCGCCATCCCCTGCGACACGGCGCACTTCGACTTGCGGATCAGGTGTTTGTTCCTGCAGTTCGCTGGTGATCAGTTGGCGCAGTTGCTCGGGCGTGTTGCCCGAGGCTCGGATGCGTCCGGCATACGGCACAAAGATAAAACCGTCGCTGTCGACCTGTATCTGTTCAAGGATAGTGGAGGAGCTTATTTCACCGGACAACAAGCCGTCATCGACGTTTTCCCAAACCGTCAAACCAAGGACGTCACCGGGGCGAACAGTGTCAGCCGCCAGGCGTTGCGCACTGCGAAAAGAGGACGAAAACCCGTATTGAGGGATGGCTGAAGTGGCCTTTGCGACGCGGTCATCAACTTCGACCACAAAAGCATTGCCACCTTTTTCCGTGGAGCCCGCCAAAATTTCAGACTTGTTGGGCCCTGATTTCGGAAGTTGACACCCGGCCAACAGGCCAATTGCGGTCACAAGGGATATCCCCCGTATCCATCGGATTGGAAAGCGCTGCACTGCCGGTCATCCTCGGTCGTTTTTGTTATGGTCTTTTGTTGGGCGCAGGCTACCCGGTTCGCGCGATAACTTCTAGCGCCAACCGGCCAGTTTTACTCAACAAGCTTTAACTGTGGCGTCTGCGCCTCTTTGTGGGACAGGACAGATTGATAGGGGTCTGCGGCGTTCAGCATCATATCCGCCACGCCACGCAAAAGCTGCCTGCGGCCCCGGCGGGAATAGAATCCTCCGGGCACCTGACTCGTTTTCAACAAAAACCGGCGATAGGTCTGATAGGCATCCTGATCCGGGGGCATCGGGTCCGCAAAGAACGCCGCCAATGGTTGGCGCGATACGAATTCGGGTTTGTCATAGACCGATTTGCCAAAGATGCGCAGCGGGATGCCACGCCACAAAACCTGCTGCCCGGCAGTAGAATTGATCGTCACGGCAGAACTCGCACCATCCAGAAGCTTGGCGAGCTTGCCGCCGGGCACATAATGCACGCGATCCGCAATTCCATGCGCTTGAGCCAGCGCATACACACGGTGGCGTAGTGGTTCGCGGTGGTTTTCCAGCGGATGTTCTTTCACCACCAACCGATGATGCGCGGGCGCGCCGTTGGCAAAACCACGGATTACATCCGCAAGAAAGTCGGACATGCAGGAATAGTCCGAATGGGATTGAACCGAGCTGTCATGCCCCAGTTGCAGCAGCGCTAGATGGTAAGGGTGACTGCTCCCCAGAACGCGCGCTGTGGCCCAGCGGCGCTGAAGCCGGTGAAACGGCATCAGTGCCAGCCGCTTGAAATACAAGCTAAATTCCTTTGATACAGGTAGGTCGCGATGCCGCCGGAAGTTTCGATAACGTCGGTTCCGAAACAATACAAACCAATGATAGAGCGCCCCATAAAAGATGTGCTGCCGCATATCCCCCCAATGCGAAGGTGGCGGTGGTGTCTGCGCTGTCGACTGATTCAGTGCATGTCGCATCTGATCGACGCCCAAAGACATCAGGCGTGAGTTTCCGTTTGAGCCGAACCGCTCATACGTTACCCACCAGGGGCGTAGGTAACCTTCCTCAAACACGTGAACCGTGACGCCGTTGGCTTGGGCAATCTTAACGGCGCTGGCGTGAATTGGGCGCGTGTCGCCGTACAGGACAATATCCGTGATTTCGCGATCTGCGATCAACTCAGACAACCTGTCCGGCCAAAGCTCGGGCGTGTCGAGAAATGGGATGTACGAGGCCTTGTCAAACCAGAACGCCTGATCCCCGGCGTTGAACCCTACGCGCCAAACCTCGGCCCCCGTAGAGCGCAGCATACGCCCGAGCCCGTTGAAAAACGGGCCATGCGGTCCCTGCAAAAACAGGAAAACACGACGGTTCAGGCCTTTGGCGTCGGGTGACATCACTACTGCTCTTGCCTTTTGTTCAGGAAATTATGCCTGTTTCGACCTTTCCCGGCAAGGTGGGGCTTGCCCGTCACGCCGCTTGCGCTTACCTCGGCTTGGAACACTGGATCAGGTTAAGAGCTGAGGGTTAGCAGAATGTTTACAGGGATCGTCACCGATATCGGCACCGTCATCGAGCTGGATCAGCAAGGCGATCTGCGGGCGCGGATCAAAACGGATTACGACACGGCGGGAATTGATATCGGCGCCTCGATCGCCAGTGATGGCGTGTGCCTGACCGTGATCGCGCTGGGCGATGATTGGTATGACGTGCAGATCAGCGCTGAGACGGTTTCGAAAACCAATCTGGACAGTTGGCAGGTCGGTAAGCGCGTCAATCTGGAACGCGCCCTGAAAGTCGGGGATGAGCTGGGCGGTCATATCGTTTCAGGTCACGTGGACGGTGTGGCCGAGGTGGTCGCCGTGCAGGACGACGGCGACAGCACGCGCGTCACCCTGCGTGCCCCCAAAGAACTGGCCCGGTTTATCGCGCCAAAAGGTTCGGTTGCATTGAACGGAACCTCGCTGACCGTCAACGATGTGGATGATTGTGATTTCGGCATCAATTTCATCCCCCACACCAAGGAAGTCACAACCTGGGGTGATGTAGGGGTTGGTGACAAGGTGAACCTTGAGATCGACACACTGGCCCGCTACGTCGCGCGCCTGGCCGAAATGTCCTGAAACTACGTCGCGTCGGGATTGCCTGGTGCCGCAAGTGCTCTGGCCTTTGACCGTCTGGTAGTCTATCCACCGGGTCAAACATGCTCTGTGAAAGGCTGCCTCATGAGCTTTGAAACCCCAGGACCTGTCGAAGCCCAGCTGCGCGACGCGATCAGCCCGATCGAAGACATCATCGACGAGGCGCGCAAGGGCCGGATGTATATTCTGGTCGACCACGAGGATCGTGAAAACGAAGGCGATCTGGTGATCCCCGCCGAGTTTGCCGATGCCGACGCGATCAACTTTATGGCCACACATGGGCGCGGGCTGATCTGCCTGCCGATGACGGCCGAACGGGTGGACGCCCTTGAACTGCCGATGATGGCGGTGAACAACTCATCCCGACACGAAACTGCATTCACCGTTTCGATTGAAGCGCGTGAGGGCGTGTCGACCGGCATTTCCGCCGCTGACAGGGCATTGACGGTCGCCACTGCGATTAACGAACAGAACACGATGGCGCATATCGCCACCCCCGGCCACATCTTTCCCCTGCGCGCCAAGCGCGGCGGGGTGCTGGTCCGTGCGGGCCACACCGAGGCCGCCGTGGATATCTCGCGTCTGGCTGGGCTGAACCCTTCGGGCGTGATCTGTGAGATCATGAAGACTGACGGCACCATGGCGCGTCTGCCTGATCTGGTCGAATTCGCCAAAGAACATGAAATGAAGATCGGCACGATCAGCGACCTGATTGCGTATCGGTCTCGCAATGACAATCTGGTGGTCGAAACATCGCGCGAGACTGTTACCTCGGAATATGGCGGAGAGTGGGAGCTGCGTATTTTCACCGATCAGACCCACGGCATCGAACATGTCGTCATGATCAAAGGTGACATCACCACACCCGACCCGGTGCTGACCCGCACACACGCCCTGCACGAAGCACCCGATATTCTGGGTCTGGGCCCGAAATCTTCGCGCGAACTGCCGCGGGCAATGGAAAAGATAGCCGAAGAGGGCCGCGGCGTGGTGTGCCTGTTCCGTCAGCCGCGCAACTCGCTTTACGCGGTCGAGGACGAAGGCCCGCGCACCATCAAGCAAACCGGCCTGGGCGCGCAGATCCTGTCCAAGATGGGTATCCAGGAGTTGGTACTGCTGACAGATTCGCCGGAAACTGTATATCTGGGGCTCGACGCTTTTGGCCTATCCATCGTCGGCACCCGCTCAATCCTTAAGGATGACTGATCGTGGCTGAACAAGACAAACACGGCGTCCTGCCGACACCAACCTTCGACAAACCGGCGAAACTGCTGATTGTGGTCGCCCCGTTCTATCGCGCCATCGCCGACAGTCTGGTAGCCGGTGCAAAAGCCGAGATCGAAGCGGCTGGTGGTACTTATGACGTGGTCGAAGTACCCGGCGCGTTGGAAATCCCGACCGCCATCGCTATGGCGGACCGTCAGTGTAATTTCGACGGTTACGTCGCGCTGGGCTGCGTCATTCGTGGCGAGACCACGCATTATGAAACGGTGTGCAATGACTCCAGTCGCGCCATCCAACTGATGGGTTTGCAAGGTCTGCTCATCGGCAATGGTATTCTGACAGTGGAAAATGACAATCAGGCCGAAGTCCGCGCAAATCCAGAAAAGATGAATAAAGGTGGAGGGGCTGCCGCTGCGGCCTTGCATCTGATCGCGCTCAGCCGTAAGTGGGGCGCCTCACAAAAGGGCGTTGGCTTCAAGCCCCCGTCCGAGTCCATCCTTGTGGCGGGCGACAGCAACGGACCCACGACAGCATGACCCAGACAGATGCGCCGAAACCGGCCAACCAGAAACGCCTGATGAAATCCGCCGCCCGGCTTTATGCCGTGCAGGCTCTGTTCCAGATGGAGCAGTCGGGTCAGACGACCGAACAGGTTGTGAATGAGTTTCTGGATCACCGTTTCGGTGCTGTCTATGAGGGCGAAGAGATGTTGGACGGCGATATCCGCGTGTTCCGCAAACTGGTCGAGGACGCCGTGAACTATCAGGCGCCCATTGACCAGATGACCGACCGCGCGTTGGTCGCCAAATGGCCCATTGCGCGCATCGACCCGACTTTGCGCGCCACGTTCCGTGCCGCCGGGGCCGAACTGACTCAGGGCGACACTCCGCCCAAAGTCGTCATTACCGAGTTCGTCGATGTAGCCCGTGCCTTTTTCCCGGAAGGCAAAGAGCCAAAATTCGTCAACGCCGTGCTGGATCACATGGCGCGCGAGGCCCAGCCCGAGGCGTTCTGACGCCTTTACCATGGTCCGACACGCGCTACACTGACTGTACAAGCGCAATGAGGTCCGCCATGCCCAAACTGATCCGATTGTACATCACTCAGGTTATCTGGGGATTTGTCATCTCGGCCATCTTTGTCGGGGTGCTGTTGGCGCTTAACGTGGCCAATTTGCGCGGTTTGATTGGCGGATCGGATATCGGTCTGATAGCGCTGTTCATGATCTGGTTCATGAACGGCATTGTCTTCGCAGGTGTTCAATTTGCCTATTCCATCATGAGCTTGGCAGAGAAACCGGGTGGTCCGCGTCGTGGCTCACCCGTCGTACACAGCTTTGAACCTGTTGCAGTTCAACAGAACGCGCCTGAGCCGAAGTAATTTTGCTTCAGAAAAATGTGGCGGGACCGCCAGTCAACCGTGCGGTGTGATTCCCGAGGACCTGTATGTACAGGTGGGCGCCAGGTAATCAGGCCAGGACCTGAACAGAGCCAGCCCCCTCGGAATTGCTTAAGGCCACCAGAATGCTACCTATCACAAGAAGGGCAGAACCCGCCACGCGCCTAAGTAGGGGTTGCGGCGGGTTTGCACAAGGGGTCAGGCATCGACTGTTTCGTGCAGGGCGGTGCGCATTTTGGCAAAATGCTCATCCCAGCCGCTATCGAGCGACAGGATCAGACCAAAGGCTTCGGCACTCTGAGGCAGCCCTTCGTGTTGCAACGCAAGCCGTGTACCGCCCGAAACGGGTTCGAGCGTCCATTTCACCACGCTGACGGCGTCCCCCATGGGTTTGACGGTGAATGTGTATTCCAGGTATTCCGGTGGGCGTGCAACGCGCACTTCTCCCCAGATCAACAGATCACCACTGGTTGTTCCGAACATCTCAAGCTTTTGTCCGGCGGCCAGCGGGCGTTCGGGTTTGTGAAACCATTCGGCCAGACGGTCCGGGTCCGTCAAATAGGCCCAGACGGTTGTGGGCTCGGCCCGTAGAAAGATCGTTTTTTGCAGAACGGTATGTGTCATGTGTCTTTCCTTTCAATGGCTTCTTTCAGTTTGTTCAGGTGGTCGTCCCAGAACTGGTCGAAATAGCTGAACCAGTCGAGAACAGGGGCCATCCCCATTGGCTCCAGTCGGTTGATACGTTCCCGCCCGCGTGTCTCGACCGAGATCAGACCGCCATCCGACAAGACAGTCAGGTGCTTTTTGACGGCGGCGCGGGTCATGTCGAACCGTTCGGTCAATTGAGCGATGGTCATGTCCTGCGCGGCGAGCATCTGAACGATGTCCCTGCGGGTAGGGTCGGCCAGCGCACGAAATGCGTTTTGGGTTTGAGGCTGCATGTGCTTCACCATTCGTAATACCTTTTGGTATCATATTAAATGCAGTACCAAATGGTATCGTGTCAAGCCTGAAGTGGTTCTTGATTTTTGTTCACGAATTGTTCACATTTCTAAAATGACACTCGATCTGCAACCCGGACAAAAGCTGGCCCGCGGCGTGGCCCGCCATTTGTCGGCGCATGGTTTTGTTTCAGTTGAAGAATTCGTACCGATGCGTGGGCTGCGCGTCGATGTTATGGGGCTGGGCCCTAAGGGCGAGCTTTGGGTGATCGAATGCAAATCCAGCCGAGCTGATTATCAGTCCGATTCCAAATGGCAGGGCTATCTGGAGTGGTGTGATCGATTCTTCTGGGCCGTCGATATCGACTTTCCAACCGATCTGCTTCCTGCGGAAACCGGTCTGATCATCGCCGACGCTTATGACGCCGAGATTGTGCGCATGGCGCCGGAAGACAAGGTTGCACCGGCGCGGCGCAAGAAGATGATCCAGAAATTCGCAACCGACGCGGCGCGCAGGTTGCAAGCGCTACGTGATCCCAGGATTTAAGCGATTAGCTTTGGACAGCGCGGGCGGCCTGAGCAGCAGCGCGAATTTCATCCGCGATTTCCTCGGCCTCTTCGGGATCGAAATCCATTGGGATTTCGAGGTTGTCTGCCTCGATGAATAACCGCACCATGCCGTGATCAGTGGGCCCGATCTGCAGGTTTGCCTGAATGTCGCGTTCGGTATTGATGCCCATGTTCGCCTCCGGGACTAGGTGTTCGTGCTAACGCGCAAAGGGTTGAGAATCAAGCTGCCTTTGCGGTCTGATGAGGTATGGAGAATATTCAGATCAGACCCTTTCGCGCCACTGATGCAGCCTGGCTAGTAGAGCAGCACGGCCGGTATTATGCGCGCGACGAGGGGTTTGATTCCTCGTTCGGCGCTTTGGTGCAGAGCATTCTGGAGGATTTTGTGGCCAGCCATGATCCGACGTGTGAACGCGGCTGGATAGCGGAAAGCGACGGCCAAAGACTTGGCAGCATATTCTGCGTCGCATTGGACGAACATACTGCAAAACTACGGCTCTTTCTGTTGCTGCCCGAAGCACGGGGGAGGGGGTTGGGAAAGCGCATGCTGGACACCTGTATGGGCTATGCGCGTGGTGCAGGGTACGCGGAAATGCGGCTTTGGACCCACGAAAGCCACAGGGCGGCCTGTACGCTGTATCGTGCGAATGGATGGCAGTTGCTGGACAGTAAGCCAGTGCATTCCTTTGGTGTCGATCTTGTCGAACAAAGCTGGAAAATTCGGCTTTAATCCTCTTGCATTCCTTGGATGCGTTCGATACATCGCCCCTCACGAGTGCCGCCTTAGCTCAGTTGGTTAGAGCGCTGGATTGTGGATCCAGAGGTCCCCTGTTCAAGCCAGGGAGGCGGTACCATCTCCCTCAATATAGTCTGAAAAAACGTGCAAAATGTGCTGCTTGGAGCAGTGACTGTTTTTGCTGTAGTTGTTGGCAGATTTGACGACTGGCGCGCCTGTGATTAGCGCGCCAGGTTCAGTTTCAGCTTCATTTTGCTCCGCTTTTCTGCGGGCAAATGTCGGTTCAAGTGCTTATTCACGCGACCAAAGCTCCAGATGACCACGAGGGTCAGCAGGATAAAGTAGAAGGCCAGAATCGGGTAGGGGATGAACGGGTTAAATGTTTTGTCCGCAAAATAGCCCGCGTAGTACAGCGCATCGCCACGTTGCTGCCAGACCGGGAAGGCCGAGAAGAACACCAGCGTAGTGGCATGAAAGAGGAAGATCGCCTCGTTCGTATAGGCAGGCCAGGCCAGCCGCAGCATGGTTGGCCACACGATGCGGCGGAACCGTGCCCAGCCTGTCATGCCATAGGCATCAGCAGCCTCGATATCACCCTTGGGGATCGACCGCAGCGCGCCATAGAAGATCTCGCCGGAATAAGCGGCGGTGTTGAAGAACAGCACGATCAGCGCGCCAAGCCAGGCCGAGGTGAGCGCGTCGAGGAACGGATAGCTCTGCTTCAGCGACAGGAAAAAGAAATAGGCGAAGAAGAACTGGATAAACAGCGGTGAGCCTCGGAACAAGAAGATGAACCACTCTGCCGGTTTGCGCAGCCACTTATTCGTGGAAGCCTTGCCCATGGCAAGCGCGGTGGCAAGAAAGAACCCGGTCACCAGCGCCATGATCCCGAAATAGATGTTCCAGATCATGCCCGAGCCGATCAGGGTAAACTGTTCGCACAGGGTGAAATCGTTTCGTGGCAACAAACGTTCGCCTATCCCGATCGAGCGCAGGCCGTAATCCTGGATCGTTTGCAAGCAGCTCATGCGGTGGTCTCCTTGCGCAGCAGCTCTCCGCCCGAGGTCGCCTGACCGTGGGACAGGCGGCGCATCAGCCGTTCAAGACCGATTTCCGAGACTCGGGTCATGCCAAGATAGAACACCAGCAGGGCTAGGAAGTACCACATGCGCCAGTCGCCATGCGGGTATTGGGTGAATTTCGGGTTCTTGTACCCACCCAGCTCGCGCGCCCAATAGACGATATCTTCGATGCCCAGCAGGAACAGCAGCGGTGTAGCCTTGATCAGCACCATCCATAGGTTTGACAGGCCGGGCAGGGCGTATACCCACATCTGCGGCACGAGAATACGCCAAAAAGTCTGGCGGCGGGTCATGCCATAGGCCTCGGCCGTTTCCAACTGAGCACGTGGGACAGCGCGCATACCGCCAAATAGTACGTTGGCGGCAAAGGCGCCGAAAACGATTGAGAATGTGATGACGGCCAGAAAGAAGCCGTAAGTTTCGTGTACCCATTCGGGGGCAGTGCCAAGCGGCAGCTTGGCGGCCTGACAGACGATAAAGTCATTGCCTTGTCGGATCGGATCAGTCCATTCCGGGCACAATATTTGATGACGAGTCCATTCGAACGCCTGATCCAGTGCGATCACGAAGAACATGAAGAAGGCAATATCCGGCACACCGCGCACGACGGCGATATAACCTTTGCCCAGCAGGCTGAGCGGCAAGAAATGCGACCGAGCCGCCATAGCGCCCAAAAACCCAAAACCCAGCGCGACCGGCGCCGTAATGGCCAGCAACAGCAAGACCTTGAAGAAGGACAGGTAGAACACCCAATGCACACCGTTGGTCAGATAACACGAGAACCAGCGGAACGTGCCGAGTGTTTCGGGATCAGTGCAGAACGAGAAAATGGCGGGCCTCTTTGACTGGCAAGGGCGCATGGGCGGCGCGCCCAAAGATCAGGCGCGCCGCTGAATGTAAGATCAGAAGGTCGAGGACACTTCCCACTTGGTGATCAGCTCGTTCAGGCTGCCGTCGTCCTTCATGGACTGGATGGCGGTGTTGAACTTTTCTTTCAACTCACCGTCGGATTCACGGATACCCATGCCGACGCCACCGCCCAGCGGAACTTCGTCGCCAACAAAGACTAGACCCGAGCCATCTTCGGTGAAAGGCACCAGGAAGGATTTGTCTGCCAGAACTGCATCCGCTTCACCACCGCGTACGGCGGCAATGGTTTCTTCCGGGCTTGCGAACTCAACCAGAGTTGCGCCGGAATCAGCAACGTAACCGGCCTGAATAGTACCGGTCTGCGCCGCGATCACGCCGCCTGCCAGATCAACGCCATCGGACATGGCGATATAGGCCGACGGATCCGGCGGGGTGTAGTTGTGGGTGAAGTCGATGACTTCGTCACGTTCGTCGGTGATCGACATACCTGCGATGATCGCGTCGTAGTTGCCCGACACCAGGTTCGGAATGATCGAATCCCAATCGTTCTTGACCCATTCGCATTCCAGGTCGGCACGCTTGCACAGCTCATCGCCCAGCTCACGCTCGAACCCGTCGATCTCGCCCGCGTCATTGACGAAATTCCACGGTGCATAGGCACCCTCGGTGCCCAGGCGGATGGTGTCTGCCATGGCCATACCAGCGCCAAGCGCCAGTGCTGCAGTAGTCAGAATCAGTTTTTTCATTGGATACTCCCCAGTTTTGTTTTCTGTCCTGAAGTTAAGCCGCCTGAGTGGCGGATAGAAAGCCCCGAAGCCGTTCGGATTCGGGGGACGTAAAGACATCTTCTGGCAGGCCCTCTTCTTCGATCAGGCCCTGATGCAGGAACACGACGTGGCTTGAGATGTCGGCCGCCATTTTCATGTCGTGGGTCACGATGATCATGGTGCGCCCTTCGGCGGCCAAATCCTTGATCACCTTGATCACTTCCTGTTCCAGTTCCGGGTCCAGTGCCGAAGTGGGTTCGTCGAACAACAGCGCCTCGGGCTCCATACACAGGCCGCGGGCGATGGCTGCGCGCTGTTGCTGACCGCCCGAAAGCTGCGCCGGGTAGACATCGCACTTATCGCCAATGCCAACCTTCGCCAGGTATTTTCGGGCGCTATCCTCGACCTCTTTCGGGTCGCGGCCCAGAACGGTTACCGGGGCCTCCATCACGTTTTGCAGGATGGTCATATGAGCCCACAGGTTAAACTGTTGAAACACCATCGACAGGTTGGTGCGGATGCGCATCACCTGTTTTGGGTCGGCGGGGCGGCGATGGTGAAGGTCACCGGCCCAGCGTACGGGTTCACCCTTGAACAGAATCTCGCCCTGCTGGCTGTCTTCCAAAAGGTTACAGCAGC
The DNA here is from genome assembly GCF_056539625.1 of Ruegeria sp. BA12. NCBI lineage: Bacteria > Pseudomonadati > Pseudomonadota > Alphaproteobacteria > Rhodobacterales > Roseobacteraceae > Ruegeria > Ruegeria sp. BA12. The sequence continues at coordinate 499,941 of NZ_JBQFVF010000001.1, forward strand.
GTAACAGTGTGGATTTGCCGGACCCGGACGATCCGATAAGCGAAACCACATCCCCGCGTCTTGCCGTAATATCGACCCCTTTCAGCACCTCGAGATGGCCGAAACTTTTGTGGAGGTTTTTGATTTCGATAACGGGAGTGGAATCTGTCACGGGTGGCCCATGTGTTGTCGGTGTTGGTGCGGTAATAGGGCGCAAAAATCGGGGCAATGCAATGCGCAATTGACATCATCGGGTGCTGAAACCGTCAAATTGACCAAACGTACTAACCAAAATGATCACCGATTGGGTCAGATGGCACAATCTCGGACCGGATTGGGGACTGACAAATAGTTCTCGGCAGGGATGGTGATCAGGCCGCGGAGATGCAGCAGGTCGCGATCTTGTGGGTTCAGGTCATCAATTGCTGCGCGAACAGCGCGGGCGATACCTGGTGCATCCTGCCCGATGGCCGTGATATAGGGTAGGGCCGGCGTCGGCGGCGTCGTTCCAACCTCGCGTAGGGACGCGTCAAGGTCGGAATGCGTCTTGAGCAATTCCCAGGTCAATGCATCCAACGCCGCGTAGTCAGCCTGGCCATCGGCCACAGCGTCGGCAGAAAGCGCATGCCCACCAGTTTCAAGTATGGTTTTGGGGCACAGGTTGAGCGCCTCTAGATGAACCATTGGCGCAGCCCACCCCGATTGTGACAGGCCCTCGTTATAGGCAAACGTGCCGTTCGAAAGTCCGTGCAGATCGCGCGGATCATTTTTTCGGGCCACAAAAACGGAGTGATAATAACCGGGCGGGCACCCCTCAAGCCCATAGTCCGGGGTGCCGACCAGCTGTACGTTGCCATGTAGGCGGGTGCGGTAAGGCATGCCGCAGGTCTGCGCAAAGGTCAGGTCGGGGTGTTGCCAGACATCCCAGAAATCGGTGTCTCGCGTTAGCTGATCCGGGCCAAAGCCCAGGTGATCGCGAATCAACGCCCATAACCGATCATTCGCAGGCTGTAATGCGGGCATGTCATACATGCCCAGCATCGCGATCACGACTTGGCGGCCTTTTGACGTGCCAGGGCGGAATCTACGTCACTGACGCCCAGCAGGCTGACCACCAGCCGCAACAGCGAATCCTCTTCACCCGAGCGCTGTCCGTCGGCCAAAGCGACGGACCACATCGCCTGCACCACGGCCAGACGGTCGTCATAGGCCACGGCCTCTTTGATCGCGCGGGTGAAACGGACCGTGTCGGGGGCCTCAGACTCTAGGTCTTCGGCCCGGGCGCGCAGGGCGGCGGCCTCGAACGGGGACAGGCCATAACGTTCGGCTGAAATCTTGTCGATTCGGGCCATCTCGGTATCGGCATAGTCGTTGTCGGATCTGGCGATGCGCACCAGCAGGGCCGTCAAGGCCAGACGGGCATCATCATCGGCAAGCGGGTCGGGGGCGGGCTGTGTCAGCCGGGACAGGAAATCACTAAACATGGGTTAGATATAGATGGGGCTTAATGCTCTTCCAAGCTTCTTTGAACACGCTCGCGGGCGGTCTGGCTGTCATTGAAGCTAAGGCCCATGGCGATGCGTGCCTCTTCCACGATCTTAATCTCACCTTCGTCTGTATCGCCATCGGCCAGAACGACCTCCCACAGGGCGTCCAACGCGGCAAGGCGTTCGTGAAGGTCGGTGGTTTCGCGGATCAGCTTGCCGAATGTGTCCGTCTCAGGTGCGGCGGCGTGCAGCTTTTCGCAGGTCGCGCGAACCTTGGCAGCTTCGATCGCATTGTGTTGATAGAGCCGCGCAAGGATGCGGTCGATCAGGCTGATTTCCTCAAGCTTATAGTCACGATCCGCCTGCGCCACACGCACCATAAGCGCACCCAGAGCCAGCTCGGCATCCGGGTCGGGCAGTTTATCGTGCTGCGGTGGGCGAAAAGCCTGAAAGAACTTCTTCAACATGCGCTCAGGTTATTCCATATTTTGTGGGCCGCCAAGCACAGACCACCCGTCATAGGCAGAATGGTCGCAAGACTGTCGGATTTGGCAGGAACACGCTGAGCGCGATCCACCTGCGGATGGATCAACCCGCCTGAAGCGCCTGTTTTGCCTGCTCTTGCAGCCAGCCCAGCATCTGCCGATAGGGGACAGGGCCATAGCTGACCCGCGCCACGCCCAGTGACGCCAGAGTGGCCGTATCGGGGGTGCCGGGAAGGGCAATAATGTTGACGGGCAACTCGGTCGATTCGCAGAGCCGAGCGATCAGCCCTTCGTCTTTGAGACCCGGCGCAAAGAACCCGCTGGCCCCGGCATCGGCATAGGCCTTGGCCCGTGCGATCGCATCGTCCAGCATCGAATTATCATGAGTGTCGGGCTTGGCTTTCAGGAAGATATCTGTGCGGGCATTGATGAAGGCCGGGATGCCGGCAGCATCGCAGCCTTCGCGCATTGCCTGGACGCGTGCTTCCTGCGTTTCGATGTCGTAGAGGTCGCTGGTGCCAACGATTTGGTCTTCAAAGTTAAAGCCGATGACACCGGTCTGCAGCGCAAGTTGAACATTGGCGGCGACGCTTAGCACATCCTCAGCATATGCGCCTTCGAAATCCAGCGTCACGGGAAGGTCCACCGCGGCAACGATCCGGCGTGCATTGTCCAGGGCAGAATCCAGTGAGATTTTCTGCCCGTCCCCGAACCCTTGCGCCATCGCAACCGGCGCGCTGCCAGTCGCAATTGCCTTGGCGCCTGCATCGCGGACAGCCCCGGCGCTGCCCGGATCCCAGATATTGTACAGGATGACCGGCTCGCCCTTTTTGTGTAGGGCGGCGAATTCTTCTGCTTGGGTAATCTGGTTGGTCATGCCGGTCTCCTGTCGCTGCTATGGCGGCAGTTAACCGTGCAAATAGTCGGCGCGTAAAGATGTTTCGCGCCGACCAACACAATACAGTGATTTGTCCGAGGTCAAACCAGCCGCGAACTGTCCTTGGCTGCGCGCACAAAGTCGCGGAACAAGGGGTGGGGGTCAAACGGTTTGGATTTCAGTTCGGGGTGATATTGCACGCCGATGAACCAAGGGTGATCTGACCATTCAACGATCTCGGGCAAACGTCCGTCCGGTGACATGCCCGAAAAGTTCAGGCCCGCCTTTTCCAGCTTTTCGCGGTATTTGATGTCCACTTCGTAACGATGGCGGTGGCGTTCTTCGATATTGGTGCCACCGTACACCTCGGCCACTTTCGAGCCCTCGGCTAGTACCGCGTCATAGGCGCCCAAACGCATGGTGCCGCCTTTATCGTCGCCGACTTTACGTTCGACTTTGTGATTGCCCTGCACCCATTCTTTCAGGTGATAAACTACCGGCTCGAAACGCTTTTTCCCGGCCTCGTGGTCGAATTCCTCGGACCCGGCTTCGGTGATCCCCGCCGCATTTCGCGCAGCCTCGATCACGGCCATCTGCATGCCCAGACAGATGCCCAGATACGGCACTTTGTGTTCGCGCGCATATTGCGCCGCTTTGATTTTGCCTTCGGTACCGCGTTCACCAAACCCACCCGGCACGAGGATCGCGTGGAAGCCTTCCAGATGGGGGGCGGCGTCTTCTGTATCGAAAACTTCGGCATCCACCCATTCGACCTTGACCTTGACCCGGTTGGCCATGCCGCCGTGGGTCAGCGCCTCGGCAATCGACTTATAGGCGTCTTCGAGCTGAGTGTATTTGCCCACAATGGCCACCTTAACTTCGCCCTCGGCGTTGTGGATGCGGTCGCTGACGTCTTCCCACTTGGTCAGATCGGGTTTAGGGGCCGGGCTGATCTGGAACGCGTCCAGTACGGCCTGATCCAAACCTTCGCGGTGATAAGCCAGCGGGGCGTCGTAAATGGTGGAAAGGTCCTGCGCCGCAATTACGCTGTCGGGGCGCACGTTGCAGAACAACGCCAGCTTTTCGCGTTCCTTGGTCGGGATCGGGCCCTCGGACCGGCAGACCAGAATATCGGGTGCCAAACCGATCGAGCGCAGCTCTTTGACCGAGTGTTGCGTCGGTTTGGTTTTCAACTCGCCAGACGCCTTGATGTAGGGCAGCAAGGTCAGGTGCATGAACAGGCACTGACCACGGGGCTTGTCCTGGCTAAACTGACGGATGGCTTCAAAAAAGGGCAGGCCCTCGATATCGCCGACGGTGCCACCGATTTCACACAGCATGAAATCAACTTCATCCTCGCCGATAGCGATGAAATCCTTGATCTCGTTAGTGACGTGCGGGATCACCTGAATGGTCTTGCCAAGGTAGTCGCCGCGACGTTCTTTTTCCAGCACGTTGGAATAAATCCGGCCCGAGCTGACCGAGTCGGTTTTGCGGGCCGCCACGCCAGTGAAACGCTCATAGTGGCCCAGGTCCAGATCAGTCTCAGCCCCGTCATCAGTGACGAATACTTCGCCATGTTCGAAGGGCGACATCGTGCCGGGGTCGACGTTCAGATAGGGGTCCAACTTGCGCAAACGCACCGAGTATCCCCGGGCCTGCAACAGGGCACCCAGAGCCGCCGAAGCCAGCCCTTTGCCCAAGGACGAAACCACACCACCAGTGATGAAAATAAAACGCGCCATGTTTTTCGGCTGCTCCCGTGAGACGTCAAAATCAGCTGCCCGACGGTTCCGAAAAACCGCTGCATCACGGGACTTCACGTATAAAGGATTCGCGCCAATAGCGCAAGAGAACCGCAAGATGCTGTTGCAGCTCTCTTTCAGATTTCTAGGTTTTGTGGATCAGTTGGCCTGAGGAATCAGAGGTGCGTTGTCGCCCTGCGCCGGTGGCAGCAGATCATCCGCCGACGGAACCGCCGGGGTGCTTTCTTCGGTTGCCGCAGGTGCCGGAACGCCCAAACGGTCGATAACCGAGCTGCCCGAAGACTTCTGAGCCGCCAGAATGGTCAGCGTGATCGAGGTCACGATAAAGCAGGCTGCCAGAATCCAGGTCACCTTGCCCAAAGCGGTCGCTGCCGCGCGACCTGTCATGGCGCCACCGCCACCACCGCCCATACCAAGGCCACCGCCTTCGGACCGCTGCATCAGAACAACGGCAATCAGGCCCAGGGCCAAGAGGAGGTGGATGATGAGAACGACGTTTTCCATGGTGTTCCTGTACAGCGTGGCGTGTATCGCGTGGTACTTATGCAAGTTTGCCTTCGGGGGCAAGGGATGAGTTGGCATCACGAACGGTGATATTCCAGATCACAGCAAAGGGACTGGACAGGCAGATGATACGTAACGCAGGCTGCGGCCATGCCTCATGACGATCACGACCACCCGCACGCCCTGTTGCCGCCCGATCCCGCGCTTCGAGTTAAAGCGCTTGAGACGATTCTGACCCGTAAGGGTCTGATCGACCCGGCGGCGCTGGATGAGATTATCGACACGTATCAAAACAAGATCGGTCCACAGAACGGCGCGCGCGTTGTCGCCAAGGCGTGGGGCGATTCTGCGTTCAAGCAAGCCCTGCTTGCAGACGCGACGTCTGTTGTCGCTGATCTTGGGTTTTACGGGCGGCAGGGCGAACATATCGTAGTGGTCGAGAATACGCCGGAACAGCACAACATGGTCGTTTGTACCCTATGCAGCTGCTACCCGTGGCCTTTGCTGGGTATTCCACCGGGTTGGTACAAGTCCGACGCCTACCGCGCTCGAGCGGTACGTGAGCCGCGCAAGGTCTTGGCCGAATTCGGTGTCGAATTGACGCCAGAATCATCCGTGCGGGTATGGGATTCGACCGCAGAGATTCGCTACCTCGTGCTTCCCATGCGCCCGGAAGGCACAGAAGGGCTGGGAGAAGAGGACCTTGCTGCGCTTGTTACCCGTGACAGCATGATTGGCACGGGCCTGCCTAAGGTGCCGTCATGACCCGTGTTCACGATATGGGTGGTCGGTTTGGGGACGGTCCGGTCACGCCCGAGGCCGAAAGCGCCCCGGTCTTTGCCGAGGACTGGCATGGTCGCGCCTTGGCCGTGACGCTGGCGGTCGGGTTTCTGGGGCAATGGAATATTGACGTCTCGCGCCACGCGCGCGAAAGGCTGTCGCCCAAGGACTACGCACGGTTCTCTTACTATGAAAAGTGGATATCCGGTCTGGCCGACCTGCTGGTCGAAAAGGGGGTGCTGACCTTGGATGATTTGTCGGGCGCAGGCACCGACGACCCACACCCGTTGGCAGCCCGTGTTCTGAAAGCCGGGACCGTCTCGGGAGCCTTGGCCAAAGGCGGGCCAGCAGACCGGGCTTCGGACGTGCCGATACAGTTTGAAGTCGGGCAGAATGTCCGAACTGTGGATCCGGCAGCCAATCGTCTAGTGAGTGGCGGCCATACGCGACTGCCAATCTATGCATCGGGTGCAAATGGCCGAATTTTGCGGCTGCACGGTACGCATGTGTTGCCAGATTCAAATGCACATGGTTTGGGCGAGGCGCCAGAACCCCTTTATGCGGTGGCATTTGCCGCGTCCGAGTTGTGGGCTGACCCGGAGCATCCCAAAGACGAGGTCGTTCTGGACTTGTGGCAAAGCTATCTGGAGCCCGTATGAGCACCTGTACCACCCATTCCGCACCAGAGCCGGTTTTTGCCGAACCCTGGCATGCGCAGGTCTTCGCCCTGACAGTTGCATTGAACGAAGCTGGACAATTCGAGTGGTCAGATTGGGCCGATCGATTTTCGCATACTTTGAAATTGCACGGGTTGGACAAGGAACTGGATGGCGGGAATGATTATTTTCACGCGTGGCTGGAGAACTTGGAGCAATTGTTGGTCGAACAAGGTTCGACGTTACCAGGTGACATTCAACGCATGAGAAATGCTTGGGAAGAGGCTTATTTGACGACGCCACACGGTCAACCGGTGCATTTGGCGGCAGGCGAATAGGAGGGGCGCTGCCCCCGCCGCCTGTTCTGGGCGACTCCTCCAAGATATTTGAGGCCGGATGAACAGGGGAGCCATACTTCATCTGGCCGAAACTATCCCCGCCGGAGGCACCGCACATTGCGCGGTTCTGAACTGCGGCGAATTACCGGTTTCCCTGCCGCTTTGACCCCGCTATATGAGCCGAGTTTGATAATTCAGCGCAAAAGGACCGGATATGGCCAATGTGGTTGTTGTCGGCGCCCAGTGGGGCGACGAAGGAAAAGGCAAGATCGTCGACTGGCTCAGCGAACGGGCAGACGTGATCGCGCGTTTTCAAGGCGGGCATAATGCCGGTCATACGCTGGTCATTGATGGTGAAGTTTACAAGCTGCATGCGTTGCCTTCAGGCGTCGTGCGGGGCGGCAAGCTGAGTGTCATTGGCAATGGTGTTGTGTTGGACCCGTGGCACCTGATCAAGGAAATCGGAACCATTCGGGCGCAAGGTGTCGATATCTCGCCCGAGACTCTGATGATTGCCGAGAATACGCCGCTGATCCTGCCTATCCATGGCGAGCTGGACCGTGCGCGCGAAGAAGCTGCCAGCAAGGGCACCAAGATCGGGACGACCGGTCGCGGAATTGGTCCGGCGTATGAGGACAAAGTGGGCCGTCGCTCTGTTCGTGTTGCCGATCTTGCTGATGAAGCCACGCTTGAGGCGCGCGTGGATCGTGCACTGCAACACCACGACCCGCTGCGCAAGGGGCTTGGGATCGAGCCCGTTGACCGGGACGCGCTGATCGCCCAATTGAAAGAGATCGCGCCGCAAATTCTTCCGTTTGCCGCTCCGGTCTGGAAGGTGCTGAACGAAAAGCGCAAGGCTGGTAAGCGTATCCTTTTTGAAGGGGCGCAAGGCGCGCTGCTGGATATTGATTTCGGCACCTATCCGTTTGTGACCTCGTCCAATGTGATCGCGGGGCAGGCGGCGACTGGTGTGGGTATCGGTCCAGGGTCGATTGATTTCGTTCTCGGTATCGTCAAAGCCTATACGACCCGCGTGGGTGAAGGACCGTTCCCGACCGAATTGGATGACGCGGACGGTCAACGCCTTGGTGAACGTGGACACGAATTCGGCACAACCACAGGCCGCAAACGTCGCTGTGGCTGGTTCGATGCCTGCTTGGTGCGGCAAACCTGCGCGACAAGTGGTGTAAACGGCATCTCGCTGACCAAGCTGGACGTGCTGGACGGGTTTGAGACACTGAAAATCTGCGTGGGGTATGAGCTGGATGGCGAGCGTCTGGACTATCTGCCTACCGCAGCTGATCAACAAGCGCGCTGCAAACCCATCTACGAAGAAATGCCGGGGTGGAGTGAATCCACCGAAGGCGCACGCAGCTGGGCCGATCTGCCTGCCAACGCGATCAAATACGTACGTCGCGTTGAAGAGTTGATCGAGTGTCCCGTGGCCCTTCTGTCTACCAGTCCGGAGCGGGACGACACCATTCTGGTGACTGACCCGTTTGCCGACTGATGAGCGATCACGGCAAATCCGGTCTGAGCTACAAGGCCCGGCGGCGTTGGTCGCTGGTGCTGCTGTTGATTGGGCTTCCCATCTATATTGTGGCGGTTGTAACGGTGGTGAGTTGGCTCGACCGTCCGCCCATTTGGTTGGAACTGCTGGTCTATGTTGGTTTAGGCATCGTGTGGGCGCTGCCGTTCAAATTTGTTTTCAAAGGTGTTGGCAAAGAAGACCCAGAGCAAAACTCGGATTGATCACCGGCAATTCAGGTGATGAAGAGAAAAGGGCCAGAGTAACCTCTGGCCCTTTTTCTATTGTACCAGTTGGGGGGATTATCCCGCGGCGCGCTCGTCATCCGGGCGGAACCCGATCTGGGTCGAGGCCGCGAAACGCCCGCCGCCCGCTTTTTCAATCTTGCCATCGCGCAGCAACTGACCGAAGGACCGCAGACTTTCTTCGCGGTTAAAGTCATTTTGCTTGAGCGAGCGGATTTTGTTCATCAACTGCGGGCGCGAAAACTGTTCCTGACCTTCGATGAAGGACAGGTACGCGGCGGCAGCCTCAAGCAAGTCGGGGAGGGACTGCGCGCCCTGTTCCTGCGCGAACAAAGCAAAGCCACCTTCCTCGGGTGTTTCGTCTTCGGCTTCAGTTTCGGATTTGACGCGGCGAGGGGTAACTGGTCCGGCGTCTACGGTTTGATTGTCGATGCGTTGTTCAGCGACCAGCTTAAGAGGGGCTGCATCGTCACTGATGGGGCGCATGCTGGTGACCTGAATTTCCGGGCGGCGCGGGCTGACAACCGAGGAAAGATCTCCACGATAGCCCTGTTCCTCACTGTCCTGTGCTGTGGCCTTACCGTCGCCACGTTCAGCTTCGGTTGCGGCGACGGCCGCCCGCAGATGCGTGTAGGCCTCGCGCTGATCGCTGGTGTCCGGGTCGTTCAACTGTTCGCCGGCCTTATCCATCAGGCGCGATACGTCCCGATCCAGATCTGACGTTCCAGCGTCTGTATTGGCCGAGCGTTTTGCCAGTACAGCTTCCACGCTTGAAATCTCTTCCAGCAGGTCGACTTCATCCTCTTCCGTCAACACACCTTCGTCGGTGGCTTCGACGACGTCTTCATCTGCACCGGCGTCGTCGAGAATGTTGGCTTCCTCTTCAGAATCGCTTTTCGTAATGTCTTCAAGGTCCGAGAACAGCACGTCGGATGTGTCTTCCTCTTCTGCTTCGGTCTGGTCTTCCGATGTCGCGTCCAACACCTCTGAATCCAGATCCCCGGCTTCGACTTCCATTGCAGGGGCTTCGGATTCTTCGATCTGAGGCATCTCAGCCTCGGCTACTTCTGTTTCCGGTGCTTCGTCTTGCGTTTCGACGTGCGCGCTGGCCTCTTCAGTGTCGTCCAGATCAACGGGGTCAAGCGAACCAGCTGCGAAGGCCGCAGCCACTGCATCAGACGGAGCGGCGCTTTTCATCAAGGTCGTGTCTTCGTCTTCCGTGTAGATGACCGAGTTTTCTTCGGAGTGAGAGACAACGGCTCGGATGCGCTGCAACTTGGCGGCAATGCTGTCAGCGGCAGGTGCAGGGGCATCTTCTACGGTTTCCGCGTCAGAAAAAACGGGCTGAGAAGAGGGCGGCGTGTCGATAACATTCAAACCCTGAGCGCTGGCGACCGGTTGGGGGGATGGAGCGTTTTCTTCGGTTGCGCGGATCAGCAGGCCAGAGTCGTTCTGACTGGCTTCGACCCTGCGGGATGCGTCACGCTGCGCGATCCGTGTCAGCATTTCGGTGTCAGGCTGTGGGGGTTCAGAACCAAAGTAGCGATCATCAGCCGCGAGATCGCGGAAGTATTCGGCAATCGCTTTCATCGTTTCAAAGGAATCATCAAAGCCTTCCAAAGTGCACGAGAAGGTTCCATAAGAAACGGTCAAAACCTTGTTATTCTGTACCATCAGACGCACGTCCTCTACAAACTACAAGAGCCACCCACCCAATAGAGGGCACACCTATGGCTCGAAACTCTCTGCATGAACCTACCATTTTGTGGTCTCAATGTGTCCAAATCCGGGAAAAATGATCAATCTTAAAAAAAATCAGTCGATTGTACGGTCTGAGGAGCCAATCGCAGTGGTCGGAGGCGGAGAAATCGGTCCCGAAGACCTAAATTTGGTGCTGATTCGCGTCAATACCGTCGTTGCCGCAGATGGCGGAGCGATCCCGCTGATGGATTCGGGGCGGATGCCGGATGCGGTTATTGGTGATTTTGATTCGCTCAGCAGCGCCTATCGCGACCGGATTCCGGCAGAGCGATTGTTTCCGATCCGCGAGCAGAACAGCACGGATTTCGACAAGACCCTGCGCAGTGTCGAGGCGCCGCTAGTGCTAGGGGTTGGGTTTCTGGGCGGGCGGCTGGATCACCAATTGGCGGTGCTGAGCGCTTTGATCCGACTTCAGGATCGTCCGTGCATTTTGCTAGGGGAGCATGAAGTCGTGTTCCACGCCCCACCGCGGATCGCTTTTGACCTTTCACCCGGCGATGTGGTTTCGCTGTTTCCGTTTCAGAGGGTAACGGGGCGCAGCCGTGGATTGGAATGGCCGATTGATGATCTGGTGTTAGAGCCGAGCGGTCGCGTCGGGACCTCCAATCGCGCGTTGGCTGATGTAGAACTGGAGGTGGACAGGCCCGGCCTTTTGGTCATGGTTCCGCGCAACGCCTTGGATCAGATCATGCAGGCGTTTCTGTCGGAGCTGACCGGGCGTTGGCCCGCTCGTGCAGAATGACGTAAAGGCCCGCGGCAATGGTGATGGCTATGCCGATGGCCGCGATCCCGTTGGGCAGGTCATGAAAGATTAGCCAGCCGAATAGGGTGGCCATTGGAATTTCCAGATATTGCATCGGGGCCAGCGTTGCCGACGGCGCAAAGCGCAGCGACCATGTCATCAACAGATGCGCGACGGTTCCCAGCAGCCCGATTGCGATCAGCAAAAGGTGAATGTCCGGGGGAGGTAAGATCAGCGATACGGCCCAACTGCCGCCGATTGTTCCGGCCAACAGAACTGGCAGCATTAGGATTATAGCCATCATGCCCGATGCCGCTTGTAGGGTGATTGGGTCTGTTTCTTTGGCGATTTGGCGCGTCACCAGCATGAACAGGGAAAAGAGCAAAGCTACCACAAGCGGTAGCAGGGCTGCGGCCCCCACTTGTACAAAGCTGGGCTGAATGACCAGCAAGGTCCCAACAAAGCCAACGGCGCAGGCTATCAGGCGGCGTGGGCCAACGGTTTCCTTCAGTATGTATTTGCCCAGGATCAACATTATGAACGGCATGACAAAGACGATGGCGATCGCGTCGGCCAGCGGCAGGAAAAGCAATGAGCTGAACATGGCTGAAAGGGCGAGGATATGCAGAACCGTGCGAATAAATGTCAGCCACAGGATACGGCCACGCATGCGCAGGGATCGCCCGGTCAATACGGCCAGTGGGACCAGCACCAGCGCCTGAACGGCAAAGCGGACAAAGACAAGCATGCCGACAGGTGTGGTTTCGGCCAACAGCTTTGCCATCGCGTCGCCCATCGGCGCGATGATGCAAAAGCCAAGCATCAGGATGATGCCAAAGACCGGACGATCCTGTGTCATAAGGGCGACGCTACGGGGTTTGGGGTCCGGTGGGAAGCGTCTAGGGCAGGGGTTGAACCTTGGTATAATCTGGACCGATGCAAGTGGGCAGGCCGTCACCCAGTTTCAGCCAGTTCAGCTTTTCCTCATGCGCCACGTGCAACGTTGGCTCCAACTGGTTCGGGTCTTCCAGTGTTGCCACGTACAGATGCAGCACGTCCGACATGGCTTGTGATCGGAATGATATCGGAGTGCCGCAATTGGGGCAGAAACTGCGGGTGACACCGGGCGACGAGGCAAAGGTTTTCGGCTCGTCCCCGGTCCAGCGCCACTGGCCGTCGCGCACGCCGAAATAGGTGGTCATCGGCGCGGCGCATTGCCGTCTGCAACTGTCGCAATGGCAGGTAACGCAGGACAGGACCGGAGGCGTAACCTCGTACCGGATGGTGCCGCACAGACAATGTCCCCGCATGATATCCCCCTTATTGCGGCATCAGCAGTTGGGTACGTTCACCGCCAGGCCGCCCAGTGACGTTTCCTTGTATTTTTCGTGCATATCATGGCCGGTTTGGCGCATGGTCTCGATCACGGAATCGAGCGGAACAAAGTGTTTTCCATCACCGCGCAATGCCAGAGAGGCCGCTGAAACGGCTTTGATTGCAGCCAGCCCATTGCGTTCGATGCATGGAACTTGCACCAACCCGGCAACCGGGTCACAGGTCATGCCCAGATGATGCTCCAGCGCGATTTCAGCTGCGTTTTCAACCTGCTCCGGTGTGCCGCCCATGACGGCGCACAGGCCTGCGGCAGCCATGGCTGACGCACTTCCAACCTCGGCCTGACAACCTGCTTCGGCGCCAGAGATCGAGGCGTTATATTTCACCAGCCCGCCAATGGCGGCAGCGGTCAGAAGGAAATCTTCGATATGGCTTTCCGACGCGCCGGGCACGTGATCAAGGTAATAGCGCAGGACCGAAGGCATCGTACCTGCCGCGCCATTGGTCGGGGCGGTCACGACCTGCCCACCGGCGGCGTTTTCCTCGTTCACCGCCATCGCATAGACGCTCATCCAGTCATTGATGGTGTGCGGCGCATTCAGGTTCATGCCTCGTTCGGCCAGAAGGGCATCGTGAATGCCCTTGGCGCGGCGTCGCACGTTCAGGCCACCGGGCAAAATGCCGTCAGTATTCAGGCCGCGCTCGATGCAATTGTTCATAACTTCCCACAGACGCGCAGTGCCCTTGGCGAAGCTGTCGGCACAGCCGCGCGCGATTTCATTATCGCGCTTCATCTGAGCGATGCTTTTGCCGCTGGTCTTTGCCATCTCAAGCATTTCGGCGGCGGATTTGAACGGGAACGGGACTGGGTCGCCCTCGTCGGTTGCCTTGCCTTCGGCCAGTTCCTCTTCGGTCAGGACAAAGCCACCGCCGACCGAGTAGTAAACCTGCCGCAGGATCACATCGCCTTGTGCGTCGGTGGCCATCAGGATCATGCCATTGGCGTGGCCGGGCAGGTTGTTGTCATAGTCAAAGATCAGGTCGGTCTTTGGGTTGAACTGAAGCGTCGGCAACCCTTCGGGCGTCACCGAGTTCGTCTGGGAAATTTCGGCCAGCGCGGCCTCAGCCTTATCGTTGTCGTAGGTGTCGGGCACAAACCCGGCCAGTCCCAGAATGGTGGCACGGTCGGTGGCGTGACCGACCCCAGTAAAAGCCAGCGAGCCGTGCAGCGATCCGCGCAGCCCCGCAAATTCGAACGGGGACGCGCGCATCATGTCCAGAAAACGCGCGGCGGCCACCATCGGCCCCATGGTATGAGACGAAGACGGGCCGATGCCCACTTTGAACATATCGAAGACAGATAGAAACATATCAGGTAGCTGAGCCTTCTTCAGGTGTAGCGTAACGTGGTGAGGTGAACGGCGTAACCCCCAACCCTTCGGCCGCGATGGCGGCCTGGGTCGCAGGGCGGGATTCGAGCCGCGTCAGGATGTCCTGCAGATGGGGCGTGTCCCTAAGCTGAAACCAGCTGCGATCCGCGCTGGCGGGGTACAGCGCCATCCAACGCATTTGGCACGCCAGATAAAAGCTTAAAACCGATGGGGTGTCGGCCTGCAGCCAATCCGGCGCTTTCTGGGCTTCGGCATCCAGTACACGCAAATGTTGGCGCAGGCGCGGGCGGATGCCTTCACGCAGGGTCTCGGCCTGCGCGGGGTCGATGTACTTTTCAGCATAGAAAAGAATGCGCAGATCGGCGTGCAGCGTGTTGGACGCAAAAAACAACCATTTCAGAAACGCCACCCGATCCGGGCTGTTGGGGGCAGGGGCCAGTTGCTTGTGCGTATCCGCCAGCCACAACAAAATGGCTGCCGTTTCAAAGATCGGTCCTTGCGGGGTGTCCAGCACCGGGATCAATCCATTCGGGTTCAAGGCCCGATAGGCCGCGCTGTCCTGTTCGTTCCGGCGGCGGTCCACCAATACGGTCTCAAAAGGAAGGCCCATCTCTTCCAACACCAGTCTGATCACCAGCGAGGCGTTGTCGGGGGCATAATGAAGGCGATAGGGCGCGGTCATGGCCCCTATGTAACTTGCGGGGCGAATGCCGGAAGCCTCGATTGCGACGTTTCCCTTCGGAAACGCGTATTTTCCACGCATGTTTACGCGTGATGGCGGCGATTTGGCACTCGCGGTTGGTTGCCGCATTTCGTATAAGTCTGGCAGTAATAAAGGGAAACGCTGCCATGACCCGTGATCTGTCACCCATCGATAACGCCAAATATGTCGCCGCTCGTCGCGCTGCTGACATGGTGCAAGACGGAATGCGTGTTGGTCTGGGGACAGGGTCAACAGCCGCTTGGATGGTGCGTCGCATCGGTGAGCGGGTCAATAAAGAAGGGCTGCGGATCAAGGGTGTTCCGACGTCGATCCGCACCGCGCAACTGGCCTGCGAAGTCGGGATCGAAGTGGTCTCGTTGGATCAGGCGGGGTGGCTGGATCTGACCATTGATGGCGCGGATGAATTCGATGGCGAACTGAACCTGATCAAAGGTGGCGGTGGCGCGCATCTGCAGGAGAAGATCGTCGCCACGGCCAGCGACCAGATGGTCGTCATCGCCGATGCCGGCAAAGAGGTCGAAACCCTGGGCGCCTTCCCTTTGCCGGTCGAGGTGATCCCCTTTGGTTGGCAAACCACCCGCACTTTGATCCAAGAGGTGCTGGACACGATGGATGTTCTGGGCACTTCGGCCATGCTTCGGATGGATGGTGAAGCCCCTTTTGTGACAGATGAAGGCAACCACGTTTTGGATTTGCACCTGCAGCGCATCGGCAACGCGCGCCAGTTGGCGCTGGTGCTTAATCAGGTGCCAGGTGTGGTCGAGAACGGGTTGTTCATCGACATCTGTGACAAGGTCGTGATTGGCCACGGGGACGGCCGGGTCGAACTGCGCGACATCAACGCGGGTACCACCGAGCTGGACGAATTGGTGGACAGTGGTGAGAACCTGTTCTCGGATCTGGCTGACTGACGAATGTCAGAGCTTTCGGCATTACAATTCGGCGAAGTCAGTTTCCAAAAACCGGACGGCACATTCGAGAGCCTGCCCCTCCAGTTGCAATCTATGGCGAAACCCATATCTGAGCGGTTCGTAAGGACGGTTGAGCATTACTGGCCGATTTTTTTTTGCGTCCTGGCAAGATCAACTGTCTCACCAGAACGGTCTGGACTGTGGTGAGCAATAAGATACACCCGTGGCGTCGCTTTGATGGCGCTTGCTGAAAACTGAAAGAGGCACGGTAAATGAGCTTTGATTATGATCTGTTCGTCATCGGAGGCGGCTCGGGCGGGGTTCGCGCAGCGCGTGTGGCTGCTGGTGAGAATGGTGCCAAGGTGGCGCTGGCCGAAGAGGATCGTTATGGCGGGACCTGTGTCATCCGAGGCTGTGTTCCGAAAAAGCTGATGGTCTTTGCCAGTGAGTTCTCAGGGACAATGCAGGACGCGCAAGCCTATGGTTGGGATGTTAAACCCGGCGGGCTTGATTGGAACACGTTCCACGACAAGCTGGTCGCGGAACTGGATCGGCTTGAAGGTGTTTATCGCAATATCCTGAAAAACAACGGTGTCGAAAGCTTTGATCAGCGTGCCCATGTGGTTGATGCGCATACGGTTGAGCTGGCCGATGGCACGCGTAAGACGGCCAAGCACATCCTGATCGCCACCGGCGGTCGTCCGGTCGTGCCCGAGTTTCCGGGCTCGGATCTAGCCATCACCTCAAACGAAATCTTCCATCTTGAGAAATTACCTCAATCCATCTTGATCGTAGGTGGCGGCTACATCGCCAGCGAGTTCGCAGGGATCATGAACGGGATGGGTGTGAAGACCACTCAGTTCTACCGCGGCGCGCAAATTCTGCGCGGCTTTGATGAGGAAGCACGCGGCCTGATCTGCGAGGAAATGCGCCAGAACGGTATTGATGTACGTCTGGGCACCAATGTGTTGGAGATGACCAAGGAAGGTGACAAAATTCGCGTCAAAGCCACCGACGGCACCGAGGATCAATTTGATGTTGTCATGTACGCCACTGGTCGTGCGCCCAATGCCGACAACCTAGGGCTTGAGGCAGTGGGCGTTGAACGGGGTCGTAAGGGCGAGATCGTTGTGGACGAATACAGCCAGACGGGCGTGCCTTCGATTTTTGCAATTGGGGATGTGACAGATCGGGTGAATTTGACACCGGTTGCGATCCGCGAGGGCATGGCTTTTGTCGAAACAGTGTTCAAAGGCAACCCGACGCCGGTCGATCACGAGCTGATCCCGACCGCGATCTTCACCCAACCGGAGTTCGGTACCGTGGGATTGAGCGAGGAAGACGCTGCCGCGCAAGAACCGGTCGAGGTATATGCAACCTCGTTCAAGCCGATGCAAAAGGCGTTTGCGGGTGGAACGCAGCGGGTGCTGATGAAGCTGATCGTCAGTCAGGCGACCCGCAAAGTGTTGGGTTGCCATATCGTGGCACCGGGCGCGGGCGAGATGATCCAGCTGGCAGGAATCGCCGTTAAAATGGGTGCAACCAAGGAAGATTTCGACCGCACGGTTGCCGTTCACCCGGTTATGGCCGAAGAACTGGTGACAATGCGGCAACCTGTTCGCACTGCTTGATTTGCAAGCGCGCGCACACAAGTTACAAGGGACACCGTGATCACACGGTCCAACACGAAGGAACAGATACATATGGCGGGCAACAGCGGTGGCCCCTGGGGGGGCGGAGGCTCTTCTGGAGGCGGAGGAAATCGGGGTAATAATGGGGACGGACGCAAGCCTCCCGAAGGCGACGGCCCGCAGATCCCCGAGATCGATGAGCTGATGAAAAAAGGCCAAGAGCAGCTGCGCGTTCTGATGGGCGGTCGCGGCGGCGGTGGCCGCGGCGGCGGTCAGGGAACGGGCGGCGGTGGTCCGGTTTTCACCAAAGGCACGGTAGTAATTGGTTTGCTGGTTGCCGCGGGTCTGTGGGGAGCTGCAAGCTTCTACACGGTCAAACCGGAAGAACAGTCGGTTGAGTTGTTCTTGGGTGAATTTTCGGCTGTTGGGAATCCGGGTCTGAACTTTGCGCCTTGGCCGTTTGTGACCGCCGAGGTGATCCCGGTAACCCGTGAACAGAATGAAGACATGGGCGGTGCGCGCGGCAGTGACGATGGTCTGATGCTGACCGGCGACGAAAATGTGGTCGACATCGACTATCAGGTTGTCTGGAACATCAACGATCCGGCTAAATATCTGTTTAACCTGCGCGATCCGCGTCAAACGATTCGGGCCGTTTCTGAATCGGCGATGCGCGAGATCATCGCACAGAGCGAGTTGGCGCCGATTCTGAACAGGGACCGGGGCATTATCGCGGACCGGTTGCAGGAATTGATTCAGTTGACAATGGACAGCTACGATTCTGGTGTGAACATCGTCCGCGTGAACTTTGACAAAGCGGACCCACCGCAAGACGTGATCGCAGCGTTCCGTGATGTTCAGGCTGCGGCGCAAGAACGTGACCGCCTGCAGAACGTTGCGGATGCCTATGCCAACCGCGTTTTGGCCGAGGCGCGTGGTGAAGCCGCACAGGTTCTCGAAGAGGCCGAAGCCTATCGCGCCCAGCAGATCAATGGCGCGCAGGGTGAGGCCAGCCGCTTTAGCGCGGTTCTGGAAGAGTACTCCAAGGCTCCCGACGTGACGCGCAAGCGTCTGTATCTGGAGCGCATGGAGCAGGTTCTGGGCGACGTGGATAAAATCATCCTCGACGAGAACTCGACAGGGTCGGGGCAGGGCGTGGTGCCTTATCTTCCGCTCAATGAGCTGCGCCGCAATCAGACTGAGGAGAGCAACTGATGCGTAAGTCACCTATTATCCTCATTCTGGTCGTGATCCTTGGCGTTATCGGCCTGTCCTCGATTTTCATCGTGGACGAGCGTGAACGTGCGCTGGTTCTGCAATTTGGCCGCGTCGTTGCCGTTAAGGAAGAACCCGGTTTGGCGTTCAAGATTCCGTTGATTCAGGAAGTTGTGCGCTATGACGACCGTATCCTGTCGATCGACGTGCAGCCGCTTGAAGTAACGCCACTGGATGACCGTCGTTTGGTTGTTGATGCGTTTGCACGTTACCGGATTTCCGATCTGAACCGCTTCCGTCAGGCCGTCGGTGTTGGCGGTATTCCGGTCGCAGAAGATCGTCTGGATCGCATCTTGCGCGCCGAAACCCGCGAAGTGCTGGGTTCGGTTTCGTCCCGCGATATCCTGAGTTCCGACCGTGCCGCCTTGATGCTGCGCATCCGCAACAGCGCGATTGCCGAAGCGCAAGCGCTGGGCGTTAACGTCATCGACGTGCGCTTGAAAGCAACTGACCTGCCGCAAGCCAACCTTGAGGCCACCTTTGACCGGATGAAGGCCGAGCGTGAACGCGAGGCGACCGATGAACGCGCCCGTGGTAACGAGGCGGCCCAGCGAGTGCGCGCTCAGGCGGATCGTACTGTGGTTGAACTGGTGTCGGATGCTCGCCGTGAGGCCGAGATCATCCGCGGTGAAGCAGATGCCGAACGTAACGCGATCTTTGCCGAAGCTTACGGCGCGGACCCTGAGTTCTTTGAATTCTACCGCTCTTTGTCAGCCTATGAAAATGCGTTGGGCGGCAGCAACAGTTCGATGGTTCTGAGTCCGGATTCCGAGTTCTTCAATTACCTGAAATCGCCCACCGGGCAGGCTGGTCGGTAATGGGCCTGATCCTTCTGGCCTTCGGGCTGGTACTGATTGTCGAGGGGCTGGCCTATGCGCTGGCCCCTTCGCTTATTGAACGTATGCTTGAGGCGCTTCGGTCACTGCCTGAACAAGCCCGTCGTCTGGCCGGTCTGCTATGTGTTGTCAGCGGTCTGGTGTTGTTGTGGGGTGCATTTCAGCTCGGGTTTTGACACGTTGATTTCAATTGCCGGTGAATTCCCCGCGATCCCGAGTTGCGGGCTTGGGTAAACTGACTACATTGGTTTCCAAGAGGGGTTGCTATGCGGCACCCTTATGACGTTGTTCGACAAGGAGTTCCCAAGTGCAGGCACAAGCGCGCAGTATTTCCGTCCAAAGGGACGACAGTGTTGGTTTCATGCGGCTGATGTGGTTGGCCTTTGCGGGGATGTTGCTTGTTCTGGCCCAATCCGTCGCCGCGCAGGCGCGGAGCGAAAGCCTGGCGCCGCTGGCCGAAAAGATCAGCCCGGCAGTGGTGAACATCACCACATCGACCCTGATCGAAGGGCAAACTGGCCCGCAAGGGATCGTGCCCGAAGGCTCTCCGTTCGAGGATTTCTTTCGCGAGTTTCAGGACCGAGATGGTGAAGAGGGCGACCGCCCACGCCGCAGCAATGCGCTGGGATCGGGATTTGTGATTTCCGAGGACGGTTATATCGTCACCAACAACCACGTCATTGCGGAAGCTGATGAAATCCTTGTGGAATTCTTTCCAGGCGATGGCCAGCCCAAGAAAGAGCTGCCCGCCAAGGTGATTGGCACAGATGAAAAAACAGACATCGCGCTGCTCAAGGTCGAAGCCTCGGGCCCGCTGCAATATGTGCAATTCGGTGACAGCGACATTGCGCGTGTGGGGGATTGGGTGATTGCCATGGGTAACCCGCTGGGACAGGGCTTTTCTGTTTCGGCTGGTATCGTGTCGGCCCGCAACCGGGCGCTGAGCGGCTCTTATGACGACTATATTCAGACGGACGCAGCCATTAACCGGGGGAACTCGGGCGGGCCGCTGTTTAATATGAACGGCGAGGTGATCGGCGTGAACACCGCGATCCTGTCGCCCAATGGCGGCTCCATCGGGATCGGGTTCTCGATGGCGTCCAACGTGGTCGTTAAGGTCGTCGACCAACTGCGCGAATTCGGTGAAACCCGCCGTGGCTGGCTGGGCGTGCGCATTCAGGACGTGACCGAGGACATGGCCGAGGCGATGGGGCTGGACAAACCCGGCGGCGCGCTGATCAGCGATGTACCGGACGGTCCGGCCAAAGATGCGGGCCTGCTTGCGGGTGACGTTATCCTCAGCTTTGACGGGGTCGAGGTCGAAGATACGCGCGGTCTGGTGCGTCAGGTGGGCGAGACTACGGTTGGCAAGTCGGTTCGTGTTGTGGTGCATCGCGACGGGGGCACTCAGACCGTTCTGGTCACGCTGGGCCGACGTGAGGAAGCGGAACGCGCGGATAGCGAGGAAGAGGAAACACCAGATGCCGCGCCTGAGGAAAACGCCGATATTCTGGGCCTGACGATTTCACCCCTGACGGATACGTTGCGCACCGATCTTGATTTGGATGCGGAGGCAGAAGGGCTGGTTGTGACTGCGGTGGACGAAGCGTCAGAAGCTTATTCCAAGGGGCTGCGCGCCGGTGATCTGATTACTGAAGCCGGTCAGCAGAAGGTCAGTTCGATTGAAGATCTCGAAGCCCGTATGGAAGAAGCGCGTGAGGCCGGCCGCAAGTCGTTGCTGTTGCTGGTGCGCCGTGGCGGTGAACCGCGCTTTGTGGCGCTGAGCCTGGGCGAGTAACTGACACCTAAATAAGCCAAAAGGCCGGGGTTATCGCTCCGGCTTTTTGCGTTTTTGGGGGGTGAAAAAAGGTGAGCCACACGCCGGGGAGGCGCATGGCTCTGATACAGGGAGAGGTCAGTGGACAGATATCGGGGATGATTCTCTGACCTCCTACGGTAACAACTAAGAGATTAGTCTTGATGTTGTAAAAGGTCTGTGAAGCAGGTCACAGGGGTCAGATCAGGTCGGATTCTGCCAGTTCTCGCAGGGCCTGGAAATCCTGAATCATCAACCCGCCACGCGAAGCTTCGACCACGTTGTCGCGTTTCCAGGTCGAGATCGTCTTGGACACCGCCTCGCGCGTGGCGCCGACGAATTCGGCAAGTTCGCTTTGCGACAGGGTGATCCGGGTCGATGGGTCATCCTGAAGTCCGGACAGGTGTAACAGCTTGCGGGCCAACCGGATTGGCATCGGCAGGAACACCTGCTCATTCAGCTGCGACCCCATCCACCGCATGCGCAGACCGGCCAATCGGATCAAGTCAACCGCCAGATCGGGGTGCTGGCGAATTTGCTCCATCACATCCCCCTGCCGGACACGCAGAATGCGCGAGGATTCTGCCGCGGCGATGGTGGCTGTGCGAGGGCCGCTGTCGAACAGTGCAATCTCTCCGAACACCTCACCAGGGCGCATAAGGGTCAGCGACAGCTTGCGGCCGCTCATGGCCAGAAAGGACACCTCAAGCGTACCTTCGAGAATGGCGTACAATGCGTCACCCTCGTCACCCTGTTCAAACAGGACGTCACCACGTTCCAGTGCGATTTCAGTCGCCTGGGCGGAAAGCATGGCTTTCAACCCGTCGGATGCCTCGGACAGGAAGCCGCTGTCTGGGAAAGCCGTCATGAGTTCCAGATTCTCCGGCTGTGAGTGTTTTGGTGGTGACACAACTTTCCACAGGTTCGGCGTTAAGCCAAGGTTTTTGTCGGCATCGGCCGACAAACCATCGCAAACGTATGAGGCGAACGCCTTCCCAACCGGTTCATCTACTGGTGGTCGGGGTCATCCATATAGCTTTGCAGCAGATTGAATTGCAGCATCAGAAACACCATCAGCGCTATGGGAAAGCCGAATGTTTCGATCTTGACCCAAAGGTCGGTGGACATCGTCCGCCAGACAAATTCGTTGGCCACCGCCAGAACCGCGAAACAACCGCAGAGTCGCCGGGTCAGGATCATCCAACCCTCGTGGCGCATCGGCAGCATCTCGTCCAGGACATAGGCGAGGTAGGATTTGCCTTGCAGCAGACCGATGCCAAGCATGATTGAAAAGAAGCCGTAGACCAGCGTGGTTTTCATTTTGAAAAACCGCTCGTCATTGAACCAGGCGGTCAGGCCGCCAAAGAAGATGACCATGAATGCGGTGAAAATCTGTATCCGGCTGAGCTTACCGGTCAGGAACCAAAGAACCCCCATCGCGGCCAGCATCAGCGGCACGAAAAGGATGGTGGCAATGATAAAACCGGAATACTCGATGCCGCCGATCAGGAAGCTGTCGTCGCGCAGGCGTAGGTAGATGAAGAAAAAAGCCAGTGGAGGCCCAAGCTCCAGCACTTGTTTCAGAAACGGGTTGATCTCTTTTTTGCCTGACATAGTGGTTTCCTGCTGCTTACCCGCCCATTTCAACTATTACGGCGCCGAGTGCAATCAATGCCATCAGTGCAATCCGCCGTGGCCCCACGGTTTCCTTCAACACCAGCCATCCGATCAGGGCCGCAAAGACGGTTGAGGTTTCACGTAGGACTGCCGCTTCGCCGACCTTGTCGAGCCTTGTGGCCAGCATGATGGCTCCGAAAGACATTGGGGCGATAATGCCGCCTGCAATGCCGCGCAGCATCAAAGGCCCAATGGTAGGCCGATTGATCATCGCGCGCCATCTCAGAAAGGCATAGATCGGCATGGTCGCACCGTCGATCATGAAGAACCAGGCCAGAAAGGTGAACGGATCGGCAGTGGCGCGGATGCCATAGGCGTCATAGGTGGTGTAAAGCGCCACGAACAAACCGGTCGAAACGGCCAATACCAGCGCTATGCCCAGCGTGTCGCGGTTGGTTTCGAGAAACCGAAAGTTATAGGCGGCCAATCCAAAGATACCAGCCAGCAGGACAGCCACGCCGAACCACTGGGTACCGGTGAAGGTTTCTCCGAACAGCAGGTAGGCACCGATGACGGTGAACAGGGGGCCTGTGCCGCGGACAACCGGATAGACGACAGTGTAAGAGCCCTTGGTATAGGCCATCGCCTGCAGAACTTTGTAGGCGACATGGATCAGCCAGACGGTGGCAAAGATTGGCCACATGTAGGGTTCTGGCCACGGTACTACAAAAAAAGCGAACGGGGCGGCCATCAGGCAATAGCTAGCGTCGATCGCACCGCGTGATAGCCATGGATCGTGGCGGCCTTTTTGCAGGGCGCCGAACACTGCGTGCAGAAAGGCGGCCATCAAAGCAAGCCCCAGGGCGAGTTGATGGCCTGCTTCCGTGCCTTCGAGAGAGATCAGCCAGTCGCTCAAGTGTCAGATCATTTCGCTGGGAGGGGGCGGGGATTTTCCATCCCCAGTCGCCCGGAGGGTATTTGAGGCCAGATAAAGCTGCGGTTCAGGACTGATCCAGACCAGTGAGCGCGGCGGCGAATTCTTCGGGGTCGAAAGCAGCGAGGTCATCAATCTGCTCTCCGACGCCGATGGCGTGAATGGGCAGGCCGAACTTGTCAGCCAGTGCGACCAGAACGCCGCCCTTGGCCGTGCCGTCCAGTTTGGTCATCACCAGGCCCGAGACATCGGCTAGATTGCGGAAAGTTTCCACCTGGCTCAGCGCGTTTTGACCGGTGGTGGCGTCCAGCACCAGCAATGTGTTGTGCGGTGCGGTTTCGTCTTTCTTGCGGATAACACGGACGATCTTAGCCAGTTCTTCCATCAGGTCGGCGCGGTTTTGCAGCCGACCGGCGGTGTCGATCATCAGCAGGTCGGCTCCGTCCTCTTGCGCCTTGGTCAGCGCGTCGAAGGCAAGGCTGGCCGGATCGGACCCTTCAGGGGCGGTCAGGACGGGCACGCCCGCGCGTTCGCCCCAGACTTGCAGCTGTTCGACAGCGGCAGCGCGGAAGGTATCTCCTGCAGCGATCACGACCTTTTTGCCGGCAGCTTTGAACTGGCTGGCCAGTTTGCCGATCGTTGTGGTTTTACCTGAGCCGTTCACGCCGACGACTAGCACCACTTGCGGACGTTTGGCATAGATAGGCAGGGGTTTGGCGACTGGCTCCATTACGCGGGCCACTTCCTGCGCCAAAAGCTGTTTGATTTCCTGGGTCGAGAGTTTGCGGCCAAAGCGCCCTTCGGCCATGTTGGCGGTGACACGTAAGGCAGTATCTACGCCCATATCCGAGGCGATCAGCAGCTCTTCGAGCTGTTCCAGCATGTCGTCGTCCAGCGTACGGCGCACGGCGGTTTTGGCCTCGCTGCGACCGAACAGTCGACCCAACACGCCTTTGGAAGGTGTCGCCTCGGGGGGCGGGGGGGCAGGTGTCGGATCAACAGGCGCGGGCTCGGGTACCTCAACCGGTTGCGGCGCTGGCGTAGGTTCGGGCACCTCTGGGACTGGTTGGGGAACTTCCGGTACGGGTTCCGGCTGCGGCTCGGGGTCCGGGATGATCGGGTCGGGTGCGATTGTTTCCTCGCCCCCATCTTCAACAATGGCCTCAAGCCCCTGTTCGAGGCGGGACGAGGATTTGAACAACTTGTCCTTGAGCTTTGAGAAAAACGCCATTTTTGGTCTCCGCAGGTGTTCCCCTCACCTAATGCGGATTTGCGGCAGTTGCAAAGGGTCAGAGGAACGCAATCAGCAGACCCGCCTGAGCACCCCAATAAAGTGGCCAGACCAGATAAGGCGTGATCTTCAGGGCGGGGTGGCCCTTGGGCAGCAGGAACTTCTCGGTTGCCAAGATAAGATCTGAGGCAATGAAGGCCAGAGCTGCAGGCAAGGCCCATCTCAGGGCGTCGGTCTCGGGCAGTGTCAGTACGGCGACGCCCATCCCCAGAATGATCGGAATATAGCCCAGAACAGGACCTTTGAGGTCCCCGGCCCGTGGGGCCAACAGGGTGGCGGCGACAATGCCCAGAATGAAAAGGGACCAGAAATATCCAGGCTGGTCGAAAATCAGGGCAAGATTGCTTGAAGGATGAGTGAGAAACAGGGCGATATATGCAAGGTGACCTGCGGCAAAGGCCCCAATCCCGGCCATGAAAGTGCTGTCAGTTTCGCGCGACAACAGCGCGTCGCCAATGGCGCACAATAAGAGGGCGACCACCAGAAGAAGCGGACCTGCACCCAACAAGGCAGTCACGGCCAGCAGTGCGACGGATGCAGTTTTCAACACGGATCGCAATGTGCTGGCCGGACGCGGCGACAGCGTTAGGTAGGCCAAAGCGCAAGCTGCCGCGAGCCAGAACAGTACAGTTGTCATAGATACCTCTCCGTTTTCAGCAGCTTGTGACGGGTTGTTGATTCACCTCAACCGTGACGTTGAGGCAGGGATCCTGCGGAAATGGTGATTGGCGCCGGACAATTGCTTCTGACACAATGTGGCTATGCTCAGATATATTGTGATTCTTCTTCTGCTGCCCGCGTATTCAGCGACGGCTCAATCAGCCCTGTCGGGTGCGGATTTTGACGACTACACGCGGGGGAAAACCCTGTTCTACGGTTTTCAGGGGCAGGTATATGGCGTTGAGCGGTACTTGCCCAATCGCCGCGTCATCTGGTCGTTTCTGGATGGCGATTGCAAGCATGGCGTCTGGTACGAAAAGGATGCCCAGATCTGTTTCATCTACGAAGACCGTCTGGACCCACAATGCTGGGTGTTCACCCGATCTGGGGGTGGTCTGATCGCGCAATTCGAAGGCGACCCGGAAGAAACCGAGCTTTATGAGGCCGAGGATGTCGACGAAGAGATGATCTGCTATGGGCCGGATGTTGGAGTCTGAGATCGGCTCAGAACAATGAACCCTGATCTGGCGCGTCTTTTTTGGGCGTTTTTTTCGTAGCTGATCGTGGGGCAGCAGTTTGACCGGTGGTCAGCACGCCATCGGCGAACTCTATCTCAAGTGAGCCATGCTTTGCAGCCTGAGCTTTTGTCGTGACAACCTGATCCTCGGCGCGGACCACGGCATAACCCCGTTGCAACGTTGCCTTGTAGCTGAGCGTTTCGCGTAGGCGGTCGGTGGCGTCCAGCTTTTGTCGCATCCGGTCCAGGCGCGTTGTTTGGGCGGCGTTCATACGCTCGGCCAACCGGGTGATGGACTGGCGCTGTATCTCGATTTCACGCTGAATGGGACGCAAGGACAGGCGTGACGACAGACTTCGCACGGCTTCTTGTCGGCTTGAAACAAGATTGCGCAAGGTCGAAGGGCGCAAATGGGCGGAAAGTTTAACCACTTGTAGGCGGCGGTTCTGCACACCGCGCTCAAGCGCCGGGGTCAGGCGATCTGCAATCAAATCAAGCCGTTGGCGCGGGGTATTCAACAGGCTGTCCGGTCGCGGTAGCGCACGCGATAGGTCGCGCAGGCGCTGCGACCGACGTTGGACCGCATCGGTTGCGGCACGCGACAGACGTGCGCCTTGTTCGCCGGTCCAGGCCAGCAGCTCTATCCGTACAGGTACGGCCAGTTCGGCGGCGGCGGTCGGGGTGGGCGCGCGACGGTCTGAGACGTAGTCAATCAGCGTCGTGTCCGTCTCGTGCCCCACGGCCGAGATCAGCGGGATATCTGATCCCGCAGCGGCGCGCGCCACGATTTCCTCATTAAATCCCCACAGATCTTCGATCGATCCGCCGCCTCGGGCGACGATGATCAGGTCGGGGCGCGGTAGAGCCCCGCCGGGTGTTAATTTGTTGAACCCGTTGATCGCATTTGCAACTTCGGGGGCACAGTTCGACCCCTGCACGGCGACTGGCCAGATCAGAACCTTACGCGGGAACCGATCCCGCAGGCGGTGCAGTATGTCCCGGATCACCGCCCCTGAGGGAGAGGTCACAACACCGATGACCTGTGGCAGATAGGGCAGCGGTTTTTTACGCTCGGGGGCAAACAGCCCTTCGGCCTCAAGCTGTTTCTTGCGTTTCTCCAGCAACGCCATCAGCGCGCCTTGTCCGGCAACGGCGACCTCATCGACGTTCAAGTTGTATTTCGACTGCGCGCCAAATGCGGTCAGTCGACCGGTGACCACAACCTCCAACCCTTCTTCGGGGACAACGGACAAGCCCGAGATCTGGCCTTTCCATGTGGTGCAGGCCAGCACATTCCGGTCATCCTTGATGTCGTAATAGAGATGACCCGAGCGCGCCTTGAACACGCGCCCGACCTCGCCGCGCACACGGATTCGACCGAACGTGCCTTCTAGCGTGCGTTTCACCTCGCCCGAGATGTCCGAGACAGTGTATTCAGGGGTGTTTTGGCCGGGAATGGGGTCGTCAAGCAGGTCGGACATTTCAGCGCCTTGTGTCAAATGCCCGGCCAGCTTAGAACGCGCGCAAGGCGAGGCCAAGCAGATCGGAGTGCATTCATGAATATCCTCATTCTCGGCAGTGGTGGGCGGGAACACAGCCTGGCTTGGGCGGTGATGCAGAACCCTAAATGTGACCGTCTGATCGTGGCGCCGGGAAATGCCGGGATCGCGCTGATCGCGGATTGTGCCGCGCTGGATATTGAGAACGGTGGGGACGTCGTTAGTTTTGCTGAGGAAAACGCGATTGACTTCGTGATTGTAGGCCCCGAGGCACCCTTGGCTGCCGGCGTGGCGGATCGCCTGCGCGAAGCAGGCGTGCTGGTTTTTGGGCCTTCTGCGGCGGCAGCCCAGTTGGAGGCGTCGAAAAGTTTTACCAAGGAAATCTGCGATGCGTCGGGCGCACCGACCGCAGCCTATGCGCGGTTTACCGAGGCTGAACCAGCCAAAGCCTATATTCGCGAACAAGGGGCTCCGATTGTCGTCAAGGCTGACGGATTGGCCGCAGGCAAGGGCGTGATCGTGGCGATGGATGACCAAACCGCTCTGGACGCCATCGACGACATGTTCGGCGGTGCTTTTGGCGGGGCAGGGGCCGAGGTTGTCATCGAAGAGTTCATGGATGGAGAAGAGGCGTCACTGTTCGTGCTGTGCGATGGCGAGAACATCCTGTCCGTCGGCACCGCACAAGACCACAAGCGCGTGGGCGAGGGTGATACCGGACTGAATACTGGCGGTATGGGCGCCTATTCACCGGCACCGGTTTTGAGTGCTGAGATCGAAGAACGCGCGATGGAAGAGATTATCAAGCCCACCGTGGCCGAAATGAAGCGTCGTGGTATGCCGTTTCAGGGCGTCCTTTATGCCGGTCTGATGATCAAGGACGGTCAGCCTCGGTTGGTAGAATACAATGTGCGCTTTGGTGATCCCGAGTGTCAGGTTCTTATGATGCGCCTCGGTGCGCAGGCGATGGATCTGATGCATGCCGCTGCCGAGGGCCGGTTGGCCGAGGCGCGGGTAAACTGGGCGGATGATCATGCCCTGACCGTGGTGATGGCGGCGAATGGATATCCGGGTGCGTACGAAAAGGGCAGTGTGATCAATGGTCTGGAGGGCCTTCCCGAGGATAGCGGGAATATGGTGTTCCACGCCGGAACAAAGGCTTCGGAGGGTCAGATCGTGGCCTCTGGCGGTCGCGTACTGAATGTCACTGCCCGTGGAGGCACATTGCAAGAGGCACGGGACCGGGCCTATGCGGCGGTCGACGGGATTGACTGGCCCGATGGGTTTTTCCGCCGCGACATTGGCTGGCGGGCGCTCTGATCCAAAACGCTCCCGCGTCCTGACGCTGCATCAAAGATGCACCGCCAAAGGCCTTGGGCCGGGCAGCCCGCTGGCGCGGGCTGCGGTCGGTTCTATTTTGGACAGGTCAGTGCCCCTTTCATTGCGGATGGGGTAAAGGGCAGCAGTTCCCGTTTTTTCCAGCCATCATCGTAGTTGACGCTGACAATGCTGCTCCAGTCAGCGTTGACCACAATAATTTCACGGTTTCCTTCGCATTTGCGAATGCCACCGGTGATGAAGTCCTCTCCAATCTGGTGATTGGTCAGACCGGGTAGGGTTGCGATCTCGGTCAGTGCGCTGTTCTGAAATCGCCAAATGCGCAGGGTTTTGGCTAGATGCGGGCGGTCGATGTAAGCAATCTCGACTAGCCCGTCACCATCCAGATCTGCAGCGCCAATTGGAGCGAGCCAGCGAAAGCGGGTCCCAATGTGGGGCGTGGCTGCGATCTTTTCTCCGCGTGCATCATAGATTGCGAGTTGTGCACCGGCATGGACGTTGGACTCCACGACGATCACTTCGTTTGATCCATCTAGATTGATATCGACTAGACGGGGACTGAGGTCTTCAAAGACGCGATCAAGCGGCAACTTGATGGTCAGAACCGAGCGTTTGTATACCGGCTGGATGAAGAGCGTTTTAGTTGACGTATTCGAAACTTTGAGTTCAAGCGCGCCATATTCGATGTCGTCGCCCAGTACGCCGTGGGCATAGCGCGTCGTTGGCTCAGTGAAGCGGGCGCTTGTGATGGTGTCTGCAGCTGCTGGTCCCATCTCCGCCAGCCACACACTCAACGCCAGCACCGCGCCGCGTGCCCGATGTTGCCACAGACAGGCGGGCAGACGCGGCGCTTTGGAAAGCATCAGATCTGCTTTTCGGGCATCTGTACCACCAGACCGTCCAACTCATCCGTGACCTTGATCTGGCAGGTCAGGCGCGAACGGGTCGGGTCGGGCTCATAGGCAAAATCCAGCATGTCTTCTTCCATGTCATCCTTGCCTGGGACTTTCTCGACCCAGTCGGGGTGGATGTAGACGTGGCAGGTCGAGCAGGCGCACGCGCCGCCGCAGTCGGCCTCGATGCCGGGGATGTTGTTGTCGCGGGCCCCTTCCATGACTGTCAGCCCGTTGGCGACCTCGACTGTATGTTCGGTACCGCCATGCTCGACATAGGTGATCTTTGCCATTGCGTGCGTCTTCCTTTTTCGGTTTTCGAATTCTTCCTTAGTGAAGGCGTTTAGGTCTTTCCAGTACCATTTGCGACTCAACACGCCGTGTCTGGACTTTCCTGCAGTTTGTTCTATTTTTGTTCTCATGCTTGTTGCCCCTGTTCATCCTGCGGTTTCAAACCGGAACTGGCCGCGCCCGCCGACCTGTTTGCCAGCCAACCGGCTGGACGACCCGCCCGAAGGCGCGCGCGTGGCTGTCGCCGGGCTGGTGATTCTGCGGCAGAGACCGGGGACAGCCAAGGGGGTGATCTTTGTCACGCTTGAGGATGAGACCGGTATCGTGAACGTGGTCGTCTGGCGGAAAATCTACGAACAATTCCGCCGCGCGGTGATTTCCGGGCGCCTGTTGCGGGTCACGGGCCGGATGCAGCGGGCGCATTCGGTGACCCATGTGATCGCGGAAGAGATCGAGGATATCTCATCAATGCTGGATGTATTGGTACGGGGGGAGGGTTAGGCCTCTAGCGACAAACAGATCCGCTGCGGCGGCGCGCTGTGTCAAAATGGAAATGCCCTTTGTGATAGCGGTCGGCGTCCGGACCCAGAACTGTGCCGAACAGACCGCAAGCACCTGCATGAAGCTCACGCATGGCGTCGCTTGTATCTTCAGCTGTCCACCCGTCGCGTACCGTGATCACAGTGCCATCCATGAGTACGAAAGATGAGATATCAATCGCGCGACCGCGGGCGTGTTCCGACATTCGCGCGCGCGGCTGATTGTTCTGTGTCTTGCACGCATAATGGCCGGCCAGACGAATTCCTTTCAAACCGCCACCCTGATCCGCAAAGGTCGGTTTGGCCGTGTTCTCCAGCCAAGTCTTGAGCGTGATGGCGGTTTCGCAATCCATCAGCGCCAATTGGCTGAGAAAGACATCAGACACCACGCGGATACGCACGGGATCGGCAATGCCGCATCCCCTGTACTTTCCTCTAAAGGGTTTTCGGCTCTCGCCGAGAATGGTCCAGTCACCACACACCGCACCGCGATCGCGCATCCGTTCGCGGCCAACCTCGATCTGACGGAATTTGCAGGGTCGCAGTCGCGGTCTGGGTGATACAGTCAGTTCGCGCTTGGCGGGGGCTGCGACGGCGTCTTCCTCCAACAGGACGTCCAATTCAGCGGACAGGTCATAGGCCACCAGTTCATGCGGTTGAGCCTGCGCAGGCTCCTCGCAATCTGGCGCGGCACTCGCCATTCCTGCGCATAAAATAAACAGAGGGGTTAAAACTCGCATAAAACAACTCGTTCATTTTCCGGCCCGACCGATGGTCGCCTGACCAGCCTCAAAGCAGGTGTCGAGGCGTGGACCAGTCTAGGCTTTGAAAATCCTTTTCCTATTCAAAGCCAGAGTATAGCAGGGATTTCTCATCGCTTGAACAAATTGCTCTGTGCTGGCTTTCCCTTGTTGCCACAGCGCATGTCGAAATGCTGTGCGCATTTGGTGCCCAATTTGAACGCAGAGATGTTGAGGATATCTCGCGGAGCTGGATGTGATGGTGCGGGCGGGGGATAGGTCTGCAATGCGGACAAATCTGCCGTTCGAACGCAGCGTAGCAAAGTCCCCTTTAGAACCAAGAGTTCGAATGCGGGGATGTTGAATCAAGAAATTGGTTAAAACTGTCTGCCAATCCGAAATGAAGGTTTACTACTACATTCGCTGTCGTTTCGTATCTTTAGCGACTTGAGCCACTCAAGTAAGCGCAAGACACAACCACCTGCCTCACACACCTTGAGTTGTGACAAGTTGGAAATGTAGAACCTGTTCATTTCAACAGGTTCTCCTTTCCATAAACTGGCTAACGTTCAGGCAAGCTCACGCGCAATGTGGCGTGCTTGGGCCTGAGCTGAGGCGACCGAAGCTTTGTGACGCTCATCAGCGAATTCCTGGTACTCGGCCGCAGCTTCGAACATGCGTTCTGCGCCCAGGTACTTGCGCAATGTGCTGATATGCGCAGAAAGGTGACCCGAGTCATTGCGAATCCCACCGTCCTCAAAGCCGAATTCGCCAGCCGATGTCAGCAGCACCAGGGTTTTGCCGGACATGATCGGTTCCAGAGGGAAGTCGCCGCGCGCCAAATCAAACGTAAACGTCTTGTTGATCCGGATGATCTGATCAAACCAAGCCTTCAGCGCTGCGGGCATGCCGTAGTTGTACATGGGCGTCGAAATCAGCAGGATGTCGGAGCGGTCGAGCTCGTCAATCAGCGTGTCAGACAAACTGACCAAAGCGCTCTGTTCAGGAGTACGTTCCTCTTCTGCTGTAAAGACGGACGCGATCCAATCGTTGGAAATGAAATCTGGCGGGGTCATTCCGACGTCACGCACAATAATTTCAACGTCGGGATCAACCGTTTTCCACTCTTCCACGAAACTGTCCGCCAAAGCGCGGGAAATGGAGTTATAGGCCGCAACAGGGTTGTCGGTGTGGCGCACGCTGGCGTCAATTCTCAGGATTGTGGTCATCTTGTCACCTAGTCAGTTTGCAATGGACCATTCAAAGGTGAAGCCAGTGACGCGCAGGTACAAATGAAGAGAATTCTGAATGGAGTGAAATGACCTCAGCCATCTCTAATCGCTGAAAAAATCTTCTCCAGATAAGACGCCGTCGCAAGTACATCCGCGTCCCTGTTTGCGCCGCCGCTCAAGGATAGGCTGACCCCCGGTCTCCGTTCTCCAAATGGAATGGAAATTGTTGGCGCATTGAGGAAAGCAGCTTTCATCGATACCGACAGGATAAGGGCGTTTTCCCGTGCAAAGACCCCTTTATCGAGGGTCACGGCCTGAACAGACGGCGGGTACGACGGCAATGTCGGGTAAAGCAGCATCTTCCCTGCCAGTTCCCTGCCAAAGTCCGGGATGAGGGCCCGCCGGATTTCGAGCAATGCCTGCAGATCTTTGCCAAGTATTGAAGCCGCCTGAGCAAGCCGATCCTGCACATTTGGGTCCAGTCTGGCCTGCTGGTCTCCGACCAAACTTGGCAGAAGACGAAAGGCTTCGGCACTCACCAGCGTTCCGCAGGTTTGGAAGACCTCCGTGACACGAGTGAAACTTCGGATATCAACTCTTTCCAATTCGATGCCATGCTCGGACAAATGCTGCTGAGCCTGTTCGTACATAGCCTTGATTTCCGGGGTGAATCCCACCAGGGCATCTTCCCTCAGGCACAGAATTTGACGGCGGGCGTGCCCGGTTTCTTTGCAATCCGACAAAGCGCGATCCACAGCGCAAATCTGACTGACGTTTAAAGCGAGTGAGCCTGGCGTATCCATAGAAGGCGCCAGAGGTAAAATCCCGGCGCTTTCATAGCGGTCCATAGTTGGGCGAAACCCCACCAGGCCCTGACAGGCGGCCGGAATGCGCACGGAGCCGGAGGTATCTGTGCCCAATGCGATGTCGGCCAAGCCCATGGCAACGGCTGACGCCGATCCGCTCGAGGACCCTCCAGGCACCATTGTGCTGTCCAACACATTCAGAGGGGTGCCGAAATGCGGATTAACTCCGAGCCCCGAGAAGGCGAACTCTGACATGTTCACATGGCCTAAGACGATCGCGCCCGCAGAACGGAGCCTGGCGACGATCGGGGCGTCATTGTCTGCTGGTTGAGGATCGATGGCCAAGGATCCCGCATGGCTTCGGAACGTTTGCACGTCGATATTGGCCTTGACCGCAAGAAACTGGCCGTCCAACGGGCCAAGCAGCCTTCCTTCGGCCTGCCGCGCGGCGGCGGATCGGGCATCCTGCAACAGTCTATCTGGCGCAACGCTAAGGAATATCTCGCGATGCGCGTCGAGCGAATCCAGAAAGTCGCGCGTCCGTTGAAGGATATTCATGCCGTCAGAACCGGAGTCTGATAATAAGGCAGTTCTTCAACCCGTACGCTTTGCCGGTCTGCCTCATATTGCATGCGCACGTGCTGTGCGATCTCTCCGAGAGTAGCGAACCAGACGTCACCCCTGTTCAAGACAGAATCCATCCAGTCTTCCACCTGCCGCCACCGCGCCAAACGCCCGGTCAGGAAGGGATGCCAGATGCCAATCCAGAAGCCACCTTCTTCGTATTGGGCTTCGAATTCCTCCCAAAATGGGGTCAGCCCGGCGCGTGGCCCGGCGACGGGCATCATGTAACCAATTTCCTCATAGTGGGCGAATTGCGGCCAGTCGTCGGTCCCCCAATGCGATGGAAGTTCGACCAAAGTCCGGCCGCCTGATCGCATGAGGTATGGCACATCATCCGCCATCAGCGAACTGTCATAGTCGAATTCATGCTTGTTCAGCAGGTCGATGACGGCTTGCGTCACATTGTAAACCGGTGCGCGATAGCCTTTTGGAACATTGCCCAGAACCCGCTTATGCGACTCCAGCGCGCGTTCGAACCAATAGGCTTGTTCAGACGCGCTGTGGTTTGTCGGGTCTTCGTGCAAATAGCCATGATGGCCGATTTCATGACCATCTTTCAGGATGGCTTGCATTGCATCTGGATATTGCTCCACGACCCATCCGGGGGCGAAGAAGGACTGTTTCAGCCCGAGACGTTTGTAGGTTTCTAGAATCCGAGGGATGGCAACCGTCGGCCCGTAGCGCCCCATGGAGATCGGATAGAGGCGATCATGCCCATCGACCGGCCTTGCGATATGGATCAGGCTGTCCGCATCGATATCAAAGGTGATCGCACAGGCGCATCGCGCGCCGTTTGGCCAGATTATTTTCTTCTGCATGGTCTTGCTCCTCTGTCACAATTGCTGGGCGTTGTTCGTCAGCCAATCGTCATACCAGCGCTGCAATGCGGATTTGACGGCGGCATATTCACTAGCGCTCAGCCTTTGATCCGCGGCGCGCTGCATGCCGTCGGTGATGTTTTGAAGAATTATCTTTTCGTCGCACTTTTTGGTCTCGCCGTGCGAAACGGCCAGTTGTCCGCCGGTGAAGACGCTCTGGATATCCGTAGATTTTGCCGAGCTGACCAACAGCTCAACCGGATCAATGCCGGGGTCCAACCAGGGACCTTCAAGACGGTCCAGGCGCAGGATCACAAAGTCGGCGCGCTTGCCGACGGACAGGCTTCCGATGCTGTGATCCATTCCCATCAAACGCGCGCCACCCATAGTGGCCATGTCGAAAACATCCTTCGCGGTCAGGCTAGGGTTCGCCCGATCACTTGACCAATAAAGGCTTTGCGCCAGACGCATTTCGGCGAACATGTCGTCATCACCTGCCAGGCTGGTCCCATCCATCCCCAGTGCGAGGTTGATGCCCATCCGCTTCATCAATGGCGCGGGTGCAATGCCGGAACGCAGCCGCAAATTGGAGCTGGGATTACACACGATATGCGCCCGCACCTCGGCCACTCGCGCCAGATCTTTTTCGTCCGCCCAGACCATATGCACCAAAGACAAGCCGTCAGTGAGCAGGCCAACTTTGCCCAATTCTGCAATGGCACCCTGAAAACTCCAGGCTGTAGCCGACAGGTGTTGCAGTCGAGACTCCTCGGCATGGGTGTGAATGCGCTGGCCACTTTCGCGAATCTTCCTGGCGATGTTGCGCAGGGTCTCTCGGCCCGTCCAATGCGGTGCCGTGGGACCAAACCACACATCAGCGCATTCTGAAGCCGCGTATTCGCCATGCATCCGGGACAGAAGCCGCACAAAACTTTGCGGTTCAATACGTGCGCGCGCAACGTGCTGGCGCTGCAGTTTGCATCGCAGAACCTCGGGCAAGGTAGTCAGAAACGACTGGCTTTGCCCATATGGATGTACAAGCTGGTTGTGCCATCTCTCGCCCGGCGCGATGGCGCAAGACAGGCCAAGCCCGTTATATACGGCGATTTTGTCCCATATCTTCGCTTCGGCAATGGCCGCTGTCTGACCCGCGGTGCAGGCATCCACAACAGCCGTTACCCCATTCTTCAGCAAGCGCATTGCCGCGTATTCGGTGGCGAGGCGCGGCGCAACGTCGGCTGCGCCAGCGGAGGCGAAAATCCAAGGCTCTAACAGGTCATCCCGTATCCCTTGGTTTATCAGGTTCACCCCATAGCAATGGTGATGCGCATTCACAAACCCGGGCAGGATCGCCGTGTTTGTGTCCAAGTGCACCCTTGCGCTGGGATAACGTGACTTCAATACGGCCAGAGGCGCCAATCCACCTATTCTGCCGTCTAGAACATAAAGCGCGAAGTCGTCGTGACTGTGAAAGGCATCTTCGATGATCCAGCGGGCAGAAAATATGTCGCCGCCATCAGCCGTCATGAACAACAAATTCCAGTGCGCTCGGCTTGCCTTCGTCCCCGTTGACTGGAGTGATATCTTGCGGGCAGGCCGACATAACGGCGTAGACTGGCATCTCAGCTTTGAAGGTCATGCTGTCCCCCGGCTTTGACACTGGCGCAGCCCAGGCAAGGCTGCCATCTGGGTGAACTGGTACGTTCATCCACAGATTGAACGGAGCTGGCACATGCGGTGCTTTTTTCCCGATAGCAAGCAAGGCCTGCCTCAAGTTGTCGGCGCAATTGTCGTGGTAATCGGTGACGCCCATTTGCTTGTACCGGTTGGCATCGCAAGCGGCGATCGTTGTGTCATGAACACCCGGCGATGTGTCTTGGGTCAGCGTCAGAAGAGGATTGCGCAGATTGCTGACCAACCTGTCACCGATCTTTGGGAAAACAGACAGAAGATCCGTATGCACATGCGGCATGGACAAATATTCATGCAGCTCTGCCGCATTGAACGCCCAGAAATCGCAGACTTGCCAGCCGGTCGGATTGGTGATGGTCAAAGTTTGTTCGGCTGTCAAACGCACCGCGACGCCGCGACGTGCTGGCACTGTATACCGTTCTGCAATGACCGGGACGCCGTCGGCAGAGACTGTGCTGTCCAGAGTTTGATTGAAACCATCGGGTTGGGAAGGGTCAAAACTATGCATGCGCAAGAACTCCTGATTAGGGGTTCAGAAACGCATGCTTCTCGGCAATTTAGAAATGACAAAAATTCAAGCGACGGATTAGATCGTTGCAGACGCGCTATTCTTCAAAAAACCTTTGACCGACGACGCTGTCGCGAAACTCATCTGCTTGGTCCAATAGCCATTCCCGGAACACACGAACGCGTGCACGATTGGCGTAAGTTTCCGGGCAGACGAGAAAATAGCTCTTGTTCTTCAATGCCGCGTCAAAGGGGGCGACCAGCATATTGCGTTCCAGAAAACGCGCGGCGGCCAAAAGGCTGACCAAGGCCACACCATGACCATCGCTTGCCGTCAGCAAGCAGATGTGTTCCTCGGAATAGGTGACATAGGGCTCGACGTCACTAGTTTGCAAGCCAGCCGCGTCCATCCATCGCTCCCAACTCGGATCCGCATCAGAAAACCCGCTCCATTGGTATTCGATCAGACGAGACTTCAGAAGATCTTCGGGGGAACCCAGTGACTTCGCCTTTTCCACGCTACAGACAGGGGCCACCCAGTCATTCAAGACCCAAGCCACATTGCTGTCAGGATAATCGCCAAAGCCATACCGAATAGCCACATCCACATCGCTGGATTTGAAATCCACCAGTTGATCACTAGACAGAACCCTTACCGAGATATCCGGGTATTTCTCGTAAAAGCCTCGCAGCCGCGGGCTAAGCCAATTGGCGGCAAAAGACCCGGTTGTTGAGATTGTCAATGTGCCCGCAAGGTCGTCTTCCTCCAGCGCGAGAGAGGCGGCTTCAATGTTCTTGAAGGCTTCAATGATGTGGGGCGCGTAGTTGGCCCCATCCTCCGTCAGTTTCAAGGCGCGGGTAAGCCGGTGAAACAGGGGCACCCCAAGTTGATCCTCCAGCGATTTGATCTGATGAGAAATGGCAGTCGGAGTGACGCATAGTTCATCGGCGGCATCCTTGAAACTCAGATGCCGGCAGGCCGCTTCGAAGGCCTGAATACTTTTCAACGACGGTATCTTCGCCATGACGCGCGGCTTTGCTCTCCTGATGCGATGCTAATTCGTCGCTCCACTCTAACCCGATTGCCGGCTCACATGTGGGCGAAATTCTCAGCTGTGAGGTGAAAACATCTAATTTGAGAAGATAGGGCATTCTCTCTTGAATTTGCGTGAAAGTTGGGAGGTTGTCTTGGATCCATTTTTGAAAGTCACTGGCATCGACAAGTCGTTTGGCGCCGTTCGTGCATTGCACAATGTCAATCTGCTGGCCTCGAAGGGCGAGTGCATTGCGATTTTGGGTGAGAACGGAGCAGGTAAAACCACGTTCGCAAGCGTTTTGATCGGCCTGTATCAGCCCGATAACGGCGAAATCAAATTGGGCGGAACACCTGTTTCGGTGACCAGCCCAGCAAAAGCTATTGAGCATGGGATCGGCATGATCCACCAGCATTTCAGCCTGGTCGGCGCGATGAACGCCGAAGAGAACATTCTGATCGGCTTGCCCAGCACAAAGCGGGGTGCCGAAGCGCGGGCGCGCATTCGGCAGCTTTGCAGCGACTTTGACTTTAACGTCGATTTCGACATCCGTGTCACGGAAATGCCTGTGGGCATGAAGCAAAGGGTGGAAATCCTTAAGGCGCTGTTTCGCGATGTATCGATCCTGATCCTGGATGAACCCACCAGCGTTCTTGCCCCGACCGAAGTCGCGCCATTTCTCAAAGGAGTGCGCAAGTTGGTCGCCAACGGCTGCCTTGTCTTTTTCATCAGCCACAAGCTCGATGAAATCCGCGAAATTGCCGATCGCGTCATGATAATGCGCCATGGGCGTGTCGAGGGAGTTCTTCCGGTTGCGACCACGCCCATGGCCCAGATGTCAGCGCTTATGATGGGAGACAAGCCGACCGGCGAAACGGTCGTGATGCTCAAGGCCAAAAAGGCGCGCAATGACATCAGCTCAGCACCGGACGCTCTGGTTGTCTCTGATGTCTGCCTGATCGATCCAGGCGGGGCGGAAATCCTGCAGGATCTGACCCTCTCCGTGAAGGCTGGCGAAATTCTTGGAATCGCTGGGATCGATGGCAATGGTCAGACGGAGTTGAGCGAGGTGATCACCGGCCTCAAAAGGCAAACTAGCGGCGCCATCCACCTTAATGGCACGGAGATATCAAGCGCCTCCATCGCTTCGCGCATTGCAGATGGCATAGGCTTCGTTCCCGAGGACCGCCATGCCGAAGGCTTGGTCCTCTCGCTCAGTGTCGAAGAAAACTTGGCCTTTCGATCCATTGGCGAAGACAGGTTCATGTCTGGCGGTCTGATTTCCCGGCGTGCGATGCACAAGATCGCAAGCAACGTGGTCGCGGCCTTTGACATTAGGCCCCCTGACCCAAAATTGAACGCTTCGGCTCTATCCGGTGGCAATCAACAAAAAATTGTTCTGGCCCGTGAAGTGGCCCGGGCGCGCAATCTTTTGGTCGTCGTGCAGCCGACTAAAGGGCTTGATGTCGGCGCAACGGAATTTGTTCAGAACCAGATCCGCGC
The DNA here is from genome assembly GCF_056539625.1 of Ruegeria sp. BA12. NCBI lineage: Bacteria > Pseudomonadati > Pseudomonadota > Alphaproteobacteria > Rhodobacterales > Roseobacteraceae > Ruegeria > Ruegeria sp. BA12. Next base: position 539,543 of record NZ_JBQFVF010000001.1, read on the forward strand.
CGTCGCCCAAAGCGGCGTGGGGGTTCTCTATATCTCCACTGAACTTGAACATGTGCTCGACATCTCTGACCGTGTCGCCGTGATGGCCTTTGGTCGGATCAAGGGTGTTGTCGATCCAGAAAACACAACTCTTCAAGACATCGGGCTCTTGATGACCGCAGCGCCGGAGGAGGTACAATGAACAGATTTACCATGCAACGCCGGATTGCGATTGCCTTACTGTTAGCGCTGAGCGTTGGCGGCGTGCTGATCCTGCTCGACGGGCACAACCCGTTTGAGGCCTATAAGGTTCTGTTTCTGGAATCTTTCCTGAATTACTGGGGTTTCTCCAATACGCTGGTCAAAGCCTCACCGATGCTTCTGGCGGGGCTGGCCGTAATCATTCCGATGCGCGCCGGTGTGTTCAACATCGGTGGCGAGGGGCAGATCTATATTGGTGGGTTGTTCGGCGCCGTCTTCGCTTTGGCCATCCCCGATCTGCCCGGTCTATTTGGCGTGCCGCTGATATTTGTCGCCGCCGCCGCCGGCGGGGCGTTCTGGGCGGCAATTCCCGCGTATCTAAAAGCCTATCGGGGTACGAATGAGGTCATTGTCACGCTGCTGATGAACTTCATTGCAATCCACATAGTCAGCTACGCCGTGGCAGGGCCGCTATTGGCCGAAGGCGCGCCATATCCTTATTCGGAGGAAGTCTCAGAAGCCTATCGCCTGCCTATTCTGATGCCGCGATCTGATACCCATGTGGGCTTTGTATTCGGGCTGGCCATGACGGTCATCTTGTATTTCTGGCTGCGCTTCACGCCATCGGGTTTCCAACTGGACCTTGTGGGGCGTAATGCCCGCGCTGCGGCCTATGCCGGTGTGGACCAGAAAAAGACCATCATACGCGCCATGTTGATTGGCGGCAGCCTTGCAGGCATGGCCGGCGCAATCGAGGTGATTGGGTTGAAGTACCGCCTGTTCCACCTGTTTAGCGATGGCTACGGCTATGACGGAATTGTCGTCGCCTTCCTTGCGGCTCTTAACCCAATTGTCGCGCCTTTGACCGCGCTGTTCCTTGCCGGGCTTTCTGCTGGCGCGGGAACGATGCAACGTGCCGTCGGGGTCGACAGTTCCGTCATTGAAGTGGTCGAGGGGCTTGTTGTGGTTCTGGTCGCCGCCGCCCTCGTGACACCGCGAACCAGGTTAACATCCGTTCTGAAACCCCTGGCAAAAAACCGGCGGCTGCGCCGCCAAACACAACGCCAAAAGAAAGAGGCATAGGCTATGATTGATCTTGTTTTGCTGGGCGACGTCCTTGCCGGAACCGCCCGATTGGGTACGCCAATTGCCTTTGCTGCCCTTGGCGGGGTGATTGCGGAACGTGGCGGGCTGTACAACATCGGCCTCGAAGGTCAGATCCTCGCCGGTGCGCTCGGCGCCGCTGCTGGTTCTTTCGCAACGGGCTCCGCCATGATCGGGCTCGGATGCGGGATCATTTGCGGCCTGCTCTCAGGCCTGCTGCTTGGGTATATGTCGATCTGGCTGCGCATCAACCAGCTGGTTGGCGGTATCGCCGTCAACCTGCTGCTGGCCGGACTCACAGCTTTTCTGTCCCGTCATATTTTTGGAGCTCAGGCCGGAGGGGCGCGGGTAGACGGGTTCTCGCAGATCGATATTCCCTACTTGTCAGATCTTCCCGTAGTTGGCCCGTCCCTGTTTTCCCAGGATCCGCTGTTCTACCTTTTGATCGGATTGGCAATAGCCGCCTGGTTCTGGCTGATGAAATCCCACAAGGGTCTGGACCTTCGCGCCGTTGGCGAAAACCCGAAGGCCGCGGACTTGGCTGGGGTTCCTGTCTTTCGCATGCAATATCTCGCAATTGCAGTCAGCGGTGCCCTCGCGGCACTTGCTGGGGTGCATCTGGTCTTATCGCAAGTCTATGTGTTTGCGGAAGGCATGAGTGCGGGCAAAGGCTTCATTGCGCTTGCGGCAATCATCTTAGGACGTTGGTCGCCCATCGGCGCGATCTGCGCGGCGCTTTTCTTCGGCTTCTGTGATGCGGTGCAATTCAAACTGCAATTCACCTCGCCAGAGGTTCCCTATCAGCTCTTCCTGATCTTGCCTTACCTCGCATCGCTCATCGCACTTGTGGTCCTCGGCGCCAAGGCCAGCGCACCTGCAAGCGTTGGACTCCCCTACGACCGGGAGCATCGATAGATCTCAGCCGTGACGTGAGAAACCATCGTTTTTCACGTCGCGATCCTCCCGTCACCCTGACAACACATATCCAATATGGGAGAACAACAATGCAATTAAAGTCCAAACTATTGGCGGGGCTTGCGGCACTGATGTTGGCCGGGCCTGCGGTCGCTGACGGGATCGAACGCGCCGCGATCGTTATGCCCGGATCGATTTCTGATAATGGCTGGAACCAAGCCGGATTCGAAGGTCTCACCAAGGCAGGTGAAGTGCTTGGCTTTGAAGCCGCTTTTTCCGAAAGCGTGCATCAGCCGGAACAAATCGAAGTCCTGAGCGACTACGCACGCCGAGGGTATGACCTTGTGATCGGTCACGGCGGAGAGTTCCAGGACGCAGTGGAACGTGTCGCAGCACGCTTCCCAGAAACCATGTTCATGGTGAACAACGGACTGGGCACAAAAGACAACATTGCCAACGCGGATTTCTATTTCAGCCAAATCGCTTATCTAATGGGCTACGTCGCGGGCTCCATGTCAGACACAGGCACCATCGGCATCATCGCGGCGCAACAGTTCAAATTCACGACCGACACGGTTGCTGGATATGAAGCGGGGGCCAAAGCGGCCAATCCGGACATCAGAGTTTTGGTTACCTGGACCGGCGACTGGGATGACATCGCCAAGGGCAAAGAAGCTGCTTTGAACCAAATTTCCCAAGGCGCCGATGTCGTCTGGCCGACAATGGACAGCGCGACGCTGGGCTCCATGCAGGCTGTTCAGGAAAAAGGCGTCTATGGCATCGGCATCTATCGTGATGCGATCAACGAATGGCCGGAAATACTACAGTCCGCTATTCTAGATGTCCGAGGCAACATGCGGTCCTACCTGGAACTGGCAGCTGCTGGCAAACTGGAAGGTGCGCTCTACCGGGCGGATATGGGCAATGAACTGGCCATGCGGATCGGGTCGTTCCACCCAGACATCCCGGTGGACGTTGTCGATGAAGTTAACAAACTGATCGACGCCATGAATTCCGGTACTTTGGTTGTGAATCCACAATAAGGCATCTCTTGTAATCGCTCCTCTTATAAATCTCGCCCCCAAGTCTGGGGGCATTTTTTATTGTTAGAGAAATCAATGATTGAAGCCTTTCGCTTGTACCGCGTGGGATTGCGTTACCCCCAATTTCGCCGGATTCGCTATGCTTTCTATTCCTGTTTATTAGGTCGACAACACCCGAAAAGGAACAAATCCAGGACTGCCTAAGATCCAACCATGCAAAACGCTCAATCAACATCATCCTTGCAAAATCTATGACCAGACATCTATGCGCATTGCAGCATCGGTCGAACTGGGCTCACAGCGGAAACTGGATCGATTTGATTTATCGCTTAAACAAGGTCTCTTGCGACTGCTTGTCACGATTATCTGCACGCAATTCGGCATGCAGTGCGCGACCGGCTTGGACGCCGGGACGGGCACTGACCGTCTCCAGCCAGCGGGTAAAGTGCGGCTTGTCCTCTAACACCTGCTGCTGGCCTTCCCATAGGCTGGCCCAGCCCCAGATTGACATGTCGGCAATGGAATAGAAGTCGCCCGCGACATATTCGTTGTCGGCCAGCCGTCGATCCAGCACGCCGTACAAACGCCCGACCTCGGTGCGGTAGCGGTCTTTTGCATAGGGCAGGTCCTGCGGTGGGTCCATGTAGGGTGCGTATTTCAGGAAGTGATGCGCCTGACCGGCCATCGGGCCAACGCCGCCCATCTGCCACATCAGCCATTCTTCGACCGCGATCCGGTCACGCTCGGTATTGCCATAAAACCGCCCGGTTTTGCGAGCCAGATACATCAGGATTGCCCCGCTTTCGAACACGGAAACCGGCGCGCCGTCGGGCCCGTCAGGGTCAAAGATTGCAGGCATACGGTTGTTGGGCGAAATCTTCAGGAACTCGGGGTCGAACTGATCGCCCTTGCCGATGTTGATCAGATGCGTGGAATAGGGCAACTCCATCTCTTCTAACGCGATGGATACCTTCCACCCGTTGGGGGTAGGCCAAAAATACAGATCAATCGGGTCCGCCATGTGCCCTCCTTTTGTTGAATGGATCATGCGGGTTTCTGACGGGGCGGCAAGGGCCGATTACGCAACCGTGACCGGGGGAACGCCGGGCTTGACGGCAAACCGCCCGAAGCGTATTGCCTCTCGCAGAGCTACGTGGCGATTTGTTACCGGATTGCGGGCCACGCTAAACAACACCGCTAAAAGGTCAGGATGAAAGGCCCCTTTCGCTTGACCGCGTCTGGGGTTTTTTTGATGCCTTTGCCGGGCAAAGGTCGAGAGGAATGACATGAGCGAAAGCTGGAACAAACGCACTCAAGCCGTCCATGGCGGCATCCGCCGCAGCCAATACAATGAGGTTAGCGAGGCGATCTTTCTAACCCAGGGGTTCGTCTATGAGAATGCCGAACAGGCCGAGGCCCGTTTTCTGGAATGTGGCCCGGATGAGTTCATCTATGCCCGCTATGGCAACCCCACCGTGTCGATGTTCGAGCAGCGTATCGCGGCGCTTGAGGGGGGCGAGGATGCTTTCGCCACAGCTTCGGGCATGGCGGCTGTCAACGGCGCGCTGACCTCGATGCTGAAGGCAGGCGACCACATCGTTTCGGCTAAGGCGCTGTTCGGCTCATGCTTGTATATTGTCGAGAATATCCTGACCCGGTTTGGTGTAGATGTAACTTTCGTAGACGGCACCAATCTGGACGAATGGAAAGCGGCGATCCGGCCCGACACAAAGGCTGTGTTCTTTGAATCCATGTCGAACCCGACGCTTGAGGTGATCGACATCTCGGCCGTAGCCGAACTGGCCCACGCAGTTGGTGCGATGGTGGTCGTGGACAATGTGTTCTCGACCCCAGTGTTTTCGCGTGCGATCGAGCAGGGTGCGGATGTTGTGATCTATTCGGCGACCAAACATATCGACGGGCAGGGGCGTGCGCTGGGCGGCGTAATCATCGGCACCAAGGACTTCATCCGCGGCACCGTTGAGCCTTATCTGAAGCACACCGGTGGGGCGCTGAGCCCGTTTAACGCCTGGATCATGTTGAAAGGTCTGGAAACGATGACCCTGCGTGTCAATGCTCAGGCTGAGACGGCCCAGATCGTGGCTGAGGCACTGGAGGGTCACGCCGCGTTGGAACGCACATTGTATCCGGGGCTAAAGACGCATCCGCAGAATGCGCTGGTTCAATCACAGTTGGGCGGTAAGGGCGGCACCGTTCTGTCGCTGGATATCAAGGGCGGAAAGGAGGCTGCGTTTGCGTTCCTCAACGCGATGACGATTCCGGTGATTTCGAACAACCTGGGCGACGCCAAGTCGATTGCGACCCATCCGGCGACCACGACCCACCAACGGCTGAGCGATGAGCAGAAAGACGAGTTGGGCATTACTCCCGGCCTGATCCGCCTGTCCATCGGTCTGGAGGATGCGGGCGACCTGCTTGCCGATATTAAGCGCGCTTTGGACGTTTCTCAGCGCTAACTACGCTCTATATCCTGTTATGCCTTGGGTGAAACTGCGTAAACGCGGCGTAACTCCCGCGATGTTTGCGGATTTTCATCCGGGCCGTACTTTAATGCGTATACGGTTAAACTGGAAAAAGCGTCGAACCTGTATATAGTCCGGCGACCAACCGAGGAACCCCGTTCGATGAATGTGTACCCCCGCACCATTGAAGACGCACCTGACAATGAAGACGCCGCCGCCGCGCTTAGAACGCTGCGCAAATGGGCCGAGTCCGCGAGTGAAGCTGAGATCAGCCAGCTTGATCCTGCAATTGCGCGCCTCGTGCCTGGACTGGTTCCGGTGAATTATCCTTCGCTGTCGCGAGAATATGCCGAAGACTTCACAGTTGACGCGGCCTATCGGGCATCGTTGCCGGACCTTCAAAACGGACCGTCCAGCCTGATCCGCGGGGCCATGCAACAAATTCAGCATGTGGGCATTTCTAATTTCCGTTTGCCGATTCGGTTCCACCGTAAACATGGTGAGGATCTCACGCTTGAAACCTCGGTCACCGGAACGGTCAGCCTTGATGCCGAAAAGAAGGGCATCAACATGTCCCGCATCATGCGCTCGTTCTACAAACATGCCGAGCGTACGTTCAGTTTTGAGGTCATGGAGGCTGCGCTGGACGATTATATGACCGATCTGGACAGTTTCGATGCGCGTATCCAGATGCGGTTTTCCTACCCGGACCGGGTGGAAAGCCTGCGATCGGGTTTGCAAGGGTATCAGTATTACGACATCGCGTTGGAACTGGTCGAACAAAACGGCGTACGTCAGAAGATCATCCATCTGGACTATGTCTATTCGTCCACCTGTCCATGTTCGCTTGAGCTGAGCGAACATGCGCGGTCCACACGGGGGCAACTGGCGACACCGCATTCCCAGCGTTCTGTTGCGCGGATTTCCGTTGTTGTTGATTGCAAAGCAGATTGCCTGTGGTTCGAAGATCTGATTGCCCTGTGCCGCCGCGCCGTACCGACCGAAACGCAAGTGATGGTCAAGCGCGAGGACGAACAGGCCTTTGCCGAGCTGAATGCCGCGAACCCAATCTTTGTCGAAGACGCCGCGCGCTTGTTTTGTGCCGAGCTTCTGGCCGATCATCATGTCGGTGATTTCCGTGTTGTGGCCAGCCATCAGGAAAGCCTGCACAGCCACGACGCAGTGTCGGTGCTGACCGAAGGGCCAACCTTTGTTTCCGCCAGCTTGGATCCACGCTTGTTCTCGACCCTGTTTCACATCGGGTAGATCGAAAAGAGCATCCTGTTGTCTCATTTTGATCCAATTGGCGAAAAATTGCCGCATTGCAGCAATATTTCTGCACGCGCAGTGTGTTTCGCGTTAAACTATCCGTGAACGCAGCCATGGTGTGAGGGCGTGTCAGCCCTCGGGCCACTCTGAAAAGGAAGCCGCGACGTGCGATGTCCGGGGATTTCAGGCCTTGGTCACTCGCCCCTAATACCGGGGTGGGGCAGAGCGGTTCTTTTCTTGGAAGGTTGCTTCGCTTTTACAGGAGAAATGACTAATGAATCCGATTACCCAACCGCTTGAGTTTCAGGCGGCGGCCATTCGACTGGCCGGTTATGCAGTCAGCAACCAACTGAAGATCATGCAGATTTTGGCGAATTCGGCCATGGAGCTGCCTTTCGTTCCAGTGAATGCTCTGCACGCGTCTTCGTCGGTTCCTGCACCTGCCAAAAAGAAACCGGAATTCAAATCCAAGGCGGCAGCTGCCAAGCCTGTAGCCAAGGTCAAAACGACCGCCGCACCAAAGTCCAAGCCGCGCGTTCGGGCCAAGACGGCAGCGACCCCAAAAGCCGAATCACCTAAACCGGTTGTAGCAAATGCGGCCTCCCAGCCAGCAGTGGCCAAGGTTGCAGCGCCTAAACCTGCGGCCGTCAAGCCCGAGGCAAAACCTGCCGCACCCAAACCTGCCGCAAAACGCGTGGCTCCAAAGGCAGTAGCGAAACCTGCCGCACCCAAGGCCACAGCCAAGCCAGCCGCGCCCAAAGTGCAGGCGGCGAAATCGGTGACGGCAAAACCAACGGCTGCACCTGCCGCCAAGCCTGTGGCCCCCAAAGCCGAGGCGAAACCTGTGGCGCCTCTGGCGAATACAGCCAAGTCTGCGGCACCTCAGAACCGGACGCGCGCGCCTTCAAAACCGCCCGCAATGCCCACACCCGTCAGCAAAACCGACGAGTAAACGGGACATCCGCTTGACACAGTCGTGCAGGCGCGCCAACGCTGCGCCTCATGACGGATATGCGCCCGGTTGGATATGTGATTGGCCTGTTGGTCGCCATTCTTGGGGCGACCATGATGCTTCCCATGCTTGCGGATTTCATCGAAGGCCGGGGCGAATGGCCTGTTTTTCTGGGAAGCGGCGTGATCACCATGCTGACGGGGGTTATCCTGTCCATCAGTTGTTCGAACGGAGTGGGCGAAGGTCTGACGATCCGTCAGACCTTTTTGCTGACCACCGGCGTTTGGGTGGCGCTGCCCTTTTTCGGCGCAATCCCGTTTTTATTCGGCGAGACCGAGCTGCGCTTTGTCGATGCTTATTTTGAGGCAATGTCGGGGCTGACCACTACTGGTTCGACTGTCATTTCCGGGCTTGATAATCTGCCACAGGGTTTGCTGTTGTGGCGCGGATTGCTGCAATGGCTGGGCGGCATTGGGATTATTGTAGTCGCCATGGTGTTCCTGCCCGAACTTCGCGTGGGGGGGATGCAGATCTTCCGTTCGGAAGGGTTTGAAACCATGGGGAAAATCCTGCCGCGCGCGCAAGAGATCGCTGGGCAGATATCCCTGATCTATGTCTTTTTGACCTTTGTCTGCGCGCTTGTCTACGCCGGCTTGGGGATGGGGTTTTTCGATGCCGTGGTGCATGCGATGACAACCATCGCGACCGGAGGGTTCTCGAACTACGACACGTCCTTCGGCAGTTTCTCGGGGCCGACCGAGTATGCGGCTGCGGTCTTTATGATCCTCGCGGCGCTGCCTTTCGTGCGCTATGTTCAATTCGCCAATGGCAACACGAACTCACTGTGGCAGGACAGCCAGATACAGACATTCCTGGCGACAATCCTGGTGCTGGTCGTGGTCATGGCGGTGTTCCTAACCGTAGTCTTTCCACATCATTGGGAACAGGCGTTCCGGGAATCGCTGTTCAACATCACCTCGATCATTTCGGGTACGGGTTATGCCAGCGTTGATTACATGACGTGGGGCAGTTTCCCGGTCATGCTGTTCTTTTTGATCGGTCTGATCGGCGGATGCGCGGGCTCGACCGCCTGTTCGATCAAGATTTTCCGGTATCAGCTGCTGTTTGCGTCGATCAAAACGCAAATTCGCCGTATCCGGTCACCGCATGGCGTTTTTGCCCCGCGATATGGCGGGCGCACGATCGGGACGGATGTCCTGACTTCGGTGATGAGTTTTTTCATGTTCTTCGTGCTGTCGCTGGGTGTGCTGGCCTGGGCGTTGGCGCTGACGGGGTTGGACTTCATCACTTCGGTTTCGGGGGCTGCGACCGCACTGGCCAATGTGGGGCCGGGACTGGGCAGCCAGATCGGTCCGGCAGGAAATTTCGCCGGGCTGAATGACACCGCCAAATGGTTGTTGTCCATCGGCATGTTGGTCGGACGGCTGGAACTGCTGGCCGTCTACGCGTTGTTCACCGTCCAATTCTGGAGAAACTAATGAAAAGACCCTTGGGGGCCCAGATTTCGCATATGTTGAAAGATCGGGGCGTTGACGTGATTTTTGGCATTCCGGGTGTTCACAATCAGGAAATGTATCGCGGCATCGAAGAAGCTGGCATCACACATGTGTTGGCCCGGCATGAACAGGGGGCCGGGTTCATGGCCGATGGCTATGCCCGCGCGACCGGCAAGCCGGGCGTCGCCTATGTGATCACCGGGCCGGGGCTGTGCAATATCATGACACCGATGGGGCAGGCCTATACGGATTCGGTGCCACTGCTGGTGATGTCTTCTTGTCTGGATGAAACGCAAGCGGTGCATGGGCAATTGCATCAGATGAAGGATCAGCTTGGGGCGGCTGAAACCGTGACTGACTGGTCGCGGCAGGCCAATTCCGCACAGGCCGCCTATGGTCTGGTCGAGCGTGCTTTTGAAGAGTTCGAACTGTCCCGACCGCGCCCCAAACATATTCAGGTGCCGATTGCCCAGCTTGAGGCCGATGCCGACCCCGCGCCGTTTCCCAATCAGCCGGGGCTGCGCACCAAGGTTTTGCCGCCCGATATTGCTCCGGTCATGTCTTTGTTGAATATCGCGCGCAGGCCGTTGTTCATTTTGGGCGGTGGCGCGCGGTCTAATCTGTGGCGGCAGATATTGACGGAACTGGGAGCAGCCTGCTTCACAACTTTTGCTGGGCGTGGGATGGCCGGGCAGGGCTATGCGTTGGACTTTGGTGCCATGCTGACGCGCCCCGGCAGCGCCGAGGTGATTGGGTCCGCTGACCTTGTAGTCGCCGTAGGTGCCGAACTGGGCGAGGTCGATCTGTGGCGCGACAACCTGGGGCACAGCGCTCATCTGGTGCGGGTCGATCTTGATCCCAGGGTTCTGTCCGATCACCATCGTGCAGGCATCAAGCTGCAGGCTGATGGGGAAAGCTTTGCGCATGCCTTGTGGGGTGCGATTGACAAGGTAAAACCTGCAACGGGTTGGACGCCGGAAGAAATCACCGACGCACGCAGACGCTGGCGCGCCGAGGTCGATGCCGAGCGGCCGGGGATCGTTCCGGTGCTTGATGCTCTGCGCGATGCCATGCCGGCGGATACGATGATCTATTCCGACATGACCCAAATCGCCTATGCCGGGAAAGAGGTCTGGGACATGGCCTATCCCTATCACTGGCATCACCCGACCGGCTTTGGCACGCTGGGATATGGCTTGCCCGCTGGTATTGGCGGTGCGGTTGCGCGTCGGGGCAAACCAACAGCCGTGATCGCCGGGGATTACGGGTTTCACTATACGATGATGGAACTTGGTGTAGCGGTCGAGCTGGGTCTTTCACTGCCCATTATCCTATGGGACAACGGCAAGCTGAAAGAGATCGAGGACAGCATGGTCCGAGGTCAGATCGCGCCGAACGCGGTGATCGCCCACAACCCGGATTTCTGCAAACTGGCTGAGGCTTTCGGGGCCCTGTCTGCCGCGCCTACCAGTTTGGCAGAGATGCAGACTGCAGTGCGCGCGGCCTTTGACGCGCCGGTTCCAACCCTGATCCGCGTAACGCCTGATATCGTGTAAACAAAAAAAACGCCGCCCAAAGGGGCGGCGTTCCACTTTTGGGGATCAAATTAATCCCAACAATGCACCAGAACAGTCATTCCATTGGCTCTGCGGCTAAGTTCGTTGGGTGAGATCTCGGCAGTCGATTGACCCGGTTGGCCCGAGACGCCTGCCTGTTCAAGCGCCGCGTTCAACCGCTCAGCCGTGGCTGCCAGACTGACCGAGGCGGGTAGGGTGCGCCCATCGGACGGAGTGGGTAGCAACATGCCGACAACCTGACCGGCGTCATCGAAAACAGGTCCGCCAGCATCGCCCGGCTGGGCGGCCATCGCCAGACGTTTCACTCCGTCTTCTCCGTTCAGGCCGCGCACGTCAGTGATCTGGCCATAGGTCAGCGTCGGCGCTCCCAGTGCGCCCTGATACGAAAAGCCCGACACTGCGACCTCGGATTGGATGCGCGGTTGATCGGTGCCGAATTCCGCGACGCTGATCGGCGCAAGGTTGTTCCGGGGCCGCAGAACGGCCACGCCCAAATCAGCATCGGCCCAGGCGACCTGAACTTCCTGATCGTCGTTCAGGGTGATCCGTGTGCAGCTGTCGGTGGCCTCGGATACCGTCAGGATTGTACCGCTAGCATCGGTGAAAAAGCCGGACCGGGACAGGCGCGGCTTGCGGATTTGCAGGCCGGAAACAAGATCGATCCGTTGCTCGGCATTTGCACCGGCCCCTGCGTCTAGAACGGCGCTGTTTGTGGTGAAGCTGGCCTTGAGCGCGGCCAGAACCCGTGCCCGGCGGGCTTCATCCCCTTCGGGCCAGACCAGCGTGAAGCCTTTGATCTGGCCGTCCTTCAGCGCGGCTTGGGTGTACGAGACAACCCCGTTCCCGCTACCTTCCAGTGTAAAGCGATCACCGCGCAATTGTCGGGGGCCGTCCAGTGGGACGATCTCTAGCGATTGCATGACCTCGTAGAGCGCGCGTAGGGTCGCCTTGTCGCCTTTCTGACTGATCAGCAGCGCTTTGGCATCCAGGTCGGTGGTGCCTTTGAAATGCGCGAACGGGGCCTCATAGCGGTCAAAGGCAAGAACATCCAACGGCAGGTCGAGATCAATACCGGCCTGCGGGTCCGAATATCGCGCCATGCCGACGCTGATCAGCGGCGCGTTATAGTCATCCATCAGCGACTTGCGCTGCGCTGTGGTCAGAACGCCGGTGGCTTCAAAACCGTTGAATCGTTGCCAGTCACCCATCGATCGGCGCGTGCCTTGACCAAACGCGCCGTCGATAGTGGCGTTGTAAAACCCTGCGGCCTGCAAGGCTGTCTGCAAATCCCGACGCTCTTGCGCAGTGAGCAGGCGTTCGGACTGTAGGGCTTGCGAGCGGGTTTCATCTGCGGGCTCAGCCGACAACCCCGAAACGGTCGCTTCCGGTTGTGGAGTATTTTCGACGGGCGGTGTCACCACGCCCCGGTTCAGGATATTCGCACCGACTGGCCAGAACTGCTGACCCAGAGAGCTGGTGAAGGCTATGTAGCTGTCAGCCGGTATCTGCCCTTCGGCCCGGTAAACGTCCAGAACCTGTTCAGCGTCACTGCGCAAATAAGGCCCGATAACAATGGCATACCAGCCAGAGTTCAGGCGAAACCCGTTTACGTCCGGCAAGAGGCTTGAATAAGCCTGCGCGCGCTCTTGTGCCTCGCGCAGCGAAGGGCGCGCCTCGACCTGAACCCAGACGCCAGCGTCCTGTTGCGCTGATACGGCACTTGCGCCGATTGAAAATAGAAACAGAATTGCAGTGAATATGCGTGTCATTGTCTGCCCGTGTTCGCAGTGTTTTAGCTTTGCGGCAGACTACGCGAATTGAACCGCAGAAAGCCATGCCTGGAATACGGGGAATTTCCAGTGTGGCGGTGCAGTGACAGCCCAACCCGATTGGCCCGTTGACGCCCCTTGGCCCCTTGCATAGGAAGGACAAAACCGACCGGAACCGGGCGCAGACGTGCCCAAAGGGAATGTCATGACCGAACCGTCCAGCGCACCACGTTCTTTTCAGGAAATTATCCTGCGACTTCAGACCTATTGGGCCTCGAAGGGCTGCGCGATCCTGCAGCCCTATGACATGGAGGTCGGTGCAGGTACGTTCCACCCGGCGACGACGCTGCGCGCTTTGGGGTCAAAGCCGTGGGCGGCGGCCTATGTGCAACCCTCGCGCCGACCAACCGATGGGCGATACGGTGAAAACCCCAACCGGTTGCAGCACTATTACCAGTATCAGGTGCTGATCAAACCCAGCCCGCCGGATCTACAAGAGCTGTATCTGGGCAGCCTACAGGCCATCGGTATAGATATGGACCTGCATGACATCCGCTTTGTTGAAGATGACTGGGAAAGCCCCACACTGGGCGCCTGGGGTCTGGGTTGGGAGGTCTGGTGTGACGGCATGGAAGTCAGCCAGTTCACCTATTTTCAGCAAGTCGGCGGCCATGACTGCACACCCGTTTCGGGTGAACTGACCTATGGTCTGGAGCGTCTGGCAATGTATGTGCTGGGCATTGATCACGTGATGGACATGCCCTTTAACGATCCGCAATCACCCAGCCCGCTAACCTATGGCGACATCTTCAAACAGACCGAAGAGGAATACGCCCGCTGGAACTTTGACGTGGCCAATACCGAAGTTCTGCTGCGCCATTTCGAAGAGGCCGAGGCCGAGTGCGCCGCTATTCTGGCGCAGGACCATGACGATCCCAAAACCGGCAAGCGTATCGTGATGGCGCATCCCGCGTACGATCAGTGCATCAAGGCCAGCCACATCTTTAACCTGCTGGACGCGCGGGGCGTGATCTCGGTGACCGAACGGCAGGCCTATATCGGCCGGGTCCGGGCGCTGGCCAAACAATGTGCCGATGCGTTTGTACAGACCGGGGCAGCCGGGTTCGAGGCTTGATGGCGCGCTCAGGCCAATCCCGGCAACAGCACTTTCAGGCCATCCGCGATCATGCTGATCGCGATGGCCGACAGGATCATGCCCATGAAACGGCTCATGATTACGCGCGCGTTGTCGGACAGGCGTTTGGCCAGGGCCGAAGCGTTCCAGAAGGTGATGAACAACAAAAACAGAACCACCAGAAACACGCCCGCATAGATGATGGCGTCCATGGGCTTGGAAATATGGTGAGCGTACAGGATCAACGTTGTGATCGTGCCGGGCCCGACCAGAATGGGGAAGGCCAGCGGGTAAAACGCCACCGTCGCGGGTTCGGGGTAGGCTTGCTTTTCCCCCTTGGTTCCGTGGTGCGAGGTGCTTTCGTTGCCGTTCAGCATGTTCAGGCCAATCATAAGAACGACCAGACCACCCGCGACACGCAGATCGTCGACACTGATCCCAAACAGGCCAAGCGTCTGATTGCCAATGGCCGCAAACGCTCCGCCCAGGATCAGGCAATACGTGGCTGTTTTCGCCGCGACTTTGCGCTGATCAGCGGGCGTCAGGCCGTCGGTAACGCTCAGGAAGACGGGCAGATTTGTAATCGGGTTCATGATCGCAAACAGCGCGCCGAAGAACCCAACGGCAAGGGTCATGTCCATTCGAATAGCCTCGTTCCGACCTGTATCAGTTTGGAAACTGGCCTATTTTCCGCCAAGTTGAAAGAGGCCGCGTGATCGGGATGTTGAGAAGATGACCGGAAAACTGCTTGCAATCATCCTTATTGTTTCTGCGGCTTTGGCCGGGGTGGGCATGTATTACCTTCAGGTGTACGGGTTCTACTATGACGTCGCGCCCCAGCCAGGGAAGGACGTGGAATTGCTTGTTGAGGGGGCAGAGGAACCCCAGCCGATCCCGTACACGGCGTTTCACGCGATTGATGCGGACAGCTCTCCGATCCGATACCGGGCGTGTTTTGAGACCGAGATGACGAGCGATGATCTTGCGGCTTTTCAGCCGGTCGAAAACCCCGAACCGCTGACCGCTCCGGGCTGGTTTGACTGCTACGACGCGGTTGCCATTGCCGAGGCTCTGAAGTCTGGACAGGCGCAAGCTTTTTTGGGGGCCAAGAACATACACTATGGCGTGGACCGCATTGTGGCCGTGACGGCAGATGGCAAAGGCTATGTCTGGCACGCGCTGAACAATTGCGGTGAAAAAGCCTATGATGGAACGGTTGTGGGCGAGGAATGCCCGCCACGGCCGGGGGACTGAGATGCCCGAAGTCGAGGAAATGCTTCACATTCCCAATTTTCTGACCGCCACGCTTGGCATTGCGGTCTATCTGATTGGGGCCGAGATCAACTCTCGGGTCGCTCCGCTGCGTCAATTCAATATCCCTGAGCCTGTCACCGGCGGGTTGCTGGCGTCTCTTGTATTGCTGATTCTGTATGTCGTGGCAGGGCTTGAGCTGACGTTCGACCTTGCCTCGCGGGATTTTCTGCTGATCGTGTTCTTTGCCGGAATTGGGTTGAATGCGCGGCTTGCCGATTTGATTTCCGGCGGCAAGCCTTTGTTCCTGTTGCTCATTCTGACGTTGGTGACAATCGTTGCCCAGAATGCCGTCGGTGCCGCCGGAGCAGTTGCCTTTGGCTATCCGGCCCAAGCTGGGGTTCTCTTTGGCTCTGCGTCTCTGATTGGCGGGCATGGTACCGCCATCGCGTGGGCCCCTGAGGTTGGCGCAGTCACCGGGCTTGAGGGCGCGACTGAACTCGGCGTGGCCGTGGCGACGCTTGGCCTTGTGCTGGCTGCGCTGGTGGGCGGGCCGATTGCCCGTCTATTGGTCGAAGGCAAGAAATTGACCCCGGAACGCCCGGACGAAGAACACACAGTTGGGCTGCCGGATGATGCCACCGAGGCCGAGACCATGATCGACCACCTGACCATCATGCGCGTGTTGCTTTATCTGAATCTGGCGATCATCTTCGGATATTTTTTGAGCGAGGCAATCGCGGCTACCGGGTTGAAACTGCCCTTGTTCGTGCCCTGCCTGATCATGGGGATCGTCATTGCCAATGTTCGCGCAGCTCTGGCCCCCAACGCGCCGCCGGTGTCCCGGACCCCCTCGCTGGCGCTGATATCCGAGTTTTCGCTGGGCGCGTTTCTGGCCATGTCGCTGATGAGCCTGCAGCTTTGGACCATTGCCGAACTGGGGTTGGCCATCGTCGTTATCATGGGTGCGCAGACCCTGTTTGCCGTGGCGTTCGTGATCTGGGTTCTGTTTCCGGTGATGGGCGGCAACTACCGCGCCGCCGTACTGTCTGCGGGGTTTGGCGGTTTTGCACTGGGCGCGACCCCGACCGCTATCGCCAATATGACCGCAGTTACCAAGCGATATGGCCCGTCGCCTATTGCCTTTATCGTGCTGCCCCTTGTATCCGCCTTCTTTGTGGATATCGCCAATGCCATCGTCATTCAGACGATCGTTAATTTCTAAGGACCGAAAATGCCCGACCTGCTGATCGAACTGTTTTCCGAGGAAATCCCCGCCCGCATGCAGACCCGCGCCGGTGAGGACCTGAAAAAACGGATGACCGACGGTTTGGTTGAGGCCGGTCTGACCTATGCCGGGGCTGCCGCCCTGACCACGCCGCGTCGCCTGACGCTGGCGATCGAAGGTCTTCTGACTGAGAGCCCAACGATCCGCGAAGAGCGCAAAGGGCCGAAAGTCGGCGCACCGGACAAAGCCATCGAAGGCTTCCTGCGTGGTGCGGGCCTGACCCGCGATCAGTTGGAAGAACGCGATACACCCAAAGGCGCGGTCTATTTCGCGACTATCGAAAAAGCCGGACGCCCCGCGGCCGAGATTGTGGCCGAGGTGCTTGAAACCACCATTCGAAACTTTCCCTGGCCCAAGTCTATGCGCTGGGGTGGCGGTTCGCTGCGCTGGGTGCGCCCGTTGCACTCAATCTTGTGCATTCTGTCCGATGAGGCTGGCGCGCAAGTCGTGCCGCTTGAGGTCGAAGGGATCAAAGCGGGCGACACCACTGCGGGTCACCGCTTTATGGCGCCAGATCGCTTCGCGGTCACGTCGTTCGATGACTATGCTGCCAAACTGAAACGCGCCTTTGTGGTGCTGAACCCCTCTGACCGCGCTGAACATATCTGGAACGACGCCCAGAACATGGCCTTTGCTGCCGGTCTGGAAGTGGTCGATGACAAGGGCCTGCTGGCTGAGGTTGCCGGTCTGGTCGAATGGCCCGTAGTGCTGATGGGGCAGATTGACGAAGAGTTTTTGGAACTGCCTCCTGAGGTGCTACAGACCTCGATGAAAGAGCATCAGAAATTTTTCTCGGTCCGCAATCCAAAGACCGGTCGGATCGAGCGGTTCGTTACCGTCGCCAACCGCGAAACTGCCGACAATGGCGCGACCATTCTGGCCGGGAACCAAAAGGTGCTGTCGGCCCGTCTGGCGGATGCCAAGTTCTTCTGGGAAAACGACTTGCGCGTCGCCAAATCGGACATCGCCCAATGGACCCGCGCGCTGGAGAATGTGACCTTCCACAACAAGTTGGGCACACAGGCCGAGCGGATCGACCGCATCGCGGTATTGGCTCGCGAACTGTCCCCGGTGACGGGCGCGGATGCGGATCAGGCCGAGAAAGCCGCGCGTCTGGCCAAGGCTGATCTGAACTCGGAAATGGTTTATGAATTCCCCGAACTTCAGGGGCTTATGGGGCGGTATTATATTGAAGCCGCAGGCGAAGACGCCACCGTGGCCGCCGTTGCGCAGGAGCATTACTCACCGCTTGGTCCGTCAGATGACGTGCCGACAGCGCCGCTGTCGGTGGCCGTGGCACTGGCCGACAAGCTGGACACGCTGACCGGGTTCTGGGCGATTGATGAGAAGCCGACCGGGTCGAAAGATCCGTTTGCCCTGCGCCGTGCGGCGTTGGGGGTTATTCGGTTGGTCTTGGAGAATGATCTGCGTTTGCCGATTAACGGTGTCGTAGACCGCCAATTGCTGTCATATGAACTTGAGGGTCTTCGGGTATCCGGCGATGAACAAGACCTATTCACACTTGAAAGTACGCTTCAGGAGATCGCTAAGTACGGGGTATTTCAGGCGGCGTTCAAATCAGTGATTGGGCAAATTCCTGAAAGCGCCGATAATCCATTTGAACCGGATGTGAGTGATGGTTCCATCCTTCAAGGAATCTCGAAGAAGATTAGCAACGCGTCGTCGTCCATCCTCTCCTTCTTCCACGACCGCCTCAAAGTCTTCCTGCGCGACGAGGGTATCCGTCACGACATCATCGACGCCTGTATCGCAATGGACGGCAATGATGACCTGAACCTGCTGGTCAAACGCGCCCGTGCGCTGAATGCGGTGATTGCGACCGAGGATGGCGAGAACCTTGTCCAAGGATTCAAACGCGCCAACAACATTCTGATGCAGGCCGAGGAGAAGGATGGCGTCGAATACTCTTATGGCGCGGACGTGAAATTCGCTGAGACGGACAGCGAAAGGGCCTTGTTCGCCGCCTTGGATCAGGCGCGGGGCAAGATCGGGACGGCGCTGAAGTCAGAGGATTTCCCCAAGGCGATGACCATTATGGCGGCGCTGCGCGGTCCGGTCGATGCGTTTTTTGATGAGGTTCAGGTGAATACGGACAACGACATTCTGCGCCGCAACCGTCTGAACCTGCTGAGCCAAATCCGTCAGGTCTGCTCCTCCGTGGCGGACCTCAGCAAGATCGAAGGTTAATCCAGAACACCCTTGCGCCATTGGTGCAAGGGCTTATGCTGCGGTGAAACCAAAAGGTGCTGCAGTGCAGAATAATCCGCATACCACTCTGATAACGACCGAAGCGCCCGTGGCCGCCAATACACACGGCGGGCGAGCGAAATGTCTGCAACGTCTAGTCCGTTTGGACCTTCCGGTGCCGCGAACGGTGGCGCTGTCCTTTGACGCGGTACATCGGATTGCCGAAGGGCAGGTACCGGATATCGCCGCAGTTCTGGAGCAGTTTGAACAGACGGCGTTGCTGTGCGTCCGGCCTAGTTCGGAAGACCCCGATTGGGGTGGCCCCGGTGCGATCTTGAACATCGGTATGAACGACGCGCGCTATGTGGACCTGTCGGATTCGATGGGCGCCGAGGCCGCCGCCGCGCTGTACCTGCGCTTTGTTCAAAGCTACGCAATTCATGTGGCCCGTTTGGACGCGGATGTTTTCGACGATATCAGCGCGGATGGCAGCGAAGGGCTGAGCCAATCTTTGCGCGCCTATGAGGATGAAACGGACGAGGCATTCCCCCAAGACCGGGGCGAGCAACTGATTGCCGTCCTTCGATCGATGGCGCGGGCGTGGGATGGAACCTCGGCCCGGTTGCTGCGACAGGCCAAGGGGGCGCCGGCGGATGCCGGGTTGGGCTTGGTCATTCAGGAAATGATCCCCGGCGTAGGGCAGGGTGAGTGCGGCTCGGGTGTGTTGCAACTGATTGATCCTGCAACTGGGTTGCCGCAAATCACCGGTCGTTATCTCAGTCAAAGCCAAGGCCGCGATGCGCTGGGTGCGGATGTGGCAGCGCTGTATCTGGAAAAGGACCCGCGCGGGAAATCACTGGAAGAGGTTGCACCCAAGGCATTTGCCGAACTCAAGGCCCACGCAGCCTTGATGCGCGCCAAGCTGCGCGAGGAAATGCAGGTCGAGTTCGTGATCGAGAATGGTCATGTGCATATTCTGGACGGTGTACGTGTACAGCGCAGCGCTCGGGCGGCGATGCGGATTGCCGTTCGCCTGGCCGAAGACGGCATCATACCGCCGCAAGAGGCGGTGATGCGGGTCGATCCGCATTCCCTGAATGAGATGCTGCACCGTCAGGTCCACCCCGAGGCAGAACGGGATGTACTGACCACCGGTATTGCCGCCAGCCCTGGGGCTGCAACGGGCAAGATCGTGTTCACCGCCGCCGAGGCGCAGGCCAGCGCCGCGCGCGGCGAGCCGTGTATTTTGATACGCCGTGAAACCTCGCCCGAAGATGTGCGCGGGATGCATGCGGCGGTTGCCGTACTGACCGAAAAGGGCGGTATGACCAGCCACGCCGCTGTGATCGGCCGCGGGTTGGGTTTGCCCTGCATCGTCGGCGCGTCCGAGATGCGGTTTCAGACCAAGAAACGACTGCTGTCTGCCCCCGATGGGCGGGTGTTCAAGACGGGCGACGTTTTAACGATCGACGGGTCCTCGGGGCAGGTTCTGGCCGGACAGCCCGCGATGCTTGAGGCGGCTTTGGACGATTGTTTTCAAACGCTTATGGGCTGGGCGGATGATGAACGCGACATCGCCATCCGCGCCAACGCGGATACACCGGCCGACGCACAGACTGCACGGAACTTTTTGGCTCAGGGGATCGGCCTGTGTCGGACCGAGCATATGTTCTTTGATCCCGGTCGCCTGATCGTGATGCGCGAGATGATTTTTGCGCAAACTTCATCGGGTCGCGCGGCGGTTTTGGAGCGTCTGCTGCCCATGCAGCGCGAGGATTTCGTTCAGCTGTTCCGTATCATGGAAGGTCAGCCCGTCTGTATCCGCCTGTTCGACCCGCCTTTGCACGAATTTTTGCCGACCACACGCAGTGGACAGCGCGAGCTGGCCGAGGCGCTGGATTTGCCTGTGTCGGATGTCGAACGGCGTGTTGCGGCGATGACTGAATATAACCCGATGCTGGGTCTTCGCGGCGTGCGTCTGGGTGTGACTGTGCCCGAAATCTACGACATGCAGGCCCGCGCCATTTTTGAGGCGACGCTTGAGGCCAGCAAGGACGGCGCGCCTGTCGTTCCCGAGGTGATGATCCCGTTGGTTTCGGCCAAGCGCGAAGTTGAGCTGGTCAAATCCCGCATCGATACGGTCGCGGCCTCGGTTGCAACCGAACAAGGGCAAGAGTTCGAATACCGCCTGGGTGTCATGGTAGAAACGCCTCGGGCTTGTCTGCGAGCGGATGAAATTGCACCTCAGACCGCGTTCTTGAGTTTTGGTACCAACGACCTGACACAAATGACCTATGGCCTGTCCCGCGACGATGCCGGCCGGTTCATGTCTGACTATGTTCGTCAGGGCGTTTTTGTCGAGGACCCGTTCCATGTGCTTGACCCCGACGGGGTCGGAGAATTGCTGAAACTCGGCGCGGAACGTGGACGTCAGGCCCAGCCGGATGTTACCCTTTCTGTATGCGGTGAGCATGGCGGCAACCCCGAATCAATCGCCATCTGCCGCGATCTGGGGTTTGACTATGTGTCATGCTCTCCGTTCCGGGTGCCTGTCGCTCGGCTGGCTTCCGCTCAGCTGGCGATTTCGTCCAGACTTGGGGGTTGACACAGGCTGATTGCCCTAGGATTAGTGGTTTTCAAGCAACCTTGTGGCAGAATTAATTTTCGCCACGGGCGATTTTCCACTTGCGTTTTCTTCTGATCTGGACGTCTGCGCCGGACTGCGCTAAATGCCTCGTCGCGCCCGCCGGGGGAGGGTACGGCGCGATATGTGCCTGTGCGAGGTTATCTGATGCTACGATACATACTGGCTGCTGCCACGTTGGCGGCAACCATGCTGCCAAGTGTGTCTTTCGCTGAAAAGAAAGCCACCGATACTGCCGAACGCGAACTTGTCACCCGGACCGAAGTGCCCGGGCAGAATTTTCGCGACTATCTGACTCTGTTCAAGCCCCGAAAAGAGCTTGAGCCCCAAAAAATGTCGTACTCGAAGGATTGGCTGGACCAACAGCCCAAGGCAACCGGGGACGAAAATTTTAAGTGTCTAGCTGAGGCGCTGTACTTTGAAGCACGTGGTGAAAGCGTGCGCGGACAGTTTGCCGTGGCCGAGGTTATCCTGAATCGCGTGGACAGTGGCCGGTTCCCGGACTCGCTGTGCGGCGTGATCAAGCAGGGAACCGGTAAGAAATACCAGTGCCAGTTCACTTACACCTGTGATGGCCAAAAGGAAGTGATCCGCGAAAAGAAGGCGTATGAGCGCGTAGCTAAAGTTGCGCGTGCGGCCATCGACGGTGTCACCAAAGAACTGACCGAAGGTGCCACACACTATCACACCACGGCGGTTCGTCCGTCCTGGTCGCGCGTGTATAAAGAAACCGCGCGGATCGGAGTTCATATTTTCTACAGGCATAATTATCGAACAGCGAGCAACTGATTGACGCACCCGCGCTGGAACCTTACTGGCGCGGGGCGTTTTATAACCTATGTTGCGGGCCAGGAGGCCCGCAATGACGTTTACACGCAGACAATTTCTGCAATCAGCAGCCGCACTGGCGGTACTGCCACACTCGGCCCGCGCATCAAGCTCTGATCTGATCGCACAGACCGCGATGCAGCAGATCGCCCCGAATGGTTTTCCCCAAACGCCTGTTTGGTCCTATGGCGGTGGTGTACCTGGTGCCGAAATCCGTTTGCTTCAGGGCGCGCGGGTTCAGCGCAGGTTGGTGAACGAGCTGCCTCAGCCAACAACGGTGCACTGGCATGGCATCCGGATCGACAACGCGATGGACGGTGTGCCGGGCCTGACGCAAGATGTGATCGCACCGGGCGAGGGGTTCGATTATGACTTTGTCGTCCCGGACGCGGGAACCTATTGGTATCACGCGCATAACCGCTCGGTCGAGCAGGTGGCGCGCGGCTTATACGGCCCGCTGATCGTTGAAGAGGCTACAAGGCCAGATGTCGACCAAGACCTGACACTGATGCTGGACGATTGGCGACTGGACCCAGACACCGGACATATCGTTGAGGATTTCGACAACGGTCATGATCAAAGCCATGCCGGGCGGTTGGGGAACTTGATCTCGGTCAACGGCCAGTTTGATCCTGTTTTTCCCGCGCGCCGCCACGAGCGTTTGCGCCTGCGGCTGATCAATGCCTCTAACGCGCGAATCTACGATCTGGCTCTGGATGGGGTGGCAGGATGGATCGTTGCGCTGGACGGAATGCCGCTTGAAAGCCCGTTAGAGGTTGAGGACGGTTTTCCACTCGCCCCGGCTCAGCGCGCGGACTTGATTGTGGACGTAACAGCGGAATCTGACACCGTCGCCGGGCTGATCAGTCGCGAGCGGGACGGGGGCTTTGGTCTGGTGCGGTTCCCGGTTTCCGGTACTTCGGCAACGACTGCCCGGTCAGGCGTTGTACCCTTGCCCGCGAATCCATTGGCACAGGTGGTGTTGGACGGCGCCCCGGTTCATCGGATGACGTTGCAGGGTGGTGCGATGCGGTGGCTGGAATCCGCGCAGCTTGGCGACACGCAGCTTTCTGGCCGCGAATTGGCGCAACTGGGCCGCTTCTGGGCTTTGAACGGGTATGCTGAACGCCCGTTGGACCCTTTTCTGGATGCGCAGCGCGGTAGTACCCACCGGATCGAGTTCGTCAACGAAACCGCTTTTCCGCATGCTATGCACCTACATGGGCACCATTTTCGGCTAATCCTGCCCGACGGCAGCCTTGGCCCATGGCGCGATACGGTGCTGGTGGAGCGCGGACAAACCCGTGAAATTGTCCTAGTGGCCGACAATCCGGGCGACTGGTTGCTGCATTGCCATATGCTGGGGCACGCCGCATCCGGGATGATGAGCTGGCTTCGCGTAACCTGACGCCGCAATCAACGACTAGAATGGCGTTTGTTGCGATGCTATATGCGCGCGCATCCTATAAATTTGGTAGACTAGTTTACCAAACCCGAAAAGGTTCGCCGAATGAGCTCTGAAATCCGCCTTGCCTTTGCGCACCCGTCTGAACGGTCAGAAGCGACCGCGACGCGCGGCCCGCTGGATCGCATCTCACTCAGGGATCATACCGTTGAAGTTGAGATCGGTGCCTTTCAGGCCGAACGTGGCACCACACAGCGTATCTGCTTCAACATTGTTGTAGAGGTTCGGCCGCTGACCGATCCGATTGACGATGATGTTGATCGCATTCTGTCATACGACCGAGTGACCGAGGCGATTGCCCATGAGCTGGCCGCTGAACGTCTGAACCTGCTTGAGACGTTGGCGGATCGCGTGGCAGAGCGCATTTTGCTTGAACCTCAGGCTGTAAGAGCTTTTGTTCGCATCGAAAAACTTGACCGTGGACCGGGCGCGCTGGGTGTCGAAATCGTGCGCGGCAAGGACACGCTCCATCACGATGTGGTCGAAGAAGAACGCCCCCATCCGCGGTTGGTATTCCTGTCGAACGAGGCCATTTCATCCGCCAACCTGACGGGATGGATTGATCAGTTGGAGAACCGTCAGCGCCCGCTGATCCTGTGTGTTGGCGCATCGGAACTGACGCTGCCACAGACTGGTCACGCGATGACCCAACGCCGGATTGATCTGCTGGCTATCGAGCAAAACGCCTGGGTTCTGGCCGCACGGGATCATCGCTGTGTGGTGGTGTCGACGCGGACGGAATTGGATTGGGCAATGAAGAATGGGCAGATTTGTGTCTGGGCCCCATCAAAGATTGTGCTGGATGCGGTTGATGGCCCTTCGGCGGCGCCTTCGGACGCTGTTGCCCTGGCGGCCTGGTTTGCGGCCACTTTTGAAGCCAGCGAAATGATGGTGATCGGCGGTGCCTTGCCGAACGCTCCAAAGACGCCTCTGCGCGCTATTCCAGTGGATCAGGCGCAACTGTGACTGCGTATTTTCGACCGCTGGTACAGCACGGGTCTGTACGCCCGGACGGGGCGGTTTCTCTTGCCGGGCAGGAATTGTGGTTCACCCATGCAGAACGGATGTCCCGCACGGATGCGCCGACGATTGTCACGGCGCGGGATATTCCAGCCGATGCACTGAACCGTCTGACGCGCCCACGCGCAGAGATTGCTGGTGTGGCGATGGATCGCCCGCAGATCATGGGAATTCTCAACGCCACGCCCGACAGCTTCTCGGACGGCGGGGTGCACAACTCGGTTGAAACGGCAGTGTCCGCTGCTAAGCGGATGGTGGAGCATGGTGCCAGCATTCTGGATATCGGCGGTGAATCGACCCGACCGGGGGCTACCTATGTTCCCGAGGATGAGGAAATCGCCCGGACGCAACCCCTGATAGAAGCCATTCGCGCCAAGACGAATGCTCTGATTTCCATCGATACCCGCAAGGCCAGCGTGGCGCGGGCTGCGTGGACGACGGGTGCGGGGCTGATCAATGACGTATCGGGCTTTACCTTTGATCCGCAGCTCGCGCCGTTCTGCGCCGAGGTTAACGCGCCTGTCTGTGTGATGCATATGCTGGGCGATCCAACTGTGATGCAGGACGATCCGCAATATGATGACGTGTCGCTGGACGTCTATGATTTCCTTGAAGGTCAGGTTGAAAAGCTGGAGCAGATTGGGCTGGGCCGCGATCAGATCTTGGTCGATCCGGGTATCGGGTTCGGTAAAACCCAGGCGCATAATTTGACACTGTTGAAAAATCTTAGCCTTTTCCATGGCTTGGGATGCCCGGTTCTGCTGGGCGTCTCGCGCAAGGGCTTTATCGGGCAAATCGGGCAAGAGCCGCGCAAGGATGCCCGCGCGCCGGGATCAATCGCTGTAGCACTGGCCGGATTGTCGCAAGGCATGCAGATCGTGCGTGTTCATGACGTGGCTCAAACCGCTCAGGCCTTGCGTCTGTGGGCCGCCGTCCGGTAATCCCGTCCTAGACGAGTAACTACGGAGTTAGACAATGCGCAAGCTGTTCGGAACCGATGGGGTGCGGGGCACCGCCAATACTCATCCGATTACGGCCGAAATGGCCCTGCGCATTGGGGCTGCCGTGGGGCGGTATTTCCGTCGCGATCGATCCGGTGCGCACCGGGTGGTGATCGGCAAGGATACGCGCTTGTCCGGGTATATGCTGGAAAACGCGCTGACTGCTGGGTTGACCTCGACAGGGATGAACGTGCTGCTGTTGGGTCCTGTACCGACACCGGCGGTAGGGTTGATGACCCGCTCGATGCGCGCGGATCTGGGGGTGATGATTTCGGCCAGTCACAACCCGGCTGAGGATAACGGTATCAAGTTCTTTGGCCCCGACGGGTACAAGCTGTCCGATCAGGCTGAGCTGGAGATTGAACGTCTGATCGAAGAGGGTGTCAAACCGGCGCAAGCACAGAACATTGGCCGTGCCCGGCGGGTGGATGATGCGCGGTTCCGATATGGTGAGCGGGTAAAATCCTCGCTGTCCCGCGATCTGCGTCTGGACGGGCTGAAAGTAGTGGTCGATTGCGCCAACGGCGCGGCCCACCGCACGGCGCCCGAGGTTTTGTGGGAGCTTGGCGCAGATGTCATTCCGGTCGGAATCGCGCCAAACGGTAAGAATATCAACCTGAATTGCGGCTCGACCAAACCTCAGCTAGCGGCCGAGACGGTTGTCGCGCACGGCGCGGATGTGGGTATCTGTCTGGACGGTGACGCCGACCGCGTGGTGATGGTTGACGAAAACGGGCAGGTGGCTGACGGAGATCAGCTAATGGCGTTGCTGGCGACCTGTTGGGCCAAGGCGGATCGTCTTGAAGGCGGCGCGCTGGTTGCGACGGTCATGTCGAATCTTGGGTTGGAACGGCACCTTGCCGCGCAAGGGCTGCGTCTGGAACGAACAGCCGTTGGTGACCGCTATGTCGTCGAAAGGATGCGCGAAGGCGGGTTCAACTTGGGCGGTGAGCAGTCAGGCCACATCGTCATGAGCGATTATGCCACCACCGGTGACGGTCTGATGGCCGGTCTGCATTTCCTGGCCGAGATGGTGCATTCAGGTCGCAAGGCGTCCGAGCTGTCGGTGCAATTCGAAACCGTTCCACAACTGCTTAAAAACGTGCGTTACGGCGAGGGGCAAACCCCTCTGGAAACCAGTGCCGTGAAAGCGGCCATTGCGGATGCCGAGGCGCGCCTGAACGGGCAAGGCCGGCTGCTGATCCGCAAGTCGGGGACGGAACCCCTGATCCGCGTGATGGCAGAATGCGAGGATGATGCCCTGTTGACACAAGTCGTCGACGGTATCGTGGCCGAGGTCGAGGCGGTCGCCGGTTAACGCCCGATCAGCATCTTGCGCAGGCTAAACCATTGGCTGATGGCCAGCCCGGTCAGAATCATGGTCAGCGCGATGTAAAAGCGCAGGGGCAGGGCCTCGGACAAGATCCAGGCACCGAAAACCATCGACCAGATTGGCACCTGATAATTGACCAGCGTCAGAAAGACGGACCCGGCGCTGCGAATGATCGACACGCGCAGCAAGGTGGCAAAGGCGGTCGGCACCAACCCCAGCGCTACGATGGCTAGACCGGGGCGCGTTCCTTCCCAACGTGGAAGGCCGTCGGTCACCAGCATGATGGGTAACAAAAGAACGGCGCCCACCACCAAGGACAGCGCCGCCAGCACCACAGGATCAATCGGTGGGCAACGCCGTGTGAAGATAGACGCGCAGGAGTAACACAAAGCCGCGCCGATGCAGGCCAGCTGCGCCAACGGCTCAGCCCCTTGCCCGATCTGCGCCAAACCCGGCCCGATCAACACCAATGCACCGCAAAATCCCAGTGAGACTCCAAGGAACCTGCGGGCATTCAGCGGCTCGTCTGAAAAGAAATGGGCCAATGGCAGAACCATCAGCGGAATTGCCGCCATCGACAGCCCGGCGAAGGCCGAGGCCACATATTGCTGCCCCCAGCTGAGCAACATGAAGGGCAGGGCGGTAGACAGCAGACCGATAATGGCGATGAACCCCCACAAGTTCAGATCGCCCGTCGGCAGCTTGCGACCGGTCAACGCCATCATCCCAAGTAATGTCACGGCACCCAGCGTCGTGCGCGCCGTAGCGACTGTCACTGGCCCGTATCCCTCAAGCGCCATTGCGACGACCATGAACGTGCCGCCCCATATGAGGCCTAAAGCGATCACGCCGCTCCAATCGCGGGATGTGGGTTGATCAACCATGTTGCGCCTTGGGGTCAAAAGCGGTTGTGACGAAAAAGGGCGGCCGATTGGCCGCCCCTTCGATTAGAACATTCAGGATCAGTTCTTTTCCTGATCTACCAGCTTGCCAGCAGAAATCCACGGCATCATGTCGCGCAGTTTCTTACCAACCTGCTCGATCTGATGCTCGTCATTGTGGCGGCGTGCCGCTTTGATGGTCGGCTGACCAACCGCGTTTTCCAGCATGAAGTCACGCACAAACTTACCGGTTTGGATGTCCGACAGGGTCTCTTTCATCGCCTTCTTGGTCTGCTCATAGGGCAGAATGCGCGGGCCGGTGACGTACTGGCCGTATTCGGCAGTGTTCGAGATCGAGTAATCCATATTGGCGATGCCGCCTTCATAGATCAGGTCAACGATCAGCTTGGTCTCGTGCAGACATTCGAAATAGGCCATTTCAGGCGCATAGCCTGCCTCGACCAGAGTCTCAAAACCGCAGCGGATCAGCTCAACGATACCGCCGCACAGAACGGCCTGCTCGCCGAACAGGTCGGTTTCGCACTCTTCGCGGAAGTTGGTCTCAATGATGCCCGAACGGCCGCCACCGATGGCCGAGCAATAGGACAGGCCGATTTCCAGCGCCTTGCCGGTTGCGTCGCTATCCACGGCCACCAGGCAGGGTACGCCGCCGCCTTTGACGTATTCGCCACGCACGGTGTGGCCGGGGCCTTTGGGGGCCATCATGATGACGTCGACACCTTCTTTCGGCTCGATCAGGCCAAAGTGGACGTTCAGGCCGTGGGCAAAGGCAATGGCCGAGCCCGGCTTGATGTTGTCATGCACGTATTTCTTGTAGGTTTCGGCCTGCAGTTCGTCGGGCATGGTGAACATGATGACGTCACACCAGGCCGCCGCTTCGGCGATGCCCATGACGGTCAGGCCTTCGGCTTCTGCTTTCTTGGCGGATGCCGACCCTTCGCGCAGAGCGACAACCAGGTTCTTGGCGCCCGAGTCGCGCAGGTTCAGCGCATGAGCGTGACCTTGCGAGCCATAGCCCAGGATCGCTACTTTTTTGTCTTTGATCAGGTTGATGTCGCAATCGCGATCGTAATAGACGCGCATGTTTTAGGTCCTTTCATATGCGGTTGCTGCGGTTCTAATAGGGTCCAAAGCTATTGGCGAGCGCTTTACAATCGACTATTGAAGCGAAATGCGAAAATTTATGCGCGATATCTGACTTAACCGGAAAAATCATGCTGGATGATATGGACAGGCGCATTCTGCGTCACTTACAGGCCGAACCGACCCTGACCATGGCCGAATTGGCCGAGCGTTGCGGGATCAGTCAGGGAGTGTGCTGGCGCCGGGTTGAAAAGATGCAGGCCTCGGGTGTCATTCTGGGGCAAGAGGTTGTTATTGATTGGCCGGCGATGGGATATGCGGTCGAGGTTTCACTGCGCGTGACGCTGGATAAAACCCAGCCGCGCGCCTTTGACGAATTCACTGTTGCCGCGCGGAGTGTTTCGGAAGTTATTGAAATTCAGACGTTTTTGGGGCGTGTGGACGTGAGGCTGTCGGTGATTGCACGCGACATGACGCACTATCAGCAAATCTATCGCGATCGCATTCTGACCCTGCCGCACATAGCCGATATCGAAGCGCTGATGCATATCGCGCGGGTCAAGCGGAACGAGGTGTTGCCGGTATGATCGAACTGGACGAAACCGACCGGACCATCCTGCGTGCGCTGGTACAGGATGCCACGCAAAGCGCTGGGGCGTTGGGGCGAAAGCTGGGGTTGTCCCAACCGGCAACCTGGCGGCGCATCCGTCGGCTGGAATCAGCAGGGGTCATCAAGGGCCGTCGCCTGCGTCTGAATGCCGAGGCGTTGGGGTTCGGCGTGACCGTGTTTCTGGGCGTCAAACTGGCGCGCAAGGGACAGGTCAGCCTTGAAGACTTTGAGCGCGCCGTCAGCGCCATCCCCGAGGTGCAGATGGTCGAACATGTGTTGGGTCTTTACGACTATCGCCTGAGGGTAGTTGCACGTGATCTGTCCGATTTCGAACGGGTGCTGCGACGGCGGATCATGACCTTACCCGGCGCGGGTGAGGTCGAGGCAAACGTATTGCTGAGCGAAGAGCGCTTGCCCGGCCCAATCGGCTAAGCCGGGTCAATATTTGGTACGGATGCAATAGCCGGGGTGATGCGTCATCCGGGCAAAGGTCATCGGAACACCATCTTTCCAAGTAGTGCGTTCCAATTGAATCATCGAAGTTCCGGCAGTGGTGCCCATGAATTCTGCCAGCCTCCCGTCGGCGGAAATTGCGCAGAATGCAACCTCAGCCTCGGTAAAGGGGGCAACGTTCAGCAGCCACTCGTGGGGGCCCCGCGTGTTGAGATCCGCATGCTCAACGTCAGGTACTGTGTCGATGTTGATCCAGCGCTCCTCTAGCTGAAAGGGGCGGTTGTCCGCATAGTGCATGCAGATCACATGCAGCACCCGCGCGTCGGGCGAAACGCTGAGTTGCGAGGCCAGCCAACCGGGGCTGGATACGACATTCCGTTCAACAAGTGCATAGCGATAGATTGAGTTTTGATTCTCAACCGATTGACGGGCCAGAGAAAACTCCAGCTTGGCGTGTTTGCTGGGCTCCTTTTTTACCCGCGTGCCGCTTTTGCGTTTGCGCTCTACGAACCCTTGCTCGGCGAGCTCGCGCAGGGCGCGGTTTACCGTTGCACGCGCGCAATTGAATTCTTCAGCAAGCTGCGTTTCTGTCGGCAGCAGAGATCCTTGTGGCCAAATCCGGCTTTCAATTCGCCGCTTAACTTCGTCGCGTACGACCTGAAAACTGATCCGCTTTTGAGCAGTCACGAGAAGCAATACCTTTCTTGTAAAAAGTGTATGTATCTGTTCAGAAACACCTCTGGGTGTAAAGGGGTGGTGACCCTATTTGGCGTCAACGAGTTGTTCAATTAGAGCTTTTCGTGGTTAATTTTTTGTTAGGATTTTGACTTCCGTTGCGTCAATTATCAGCACGAGACTGGGGCTGTACCATTCTCGAAAAAGGCCTCAAAATTCTGAAGGACAGTTTGAAAGGACATATCATGCCCGCGCTTTTGGAAAGTATCGACCCGAACGGGCTCGAAGAGTTTTCGGTTGTTTTTACGGATCGGTCGCTGAACCACATGTCAGCCCGGTTTCAGACTGTCATGCGCGATGTTTCGTCCATCTTGTGTGATGTTTACAACGCCGATGGCGTTGCGGTGATCCCTGGTGGCGGTACTT
The DNA here is from genome assembly GCF_056539625.1 of Ruegeria sp. BA12. Lineage (NCBI taxonomy): Bacteria > Pseudomonadati > Pseudomonadota > Alphaproteobacteria > Rhodobacterales > Roseobacteraceae > Ruegeria > Ruegeria sp. BA12. Next base: position 570,674 of record NZ_JBQFVF010000001.1, read on the forward strand.
ATGGGATGGAAGCTGTGGCGCGCCAATTCGCGCGTAACGCCAACGTTCTGGTCGTGCGCAACGGGTGGTTTTCTTATCGTTGGAGCCAGATAATCGAATCTGCGGATTTGACGGCATCGGCGACCGTACTCAAGGCGCGGCAAACCGGCAACTCCAGCCCATCCCCATTTGCGCCGGCACCGATTGAAGAGGTGGTGTCAACAATTCGCGAGCAACGCCCCGATGTCGTATTTGCACCGCATGTGGAAACATCCGCAGGCCTCATATTGCCGAGTGATTACGTGACTGCCATGGCGGAGGCCGCGCATGAGGTTGGCGCATTGATGGTGCTGGATTGCATCGCTTCGGGCTGTGCCTGGATTGATATGAAGGCCACCGGCGTGGATGTTCTGATATCGGCCCCTCAGAAAGGGTGGAGCGCCTCGCCTTGCGCCGGTCTGGTCATGCTGTCCGAACGAGCCGAAGCGCGGCTGGAGGAGACAACGTCTGACAGTTTCGCTGTGGATTTGAAGAAATGGCGGCAGATTATGCAGGCGTATGAGAATGGTGGGCACGCGTATCACGCGACCATGCCAACCGACGCGCTGCAGGCGTTCCGGGACACCATGGTCGAGACCCGTGATTACGGTTTTGAAAAGTTGCGGGACGCTCAGTGGGCCTTGGGCAACGGGGTGCGGGCGATGCTGAAAGACAAAGGCCTGATCTCGGTCGCGGCAGACGGGTTCGGCGCGCCGGGGGTTGTGGTCACCTACACGTCGGATCCCGAAGTTCAGAATGGCAAGAAATTCGCCGCTTTGGGTATGCAGATCGCGGCAGGTGTTCCGCTGCAATGTGATGAGCCCGAAGGGTTCAGCACGTTCCGGTTGGGTCTGTTCGGGTTGGACAAGCTTTATGACGTTGATGGCACAATCGCGCGGCTCAAGCGTGTACTGGATCAGGTTCTTTGATTGCGGAGCCTCAGCGTACGCCGAGGCCCATCTGCATCAATGTCTTTCGTACGGGCGGTAGGGAATAGAGAGCGCTCAACCCCATCGCCCGTGCATCCCGCAGTGGACGCGCCTCGATCATCGAGGCGCGGTTCAGCAGGTCGATACCTTTGACACGCATCTCGATTTCGGTGTGGCGGGCCTTGTGATAAGCGTCCAACATCTGAGCATCGCCCAGACCCTCGGGTCGTGCTTGTGCCAGATCCAGCAAGGTACGCAGATCACCCAGTGACATGTTCAATCCCTGCGCGCCGATGGGGGGCACCACATGGGCTGCCTCGGCCATTAGGGCGACCCTTTCGCCCGCCAGCCGTTCTGCCGACTGGCTGATGATCGGCCAGATCGTCCGGCGCGAGGCCAGTTTCAGCGGCCCGAACAACCCGCAAGAGCGTTCGGTCATCAGCGTCTCGAACGCCTCTGCTTCAGTGTTCAGCAATTCAACCGCCCGTGGGCCGCGCTCCATCCACACAATCGCCGATGAGGGCTGCCCTTGCCAGTCGGGCAGGGGGACCAGAGTGAACGGCCCGCCGGAACGGTGAATCTCGGTAGAGACATTGTCGTGCGGAATCGGATGTGTGACCGCAAAGGCCAGTGCTTTTTGGCCATACCGGGTGGTGTGGACGTTGATTCCCGCGGCCTCGCGCATCGGGGAATTGCGCCCGTCTGCGGCGATCACCAGCTTGCAGCGTATACGGCTGCCATCGCTCAGCCCCACACGGGCTTCGGCGGTGCGCGTAAACAGGCTGACGGTACCGGTGCCGGGGCGGAAATCGACATTGGGAAGTTCGGCCAGGCGGGTCACCATCTCGCGCCGCAGCAACCAGTTGGGCAGGTTCCAACCAAAGGGTTGGTCCGAAATATCGGCAGCGTTGAAATCGCGCACTACGCGGGGTTCGGGAACGTCGCCTCCTGCATCCACGATTCGCATGATCTGAAGGGGTGCCGCGTATTCGTCCAGCCGTTGCCACAGCCCACATTGCGCCAACAACCCATGCGCAGGTTGCAAAAAGGCGGTGGTCCGCAGGTCGGATCCGTCCACATCTCGTTCGGTAATCGGTGGCGCGGGGTCGACGCAAACCACGTCGAACCCGGCAGTTCCAAAGACCGCCGCAGCGGTCAGTCCGGCGATTCCTCCGCCAGAAATCAGGATATCACAGCTGTCAGTCATGGCCTTGGTCTCCGAGTCTTGGGCAGAACCTAGTTCGGTTCCAAGGCCGGTGCCAAGTGACATCCTGTCCCGTGTGTCAGCCGCGCGAGATCAGGATGAGCAGGATGAACATCATCGGCACCATCATGACGGCCGGGATGTATAGCCCTGGCAGACCGAAGAGCAGCGCCGAACATCCCCACATGCTGAAAATGGCGGCTGCCGTGTAATACCAATCCTCGGCCGTTCCATTGGCGGCATCGCGGGCCAGCCAGCCGAAAACGGGGATTGCAAACAACAGGCGCTGCCAAATAGGCAGGCGCCGAGGCATCTCGATCGCGCTCATGGGGTCTCCGATTCTGTTCGTCGCTGAGGCGCATATAGGATCGATTTTGCACCTGCAGAATGTGCAGATCGTCGCAGTGTGACAGCCTATCGCAGGCGGGCCAGAAAGGCGGTCAAATCGTTTGTGTGATGGTGGATATGGTCCGCCTCGTGCGGCTCGGGCGCGACGTGGACGGTGCGCATTCCCATTGCATGCGGGGCGGCCAGATTGCGCGGATCATCCTCGAACATGGCGGCCTGCGCAGCATCGATTCCGTCTTTCGCAAAGATCGCCTCAAACGCTGCCTGTTCGGGCTTGGGGCGATAACCGGCGTGTTCGACCCCGTAGATCGCATCGAACAGACCGTTGAGGCCGCGCGCCTCAAGTACTCGTTCCGCATAGGGCGCGCTGCCGTTGGTATACACGATCCGACGACCGGGCAGGGATTGGATGTGATCGGCCAGTTCGGCATCGGGGTCCATGTGGCTCATGTCGACCTGATGGACGGCGTGCAGATAGGGATCGGGGTCCAGATCATGTTCGGCCATCAGCCCAGCCAGCGTCGTTCCATATTGCCGCCAGTAATGTGAGCGCAGCCGATCCGCTTCGGCCCGGTCAACGCCGATAACCTGTACCACGTAATCCGTCATCAACACCTCGATCTGATCGAACAGGCGCATATGCGGCGGGTAGAGCGTGTTGTCGAGGTCGAACACCCATTGGGTGACGTGAGCAAAAGCAGGTTTGACCATGGGGTTTGTTTAGGCCGCAAAGGCACGGTTTTCAATGCTGCTCTTGATCCACAGGCCAAGTGACGGATAGACATATCCGAACGAGGAGACAAACCATCATATGCCCCAGTCCAGACAGCCGTCCAAAGACGCCTATAGCCTAATTCTCGAAGCGATCGACGTAGGCGTTTACAAGCCTGGCGACCGTCTGGTCGAAAGCGAGCTTGCCGAACGGTTCGGTGTATCGCGCACACCTATTCGCGAAGCTCTGCAGCGACTTGAAACGCAATCCCTCTTGGAGCGGGACGGGCGGTCACTGATCGTGGCCTCGCTGAACCACAATCAGATGGCCGAGTTGTACGTCGTACGACGCGAGTTGGAAGGGTTAGCGGCCAAGCTGGCCGCAAAGCACGCCACCGAAGAAGAAATCAAAGTGCTGCAGGAAATGGTGACCGAGGATGACGCGCTAGTCGACGACCCTCAGGCTTTATCTCGGGCGAACCGCCGGTTTCACGAGCAGATACATCTGGCCTCGCACAACCGCTATCTAGTGCAGCAGCTGGATCTTGTGCATCGCACCATGGCGCTGATGGCCACGACGTCGCTGGCGGTGCAAGGGCGCGGTGAGATTGCGCAGAGCGAACATAAGGGAATTGTCGAAGCCATCGCTGCGCGCGACGAAGAGGCCGCGGCACGCGCGCTCAAGGATCACATTTCTGTGGCATTCATGACGCGGCTGAAACAGGACGCGGTTCTGCGCGAGAACTGATCACGCGGGCGGCAGGCTTTCTTCACTGGCCTGCCCATGTTGCGTTTTGTCCCAGAAGAACGGGTTCAGCACCAATTCCCATAAGGCTTTATAGGCCGCCAGAACACCCAATGAGAAATACAGCGGCATGGTCGGCACCCATGGCAATAGAAACCGTCTTTCACGCGCTGAAACGGCGATGGTGCCAACTGCAATATTGGTGATCTCGGCGCTTAGAAAAAGGCCGATCAGTGCTGCCAGAACGGCGTCAGAGAGAATAGGGTCTAATGGGCTGGCCAAGCCAAAGCTTGACAGCCAGAACAGCCACAGAACCGGTGCCATCAGGAATTGCCCGACAGTTCCCAGGAAAAAGGCCTGCACACCTAAAAACCGAAATAGCCCCAGATCTTGAAGCAGCCGCGTGGGGGCCCGCATGTGAACCAGGTAGGTCACCATGAACCCTTTTAGCCACCGTGATCTTTGTCGTACCCAGGGCCAGGCGCGGAAATTGGCCTCTTCATAGGTGGCGGTGTCCACCATTTCGGTGCGATAGCCCGCGCGCGAAAGGCGCACACCAAGATCGGCGTCCTCGGTGACGTTGTGGGCGTCCCAGCCGCCCAACTCCAACAGCTTGTCGCGGCGGAAAAAGAACGTGGTTCCGCCCAAGGGCACAACAAGCCCAAGCCGCGCGACGCCTTGAAGGACGACCCGAAACCAGCTGTTGTATTCAATGGTAAAACAGCGGGACCGCCAATTGGTGCGAGGGTTGTAGTAGTCCAATACGCCCTGCAAGCAGACAACATCTTCGTCCGCCTGTGCGAAATGGCGGACGACACGTTCGATCTGATCAGGTTGCGGCGCGTCCTCGGCATCCCAGACACCCAGAATATCGCCGCGGCAGAAATCCAGCGCATAGTTCATGGCGCGGGGTTTGGTGGTCAGACCGTTCAGCTCGGGCACTTCGACGGTTCTGATCCAACTGGGCAGAGCAACCTGGGCAAGAGTGGCGCGTGTTACCTCGTCGGTTTCCTCAAGCACCAGAATAATGTCCAGTAGCGCCTTGGGGTAAGTAAGCCGTTGCAACCGATGAATGAGCGCATCGGCGATTTCACGTTCCTTATAAAGCGGCACCATGATCGACACACAAGGCAACGCTTGTGGCGGGGCTGCTGGGTTTGCCTTGGGCCGGTGTTTTACCGAATGCCAGACAAAGGCCAGCAGCCCGGCAAGACGCAGGCACAAAAACAAGACCAGGCTGATCACGGCGGCGGCGACCAGAACGGTCAGCCCTGTCTTGGGGAAAGCAGCAAACAGCCCCGTAAGCCCTGTTAGGGCAAGGGCGGGTCCTATACGAGATTTCGGGGTCCATGATCGGCAGCTTTGATCCAGCTCCACGCGCGTTTCGGCCGATTGGGCAAGCGAAGAGGCGTAAATGCGCGCGATGGTGTTGTCGATCTGATCGGCACCGGCGAGTACCGGCATGACGGTGTAACCGGCATCCTCAAACCCGCTGCGCACGGCGGGGAACAGATCGGGTCGCGCAGTTGCCACAAGCAGGATTGGACCCAGGCGGCGCCAGGGAATGACGTTATGTTTCAGCCAGAATTCAACTGGTTTAAATTGACACAGTTCCAGGGGCGGGGGCGAACTGTTGATATCGGCAATCTGTAGACCGGTTTGTTCGGACAGCGCGCAGAGAATATCCTGACGGGTGACCCAATCTTCGGCCACCAGAATTTCGCCCAGCGGTGCCTGTTGCCAGGATTGCAGAAACAACGCCTCGTCCAGTTGTGACCGGGTGATCAGACCTCGATCAATCAGACACGCCCCCAATGGCTTACGGTCTTGCGCAGGGATCGGTGCGGCACGCGCGAAATGCTGCAGGTTTAATTCGACCATAATGAAACAACCCTGACGCGGTTACCAGACGTCAGGGTTGCGCAATTTCGGTTAACACCAGGTTAACTATGATCGAACTGGCTATTATGCCTGTGCTTTCTGGGCTGCCATTGCCTCAGCAAAGCGTTCAAACAGATAATAACTGTCCTGTGGGCCGGGCGAGGCCTCGGGGTGGTGCTGTACCGAATAAACCGGACGGTCGGTCATGCGGATACCGCAGTTTGACCCGTCAAACAGCGAGCGGTGCGTTTCCACCACGCCGTCGGGCAAGGATTGTGCATCAACCGCAAAGCCATGGTTCATCGAGGTGATCTCGACCTTGCCAGTGTCCATATCCTTGACCGGGTGGTTGGCGCCGTGGTGGCCGTGGTTCATCTTGACGGTCTGACCGCCAAGCGCCAGCGCCAGCATTTGGTGGCCAAGGCAGATGCCAAAGACCGGCAGTTCGGTGGTGTCCAGAACCTCTTTGATCATCGGCACGGCGTATTCGCCCGTTGCGGCCGGGTCGCCGGGGCCGTTGGAGAGGAACACTCCGTCAGGATTGTGGGCCAGTACCTCGGCCGCTGTCGCGGTGGCGGGCAATACGGTTACATCGCATCCAGCCGACGCCAGGCAACGCAAGATGTTGCGCTTGGCACCGTAATCGATGGCGACAACCTTGTGCACGGGGGCTTCCTGACGGGTGTATCCGTCGGGCCAGGCCCAACGCATCTCATCCCAGCGATAGCTTTGGGCGCAGGTGACCTCTTTGGCCAAATCCATGCCTTCAAGCCCAGCAAAACCCCGCGCAGCGGCAATCAGCGCAGCGATGTCGAAATTGCCCTCGGGGTCATGGGCCAGCGCCACATGCGGCGCGCCTTGCTGCCGGATGGCGCGCGTCAGACGGCGGGTGTCCACACCGCCGATAGCGATGCGGCCACGGCTGGCCAGCCAGGTCTTCAACTCTTCAGTTGCGCGCCAGTTGGACGCATCGGTCGGGTCCCATTTTACCACCATCCCGGCAGCAACCGGATCGCCGGTTTCGTCATCCTCGGGGTTTACACCGACATTGCCGATATGGGGGAAAGTAAAGGTCACGATCTGACCGGCATAAGAGGGATCGGTCATGATCTCCTGATATCCGGTCATGGCAGTGTTAAAGCACAACTCGGCCACGGTTTGGCCGGTGGCACCGAAGCCCATCCCGTAGAACAATGTTCCGTCGGCCAAAGCCAGACATGCGGTGGGCTTGGACGGGGCGTTCTGGGCCATGGGGCGACTCTCCTGCTGGGTAAATCGGCGCATACCTAAGGGGGTTGTGGCGCTGGGTCAAGTCTGTTCAAAATTTGGGCTATTGTGAAAAATCAATTACTTAGCGATATTCACCCCCTGTTGTATCACGCTTTTTGTTTCGATATGGTCAGGGTTCCTTTTCCATGGGGATGGACAGAACATATGGATATGCGATCACGGGTGAACTCAGCCCTGAAGCAAGCAATGAAAGACAAGAATGCCGAGCGTCTGTCGACGCTGCGCTTGATCAATGCCGCAATCAAGGACCGCGATATTGCCTCGCGGGCTGCAGAAAACGAAGAGGCCAAGGGCTGCGGCGATACCGAGGTCCTTGAAATTCTTGGTAAAATGACCAAACAGCGCAAGGAAAGCGCGCGCGCCTATGAAGAAGGCGGACGGCTGGACTTGGCCGAGCGCGAGTTGCGTGAGGTTGAAGTCATCGAGGAGTTTCTGCCCAAGCAATTGGACGATGACGAGGTTTCCAAGGCCATTCAAACGGCAATCACTGCGACAGGTGCGGGTTCGATCCGCGACATGGGCAAAGTGATGGGAGAACTTAAGACCCGGTACACCGGCCAGATGGATTTTGGCAAAGTCGGGCCGATGGTCAAAGATCAGCTTTGCGCGGCAACAGGCGGCGGTTGCTGATCCTTCTTTCAGTCTGAAACGGCTTTTACTGCGCGACCGGTTCGCGCAGTTTTTGTATCAGGTCGTCGTATAGCGCGATGCGTTCTTCCTCGGACAGAAATGACCCTATTTCAACTTCGCGCCCATCTCCGGTCAGCGTCACGTAATTCGGGACAGGTCCACCGCGTTTATGCATTTCGGGGCGGGCCCAATAGCGGTTGCAGGTCCATTCTTGCTGACCGCTGCGCGGGTCATGGTGGACGAGGTGCGCCCGCGTGCCAGTCAGTGTCAGAATCTCGAACACGCTGCGCGCGCGATAGTTGGTCTGGATCGCCAGCCACAGTCCCAGAACGGTTACTAGCAGGAAAGGCAAAAGCCCCCAAAGGATGATCGACCCAAGCACTGCCAACAGCGGGATCAGTCCAAACAGAAACACGGACAGAATCACGATCATCGCCCCGCGTGGAGGCAGTGAATTATGCGGCCAGAGGCGCAATTCCTGTTCAGTTTCAGACGTTTTTGTCCATCGGTAGGGCATGGCTGATATGTAGCGCAATGCTGTGGCGTTTCGAAGGGAAATGATTACGCAACGTGGCCAACACGCACCCAGGATAGCGCGTCGTCCAGTCGGTCATCTCCCCAGAAAACCTCGCCGCGGACGACAAGGCTGGGGGCGCCGAAAACACCCAGCTTGGCGGCCCGTTCGGTTTCCGCTTCAAGTGCGGCCACGGTATCAGGGCTGCGAGCGCGGGACAGTACCAGGCGCGGGTCCTGCTGGCATCTGTGCAGCGCTTCTGAGATCGCGGTTTCGCTGCCGGCTTCGATATTTTCTTCGAACCAAATGCGATACAGGGCCAACGTGAAATTCTTACCCCAGCCATCGCCCATACCCAGCAAGGCAACCTGATTGGCAAGCGCCAGGTCCGAGATCGGGTAGGGTACAGGCAGCTTGGCGTGGATGTGATATTTTGCGGCCCGACGTTCGATATCGCGCCACATATATGCGGACTTCACCGGTTTACCTGCAAAGGGAATATTCTTCTGATCCGCCATGACCGTGCGTACGTTGAAGGGCCGCCAAGTTACGGCAACGTCATGTTCGTCGCACCAATCATCCAGCCGCATGATCGTCAGGAAGCTGTAGGTGCTGCCAATGGAATACCAAAAATCAATTTCGGGCATGTAATCACTCCGATCTCAGAGTTCCTTCACCTATCATACCCTAAAATGGTCGGATTTTCGAATTTTGCCTGAAACACGCGGTTCACCAGCGTGGTGGCACGTTGTTCAAAACAGGGCTTTTTCGACAGGTTGCGCGGGTTGGGGCGCAACACCGCAGCCGGTCATCTGACGCATATCAATCTCGATTGTTCGGCACAGCGCCGAGATTGGCACGTCGGTGACATCCCCTTCGAACGGATCCTCCATCGAGGCACTGACGCGCTCGGTCACAAAGAAGATCCAGCAAACCAGCGCGCCGACAGGGGCAAAGGTCATCCAGTCGAACAGCACTGTTCTTATCATCGAGGCATCGGTGCCCACCATGATGGAACGTTCGTCGTTGAAGGCCAGAGGCAACAGGAAAATGAATATCCAGCTGAACAGGCGGCCGACCTCGGCAACCTGACGCGGGAATGGAGTGTTTTTGATCCGCTCGCACTGGCCTTGCGCCGTCGTAAACCGGGATAAGCGATCCATCAGCGCCACGTGCCAGAAGGGGTCGATCTTTCCCTGTTGCGCCATATCTGACAAACGACGGGCCTGCAGGTTGATAAGACAGGCCGCGCGGTTGGTCTTGTCCTCTAACAGCGGCAAATCCGCCTCAAGTTGACTACTCCGCCAGCTTTCGGGATTTTGATGCAGGTCTTCGTGGCCTGATACGGGCTTGTGGCCGAACATCCATGGCCTGCGTTTGCGACCGGTAATTGCAGGTTGGCGCAGCTGATAGGCCAGCATGTTTATCCAGGCGATGTGCCGCTCGATCAGTTCATCGCGCAGGTCTTCTTCAATCACTGAGCCATTTGGTTGAACCAAGGTACTGATCGTATTGCCCCAGTCCCGGCTTGTATTGGCGATATCACCCCAAACCCCGCGGGCTTCGGTCCAGCGGCCATAGGTGGAAGTGTTCTTGAAGCCCAGAAAAAACGCCACTGCCAAACCCAACATCGCTACTGGTGGGCTGGGATTCGAAATCAGGTCAATCGGCGTCAGTTCATCGATCACCTGAACCAGTAAAATCCAGGCCAGAACGATACCGATAAAACCGACCGAACCTTTGAGCAGTTTTCTAATCGAAATGCCATCATGAAGTATCATGGTTTGCGTGTCTTCCGCCGGGGCGCCCTGAATTCCTGTTTTTGAATACTATTCCCATGGTGCTGGATGTGTCTATGCACGTGCCGGACAGGGTGCAGAGACCGGACACAAAAAAAAGCCCCGCTCAAGGCGGGGCTTTAATGGGTTTATCGGACTGCGGGATCAGTGCGCGTGGCCTTTGTCCCAGTCTTCCTGCTTTGGCAGCTGCTCGAACGTATGCTCAGGCGGCGGCGAGGGCAGGGTCCATTCCAGCGTGTCCGCGTATTCGTTCCAAGGGTTCGGACGGGTCTCTTTCGCGCCACGCAGCAGGGCATAGATCACGATGCCGAAGAACAGCAGGAACGAAGCGAAGGAAATAAACGCACCAATCGACGATACAAAGTTCCACTGGGCGAAAGCCTCAGGATAGTCGATGTAGCGGCGGGGCATGCCCTGACGGCCCAGGAAGTGCTGCGGGAAGAAGGTCAGGTTGGCGCCGATGAAGAACAGCCAGAAGTGAACCTTGCCCCAGAACTCTGAGTACTGACGACCAGTCATCTTTGAGAAGTAGAAGTAGACACCGGCAAAGATTGCAAAAACAGCACCCAGCGACATCACATAGTGGAAGTGCGCAACGACATAGTAGGTGTCATGATAGGCGCGGTCGATACCTGCCTGCGACAGTACAACGCCGGTCACACCACCAACGGTGAACAGGAACAGGAAGCCGAAGGCAAACAGCATCGGCGTCTTGAACTCGATGGAACCGCCCCACATTGTGGCAATCCACGAGAAGACCTTGACGCCTGTCGGCACCGCGATGACCATTGTGGCCAACATGAAGTACGCCTGCTGACGCAGCGACATGCCAACGGTGTACATGTGGTGCGCCCATACGACGAAGCCCAGAACGCCAATTGCGATAATCGCCCAGACCATTGGCAGGTAACCGAAGATCGGCTTGCGTGCGAAGGTCGCAATCACGTGGCTGATGATGCCGAAGCCGGGCAGGATCACGATGTACACTTCCGGGTGGCCAAAGAACCACAGGATGTGCTGATACAGGATCGGGTCACCGCCACCTGCCGGGTCAAAGAAGGTGAAGCCAAAGTTGCGGTCCATCAGCAACATGGTGATCGCGCCGGCCAGAACCGGCAGCGACAGAAGAATCAGCCACGAAGTGACGAAGATCGACCAACTGAATAGCGGCACCTTAAACAGCGTCATGCCAGGGGCACGCATGTTCAGGAAGGTGGTGATCATGTTGATCGCGCCGAGGATCGAGGAGGCGCCCGATACGTGTACGGCGAAGATCGCAAGGTCCATGGACATGCCGCCCTCGGTCGTGGACAGCGGCGGGTATAGAACCCATCCGACACCCGAACCAAGCTGGTCGTTCCCACCGGGGCTCAGCAACGAAGCCACGCCCAGCGAGGTACCGGCGACGTACAGCCAGAAGGACAGGTTGTTCATCCGCGGGAACGCCATATCCGGCGCGCCGATCTGCAACGGCATGAAATAGTTGCCAAATCCGCCGAAAAGAGCCGGGATGACAACGAAGAACATCATCAGAACACCATGGTAGGTGATCATCACGTTCCACAGGTGTCCGTTCGGGGTACACGGGTCGGCCATGAAGCCTTCCAGGCACATGAACTGCACACCGGGGTGCATCAGCTCGAGCCGCATGTAAACGGTCATCAGAACCGAGATCAGACCGGCTAGTGCCGAGACGATCAGGTACAGAATCCCGATGTCCTTGTGGTTGGTCGACATGAACCAGCGGGTAAAGAATCCGCGATTATCTTCATGCTCGTGACCATGAATGGCTGCGTCTGCCATTTAGGTGCCTCCTGTTGCAACTGCACCGCGCAGCCAGACCTCTCTGGCGCGCGGGATTCCTGCTGGTTTTAGAGGGCGAAGGGGGCACCTTCAATGGCCGAGTTTGATCTGGATCAAGAATAATTGTCGCGGGTGGGAGGAAATCCCGCGAATTCTTGGTCTCAGTCAGGCCCTATCTGGCGATGGCTGTCAAAATTTCAAGGGTCCGCTTCTGCCCATTCGTGCGGCGTGGCAGAGTTCCGCCTTGACCCCCGGTTGTGTGGGTCGCAGTACTATCCCCAATTCCCGAAACCGGAGACAAGATATGGCCGCTTACGATCCCGACAACATCTTTGCCAAGATCCTGCGCGGGGAAATTCCCGCGACCCGCGTGTACGAGGATGACGAAACGCTGGCTTTTATGGATATCATGCCGCGGTCCGACGGGCATCTGTTGGTGATCCCCAAAACACCCTGCCGGAACCTGCTGGACGCATCACCTGCGCAACTGGCTGCCGTGACGGCAACCGTGCAGAAGCTGGCGAACGCTGTGGTCAAGGCGTTTGACGCAGACGGGGTCACCGTTCAGCAATTTAACGAGGCCGCAGGCGGACAAGAGGTGTTTCACCTGCATGTCCACATCCTGCCGCGTCAGGAAGGTGTTGCCATGCGGCCTCCGGGCAAGATGGGTGACTTCGACCTGATCGCCCAGCATGCGGACAAGATCAAAGCAGCGCTGGTTTGATCACCCCTTGCCGTCGTGCGGCCCAAGGCACGCGCTGTGGTCGCCGAACGTGTGGAGCACGGCGCAAACATGGTCGTGCCCACCGTCACAAGCCGAGGCGATACGGGTCAGTTCCGCCTCAAGCCTGACCAATTGGGCGATACGCTCGCGTACATCCGCCAATTGACGTTCGGCGATTTCATGTGCCCGGTTCAAATCATCGCCATGCGCGCCTTCCAAGGATAACAGTGCCTCAATATCGCTCAAAGGCAGGCCAAGGTCTCGCCCGTGGCGAATGAACTGCAACCGATTTAATACGGCAGTGTCATACCGGCGCTGATTTCCAGCCGTTCTTTCCGGCTTTGGCAGCAACCCTTTGTCTTCGTAAAACCGGATTGTGGGCACTTTGACGCCGGTTCGCCGGGAAAGCTCTCCGATCGAGTACATTTTTCGGCTTTCCTCTCTTGAACCTCTAGTGACTAGAGGAATTACATGTACTGTCCCGCCAAAACAAGGAACACCGGCACCATGGCACATCATCACGGCCACGAGGGACATAAACATCACCATATCGACCCGGACGCAGGCGATATGCGCGTCGCAGGGGCGATAGGGGTGAACATGCTGCTGACCCTGGCGCAAGTCATCGGCGGCATCCTTTCCGGGTCTCTGGCACTGATTGCAGACGCGTTGCACAATTTTTCGGACGCTATCGCCCTGATCATCGCTTTTTTCGCACGTAAGATTGCCCGTCGACCCGCCGATCCGCGTATGAGTTTTGGCTATGGTCGCGCTGAGGTGGTCGCGGCGCTGGTCAATTACACCACACTGATCGTGTTGTCGGTGTATCTGTTGTACGAAGGTGTCATGCGGTTTTTCCAGCCCGAGCCTGTCAACGGCTGGATGGTTGTCTGGATCGCCGCGCTTGCTTTGGTCGTCGACCTTATCACCGCTGCGCTGACCTATTCGATGTCGAAGGACAGCATGAACATCCGTGCGGCCTTTATCCACAATGTCGCTGACGCCCTTGGATCGGTTGCCGTCATTGTCGCAGGTGCGGCCGTCATACTGTTTGGCTGGACCTGGGTAGACCCTGCGGTGACGATCCTGATCTCGGTCTACATCCTGTGGCACGTGAAATCTGAGATCGGAGAAACGATCCGGGTGCTGATGCTGGGCGCGCCGCCCAATCTGTCGCCCGAGGATGTGGCCACCGCGATCGAAGCCACTGAAGGAGTGGCCGGTGTCCACCATATCCACCTTTGGAGCATGCAGGAGCAGGAACCAGCCCTGACCGCGCATCTTGAGATCGACGCCCAAAGCTGGACAGACGCGGAAACCATAAGATTGTTGGTGAAAGAAACCCTGAGGTCGCGGTTCGCAATCGGGCATGTCACATTGGAGTTAGAGCGCGCGGACAAAACGCATGCAGCATTGCCCCGGTTTGGACATGACAATTTGCAAGGGTCCTGAAAAGGAATTGCCGTTCCGATTTTGGGGTCGGAACGGCAGACTCGTAAACAAACACTTTTTCCGACACCCAGGTCTTCAGGGATCACCGGTTTAACACACCACTCACTCTAGAACGGTAAAGTTAGACTACCCGTTAACGCGCAATTTGTATCGTTCTGAGTGAGCTTTCCGCCAAATAAACTCAAAATTAACGGGCTAAATGGCAGATTGCATACGGGTTCGGAAACAAAGGGAATTCTTAGGGGGAATTGTCAATTCGCCTTGCCGCGTTTAGCGATTCGAATTCAGGTTATGCGATGGTCGTTTCGAAACTATCCGCAAAGGTTTTTTGCAAGGCAGCGTCCACGTCGGCCATCGTTACAGGCAAGCCTAGATCGACCAGAGACGTCACACCATGCTCGCTGATTCCACAGGGGACGATGCCGGAAAAATGCTCAAGATCAGGTTCAACATTGATTGAGATACCGTGAAAGCTGACCCATTTGCGCAGGCGCAATCCAATGGCTGCGATCTTGTCTTCGGCTGGCTGGCCGGTCACCGTAAGCGGCTTGTCATCACGTTGCACCCACACGCCGACACGGCCGTCGCGAATTTCGCCTTTAACGTTGAACTCGGCCAAGGCTGCGATCACCCAAGTCTCAAGCTTTTTGACAAAGCCCCGCACGTCCTTACCGCGTTTGTTCAGGTCCAGCATGACATAAGCCACGCGCTGACCGGGGCCGTGATAAGTATACTCTCCACCACGCTTGGCTTCGTAGACCGGAAAGCGATCTGGATCCGTCAGATCCTCGGACCGGGCCGAGGTGCCTGCCGTATAGAGCGGCGGGTGTTCCAGCAGCCAGACACACTCGTCCGCCTCGCCCGCAGCGATGGCCGCGACGCGCGCCTCCATAAAGGCGACGGCTTCGGTGTAATCGGTTAACCCGTCGGTGATCTTCCATTCCATGGCGGTTCCATATCGCGCAGGTGCGGCAAGGGGAAGGGGTCAGGCGGCCTCGGCCAGGCACCTTTGCAGAATCTGGGCATAGGTGTCTGTGCCCTGCGCCCCGGTCACCAGATATTTGCCGCCGAACACCATTGACGGGACACCGGAAATACCCCGGCTGGTCCAGAACTCTTGCTTCTTACGTACTGCGGCGACATGCGCACCGGATTCCAGCGCAGATCGCGCCGCGTCAACGGGCAGACCGGCCTCTGCAACTGCTTCAAGCAACACATCAATCTTCGACACATCCTTCTGGTCGGTGAAATACGCCTTGAACAGGGCAAGTTTAAGCGGATGCTGGCGGCCCTGAGCTTCGGCCCAGTCCAACAGTTGGTGGGCCGCAAAGGTGTTCACCATTCGGCTGTCTTCATTGAAATTGAACGCAAACCCCAGCTCGACCCCCAACTGCGTCAGCCGATCCCGATTCAGTTGGCTTTGTTCCGCGGTCGAGCCGTATTTCTCCATGATATGCTCGCGCAGGTTCTGGCCTTCTGGCGGCATGGTCGGGTTCAGTTCGAACGGATGCCATCTAAGGCGCGCCAGAACATTTTCCTGCTTCAGAGCCAGATCAAGCTGTTGAAATCCGACGATACACCAGGGGCAGACGACGTCTGAAATGATGTCGATCTGAAGGACGGGGCGGGGATCTGCGGCAGTCATGTTCAGACTCCTGAGCGGAAGATGAAGGATACGTTGACGATACAGATATGAATACAGACGGGGAATTCAAACTGGCGTGTTTTTGTCTCTTCACATCCTGATCATCTGCGTCTATACGCCCCACTACTAAGTCACTGGCAGTGCGGTCGTGGCGGAATTGGTAGACGCGCAGCGTTGAGGTCGCTGTGGGGTAACTCCCGTGGAAGTTCGAGTCTTCTCGACCGCACCAAATAATTCATCTCGTTGTGTAATTTCAATTTATCATGTTGGCGTGAACGATCTTGGTCCACCTAAAGGCTTGTGATTTGGTCATCGGCGCAACGTAGTCGCTTTCGCTGCTTCTGCACGCGTGCGCTGATGCCTCCGATCGTCGAGTAGAGTGCCGACAACCGATCAAGTACATAAATGGCTTCCACCAACTACTGTTTATCGAGGATGAATCTCCACTGCTGGTTAAAAGGCTGTATGAGGGCGTCAACGTATTTAGCTGCCGCACATGTGAAGGCTGATCAGCCGCGAGTATTGAGATAAACGTGCAACACGGGCCTAATAACTGCGACGACCATACAATCTGAGTTGGGCGTCAAAACTTGAGTGAATTAGTTCAAATAGAGTGCGCCCAATCGATGAAGCAGCTGAATATGTTGACAGTCCGGCGGTCATTGGCTTTTTTGTTTCCGGTTTACATCAATTAGAACAACTAAAACGAACAAAACACGAGAATTTCTCGGTGCTCGGACAGCTCATCCCTTATGATGTTCGTAGTAATATCGCGGCCTGCAAGTAGTAGGCCTATTTGCCGAAAGTTGTGAATCTACTGCATCTTCGGAAGTGTATTTGGTAACGAGTGTGCTGTTTCGATCGTATGATCGGGACAGCATTTTCTTTTTGGAGTTGCTTTGGCAATATGCAGGCTCCCTCATTTTACCACTGACGATCTCGAGTGTGCCACGAGGTCTTGTGATCATAGGGATAACTTCACCACTGAAAATCCGCTACTGAATCACGGGATTGCTTCAAAGATGCAAAGTGATGTGCCATCGAAATTGCTTGGCAGGAATTCGTTATCGTTGCTCCGGTTGCGCGGCGCAGGTTAGTGAGGTGTGCTCGGCTCCGGCGGAACCTACCTCGTGCCCGCTTATCGCGGGAAACATAACAAAGAACTCTGTGCCTTCACCAAGTTTGCTTCTGTAGTCTATTGTACCGCCAAAATGCTCAACAATTTCCTTTGAAATGTGCATCCCGAGTCCGGTACCGCCTGCGTGACGTTCATCGGAGGAGTCTATCTGGGAAAAGCGATCGAATACTTTGTCATGGAACCCCTCAGGTATCCCGATGCCATGGTCTTTGACGAAGAGGCGAATATTCCCGCCGACTTTCTCGCATCCGACGGTTATCTCGCCTCCATCAAGGGAGAATTTAGCTGCGTTGGAGATAATGTTGGCCAACACCTGAAGAAGGCGGGAGGGATCACCTTTAACGTACAGATCATTGTTTCCCCTTAAGTCTTCTACAATTTCTACGTTGTGAGCACTGGTGTATCCCATGTTACATGCAATCGCTTCCTGAATCAGCGCATGTACATCAACAGTTCCTTCGCGGTAGTTCATCTCGCCCGCTTCCATTTTTTGAATGTCCAGCACATCATTGATTAGGGATGCGAGCCGTTCGCAGTTTTTACCTGCTAAATGAATGAGGCTTTGCATTGATTCTGGAGCTTCACCCAATGCGCCTGTGTTGATTAGGTCAAGTGATCCCTTGATCGAAGTGAGAGGCGTACGCAGTTCATGGCTAACTGTCGATATGAACTGAGTTTTCGCAATGTAGGCCGCTTTTGTTCTTTCGTGCTCTGCTTTGAGCTTTTCGAGTTGTTCCAAGTTCCTGCGGTAGAGCTTCAGAAACACCATCGAACAGTCAATCAGAAAGTACATTACAAAGATAACGGTGAAGAAGTGCAGCCAGAGTTCAGATGAAAGTTCGGGGCGTTCGGTCCAGATATCTTTTACGACAATCAACATGAACGATACGCCGTACATGGTCAGACGGACAATCATTGCCCACAGAAACTGATGGTTGTTCATTGCAGCAAACAACGCCGCAGCAAACAAGAAGAACATTGGAGTAAAGTGACCGCCGGCGGGTTGTGCGAAAGCAACTGAAACAGCATACAGGCAGATTGCAGTTGAGCTGAGGATCGTGTTCAACAGAATCCAAGCAACCATCATACTAATTGCTTTGTGCTGATCTGGCTTTAAGCGCGGTACGCGTTTGGCCAGCAATAGATCTTGCGCTTCGCATATGAGGATTGTCCCATAGAACAGCATGGCGTTTACGGGATCGAAGAAGAACGCAGTCAAAATGGTCGTGGCCAGATAAATAGCCTGCCGCTGCCACAGAAGCGCAAAGCTCATGGCAGTATAATCTATTATGTTTTGCAGAAGCCGGTTTTCCGTTTCACCAGAATCCCGGTCCGGCAGATTGGCGTCGATGGCTGTCATCTAGATGTCTTCGTTTTTCGCGCTTGGACAGTACCATTAGCGGCATAATGAGGACTTAGTTGGTCTGAATTGGGTTCACAGTTTGGCGCTAATCCTTTGAAGGCCACCGAGATTGTTGGCGTTTCACGCAAGATTCTGATGTGAGAGGTTGAAAAATTTTTGTTGCGCAAATGCAGTGTGGGGCGCCCAGAATTGACGATCTCGTTGCTAAGTGCAATTTTTTTTATCTTAATGTGCCATAAAGAAGGAGAAAATCTAAAAGGGTTGGGGTTTGACTGCAGTTCAATTTACGAAGTTGGGGCAGGGCGCTGTCGCTCCTGTTTCGGCTAGGCTTGCAAAAAAGCCGGTGACACTGCTTCAGTTTGCAAGGTCCGCGGGTCGAAACATGTTTGAAGTCATCCCGGCCGAAACTCTGCGTGAAACTTATGTTCGTGGGCCTTTAAACATACACTATATCTGCGATCCTGAAATAATAACCGAGTTACTTGTCGGGCAGGGCCGTTCGTTTCCCAAAGCCAAGTTCACTAAAGACATTATTGGATCGGCTGTAGGCAACGGGTTGATACTCTCTGAAGGGGAAAAATGGCGTCAGCAGCGGCGTAGGTATTCTCCACTATTCGCCGCCAGGAACCTCCCGGTTCTGGCTCGGCATTTTGCAGAGACTGGTGTCGAGATTGCAGATTCATTGGCGGAACACGAAGGCCCCGTAGATGTTGCACAAATTGCGCCTGCATCAACGTTGACGAATATTTCCAGGGTGATTTTTTCGGGTAACAAGAAAGTCAGTTCAGAGCAAATACGCGTGGGGCTGATCAAGTATTTTGAGTACATTTCTGATTTGTCTCTTTTCGATTTAATGGGTTTGCCAAAGTGGGTGCCGCGCAAGAATTGGCTACGCAGCCTGGCCCCGGTGACTAATATGCGGAACCTTGCCAGACAGGTTATTGATCAGCGTCGCTCCGAATGCCGCAGCGAGCCACAGGATTTCCTCGATTTCATGATTGAGGCGTTGAAAACAGATTTCGAGGATGAAGCGACAACCGTTGACAACCTTTTAACCTTTGTCGTCGCTGGTCATGAAACTTCCGCCAACGCTCTGGCCTGGGGGTATTATCTGCTGGCGTTGCACCAAGATATGCAAGCTAAGGTTAGACAAGAAATTCGGTCGGTTCGCCCCAAAGGTCCAATGGAGTTTTCTGACCTGGAGGCAATGCCACTCCTGCGCGCCCATGTAAAAGAGACGCTGCGGCTTTACCCTTCAGCCTCGTTCTTTGCTAGAGACGCAACTGCCGACCTTGAAATCAAAGGGGTAAAGATTGCAAATGGTGACGCGCTGTTCTTCCCAGTTTACTCTTTGCACAGAAACGAAAAACTTTGGGATGCTCCTGACCACTATCGACCGGAACGGTTCTTGGGATCTACACTACCTCGAGGTCAGTACATTCCATTTGGAGATGGTCCCAGAATCTGCATTGGTGCTCAGTACGCTGAAACTGAAATCATGGTACTTATGGCTTCGGTGCTCCGTCGAATAAATTTTTCGATTACAGAGTCTGAATTACCGGAACCAGTTTTGACATTCACCATGCGTACCAGTGGCCCACTCATCCTCAATGCCGAACGGGTTCGCGAATAAAGTTGATATCTAAACTCCAGTGCCTGACCTTTGATCGACGTCAGGCCTGGCGATAGAATTAGCTTACTGCCGGCGAGTGAGGTAAGTGTTATCGCCGTACAGCTCACGCAAGACTACATCAAACAATCTATCGTTGACCATTTCTTTGCGATGCGGTGTGGGCTCTGAAAATGTGGAAGAGGTTGTAACCAGGCCCTTTCTGAGATTGGCCTCACGATGATTCACTTTTTTGATAGCCATGTCCAAAGAGGCGAATGCTCCAACCTTCGTAAAAGAACGAAGCGATACCGGTGTACCTTTCACCACTTTAAGATGGACAGATGCGCAGCGGTTGCTGAGAACAGTCCCTAGTTCTTGGTTTAGGAAAGCTTCGGTCGGAATATTCTGGGTGCGTTCCCGCCCATGTGTAACAACGAGAAATGCGCCACTCCCGCGATAGGAATAAATTCCTCCAGCAGCCTGTGTTGTTCTTTCAATGCAGAATCCAATGTCGGAAACAGATCGCCGAAAATCACCAAAATTCTTCAGATCAAAGTGATACTCGGCGTCACGAAATTTGATTGCGGTGACCCAGGTGTCAAATCGACGCCTCCGTGAAAGCTGCTCGACATAGTTATCGAATTCGACATACCCCAAGCATTGTTCCTGCTCGTCGATAGACAAAGGATCCTTGAAATTGAATTTCTGGTTGAAATCCAATTCACTGCGAAGGTTTTCTATCGACGCCGATGAGGATTGGGTTTTCCTTCTTTCCATCATCAGAAGGTGAGCAGCGTTCATACGGCTGCGCAATTCAAAGAAGTCGAAGGGTTTAGTTACATAATCAAACGCGCCTTCTAAAAATGCCTTCTCGATGTTGTGCCTGTCATCCAGTGCAGTCAGCATTATGACAGGTGTTTCCAGATTTTCCGGCAGGTTTCGGATTTGCGAAAGCAATTCTATCCCTGAGGTTCCAGGCATCTGAATGTCAACAAGCAGACAGTCGAACGGGGATTCTGCTGCTTCTATCATCCCAAGCGCTTCATCAGCTGAACTGGCAGCAGCCACATTGCAGTTTTCGAGTTCAGGAAGTGCTGACTGGAGCAATTTCAAAATGTCAGGATCATCATCAACCGCCAGTACAGTAAGTGCGGTCTTTCTTTGCGCTCGATGCTCTAAATTTCTTTGGAACCGATCACTGCCAAATGTGGAATGTCTCATAACTGGTGAACCGTTGATATCCTCATAACGGGATAAACTTATGAGGAGAGTGGGCCGAAACAGCGGCAAAAATGGAGAAAGTCTTCTTAGAAAGGGGCTTTTTCTTGACCTTTATTTGGCGCCAACGGCCTCAATAACGAATTGCCAGTCATTGTTGTGAACTAGCGTCGCTTTCTCTTAACGTTATTTTTTCGGCAATCTGTTGGCGCTAAAGGGCAGTCTACGATCGCAAAACTACGGAATTGAACAACGGTTGGAAGTCTAAGCATCGTCTCTGGAAACCCCACGAAAATGCAATACAGCCGAGTTCTCCCAATAGTCTTAAAATCAACCTTAGTTGCAATGAAATATGCGTCGGGCGTCCAAGAGTAAATAAGACAATCTAGTGGATGAGGTGTTCCATTTACTTGTGGATGTTGAATAAAACCGACTGACTGATGGTGCCATCGATGGAAAACTTTGCGCCGACAGGCGAGGCATTGATGCCCAGTCGCCGTGACCACCGTGCCCAGACTGAAGGGACGATGCCCAGGATGCTGGTCGCACCACCTTCCATCGCGACAGTAGTCATCTGGTGAAACAACTCCTGTTGAACCGAAAGCCTGCGCGACGATGCAACATCCTTTGCCACGAAGAAACGGGATGCTTCCCAAACAGAGCGCTTTACCGGGGCGTCAATAAATAGAACGTCAGTTGGTATTCCTTTAAGGATACCTCTTTGCGCGTCGCGCAGCATATAACTGTATACCCCGCACTCTGCAGTCGTGGGCAGAAGTCGCACACCTCCTAAGACCTCACCGAATTCATGCAACACAACCCATCGACAGGCTGGCGTGTCGTATTGGTCAAATTCCATCCCGTCAGCTTCGCCAACTTGCCACTTTAACTGGTCAATGAAAATTGATTTTCTGGTTTCAAGGTATTTTGTCAGAAGGGTGCCATGCTCGGAAATATTGCGAAAATTAAGTGTAGTCGCGCGAATATGGCCAATGTTGCCACGTGGCATTGGCGGACTGCTATTGGCAGCAAATATTTCTAGTCGCGCCAAAGTATTTGGTGCGCCTGAAGTGCCGTTAGCAGGTGTCAGTTCCGGAAGCTCCTCCGGGACCGGGTATGTCTGCTTATACCTGAGTGGTCGGTCCATATTTTACTCATATTTCTGACACACTTATGGCAAGATTCAACTCAGCAAGTCCACAACCCTATGCGGTAGTTGCCCGAATAGATGGATAGGTGTGTCTAAATCTCCTCCCTTCCTTTGGCTACCTTCGCTAATTGACCCAAAACTTTAGAAAGTTCTTGGCTTCTATTTTCTCCCGCAGGTTCCACTTTTTTCCCCATGTCTGGCAACATTTTGAAAAAATACAGCTTCTCTTATGTATTCCTTTCAAATTCTCGCCCGGATCAGGCGCGGTTTCGCTATCCGATAGTATTTCGAGGCAGTCGTGACGGCTGATAGGAGCAAAGTTAAAATGGCATCAAGAATTGGAGGGATTTGCTTTTCAGTATGCGCTCTCGCACGGGAAGAATTGCGCAAGTTAAAAAAAATGCACAGACATAAGGAAGCCCACCTTGTGTCACCGTTTTGCCGTCTTCGTAAGAGAGGATGAGAAAACCCTGAGTGTATAATGCGCGAGCCAACCGTTGCCTGAAGTCTGCAATGCCCAACGTTTGGTGAGGTGTAAAAGGTTGGTGAAAAGTTATGCGTATTCTTGCTGTAGACGACGATCCTAGCATCCTGGAGTTGCTAGATAGAGTTCTAGACGCGTTCGGTTATAAAGACGTCGTCACCGCCAGAAGTGGGCGAGAGGCCATTGAAATACTGTCACGACCTAACGAAGCGTTCGACTGCTTGCTACTGGATGTGCAGATGCCGCAAATGAACGGCATAACTCTTTGCGAAGAAGTGCGAAAATTACCAGATTACACTTACACGCCTATTATCATGGTGACCGCCATGGTGCAAAAAGAGTACATCGACGAAGCATTCGGAGTTGGGGCGACGGACTACGTTACAAAGCCTTTTGAGTTCTCTGATCTGAAGCAGAGGTTGTCTGACGCCTATAGAATGGCAGCGGAACGCAGAGCCGCAATCGAAGTGCTGGAAGCTGAAGCGGATTTTGAGTTGTGTTTTGGCAATAGTCCGGACGTTCGCTTAAGTGATCCGCAATGTTTCGGAGATTTGCCCGGTTTCATTGGGTTAGCTGAATTTGAGAACTACGTAAATCAGCTTTCAACGATGCACTCCATGGCTGCAAAGCTTGTGGCGGTGAAATGTATAGGCGCCGAACAAATCTATGAGACGAGCACGGTCAGTGAATTCCGTAGTGCCATGACTTTAGCTGGTACAGCGGTTCTGTCAGCTAGTCAGGAAGGGCGTAAAGTGGCGACCTATTGGGGAAATGGCGTGTTCTTGGTGATCTACGACAATCAAGTTAATTTGAGCGTGGACCAGTTGGGAGCTCCGCTTCCGGAGGCATTGAAAGAAATTTCCGGTGACAACACTTCAGGTCGGCCAATTGGCTTCCAAGTTAGCGAAGAAGTTATGCTTAAAGCCAAAACCAAGATGGAGGCGTTGTTCTTGATAGACAAGGCCGTCGAAATGGCTGAAATGTCGGAAGGTCGAGCGGCGAATATCGGTTGAAAAACTGCATATATGGATGGTGATTGAGACTAGGCTGTTGGTGTAAAAAATACATTAGAACGCCCTGAGTTTTTCATTTTGCTGGTTTAAATCGATCCGCGCGCTCATTCATCAGACGTTCAACCTTTGTGCTTTTGGCCTACTTTGTCCGTTCTCAGTGCCTACCCGGCGGCAACAACTCGGAGAAAGAACCCGTAAGCTTCTTCTCGAAATTTGATCTGATGCGAGATCTGGCGTATTCGCCTCTCTCTAATTTCCTGAAGGTTTCTTTCGCGACCACGGTCAAAGCGTGATCGGTCTAAGCAGCTTCCCGGCGTATCCGTTCTTGTTCTTTGATGGGGTCTTTGCCTTTACGGGCTAAGGGTCGCCATTTCTCTACTTCTTGGCGTAAATCTTTAGAGCTATGGCTGACAGAGCACCCAACCCCATCCCTCTGCGAAACCTGTGGACATGAACCCGAAGCACTACTTGCCAGCATCACCGTCGTTTTTGGCAGCCAGAGGTTCTCGCGATCCAAGCACTAGCCGGTTTGAGTGTTCTTCACTTGCAATGATGACAGCTTGTTGAGTGCTGGAATTTGGTCCACCCTATGGTCCACCTTTTAGTGTGAGACACAGTGAACCACTCTGAAGCGAAATGAAGCCACATTTTTATATTTTTCAGTAATCTAGACGACTTTTTGAAGCAAACAGAAACGGTCAGAAGTATGCGTGTTCAAGTCTTCAATGCATCTCGACCGCACCATTCTCTTCTTAATTCATGGCGATCAGCCCTTTGGATCGGGGTAGAGTTGCACCAGTTTGTGCCGGATTGCTGATTACTCCAATTCCTGTCTCGCCCGCGCCTTCTGGGTTGTGTATGACGAAGGTCAACGCAAGTCGGGAAGTATTAATGTCTCAGGCCATTACCGTATTCACCACTATGAAGAACGAAGGCCCCTATATGCTGGAATGGGTCGCGTTTCATAAAACATTGGGGGTCGATCACTTTGTGATCTTCACCAACGATTGCGACGATGGCACCGACGATATTGCCCGCCGACTGCAGGAGTTGGGGTTGGCCACCCATGTCTCGAACGAGGTGAAAGAGGGGGGCAATCCACAGCATCAGATGCTGCGTCGGGCGCGGCGTCAGCCCAAGGTCAAGGAAGCGGATTGGCTGTTATGTCTGGATGTGGATGAGTTCTGGAACATCCGCCACGGCGACAACAGCTTTGACGCGTTGATCACCGAGGTCGAAAACCGTGCAGGGCAGCAGGTGGATGCGATTTCATTCGCTTGGAAACTGTTTGGCAGTTCCGGCAATATCAGTTTTGAAGACAGGCCCGTAACCGAAACCTTCGCGATGGGAGATCAGGAGTATCCATACCATTCGGGCCGGGCGTTTGGACTTAAAACCCTGTTTCGCAACAATGGCAAATTCACCCGGTTTGGCCCGCATCGCCCAAAGGGCATGGAAGAAGGCAAGGAAAGTGAGATTGCCTGGTCTGACGCCGGGGGCAAGCTGTTTCCGGCCGAAAAGGTGGGCTGGCGCGCTTGGCGTGGGTTCGATCATTCACTTGGGCGCCTGCACCATTACTCGGTTCGATCGCTGGACGGATTTCTGATCAAGCGAGACCGGGGGAGGACTAACCATATCAAAGTGGATCAGGGGCAATCCTACTGGCAGGACATGAATGCCAACAAAGAAGCTGACCAATCCATTCAGCCCATCGCACGACGCGCGGCGCCATTGTTGGCAGAACTGAAGGCGGACGAAACGTTGGACGCGCTGCACGCAAATGCCTGTGACTGGCACCGTGCCAAGGTCGCCGAGATAAAAATGCGGCCTGACTGGGTGGATTTTCGGGTTTGGCTGGCGGATAATCTTATCTGAAGATCATGGCAGACGACCTTTCGAAAGAGCAGTTGAAACCCGATCACCCCGACCGCAAGACGGGGTATGAACGTATTCTGACCGACCCTGCACCGCCGTGGTTTGTCGAACTCTATCCTGGTGGAGATGGGGCCGGTTTCCTGCAAAAGCTGGAACGCCATTCGGTGCTGTTTCATCAACGCTCTGCCTCGCAACTGGTTGTCAGTTTTGACAATATCGCCAATGCGAACGACCTGTCCTTTGCGCGTGAACCCTGGGGTTGGAAGTTCTTTCGTGATGAGGGCTGGTCGCATATGGGGATATTCGCGCGCACCAAGGCCTGGTATCGAGATCCAGAGATCATCACGTATTTCCAGAACCGCGCAGCCGAAGGGTTTTTCGATCAGTTCGACCAGGTCGTCTTTGCCGGGGCCTCGATGGGCGGCTTCGGGGCGCTGACCTTTTCTGAATTGGTCCCGGGCGCAAATGTGATCGCATTTAACCCTCAGACGTCACTGGATGAACGATTGGTCCCGTGGGAAACGCGGTATCGTTTCGGGCGGGTGCAGGATTGGGATCTGCCATATGGTGACGCCGCGCAGACGGTGAAGCAGGCGGGTAAGGCCTATGTCTTCTATGACCCGTTTTTCGACCTTGACCGGCAGCAGGTCACTCGGCTGAAGGGTGAAAATGTCATGCTGCTTAAGACATGGTTTTCGAACCATTTTGCAGCCCCTATGTTGCGCAAGCTGGGTATCCTCAAGCCCGTCATGCAGAAGGCTATGGACGGATCGCTTGAGGCAGGTGATTTCTATCAGATGATGCGCGCACGGCGCCGGTTGCCGATGGTGATGCGCGCGATTGAGGCGCAGGCAGGCGAACGTCATCCAAAGTTGGTGGGTCAGGCGCGCCATAAATTCCGCATACTGCGTCGCGCCGCATTGGTTGAGGCAGAGAAGTCCCAATGACGCCTGCGAAAGGAGTGTTCATCGGCCAGCGCAAAGACCGCATGGGCGCGCGCCTGCTGATGATGCTGACCTGCATTCGTCTGGCCGAGGATTTTGACACCACTTACAAGGTCAATTGGTTTCCGAAAGGATCGGATGCACCCGAGCTGGATCATCCGCAGGAACTGTTTGCTCAGGATTGGATGGATGCACAATTCCTCAGTGCAAAGGCGTTTGAAAAACTCAGCGACAAGGCTTTGCCAATCTGGACCTTTCAGGGGGACAAAACCCCTGACCGCCTGATCGCGCATCTCAATTCGGGCCGGTCGGTTGTGGTTGAGGAAGGGTTCGAAGTGCTGGCCTTTCCCTGGGAGGATATCGAAGCGATCCGCCCTCGGTATCGGGATTTCATCCATCAGATCGGCTTTAAGGACGAAATCCGCGCCATCATGGACCGGGCGGATGAAAAGCTGTCGGGACAGGGGGTGACGGCTTATCACATCCGGCGGGGCGACATTCTGAACGGTTCGCCGTGGAAACACACAACCTGGCCCGCCAAGATCGAACTCGAAGAGCTTTACGAGGCACATCTGGAGAAAGCCGACGGGCAAACGGCCATCATGTTTTCGGATCAGGCTGAATTGATCACCCGGTTTCAAAAGCGGTTTCCGCAACTGCTGCAAATGTCGGACATCGCGGATGTCTCGGGCATGACCCGCGCGCAGCGCGACTTTCTCGAGCTTTATGCGATGTCGCGGGCCGATCAGGTGATTGCGCCTGTTATTTCGGCCTTTTCGATGGCCGCTGCAAGAATCTCTGGGCAACAACGCGTGGTGTTTCGCGATGTGCTTAGCGAGGCTGAGATCGAGGCTGCCAACGAAGCAGCATTGATCAGGCTCCATCAGCAGTCTGATGAGTTTCTGAGCGCATCCGAGGCTGCGCATATCTATGCCAAAGCTCTCTTCCACTTGAACCGACTGAATGCAGAAGACCGAACGCAAGAGTCCCTCGAGCTTGCCGCGAAGATATTGGATGCAGGTGCGGACAATGCATTTCTGCCACTGCTGCAGGCGCTCAACCTGTTTTATCTGGGCAGATGGGCAGAGGCCAAGGAAATGGCCGATTTTGCTTTGGAGAATCAAAATGTCTGGCCCGAAGACTACGCCGTACTAAGCGCGCTAAAGTCCGCTGCACTGGGAGAAATGCGAAAGCGCTGGCAGGCCGGTCAGGCCTTCAGCCAAGCCTTTTGGGCCAAACCGATTAGGCCGGACGTTCTGGTTTTCGGGTCGCGGGTTGTGTACCGGGATCAGATTGCCCTTCGGCTGTTTCCACCGACGGACTGGTCTTTGCAAAAGGTGATCCGCAGACCCTGGTTCAACTTCAATTCCCACGTCGCGCAACGCAACGTACTGGTGCGTTTGCCGTGCAATTTCGATTTCCTTCTATTGGACTGGTCGGATTTGGCGCTGGATCAAAAAGCGCGCAGGTTGTTTGACAGCCAGCACCGCTTAAAGCAGTTGCATGACGGGCTGGTGCGTATGACTGATATCCCGGACTGTGATCCCCGAGTGCAGAGTTTCGCAACGGTGTTGAATATGCATTTGGGAGAACTCCATGCGGCGCAGGCGGTTGATATAATGCGAAATATTACCGCGAACGTTCCTGATAATCCTCTCTACCACAAGCGTTTGGCTGAACTTTACGAAGCCGAAGGTGATCGCGCCTCAGCTCGTTTGACGATGGCAGAGGCTTTGGCCTGTGATCCAGGAAACCCGTTTCTGATTTTTGCGATGGGCCGGTTTCTAGAGCGAAACGGCGCGGAAGAGCAGGGGCGGAACCAGATTATTCAGGCGGCTGAAATTGATCACGACACCGCTTCCGTTCAGGGTGAGGCCGGCCGAATTCTGTTGCAACGCGGTGAAAAGGAAAGAGCCCGGGCGTATCTGCAAAAAGCCAGAGATCTGTGCCCGACCTACAAACGCTTTACCAATCAATTGAAACGGGCAGGCGGGTAGATGGCTGGATTTCACTTGGTTGCGAGCGCAATAGAACGTAATTTACCCAAAATTTCCAAATGCTACCTCCGAGAGTGTCGGGGCAACAATAAATGAACAGGCAGTCAGTCATGACCGATCAGGACCCCCGATTTATCAGCGTAACCCCAATGAAAAACGAAGGCCCCTTTGTGCTGGAATGGGTGGCCCATAACCGGGCAATTGGCGTCGACCAAATAGTGGTGATGACCAACGACTGCACGGATGGTACGGATGCTTTGCTGAACCGGTTGGATGAAAGGGGCATCCTCACTCATGTCGACAACAACTCGCGCCGTCAGACCAGCCCCCAAAAGCGCGCCTACAAAAAATTCTTGGCGATGGAGGTGGCGCGGCCGCAAGACTGGGTGGTTGTGATTGACGCTGATGAACACATCAACGTCAAAACCGGTGACAACACGTTGCGCGCTCTGACCGATGCCATCCCGGACGCCAAGATGATTTCGATGACATGGCGCCTGTTCGGAAATGCTGGTGTCGTTCGATATGAGGATCGATTCCTGTCGGACCAGTTTCGACGAGCGGCGCAAGAGCAGAAATACCGTCCACCGCAAGCCTGGGGTTTCAAAACGATGTTTCAGCGCGAACTTTGGAGTGCGCTGGGGGTTCATCGACCCAAACGCCCGACAGTTGAGACAATGGAAGATTGTCACTGGTACAACGGATCGGGGCAATTGATGCCGGACCGGTATTTTAGTGCCAGTTGGCGCTCGGCACGGGATTCCATTGGGTATGATCTGGTTCAGATAAATCACTATGCGCTGAAGTCCTGTGAAAGCTACCTGGTCAAGAAAATGCGCGGGCGGGCCCACCATCTGGGGGAAAGCCTTGGCATGGACTATTGGAACATGATGAACCAAAACGCCGAGGAAGATGGCTCGATCGATGTCATCCTGGATCGCAAGCGCGAACATTATTACGAGTTGCTGTCAGATCCTGAAACGGCCCGGCTGCATCATTTGTCCTGCGATCTGCACAGGCAGAAGATTTCCGACCTCCGCGCACTGCCCGAGATGCAGGACCTTATGCAGCAGATGACGGCCGACTTTGCCGCCAGTCACGGGGAATGAGCGGAATTCTCTTTGAAACAGGAGGCCTGTGATGCTTTGGCTGCATATAGGTATGCCCAAGACCGGCACGACTGCGTTGCAGGCATATGTGCGTCAGAACAAGGCCCCACTGGCTGATGTCGGCTTGCATTATCTTGAGGCGGGCCGTCGTCGGTTGGAAGGGAGCGGACGTCTGGCGATCAGCCACAACATCATCGCCTTTCGCATCAATCAGACCAATGAGTCGATGGACCCGTTCCGCGCGTTGATGGCAACCGAGTATGAGGCGCACAGCGATCAGACCTGCCTAGTGTCTTCAGAGATGTTCTATTCCTGTGACTTGAACAAGTTGGCACAGGTTTTCGCGGAAATCCCCTCTCGCGACTTAAGGATCACTTACTATTGCCGCCGCTACTCGGATTTCTTTGAAGCCGACTACAAGCAGCGCGCTAAGAATGGCCGTATGGGCACCAGCGCGTCGGAATATGTCCGGGACAGGCTGGCGAAAATCAAGAATGACCCTGGGACCTTCACCTTTTCAGCGAAACTGGACCAAATCCGGCAGGCTTTTCCGGGCGTTACGATTGTCCCGATGATGTATGATCGCGCGCAGATGGTCCAAGGCCATATCGTGGATGATTTCATGTCGCGCATAGGCGTGCCTTTGCCGGACGGTACGGCGGCTAAACGGCCCGCTAACCAATCTCAGTCGCGTGTGGCCAGCGAAGCTTTTGGCATTGTCTCACGTTCCATGGGGCGCAAGGAAAGTCGCCAGCTGCGTCGGCGCGTGGTCAGTGATCCGGTCATGATCCGGCGCTATGATGTGCTGGAGCCGGACGAGCGGGCCTGGCTGGATGAGTATTTGACCAAGCAAGACGTCACATTCCAGCAAGAGTTCTTTCCCGACCGGCCAAGGCTGTTTGAGCCGGTTGAACTAAACGAAGAAGACCAGAAATTCCGACGCGACACGCCCGAGGAATATGACGCCCTGCGCCGCGCGTCCGAGATCGTCTTTCGCATGGCGCTAGAGGATTGAACCCTACCGTTCGATGGTGATTTCCTGACGCTGGCGACCGGTTGTTTTGTCAAAGATCAAAATACGGTTGTCATCGGTCACCACCGCATACCAGTTGCTGCCGATTGTCACTGCCTGTGCTTTGGCGCCGTCTGGAAGCTCGATCTGATCGGGCAGGGTGGGGGTTCTGTCCGATAGTCGGATGACAATCAGCGCGAATGTCACTAGAACCCCGCCAATCATCACCGCGGTCAACAACATGACCATTCTCCGCAGCAGGCGAAGCTGCGGTGTTTCCTGCGGTTCTTGGGGTTCGGAAGGGACAGTCATGGGCACCCGCCAGATTGAATTTCAGATTGCGGCCGATCCGCCGCCTCGTCTTGATAAGGCGCTTTCGCGGGATGTGCCAGCCGATGAAAACCTCTCGCGCACGCGGTTGGCCCGGCTGATTGATCAGGGCGCTGTTCTGATCGACGGCATCGAGGCGCGCGACCCAAAAGCCAAAGTGGCCGAGGGCGCATCCGTGGCGATTACCGTGAATGAGGCAGAGGACAGCCATATTGGTCCCGAAGATATCCCGTTGGAGATTGTCTTTGAGGACGCAGACCTGATCGTTATCAACAAACCGGCGGGCATGGTTGTGCATCCTGCGCCGGGGTCTCCGAGCGGTACATTGGTCAATGCGTTGCTGCATCACTGCGGTGACGACCTGTCCGGGGTAGGCGGGTTCAAGCGTCCCGGAATCGTACATCGCATCGACAAGGAAACCAGCGGCCTGCTGGTGGTGGCGAAATCCGATGCGGCCCATCACGGTCTGGCTGCACAGTTCGAGGCGCACACGGTCGAGCGCTACTATCGCGCGATTTGCTACGGCGTGCCGGATGCGAATGACCCTCGTTTGCGCGGTGTCAAAGGCGTCAGCTTCGAGCCCGGAAACATCATGCGCCTGACCACGCAACTGGCACGGCACAAGACCGACCGGCAAAGGCAGGCGGTGCTGTTTCATGGCGGGCGTCATGCGGTGACGCGGGCACGTCTGGTTGAGGTTTTTGGATCACCAGCAGGGTTGGCTTTGATCGAATGCTGGTTGGAGACCGGGCGCACGCACCAGATCCGCGTGCACATGGCCCATGCCGGGCACGGTTTGGTGGGCGATCCGGTTTACGGCGGCAAGCGAAAACTGGCCGCCAAGGCGTTCAGCGCGACCACAGCCGAGGCCGTGAGAGCCTTTCCGCGGCAGGCACTCCACGCCGCTGTGTTGGGTTTTGAACACCCGGTAACTGGTGAAAACCTGCGGTTTGAGGCCGAATTGCCCGAAGATATGCAGAAACTGATTGAACAGCTTCGCGCACCGCTGACATAATGCGCAAAGTTACGTGATTAAGACTTTCTTTGGTTTCCTTTATCTATCGTTAATTCCAAACTGTTAACGGTACCTCTTGAACGGATTGGGACGACCTCCCATATCCCATGTTAACGAATTAAACATTTGTCGGAGGGACATGAATCATGGCAAATTACGCAAATCTCCCCGCGCCGACGCCAGAAGGCGGCCTGAACCGCTATATGCAGGAAATTCGCAAGTTTCCGCTGCTGGAGCCGGAAGAAGAGTACATGCTGGCGAAGCGTTGGGTCGAAGAGCAAGATACTGAAGCGGCTCATAAAATGGTCACATCGCATCTGCGCTTGGCGGCCAAGATTGCCATGGGCTATCGCGGTTATGGTTTGCCGCAGGCCGAGGTGATTTCCGAGGCCAACGTGGGCCTGATGCAGGCTGTCAAAAAGTTCGATCCGGAAAAAGGTTTCCGGTTGGCGACTTATGCCATGTGGTGGATTCGCGCCTCGATCCAAGAGTACGTCCTGCGGTCGTGGTCCATGGTGAAACTGGGCACGACCAGCGCGCAGAAAAAGCTGTTCTTCAACCTGCGCAAAGCCAAGGCACGCATTGGTGCGCTGGAAGAAGGCGACCTGCGTCCCGAGAACGTCAAGCAGATCGCAAATGATCTGGGCGTGACCGAAGAAGAAGTCATCAGCATGAACCGCCGTATGTCCGGTGGTGACGCTTCGTTGAACGCGACTGTTGGGTCCGAAGGCGAAGGCACCATGCAGTGGCAGGATTGGCTTGAGGATGAGGATGCCGATCAGGCTGGCGATTACGAAGCCCGCGACGAGCTGGACGCCCGGCGCGAGCTTCTGGCGGCTGCTCTGGAAGTCCTGAATGATCGGGAAAAGGACATCCTGACTCAGCGCCGCTTGATGGATCAGCCCGTCACGCTGGAGGACCTGAGTACGCAGTACAATGTCAGCCGCGAGCGTATTCGTCAGATCGAGGTTCGTGCGTTTGAGAAGCTCCAAAAGAAAATGCGCGAATTGGCGCGTGAAAAAGGGATGCTGGGCAACGTCTGAGACGGACCCAAGCAAAGAAAGCCCGCCGTAGATGGCGGGCTTTTTTGTTTAAGCAAAGATAAAATCGCTTTCCGACAGTTGACCGTTTCCAACACCAAGTAGATCGATGCTGTCGCCATCTCCCAACTCGATTGTGGTGCGGAAGAACCCGCTTTCGATGTGGTCTTCGATATCCTCGAAGCTGTCGATACCGTCGTAGCCGCTGAGGTCGATCTTGTCCTTGCCGATCTCGAAGTCGAGGATGGTATCTTCTCCGTCGCCTTCTTCGAAGAAAAAGGTGTCACGCCCACGGCCGCCGACCAAAAAGTCATCGTCAGCGCCGCCATCGATCAGGTCTTTGCCGCGACCGCCAAAGATTTTGTCGTTCCCATCATCGCCGCGCAGAATGTCCATGCCACGACCGCCGAAAATGGTGTCATTGCCATCACCACCTAGAACAATATCCTTACCGCGACCGGCGCCGATGACGTCATTTCCGCCACCACCATGCACAAAATCCTTGCCACGACCGGTGAAGTGGAATTCGTCCGAGTCATCTCCCAGAATGAAATCTGTATTCTTCTGGCCCAGGATACCGGTCACGGAAACTGGCAGTAGTACCCCATCCAAAACGTGGATGATCCCGTTCGAGGCGGGAACGTCGAAACCGACAAGACCTGGATCGTCGATTCCCGGGTCCGCATCGCCCAAGCTGGGTGGCATGCTGGAAAGGTTCAGTTCCACTTCACCACCCTGCAGCGTTTCGATGGCCGCACCGTCACCCAAACTGACGACCTCTTGTTTCGTGAATGACTCATCGACGACGTGATAGGTTAGGATTTCGGTCAGCAGAGGTATCGGATCGCCACCGCCTAAGAGGGTCAGGGCTTTCACGATGTAATTCAGCGCTCCGGCTTCGTCCGAGCCTTCAAAGCCCAAAGCCTGAGCCAATCCGATGAATGCCGCATCTTTCGGCGCAAAAACGGTCAGATCGGCGTTGGGGTCGGCCAACGCTCCGTCCAGACCTGCTGCAAGAACAGCCTCGCGAAGGATGTCGAAATCATGAGCGTTATGGTCGAAGGTTCCCGGGTCCCCGCTTAGTTCCAGGACTTTTCCGGTAATCGAAGGTAGTTCTGTATTAGCTGGCATATCGGTTTATCTCCCACCCGGTTGCGCGCCTTTGGTCGGGAGTAATACTGATAGGTCAGGTATCTCTCCCCGGCGGTAAAGTTGTTACGGAGTGAGTTGGAAAACGGATCACGAAATTCGGATTTATCAATTGAGAACCTGGATAAGATCCGGTTTGGCGGCGCCGAATCTCATTTAAATTTCAACAATTTGAATCACAAGGTGCAACTAGTTCAATTGTTGCTGGAAAACTCTCACCATATTCTCACCCATCACTTTCCGAACCTGAGCTTCGGTCAATCCCTGATCCAACAATGCCGAGGTCAGGGCCGCCAATTCCGATGTGTCAAATGCGGTTTCTACTGAGCCATCATAGTCTGACCCCAACGAGACATGGTCTTCGCCAACGGTCTGGATGGCTGCCTTTATCATCTTGGCGATGCCGGTCGGGGTGATGTCCTCGCAGGTTACGTCCGCCCAATAGCCCATGCCGATTACACCGCCGGTGGCGGCAATCTGTTGCATCAGATCGTCGGGATAATTGCGTTTGACCGGGCAGAATCCGTGCAAGCCGCTGTGGCTGACGATCAGGGGAACATCAGTCATATCGATCACGTCACGCGCGACCTGAGGGCTGGAATGGGCCAAATCGATCACTACGGGCCGTAGCGTCAGGTCTGCCACAAGCTGACGGCCGAACTCTGTCAGGCCAGCGTTGCCCACCCCATGCAATGATCCGCCCAGTTCGTTGTCAAAAAAGTGGTGCAGTCCAAACACTCGGTGGCCGGCGTCGAACAGAGCGTCCAGATTGTTCAGATCGCCCTCTAGCGCATGCGCGCCTTCAATGCCCAGGATGCCTCCGACAACGGGTTGGCCTGCCGCACGGGCAGCCAGCACGGCGTCCAGGTCAGCCCTTGTCTTGACGACTTTCAGCTGCCCGTCCGAGGCCGCTTCGAACTGATGTAGCTTTTCCGCCTGATAGACGGCGCGTTCCTTCAGGCTGTCCCACGTGCGCAATGGCCACAACTGTCCGATGGCCAAAAGGGTAATGTTATCAAAAGACTCAGCCGAGTTCGCGTCATAGTTCTGACCGGCAGGGGATTTGGTGACGGCAGTAAAGACCTGTAGCGCGACGTTCCCCTCGATCAGTCGTGGGATATCTACCTGCCCACGTGTACCGCGTTCGGTCAGATCACGGCTCCACAACAGGGGGTCCGCGTGTAAGTCGCCGACGATCAGGGTTTCGTGCAATGCGGCGGCATCGTCGGACACCGCATAGGGGGCATGGGCGATCACGTTGTTCCGATCAGCTTCAATGTAAGACGGAAGAAATCCGAAAAACACGACGGCACCGACCACAACTGCAAGCAACAGCAGACCGCCAATCCACTTGAAGACCCGTTTCATTCTCACTCCCTTTCAACCATTGGGGGCAGACTACGAAGGTTCCATGCAGATAAAAGCCTGACTTAACGTCGGATGGTTGCTAGAAGGTCAGGAAATGGGGCTGTTAGCGATAACGATTGGACCGCCCCTGATTACGCATGTCGGAGGAAATTATGCATATACCAGTTCAATGGGGCGTTCTGGGTGCTGCCAAGTTCGCGCGGCAATTCATGGCACCGGCGATTCATGCGGCCCACGGCGCGCGTCTGGCCGGGCTGGCTACGTCAGACGCTGCCAAGGCTGAACCGTTTCGGGCCTTTTGTTCTGACTTGGTGGTTTATGACAGTTATGACACGTTGCTTGCGGACCCTCAGATTGAGGCTGTTTATATTCCCTTGCCCAACCACCTGCATGTGGAATGGAGTCTCAAAGCATTGGATGCGGGCAAGCATGTCCTGTGCGAAAAGCCGATGGCCATGACCGGGGCCGAGTTCGACACTCTGATCCAAAAACGGGATATGACCGGGCTGCTGGCGGCCGAGGCTTTCATGATCGTCCATCATCCGCAGTGGCAATTGGTGCGAAAGTTGATTTCCGATGGGGCCATCGGCAAATTGGTGCATGTGACCGGTGCCTTCAGTTTCGACAATCGCGCGGATACCGGAAACATCCGCAATCGTGCCGAGACCGGCGGTGGCGGGCTGCGCGACATAGGTGTTTATGTGATCGGCGGCGCGCGGTTTGCGACAGGGCAGGAACCGGTGCGGGTGGAGTCTGCCATCCGATGGCAGGAAGGGATCGACACTTTCACGGAAATTCGCGCACAATTTCCGGATTTTACCTATTCCGCCTATGTCTCGATCCGCATGCATCCGCATCAAGAGATGGTGTTTCACGGCGAAGGTGGGGTTATTCGCCTGACTGCTCCGTTCAACGCACGCGTCTTTGGTGAGGCGCGCGTGGAATTGCACCGTCCCGGGCTGGAACTTCAGGTCACGCGCTTTCCCGGGGATGACCATTACAAGTTGCAGGTTGAGGCGTTTTGCCGATCCGTGCGCGAAGGTGTCAAATACCCATGTCCGCTTGAATTCTCACGCGGGACGCAGGAGATGATCGATCGCGTGCTGGAAGGGGCGGTTTCCCTCTGACTTGCCACGTCGCGCCCGGCTCGGCTAATCTGGCGTGCACCTGATCAGGAGGACGCCATGGCAGGCGGTTGGGCGCGTGACGGCGCAGTGAGTGAACAGATCGAAGCATCCATTTCGGACGAGCTTGCCCGGATGCAGGCGCAAAAGCAGCCAGTGGGCGAAAGCCTGACCCATTGCGCCGAATGCGAGGAACCGATCCCCGAGAAACGGCGTTTGGCCTTGCCGGGCGTCAAATTGTGTCTGGATTGCCAGCAGGAACGGGATGGGGCTTTCAAAGCGCGTTCTGGGATCAATCGGCGTGGCTCTAAAGACAGTCAGTTGAAGTAAGCGGATCCGAGGGATGCCCGACACCAAGCTTTTTCAAAATGGTCTGGTGCTTGGATTTCTGGCCGCCTTCCTTTGGGGTACACACAGCGTCATCGTGCGCTATCTGACCAGCGATCTGGCCGGGCTGCAAATTGCGGTGACGCGCCTGTTCATTGCCGCATTGGCTATCTTTTGCATGCTGCGCGTGATGCGGGTTGCCGTGTCGATCCGTCTGAGCGACTGGAACTTTCAGCTGGCGGTTCTGTCGACGGTCGTCAACTACATCCTGTTCCATATCGGCTTGGAATATACCGGTGCGGCCAATGCGATGGTGCTTGAAAATACGGCGCCATTCTTCGTGTTGGTGTTTTTGTACTTCTTTGCCGACACCCCCGTCACACGCACCGATGTTCTGGCCACAGCGTTGGCAATTCTGGGCGTTTTTCTAACAGTTTATCAGGATTTCCAAGGGGGCGGAGACCCCTTGTTCGGCGATCTGCTTGAAATCGGTGCGGGCCTCAGCTGGGCGGTATTTCTGATCTCAAGCAGCCGCGCGATGCGCAATTCGGAATCAACCGCAGAGCGTCTGAATTTTCTGTTCGGGATATTCCTATGCTCTGGCGTTTTGTTGCTGCCGCTGGCGGTGTTTTCGTTGCAAGTTCCGACGGCCAATGACGTGGTCTTCCTGCTCCTGCTGGGGGTGCTTCCAACCGCGCTGGCCTATTACTTGTGGTACGAGGCCGCCGCGCGGGTGTCGACGCTGACAGCGACCTTGATGTTCGCCGCCTCGGTCGTGTTCACGTTCATCAACTCGGCGCTGTTTCTCGGGGCCGCAATTACACCGATTGCAGCCCTTGGGGCGGTGCTGATCGTGGCCGCCGTGTTCCTGACGACCAAAAGCCAGAAGTGATCAGTTTTCCATCGCTTCCAATTCGTCTATGAAGCCCGAAATCATCGACAAGCCCTTGTCCCAGAATTTCGGATCGCTGGCGTCCAGCCCGAACGGGGCAAGCAGTTCTTTGTGGTGTTTGGACCCACCGGCGCGCAGCATTTCGAAATACTTGTCTTCGAACTCTTCGGATCCGCTTTCGTAAACGGAATAGAGCGCGTTCACCAACCCATCCCCAAACGCATAGGCGTAGACATAGAAGGGTGAGTGGACGAAATGCGGGATATAGGCCCAGAAGGTTTCGTACCCGTCCATGAATTCGAATGCGGGGCCAAGGCTTTCGGCCTGAACACTCATCCACAGGGCGTTGATGTCATCCGGGGTTAGTTCGCCTTCACGCCGTGCCGCGTGCAGTTTGCATTCAAAATCATAAAAGGCGATCTGACGGACAACCGTGTTGATCATGTCCTCGACCTTACCGGCCAGCAGCACCTTGCGCTGCTCTGGCGTTTCGGCCTGATCCAGCATTTTGCGGAAGGTCAGCATCTCGCCGAATACACTGGCGGTTTCGGCCAAGGTCAACGGGGTGGATGACAGCATCTCACCCTGATCTGCGGCCAGAACCTGATGCACGCCATGGCCCAGTTCATGCGCAAGGGTCATCACGTCGCGCGGCTTGCCCAGATAGTTGAGCATGACATAGGGGTGCACCTCGGTGACGGTTGGATGCGCAAATGCGCCCGGTGCCTTGCCCGGTTTTACAGCCGCGTCGATCCAGCCTTTCGAAAAGAACGGTGCTGCGATTTCGCCCATGCGCGGGTCGAACGCGTTGTAGGCGTCCATCACGGTTTTCTCGGCTTCGTCCCAGCCCACGATGCGGGTGTCTTCCATCGGAAGCGGCGCATTGCGATCCCAGACCTGCATGATGTCCAGACCAAGCCACTTACGCTTCAGTTCGTAGTAGCGGTGGCTGAGCTTGGGGTATGCAGCCACAACAGCCTCGCGCAGGGCCTCGACCACCTCGGGTTCGACATCGTTTGAAAGGTGGCGACCGGTTTGTGCCGTGGGCATATTGCGCCAACGGTCGACGATTTCCTTTTCCTTGGCCTGCGTGTTGTGTACGCGGGCGAAGGTTTTGACGTTGTCCTGAAACACAGCCGCCAGTTCGCGTGCCGCCGCCTCACGCTTGGAGCGGTCCTGTTCAGTCAACAGGTTCAGGGTGCCTTCGATGTTCAGTTCTTCACCATCAACGGTGAAGGTCAGTCCGGCGATGGTTTCGTCGAACAGACGTTCCCAAGCGTCACCTACAACGCCCAGATCGTGCAGGAATTTTTCTAGCTCATCAGACAGCTGATAGGGCTTCATCGCGCGAATGCGGCGGAACACGGGCTCGTAACGGGCCAGATCGGCGTTTGCATCAAAACTTGTTTTCAGCGCGTCATCGTCGATGCGGTTGATCTCAAGCGTGAAGAACACCAGCGGCGTTGTGTAAATGGTGATTTTCTCCTGCATATCCGACAGGAATTTGGCGCGCTCAGCATCTGTGGTCAGTTGGTAATAGCGCAGACCGGCAAAGGACATGATGCGGCCTGCGATGGCGTTGATCTTTTCGTTGCGCTGCACGCAGTTCAGCAGGCTTTCGGCATCCAAATCGGCCAGCTTGCCTTCGTAGTCGGCGGCGAAGGATGCGCATTCGCCCTCAAGCCATTCCAGATCGCGGTCCAGTTCCGGCGCTTCTTCCGAGCTGTAGAGGTCAGTCAGATCCCATTCCGGCAGGTTGCCAAGATCGCCGGCGCCACCGGCTGTGTTTGCGTCACGGACGGGAAAGGGAAGGTCGCGCATGGATCACCTCGGAATATCTGCTTTGGCAAACATCTAGGCGCGGGCGGCCCGGATCACAAGCCGCCTTTGCGTGAGGTTTTGTTTAGCTGGAAAGAACAGCCGAGGTCGGTGTGTCCGAATGGGCGGCCAAAAAATGTGCCGTCAGTTGATCGAAGACGGGGCCGCGCACATCCGGTGCCTCCATCAGCACCTCATGTTCACCATCGGGAATTTCAACAAGTTTACCGCTGGGCCAGTTGGCCATCCGCGCCCGGATCGCTTTGCGGTCAACGATTTGCTCGTGACTGCCAAGGAAGGTCAGGGCGGGCGTCGCGGGAGCGTTTTGTTCCATCAGCCAGGCGCATTCGTCCAGTGCTTCGCGCAGCCAAATGGTCGAAGGCGCGCCAAGGGCCAGTTCCGGGTGCGCCTCAAGCTGGTCTTTCATCATTTGATACATCGCTGCATCTCGCGTCAGCATGTTGCCTTCGAAGGGTTGTGAGGCGACATAACTTTCCAGCGACGTGGTCGGAGGCGTTTTCTCACCCAGCCCAATTCGTGGCCCCCAATAGGCCGTCAACCGGCTGAGCGGTTTCATGATCGGAGTGAAAAATATCCCCCACATCGGGCCGGTAAAGGCGCAGGCTGCAAAAACGTCTCGCTCCAACACCGCGCGCAGACCAATTGCGCCGCCCATCGAATGGCCGATCACGTACCAGGGTTTGGGCAAATCAAGTTGGACGGCAAGTTCCAAGGCGGCATGCACGTCTTGTTGATAGTCGGTGAACTGATCGACATGGCCGACCCGGGGATCGTCCAGCAAACGGTCTGCCAACCCCTGACCGCGCCAGTCAACGGCCAGAAAGGCAAACCCACGGTTGATAAATTCAACCGCCGTGTTGCCGTATTTTTCGATGTATTCCGTCCGGCCGGGGAACATCATCACCGTGCCGTTTGTTGCACCTTCGGGGTACCAGTGACCCACACGGATACGCGTATCGTCCGCAGTCGTCACCCAATGGGCCGAACCACCGGCAGGTCCGCCGGCCACGTCTTCAAAGAAAGGGGCCGGCGAGAACTTCATCAGGCCAGCACCGAGGCGAGTTTCATGGCAATACCCATGTCTCCATCCACGCTCAGCTTGCCCGACATGAACGCACCGGTGGGGTTCAGGTCGCCGCTGAGGATTTGTTCGAACGTATCCGCATCTGCGCTCAGGGTGACATCTGCGTCGTCATCGCTGACACGTGCGCCGTCCGCGTCCAGTACGATAGCGCCCAGATCGGCGATGGCAAATTTGGCCGATGCGTCGAAATCGCCGCCGGACAGCTTTTCGTTCAGCGCGGCTGCGGCTTTTTCAAGAATGTCGCTCATGGTGTTCCTCATATTGTTTCTGCGCCGTGAATGGACATCCCCGGTCGCAACGCTACACTGAACATTGTTATGGGCATTGCAATCAACAATCTCAAACGTACCGTCACGGCACTTTTTGTCACGGTCATGTTTTCCACCAGTTCGGTGGCACAACAGGCGGATTCGCGGGACGAGGACGTCTTGCTACAGCAATTGGCGCTATCCACGCCGGAACAGGCGATTGGTATCGACCGTCAACTCAAAGCTCTGTGGTCGCAATCAGGCTCGGCCTCGGCGGATTTGTTGCTGGAACGCGGGCGCGAGGCGCTGGATGACGGGGATGTGTTGACCGCGGTTGAACACCTTACGGCCCTGACCGACCATGCGCCCGGCTTTGCCGAAGGGTGGCACCTGCGTGCTTCGGCGTTTTTTGGGATGGATCGCTTTGGCATGGCCGCGGCTGATCTGGAACATGCGCTGACGCTGAACCCGAATAACTACGAGGCTATTTTCGGGCTTGGCCTGATTTTTGAGATCATCGAACAGCCCGACAAGGCACTGGATGCGTATGAGCGCGCGCTGGCTATACATCCTCATCATGAAGAAGTAACCAATGCGGTGAATCGACTGAAGCCTCAGGTCGAGGGCTCGGCCCTCTAAAGAACCGGGGCAGGGGGCAAAGGTGAGCGGGTCATCCCGAATCGTGGCCGTACTTGGCCCGACCAACACAGGTAAAACCCATTACGCGATCGAGCGGATGCTGGGCTATCGGACCGGAGTAATCGGTCTGCCGCTGCGTCTGCTGGCGCGAGAGGTTTATGACAAGATCGTCGCCATTCGCGGCCCCTCTGTCGTGGCACTTGTCACGGGCGAGGAACGGATCGTGCCGCCCCGCGCCCAATATTGGGTCTGCACGGTCGAGGCGATGCCGGAAGGCATGGGCGCAGATTTCGTGGCCATCGATGAAATCCAGCTATGTGCCGATCCCGAACGCGGTCACGTCTTCACCGACCGCCTGCTGCGCGCGCGCGGCACGAACGAGACGCTGTTTCTGGGTTCGGACACCATGCGCGGTTCCATCGCGGCTTTGGTCCCTGAGGCACAGTTTGTCCGGCGCGAGCGGATGTCGCAGCTGGTCTATGCTGGATCCAAAAAAATCAGCCGCATGCCATCGCGCAGCGCAATTGTCGGGTTCTCGGTTGATAATGTCTATGCGATTGCCGAGCTTTTTCGCCGCCAAAAGGGTGGTGCGGCCGTGGTCATGGGCGCCCTCAGCCCGCGCACACGGAACGCGCAGGTCGATTTGTATCAGAATGGCGAGGTCGACTATCTGGTCGCCACCGACGCCATCGGGATGGGGTTGAATCTGGATGTGAACCATGTGGCGTTCTCGTCCCTGAGCAAATTTGACGGACGCAGAATGCGCCCTCTAGCCCCGAACGAACTGGCGCAGATCGCAGGTCGGGCCGGGCGCGGCATGTCGGACGGCACTTTTGGCGTGACCGGTGAGGCCCCACCGCTGGAAGACGGCGTGGCGCAGGCGATCATGGACAGCCGCTTTACGCCGATGAAAAAGCTGAACTGGCGGAATGCTGCTTTGCGATTTGGCTCGATTGACGCACTGATCGACTCGCTTGAGGTCAGCCCGAATGACGAACACCTGGTCAAGGCGCGGCCTGCAGACGATCTGAATGTGCTGAAATCGCTCTCGCAAGTGACCGAGGTTGCCGCCCGCGCGAGTGATGGTCAATCGATCCGTTTGTTGTGGGATGTGTGCCGAATCCCCGATTTTCGCGGCATCAGCCACGCGGAACACGCCAGCCTGCTCGAAGTGATCTATGGCCACTTGCATGAACGCGGTTCGATCCCAGATGATTTCATGGCGCGGCAAATCCGCCGGATCGACAGAACCGACGGAGATATCGATGCTTTGTCTAAAAGGTTGGCATATATTCGCACCTGGACATATGTTGCGCAGCGAAACGGTTGGGTGCATGACGAATCACATTGGCGTGACGAAACACGCACTGTAGAAGACAGGCTGTCAGACGCATTGCATGATCGTTTGACTCAAAGATTTGTGGACCGGCGCACGTCAGTGTTGCTGCGCCGGCTCAAACAGAAGGAGGCCCTTTTGGCCGAAGTAAATGACATGGGTGAAGTGACCGTCGAAGGCGAATTCGTCGGTCGTCTGGAAGGGTTCCGGTTTATCCCGGACAAAAGCGCGCAAGGAACCGAGGCGAAAGCTTTGAAAACGGCCTCCCTGCAAGCACTCGCGCCGCAATTCCATCTGCGCGCCGATCGCTTCTACAATGCGCCCGATACCGAAATTGATTTTACCGATCAGGGCGGCCTGATGTGGGGCGAATATGCCGTTGGCAAACTGGTTGCCGGGGCTGAACCGCTCAAGCCGATGGTCGAAGTGTTTGTGGATGAGGCCGCAGGCCCAGAGGTTGAGCAGAAAGTGCAGCGCCGTCTGCAGCATTTCATCGACCGCAAAGTGGCCGCGTTGTTCGAGCCGTTGCTGAACCTATCGCGGGACGAGGAACTGTCCGGAGTGGCCAAGGGCTTCGCCTTCCGCATGGTAGAGGCACTGGGCGTGCTGCCGCGTGCAGGCGTCGCGCAAGAGGTCAAGGATCTGGATCAGGACGCCCGCGGCGCGCTACGCAAGCACGGCATCCGGTTCGGTCAGTTCACCATCTTCATGCCGCTGCTGCTGAAACCTGCGCCGACGCGTCTGCGTCTGGTTTTGTGGGCTCTGGCCAATGGGCTGCAGGAATTCCCCGAAGCACCGCCTCCGGGTCTTGTCACCGTACCGGTCGCGAAGGATGCACCCGAAGGGTACGACACTATGTGTGGCTACCGCGATGCGGGCGAGCGCTCGATCCGGATCGATATGCTGGAACGTCTGGCCGACATGTTGCGCGCCGAAGACAGCCGTGGCGGGTTTGAAGCCAAGCCCGACATGCTGTCGATCACCGGTATGACGCTGGAACAGTTCGCTGACCTTATGCAAGGGCTTGGCTATAAGGCTGAACGCGGCGAGCGTGAAAAGGTCAAACCAACCCCAGTCGAACAACCGGCGGTAGAAGCGACCGAGCAACCCGCTGTTGAAGAAACCCCAGCACCAGAAGCGGCAACCGAAGAGGTCGTCACCCCCGCCGAGGCGCCAGCCGAGGCCACCGACAGCACCGAGGCGGCAGCCGAGGCTCCGGCAACGGATGAACCCGAGGTCGAGGTGTTCTATACGTTCACTTGGGGTCGTCAGCGTCAGGCCAACCGTGGCCCGCGTCGTGAACAGCGGCAGGGGCAGGGCAAAGGCAAGCCGCGCGGTAAACCGCAGGATGGTCGCGGTAAACCGCAGGGCAAGAAGGGTGGCAAGCCGCAAGGGGCCAAGACCTTCTCCTCCCGACCGCCCAAGAAAGAAAAGGCGATCGACCCCGATAACCCGTTTGCAGCTGCGCTAATGGGTTTGAAAGACGGTAACTAAACGCCGATGGCTGAGGCCAAGCTGCGGATCGACAAATGGCTTTGGCAGGCGCGGTTCTTCAAGACCCGCAGCCTAGCCGCCAAACAGGTCAGCGGCGGCCATGTTCGGTTGAACGGAAACCGGGTTCTGAAACCGGCGCAAGCTGTAGGACCCGGTGATGTTCTGACCTTTCCACAGGGGCGAATTGTCCGCGTCGTTCGAGTGGAAAAGCTGGGTGAACGCCGTGGCCCTGCACCCGAAGCGCAAACACTGTACTTCGATATGACCGAAAAGAAGGACGCGCCGCCCGGAAACCCCGGATTCGAAGGAAAAGGTCGTCCAACCAAGAAAGATCGGCGCGCGCTTGATCTTTCTCGTACCACTAGGGGCTGATCCGCCCTTGAAGACAGTATAATACTGGATTAGCTAAACGCCCAAACCGCAAACGGGATTCCCACTATGACCTATGTTGTCACCGAAAACTGCATTGGCTGCAAATACACCGACTGCGTC
Source organism: Ruegeria sp. BA12 (assembly GCF_056539625.1). Lineage (NCBI taxonomy): Bacteria > Pseudomonadati > Pseudomonadota > Alphaproteobacteria > Rhodobacterales > Roseobacteraceae > Ruegeria > Ruegeria sp. BA12. The sequence continues at coordinate 615,659 of NZ_JBQFVF010000001.1, forward strand.
GAAGTATGCCCGGTGGATTGTTTCTACGAAGGTGAGAACACTTTGGTCATTCATCCCGATGAATGCATCGACTGCGGCGTGTGTGAGCCCGAGTGCCCCGCTGACGCCATTCGCCCTGACACTGAGCCGGGGATGGACCAGTGGGTGGAATTCAACCGGAAATACTCGGAACAATGGCCGGTGATCGTGACCAAGAAAGACCCGCTGCCCGAGGCCGAAGAGCGCGACGGCGAAGAGGGTAAAATGGAGAAGTATTTCTCGGAAGCGCCCGGCGAAGGCGGCTAAGCGATTCGCTCTCTGAACTTGTCGGTTCAGGTGTAGAAACAAGTTGCAACGCTTTGAAACTTATAAGGTTTCACGGCCATTTTTGGGCGTGCCCTTTCAGATGTCGTAATTTTGTGATATAATCGAAAGCTGAATGATGAATGAGATGGGGATGTACTCCGTAAGTATGTGTGCTTTGGAGTTCTGATTTTTTGACAAACAAGCCACCTGACGGGGCCGAAATGGCACCGGCTAGGCTGTTTTGTTGTCCGCATCTTACTCTATAACCAAGGATGAACCTGTATGTCTAAGTCGAAAAAGCTTGAGTTCCGCCCGAATGACTATGTTGTCTACCCTGCGCATGGCGTGGGTCAGATTATCTCGATCGAAGAGCAGGAAGTCGCGGGATATTCGCTTGAGCTGTTCGTTATCTCCTTTGAAAAAGACAAAATGACCCTGCGGGTGCCGACCAACAAAGTCACCGAGTCCGGCTTGCGGTCACTCAGTTCGCCCGATGTCATCAGCCAGGCGATGAAGACGCTCAAGGGCAAGGCCAAGGTGAAACGCGCCATGTGGTCGCGCCGGGCGCAGGAATATGAACAAAAAATCAACTCGGGCGATCTGATTTCGATTGCCGAAGTGGTGCGCGACTTGCACCGCACAGACGATCAGCGCGAGCAGAGCTATTCCGAGCGTCAGCTGTACGAAGCCGCGCTAGAGCGTCTGACCCGCGAAGTGGCCGCTGTGTCCGGCGCCGGTGAGGTTTCGGCCGCCAAGCAAGTTGATGAGGTGCTGACCTCGCGCGCTGCTGCCGCCTGATATCTGGCAATTCTGAAATTGGGGCCGCTCCTGAAAAGGGGGCGGCCTTTTTTGTGTCTTGTCTTGGTGAAATCCGCTTTTGCCGCTAATTTTCCAGTAGTCAGAGGCGGATACATGACCAGGATAAAGCAAACCGTTAAGTTTCTGTACATCGCGCATGACCCGATTTCGGTCTGGTTCCGCTATGGCTTGATCCTGTTTGACGCCGCGTCGATCGTGTTCTTCGTGTCCACGGCGAATGTGCCGCATGGGCCGGGGATCACGCTTGCCAGTCTGTGCGTCGGGTTTCTCATCTTGCTGGATTTTTTGGCCCGGTTATGGATTTCGAAAGACCGCTGGAAACTTCTGTGCAAGATTTACACACTGGCCGATATCGTCGTGATCGCCTCGCTGCTGCTTGAGCCGTTCTTGCCCGGAAACTTGGCCTTCGTGCGAATATTGCGCGCGTTGCGCCTGATCCATTCCTATCACTTGCTGCGGGATTTGCGGCGTGACAGTCAGTTTTTCCGAACGCATGAGGATGCCGTCATCGCGGCGATCAATCTGCTTGTATTCGTATTCGCGACCTCAACGGCGGTTCTGGTGTTCTTCATTCCTGATAGCAGCCCGCATGCCTATATTGATGCGCTTTATTTCACCATGGCGACGCTGACGACGACAGGGTTCGGCGACATCACCTTGGCGACACCGGCAGGCAAGTTGTTCTCAGTTTTCATAATGGTTGTGGGTGTGGCGCTGTTCGTGCGTCTGGCGCAGGCCGTTTTCATGCCGCAGAAAGTGCGCCACAAGTGCCCCAGCTGTGGCCTTTATCGGCATGATCCTGACGCGGTACATTGCAAGCACTGCGGCGAAACGCTGCGTATCGAAACCGGTGGTACGGCCTAAAGCGCGGCTACGACCGCGGTCATGAATGTCAGTTCTGCCAATTGCTGCGAAGCCCCTAGGATATCACCGGTCTGACCACCGATTTTGGCCTTTGCGACCCCGGCGAGCACCGCAACAACCAGCGCAGCGACGAAAGTTGGTGGAATGGCCGCAGCGCCCATCAAAAGTACCGCGCCTAGCAAAGCCAATCCAAAACCCGATGCAACCGTCACACCTCGCGGCCCTCCGACCGAGTGGCTCAGACCACTATTGCGCGCATTTGGCAGGGCATTCATCAGAACCGGCATAACCGCGCGGGACAAGATGCAGGCCGCAAGGATTGCGGCATAGTTGCTTGCCGTTAACAGGGTTGCAATCAAAGCGACGCGTATCAACTGCGTGAAGATCAGAGCCAGAACACCATAGGCGCCAATATGGCTGTCCTTCATGATTTCTAATCGGCGCTCCTGGGTGAACCCACCCCAAAGTCCGTCTACGGTATCGGCCAAACCATCTTCGTGCATCGCACCGGTGGTCATGATCAGAACCGCAACCAGGAAAACCGCGCTGACCATAGCGGGTAAATTCAAAGCCATCGTGGCCCAACCAACCGCGCAAGCCAGCAGCCCTATAGTCAAACCGACCACGGGAAACGCCCAGGCGGCGCTGGCCTGCCGTGCAAAGGTGTTTTCCGGTAGCCGCGGCAGCGGTAGGCGGGTCAGCAAGACCAGCGCTAGTGGTATATCCCACACGGAAAACAGCTTGGTGTCGTTTTTATGCACTCCCGCGCCTTTCGGGGTCTTGTTGGATCGGACGCTTCGGTTAAACACACAGGACCACTCTGATGCAACGAGGCTTTGGATGCTGCCCGAACTTAATGACCTGAAAACACTCCGCGACGCCCTGAGTCAGGCGCCGGGTTCGAATGATGCCGCATTGCAGGGCGCGGCTGACCGGAACGGACAGCTCACCAAACCGCCCGGCGCGCTGGGGCGGCTTGAGGAATTGGCGATCTGGTATGCCGGTTGGCGTGGCGATGCCCGCCCGCAAATCTTGGCACCGCAGGTTATCGTGTTTGCAGGAAATCACGGGGTGACGGCGCAGGGTGTGTCGGCTTTTCCACCAGATGTGACCGTGCAGATGGTCATGAACTTTGAACATGGCGGTGCGGCAATCAACCAATTGGCCAAGGCCGCAGGGGCCACCATGGATGTGCATGCATTGGAATTGGACCGGCCAACGGCGGATTTCACCGCAGGCCCGGCGATGTCCGAGGAAGACCTGTTGTCCGCCTTGCGCGCCGGTTGGACAGCTGTTGACCCCAAGTCCGACCTGCTAGTCGTCGGAGAGATGGGGATCGGCAACACAACCCCGGCTGCTGCAATCGCGTGCGCTCTGTTCGGGGGAGAAGCCTCGGACTGGACAGGGCGTGGCACCGGTGTGGACGACGCCGGGTTGGCGAACAAAACCCGCGTGGTGGCCGAGGGCGTGGCCTTGCACGCTGCATCGGGTGACGGGCTTGAGATCCTACGCCGTCTGGGCGGGCGTGAGATTGCGGCCATGGCTGGAGCGATCGCAGCAGCCCGTGTTCTGTGTATTCCGGTCATTTTGGATGGCTTCATCTGCTCGGCTGCGGCGGCCTGTCTGGCCGATGTGTCTGCCGGGGCTTTGGATCACGCCGTAGCTGGCCATCAAAGTGCCGAGGGCGCACACGGTGCGGTATTAGAGAAGCTGGGCAAACAGCCACTGTTGAACCTTGGGCTGCGCCTGGGCGAAGGGTCGGGCGGTGCGCTGGCGATCAATATCCTCAAAAGCGCGGTTGCCTGTCATTCAGGTATGGCAACCTTTGCTGAAGCCGGCGTGTCCGGCGGCTGAACCGGACGGTTTGATCCACCAAAAAGGATCAGGCCGATTTCTGAGCGTGTTTCTCAGCCAGTTCCAGCAGTTCGGTTTCCAGGTCTTTCTCGAATTGCTGGGCGCGCTCGATGTATTTCTTGTTTTCCGCCGTCGGCATGCCGGGAATCCAAAGCTCGGCCAGATCCCGGATCGAGGCTCGGTCGTGGTGATAAAAGGTCTGCTCGGCTTGTGCGGCCTCATATTCGCTGAGGCCGATATTCTCGAGCACATAGCGACCGGCGCGCAGTGAGCTGTCAAACATCTCGCGCACGATATCATTCGCGCCCGCCTGGTACAGTTCATACACATGGGTGCGGTCATGCGCGCGCGCGATGATGTGCAGATCCGGGCGTTGGCGACGTGCAAAGCTGACCAGACGGGTCACAGTCTTGCGGTCGTCCATTGCAGCAACCAGAACGGCGGCTTTATCAAGCCCCGCTGCACGCAACAACTCGGGCCGTGTCGGATCGCCCAAGAAGCCTTTGACGCCAAAGCGGCGCATAAGTTGAATGGTCTCGATATCATGATCCAGAACGATGGTCTTGAACCCACTGGCCCGCACCAACCGGTTCACGATCTGACCAAAACGTCCAATGCCCGCGATGATCACCGGGCCTTTCTCGTCGATCTCGTCAGGTTCGACCTGCGGGGTATTCTCCCTGATCCGACGGGACAAAAGGTCGTAGATGATGAACAACAGCGGAGTGATCAGCATGGTCAGGGCGATAATCATCAGCAGTTTCTGCGACAAATCAGGTGGGATTACGTTCTGCTGCGTGGAAAAGGCCAGCAGGACAAATCCGAACTCACCCGCCTGGGCCAGACCCAGCGTGAACAGCCAGTGATCGCGCCCGCGCAGCTTGAAGGCGCGCCCGACCAAATACAGGATGGCCCCCTTTGTCAGAATGACCAGCAGCGCCAATCCGATCAACTCAAGCGGGTCGTTGAAGAAATAGGCGACGTCAATTCCGGCACCAACAGTGATGAAGAACAGGCCTAGGAACAAACCCTTAAAGGGCTCAAGGTCGCTTTCCATTTCGTGCCGAAATTCCGAGCTGGCCAGAACAACGCCTGCCAGGAAAGCGCCCAGGGCGGGGGACAGACCAACAAGGGTCATCAAGAAGGATATCCCAACGACGATCATCAGGGCCAGCGCAGTATACATCTCGCGCAGGCGGGTGGCGTGGATGAAACGGAACAGGGGGCGCGTCAGGTAGACGCCGGCAAGGATCACAAACGCGATAGCACCAAGGGTGACCAGCGTGACGGCCCAACCGGGCAGGCCCTCGACCAGAGATAAGCTGTGATGCGCCGTGTCGTGCAAGTCCTTCGCGCCGCGGTCAATCGATCCGTCGCTTTCGATATGTGGCATGGCTGGCAGCGCCAACAGCGGCAGCAAGGCCAGAATGGGGATCACTGCGATATCCTGCGTCAGCAGCACGGAAAACGTGGCGCGGCCTCCGTTCGTCTGCATCAACCCTTTTTCGGACAGGGTCTGTAGTACAATCGCCGTCGAGGATAGCGACAGGGTCAGACCAACGGCCAACGCCACGGACCATGGGTGGTTCGCATAAATAGCAACAGCAGCAATGGCGGCAGTTGACAGACCGACCTGCAGGCCGCCTAGCCCCAAAAGCCTGTCGCGCATGTCCCAAAGCGCGCGCGGTTCAAGTTCCAGTCCGATCAGGAACAGCATCATAACTACGCCGAACTCGGCCACATGCTGCAGGCTTTCTGTTTCCGCACCAACCAGCCCGAATATGGGTCCGATGACGATCCCGGCGGCCAGATATCCCAACACCGACCCCAATCCCAGACGCGCCGATAACGGCACTGCGATCACGGCAGCTGCCAGATAGATCGAAGCCTGATAGAGGAAGTCGTCCATGTCGGTCCTTTCGGTCGGGTCAGGTGGGCAACGGGGCGTCGCGTTTGAGCTGGTCCATCACGATTTGGCTTTGAACCCGCGCCACGGCAGGATGCGGCAGGATCACCTGGTGAAGCAAGCGGTTGAGCGCGGCTAGATCGTCGCAATAGACATGCAGCAGGTAATCTGCCTCACCTGTCATCGTCCAGGCGCTGGTGATCTCAGGCCGCGTGTCCACCATGCGTGCAAAGCTTTGCGATTGTTCGGGGCCGTGGGTGCCCAGATGTACTTGAACGAATCCCTGAACATGCAGCCCAAGTTTCAGCGGGTCCAGTCGCGCCGCGTATCCGGTGATGTATCCTTCGGCCTCCAGCCGTTGCCGCCGCCGCCCGGCCTGACTGGGCGACAGGTTCAGCATCTCACCCAGTTGATGTGCAGTCAGATGGGCATCCACCTGCAAAGCGGATAACAGGCGCATATCGGTGGAATCCAACATATGCGGAAAATCTCCAAAATTTCGCGCAAATATGCGGAATTTGCGCACTCTTGCCTAGTTTACACGAAAACTATGCGCAGAAACAGCGCCAGTTAAGGCATATTTTGGAATCAGCAAAGAAATTCCTGTTTTAAGGAGACGCGCCATGGGTCCTTTCCCCCACAACGCCCCGAAATCTGTGATCAGCAAAGAAAATCCGGTCGGTACGGACGGGTTTGAATTTGTAGAGTTCGCCCACCCCGAACCGCAGGAGTTGCGCGACCTGTTTGCCAGAATGGGTTATGAAAAAGTTGGTCACCACAAGGATAAGCCCACGGTCGAGCTGTGGCAGCAGGGTGACGTGACCTATATCCTCAACGCTGACTCTGAAAGTTTTGCGGCCCGCTTTGCTGCAGAACATGGCCCCTGTGCTTCGGCGATGGGCTGGCGCGTTGTGGATGCGCAAAAAGCTTATGAACACGCTGTGGCCAAAGGTGCAGAACCCTATGATGCGGCGGACAAGGTCATGAATGTTCCGGCGATTAAGGGGATCGGTGGCTCGCTGATCTATTTCATCGATCAGTACCACGACACTTCGCCTTATAACCAAGAGTTCACCTGGACCACACAGTCCAAGCCGCGTGGCGATGGTTTCTATTACCTCGATCATCTGACGCATAATGTTTATCGCGGGAATATGGATAAGTGGTTCGAATTCTACGAAACTCTGTTCAACTTCCGCGAAATCCGATTTTTTGACATTCAGGGCAAATTTACCGGCCTTTTCAGCCGCGCCCTGACGTCGCCTTGTGGACGCATTCGCATTCCGATCAACGAAGACCGGGGCGAAACCGGGCAGATCGTGTCCTATCTCAACAAGTATAAAGGTGAGGGGATCCAGCATATCGCAGTTGGTAGTGAAGATATCTATGCCTCGACCGACGCGATTGCCGAGAAGGGTTTGAAATTCATGCCTGGCCCGAACAAATCCTATTACGAGATGTCCAAGGAACGGGTTGCCGACCACGACGAGCCGTTGGACCGTATGATGAAGCACGGCATTCTGATTGACGGCGAAGGTGTTCTGGATGGCGGCGAGACCAGAATCTTGCTGCAAATCTTCTCGAAAACCGTGATCGGCCCGATCTTTTTCGAGTTCATTCAGCGAAAGGGCGATGATGGGTTTGGCGAGGGAAACTTTCAGGCCCTATTCGAATCTATCGAACGCGAACAGATCGAAAGCGGTGAAATTTCAGCGGCTTGAGTTCGTGTGTTAAAGCAAAATGCGGGCGTTCGCGTCCGCGTTAGCTGCGCGGCATCTTCAGCGTCAGGTTCCTGCCTTTTTTCTGATAGCGCAATTCGCTGTCACCAATTGCGATCACCTTGCCGCCGTCCACCCTGTCACCGACCTTCAGCTTCTTATAACGACCGCTAGGCAGCCGAACCAGAGCGCGGCGGTTGGCGGGTGTTCCATAAACCCCGATCAGGTTCAGTTTACGCAGGTTCAGCGCGTTGTCGATTGTCGCCTGACGCGCGACCGAAGCGGCAGACGGAATTTTGGGAGCAACGGCTTTGGGTTGGAATGACCCGGCCTCGACCTGACCGATGGCCGCCGTTGATCCCAGATTGGCGGTTTGCGTCCCGGTAGGTGGTGCAAGACCTGCCGGGCGGGATTTTGGTCGCGGCACGCGCACCACCGCCAGTGCGGTTGGCGTATAGTCAATCTGCGGCTGTTGTTGCAGTGAGGCAGGGCGCAGTTTGGGGCGCCGTCCCGCCAGTTCTTCACGTGTTCGTCCGCCCAGCTGCTGACGTTCGAACTGTTCGATCAGATCGCTGGGGCGGGGCTTTGGGCGCAGCCCGGCCAACCTGTCAGGAGTTTCCTCAAGTGTGGGTTCCTCTTCGAACCGGACAGGTGGCTCGGGTGGTGTCTTCGAAGGACGCCCGAGATAGACGACAATACCGTCCGGGTTCAGCGTCCCCTCAGCGCTGGGTGTGACCAGGCCGCGATCATCAAGCTCGAACTGGGCGCCGGCGGTGCTGGGCAGGGCAACCTGTTCAAAGGGTTCATCTGTGTCAAAGCTTTGTGCCGCAGGCAGGGCAACGGCGTCAGTCGACAGGTTGGAGTTGTCGACCGAAACCAGATACGGCTCATCCTGGGGGGGGAAAGCCGGGGGTAACAGGGGATCGGGCGCGATGATCTCAAGGCCGGGTTGGGCTGACGTTGCTTGGATCACAGGGTCGCGGGCAACCTCTTCCACGATTGTCGGGGCGATGTTTAAGGCCTCGAGAATAGCTGTGTCCGTGGGCGAAAGATCGGGTTGAATATTCTCGTTTTGGGCAGGTGCGTCCTGTTCAGAAAGGGTGGCGTCCGTATCAAGCTCAGCCGTTTCGGCAGGTGGCACTCCGGGCGTGGTCGGGTTCTCGGTTTCGACACTGGCCTGAGGGGTGGGTGCGGGCAGGGCGTCTTCTACCTGTGCCGTTTCCGGTTCGGCTGTTTGTGTCTCGTTTGATCCGATCAGCGCCCATGCGCCCAACACTGCCGCTATCCCCAGCGCTGCCGTGGCTGGTACAACGTACTTTTTTGTAAATACCTCAGTGGGTATTTTGGTGGGGGCGGAGGCCGCCGGCGCAGATCGGAATACATCCGGGGCTGCTTCTGCGGCGATGGGATGTACATTTGGTTCTGCTGCGTCCGATTGAACCTCATCTTTGGCCTCGGTCGCAAAGGGTACAGTTTCTGAAGCCCCAAACAATGGTTCAGAAGGGAAAGAACTGGCGTCGGTATCTGTAGTGAAATGAACCGGTATGAAACCGTGTTCGGTTGCAAAGTCGCGTGCCTCATCCAGTGTTTGTTGCGTCACGGCGGCGACATAGGTGGTGGGGCCGACGGTCGCGGTGTCCAAAACTAAGTCCTCGACCGTATATGGCGTAGCCTCGGCCAGCTTTTCCTTTGCGTCTTCTCCCAAGGGCCGATTGTCAGTTTCCACCGACAAAAAACGCACCTGCTCGGTCGGGATTATGACCTTGCACCGTAGGTTGTTTTCCAAAGCAAATGCTTTTTCCCGCAGGGCGTGAAGTTGCGCATTCAGGTCCGACGCGTCCAATGCAACCTTACCAATGCAAAACCAATCCTCATCGGATTGGTGGTGCACAGATATTCCGGTTGCAGAAAAAGACAGCGCAAAGGCGGGTTTCATATTCCCGAGGAACCATAATTGTCAGCATCGATGCAAACGACTTTTCGTCCGCAGGCTGACATTAAAGCAGGATCTCGCCGAGGGAAAGAAAAAGCCAGCGCTTCCCCTTGTCTGATAAACCCTGGCGGCCCCATCTTGGTGCAGAAGATATTGGAGGGAAGACCTTGAAGAAAATCGCTTTTCTGGCCGCAATGCTGGCCGTGACAGCCGCAGGTATGGCCCATGCGGAAGAACGTCGCATCTTGGTAGATGCAACCGGCACCGTTCAGGCTGCACCGGATATGGCAACCATCACATTGGGTGTCACCAACGAAGACCCGCAGGCGTCAAATGCGATGCAGGCGACATCTGATGCGGTGGCGCAGATTCTGAAACGGCTTGAGGATATGGGCGTCGAATCCCGCGACGTTCAAACCCGCGATCTGTCGTTGTCGCCGGTTTGGTCCGGGCGCAACAATCAAAGTGGTGAACGGCCCGAGATTTCCGGCTTTGTGGCATCGAACAATGTGCAGGTCCGTGTCCGTGACCTGACACAGTTGGGCACGATCATGGATGGGGTCATTCAGGACGGTGCGAATGATTTCGGTGGGCTCAGTTTTGGTGTGCAGGACCCCGCACCGCTGCAGGCGCAGGCGCGAGCCAAAGCTGTTGCCGAAGCAACTGCAAAGGCGGAACAACTGGCACAGGCGGCCGATGTAACTCTGGGTCAGGTTCAGCAGATCAGCGAGCGGGTCGGAGGAATCAACCCCGCACCGCAGATGCGTGCGATGGCCATGGCCGAAGGGGGCGGTGTGCCTGTCGCGGGGGGTGAGATTTCAGTCTCGGTCAACGTGTCGATGGAATTCGGGATGGCCGAGTGATCCTTTGCCTTGACTGCGGGCCTGCAGCGGTTGTCGCTGTTGGCCCGTCTGGTCAAAATTGTCAGGTGATAGCCAAGCCTCAAACGCGGCCTTGATCCGCGGCCATTCACTGTCGAGGATCGAATACCAGGCCGTATCCCGGTTCCGACCTTTGTAATGGGTGGCCTGCCGAAAAATGCCTTCGAATGTAAAACCCAATCGTTCAGCCGAACGGCGGGAAGCAGCATTCAGGGCATCGCATTTCCACTCATAGCGGCGATAGCCCAACTCGTCGAAGACGCGGCGCATCATCAGATACATGGTCTCGGTCGATTTTGGGCTGCGCTGCAGCAGGGGTGAAAAGTGAATGTGGCCGACCTCGATCACACCTGCCGCGGGTTCGATCCGCAAAAATGAAGCCATGCCAATTGGCGTTTCGTCTTCGTCTAAGACCGTGTGGAACATCGGATCGGCATCCATGCATGTGGCGCGGGTCCAATCCTCGAAATCCTGCTCCCTGTCGAAGGGACCGTAGGGCAGATAGGTCCAGTTGTGCCCATCCGCGTCGTTGGCAAACGCCCGGTAAAGTCCGGGCGCATGCCGGTTCACGTCCAGCGGCACGACGGAACAATACTGACCTTCCATCGGTGTATAGGGCGGCGTGGGACGCGGGAATTCGCCCGAAACCGGCAGACCGATGGGTTGACCCAGTTCGTTGGTATCGTGGCCGCTCATGACTCAGGCCGTTGCCTTGGCCAGCGCCTGATCCAGATCGGCGATCAGGTCGTCTGCGTCTTCGATGCCGATGGAGACGCGGACTACGCCGGGGCCTGCACCTGCGGCCTCTTGCTGTTCAGGCGTCAACTGACGGTGGGTGGTCGAGGCTGAGTGAATGATCAGCGACCGCGCATCGCCAAGGTTGGCGACATGGCTGAAAATCTCAAGCGCGTTCACCAGTTTGACACAGGCGTCATAACCACCCTTGACCGCAAAGGTGAACAATGCGCCGGCACCCTTTTTATAGTGTGCTTTCACCCGGTCATGATAGGGCGAGGAGGGCAGACCCGCATAGGTCACATAGTCCACGCGGTCGTCTGCTTCGAGCCAGGCAGCGATCTTTTGGGCGTTTTCCACGTGGCGTTCCATCCGAAGGGATAGGGTTTCAACCCCCATCAGCGTGTAATGCGCGGCTTGCGGGTTCATGGTCATGCCCAAATCGCGCAGGCCAATGGCGATACCGTGAAAGGTAAAAGCCAGCGGGCCAAAGGTCTCGTGGAACTTCAGTCCGTGATAGGCTTGTTCCGGTTCGCTGAGCGAAGGGAACTTGTCATTCGCCGACCAGTCGAACTTGCCCGAATCCACGATACAGCCGCCGGTGACCGTGCCATTGCCGGTCAGGTACTTGGTCGTCGAATGCACAACCAGCGTCGCGCCCTGTTCGATGGGGCGGCATAGGTACGGTGTGGCCGAGGTGTTGTCGACGATCAGGGGGATACCTGCTGCGTCAGCGATATCCGCCATGGCCTGAATGTCGGTCACATACCCACCCGGATTGGCAATTGATTCACAGAATATCGCCCGGGTGTTTTCGTCGATGGCATTTTTTACGGCGTCCAGATCATCGGTGTCGACAAACTTGGCCGACCAGCCAAAGCGTTTGATCGTCTGGCTGAACTGCGTGACCGTGCCGCCATAAAGGCGCGTCGAGGACACCACGTTGCAGCCCGGTCCCATCAGCGGGAACAGCGCCATGATCTGTGCCGCATGACCAGAAGAACAGCAGACTGCGCCCACTCCGCCTTCCAGTGTGGCGATACGTTCTTGCAATACGGCCACAGTAGGGTTGGTCAGGCGGGAATAGATGAAGCCAACCTCTTGCAAGTTGAACAGCGCCGCCGCGTGATCGGCATCGCGAAACACATAAGCTGTCGTTTGATAAATCGGAGTCTGACGCGCGCCCGTTGCCGGATCGGGCCGTGCGCCCGCGTGAATCTGAAGTGTGTCAAAACCGTAGGTAGGGCCGTCAGACATTGCTAAAATCTCCTGTTGGAATGTTTGTTGCTGAATCTCTAGGCGATTGAGCGCGTGCGCACAACAATCCTGTCAGCGCATCCACAGGCCCTTGTTCTTGATTGTATTGCGAATGACCTGTTCGCGCTGGGGCAGGTTATCACGGTCGAACAGGTCCCGGATCTTGTGGCCCTTACGCTGCAAAACCAGCTTTTTGATCGGGTCATATCCCTTGAGAACCTTCTTGACCCGGTTGGGGGCCACGACGGTTTCAAGCACCTCAATCACATGGTCGCTTTCGCGGGCATAGAGCAGGGGGAACAGACGATAGTGGCAGCTGACCGATCCATCCAGCAGGCCCGGGGGCAGGGTATCCCGCCCGCCACCGAAGGAATGGACAACCAACGGCAGCGCGGCCTGATCCAGCCATGGGTCAAGGTTCTGCCCGGCCAGTTCGGGGATATTCCCATCCCGGATCGTGCGGGCAAAGTCCAGAAAACGCGTGCCGAACTTGCGCGGGCAGGAATAATAGAAATAGCCCGCGTTGAAGTACAAATACCGCCGCCAGTAATTCTCGGGCTGGCTGGTATCCAATGAGCTTTCGAAGTCCAGTTCGAACCGGTGATAGAGGGCGCTCCAGATACCATCGAAACCAGGGCCATACAGGGTGGGTTTGGGCCACGTCCCTTCGACCGTTTGCGAGGCGCCAGGTCGGTCAAAATCAAACGGTACCGAAGCCAGATCACCGGTGATCAGCGTATCGCTGTCAAAGAACACGAAAGGCTCGCCTTCTGGCAGCGCCAGCAATGCCTCGATCTTGTTGCCGTGGGGATAGCTGTTGCCGAAGACATGGTTGTCGAATGGCAGGATTTCCGCATCCAGTTGCCGCAACGCTTTCAGAACGTCCTCGTTCCGGATGCTTGGGTCTTGCGGCCAGCGCTGGCCGGGCTGTGGTACCGCCACAAACAGCCGACCCTCGAAATTCGGTGAGCTATGGCGCAGAGAGGCGGCAAACAGCAGTGCCTCATACTGTAGCCGGTTGTTTTGCCCGATGATGACGATGTTGAACTTCGGGTGGGTGGCCTGCATCGAATGACTTTCAGGTATCTGGCCGTTGACCGGCGCTGCTCGGATTGAGTTTGACCTACATTACGCAGCTGGCTCCGTCAAAACCAGATGCCGGAAAAACCGGAATTCGTGGCTGCGGTCTGCCCTGCGCAATCGGTCTTTGGGCACAACAGGAGTATCGAATGCCAATAAAACAGGCGATTTCCTCAGTAAAACGGGCGGAATTTTCCGGTTTTTTGATTTTTTGATAATTTTCTAAATTTTACCAATTGATAAAAAATCAGATTGTGGCAAGCTAAGAACATAACGAACATATCTACAGGGAGTAGAGCGATGGCACAGGGCCAGATTGCCCCCGGCATTGTCTCCGGGCGGCTTTCCAGCGATGAGCTGACATCGAATTTCACGGACTTGCACCCGCCATTGGCCACGCATGAGGCCGCAGTGGCCGCAGATCGGTGCTATTTCTGTTATGACGCGCCATGTGTGACGGCCTGTCCGACGGATATCGATATTCCGTTGTTCATGCGTCAGATTCAGGCAGGGCAACCTGAGGCGGCGGGTGAAACCATTCTGGCGCAGAACATTCTGGGCGGCATGTGCGCCCGTGTCTGTCCGACCGAGACATTGTGCGAAGAGGCCTGCGTACGTGAAACGGCCGAAGGGGCCCCGGTCGAGATTGGCCGCCTTCAGCGGTATGCGACAGACAGCGTGATGGCTTCCGGGGATCACCCGTTTGAACGCGCCGCGTCAACTGGCAAGACTGTTGCTGTGATCGGGGCAGGGCCTGCGGGTCTGGCCTGTGCGCACCGGTTGGCGATGTTTGGGCATGACGTGGTGATCCACGAGGGCAAACCCAAGCCGGGCGGTCTGAACGAATATGGCATCGCTGCTTATAAGTCGACCAATGACTTCGCACAGGCCGAGGTGGACTGGCTGCTAAAGATCGGCGGTATCACGATCGAGACCGGCTCGGTTCTGGGTGAGGGTATCTCGCTGGACGGTCTGGTCGAAAATTACGACGCTGTCTTTTTGTCCATCGGTTTGGCCGGCGTGAACGCCCTGCGCGCACAAGGGGCTGATCTGGATGGCGTGCGCTTTGCCGTCGATTTCATCTCGGATGTGCGCCAGGCTTCTGATCTGGCGCATTTGCCGGTTGGTCGCAACGTCGTGGTGATCGGTGGCGGAATGACGGCCGTTGACGCCGCAGTGAAATCAAAACTGCTGGGGGCCGAGCATGTCACCATCGCTTATCGGCGTGGCCGCGATGCGATGGGGGCCAGCCGATATGAACAGGACCTCGCCTCATCCCACGGCGTCAAGATCATGACCAATGTGCAACCCGTTGCCGTTCATGGAAACGGAGCAGCGGCAGAGATCGAGCTGGAGTACACATCCAGCCATGACGGCCAGCTGTCGGGGACCGGAGAAATCATCCGCGTGCCCGCCGATCAGGTCCTCAAGGCGATTGGCCAGACGCTGGATGGCGCACCGGATGGATTGACGCTGGACGGCAACAAGATCGCTGTGACGGGCGCTGGGCGTACCTCGATGGATGGCGTCTGGGCCGGGGGCGATTGCGCAGCTGGTGGCGAAGACCTGACCGTAACCGCCGTGGCCGAAGGCCGCGATGCGGCGATGGACATCCACGCAACGCTTGTTTCGTGATAGGATGGGGCATTCACCCCATCCCATTCGCTGCTGAGGTATTCTCATGTCCCAGATCGAAAAAGCTGTTGCACAACACTATACCACTGGCGCCCTCACAGAGCGTATGCGTGAGGCGCTTAAGGCAAGTGGCATTGACCCAAACGCGGCCACGGTTGCAGACCTCAAGGCTGGTGATGAGTTCCACACAGGCGGGGTTCTGGCAACGGACAACCTGTTTGCCCAGCTTTCGCCGACCCATGCGACCCGTGTGCTGGATGTCGGGAGCGGCATCGGCGGGACGTCGCGCTACATCGTGGATCGCTATGACTCGACAGTGACCGGGGTCGACCTGACGCCTGAATTTGTCGAAACGGCCACTGCTTTGAGTGAACTTGTCGGGCATTCCGACAAAACAAGTTTTCTGGTGGGTAGCGCACTGGATATGCCCGTGCCCGATGCGGGTTTTGATCTTGCCGTTATGATGCACGTTGGGATGAACATCGAAGACAAGTCGGGTCTTTTTGCAGAAGTGTCGCGCGCTTTGGCCTGGGATGGTTCCTTTGCCCTGTTTGATGTGATGGGAGGGGACGTGGACGAACCGCTGGCCTTTCCTCTGCCCTGGTCAACTGTTGCCGAGACCTCTTTTGTAGATTCACCAGAGGTTTACAAGAACGCGGCGGCCTCGGCGGGTCTTGAGCTGGTAGCCGAGACAGACCGGACCGAGTTCGCGCTTGCTTTTTTCGAAGAAGTTTTCGCGCGCATCGCCGAGAGCGGCCCGCCCCCATTGGGCATCCACCTTATGATGGGCGAGACGGCGCCCGAAAAGTTTCAAAACTACGTCATGAACCTCAAGGCCGGGCGCATTCGCCCGACCGAAATGATATTCAAGAAATCCGGCTGAGCCGGGAAGGGAGAAGCCATGGCCGATCTGACAACAAACTTTCTGGGTATTTCCAGCCCCAACCCTTACTGGTTGGCCTCGGCGCCACCGACGGATAAGGAATATAACGTCCGCCGTGCTTTTGAGGCCGGATGGGGCGGAGTTGTGTGGAAAACGCTCGGGGCCGAGGGACCTCCGGTCGTAAACGTCAACGGGCCGCGCTACGGCGCGATTTATGGCGCTGATCGTCGGCTTTTGGGCCTGAACAACATCGAACTGATCACCGATCGCCCGCTTGAGGTGAACCTTGAAGAAATGGCGCGGGTCAAGGCAGATTACCCGGACCGTGCGCTGATCGCTTCGATCATGGTGCCGTGCGAAGAAGAGGCATGGAAAGCCATCTTGCCGCGTGTGGCAGAAACCGGCGCAGACGGGATCGAGTTGAACTTCGGTTGCCCGCATGGGATGAGCGAGCGCGGTATGGGCTCGGCCGTGGGGCAGGTGCCGGAATATATCGAAATGGTGACCCGCTGGTGTAAGCAGTATTACGACCGCCCGGTTATCGTAAAGTTGACGCCGAACATCACCGATATCCGCAAGCCAGCTGAGGCGGCTAGAAATGGCGGCGCGGACGCGGTGTCGTTGATCAACACGATCAACTCGATCACCAGCGTAAATCTGGACACATTCAGCCCCGAGCCGTCGATTGATGGCAAGGGCAGCCACGGCGGGTATTGTGGCCCGGCGGTAAAGCCGATTGCCCTGTCGATGGTGTCCGAAATTGCCCGTGCCCAAGCCACGCAAGGCCTGCCGATATCCGGTATCGGTGGCGTGACCACGTGGCGCGATGCGGCTGAATTCATGGCGTTGGGATGTGGGACCGTGCAGGTGTGTACCGCCGCAATGACCTATGGGTTCAAGATTATCGACGAACTGACTGCCGGACTGTCCAAGTGGATGGATGAAAAGGGCTATACAGACGTATCGCAAGTCGTAGGTCTTGCTGTGCCGAATGTGACCGACTGGCAGTATCTGAATCTGAACTACGTTGCCAAGGCCAAGATCGACCAAGATCAGTGCATCAAATGCGGTCGCTGCTATGCCGCGTGTGAAGACACCAGCCATCAGGCGATTTCAATGTCCGAAGATCGGGTTTTTGAGGTCATGGATGACGAATGCGTCGCCTGTAATCTGTGCGTGGATGTCTGCCCGGTGGACGGGTGTATCTCAATGGAGCCGATGACAGCCGGTGAGGTCGACCCGCGTACCGGAGATGAAGTGCAGCCTGGCTATGCCAACTGGACGACGCATCCCAATAATCCAATGGCGAAAGCGGCCGAGTAGATTGGTTAACTGAAACAAAGACAAGGGGCTGGTATAGGCCAGCCCTTTTCAAATGGCTCAGAAAATTTGAGCGATCCTGCAGGTCTGGTCAATGTTCGCTCTCGATAGGCTATCGGGAATCAAAAAACGACCGAAGCCCTTCTGAAACGCGCCCGCTCGTAAAGCCAAAGCTATCCATTGGGAATCGCGAACTAGATGGAAAATCGCCGTAAGCTAACTGTCGACAAGCTCATAATGTCTGATTGAGCGCGACTCGACCAGTTCAGCTTCCATAGGATCAATATGAGGGCTGGAAATATCGTCACCTACAAAAGCCTTCAAAGACTTAAGGTCTTCCCAAACCATAACAAAACTAAACTCTCTGGGTGTATCGGCACGCGGCGCCCCGGGTATGACCTGAACTATCCCTTTCGTTCCCTTCATGAGCGGGATCGCCGTCTTGTGAAAGAACTTCCCGAACTCTTCTTCTTTGCCGGGGCGTGTAACGACCTGAAATATGCGAATGATCATGCAGTCACCTTCCTTTCGGTGTTGCTGCCGCATGAAAGTCACCTCAATTGACCCAGTATATCATGGCAAGATGGAATGGTCTGCCAAGGGATCTGTGAGACTGTTTTTCTAGGGTGTCAGAAGTTTGCGATAAAGCGTATCAATAAACGGTTCAGCACCTGCGAACGGATCCTCGTTGCCCAGAATGGCACGGACCTGCACATCGAAATCGGCGTAGTGCTGCGTCAGAGCCCAGATTGAAAAGATCAGGTGATAGGGATGCAGGCGCGCAATTTTGCCCTCATCCATCCATTGCGTCAGGATCGTGGTTTTATCGTCCACCAGCGCCTTAAGATCATTCGACAAAGCCTCGTGAATGCGCGGCGCGCCCTGAACAAGCTCGTTCGCGAACAGGCGGCTTTCACGCGGCAACTCACGGCTCATCTGCAATTTGCGGCGGATGTAGGACAGGATTTCCTCCATCGGGTCTCCGTCGGCATCCAACTCGTGTAAGGGGGCCAACCATGTGTCCAACAGCCCCGAAAGCAGGGCAGTATGGATCGCCTCTTTCGACGGGAAATAATACAGTAAATTCGGCTTGCTTAGCCCAGCTTCGGCAGCAATCTGATCAACAGTTGCGCCGCGAAATCCGTGGGCGGAAAACACGTTCAGTGCGGCCTCGAGAATCGCAGCGCGGTTCTTTTTCTGTATTCGGGTCGGGGCGCGATCCTTGGGCATGTTTCCAGCGTGTCTCTTTTTTTGCCATGCGAGGGCCAATTATGCCGAAAATTCCGGCGGCACCATGCAATTTCTTGACTGATCTCGAACCCGTGATAGCGTGAGTTTGACCAGATGGTCAAATCAAGACACCAAAAGCGAGCCAACTCGCAAGCAACAGGGAAGACACCAATGGCAGCTCCGGCGCAAAACCTCAGGATCAATGGCGACAGACTTTGGGATAGCCTGATGGAGATGGCAAAGATTGGCCCCGGTGTTGCAGGGGGCAACAACCGCCAGACCCTGACGGATGAGGATGCTGAAGGGCGCGCCTTGTTCCAGAAATGGTGCACGGACGCGGGCTGTACAATGGGCCTGGATCAAATGGGCAATATGTTTGCTCGCCGAGAGGGGACTGACCCCGAGGCTCTGCCGGTTTATGTAGGTTCGCATCTGGATACGCAGCCGACCGGCGGGAAATATGACGGCGTGCTGGGCGTGCTGGGCGGGTTAGAGATCATACGGACGCTGAATGATCTGGACATCAAAACCAAACATCCCATCGTGGCGACCAACTGGACCAACGAAGAGGGCACACGTTACGCGCCGGCTATGTTGTCTTCGGGCGTTTTTGCTGGAATGCACACGCAGGATTGGGCCTATGACCGCGAGGATGCCGAGGGCAAAAAGTTTGGCGATGAATTGAATCGCATCGGCTGGCGGGGCCACGAAGAGGTCGGCGCACGCAAGATGCACGCTTTCTTTGAGCTGCATATCGAACAAGGGCCGATCCTTGAGGCCGAGGGTAAGGACATCGGCGTTGTTACTCATGGGCAGGGCCTGAGCTGGACACAGATCACCGTGACGGGCAAGGACTCCCATACTGGGTCGACCCCGATGCCAATGCGCAAGAATGCTGGCCTTGCGATGGCACGCATCCTTGAGAAAGTGGATGAAATCGCCTGGTCGCATGCGCCCCATGCGGTTGGTGCAGCAGGGCATATCGATGTCTATCCGAACTCTCGCAACGTGATCCCCGGCAAGGCTGTTTTCACGGTCGATTTCCGCTCACCCGAATTGGACGTGATCACCGACATGGTTAACCGCCTGCGTGTTGCTGCCGAAGATATCGTCGAAGAGATGGGCCTGCAGATCGAATTCGAGAAAGTTGGCGGCTTTGACCCTGTGACGTTCGACGAGGGGTGCGTAAAGGCGGTTCGCGATGCGGCCGAGAGGTTGGGGTATTCGCACACCGACATCATCTCGGGCGCAGGACATGATGCGTGCTGGATTAACCGAGTGGCACCAACCGCGATGGTAATGTGCCCGTGCGTTGATGGGCTGAGCCACAACGAGGCCGAAGAGATCAGTAAAGACTGGGCGGCCGCCGGGGCGGATGTTCTGTTTCATGCGGTCGTCGAAACCGCAGAGATTGTGGAGTAAGGGACGCTGCCCCTGTCGCCCGAAAAGCGACTCACCCGAGGTATTTTGGCCAGATGAAGCAAGCGGCGCAGACCGCGTCAGGGAGATTAAAATGAGCACTGTTATCAAAAACGGAACCGTCGTGACTGCCGATCTTTCCTATAAGGCGGATGTGCTGGTCGAAGGCGGTGTGATCACCGAGATCGGAATGGATCTTAAGGGCGACAAAGTGCTTGATGCGACGGGGTGTTACGTGATGCCCGGTGGGATTGACCCGCACACGCATCTTGAGATGCCGTTCATGGGAACCTATTCCAGCGATGATTTCGAAAGCGGGACGCGAGCGGCGCTGGCCGGGGGCACCACGATGGTGGTCGATTTCGCGCTGCCAAACCCCGGTGAGGGTCTGCTTGACGCCTTGAAGCGCTGGGATAACAAGTCGACCCGTGCAAACTGCGATTACTCCTTCCATATGGCGGTGACCTGGTGGGGTGAACAGGTGTTTGACGACATCAAAACGGTGATCGAGACGCGCGGCATCAATACGTTCAAGCACTTCATGGCCTACAAGGGCGCACTGATGGTGAATGACGATGAGTTGTTTGCCTCGTTCAAGCGATTGGCTGAGTTGGGTGGCATCGCGATGGTGCATGCTGAAAACGGCGATGTCGTGGCTGAGTTAAGCGCCAAGCTGCTGGCCGAAGGAAATACAGGCCCCGAAGCGCATGCGTATTCGCGACCGCCACAGGTTGAAGGCGAGGCAACCAACCGGGCCATTATGATTGCCGATATGGCGGGCGTGCCGCTTTACGTGGTGCATACATCCTGTGAAGAGGCGCATGAAGCCATTCGCCGGGCCAAGATGAATGGAAAACGGGTGTGGGGTGAGCCTCTGATCCAGCATCTGACGTTGGATGAAAGCGAATATTTCCACCAAGATTGGGATCACGCGGCGCGGCGCGTCATGAGCCCCCCGTTCCGGAACAAACAGCATCAGGATAGTCTGTGGAACGGGTTGCATTCCGGGACATTGAGCGTTGTGGCCACTGACCATTGCGCCTTTACCACCGACCAAAAGCGTTTTGGCGTCGGTGACTTTACCAAGATTCCGAATGGGACCGGTGGGCTGGAGGATCGGATGCCGATGCTGTGGACCCATGGTGTGAATACGGGGCGTTTGACGATGAATGAGTTTGTGGCCGTAACTTCAACAAACATCGCCAAAATATTGAATTGCTATCCTAAAAAGGGTGCGATCCTTGTGGGGGCGGATGCCGATATCGTTGTATGGGACCCTGAGAAAGCCAAAACGATCAGCGCTGATTCCCAGCAATCCTCGATCGACTACAACGTGTTCGAGGGTAAAGAAGTCAAAGGTCTGCCGCGCTTTACGCTGACCCGTGGACAGGTGGCCGTGCATGACGGTGAAATCCGCACGCAGGAAGGACATGGAGAGTTTGTAGCGCGCGAGCCCAATGGTCACGTGAACAAGGCACTGAGTACGTGGAAAGAGCTGACTGCGCCGCGCCCGGTTGAGCGGACGGGCATTCCGGCGACGGGTGTCTGATTGCGCAGGGATTGTCACCAAGGCACCCTAAAGCCAAACCTTTTCAAGGCAATGGAATGAATACTGAAAGCACTACCCAGCCCGTAATCGAGGCAAGGCAGTTGGACCTTACCTTCCAAACAAACGACGGGCCAATCCATGCGCTCAAGGATGTGAACCTGACAGTCGACAAAGGCGATTTCGTCAGCTTCATCGGCCCCTCGGGCTGTGGAAAAACCACCTTTCTGCGCTGTATCGCGGCGCTGGAAACACCGACAGGGGGAACGTTAACCGTCAACGGAATGACCCCGGATGAGGCGCGGCGGAGCCGGGCCTATGGCTATGTGTTTCAGGCGGCGGGGCTATATCCTTGGCGGACCATTGCCAAGAACATTAAACTACCCTTGGAAATCATGGGTTATTCCGCCAGCGAGCAGGAAGAGAGGGTTAAAAAAGTTCTGGAACTTGTTGATCTGGAAGGGTTTGGCGGGAAATTCCCCTGGCAGCTTTCTGGAGGCATGCAGCAACGCGCCAGCATTGCGCGGGCCCTGGCTTTTGACGCCGATATCCTTTTGATGGATGAGCCCTTTGGCGCACTGGATGAGATCGTGCGCGATCACCTGAACGAACAGCTTCTGGCACTTTGGGCGCGCACTGAAAAGACCATCGGTTTCGTGACGCACTCGATCCCCGAGGCGGTGTATCTCAGCACAAAGATCGTGGTGATGAGCCCGCGACCGGGGCGGATCACTGATGTGATCGACAGCCCTCTGCCAAAGGAACGGCCGCTGGATATCCGCGACACGCCGGAATTCATCGAAGTAGCCCATCGTGTGCGCGAGGGGCTGCGGGCGGGGCATACGGATGACTAGTGCAGGGATCAAAGCTGTCTGGGCCGTCTTGACTGTTGTGGGCGTCATTATCCTGTTCTGGTATGCCGCCAGCGTGCCGATGAACATCAAAGGTGTTCTGACTGAATTCGAACGAGCCGGGGAACAGGTCGATCCGCCCAAAGCTGTTGACCGCCGCGACATGAGCGAGTTCGAGTTGGTCATCGACAACCCCTATGCCATTGATGAGACTTGGGAACAGGACCGACCGCGTTTGCCCGCACCGCATCAGGTGGCCGAAGAGCTGTGGGACACCACGGTCGAGAAGAAAATCACCTCGAAAAGATCATTGATCTATCATTCCTGGGTGACACTCAGCGCCACTATTCTGGGTTTTGCGATTGGCACCGGGTTGGGCATTCTGCTGGCAGTGGGAATTGTACACAGCCGAGTGATGGACCTGTCGGTCATGCCCTGGGCCATTGTTAGCCAAACCATTCCAATCATCGCGCTGGCCCCGATGATCATTGTGGTGCTGTATTCGATAGGTATTCAGGGGATCATCCCCAAGGCGATCATCTCGGCCTACCTTAGCTTTTTCCCCGTCGTGGTCGGTATGGTGAAGGGGCTGCGCAGCCCCGATGCGATGCAATTGGACCTGTTGCGCACGTATAACGCCAGTCGGTCTCAGGGGTTCTGGAAGCTGCGCTTACCAGCGTCGATGCCGTATCTGTTTACTTCGCTGAAAATCGGAATCGCGGCCTCACTGGTCGGGGCTATCGTCGGAGAGCTGCCGACAGGGGCCGTGGCTGGTTTGGGTGCGCGACTGCTGGCCGGCAGCTATTACGGTCAGACCGTACAAATCTGGTCGGCGTTGTTTGCGGCGGCCATCCTGGCGGCCTGTCTGGTCGGGCTGTTGGGTCTGATCGAGCGGACGGTCCTGAAACGGATGGGGATGGCGCAATGATATCTGTTCTTGGTGCAATTGGCGTCTGGCTGTTTGGCTGGTGGTTGAACAGCCGCCTGGCCAGTGGCCCCTATGCCGATACAAAGACGGTGCGGTTTTTGGCGCCGCTGATCTTTGGACTGACCGTGATTGCAATTTGGGAACTGCTGGTGCGCGGGCTTGATGTGCCGTTGGTCATTTTGCCTGCACCGTCAGTGATCGCTGTGCGCTTTGCTTACAGCCTTCCAATCCTGTGGGCGGATTTCGTGCAAACCATCATCAAAGGCGCGCTGAGCGGTTACATTATCGGTTGCGGATCGGCCTTCCTGATGGCGATCGCCGTGGATCGCTGGGATTTCCTGCGCCTCGGATTGTTGCCGGTCGGGAACTTTGTGGCGGCCCTGCCTATTGTCGGGACGGCCCCCATTCTGGTGATGTGGTTCGGGTTCGACTGGCATTCCAAGGCGGCGGTGGTCGTGGTGATGGTGTTCTTTCCGATGCTGGTGAACACCGTAGCAGGTCTGCGCGAAGCGACCACCATGCAACGCGACCTGATGGAGACCTATGCCGCGACCTATTGGCAGAGCTTTCTGAAACTGCGCTTGCCCGCGGCGATGCCGTTTGTTTTCAATGGGCTAAAGATTTCTACCACTCTGGCGCTGATCGGCGCTATCGTGGCCGAGTTCTTTGGCTCTCCAACTCTGGGCATGGGCTTTCGGATATCGACCAGTGTCGGGCAACTGTCACTGGATATGGTCTGGGCCGAGATTGTCGTGGCTGCTTTGGCCGGGACGGCGTTTTATGGGCTGGTCGCCATGATCGAAAAGGGGGTGACATTCTGGCACCCGTCGCAACGCGGATAAATGGAAATTAACAGACCCCCAAAATGGGGCGCCAACAACAACTAGGAGATATGAAGATGAACAAGCTACTCAGCGGGGTGATCGCTGCCTTTAGCCTGACTGCCGGCGCAGCGCTGGCCGCAGATGAGGTGACTTTGCAACTCAAGTGGGTCACTCAGGCGCAGTTCGCGGGTTATTATGTGGCCAAAGACAAAGGGTTCTACGAGGAAGAGGGACTGGACGTCACCATTTTGCCTGGCGGCCCGGATATCGCACCGACTCAGGTCATTGCCGGCGGTGGTGCGGATGTGACCGTCGAATGGATGCCCGCCGCACTGGCCGCACGCGAAAAGGGTCTGCCCCTCGTGAATATCGCGCAGCCGTTCAAAAGCTCAGGCATGATGTTGACCTGCTGGAAAGATGCCGGGATTTCCTCGCCCGAGGATCTAAAGAACCGCACGCTGGGTGTTTGGTTTTTTGGTAATGAATTCCCGTTCATGAGCTGGATGAGCCAGTTGGGTATCGACACCGGTGGCAAAAGTGAAAACGGCGTCGAGGTTCTGAAACAGGGCTTCAACGTTGATCCTTTGCTGCAGCGTCAGGCCGATTGCATTAGCACCATGACCTATAATGAATATTGGCAGGTCATCGATGCTGGCGTCAGCCCGGATGAGCTGGTCACTTTTAAGTACGAAGACCAGGGCGTGGCGACGCTGGAGGACGGTTTGTATGTGCTTGAGGAAAACTTGGGTGACGCGGCCTTTGTTGAAAAAATGGAGCGTTTTGTTCGTGCTTCGATGAAAGGCTGGAAATACGCTGAAGAACACCCTGATGAGGCAGCCGACATCGTGCTTGAGAATGACGCGACCGGTGCCCAGACCGAAGAGCATCAGAAGCGCATGATGGGCGAGATTGCCAAACTGACCGCGGGTTCGAATGGCGCGTTGGATCCGGCCGATTTTGAACGTACCGTGGGTACCTTGCTGGCAGGTGGGTCTGACCCAGTGATCACCAAGCAGCCCGACGGGGCCTGGACACATCAGATCACAGATGCGGCGCTGAACTGATCCCAGTTCAATTGCCTGAACACGCGCGGCTCCAATTGGGGCCGCGTTTTCGTTTGGGGATGTCGGAATCGTGTCTGTACTTGGTGAGTAAATGGTCTAGTATCTTTATGAAATTATGCGCATTTTGTACGAAATGTTCGATATGTGGTAGAAAATGCAGGGATTTGCATCAGAATTCAACTCGGCAATGACTCTGATCCTCAATGGGGATGCAGAGTTGTGGGCGATTGTGTTGCTGTCCCTGGAAGTTTCCATCTTTGCCGTGCTGATTTCTGCGTTGATTGGCATGCCCGTTGGTGCGGCTTTGGCGGTCGCTCGGTTTCCGGGACGTCGAATTCTGATCGTGCTGATGAATGCTTTGATGGGGTTCCCACCGGTCGTTGTCGGGCTGCTGGTCTATCTGATGCTGTCGCGTTCAGGGCCGTTGGGTGTGCTTGAGTTACTGTATACACCGACCGCGATGATCATTGCGCAGGTGGTTCTAGTTACCCCCATCATCGCAGCGTTGACCCGGCAAGTGGTCGAATTGCTGGCCGAGGAGTATTCGGAACAGCTCCGCTCACTGGGGGTGTCCCGGCTGGCATCGGTTCCGGTGCTGTTGTGGGATGCGCGATTGGCGCTGGTGACCGCACTGCTAGCTGGGTTTGGTCGGGCCATTGCCGAGGTCGGTGCGGTGATCATAGTTGGCGGCAACATCAATCACGTGACGCGTGTTATGACGACGACCATTGCTTTGGAGACCTCTAAGGGCAATCTGGCGCTGGCGTTGGCACTGGGGGCGATCCTGATCGGTATCGCGGTGGCGGTGAACGCCATGGTCAGCACGCTCAGCCTGCGAGCCGAGCAGGAGGGGTTGCGCCATGCGTGATTTGACTTTGCAGTTGGCCAGTTGTTTGTCGGTTGATGGGATGCGGATCACCCGTAAAGGCAAGGCCTTGTTGGATGTGCCGCAGCTTATCCTTGATGGTCCGGGGCCAACCTTGATCCTTGGGCCGAATGGATCGGGCAAAAGCCTGCTGCTGCGCTGTCTGCATGGGCTAATTGTGCCGGATCGCGGGCAGGTCCGGCAGGATGGTGTCGAGCTGAATGCTGACCACAAGGCGCGGCAGGCGATGGTGTTTCAGCAGCCCGTGCTGTTGCGCCGGACCGTTGCTTCCAACCTGGATTTTGTGCTGAAGCGCCAGGGTATACCCCGTAGCACGCGCAAGTCCCGGATCGAGGAATTGCTGACCGAAGGCGGCCTGGATGGCAAAGCCCGCCAATCCGCCCGGTCCCTGTCAGGGGGAGAAGCACAGCGGCTGGCCATTCTACGCGCCCTCGCGCTGGACCCAGAGACGTTGTTTCTGGATGAACCCACCAGCGCGCTTGATCCCAATGCCACGCAGATGATCGAAAGGATGATCCTGCGCGCCTCAACCCGGGGTGTCCGCATCGTTATGGTGACGCATGACATCGGGCAGGCCCGGCGGTTAGCCGCCGATATCGTGATGATGCAGGGCGGTCACGTGGTTGAACATGGGGCGGCCAAACAGGTACTGGATGCCCCCAAAAGCGACGCCGCACGCCGATATCTGGCTGGCGGGCTAGTCACTTAAACAATAACGGAGATCTAAATGATCCGAACTTTTTTTCGAGCAGCTCTTTTCGCCGTTGGTTTGACCGCTGCGTCCGCCAACGCCGAGGAACCCTTTATCGTGGTGCAATCGACGACGTCCACTCAGAATTCGGGTTTGCTGGATTACATCCTGCCGGGGTTCGAGGCCGAGACGGGTATTGACGTACGTGTTGTTGCCGTGGGCACCGGTCAGGCGATCCGCAATGCCATCAACGGGGATGGGGACGTGTTGCTGGTGCATTCCAGACCAGCCGAGGAACAATTCGTTGACGACGGTTGGGGGGTCGAGCGGTTTGACGTGATGTACAACGATTTTGTTCTGGTCGGGCCAAAATCCGATCCGGCCAAGGTGCGGGGTGGCATGGATATCGTTGAGGCGCTGGTTGCGGTGTCCGAAGCCGAAGCGCCTTTTGCCTCGCGCGGAGATGACAGCGGAACGCACAAGGCCGAGATGCGCCTCTGGGATTGGGCGGGTGCCGATCCGACCGCCGCATCGGGGACGTGGTACCGCGAGACCGGCTCGGGCATGGGGGCGACTTTGAACGTGGCCAGCGGGATGGGGGCCTATGTGCTGACGGATCGCGCCACGTGGCAATCCTTTGGCAACAGGGGGGATCTAGAGGTTCTGGTCGAGGGTGACCCGCGTCTATTCAATCAGTACGGTATCATCCTTGTGAACCCGGATAAGCATCCGCAGGTCCGGGCCGCAGCGGGTCAACGATTCATTGACTGGCTGATCGGCCCCGACGGGCAGGCGGCCATTGCGTCTTACAAGCTGGATGGTGAGCAGTTGTTCTTTCCCAACGCCGAGTGATCGGGGTCAGCCGCTTGCGCCGTTGTGGTGGATCGTGCCCAACTCGGACAAGTCATAACCACCGAATTCGGCAGCACGGTTGGCGAAACTTTCAGACTGAAAAAAGCTGAGAAGTTTCAGCATCGGGTCATCGAAATAAGCGCGGCGCCAGATGGCCAGATCCAGCCGTTCGGAATGGGTGGGCGCGAAGCCCAGATTGTATAGGCTGGCCAGGGCACCCAACCCAAACCCGGCTTCGGCCTTGCTGTCATGCAGGGCAATGGCCAGTTCTTCTTCGGTCCGGGCGCAGGCGGGTAGGGCGTCCAGATCGTCGCGTGTCAGATCGTGGGCTTCTAGCTGTGCGTCGAACAGCCGTTGGCTGGCGGCGCTGTCCTGCCGCAGGATCACCCGCCGTCCTTTCAGATCGGAAAAGTCAGTGATACCGGTGACGCCCGGTGCCAATAGCAATCCGCGTTGCCGCTGCGCGACTTCAAACAAAACCACCGGGGCTTCACCCAGATTTGCGCGCAGGGATTGCGTATTGAACCCCTGATCCTCATGAATATGCAGCGCCGCAGCCTGCGCACTGCGGTTCTTCAGGCGGATCAGCCCGTCAAAGGAACCGTCGTAATACGTGGCCAGACCCGAGCCGCTTTCGCGCAAAGCCCAATCAAGCAGCGGATCATGGCTGCCAGCAATGATCGGGGGCAGGGCCGGTTCCGCCACTTGCGGACCCGACCGGGATGCGTTCAGCCAGGCGATGACCTCGGCCCGAGGAAACAGCAGCTTGCCCATGGCGCGCACGCAGGGGACCGCACCGGATGAGGCCAGATTATAGGCCTTGCGCTCGCCAATGCGCAGCAGGTCGGCCAGCTCTTTGGTGGTCAGGTATTCGGACATTCAGTCGAGACGCACAGCCGAACCGGTTCCCGCATCGGCAGCGCTGAACCCGACCTGTTGCAGCACATAAGGCGCGGCGACGGTGATGACGACCATTGCGGCCACAGCGGCAAGAAAGGCTTTCATTGGTCTCCTCCGGTCTTATTCTCCGGTGCCGTTGCGCGGCGCAAAAAGGCAATCAGGTCATCGCGATCCTGGGCCTGAGTGATCCGCTGCATCGGCATCTTCGATCCCGGTATGTAGTGGTCTGGCCCCTCGTCGAAAAGGGCATTAATCGTTTCGTCATTCCAAACGATATCAGAGTCTTGCAGCGTATCCGAGTAGAAATATCCCGCCAGCGTACCGGCCTTGCGTCCGAAGACTCCATACAAAGTTGGCCCGGCACGCCTTTGCCCGTCGGGTGTCAGGCTGTGGCAGATCGAACATTTGCGTGAAAACTGCCGTTCCCCGTTGCTCATTTCTTCGGGGTTCTTCAGGAAACTGGGCTCGGTGGCTGCCATCTGTGCGCGATCGCCGAGGGATGAAACCGGCCAGCTATACATAGCTTCGTCAATGCCGCCCGCATGGATGTTCTGACCGTCCGTAGAAAAGGCCAGCGCCCAAACCGGCCCGCGCAGAGTGGCGCGGAAATCCTGCGCGATGTGCCATTCAGCCGTATCGATCACCATGATGTAGCCCTCACCATCACCCACGGCCAAAAGGCTACGATCCGGGCTGAGTGCCAGCGCCAGTATAGGACGGCGATCCAGGGTAAAGTCGCGTTCTTCGCCGGTGGTCAGGTCCAAAATGCGGGTCACACCGTCGACTGCACCATAGGCAATCCAGTTGTCGGCGGCGTTCAGAACCAATTCATTGATCCCGAACCCGTGTTCCACCAGTCGCCGGATTTCCTGTCCACTGGCTACATCCCAAACTCGCAGTGTTCCATCTATGCCAGCCGAGTACAGCGTTGCACCATCTGGTGAAAAAGTTACGGCGTTCACACCGCTGCCCGCCGTAAGCGTTTGTGCGGCTGATCCATCTTCGGGCCAGAGTCCAATGGTGCCGTCCCAACTGGCAGTGGCGACATGCGTTTTCGAGGCCGCGACCCCCACGATCTTGCCCTTGTGCTGGCCAACAACCTCTCCGCCCGGCCAGCGGCGCAGGGTGAAATCATCGCCTGCCGAATAGATCGCGCGCCCGTTAAACGCGACCGAGTTGACCGCAGCCTCGTGCCCTTCCAGCCATTCGGGCGTACGGTTCGACCACAAGCCAACCGAGTTGTCGAAACTTGCCGTGGCGATCCGTCCGTCCGGTGCTGTGGCGATCCCCATGATCGGCCCGCCGTGACCCTTGAGCGTAAAAAACTCGGCCATGGCGGGCAGGGGGACCAGCGCCACGGCCAGGACCAGCCCACGCATCTATTCTGCGGGTGAGGCCGCTGCCTTACCGGCCTCTTTTTCTTGTACCTCTTCCAACCACAGCGAGTGATGCTCGCGTGCCCATTGCTCTTCGACTTCGCCGGTACCCATTGCGTCAAAGGCACCTTCCATGCCCACTGAACCCAAATAGATATGGGCGATAATGATGGCGATGAACACATAGGCGATCATCACGTGCCAAACCTGCGCGTATTGCATCTCCTCCTGCGGTGACATCTGAGTTGGCAAATTCAGGCCAAACATCTGTGGAATACCGGTGGAATTGGCGACCGAGAAGGTCTTGGCAAACATCGGCAGTTCGAACGGGAACAGCAGCGACAGCCCGGACAGGCTGATCGAAACGCCCAGCAGGATACAGGCCCAGAAGATGACCTTTTGTCCTGCGTTAAACTTCCTGGCAGGCGGATGGCTGCCTTTGGTGAAAAGGCCCCCACCGGCGGCCAGCCATTTCAGGTCCACCCGGTTGGGGATGTTGTGGGCGATCCAGTTCACGGTGACGATGACCAGACCCAGCATAAAGGCCCATGCGAGATTGTTGTGTAACCACTTGCAGCCTTGCGCGATGGTGGCAAACCCTTCTTTCCCGAAAAGCGGGATCAGGAAATCACGGCCATAAAGGGTCAGCAGGCCGGTCAGGCCAAGTACAAGGAAAGACCCGGCGAACAGCCAGTGCCCGAACCGCTCAAAGCTGTTAAAGCGGGTTACGGTGCGGCCGGTTTTTTCCCCGTCGATGCGGATTTTTCCGCGGATCAGGAAAAACAACACGATGATGGCCGCCATTCCGCCCAGGATATACGTTCCGTATTCGCGCAAGGGGCCTGTGCGGAAGTTCAGCCACCACATGCCACCGTCCTGGATTAGAACGCCAGCCGCAGGCCCCTTGGATGAAACTGTTGTATCGGCTGAGCCATACCGGATCGCGCGATAGACATCACTGTCTGAGGCAACGCCGCGTGTTCCCAACTGGCCCAGCAGACCTTCGGCATTGCCTTGACCGGTGTTGTCCGAGCGATAGCGATTGTCGACCTTTTCACCGCGCTGACGGGCCAGAATGTCTTCCAGTGTCGTGGCGCCGCCAGTGGTGCTGCGTTCGGAATCAGTCGGGACATCCGCACTTTCTTGAGCCAAGGCGACACTGGTGAGGAATAGGGGGATCAGCAGCATTAAGATCAGGCGCATCTGTCGAATCTCCTGTGTCGTTCGTGTCTATCGGTCAAAGCCGCTGACTTGTTTGTGAAAGACCGCTCCAACCGGCGTAAGCGCCGCGTGCAGGTCTTCTTTAGCGGGGCCGTAAACGTCCAGCTGAGTTGGCGTCAGAATTGCCAGAAAACGATCTGCGAAATTTGCCCCGAAGTTTTGCATGTGGATCATCGCATCATCAGAACTGGCGTATCGTTCAAATATGTGAACTGCCGATCCGCTGCGGTGCCATTCATAGGACTTCGCACCGCTTTCATTCAGTGTTGCATCCACCATTTCAGCCATTAGCGCATCGAATATGTCATCCTGATCTGCTTGCAGGTCAAGTTTCAGCAGCCAATAAACATCTTCGGTCATGAATTACTCCGTTCAGGTTGGTCGAGCCAACTTATGCCCGGCCAAGTGGTTTGGCCGGGCTGGGACGGTCCCGTAGTTGACACTACGGGACCGCCAATTTCAAAACGGGACTAACCGTCTTTCTGGTCGTAGGCCGTGCCCCAACCCCAGGCGCCCGAGCCAAACCCGCGCGCCACGACGCGTTCGCGGTAGATGGCCGAAACCACGTCGCCATCACCGGCGAGCAGGGCCTTGGTGGAACACATCTCGGCGCAGATGGGCAGTTTGCCCTCGGCGATCCGATTGCGACCGTATTTGGCGAACTCTGCGGTCGAGTGCGTTTCCTCGGGACCACCGGCGCAGAAGGTACATTTGTCCATCTTGCCGCGCGATCCAAAGTTTCCGGCCTGCGGATACTGCGGCGCGCCGAAGGGGCACGCATAGAAGCAATAGCCGCAACCGATGCACAGGTCCTTGGAGTGCAGGACGACGCCTTCTTCGTTCTGATAGAAGCAGTCGACCGGGCACACCGCCATGCAAGGCGCATCCGAGCAATGCATGCAGGCCACCGAGATTGAGCGTTCGCCCGGGTTGCCGTCATTGATCGTCACCACCCTGCGGCGGTTGATGCCCCATGGGACCTCGTGCTCGTTCTTGCACGCGGTGACGCAGGCGTTGCACTCGATGCAGCGTTCAGCGTCGCAGAGAAACTTTGCTCTAGCCATAAATCGTCCTCCTTACGCTGCCGAGATTTTGCAGAGAGTACATTTCGTCTCCTGCATCTGGGTCACTGAATCGTAGCCATAGGTCTGGGCGGTGTTGGAGCTTTCACCCAGAACGTAGGGATCAGCGCCAGCGGGGTATTTGTCCCGCAAGTCCTGTCCCTGGAAATGGCCGCCGAAATGGAATGGCATGAATGCCACGCCGGCACCGACCCTGTTGGTCAGCATCGCCATCACCTTGACTTTGCCGCCCTCGGGACCTTCGACCCAGACCTGAGACCCATCACGAATACCAAGGTTGTTGGCATCGCGCGGGTTGATCTCGACGAACATGTCCTGTTGCAGTTCGGCCAGCCACGGGTTCGATCGGCTTTCCTCGCCGCCACCCTCATATTCGACCAGACGACCAGACGTCAGGATTAGCGGGTAATCCTTTGAAAAGTCGTTCTTCTGGATCGAAGCGTAAAGGGTAGGCAGGCGATAGGCCTGACGGTCTTCGTAGGTCGGATAATCCTCCACCAGATCGCGCCGGTTGGTATATAGCGGTTCGCGATGCAGTGGGATCGGGTCCGGGAAGGTCCAGACGACCGCACGGGCTTTGGCGTTCCCGAAGGGCGCACAACCATGCTCGATCGCGACCCGTTGGATGCCGCCGCTAAGGTCGGTTTTCCAGTTGGTCTTCGGACCCGCAACGGCGTCGATTGCTGCGCGTTCCTCATCCGTCAGATCGCCATCCCAGCCAAGATCCATCAGCATCTGCATCGTGAATTCGGGATATCCATCCTGAATTTCCGACCCAACGCTATAGACCCCTTCGGCCAGCAGGTTGTCGCCATCGCGTTCCACCCCGAAACGGGCGCGGAAGGTCAGGCCACCCTCGGCCACCGGTTTGGACATGTCATAGAGGTTTGGAGTCCCCGTATGACCCATCTCGGCCGTGCCCCAGCAGGGCCATGGCAGACCATAGTATTCGCCGTCGTTTGGTCCGCCAACAGCCTGCAGCGTCGTTCTGTCGAACGTGTGCTGGTTGGCCATATGGCTTTTCAGACGTTCCGGCGACTGACCGGTATAGCCGATGGTCCAGAGGCCCGAGTTGAACTCACGCGTGATGCTTTCAACATTCGGGGTTTCGGCGTCTTCCATTTCGATATTGCGGAAGAACCGATCCGCCCAGCCGAACTTGTTGGCAAACTTGGCCATGATGACCTCGTCCGGCAAGCTTTCGAACAGCGGATCAACCACCTTGTCGCGCCACTGCAGCGAGCGGTTCGAGGCCGTGACCGAGCCACGGGTTTCGAACTGCGTACAGGCAGGCAACAGGTAAACGCCATCGGTGCGGTCATGCAGAACGGCCGAGACGGTGGGGTACGGGTCGATCACGACCAGCATGTCCAGCTTCTCCATCGCCGTCTTCATTTCCGGCCCACGCGTTTGCGAGTTCGGCGCGTGACCCCACAAGACCATGGCGCGGACGTTGTTGTCCTGATCCATATTTGCCGGGTCTTCCAGAACACCGTCGATCCAGCGAGAGACAGGGATGCCGCGCTCGTTCTGCAGCGGTTTGTCCTTGCCTTCCTTGTCCTTGATCGTGGCGAACTGACCAGCCAGCCATTCGGGTTCCTCACCCCAGACACGTGCCCAGTGGCCCCATGCACCTGCGGACAGGCCGTAATAGCCGGGCAGGGTATGAGACAGAACACCAAGGTCCGTCGCGCCCTGCACATTGTCGTGACCGCGGAAGATGTTGGTGCCACCACCCGAGGTGCCCATGTTGCCAAGCGCAAGCTGCAACACGCAGTAGGCGCGGGTGTTGTTGTTGCCGTTGGTGTGCTGGGTCCCCCCCATACACCAGACGACTGTGCCGGGCCGGTTGTTGGCCATGGTGCGGGCAACGCGCTTCAGCTGCGAACCGGGCGTGCCGGTGACGCGCTCGACCTCTTCCGGGTTCCACTTGGCAACCTCTTCCTGGATTTGGTCCATGCCCCAGACACGGGTGCGGATGAACTCTTTGTCCTCCCAGCCGTTGTCGAAGATGTGCCACAGGATGCCCCAGATTAGCGCAACGTCTGTGCCGGGGCGGAAGCGAACATATTCATCTGCATGGGCTGCGGTGCGCGTAAAACGCGGGTCGCAGACAATCAGCGGTGCGTTGTTCTGCTCCTTCGCGCGCAATATATGCAGCAGCGAGACAGGGTGCGCCTCAGCCGGGTTACCGCCGATGATGAAGATCGCCTTACTGTTGTGCATGTCGTTATACGAATTGGTCATGGCGCCGTAGCCCCATGTATTCGCAACACCCGCAACAGTGGTCGAGTGGCAGATACGCGCCTGATGGTCCACGTTGTTCGTGCCCCAGTAGGCGGCGAACTTGCGGAACAGATAGGCCTGTTCGTTATTGTGCTTCGCGGAACCCAGCCAATAAACACTGTCTGGCCCCGACTCTTCGCGGATGCTCATCATGCCGTCGCCGATCTCGTTGATCGCTTCTTCCCAGCTGATGCGTTTCCACTCGCCACCTTCCTTTTTCATCGGGTATTTCAGCCGGCGTTCGCCATGGGCGTGCTCGCGAACCGAGGCCCCCTTGGCGCAGTGCGCACCCAGGTTAAACGGACTGTCCCAACCGGGTTCCTGCCCGATCCAGACGCCGTCCTGCACTTCGGCGACGACTGTACAGCCGACCGAACAATGGGTGCATACGGATTTGATGTTTTCAACGGCCTGATTGGCCGCTGTCTGGGCGCTGGCTGGCGTCACGGTTCCACCCGTGGCGCTGATCGCGGCAAGGCCGCCGATCGTCAGGCCCGATCCACGCAGGAATGCGCGGCGATCGACGGTTTTCTCGCCGACCTGGGACAGGATACTTGTCCGCTGGGGGCGTCTCGCAACCCCGTTGGTCTTTTTCCTTAGCATTGTTTTCCTCCCTTGCGCGCCGTGTAAGCCACGGCTGGCTTGGTACTGCTGATGCCGACGTCAGGGCCAATCGCAACCGTCAGTCGGTTGGTGACATCGTCCGGTCGGTGAACCGGGCGCAGTCGAGGCGGCTTAGAAGCGCGCGCTGTCCAGGTAAGCGCGGGTGTGCGCTGTGTCCTGCATGCGGGTTTCGTCCGTGGGCAGCTCGGCTGCTTCGGCTTTTCCGCTTAGTGTGGCTGCGGCAACAGCAGCGGGCGCTGCGGTTCCGGCCAGTTTGAGGAAGTCGCGGCGCGAGGCGCCTTCTTCCTTGGTCTTGCTCATGGGCTTCTCCTTTCCCATTTGCGATCTAGCGCCAATTCGGGCGCTGGCGAGTTGCGGTGGTTCACACCGCCGTCATTCGGAAGGCCTCGCGTTCGATTTCCATAAACACCCGACCGGCTGTGCCGACCGAGGCATAGAGAACCGACGCTTCGGCTGCTTCCAAATCAGAATAGAAATGTGTGGCCCAGGGGCCGATATGTTTGTTCCAGAACGCCTTTTGATCCTCGACCGTGGCGGGTGCGCCAAAACGGCCAACGATCATGCCTGCCATCATTTCCATCAGCGAGGCAATGTTGTCTTCAGGCTCGAATACGTTCTGCGCTCTGGTGATCCCGCGGACGGCCATGTCATTGCGCAACTGCGCCAGAGGTTTCTCGTTCAAAAAACCGGTCAGGTAATAGCTGCCATAAGGCAGCAGCTCACCCCGGCCCAGTCCGATGAACAGCGCATTGAATTCCCGTTCCGCGGCGGCGGGTTTGGTGACTTTGGCCACACGCGCCATGGCTTGAATGGCTTGACCCAGGTCTGTGCCATCCCCGGTCAGACCCGCGACCTGATCTAGCAGCATTTGATCTGGTGGGCCTGACAGAAGCAGACCCAGAAAATTGTAGAAATCCGCGCGCAGGCGATCTTCGGCCGAGACTTCCAGATTTTGCGCATTGCCTGCGGTCATTTCGTCATCCTTCGAATTCAAATTTCATGCGGCGCGGGGCAACCTGCGGCGCTGCCTCGTCCACCTCATCGGTAAATGCCACGGCCACCTGGGCAGGAGCTGGGGATGGAACCACTTCCGGTTCCTCTTCGGCTGCCAGGGTTTCACTTTCATCCACCAAGGGTTCGATTTCGGGGGCATCCTCTTCGGCCTCTGCAGCCAATGCTTCGATGTGGCTCAGCATTCCTTTGCCAACTTGATAGGCGGTCTGGATGTTCTCGATCACACAGGCCGCGTCGGTATAGTCCTCGCCATAGTCGACAAGCCCGTCCACGTTGGCCAATACCGGGTTCAGCCGCCACAGCCGCCGCAAGGCACGGCGGCGCAACCTGTCAGGGACGGCCTTTGCCATAAACCCCGAGACATCATCCCCAGCCTGCAACTGATCGGGGTCGGGCAAGTTGAACTGTGCCAAAATCTCGGCGTCGCTCTTTTCTTCCAACTCGGCGTATTGCCTGGCGATGACCTGTTCTTCACTCGCGATGACCTCGGCCTCGGCTTCGGCCTGAACGGCAGCTTTGCGGCGTGTCCAGAAATCGCGAGCTTGGGTCATTGCAACAGCCTCCGCGGTGCGCGGTAAACGTCCGAGGTCTGCCGGATACGCGCATCCCCCTTGCCGTCCTCTACAAGGTCCGTCCGTTTCTTGTCGCGGCGGCGTTTAACGAAAACCTCATCACGGTGGTGTTCCAGCGCGAAATCCCGAACCCAGGCAATCAGCCCTTCAGTCATCGGGATTTTTTCGACAATCTCTTCGCCGGTATCTGCATAATCCTGCCCTTCGAACGGGGACGCCGTGACCAGCACCGCATCCATCGGGCGTTCGCCATCCAGCGCATCGCGAAGAACAAGGTAGATCGAAGGTTGTCCGTCGGACAGGTTGACCATGTAGGCCTCAGTTTCATCAGCCCAAAGCGTCAAGGGAAGGGTGGCGGCGTGGTACTCCACGGCTTCACCCTCGCGGCGCATCTCAAGCCAATCCGCTGGCCCGGCACCGGGTAGCACGGCAACGGCGCGCCAGTTCCATTTCGCCCAGCGGGTTACACCGGGTGTTTTGCGCACGACGACGCCGATTGGCATTTCAATCTGGCTTGCGGCCTTGGCCACTTAGTCCTCCCCGGAAGGCTCTCCCCTGCCTTCCCCTGGGTCTACTATGGTACACAAAGCAACCATGTGCCAAGTCTGAATTGCTGGGCTAATGATCTGATCACCGATTGTTTACGAACCCGAGAGGCATTGAAGACCCGGCCATGCCGAAAGATTTGCCATGGGGCATTGCCACTTTTCCAAGACACCCTAAGCTGAAACCAGGATGGGGAGGGGATGCCATGGGCACAAAACTAATACTATGCGATTGCGCCGGAACGCAGGATCTGGAGGCCGAGAAAATCGCATCCGCTTGTGGGATCGCCTGCTCAAAGGTTCATACGGCCCTGTGTACGGCTGAGTTGGAGACCGCTGCATCCCTGATGCAGGACGGGGATACGGTGATTGCCTGCGGGCAGGAGCAAGATGTGTTCCGGGACCTTGCAGACGAATTGAATATAGACATGCCGGGGTTTGTCGACTTGCGTGACCGCGCCGGTTGGTCAGAGCAGAGCAGCGATGCGACCCCCAAGATGGCCGCTTTGGCGGCTGAGGCGCTGCTGCCTCAGCCCATCACGCCCAGCGTTGACGTCTTTAGCGAAGGCACCTGTTTCATTGTCGGGGCAGGTGAGGTGAGTTTTGATCTGGCGGCCCGGCTGTCGGACACTTTGGCTGTGACGGTGCTGGTGACCGATGACGCGTCGCCGGTTTCGCGGTCATTTGACGTGGTGCGCGGCCAACTTCAGTCGCTGAACGGCGCGCTGGGCGGGTTTACGTTGCGGCTGGACGCTTTGCAACAGCTGAAACCGGGCGGTCGTGGGGCGTTTACCTGGACTGAGGCCCGCGATGGGGCGCACTCGGCCTGCGATATTATAATAGACCTGTCCGGCGGCACTGCCTTCGTTCAGGCCCCGGCCAAACGCGAAGGCTATTTGCGCGCCGATCCCAAAGACCCGCTTGCTGTGGAACGGTTGGCCTATGAGGCAGTGCAACTGGTTGGCACGTTTGAAAAGCCGCTTTACGTGCGGCTCGAAGAAACGCTGTGTGCCCATTCCCGTGCCGAGCAGGTCGCCTGTACTAACTGTCTGGATATCTGCCCGACGGGTGCGATCGTACCGGCGAAGGAACATGTGTCCATTGACCCAATGGTCTGCGCCGGATGCGGGGAATGTGCGGCGGTGTGCCCATCGACCGCAATCACATACGAGGACCCGCCAGTTTCTGCCCTGTTGTCACGCATGCACATTCTGGCGCGGACCTATCGGCGGGCAGGGGGGACGTCGCCCCGTTTGTTGGTCCACGATGCCCACGGGGCTGAGATGATCCGGCTGGCCGCCCGGTTCGGGCGCGGCTTGCCCGCAGATGTCATCCCGCTTGAGTTAAACGTGATTTCGGGGTTCGGCCACGCCGAAATGCTGGCCGCATTGGCGCATGGGTTCGCACGTGTCGATATCCTTCTGGCCCCAACCACCGAACGCGACGCGCTGGATCGCGAATTGGTTCTGGCGCAGGCAATTGCAGGACCGGATGGTTTGTCCTTGATTGATCAGGCCGACCCCGATGCGATGGCAGATTTGCTATATGCGCAGGATGTTCCGTCACCGCTGTCCGATCCGGTGCTGCCGCTGGGCAACCGCAGACAAATCGCGCGCTTGTCCGCACAGGCGTTGAATCCGCAGGCGGATACACCTTTATCATTACCCGAAAATGCTCCGTACGGGGCGGTGGCGGTGAATACGGACGCCTGTACATTGTGCCTCAGCTGCGTGTCGCTGTGCCCGTCAGGTGCGTTGGCTGACAACCCAGACAAACCGCAGCTGAACTTTCAGCAGGACGCCTGTTTGCAATGTGGCTTGTGCAAGGGCGTTTGCCCCGAGGATGCGATTACCCTTGTCCCACAACTGGACCTGAGCGACGCAGCCTTGTCTCAGCAGGTGCTGAATGAGGAAGAACCCTTTGCCTGCGTTGAATGCGGTGCGTTGTTCGGTGTGAAATCTACGGTCGAACGGATCATGGAAAAGCTGTCGGGCACGCATCCGATGTTTGCCACCTCGGACAAGGCCCGGATGATCCAGATGTGCGACAATTGCCGGGTGAACGCGCAGTTTCAACAATCAGACAATCCGTTCCAGTCCAATCCAAGACCCAAGGTTGTCACGACCGAGGATTATTTCTCAAAGCGAAAGGATCATTGAAGCTGTAGCGGTGCGCCCAAATCAGCAGCCTGGATGGCAGAAACAAACGCCAGAATGGCCTCCAGTTCTTCCAGCGTCATCTCGACCGGGTAAATGGGCGAGGGGCGTTCTGGGTCAAACGGCGGTGTTAGCCCGTCGATCTGTGTAAAGGCGGGATGGGGGTTGAGGGCAAAGAATGCCTCAAACCGCTCAGACCAGTCCGGCATGGCGCGCAATACCGCGAACGAGGGGGTTGAACCCAGACCGTTCATCCGGTTCTGCGGCCCAATCACATGACACCGACCGCAATGGGTCATCGACAGTTCCGCGCCCCGGGCAGCGTCGCCATCGACCACAGTTTCCTCCTGCGCGGCCGTTACTTCGAAACTCGCAGAGAAGGGTGCCCCTTGGTCAGGGACAAAGCTTTCGACCGTATTCTTGCCGATATCGGACAGCAGCCAGTCGCGGAACCGTTCGTGCCGGGCGTTGTCTTCGATCCGTAGATGGTACACCACTCCGCCGCGTGCAAAGACTGGATCGCCCGGCGGGGATGTTTGCAGCACCAAAATGCCCCCGTCATCCGCAATTACGCGTATCCCGGTCTTGAGAGAGAAGCGAGGAAGGATATGTTGCAGCAGACCAGAGTCTGTTACTTCCGTCGGGGCGGCAAGGCCAATGGCCTCCTGCGACCAAGAGGGACTGGCAGAGAGCGTCAGGCTCAGGCACAAAAGGACAAAGCGCATGGCCCAACCTAACGGTCTGGTCCCGATTGCGTCAAATGAACTGAATGAGACGGAGACACATGCAATGAAACGCAACCTCATCGTGGGTGGAACTAAAGGGGTAATGGCATGAGTGTTCGTGACGCGGTTCTGGCAAACCTGAAAAAGATCACTGACCCTGTATCCGGGCAGGATATCGTCAGCGCCGGAGTGGTGCGCGCGCTGAATGTCGAAGGTGACACCGTTCGGTTCGTACTTGAGATTGATCCGAAACAGGCCGAGCGAATGGAGCCCGTTCGTGCCGCCGCCGAGCAGGCCGCAAAGTTGGCAGACGGTGTGGCCAATGTGTCTGCTCTGCTGACCGCGCATTCGGAAAAGGCTCCGCCAGATCTGAAACCGAAACCCAAGCCATCGCAAACTGGCCCGCAGGCCGTACCGGGGGTGGATCGAATAATTGCCATTGCCTCGGGTAAGGGCGGAGTGGGCAAATCCACCGTGTCTGCCAACCTCGCCTGTGCGCTGGCGGCCGAGGGTCGTCGTGTCGGCCTGTTGGACGCAGATGTCTATGGCCCGTCGCAGCCCCGGATGCTGGGTGTCTCGGGCCGTCCAGCCAGCCCCGATGGCAAGACGATCCTGCCGCTGCGCAATCACGGTGTCACCATGATGTCGATGGGTCTGATGACCAATGAAGGGCAAGCGGTTGTCTGGCGCGGCCCAATGCTGATGGGCGCGCTGCAACAGATGATGAGCCAGGTTCAGTGGGGCGCTTTGGACGTGCTGATCGTGGACTTGCCGCCAGGCACCGGTGACGTGCAACTGACGCTGAGCCAAAAGTTCAAGGTGGACGGTGCCATTGTTGTATCTACCCCGCAGGACGTGGCCTTGATCGATGCCCGCAAAGGGATCGACATGTTCAACCAGCTCAAGACTCCTATCGTCGGCATGATCGAAAACATGTCGACCCATATCTGCTCCAACTGCGGGCATGAGGAACACGTGTTCGGCCACGGCGGTGTGAAATCCGAGGCCGAAGCGCTGGGTGTTCCGCTGCTGGGTGAAATCCCCCTGCATCTGGATATCCGGGTCGCTGCGGACGGGGGCGCGCCCATCGTGGTCAGCAAACCCGACAGCCCGCAGGCTGAGGCATTCCGCAAAGTCGCCCGCGATATGATCGCCAAGGGTAACGCATGAACCAACCGGTCTTTCCGCCATTGCTGACGGGCCATCCTGTGCAGGGCGGGGAAGACCCGTTCGACCGCGCCCAAGCCATGGCCGCGCTGGGCTGCGACGCGGGGACGGTGGTTTATAACATTCAGGCCGACCGCTTGCGCGTTGCCATCGTTTTTGCGCCCGAGGTGCCTTTGCAGGACGCTATGGCGATGCTGCCCTTGTGCGCCGTGGGGTTTCAGAACGCGCTGGGCGCGCTGGCGCCGCCCGAGGTTGCCGTGCATTTGGGCTGGGATGGACTGATTTGCGTGAACGGGGCGAAGTGTGGAATGTTCCGCACCGCCGCCTCAGGCCGCGATCCCGGGCAAGAACCCGATTGGCTGGTGGTCAGTTGGGAACTGGCGTTGCTGCAAACCGGGGATG
This sequence comes from Ruegeria sp. BA12, assembly GCF_056539625.1. Lineage (NCBI taxonomy): Bacteria > Pseudomonadati > Pseudomonadota > Alphaproteobacteria > Rhodobacterales > Roseobacteraceae > Ruegeria > Ruegeria sp. BA12. The sequence goes on from NZ_JBQFVF010000001.1 coordinate 657,190, forward strand.
ATCCGGGGAAAACGCCGGATGTCACCGCACTGTATGACGAAGGGTGCGCCGATGTCTCAGCAGCACAACTGGTTGAAAGCTGGTCGCGGCATATGCTGACCTGGCTCAATCGCTGGCAAGAGGACGGCAACGCCCCTTTGCACGGCGAATGGATGGGGCTGCTGCGCGGCGTCGGAGAGCCCTACGGACAGACGGGCGTGTTTCTGGGCACCGATGAGCGGTTCGGTATGCTGATCCGTGACGGCGATGAAACACGTTTACGCCCGCTGACCGAACTATTGGAGAACCGATGATGAAACTGGCCCGTGCGATCCATTTCGATGAAAGCGACATGAACGTGTTCCATTCCCCGGCGCGGACGGGGGAATGGTGCATATCAGGCGGGTTTGAATTCTCGAACTGGGGTGAGGCCGATCTGGAAGGTAAGTCGCGGCAGGCGTTTTCAAACGGTTGGTTGGGCGTCGAAACCTTTGGGCGCGTGACATTTGTCGCCGTGACCCAGATCGAACAGGCCGAGTTGGACCAGATCGTGCAAACTCTGGCCGAGCATTTTGTGCAATTCTACGGTGCGCCTTCAGTCGAAGCGGCCTTGGGTGTGGCACAGGCCGAATTCGTCCATATGAGTGAGCTTTGCGAAGAACACGCCCCGAACACACTGTTGACGGTAGCGCGTGAGTTGTCCGACACGGGCGTACACGAAGCGTTTCGAATTATCACCCCACAAGAAACACAGCTTGAGGCGCTGGCCGTTCACGGCTCGCTTGATGAATGAAGGTTACAGCAGGTCCGCGAAGCCGCCGAACTGACCGCGTTTGAAGATCAGCCCTTTGCCCGTGCGATACATCACCTGTTCAACCTCACCAACCAGGATCAAGTGATCTCCAGCCTCGTGCTTGGCATGTAACTGGCAATCGAACCGGGCCAGACACTCGTTCAGTTGCGGTCTGCCTTTGTGATCCGCGTCCCAATCCACGTGCGAGAAATCCAACCCATCACGCGCGAACCGCAGCGCCTGATCCTGCTGTTCCTGTGCCATAACGTGAATGGAATAGTGTTGGCAGGCATTAAAGGAATTGAACCGGAACGAGTCCTTTGCCAGGCACCACAGCACCAACGGCGGGTCCAGCGAGACCGATGAAAACGAGTTGACGGTTATCGCACGCGGTCCGTTTTCGGTGTTCGTCGTGATGACGGTGACACCTGTTCCGAAACACCCCAGCGCTTCGCGAAAAGCGGTACTTTGGTCAGGAGTTGGGGTGAAGGTCTTTTCAGTCATTGTCCGCTCGTGCAGTGGCCGCGCATCAGGTGCCACGGTCTGCCGGAATTGTCCATGAAAAGCTGAATCTTGAGCGAATATTTTGACGTTCAGTTCAAATCTTCCAGCAGGCGGCCATGCTGACGGGTTGCCTCGATGACTGCGCCAAAGGTTGTCATGCCACGGGCTTGCAGCATCGGCAGCATCTTGACCAGTGCTTGCGCTGTGGCGACAGCGTCGCCAAGGGCGGTGTGGCGCAGGTCGTGCGGAATGGCAATCTCTAACCTGTCACACAACGCATCCAGGGTGTGCTTGTCGCTGGCGCCGAACAGGACGGCGGATAGCAAAACAGTGTCGAGGATGGGGTGATCCCAGTCGACATCCATGCGTTTTGCATGGCGCCGCAGAAAGGCCATATCGAAAGGCGCGTTATGGGCCACGATCACCGCATCCCGCGCGAATTGGTGGAACGTGCGCCCCGCCGCAGCAATATCCGGCGCGCCCTGAACCATGTGGTCGCTGATATGATGAACTTTGGTCGAAGCCGGCGGGATCGGCATGCCCGGATCAACCAACATATCAAACCGCTCGCCCTGAACGATGCGTCCATTCACAACCCTGACCGCGCCGATTTGGACGATTTCGTCTTTGTGCGGCAGTAGTCCCGTGGTTTCGGTGTCAAACACCACAAAACACAGATCGCGAAGGGCGAGAGATTCGAACTCGCCCGCGACCGCGCTGTTCAGCAAGTCAAAGTCGTATACCAGTGGGCGCGCAGCCTCGGGTGCGATATTAGCGGCGCTTTCGTCGAATATCAGCAGATAGCCGGGCGCGTCGCCCAGCGGCTTCATGCGGGCGGAATAGGTTTGCGCGCCGTCGATGCTGGTCAGGGTGCAATCGACCTCAAGCCCGGATTTTGACAGTTTCTCATAGGCTTGTTGCAGTGGCACGGGCTGTAGGTATTCGTAAAGCGAGGCGTTCAAGCGGGGATGGGCGATTTGGGCCAGCACTCCGGCGGCCTGCCCATCGTACAGCACGATTTTGTGGGTGGGGCTGGCCAGCACCATCGCCACCGGAATCTCGGTCAGCAGGGCCGTCAGTCTTTGTTTTTCAGCAGACAGATGCGCAGTCTCAGCAGCCACGGCCTGAGCCACATCCATGGTCTTGCCTGACAGCTGATCCGCCAACCCGGCTGCCGCTGGGGCCAGGTCGCCCAGATAACGCGCGGCCTGCATGTCCATATCCGTGCTTACGCCCGCATGTGCGCGGGCGCGCAGCTGGGCCGATAGACGTTCGATGGGCTTTGCCACGTTGTCGTCAAACAGCAGCCAGACGGCAATGATCAAGGCGATGAAGCCGAAACCCATAAGGATTTCAGCCAGGATAAAAGCACTTGCTAACGCAGGATCAGCGACACGCAGATAGCTTACCCAAAGTGCCACAGAGCTAACGGCCAGCGCGCCCACTGCCATCAAGCAGAAGAACAGAAAAATTCGGACGCGCAGGCTAAGCCGGGTCAGCATGTTACACTCCGCAGGTGGCCTCGACGATGGGGTCCTCGGCGTTGACGGTCAGCCAGTCGGCATTGAGCAATTGGCCGTCGTCACCGAACTCGGCTCCATCGGCCAGGCTGGCACGGCTGTTGGTGGCGCAGTCGACGGCCACCGGCAGTTTCGAGATCGGGGACCAGCGACCAAAGAAATACATGTCCACAAGGCGTTGATCCGGCACCTGCTCGTTGGTGCGGACCGAGGCGGTGTCGATCGCGGCAAAGCGATTGACGAACGGTACGGCGTAGGTCCACGGGCGATAGAAGGCCCGGCTTTCAACCTCTTGCACGATTTCCATTTCTTCCGGCAGCGTTTCAGTGGTTCGGTTGTACCAGGAATACTCGCTGGCGATGGTCATGCCGATCATACCCAACCCAGCCGCGACCGGAGCGGCCCAGCGGGGCAGGCGACCACCCGTCAGTTTGTTCACTCCCATCACCACTCCAGCAAAGGCGATCCCTGCAAAGATGGTGCCGATCAGTTCCAGAAACATGTTTTTCTCCTGGTTTAACGCTTTTGCGCCCGTTTGGGTCTGCCTAGTTCAGCATACCTTTGCCATGGCCCACCGCCGACTGCATTGTTTTTACGACGACAAAGGCGTCTCGCAGATGACTTCGCTCAAAGTCAGACAAAGTCGATGGTGGAAGATAGTTGTCGGGGTTTTTGCCGGATTTGACCAGCCTCACCTGATGTTCCAACCGTGTTTCAGCGATCAAGTCATAGGCGTCCAGAATATCCCGCGCGCCCGAAGGGCTAAGAACTTGGGCCGCTTCGGCGGCTTTCAAGCGGGCGCGGGTGTTGGCCTCGGGCAACTGACCCTGAAGGCTGTAGATGCGGGCCAGATCAACCACCGGCACAACGCCGTTATGTTTCAGATCAAGCGTGTTGCGATGTTCGCCCGAGCGGATGGTGGCAAAACCTCGTAACAGGCCGAGCGGGGGCGTGTGCTTTAATGAATTGGAAATCATGTGCGCCACGAAGATCGAATTCGCGTTGGCTGCAGCCAGCGTGTCGGCTTGCAGATCCTCGAACAGTTCGAACGCGCCGCCGATGGGGCGCAGGTCGAACATGACCGAGGCCAGCATTTGCGCCTCGGGGTTCGGTTTGGCGATCCAGCCGTTGAAATATTCCCGCCATACCCGCACCGGCTGACACCAGCGGGGGTTAGTCGCCATCATGTCGCCCGGGCAATAGAAATACCCGCAAGTGTCCAACCCGTCCGAAACATATTTTGCCAGTTCGCTGAAATAGGCCATGTCGCCGTCAGACATGTTGTCGTCCAGCATCAGGCAATTGTCCTGATCCGATACGCCGGTCTGCTCTTGCCGCCCTTGCGAACCACAGGCTAGCCACAGATAGGGCACGGGCGGCGGGCCTAATTTCTTTTCTGCCAGCGCCAGCAGACGGCGGGTCACAGTATCGGCGATGTCGGTGATCAGACGGGTAACGATCTCATGCCGGTTACCGCTGGCCACCAGCTGCACCAGAAGTTGAGGAATTTCAGCCGTGACCAGTGCCATTTCACCCGCAGAGTTGGCATGAGCGATCCGCCGAACCAGTTCGGCCGAGTTTACGGCCTGATAGTGGGTCAGATCGGTCTGCGTGACGATACCGACCAGCTTGCCGCCTTCACAGATCGGGATATGGCCGATCCCGCGCTCCATCATCACATGCAACACGTCCGATCCGATATCGGAGGGTGAAAGAGTGACGGGATCAGGTGTCATGATCGCTGAAACGGGCGTTGTTTCGGGCATGTTGTCCGCCACGTATTTTCCGGCTACGTCCCGCAGCGTTGCGATGCCCAGCAGCGTGTCGTCGTGGGTCACGCACAGAGACGAGATATGGCGATCGCGCATCACCCGCGCGGCTTTTTGAACTTGCATGTCCGGAGGACAGGTGGCCGGGTTGTGGGCCATCAGAACGTCAATCGCACTGGTGGCCAGGCTTTGTGGGCCGGCCCGTTCCCCCCGCGTACGGTTGAAGAAATTGGCAACAACGTCATGGCCGTCGATCAGCCCGCGCACCACATTGGGGGGCAGAACCATCAGAACGGACGGCGTATGCGCGTGTGCATGGGTCGCGGCCTTGCCGTCTTTCAGCAGTCCGCGCTCGCCAAAGGAATTGCGCAGTCCCAGATGCGAAACGACAGCGCCGTTTTCATCCGTGATCTCAACCTGTCCTTCATAGATTACAAAGATGCCGGGCAGAGTGTTGCCAAGCTCGTACACGGGTAGCCCTTCGTCGACCTCCCACACCTCGATCTGGTTGGCGAGATCGTCCAGCGTCTCGGGCGGCAGGGCGTCATAAGGGTGTACGGATTTCAGAAACCGGGTGATCTGGTCATGGGACAGGGGCATCAGACACTCCTTAGTTTCCGTTTGAAAAATCCCGCCCGGTGAAATGCCGGGCGGGAACAGTTGGTCGAAAGACGCGGCACATGGAATTTATCCATTTACCGTATCATGCTCATTTATTCTGAGCTGCGCCAGCGCCACGGGGAATGCGAACGCTTTCGACCAATTCCACGATCTCCTGCGGGGTCTCTTTGGTCATACCAGCGACCACGTAGGCGACACCGAAGTTGATCATCGCACCGATTGCACCGAACGAGGTCGACTTGATCGGACCCAGCAGCGGATCAGCATCGGTGAAAGAGTTGGTGCCCGGAATGAACAGCCAGCCCTTATGCAGGAAGATGTAGACCAGGGTCACGGTCAGACCAGCCAGCATACCAGCAACCGCGCCGGTGTTGTTGATGCGGGTCGAGAAGATCCCCATCATCAGCGCCGGGAAGATCGAGGCTGCCGCCAGACCGAAGGCCAAGGCCACAGTTTGCGCTGCAAAGCCCGGTGGGTTCAGACCCAGATAGGTTGCAACAACGATGGCCACGGCCATTGCGATCCGCGCCGCCATAAGCTCTCCTTTTTCCGAGATCTGCGGGTTGATCGCGCCTTTGACAAGGTCGTGGGACACAGCCGACGAGATCGCCAGCAACAGACCCGCAGCGGTCGACAGAGCAGCTGCAAGACCACCGGCCGCGACCAGACCGATCACCCAACCTGGCAGGTTGGCGATCTCGGGGTTGGCCAAAACCAGGATGTCGCGGTTGAACTTTGTCAACTCGTTACCCACCCAGCCTTTTTCTTCGGCAAGCACCTGCATGTCTGCATTCTGATCGTTGTAGTACTGGATTTTACCGTCGCCGTTCTTGTCTTCCCAATCCAGCAGCCCGGTTTTCTGCCATGTCTGCATCCAGTCATAACGCGGATCCGTGTCGATTTCCTCGACCGAAACGGCACCACCTTCGATGCCACCATTGGGCCACATCATGTCGGTGATGTTCAGGCGGGCCATTGCGCCAACCGCAGGGGCGGTCAGATACAGCAGCGCGATGAAGACCAGCGTCCAGCCAGCCGACCAACGGGCGTCAGCCACGCGAGGCACGGTGAAGAAGCGCATGATCACGTGCGGCAGACCAGCAGTACCGATCATCAGCGACAACGTGAACAACACCATGTTCAACGTGTTCGAATGGTGCGCTGTGTAGTCGGCAAAGCCCAGCTCGGTCACGATTGCGTCCAGCTTGGTCAGCAGAGGCTCACCACTGGCGGTATCACTGAAAAGACCCAGCGCTGGAATCGGCGTGCCGGTCAGCTGCAGCGAGATAAAGATTGCCGGGATGGTATAGGCTGTGATCAGCACGCAGTACTGAGCGACCTGAGTATAGGTCACACCCTTCATCCCTCCGAACACCGCGTAAGCAAACACGACACAGGCACCGATCAGCAGACCGGATGTGTTGGACACCTCGAGGAAGCGGCCAAAGGCCACGCCAACGCCGGTCATCTGACCGATTACGTAAGTCACAGAGGCCACGATCAGACAGATCACCGCTACGATACGTGCGGTCTGGCTGTAGAAGCGGTCGCCGATGAATTCCGATACGGTGTATTTGCCGAATTTACGCAAGTAAGGCGCAAGCAACAGTGCCAGCAGCACGTAGCCACCGGTCCACCCCATCAGGAAGGTCGAGTTGTCATAGCCGGTAAAGGCAATCAGACCCGCCATCGAGATGAACGAAGCCGCCGACATCCAGTCGGCCGCTGTTGCCATACCGTTGGTGACCGGGTGAACGCCGCGACCGGCGGCGTAAAATTCCGATGTGGAACCCGCCCGGGCCCAGATCGCGATACCGATGTACAGCGCAAAGGACGCGCCGACAAACAGCAGGTTGATAGTAAACTGGTCCATGGGGTTTACTCCTCATCCACGCCGTATTCGGCGTCCAGCTTGTTCATGCGCCAGGCGTAGTTGAAGATCAGCACCAGAAAGACCAGGATTGATCCCTGCTGAGCGAACCAAAAGCCCAGATCGGTGCCGCCAACGGCGATACCGGACAGCAGCGGACGCAGCAGAATGCCGAATCCAAAAGACACCAGCGCCCAGATCACGAGGCTGATGTAGATGAGACGCAGGTTGGCCTGCCAATAGCCCTTGTCGGCCTCGGCAGCCTGCGCGGAGTTTGTTGATTGATCCGCCATTGCGGGTTCCTCCTTCGCTTCCTCGTTGGGCGGCCCGTGCCCAACTCCTCCAGTGACGTGGGCCGCTTCTCGATTGTGCCTGGCACCAGCATGATGTCAGGCAAGACTCCTCTGGTCCGCCAAGGCGGGTCCATTGAAGTATTCTCTTGTTGGATCAAAGCCTTGGGGGGCTTTTCTCCTCCCCTTAACTCATCGCGCCACCCACGATATCCTTGAGGTCGCTCGCGATGTCTTCGATCTTGCCCATTGCGTTAGTGCGTTGCAGAACACCGTGGGATTCATAGTAAGTGATCAGCGGCGCGGTTTGGGCGTGATAGGCAGCAAGGCGCGAGGCAACGGTTTCGGCGTTGTCGTCGGCGCGGCGTTTGAACTCGGTATGGCCGCATTTGTCGCATTTGCCCTCGACCGCGGGGACCTTGAACGTGTCATGAAACCCTTCACCACAGCCTGCGCAGGTATAACGGCCCGAGATGCGGGTGACCATTTCGGCGTCCTCGACCTCAAGGCTGATTGCGGCGCTGATTTTCTGGCCGTTCTCCGACAGCAAACCGTCCAGCGCCTCGGCCTGCACGGTCGTACGCGGGAAGCCGTCCAGAATGACGCCTTTGGCGCAGTCCGGTTCATCCAGCCGATCGCGCAAGATAGCGATGACGATCTCGTCGCTGACCAGATCGCCAGCTTCCATAACGGCCTTTGCAGCAAGTCCGGCCTCGGTCTCGGCGGCAACGGCGGCGCGCAACAGGTCGCCGGTGCTGAGTTGTATAAGCCCGAACGTGTCTTCGAGCATCCGCGCCTGCGTGCCCTTCCCGGCGCCCGGAGGGCCGAGAAGGATCAGAACGGCGGGGGTGGTGGTCGTGGCAGCGTCCATCACATCCTCACTTACTTGCGCGGTTTTCGATCAGATCTTCGACCACCGACGGATCGGCCAAGGTCGAAGTATCACCCAGCGAGCCAAAGTCGTTTTCGGCGATTTTGCGCAGGATACGGCGCATGATTTTGCCGGAACGGGTCTTGGGCAGGCCGGGGGCCCATTGGATCACATCGGGGCTGGCAATCGGGCCAATTTCTGTGCGAACCCAAGTGCGCAGCTCTTTCAGAAGCTCATCCGAAGGCTCGCGATCGTTCATCAGAGTAACATAGCAATAAATGCCTTGCCCTTTGATATCATGGGGATAACCGACAACAGCAGCTTCGGCCACGGCGGCGTGCGCCACCAGCGCGCTTTCTACCTCGGCCGTACCCATACGGTGGCCCGAGACGTTGATCACGTCATCGACGCGGCCAGTGATCCAGTAGTCGCCATCCTCATCCCGGCGGCAACCGTCGCCCGTGAAGTAATAGCCTTTGTAGTCGGCAAAATAGGTTTTCTCGAACCGCTCGTGATCGCCCCAGACGGTGCGCATCTGTCCGGGCCAGCTGTCTTTGATGCACAGCACACCCTCGACCCCGTTTCCTGTGATTTCGACACCCGATTGCGGGTCAAGAACGACAGGCTGAATTCCAAAGAACGGCTTCATCGCCGAGCCGGGCTTCATCGCATGTGCGCCGGGCAGGGGGGTCATCAGGTGACCGCCGGTTTCGGTCTGCCACCATGTGTCGACGATGGGGCAATTGCCCTGGCCGACAACCTCGTTATACCAGTTCCACGCTTCGGGGTTGATCGGTTCACCCACGGTGCCCAGCACTTTCAGATCGCTCAGATCGTGCTTTTCGACCCATTCGGTACCCTGACCCATCAATGCGCGGATCGCCGTGGGGGCGGTATAGAACTGGTTTACCTTGTGCTTGGCGCAGACTTCCCAAAAACGGCCAGCGTCGGGGTAGGTCGGCACGCCTTCGAACATCAGGGTCGTCGCACCATTGGCCAGCGGGCCATAGACGATATAGCTGTGGCCGGTGACCCAGCCTACGTCTGCGGTACACCAATAGATGTCGCCATCGTGGTAATCGAAGGTGATCTGATGCGTCATGGCTGCGTAGACCAGATAGCCACCAGTGGTATGCACCACGCCTTTGGGCTGACCGGTTGATCCGGAAGTATACAGGATGAACAAAGGGTCTTCGGCGTTCATCTCGGCGGGCGCGCAATAGTCATCCGCTTCAAGCGCCATTTCGTTGTAATCGAAATCGCGGCCGTCAACCCATGTGGTCTGGCCGCCGGTGCGCTTGACCACCAGACATTTCACGGTGTCTTTACAGTGCAGCAGAGCGGCATCCGCATTGGACTTAAGAGGGGTCTTGCGACCGCCGCGCGGGGCCTCATCCGCCGTGATAACCACCTTGGCATCGCAGCCGTTGATCCGCGCTGCCAGCGCGTCGGGCGAAAAGCCCGCGAATACGATGGAATGGATCGCGCCAATACGCGCACAGGCCAGCATCGCATAGGCTGCCTCGGGGATCATCGGCAGATAGATCACCACCCGGTCACCTTTGCGAACGCCCAGAGATTCCAGAATATTGGCCATTCGGCAGGTGCGGCGGTGCAGCTCGGCATAGGTTATGTGCTGGGCGTCGTCGTTCGGGTCATCCGGCTCCCAGATGATCGCGGTCTGGTCGCCGCGTGTTTTCAGATGGCGATCCAGACAGTTGGCTGCCACATTCAGTGTGCCGTCGGCATACCAGTTTATTCCAACCGAGCCGAAATCATAGCTGACATCTTTGACTTGTGTATACGGTTTGATCCAATCTACTCGCTTGCCTTGCTCATCCCAGAACGCCACAGGATTTTCGATCGAGGCGTTGTACATCTGGGTGTATGCGTCGGCATCGACATGGGCGCGGGCAACGGTTTCTGCGGATGGCGGATAGACCTTGGCATCTGCTTGAGCAGCGGTTGTCATTCTGAGGCTCCTCCCTCTGGACTTTATTTCACTGGGCCAAATCTTGCCCGCGGAACGGGCGATGTCGACCCGTTTCCTCCCCACGTCAAATAATAAGCGAAAATGAAAACAATTAAATAAATTACCGATATCTTTAGATTTGTTTGTAAAGAAATTTTGTTAGGGCGCAGATAATAGTAAATAAAACTACTAAAAATTTCAAAAAAGCAAATAAAACCAAAATAGTAAGTGTCATGAAATTTTGATTGGTGGATGCAGATGATCAACCGCAATTTTTGAATCTTGGATACACCTATTGGTTGTTAGCGCTGTCTTCTGGTGTTTGGTGAATTTGTCCGGGGTTGGCACACATCAATGTTGGCGCTAGCTTTGAACGCAAGCGCTTGCAAAAGAAGCGCAACAAAGGGAGAAATCACGATGAAAAAGATGTTGAGCGGCGCGGCCGTCGCCGCCTTGGGTGTTGCATTCGTCTCGGAGGCTGCGGCAACCGAATGGAATGCTTCGGTTTGGGGCAAGCGGCGCGCCTTTACTGAACATGTTGAAAAGTTGTCCGAACTGGTGAGTGAAAAGACAGATGGAGAGTTCACCATCAACGTCAGTTATGGTGGCCTGTCAAAGCCCAAGGAAAATCTGGACGGGATTGAAATCGGTGCTTTTGAAATGGCTCAATTCTGCGCCGGGTATCACCGCGACAAGAACCGCGCGATCACCGTGCTTGAGCTGCCGTTCCTAGGTGTGAACAATCTGGACGAAGAAGTGGCTGTCAGCCACGCGGTCTACGATCACCCGGCCGTTAAGGATGAGATGGCGCAATGGAACGCGCGCATCATCATGACCTCACCAATGCCGCAGTACAACCTGGTCGGCACCGGTGATCCGCGCGACGAATTGGCGGATTTTGACGGGATGCGTGTACGTGCCACTGGTGGCCTGGGGCAGGCGTTCGAGGCTGTGGGCGGTGTGCCAACCTCTGTCCCGGCAACAGAAGCGTTCAACGCGATGGAATCGGGTGTGGTCGACACGGTTGCCTTTGCCCAACACGCTCACCTGTCTTTCGGCACCATCAATGAAGCCGACTGGTGGACCGCGAACCTGAACCCCGGCACGGTCAACTGCCCGGTGGTGGTGAATATCGAAGCCTATGAAGCGCTGCCTGCGGAGCACAAGGAGGCGCTGAACAGTTCGATCGACGAGGCGATTGACCATTACCTAGCGAACTACGGCGGGCTGCTTGAGCAGTGGGATAGCGTTTTGTCTGAGAAGGGCGTTGAAAAAGTTGAGATCGACGATGCCGTTCTTGAAGAATTCCGTGCTAAGGCAGCCGATCCGATCCGTGAACAGTGGATTGCGGATATGTCCGCACAGGGTCTGCCAGCGCAGGACCTCTATGATCTGGTTCAAGCTACGCTGAAGCAACAGCGCGGCGGAAACTGAGTTCCTTTTCCGGGTGCCTGACCGGGCACCCGGACACTCATCAAAAAACAGGGGATCACCGGAATGGCAGGACAAGCCACGGTGCTTGAGGACGGCAGTCGGCTCAGTTGGCTTGATCGTCAGCTCTTGAGGTTAGAGCAGTTTTTGGCATTGATCAGCGGGCTGGCCGTTTTTGGCCTTATGGTGCTTGCGGTGGTTTCGGTCAGTGGCCGCAACGCGATTAACGCGCCTTTGCCCGGCTATGTGGACTGGATCGAACAGGCCATGCCGCTAATTGCCTTCCTTGGAATCTCATACGTGCAGCGTGAAGGCGGTCATATCCGAATGGATATCGTAATCGCGCGTCTGCACGGGCGGGCGCTGTGGCTGTTCGAACTGATCTCGGTAGTTTTGATCCTTGTGCTTATGCTGGCACTGGTCTGGGGCAGTTGGTCCCATTTCGACCGCTCTTTTGATTTTGGCGCACCGCTCTGGAGCCGTGACAGTTCAATTGACATCGGCATTCCGCTTTGGCCTGCCAAGCTGCTGGCGCCAGTGGCGTTTTCGGTCCTGTGCGCGCGGCTGGTGTTGCAGGTCTGGGGATATGGGCGTGCTTTTGTGCTGGGGCTCGAACATCCGGTGGCCGTGCCGTTGATCCAGGATGCGGCGGCGCAGGCCGCTGCCGAGGCCGAGCAATTCGAAGGGCAGGACTAACGCATGGACACAATAGATATTGGTCTGTGGGTCACGGGTGGCCTGCTTGTATTGGTCGTCACAGGGATGCGGGTCGCCTTTGCTGCTGGGCTGGCCGGGTTGGTCGGGCTGGTGTGGATCTTCTGGGCCAAATTCGGATATGACCCCGACCGGTTTGGCAAAGCCTTAACAGTTGCCGTGAAAACGGCCGGGCAGGTGCCGCATTCCAAGGTGGCCGCCCATACGCTCAGCCTGATCCCAACCTTTATCCTGATCGGATACTTGGCCTATTACGCGGGCCTGACCAAGGCATTGTTCGAGGCGGCCAAACGTTGGGTGGCGTGGGTGCCGGGTGGGCTGGCAGTTTCGACCGTGTTCGCGACAGCCGGGTTTGCCGCCGTGTCGGGCGCGTCGGTCGCCACATCCGCGGTTTTCGCCCGCATCGCCATCCCCGAGATGCTGAAAGTCGGTTACAACAAGCAATTCGCTGCCGGAGTCGTTGCTGCCGGGGGTACGCTGGCCTCTCTGATCCCGCCTTCGGCCATTCTTGTGATCTATGCCATCATCGTTGAACAGGACGTGGGTAAGCTACTGTTGGCCGGGTTCATCCCCGGGGCGTTTTCGGCAGTTATCTATGGCCTGCTTATTGTAGGAATAGCGGTGATTTTCAAATCCGTTGGGCCTCCGGTCACGGGGTTTACATGGAAACAGCGCTTTGCGTCCTTGCCCGGTGCCTTGCCGATTGTGGCTGTGATCCTGATCATCATCTGCTTTGTCTATAACCCGTTCGGAGAAAAGGCCTGGGGCACACCAACCGAGGGTGGTGCTATCGGTGCCTTCATTGTCTTCTGCTTTGCCCTGTTCCACGGCATGCGCTGGACCGAGCTGAAATCCGCGTTGCTTGAAACCGCCAAACTGACCGCGATGATCTTTTCGATCATCTGGGGCGTGCTGATCTACGTGCGGTTCCTTGGTTTCGCCGACCTGCCGGGCGCGTTTTCGGACTGGATCACCTCGCTTGAGATGTCGCCGATGCTGATCCTGATTTGCATCCTGCTGGCCTATGCGGTGTTGGGCATGTTCATGGATGCCATCGGAATGCTGCTGCTGACGCTACCGGTCGTGTACCCGGCCGTCATGGCTCTGAACGGTGGGGAAGCCGTCAGCGCCGCTGAAAGCGCCTTTGGCATGTCGGGGCCGATGTGTGCGATCTGGTTCGGTATTCTGGTTGTGAAAATGGCCGAATTCTGCCTGATCACGCCGCCGATTGGCCTGAACTGCTTTGTCGTCGCTGGCGTGCGCCCGGACCTGAGCGTTCAAGACGTCTTCAAAGGCGTGACACCGTTCTTCATCGCCGACGCGATTACCATCGCGTTGCTTGTGGCGTTCCCGGCCATCGTCCTCTACCTGCCGTCACTGGCCGGATAGAAAAAGCCCCCGGTGATGAACCGGGGGCGAGGTAATGCCATTTGCGGGTTCTTTAGCTTGCCCGCATCAGCATTCCAAACAGGTCGCGCGGATCATCAGGATCGGCCAGCATGTCCAAAGGTTCAAAGAAATCAGTGTCCTTGATCGCGGACTTGATGTAGCGGAGGGCCGAGAAATCCTCGATCGCAAAGCCGACGCTGTCGAACAGAGTGATTTGACGATCATCGCTGCGCCCTTTGGCCTGGCCGGTCATGACCTGCCACATTTCGGTCACCGGATGGGTGTCGTCCAGCGCCTGAATCTCACCTTCGATACGGGTCTGCTCGGGGTATTCCACGAAGATTTCCGACCGCAACAGGATATCACGATGCAATTCGGTTTTGCCGGGACAGTCTCCGCCGATGGCGTTGATGTGAACGCCGGGGCCGACCATGTTGTCAGTCAGGATCGTGGCGTATTTCTTGTCGGCGGTGCAGGTCGTGATGATGTGTGCGCCTTCGATGGCCTCTTCGGCCGTTTTGCAGGGCACTACTGTCAGTCCTTTGCCTTGAAGGTTTGCGGCACATTTCTTGGTGGCATTCGGATCGGTGTCATACAAACGAACCGTATCAATCCCGCACATGGCCTTGAAAGCCAGACATTGGAATTCCGACTGAGCACCGTTGCCGATCATAGCCATCACCGACGAAGACTTCGGCGCCAGATAGCTGCCCACAAGGGCCGAGGTCGCCGCCGTACGCAGTGCCGTCAGCATCGTCATCTCAGTCAGCAGGGTGGGGTAACCGGTGTAGACATCAGCCAGCAGGCCAAAAGCGGTCACGGTCTGCAGCCCTTCGGAGGTGTTCTTGGGGTGACCGTTCACGTATTTGAATCCGTAGGCCTCACCATCCGAGGTGGGCATCAATTCGATCACGCCATGCGGCGAGTGGGCCGGGATGCGCGGGGTTTTGTCGAAGCTCTCCCAACGCTTGAAATCGGCTTCGATCTGGGCCGCGATTTGGGTGATCATCTTCTCAAGCCCGACGTGATGCACCAGACGCATCATGTTGTCGACGGATACAAAGGGCACAAGCGCCTTTTCAGATGGTTGCATTGGGGTCTCCTATCGACGGGACAGGTGGATGCCTGCAATCATGCAGCGCACGGATCCACCGGCAGTTTCAATTGTGGGAACCGACAGCGGCAGCGGCGTTGCGCTGGCTTCGATTGTTGCGAGTTGAGCCGGGGTCAGGGCGGCAAGCGCCCGGCTCGACAGCGCCAAAACCAGGCCATCCCGACCGCTGAGTTCGATGGCATTGCCCGCAAATTCGGCGATCTGTTCGTGGGTCAGGTCAATGACCGTGCGACCGGATTCTTCCAACCGGGCTTTTACGGTCGCGCGCCGTTCCGGATCGGTGATCATGTCCAGACAGATCAGCGCGTACTCGCTGCCGATGCCCATCAGAACATTGGTGTGATAGACATCTCGCCCTTCGGCATCATGTGCTTCGAACACAATAGGCTCATAATTGAAATGGGTGCAGAAACGCTCCAACAAAACGGGATCGGCACGGTTGGATTTGACTGTGTAAGCGACGCGGCCGACGTGGTCCAGAACCATTGCTCCGGTGCCTTCCAGCGCCAGTTTGTCCTGTTCAAGCCCGGAATAGTCGATCACGTCCTGAACACGGTATTCCTGTTTCAGCATTTCAATGACGTCCGCGCGGCGTTCCCGCCTGCGCGACGGTACAAACATCGGATAGATCGCCACATGCCCGCCGGGATGGGTCGAGAACCAGTTGTTCGGAAATACGCTGTCGGGTGTGTCGAAGTCCCCGTGATCGTCGAAGACATGAACCTTTACACCCGCATCGCGCAGCAATGCGACCACCTGGTCATGTTCATCGCGCGCCTGAGCAGATGTGGCCGCGGCCGAGCGGTTGGCCAAAGTCTGGAACGCATTGTCGTCGCGCGTCTCAGGGTTAGAAGCAAACGCGTGGGGCCGGATCATCACGACGGCAGGGGGGGCCTGCAGAGAGTGCATCAGAAGCTCCGTGTTGGGCGGTCAAAAATGCGGCGGCCCAGCAAGGAGGCGGCCAGATCGACCATCAGTTTTGCGGTACGGCCGCGTTCGTCCAGAAACGGATTCAGCTCGACCAGGTCCAAAGAGCAGACATGGCCGCTTTCGTGCAGCAACTCCATCACCAGATGCGCCTCGCGTTCGGTCGCGCCGCCGGGGACGGTGGTGCCGACGGCAGGGGCGATCGATGGATCAAGAAAGTCGACATCCAGCGAGACATGCAGGATGCCATTCTCCGCCCGGACCCGATCAAGAAACGCGTTCAATGGGGCTTTGATTCCGTGTTCGTCAATACTGCGCATATCGGCCAGCATGGCGTGATCTTCCTCAAGCCGTGCGCGCTCGGCAGGATCGACCGAGCGCAAGCCAATCATGCCCACGCGATCTGTTGGAACCGGGGCGGGTACGGTTGGGAAATTATCAAAACCCGCCTGGCCTGTGAAATAGGCGACAGGAGTACCGTGCAGGTTGCCGCTGCCAGTGCTGTCGGGGGTGTGAAAGTCGCTATGGGCATCCAGCCAAAGCACGAACAGAGGGCGTCCGATCTGCTGGGCATGGGCGGCCATCCCTGCAACGGTTCCCATCGACAGCGCGTGGTCGCCGCCCATAAAGATCGGCAGACCCTTGGGGGCAGTTTCCTGCGCCGCACGGCTTAGCGCGTTGGTCCAGCCGATAACCTCGGGCAGGGCGAACAGAAGTGTGTCCTCAGCCACATCCGTGCTGTCCGGCTGGACATCGCCAATGTCTGAAACCTGATGACCCAGATTGGCCAAAGCCTGATCCAGACCGGCCACTCGATAGGCGTCAGGCCCCATTCGGCAGCCCTGACGACGCTTGCCAGCGTCCATCGGGGCGCCGACCAATATTACGTGTTTGTTGTCCATATGTTTGTTTAGTTCCGCAGGGTGGGTTGCGAAAAGAGAGCAAAATGTTCAAAATGAAACCTCAATAAGCGAAATGAGAAATGACTATGGACGATTTGGACAGTAGGTTGCTGAATGCGCTGCACCGGGACGCGCGGGCCTCGCTGTCTGAACTGGCCGAGACGCTGGGTGTCACCCGCACTACGGTGCGCAGCCGCCTGCAGCGTCTGAAACAATCGGGTGAGATTGTGGGCTTTACCGTCCTGACCCGTTTGGATGTGGCGGAAAGCCCGGTGCGGGGCCTTATGATGCTTGAGATCGAAGGCCGCGGGACCGAACGCACGATGGCCAGAATCGCGGCCCTGCGCCAAGTGCGCGCCGTGCATACGACCAACGGCAGTTGGGATCTGATTGCTGAGATCGGCACCGAAACTTTGGCGGAACTGGACGAGGTCTTGTTTCAGATCCGGCGGATGGAGGGGATAACGCGGTCCGAGACCAATCTGTTGCTGTCCACGCGTAAAGGGCGGGTCTGATCCCTTGTAGTGCTTTGACGTTCAAGGAAATTGTGCCAAGGTTGCCCTGCGTCGCCGATCCACGCACAGGATCGTTGCAGTGCCTCGGAGCAGGGGGGAACCATGACCACGCAGGAGACTGACAAAGAGCTTTGGGCCGTTCGTCTGGCCGAGCGGGTCACCGGGTTCCTTGAAAAGCCCGCGGTCAGAATTGCGGTTCCGATCCTGGTGACGTTGATTGCGCTGGTCGTACTGCACGAACTGTCCCAGCACGTGAAATGGGCCGATGTTCAGGTGGATGTGGCAAATACATCCTGGAAACTGATGTTCATCGCCCTGTGCTGGACCTGTTTCAGCTTTTTGTCCTTGTCCATGTACGACGTGCTGGCCGTGCAAAGCGTGGCGGACGGAGAGGTTCCCCTGACCGTAGCTGGCATGGCCGGAGCCAGTGGCTATGCCGTATCGAACTGCCTTGGCTTTTCCTACATTACCGGAACGGCGATCCGCTATCGCATATACGCCTCGCTTGGGTTGGACCTAAGCCGGGTTGCCGGGGTCATCGCGACCTCTTGGATCGCGTTCTGGTCCGGGCTGGTGCTGTTGCTGGGCATACTGCTTACCCTGCATCCCGATGGTATTTCAAATGTTCTGCCGATCAGCGACACGACTGAGACGATAATCGGTCTGTGCCTGCTGGCCGCGCTGGTGGCCTTGTTCCTCTGGCTCGCGCGGGGCGGGCGCAAACTGGCCTATGGCGGATTTGGGTTCAACCTGCCTGGCGGCAAACTGGCAGGCTTGCTAACGCTGGCCGCGATCGGGGACCTGTTTGGCGCTTCGATGGTGCTTTATACCCTGATGCCCGATGACCTTGGGGTCGGCTACCCCTATTTCTTCACGATCTTTATTGGGGCTATTGCCGTTGGGATCGTAAGTCACGCGCCGGGCGGCATTGGCGCGTTCGAGGCGACATTGATCGCAGGTTTGGGTGCCTCTGGCCGGTCTGACGTAATCGCGGCCTTGCTGCTGTATCGTCTGGTCTACACATTTCTGCCTTTTGTCATTGCCAGCGTGTCGATTGCTGTGGCCTCGGCGCTGACGCATCGCCACCATATCAGTGGCGCGGCCACGTGGGTCTATCGCGCGATCCGGCCGATTGTGCCGATGGTTGCCGCAGGCGTGACGGCGGTTGCCGGGATCATCCTGTTGGTGTCCGGGGCCTTACCGTCCAGCAGTCAAAGCCTTGGTGTTTTGCGAGATTTTCTGCCTTTGTCCTTTGTCGAAGCCTCACATCTGGCAGGCAGTGCAATAGGTGTTCTTCTGATCCTGATTTCGCGCGGTTTGTTCCGCAAACTTTATCGTGCCTGGATCGTGGCGATGTTGCTGATGGTGGCCGGTTTCGTTGCCTCGTTGACCAAGGGGTTGGATACGCACGAGGCGATCGGCATGCTGGCCTCAATCGCGGTGCTGGCCACATTCCGGGGTGCGTTTTACCGGGTCAGCGGCGCGTCGATTTTTCGGCTGAACATCCCGTGGCTGGTCAGCGTAGTGGCCCTGTTGGCGGTCATTTTCTGGATCGGGCTGTTTGCCTATTCGCATGTCGAATACCAGAACGCCCTGTGGTGGGATTTCGCGTGGAGCGGCGACGCCTCACGGTTCCTGCGTTCCAGCCTGGTGGTAGCGGTCATACTTGGTGTGGTGGCTGTGAACTCACTATTCGGGCGTGAAATCCCTGAACCGGTACGCACAGAAATACCGCCTGCCGTCGAACGGTTGGCATTGGAAAGCGAAGATACCGAAGCGCAGATTTCACTGACCGGTGACAAGCAGTTTCTGATCGCGCCCGATGAATCCGCGTTTCTTGCTTATGCCGACACCGGCAACGCTTTAATCACCAAGGGAGAGCCGGTTGGCGATGAAAAAGCCGGTCAACAACTGATCTGGCAGCTGCGCGAAATGGCGGATCGCGAGGGCAAGCTCTGTGCGTTTTACAGCGTTTCTACCAAATATCTGCCAACCTTTCTGGATCTGGGTCTGTCCATCTTGAAAATCGGTGAGGTCGCGCGGGTGCCGCTGCAAGATTTCTCGCTGGATGGCAAATCCCGGAAACGGTTCCGTCAGGCCAAAAACCGGGCCGAGCGTGAAGGGTATGTGTTCGAGATCATCCCGAAGGAAGAACTGACTCCGGTCCTGCCGGAGCTACGCAAAATTTCCGATGACTGGCTCGAGCATAAAGCGGGTGAGGAAAAGGGATTTGCCCTTGGCGGGTTCGACGATGACTACCTGTCCTATTTCGATTTTGCCGTGCTGCGAAATGGGGACACAGGCAAGATCGTGGCTTTTGCCAATCTGTTCCAAGGCGGCCATAAATCTGAACTGTCGCTGGATTTGATGCGTTACGAACCTGACGGCTCGAACTTCATTATGGACGCGCTGTTTGCCGAGATGATGTCGTGGGGAGCAGAGCAGGGGTTCCACTGGTTCTCGCTGGGCGCGGCGCCGTTTTCGGGGATCGAGAACCGGCAACTGGCTTCGTTCTGGAACCGTGTCGGCGGGTTCGTCTATGAGCATGGCGAACAGTTTTATCACTTTGAAGGATTGCGATCCTTCAAGCAGAAGTTCGACCCGGAATGGAGCCCGAATTATCTGGCCAGCCCGGGCGGTTTTGCAGCGCCGCGCATCCTGTATGAAGTGAACATCCTGATTTCCGGCGGGCTGCGCGGATTGACCAAATAGCGATTAGTTGAGGCTTGCCCGCGTTGGGTCTTGTTGCAGCAGGTCGCCCCAATCGGTGCGGTATGCCATCTCGGCCAGCACGGTTTCAGGCAGGAATTCCTGATTTTGGCGAATCTGCCAGCCGCCACCCAGCCCCTTGTACACGGCAACCAGATTGCTTGAGACCTGTTGCCGCGCCTCGATCAGATTGGCCTGCGACCGCAGCAACGCGGTCTGAGTGTTCAGGATGCGGGAATAATCGGCAATTCCATCGCGATATTGGTCCACCGAAATCTGGGCGGCCTTGCGAGACGCTGTGACGCTGTTTTCGTAAAAGCCCACCTGCTTGCGCGATTGGGCGTAGGCGACCATCGCGCTTTCCACCTCGGAATAGGCGGTTAGAACAGTGTTTTGGTAGTTGGCGATCAGCGCTTGATAAGCCGCGTCTTGCGCACGGACGTTGTTCTTGATCCGGCCGTAGTTCAGCACGTTCCAGACCACACCTGCATTGGCCAGACTGGTCGTGCTGGCTGCGGAAAACAAATCCCGCCCGCCCGAGGCTTGCAGGCCGATGGACCCTGACAGAATGAATTGCGGGTACAGATCAGCCATCGCAATGCCGACCTCGGCCGATTGCGTTGCCGCCGCCAACTCGGCCGCGCGGACATCGGGACGGCGACGCAGCAGCTCGGCCGGAACACCCACGGCAACATTCGACCGGGCTGAAGGGATGCGCCCCGAATTACCCAGCAGACTGGTCATTCGCGAGGGCGTTGCCCCCAGCAACACAGCCAGCGCATTTTTGGCTTGCTGCAAGTCGCTTTCAATCTCTGGGACCAGCGCCTTGGTGTTGTTCAGCAGGGCAGTGGATTCCTGCACGTCCAGCTCGGTCGTCACACCGTTGTCAAAGCGCAATTGCGTCAGATCAGCAGACGCCTGTTGCAGCTGAATGTTCTCACGCGCGACCGCCAGAGATTCCTGCAAAGCGCGGATGTTCACGTACAAGGCGGCGACGTCGCCGGTCAGCGTCACCAGGGCGTCGTCGTAATTCGCCACCTGCAGCGCCAGATTGGACCGCGCCGCCTGAACGCCGCGCCTTTGCTGACCCCAGACGTCCAGCTCCCATTGCGCATCGAACCCGACCTGAGATGTCGAAAACTCGGTATCTAAGGGGATGATCCGATTTACATCCGAAATCGGCCCAAGATTGTCACTGATTTGGCGCCGCTCGATTGATCCGCCGATGGCTTGCGATTGCGGATACAGCTCGCCGAACGCAATCCCCAACTGCGCGCGAGCCTGCAGGACACGGGCACCTGCCACCTGTAGATCAAGGTTTTGGGCATAAGCCTCGGCCACCAGTTTGTTCAGGATGGGGTCGTTAAACGTCTCCCACCATTTCACCACCGGCGCGCTGCGCGAGGTTAGGCCGCTGGGTCCGGCGCTGGGGCTGTTCACCTCGATCCATTCTTTCACGACCGGAGAGTTCGGGCGCACGAAATCCGGGCCAACTGGCGTGCAGCCGACCAGCAGGGCCGCGCATAGGGCGGTGCCGATCAATCTGCGGTGAAGTCTGGCCCGGGTCATGTCATGTGTCCTCAGATATCCAGTGGTCGGATGAAGTTGGCGAAGGAATACAGGCGGATATTGATGCGGCGCAGGAATTCAAAGCTTTTGCCCTGACCGGTGTAGATGGCGACCGCCGCGTGGCCGCCGGCGGGAAATGTGTGACTGTCTGGGATGTCGACCGAGATCTGCACCGCGATGCGACCCGGTAGTTTTGGAAACTCAAAGCCGGGCAGGCGGCCTGAGGGCAGGTACTGACCTTGACGCGTAGCCCACCAGATTGCTTCGACCTTGCCGGTTAGAATCTCGCCGGGATAAAGGTCCAGCGCGACTTCTACCTCCTGACCGGGCTCGACAAATTTCAGGTTCTGCTGACGATAGGTGGCCAGAATGTAAGGATTGTCCTTGGTCACGAAACTGGCAATTGCACCCAGCCGGATATCGCCAACAACCAGACCGGGACGCGCCTGTTGCGAGACGATCATGCCGTCTTCGGGTGCATAGATCGTCGTGTTATCAAGAAAATACTGGGCTTTATCTAGCTGTGCCTGCGCCTGAAGAATGCCGGTATTGACCCCGTCAATCTGGGAATCCAGCGCCAGTTGGGCCTTTTCGAGATTGGCCTCGGCCTCTTTGACCTGTGCCTGATCCTCGGTGACCTGCTCATCCCAGCGATCCAGTTCGTCCTGCCTTGCGCCACCAGCAGGCACGAGGTTCTCGTACCGTGCCTGTTGGGTCAGCGCGTAGGCCAGCTGCGCATTTGCGCGCTCGATGGCCTCGGACGCCGCGATCACGTCCTGTTCCAGGATTTTGGCATTCTGCTCGGCTGCCACCAGCTGAGCGGTCGCCTCTTCAACTTCCAAAGCGAATACCGTGTCGTCAAAGCGATAGAGGGGATCGCCCTTTTTCACTTCGGTATTCGGCTCGACCAGCACCTCGGTCAGGATCGTCGGCTCAGTCAGTCGCGGCACGATTTGGATGGTCGAACGTACTACGTGGCTGTCGAGCGAAAACGGTTGAAAAAAGCGCAGTGCGACAAGGAAAATCAGCAGCAGATGCGCGCCGACCCAGAATGAAACGACACCCCAGGTGATGTTGAACTTCAGTAACTTCGCTTTGAAGAAAATGAACCAGACGAAAATGATGTAGAACAGCGTAATGCCGAGGGCGACAAACATATTCTGTGACTTCCTTTGGCCTTAGCTTTTCTGCGTCTCGTCAGGGTCTAGCGGATCGCTGTATTCTTCGTTCACCGTTCCGCCCAACCGCTTGATTTCCTTGCGGATCGCATCTTTTTCGTCATCGGGTGTGCGCCGAATGTCGACTGTGACGCCATCGTGGAAGGCCCACATAAAGGCATGCACCCACGGCACAACAGCCAGAAAACCCATCCACCCCATGATCTTGACGGCTTCGGCATGGGGGTGATTGCGTTTGATCGCGATCCGCCCCGGTAACCCCATGATGAACAGGATCAGCGCCATCACAGCCGCAAGAAGCAGGATCAATGCCACGAAAGTCAGGTAGTCATAGTAGCCAAGTGGCTGCCCCAATAGTCCCATGCTCGTGCCTCCTTTTGGGCAGGTTGTCCTATCCTCAGCCGTCGGTGCCCAGTTCGTCAATCAATTTGTAGCTGGTGGGTGGGTCTGCGCAGATTCCAGGCCCGCATTCCACCAGTGTCGAGACCGCATTCAGCGCCGCCAGCCCCAGCATGATAAAGAATGCGCTTTTGGCCAGTACGCTGCCACCAAAACGCGGCTGTTGGGTGTTTTCGGCGTATTGCCGGTCAAACAGCAGCATACAGGCCGTACCCAGCAAGATCAGGAAAAAGCAGATCGCGGACCAGGTATAATAGTGCAACCCCAGAACCGGTGACCCATAGTGACCTGTGCCCGGTACGATATGCAGCAGAATCTGGCGTACGGCGACGCTGCCGCCGAACAGCGCCGCAAGCAGCATGATCGCATAGTGCTGCGGCCGCGCTCCGTACAGCAGGTTCAGGCCTAGACCAACGCCCACGGCCACCAGTCCAACCCTTTGCAACAGGCACAGAGGGCAGGGCAGTTCATCGAGTTTAAGCTGGTAGAAATAGGCCAGCACCAACACCAGACTGACAGCCAGCATACCAAGAGCGTTGAGATTGCGTGAAAGTTCCGGTGTCATCGCGGCCCCCTTACAATTGGATCGTCAGTTGGCTGGTGGCATGGAATTTCAGCCAATACACACTCAACGCCAGCGTGAAAAAGAACAGCACATTGGCCGCTGTTGTCCGATTAAAGTAATTCAGTCCCATCGTGGCTGTAAGTAACGCAAATAAAAGCGCTATCATGGCTCGGTTCTCCCCTCCCGTGCGACGATTGCAATATGGGGGAGTGTGTCAGGTGAATTTGGTTCTGGCAAGAAGTCGCGAAGGAAATTCCCGTTTAATGCGAATTACTTGGGGTCAGGCGCACAGCTTTAATTGTGTTCGCCATTCGGAACATTTCTTGGTCAGAGAATTGGGAAGGGCTTTGTCGGTATAGAACACATCGACATCGGACAATGAGGCAATTCGGGCGGGGGCTGAACGTTGGAATTTGGAGTGATCGGCCACCACGCAGGTTCGGCGGGCTTGGGCAATGATGGTCTGACTGACCCGGACTTCTTGAAAGTCAAAATCCATCAGATCGCCTTCGGCATCCAACGCCGAACATCCGATGATGGCATAGTCGAACTTGAACTGTTCGATGGTAGCAATCGTCAGGTTGCCGACCAGTCCCCCATCCGAACGGCGCAGCACACCGCCCGCCACAACAATCTGACAGTTTGGGTTGTCGACCAGAATATTGGCGACGTTCATGTTATTGGTCACCACCATCAAGTCTTTGTGGTTCAGTAATTGCCGGGCAACAGCCTCGGTCGAGGTGCCGATGTTCAGGAACACAGATGCGCCATCGGGAATATCCTGCGCGCAAAGTTGCGCGATGCTCGTCTTGGCGTCTGCGTGAAGCGCCCGGCGATCCTCATACCCGATATTCGACACCCCCGAACGAAGGACAGCACCACCATGCACGCGGTCCAGTTTGCCCATGTCAGCAAGTTCCGAAAGATCGCGGCGGATGGTCTGAACCGTCACATCAAACCGCAGCGCCAGGTCTTCGACCATCACGCGGCCATCTTGTTTAGCGATGTTCAGAATGTCTGACTGGCGAAAGGAAAGGGACACGGTTGGCTCCAATTGTGATGGGTTCGTTTTTGTTCTGTTTTTGTTGAATTGCAATAATTTGCTGGGCGAATGCGCAAAAATGCGAATATTGTGTGGCAAAACGAACAAAAACGAAAACAAACATTGACGAAGCGCGGGCCTGTACGGTTAATGAGCGCGCGTTTTCGGCAAACGGGAATCATCCAGATATGGAACAGTCACACGACCAGATCTCAGACCTTTTTATCATTGGCGGCGGCATCAATGGATGCGGCATCGCACGCGATGCAGCGGGGCGCGGGCTGTCGGTGACTCTGGCCGAGATGAACGATCTGGCCTCGGCAACCTCGTCGGCGTCGACCAAACTGTTTCACGGCGGATTGCGGTACCTGGAGTTCTTTGAATTCCGCCTTGTCCGCGAGGCCCTGATCGAACGTGAAACCTTGCTGCAGGCGATGCCGCATATCAGCTGGCCGATGCGATTTGTGCTGCCGTACCACGCAGACATGCGGTTCGATTCCGAAACGCCGACCTCGCGCCTGTTGAGCACCGTGATGCCTTGGATGAAGGGTCGTCGTCCGGCCTGGCTGATCCGGTTGGGGTTGTTCATGTACGACCACCTGGGTGGGCGTAAAATTCTACCGGGCACGGCGTCTCTGAACCTGAAAACAGCACCCGAAGGGCGACCGCTGCAGGACAAGTTTGAGACCGCCTACGAGTATTCCGATTGCTGGGTCGAGGATTCGCGCCTTGTCGTTCTCAACGCCCGTGATGCCGCGGCACGCGGTGCTAATATTATGGTTCGCACCGAGGTTCTGGCGGCGAAGCGCGTAGACGACCTATGGGAGGTGACGGTTCGGGACCGCGACAGTGACGAGACACGCGTGATCAAGGCTAGAATGCTGATCAATGCTGGTGGTCCCTGGGTTGGGGATATCATTCAATCGAAAATCCACGTGAATTCGCGCGAGGGCGTCCGGTTGGTGCGGGGCAGTCATATCGTGACCCGCAGGCTGTTTGACCACGACAAGTGTTACTTTTTTCAGGGCGAGGATGGGCGCATCATTTTCGCCATCCCGTACGAGCGTGATTTCACCTTGATCGGCACGACAGATCAGGATCATCCGAATCCATCTGAATCTCCGGTGTGTACCGAGGCGGAACAGGAATATCTGTGCGCGTTTGCGACCAAATATTTCAAGACGCCAGTGACGCGAGATGAAATCGTCTGGACATACTCAGGTGTCCGCCCGCTGTACGATGACGGTGCCAGTAGCGCCACCGCCGCGACTCGGGACTATACGTTGAAAGTGGACGCGCAAGGCGGGGCACCGGTGCTGAATGTCTTCGGCGGCAAGATCACAACCTACCGACGTCTGGCCGAGAGTGCGTTGGAGAAAGCAGCCGAGCATTTTCCGGACTTACCCGGTCCCTGGACGGCTGGTGTGGCTTTGCCTGGCGGAGATTTCCCTGTCGACGGGGTGCAAAATCTGGTGGCTGGGTTGGAAGCTGACTTTGCCTTTTTGGAGCGCGCCTGGGCCGAGCGTCTTGTGAGCGCCTACGGCACCGAGGCCAGGATCATTCTAGGGGATGCGAAATCCGCCCAAGACTTGGGAGAGGACTTCGGTGCCACACTGACTGCGCGCGAGTTGGAATGGCTGATGGATAAAGAATATGCCCGCACGGCCGAGGATGTCGTCTGGCGTCGAAACAAGCTGGGCTTGCGTCTGAGCGCTGAGCAGGTCGCCCGGATACAGGATTGGATGGACCATCGCAGCGCTCAGGCTGCTGCCTAAGAAAAAGCCCCGCCGATTTGGCGGGGCTTTTATTATTACGCTGTTTCTTCCGAGGGATCGGGGTCGTTCTTGGTGCCCTTGACCCATTCCCTGAGACTCTGCATCAGGGCATAAAGAACCGGCACCAGAATGACACCAACCAGCGTGGCTGCCAGCATCCCGCCAAAGACGGCAACACCGATCGCTTTCTGGCTGGCCGCACCCGCGCCACTCGCTGCTAGCAGCGGTACAACGCCTAGCAGGAAGGACAGGGCGGTCATCATCACCGCGCGAAAACGCTGATAGGCTGCCTCGGCGGCGGCATCCCGGATCGAAAGGCCATTGGCCCGTTGCTCCATCGCGAACTCAACGATCAGAATGCCGTTTTTCGATGCCAACCCCACAAGCATGATCATCCCGATCTGTGTGTAGAGGTTGATATCACTGCCCACGATGGCCACGGCGGCCACCGCCCCGAACAGGGCCACAATCACCGACAGCAGAATCGACACCGGCATCGACCAGCTTTCGTATTGCCCCACAAGGAACAGATAGCCAAACAAGATCGCCAGCCCCAGGATCACAATCACCAGACTGCCCGAGGCCAACTGCTGTTGCGCTGTACCAGTCCATTCGAACGCGTATCCCGGGGGCAGGGCGGTTGCCGATTCCTCGGTCATCACGTTTATCGCATCGCCAGTGGATAGACCCGGCGCAGGCACAGCTGTAACGGTCGCCGACCGGAACAGGTTGTGCCGTTTAAGCAGCACTGGTCCCAGCACGTTTTCCACGTCGATCAGCGTGCCCAGTGGCACCATCTCACCTTGTTCCGAGCGGACATAGAGGTTCGAGATATCTTCGACATTGTCGCGATAGCTGCCATCGGCCTGGATCATCACGCGATACACCCGTCCGAACAGGTTGAAGTCGTTGACGTAGTACGACCCCAACTGCGCCTGCATGGTCTGGAACACTTCGGCCACGGACACTTGCAGTGTTTTGGCTTTTTCGCGGTCCAGATCGACGAATAACTGCGGCACGTTTGCGCGGAAGGTCGTATAGGACTGCCCGATTTCGGGCCGCTGGTTCGCTGCGTAGACGAACGACCCCACGGCCGAGGCCAGATCCTGAGGCGTGCCGCCCCCGGTTTGTTGCACCTCCATCTCGACACCGGCCGAATTGCCAAGGCCTTGAATAGGCGGCGGGTTAAAGGCCACGATCGAGGCGGCGGATTCCCCATACGCAATCGCCAGAACCTTTTGCAGAATAGCATCCGCACTCAGGTCATCGTCCTGACGATCATCCCAGTTTTCGAGGTTCACAAAGATCGCCGCGCCATTTGTGGTGGTGCCATTCAGGATCGAAAATCCGTTGATCAGAACGGTACTTGAAACGCCGGGGATCTGCTGAATTTGATCATCCACACGGGCCGAGACGACTTCGGTCCGTTCCAGCGTTGCCGCGTCTGGCAGCTGAATGTCGACAAACAGGTAACCGTTATCCTCAAGCGGCAGGAAGCCGCTGGATGTGTTGGACATGATGGTCCCGGTGCCCATCGCCAGCGCAACGATAACGCCCAGACCGACGACCGGTAGGATCAACAGTTTGCGCACGATGGCGACATAGCCGCTGCGGATTGTGCCGATGAAGCGTTCAAACACGGCCAGCAACCCCTTGGGTGGCCCCGAACGCGCCTTCAGAACAAGGCCGCACAAGGCTGGCGACAGGGTCAGCGCGTTGATCGAGGAAATCACAACGGCGGTTGAGATGGTTACCGCGAACTGTGAATACAGACGCCCCGAGATACCGGGCATGAAAGTCACCGGTACGAACACGGCCAGCAGAACCAGCGTGGTAGCAATAACTGGGCCGGTGATCTGTCCCATGGCCTTTCGGGTTGCTTCTGCTGGGGGCAATCCTTCGTCCGCGATGATCCGTTCGACGTTTTCAACCACAACAATCGCGTCATCCACCACGATGCCGATGGCCAGAACCAACGCAAACAGCGAGATCGTGTTCAGTGACATTCCGAACAGCAGCAAAAACGCGAATGTACCGATCAGAGAGACCGGGATCGCAACAGCCGGGATGATCGTCGCCCGCCAACTGCCCAGAAAGACAAACACAACCGAGATTACCAAAGTGAACGTCAAGATCAGGGTCGTCACCACGTCGTTCAGTGATTGCTCGACAAAGTCGGTGGTGTTGAAGG
The DNA here is from genome assembly GCF_056539625.1 of Ruegeria sp. BA12. NCBI lineage: Bacteria > Pseudomonadati > Pseudomonadota > Alphaproteobacteria > Rhodobacterales > Roseobacteraceae > Ruegeria > Ruegeria sp. BA12. The sequence continues at coordinate 685,799 of NZ_JBQFVF010000001.1, forward strand.
GAACGTCATATTCCACATCGTTGGGGAAGCTGCGAGACAGCCGCTGCAATTCGGCCTCGACACGTTCAGAAACCGCCAGCGCGTTTGCGCCAGGGGCCTGATATATACCAATGACGGTGGCCGGAACGCTATCGAAATAGCCGGACGCCGCATAGTATTCTGCACCCAGTTCCACCCGTGCGATATCTTTGACCCGCACGATAGATCCTGCATCGCCGGTGCGGATGACAATTTCGCCGAATTCCTCGGCCGAGGTCAGGCGGCCCTTGGTCTTGATTGTGTACTGAAATGTCTGCCCCTCGGGCACTGGTGGGGCACCGATCGAACCTGCCGATACTTCGACGTTCTGCTCGCGGATGGCGTTGATCACGTCGCCCGGAGTAATGGACAACGCGGCCATTTGATCCGGGTCCATCCAGATCCGCATGGCGTATTCCAGATTGGTCAGAACGTCCGCCTTACCAACGCCCTGAACGCGCGCCAGTGCGTCTTTCAGGTTGATCGAGGCATAATTCGACAGAAACACGCTGTCATACGTTCCCTCGGGCGAGGTCAGCGTCACCAGCAGCAGCATGTTGGTGGACGCCTTCTGCGTCACCACGCCCGAAGATGTCACTTCGGCCGGTAACGAGGACATCGCTTGTGCCACGCGGTTTTGCACGTTCACCGAGGCGATATCGGGATCGGTGCCGACCTCGAAGGTGACATTCAATGAATACGAGCCGTTATCGGCCGACGTGGACGTCATGTAGATCATGTCATCCACACCGTTCACCTGCGCCTCAATGGGTGCGGCAACGGTGTTTTCAACGGTCTCGGCGTTGGCACCGGTATAGGTGGTCGTTACGCTGACCACCGGTGGCGTGATGTCGGGGAACTGGGCCACTGGCAGAACCAGATAGCCGATGGCGCCCATGATGGTCAGGACAAGCGAAATAACAAGCGCCAGCTTGGGCCGGCTGATGAACAGGGCTGAGAACATCTGTTACTCTCCCGGCTGCTCAGATGCCACGACGGCATCGACGGCAACCCCGGGACGAACCCTTTGCAGGCCCTCGACAATGACGCTTTCGCCTTCGCGCAGGCCGTCCTTGACGATCACCGCCGTGCCTTCGTTGTCGCCGGTGGTGATATAACGCTGTTCGACCATTTGCTGGTCATTGACGACCAGAACGAATTCACCCCTCTGATCGCGTTGCAGTGCGGCCTGTGGCACCAGAACCTCAAGCGTAGGTTGCAGGGCCTCGATCCGCACGTTCAGAAATGCACCGTCCACGATCAACCGGTCGGCGTTCGAGAATTCGGCACGCATCGTAATGGCACCGGTCAGAGGGTCGATCCGGTTGTCGACAAACACGATTTTGCCCGTTTCGTCTAGTTCTGAGCCGTTTGGCAGATCTATATGAACATTCGGGCTTTTGTCGCTTTCGCTTAGGGATGCGGGGTTCTCACCCACGGTTTCAAGAACCGAGGTAAACTGCTTTTCATTCAGTGAAAAATTCACATAGATCGGTGCCTCGCTGACGATATTGACCAGCGGCGGGTTGTTCGGACCGACCACGTCTCCGACGCTGATTGCAACCCGACCAATGCGCCCGTCAAACGGGGCGTGGATTTTGGTGTAGCTCAGATCAAGTTCGGCCTGCTGGATCGCGGCTTTGGCAGCTTTGACTTGTGCTTCGGCCACCAGTTCATTTGCGCGTGCGATATCGCGTTCGGATTCAGGGGTGGCGTCTCGTTCGTACAGCTCTTGTTTGCGGGCCAGCTCGACCTTGGCGAGTTCCAGATTGGCCTCAGCCTTGTCCAGGTCGGCGTTGCGTGCCTCTACCGTCGCCTCATAGAGGTCGGGTTCAATAGTGAACAGCAAATCGCCCTGTTTCACCAGCGCGCCGTCTTCGACATTCTGACTTTCCAGAAACCCGCTGACGCGCGCCACGATGTCGGCCTTGTTCAGGGCCTCGGCGCGGCCGATAAAGCTGGCCTCTTCGGTGATTTCCTCAGTATACGCAGCCGCGATCGAAACTTTGGGCGGCGGGGCGTCGCTTTGGTCTTGTGCTGTGGCTGTGTGTGCCATGCCCAGATAAACCAAGACAGCAAAGGCCTGGACCGGTCCGCTGTAACGGATATTCAAGTTCTTCAATGCAAGGGACATGGCAGGCGCCTCGTTCATTATAAGGATTTTGCGCCCGGGCAGGTTGGTCGCCCCGGCGAGTCGACTGAATTCAGGTCAGGATGACCGTTTTAGGATTATATCTCAAGCTTCTTGAATACGACGAACGGGCAGAGACTTGCGGGAATTTTCTCGTCAACAGGCCGACTTAGGCCGATTTGCCTGCGGTCGCATGGCTGGATTCAGTTGAGACAACGGAAAACGGGGACCGTTTGGCCCCCGTTTCCAAATTCAGATGTTGCATCGGATCATTCGCGCGCGCCGGCGAACCGGTTTTCCCAATCTTCGCGCTGTTCGTCAGTGATTTTGGCGAACAGCACGTCTGGTACCGTAAAGGCATGCCCAGCGGGCAGTGCGTTCAGCGCAGCCGCGACATCGTCGGGCCAGCTGGTGTCCAGAGTATTCATCGCGCTCAGCATCCGGGCCGACGTTTCGGGGATGAAAGGGGCGCTGAGAACGGCATACAGGCGGATCAGGTTCAACCCCAGACGTACCTGAGCTGCGGCCTGTTCTGGATCTTCTTTGAAGGTTGACCAAGGGGCAGCGGCCTGCAGATATTCGTTGCCCGCGACCCAAATCGCCCGCAATTCCTGCGCGGATTTGCGAACCTCCATCGCCTCCATATGTCCTTCATAGGCCCGAACGCGTTTTGTGAGATCGTCAATCAGGGTCTTTTCACGTTCACCAAAACTACCGCCCTCGGGCACGGCCTCAGAGAATTTAGACCGGCAGAATTTGGTGATCCGGCTGACAAAGTTGCCCAGAACATCCGCAAGGTCTTTGTTCACAGATTGCTGGAAGTTCTCCCACGTGAACTCGCTGTCGCTGCTTTCGGGCGCATGGCTCAGCAGCCACCAGCGCCAGTAATCAGCGGGCAGAATCTCAAGCGCCTGATCCATGAAGACGCCGCGGCCCTGAGAGGTCGAGAACTGGCCGCCGTCATAGTTCAGGTAGTTGAACGATTTCAGGTGGTCGACCATCTTCCACGGCTCACCCGAACCCAGAATGGTGGCCGGGAAGGACAGCGTATGGAAGGGCACGTTGTCCTTGCCCATGAACTGCACATAGCGCACGTCGTCCGCTCCCTTGTCGGTGCGCCACCAGCGCTGCCAATCGGCGTCGGCTTTGCCGTTTGCGTCGGCCCATTCCTTGGCGCAGGCGATGTATTCGATGGGCGCGTCGAACCAGACATAGAAGACTTTACCCTCCATCCCCGGCCAGTCCTGATCACCTTTCTGGACCGGTACGCCCCAGTCCAGATCACGGGTGATGCCGCGATCTTGCAGACCGTCGCCATCGTGCAGCCATTTCTTGGCGATGGAGGTCGTCAGGATCGGCCAGTCGGTCTTGCTGTCAATCCAGGCGTCCAGTTGATCCTTCATGGCCGACTGACGCAGATACAGGTGCTTGGTTTCGCGCACCTCCAAATCGGTCGAACCACTGATCGCACTGCGCGGCTCAATCAGGTCGGTCGGGTCCAGCTGCTTGGTGCAGTTTTCACACTGGTCGCCGCGCGCGCGCTCATAGCCGCAATTGGGGCAGGTGCCCTCAATATAACGGTCGGGCAGAAAGCGGCCATCGGCATTGGAATAAACCTGCTTTTCCGTGACTTCGCGGATCAGTCCGGCGTCATCCAGCTTACCTGCAAAATGCTGGGTCAGCTTCTTGTTCTGATCGCTGGACGAACGGCCAAAGTGATCGAAGCTCAGACCAAAGCGGTTGGCGATGTCGGCCTGAACGCCGTACATCTCGGCGCAATATTCGGCCACTGGTTTACCCGCCTTGGCGGCGGCCAGTTCGGCGGGGGTGCCGTGTTCATCCGTGGCGCACAGGAACATGACCTCATTTCCCCGGCCACGCTGATAGCGTGCGTACAGATCAGCAGGCAATTGCGAGCCGATCAGATTGCCGAGGTGCTTGATCCCGTTGATGTAAGGGATCGCCGAGGTGATGAGAATCCGAGCCATTTTGCGTTTCCACGTATCTATCTGCGCGCCCGTCTATCTTATGTGGAAGGCCAGCAAAAGCCCGGCTTTTGCTCAGGGGCGAATTAAAACAACAACAACCCCGAAAATCCATCTAGCAGAGGAATACGATTGCATCCGGCTGGTGGTCCACAATACCCCTAGGTTGAATAACGGAATCACAGCTACTTGAATTTATGTTATCGCTACCTATCTAATGTATACAAAAGTATACACAAAATGAGGGCAGTCTACTGATGTTCGACTTTCTGCTTGAGGGTGCGTTTGTGCCCTTTACTCTGGCGCTTGCGCTTCTGTTCGGTCTTCTTGGGCTGGAACTGATCGCATTGGTTCTGGGCGGAAGTCTTATGGCAGGCGAGGCCGAGGTTGACCTGGATGTGGTTGACGGTCCCGATCTGGACATTGGTGATTTTGACCTCGATGTCGACGCGGATGTTGATCTGGGCGAATTCGAATTGGCCGAGGTTGAGGCGGACGCACCGGGCGCAGCCCCTTCGGGTCCGTTGGCGTGGCTTGGGATCGGCAAGGTGCCATTCATGATATGGCTGGCGGTTCTGCTGGCTGGATTCGGCCTGTCGGGAATTGGCCTGCAATTGGCGCTGCGCGATCTGCTGGGCTTTGACCTGCCAAGCTGGATGGCGGCACTTCCGGCCGGTGCCTTTGCCCTGTGGTTTGCGCGCGGCTTTGGTGGTGTCTTTGCCCGCCTGTTGCCGAAAACCGAGACCGAGGCGATGTCGGAACGCATGCTTGCACGCCGTCGTGGCGTGATCACGCAAGGAACGGCCTCGCGCGGGCGTCCGGCTGAGGTCCGCGTCACCGACCGTTTTGGAAACTCTCACTACCTTCGCGCCGAACCGCTGCAGGACAAGGATGCGCTGAAACAAGGCACCGAAGTGCTGGTTTTGCGTGACCGACGGCGTGACCGGTTCGTTCTGGTCGGCTTGTCAGACTAACAAAATTCAAACCCCAACCTGGAGGATTTAGCATGGAACTACCATTCCTGGCCGTCACAGTTGTGACCTTATTAGCAGTCGTTTTGTTCGTCGGCCTTGTTCTTGGCCGTCTGTATCGCCGCGCGACCCGAGAGGTCAGTCTGGTGAAAACCGGGGCAGGTGGCAAGAAAGTCATCATGGATGGCGGCGTCATCATCGTACCGCTGCTGCACGAGGTCAGCCCGGTCAACATGAAGACCTTGCGCCTTGAAGTGCAGCGCAGCGGCGAGGCTGCTCTGATCACCAAGGACCGGATGCGTGTGGACGTTGGCGTGGAATTCTACGTCTCGGTCATGGCCACCGAAGAAGGTATTTCGCGCGCGGCTCAAACACTTGGTGGTCGCACTTTTGACGTCGAGCAACTGCGCGAGATGATCGAAGGTAAGCTGATCGACGGTCTGCGTGCTGTGGCCGCACAGATGACCATGGATGGTCTGCATGAAAACCGCGCTGATTTTGTACAAGAGGTGCAAAATGCGGTGTCCGAAGACCTGTTGAAGAACGGCTTGTCGCTGGAATCCGTTTCGCTGACGGCGCTGGACCAGACACCGTTTGAGGCGTTGGACGAGAACAACGCGTTTAACGCCGTAGGTATGCGCAAACTGGCCGAGGTCATTGCGACCTCAAAAAAAGAGCGTGCGCAGATTGATGCGGATGCTGAGGTCGAAGTACGTCGTGCAGCGATGGAAGCTCAGCGTCAGAAACTGCTGATCGAAAAGGACGAAGAGCAGGCACGCATTGAGCAGACGCAGCAGGTTGAAACCCTGCGTGTGGCGCAAGAGGCTGAGATTGCGGCCCGGACCGAGGACTCGGTGCGCGAAACCGAACGCGCCCGGATCGCGCGTGAAGAAGCCATCCGTGCTGCTGAGATCGAACGCGAGCGCAATATCCGCGATGCCGAGATCGCAAAAGAGCGGGAGCTGGAAGTGGCCGAGCAAGAGCGCCAGATCATCATCGCGCAGAAATCCGAAGAGGAAAGCCGCGCGCGTGCCTCTGCTGATCTTGCCCGTGCCGAGGCAACCAAGGCGACCGAAGCCGTGGCAACTGCCCGCGAAGTGGCCGAGGCCGAGCGTCAAAAGCAGATCGTACTGATCGAAGCCACGCGTGAAGCCGAACGTCAGGCCACCGCGATCCGTTTGGCCGCAAAGGCCGAGAAAGAGGCCGCCGCCGACCGCGCCGAAGCCCGCCGTGAAGAAGCGCAGGCCGAAGCGGACGCGCTGAATATCCGCGCCGAGGCCAAGAAGAACGACATGCTGGCCGAAGCGGAAGGTAAGCGCGCGATTGTTGAGGCAGACAATGCCCTGTCGCCCGAACAGATCCGCATGAAGGTTGATCTGACCCGGATCGAAACCATGCCGTCGATCATCTCGGAAATGGTGAAGCCGGCTGAAAAGATCGACTCGATCAAGATCCATCAGGTCGGCGGCATCGGCGCTGCCAATGGAGGCGGGGCTGCAAATGGCGACAAGCCGGTGGTCAATCAGGCGCTGGATTCGATCATGGGTATGGCGGTGCAGATGCCCGCGCTCAAGAAGCTGGGTGAAGAACTTGGTTTGTCGATGGAGCAAGGCGTCGGTGGCGTGGTGAACGGCGCGCTGGAGCAGTCGGTTGAACCCGCCAAAGTGGCCGAGGTGGTGGAAGACGAAACACCGCCGACACAGCAATAACGGAATAAGGGGCCGGGATTTCCCGGCCCTTTAATCTTCGCGCGACTTTTTCAACAACCGCCCGATGGTGAACGAAGTGCGTGGGGCGTAAACATAGTTGGTCCGCTCGTCCGGTGTTGGGCGGGACCGCATCCGGGCCAGGCCAAACACGATCAAAACCAGATGCCCGGCTGCCACAAAGGCAAACAGGGCACTTGGACCGAATTGCTGGATCAGGGTGGACGAAATGTAGGGCGAAGCAATAGCCCCCAGCGCGTACCAGAACATCAAAGCGGCTGATAATTCGACCCGTTCCTCGGTGGTAGCAAAGTCATTTGCGTGCGCCGATGACACCGAGAAGATCGGGAAAGTTGTCAGGCCAAAAATGGCAGCGGCCAGCATGACGCCCAAGGTGCCGGTTCCGCTGGCGGCCATTGTTACGCCACAGCTAAGCACGGCAGCACCGGACAACCAGATCAGTACCCAGCGCCGGTCGAATTTGTCGGCCAACCATCCCAGCGGATATTGCGCCAGCGCCCCACCCAGAACAAATGAGGCCAGGAAGAACGCGATCTGATCCACGCCTAGTCCGACCTCTTGCCCATAAACCGGACCGACCATTCGGAACGAGGCTGAGCTGAGCGCCGCAACAATCACACCTGCCACAGCAAGGGGCGAACTGCGCCAGGCCAGTTTGGGCCGCAAGCGGGGGGCGTTAGGTGTGATCGGCTGACTGGCGCGGGTCAGGGTCAGCGGCAGCAGGGCGGCACAGCACAAAATCGCCAACAGGTTATAAGACACGTATGAGGCGGGCGGCAGCACGGCGATGATCAACTGTGCCCCCAGTGACGCCCCCATATCCACGAACCGATAGGTCCCCATCGCCCGGCCACGGGTTTCGTTGGTGACCTTGGCATTCAGCCAGGCCTCGATCACGGTATAGCAGCCCGCCACACAGGTGCCCGAAGCGATCCGCAATGCGGCCCATAGATAGGGGTTGTCGGTCAGGGTATGCCCGATCAACCCCATTGCACCCAAAGCCGTGCAGACCGCGAAGGCGCGAGAGTGGCCGACATTCCCCATCAGTCTCGGGGCCCACCAGCAACCAATGAAAAAGCCTAGGAAATGGGACGAGCCCAGCAGACCGATCTGCTCGGTCGTGAATTCCAGTGTAATGCCCGAGATGGCGTCCAGCGGCCCGACGCCACCTGTGGAAAGTTGCAGCAGAATGACTGAAAGAAAGAGGGCGGCAAAAGAAATGATCGTACGCATGATGGGGGCACCTTGGCGAATTTTGCCGGTGATGCGCGCGCCTAATCGACGCGGGGACGTCGTTTTTTGCCTATTCGGCTTTTTTGATTTCAGCCCGGATGTCTAGCCCGACGGTGTCCTGTACCAGATCGGCATAGCCGGACGCCCCATAGTCGTGACGGTTGAGCGAGCCGGTCAATTGGATCGAGAGCATATCCAGGATATTTGCGGCGCTGCCGGGCGGTCGGTGAAGGTTGGCTTGCAGGGTGATCGGGCGGGTGACACCGCGCAGGGTCAGGTCTCCGGTAACCTCTGCACCGCGCGAAATTCGACCGCCTTCTCCAAGCTGCACCTTGGTTGACGTAAAGTGAATGGTTGGAAAGTTCTCAACGTCCAGCACCCCGGCGCTCAGCATTGCGGTTCGGGCAAAGGGCAATTTGGTGCGGGCTTCAGCCGCGTTCAGGGTCACGCTGACGCGGCTGTTGATCAGATTGCTCAAGTCGATCTGAATATCCGCCGACTGGATTGGCATGGTACCGGATTGTGCAAGGCCCGACAGATCAAAGGTAAAGTCGACGGATGTGCCCTGTGACACCAGCTCGTATTGAGTAAGCGCAGCTTGGGCTGGACGCGCCATGGGCAAGGCGGCCAACCCGGCCAGAACGATGCGCCGGGACAGCAGGCTCATGCCAACGCCCCGTGCCCGCGAGGGCGCGAGCGGTGCAGCAGCACCAGCAGGATGGCGATGTTCAACCCGTTCCAAAGAAGGCCGTTGACGAAGGCCAACTGATAGCTTCCCGTCACGTCGTATATCCACCCGGACATCCACCCGCCCAAAGCCATACCCATGATGGTCATCATCAGGACGAACCCCACCCGTGCGCCGGCCTCTTTCGGGGGCATGTATTCGCGCACCACTAAGGCATAGCTGGGCACGATCCCACCCTGCGCCAGCCCGAACAGCATACTGATGACATAAAGCGAGACCATCCCGTCATAGGGCAGGAATAGAAACAGGGCGATGCATTGCAGTGTAGAACCGATAAGCAAGGTCCTGATTCCACCCAACTTGTCGGCGACCAACCCCGAAACGATCCGGCTGAGGACGCCACCCAACAGCATTAGTGACAACATCTCGGCCCCGACCGCAGGGCCATAGCCCAGTCCGACGCAATAGGACACGATATGAACTTGTGGCATGGACATGGCTACGCAACAGCCGATCCCGGCCAGACCCAGGATGTATTGAAGGGTGCGCGGAGGTATTCCAACGCTGCGCGTATTTATTTGAGCAGTAGCAGCTGCAGTACTGTGGGCTTCGTCCGGAACCTTACGACCTAGTAGTAAGGAAAGAGGTATAACAACGATCAGTGTCACGATGGCCAATGTCAGATAGACTTGCTGCCACCCTTCTCGGGCCAGAATTCCGGCCAGCAGGGTGGGCCAGATGGCCCCAGACAGGTAGTTTCCGCTGGCGACCAGCGCGACGGCGATCCCGCGTCGCCGCATGAACCAATGGGAAATGTCCGCGATCAAGGGGCCAAACCCGATGGATGCGCCCAAGCCCATCAATAGATGCGCCACCGAGAGCATCAACATGTTCGGGGCCAATGTCGCCAATAGATAGCTGACTGCACTTAGCACAGAAGCCCCGATCAGCGCTTTGGTCACGCCCAGCCGATCCACCAGTTGCCCCAGCCACATATTACCAAACGCAAAGCCGATCATGGCGAGCGTGTAGGGCATCGACACTTCGGCTCTTCCGGCGTTGAACTGTACCTCGATTGCGGGCATCACCACGACCACCGCCCACATACCGGCATTCGCCACCATGGCGATGCCAAGCGTGATCAGAAGGCGAAGCCAGGAATATCGGCTGTCATGGATTGGATGGCCCATGCTGGCACGCTAGGGCGGGGGTCCGGCTTTTGCCAGTCACAAGTTGCGTGAACTGCGTGATGTGTCACACCAAAACATCTTCGGCTTCGGTCCGGGTCAGATTCAGCCCGGCGCGCGGTTTGATCTGGGTGGCGTGCCAGCTGACCGGAGGCAGGGCGCGGGCGCGGCGGCGGGTCAGGGTCCAGCGGCGGGCCTCGCCCTGATGGTTCGCGGCCATGTGCCAGCGGGTCTCGACCCCCTGCGCGCCACCGTCGCCGGGCGTCAGCAGCAGCCCTAGCGGCGCCCGCCCCATCGTGCCACCCTGTTCAGCAGCCAGATGCATGCGCCGCACCGGCGTCAGCCCCGGTGCGCCCGGCAGGTCGCCGATGATCAGCGGAATGGCCCCGCTGCGCAGCGCCTCTTCCATGCACCACAGCAGGTCTTCGGCGCGGGTGGGGCGGACGAACAGGAACCGGGCAGGATCGGCAAAGGGCATCATCCCGTCCGGGTTCAATTGGCCGGACTCCCAAGCTGGAGAAATCCACAGCACCGGCCCCTGCGCCTGGCCGGCCAACCACATGGCAAAGCTGCGCCGGGCGGGGCCGCAGGCCTCATGCACGCGGGCCAGCTGCAGAGTGATCTGAGGGTGTAAGGTCAGCCCCGGCGCCTCACGCGCAGGTTTGCGGCCAAGAAGGTTTGTAGACATGCCCGCAGCTTAGCATGTTCTTATTTTGTTCTCAATTCGGAAATGCCGCCGCAGACCCTTTAACGAGACAGGATCAGACGGCCATCCGCGAACTGGATATTCGAAAAGCGATGCAGATAATCCATGCCCAGTAGCGATTGGCGCAAATCGCCTTCGTTGACCCAGGCCGAGACGTTGTGATCGGTGATCGGCCCCAGCTCAAGGCTATCCAGCCGAACGGGTGCGGTGCGGACCTCTCCATTTGCGGTCGAGGCGCGGCCGAGATAGTTCAGTTGGTCAGGGTCAATACCAATGCGTCGGGCGTCCTGATCGCTCAGCACGATCTGGCTGGCACCGGTGTCGACAAGAAAGGTTATCGGCTCTCCATTAACCACAACGGGCAGGTAATAATGGCCGTCACGTGCCCGAGGCACCGCGATCGTTTCGCCAGTGACAGTCATCTGCGGGGCAGGGCCAACGGTTGATCGGATGTCTTCCCACAGTCCGACAACGGCAATGGCACCGACGAAAATGAACACCCAGGCCATCGCCTGTTGCATGGTCTTGTTCAGAGACTGACGGTTCTGCGAGACGAACCACGCCACCACCGCCGCACCAAGCACGGCCAGATATACCAAACGTCCAATGCTGTCGCCGTCCATGCCGTACCCCTTACCACGCTCACTTTAATCTATATGGGGATTTACGACGCAAAACCAAAGGCTTTAAGCCCGTCCAAAATAAACTGAACCGACAACGCCGCCAGCAGCATGCCCAGCAGCCGGGTCAACACATTCAGCCCGGTTTTGCCCAATACACGTGCCACCGCCCCAGATGTCAGATACATCACAAAGACCATTGCCAACACGACCAGCATTACTCCGACGACCACGGCCAAGCCCTGAATACCGGGCTGCTGACCTGCCAGCAGGATCATGGTCGCAATCGAGCCGGGGCCAGCGATCAGTGGAATACCCAGCGGAAATACCGATGGATCCGGATGTTCCTCTTCCTCGGCACTGTTTTCCCGACGTTTGGTGCGGCGTTCAAACAGCATGTCGAGCGCGGTCAGAAACAACAGAACGCCCCCTGCGACGCGAAACGCTTCCATCGAGATGCCTACAAACCCCAGAAGGGCCTCACCGAAGGCGGCGAAGGCGGCCAAAATCACACCTGCTGTCAAACAGGCCCTGATCGCGATTGAGCGACGGGTGTGCCAGTCCATGCCCTGGGTCAACGCCACAAAGATAGGCGTTTGGGCCGGCGGGTCGAGGACCACGAAAAGCGTCGTGAACGCGGTGATAAGGAATGCGCTGTCTATCATGCTGCTGTTTCTGCCTGTTCAAGTCGTTCGGCGGCTGCCACCCACAAAGTCTCGGCCTTTTTCATGGCTTCAACCACTTCGGCAAATTTCCGGTTCCAGGTTTCCAGATCGTTGATGCGGTCATCTTCGTACAATGCTGGATCTGCTAGTTTTGCGGACAGTTTCTCATGCATGTCCGTCAGCTTTTCAATCCGGTCCTCGCATTTGCGCAGTTCGGCGCGCAGGGCCTGCATCGTATCACGCGAAGGGCGTTTGGGTTTCGCCGCCTTGGGTTTCTCTTTGACCGGTTTGTCACGGGCCAGCAGCATGGCGCGATAAGCCTCAAGGTCTCCGTCAAAGGGTTTGACCGTTCCGTCCGAGACCAGCCAAAGTCGGTCAGCAACCAGTGACAGTAGATGCATATCGTGGCTGACCAGAACGACTGCGCCGGAGTATTCAGTCAGCGCCTCGACCAGCGCTTCGCGGCTTTCGATATCCAGGTGGTTGGTCGGTTCGTCCAGGATTAGCATATGAGGCGCGTCGATGGTTGCGATCAGCAACGACAAGCGGGCCTTTTGGCCGCCCGAAAGGCGCCCAACCAGCGTTTCCACCTGATCCGCGTTCAGCCCGAACCCGGCCAGACGTGATCGCCATTTGCCCGGTGCCTCATCTGGGCGCAGACGGCGCAGGTGGTCCAGCGGTGTTTCGTCCACATGAAGCTCATCCACCTGATGTTGTGCGAAATACCCGATGCGGAGTTTGTTGCTGCGGGTCATCTTCCCCGCCATCAGGGGCAGGCGGTCGGATAGCAGCTTGGACAGCGTCGATTTTCCCTGACCGTTTTTACCTAACAACGCGATGCGGTCGTCCTGATCAATGCGCAAGTTCAGACGGCGCAATACTTCGGTTTCGCCATAGCCAGTCATACCGCCTTCGATCTGGATGATCGGAGGGGACAGTTCCTCGGGCTCAGGAAATGAAAACGCCCGCAGCGCGGCCTCTTGTGGGGTCGAGACCAGCTGGATGCGTTCGATCATCTTCAGGCGCGACTGGGCCTGGACGGCTTTGGATGCTTTGTACCGAAACCTGTCCACGAAGCTCTGCAGGTGAGCGATGCGGGCCTTGGCCTTGGCGTTTTCCGATTCCGCTTGCGCCAGCCGTTCCGCCCGGCGTTCGGCGAATTTGTCATAAGGCACCGCGTAGTAGGTCAGTTTGCGGTCTTCCAGATGCAAGATCGAGCCCACCGCACGGTTCAGCAACCCGCGGTCGTGGCTGATGATGATCACCGTATGCGGATATTTGGCCAGATAGCTTTCCAGCCACAGTGCGCCTTCTAGGTCCAGATAGTTGGTCGGCTCGTCCAGCAGCAGCAGATCGGGCTGCGAAAACAGCACTGCTGCCAACGCCACGCGCATCCGCCAACCGCCCGAGAAATCCGAACAGGGGCGCAGCTGGTCTTCGTCATCGAACCCCAGACCCTTGAGGATCGAGGCTGCGCGGGATTCGGCAGACCACGCGTCGATATCCGCCAGCCGGGTCTGAATCTCGGCAATGCGCGCGGGGTCTTCGGCGCTATCGGCCTCGGCCATTAGGGCGCTGCGTTCGGTGTCGGCGGCCAGTACCGTGTTGATCAGCGACACGTCGGACGAGGGGACCTCTTGCGCCACGCCGCCGATCCGTGCGCGTTTCGGCAACACGATATTGCCCGATTCCAGCGCCAACTCGCCCCGGATCAAGCGGAACAGAGTGGTCTTGCCGGTGCCGTTACGCCCAACCAGACCAACCTTGTGTCCATCGGGAATGGTGGCGCTGGCACCGTCAAACAGGGGGCGGCCTTCGACCGCATAGGTGATGTCTTCGATCCGTAACATGAGCCGCTCATAACAGAGCATGTCAGACGCCGCCAGCGGGTTGGCATGTTCATCGATCAGCCTATGTGCTAGCGCTGGTCCGGTTGGATTTTGACGGTTTTAACATGCGCGCGGCTTCTTCGCCTCCCTCTCTGATCACTTTGGTGTTCGCCACGGCGATTTCCGTGCTGACGCTGAATATGTTCCTGCCGTCGCTGGCCCGAATGGCCGGGGATTTTCAGGTCGACTATGCATTGGTGAACCTGTCGGTGGCCGGATATCTGGCGGTGTCAGCAGTATTGCAACTGATCATGGGGCCGCTGTCCGACCGATTTGGTCGCAGGCCCGTTTTGCTGATCTGTATGTCGGTCTTTGTTGTGGCCTCGGTTGGTTGCGTTTTAGCTGAATCAATCTGGGCCTTTCTGGGCTTTCGTCTGTTGCAGGCGGCTGTGGTTGCCGGGCCTGTGCTGTCGAGCGCCGCAATCCGGGACATATACCCGCCGAACGAGGCCGCCAGCAAACTGGGCTATGTGGCCATGGCGATGGCGCTGGCCCCGATGCTTGGGCCAATGCTAGGCGGTGCGCTGGACGGCCTGTTCGGCTGGCGGGCAGGCTTTGTTCTGTACTCCGGCTTAGGGGCGGGGATGCTGCTGTTGCTGTGGGTCGATATGGGTGAGACCAATACCAACCGTTCTTCAACCTTCGCGGCGCAGTTGCGTGAATACCCCCACCTTTTTCGTGCTCGCCGGTTCTGGGGTTATGCCTTGTGTGCATCGTTTTCGATCGGCGGGTTCTACAGTTTCATCACCGGCGCGCCCCTTGTCGCCGCTGCTTGGTTCGATCTAAGCCCCGCGATGTTGGGATTGGGGATCGGCATCATCACCGGTGGCTTCATGGTGGGGAATTTCATCACGGGTCGGATCGCCGCCAGAACACCACTGACAACCATGATCCTGATCGGACGCATGGTCGCGTCAACCGGGCCGCTTTTGGGTCTTCTTCTGTTTCTTGCGGATCTGGGCTCGGTCTGGGTGTTCTTCGGGTCGGCTATTTTTGTTGGCTTTGGCAACGGATTGACCAACGCCAATGCCTCGGCCGGGCTGATGTCTGTCCGGCCCAAACTGGCAGGCAGCGCCGCTGGCTTGTCAGGTGCGATGATCGTGGCGCTTGGGGCGGTACTGACCTCGCTGACCGGGTTATGGGTCAGCCCCGACAACGGGCCGTTTCTGGTTTTGGGTATGATGTGGGCATGCAGCTTTGCCGGACTGTTGGCCGTGGTTTATGTGCGCTGGGTTGACCGTCAGGACCCACTGCCCGAGACGATCTGAGCCGCTGCGCATCATAGTCCTTTTCATATCAGACAGACCGTGCTACGCGGCGCGCGATGGATTTCGGCGCGACCCCGCGCCTTATGTTAAGGAGAGGCCGACATGGCACTGGAACGCACATTCTCGATCATCAAACCTGATGCAACCCGCCGCAACCTGACTGGCAAGATCAACGCCAAGTTCGAAGAAGCCGGCCTGCGCATCGTTGCGCAAAAGCGCATCCACATGACCAAAGCTCAGGCTGGCAAGTTCTATGACGTGCATGCCGAGCGTCCGTTCTATGACGAACTGTGCGAATTCATGTCGTCGGCTCCGGTTGTTGTTCAGGTTCTGGAAGGCGAAGGCGCCATTGCAAAGAACCGCGAAGTCATGGGCGCAACCAACCCTGCAGACGCAGCCCCCGGCACCATCCGCGCCGAGTTTGCTGAATCGGTTGGTGAAAACTCGGTCCACGGTTCGGACGCTCCGGAAACTGCAGCGGTTGAAATCGCTTACTTCTTCTCGGGCATCGAACTGGTCGGCTAAGCCGCCGTCAGATCGGATTCTTGAGCCGCTCCCGTTTACGGGTGCGGCTCTTTTTATTTCGGCTTGAGGTCGTCGGCAGACACCCGCACACCGATTGCATCCAGATCCGAGATCATCTGGGTTTCAGGCATCGCGGTGACGCTGGCCTTAATGGCATCGAACCGCTGCCGCAGGGCCTTTTTCTCATCGCCCTTGCAATCGTTCCACGGTCGGCCCTGCAACCCCATGACCAGCACGTAATAGCCGATGAAATGCGGCTTGGTTCCTGTCTGCAAAAGCCGGGAATAGGCTTTATCGGGACCTAATTCACGCAATTCCTGCGCCGAATGAATACCTGCGCGGGCGCAGGCTTGTTCGTAAGCCGGGCCGAGGTTGCGGATTGAGGAGATAGGGTCGGACATGCGCCACTTTTAGCGGGGTGTTTAGGGGCTGTCGACCTGACGCACGGTCAGTAAGACATCAAGCTTGCCAGACGGAATAGTATACGATTTCATGGCACCATGCTGTCATGAGGGTGCCGATGTTCAAGAACCGGGAGACCGCTAAGAGACACGGCAAGAACCCGCGCTGGCAGTTCGATGGCACGGCACTACGAAGCCTTGATGCCTTGAAAACGAGGCGCGGGTGATGGGGCGGAAACGCAGGGTGTTCGTCCTTTCAGGCAAGTTCGACCAGGACGAATTCTCAGGATTAGTTAAGGGGTTGACGATCGCGTTTGAACCGCCTTCCGCTGCCCGCTCCTTTGACCTGCTAGACAGCCATGATCAGTCGCTACGGGCCAAAGGCCGGTTATTGATCGAAACAGGCGGCTCGTTGCAGCTGCTGAACGACAGGGACTTTTTGTTTCAGGATGGCGGCGGCACAGGCATGTTCGTACAGGACTTGCCGGATGGACCTGTCCGCGCGGCGTTGAAAGATTTCCCAAAGTTGCGCGCGCTTATGTGTATCGGCTCTGGCACCATCAAAAGCAGCACCTTTGCCGTATTGGACGATCTGCAAAAAACACAAGTTCGCGGCCGCGCCCTGACTTTGGGCACACACCACGGGCAGGTGACGATCCTGACCGTTCAACCCCTGCGCGGGTATAAACGCGCCTTTCAAAAGGTCTGTTTGGCGCTAGGGGAATTGGCGGCTGGCGCGTCAGGTGCAGAGGTGGTCATGCAAGGCCTTTTTGCAGATTTCCCTGCCTACAATGCCAAACCCGATATCGAGTTGGGCAAACAGGAACCCTCGATCGAAGTGGCGGTGGATATCATCCGCACCTATCTGGAGGTCGCGCGCCGGAATGAGGCAGGGATCGTCGCGGATATAGACACGGAATTTTTGCATGATTATCGCGTCTCGCTCAGGCGCGTGCGGTCCGTGCTGAGCCTGTTCAAAGGCGTGTTTTCGCCAGATCAGACAAGCGCACTAAAACGCGAATTCTCGGACCTGATGGCGTCTACGGGGCGGGTGCGGGATTTGGATGTCTATCTTTTGGAAAAAGACATTTATTTCAAATTGATACCGCCTAACCTTCATCCCGGTGTCGAGGCGATGTTCGCGCAGTTTAAAAAAGAACGTACCCGCGAACTTGCTGTGCTGAGTCGGCGTTTGCGCAGTGCCGCCTATGGCAGACAGATGAAGCAACTTCTAGCACTGTTTGCTGATACTAAACGGTTGGAACCCGGACCCAACGCCGAGCTCAGAGCTTATGACTATGCCCGTTCGTTGATCTGGAAACGCTACCGAAAAGTATGCAAGCTTGCCCGTGGGATTACCCCGAAAACTCCAGACGAGGCGGTGCATGAACTGCGGATAGACTGCAAGAAGCTGCGCTATCTGATGGAGTTCTTTGCACCTTTGTTCGACAAGAGTAATTTCAGAACGCTCATTAAGCCATTGAAAAAAATGCAAGATAATTTGGGTTTGTTCAATGACTATTCGGTGCAACAAGAGGCGCTGCTTA
Source organism: Ruegeria sp. BA12 (assembly GCF_056539625.1). Lineage (NCBI taxonomy): Bacteria > Pseudomonadati > Pseudomonadota > Alphaproteobacteria > Rhodobacterales > Roseobacteraceae > Ruegeria > Ruegeria sp. BA12. The sequence continues at coordinate 703,360 of NZ_JBQFVF010000001.1, forward strand.
ATTTTGTTTCCACTCAAAGTGATGCCCGAAATCGGACAAGTGCGCCGCTTGCCATGGCCGTCGGAGGGTTGATCGCCGTACTCGATCAGCGCCAAAAAGCTGAGCGCGACCACGTGATTGCCAATTTTCGGCATTTCGATAGCCCCGAGATTCAGAACCTGTTCCGAGCCCTGTTTCGCCAAAAGGAGGATTGACTGGTGAAGATCATTGCCTGCTACAGCAACAAGGGCGGTGTGGGTAAAACCGCAACCTCGGTAAACTTGGCCTATGCCTATGCGCAAGCAGGGTACACCGTGTTGTTGTGCGACCTTGATCCGCAGGGTGCGGCGGGGTTCTATTTTCGGGTAAAACCTTCAAAAAAGCTGACCGACGCGCGGTTTTTCGAGGATATTTCCCGGTTCACCAAATCTATCAAGGCCAGTGATTTCGAAGGGCTGGACGTGTTGCCAGCGAACCTGACCTTCCGCGACTTTGACGTGTTCCTATCGCGTATGCGAAACAAGCGATCCCGGTTGAAAAAGGCTCTGGCCGCCGCCGGCAGTGACTACGACGTGATCATTCTGGATTGCCCCCCGAATTTTTCGACCCTGTCCGAGAACGTTTTTAAGGCGGCGGATCAGATCGTAGTGCCGGTCATTCCGACCACTTTGTCCGAGCGAACGCTTGCGCAGTTGGTGGCCTTCTTTGACCAACAGAAGCTGCCCAAGAAAAAGATTAGGGCGTTCTTTTCGATGGTGCAGCGGCGCAAAATCTTGCATCTGGAAACGATGGAGAAGATGCGTAAACAGTACAAAAAACGGTTCCTGCAAACCGAAATACCTTTTGCCACCGATATCGAACGTATGGGCCAAAACCGCGCCCCGGTCAGTATCTTTGCTGGTCGCAGTGACGCCAGCGCTGCCTATCAGTCCTTGTTCGATGAATTGGAAAACGGAGTGATTTCAAGCAAATGAGCATGGAAATTGAACGCAAGTTTTTGGTCGCGGACCTGCCGGACCTCAGCGGCGCTGAGAAAGCTGTCGTGCGGCAGGGATATTTGACTGCGCCCGACGATTCCACCGAACTGCGCCTGCGTCAAAAGAACGACCGGTTCTTCCTAACCCTCAAAGGTGGCGGCTCGATGGTGCGGGTCGAGCGTGAGGCTGAAATTACGGCCGAGCAATTCGAAACGTTCTGGCCGGAAACCGATGGGCGCCGGGTGGAAAAGGAACGTTTCACAGGCCAGTTGTCCGACGGGCGCGCGTTTGAGTTGGACGTGTTTCAGGGCGATCTGGCCCCGCTGCAATTGGTCGAGGTGGAATTTGAGACCGAAGCCGAGGCTATGGCCTACACTCCGCCGGATTGGTTCGGTGAGGATGTTACCGCTGATAAACGCTATAAAAACAAGACAATGGCAATCAACGGTGTGCCCACTTAGGGTTTGCGTGCCAATTTGATTTTCGCTTCAAGCCCCGGATTGCAATTGCTGGCTTCAAACGCGCCGCCATGCATGTGGGAAATCGCAGCGACAAGGGCCAGGCCCAGACCGGCATTCCGCTCGGTTCGGGCCGGGTCCAGTGTGACAAACGGCATTTGTAGGCGCGGCAGGTCTTCTTGCGGAACGCCGGGACCACGATCGCGAACGCTCAGATTTGTATAGGCACCATCTTCGGACAGGTGGATCGTGACAGTGGTGTCCTGCGGCGCATAGCGCATCGCGTTTTCCAGCAGGTTCGACAGGGCCTGGGACAACAGCGGGCGATGCCCCGGTATTGGCGCTGCTGTACCCGTGACCTCAAGCTGGATACCCTGATCGACTGCCACGGGATCGTAAAGCTCCACTACATCCGCCACCAGTTGCTGAAGATCGACCGGTTCGAATTGTTCCCGACCAACACCAGCTTCGGCGCGTGAGATTTCGGTCAGTTGCCCCAATACTCGCAACACATGGTCGATTTCCACACTGGCCCGCGCGATATCAATCTCGCGCTCTTGATCCGTTTTCGAAGGGTCAGACAGCGTTTCTACTCGTTGCTTCAACCGCGACAGGGGCGAGCGCAGATCGTGGGCGATTGAGTTTGACGTTGTACGCAGATTGCTAACCAGTTCCTCAATCCGGTCCAGCATGGTGTTGAGTGTCCCGGATACCTGATCGAATTCGTCCCCAGTGCCGCGCAGGGGCATGCGCCGGGTTAGGTCGCCCGATACGATGTTCTCTGCCGTGTTGGCGATATCGGACAAGCGAGAAAAGACCAGGCGGGTGAATAGCCAACCGGTGAGTACACTCAGCGCCAGGGCAATTGCCAGCGCGATGCCGACCGACCGCAGCAGAACCCGGTCGAATTGCTGCCGCGCCAGTGCGTCGCGTCCTACCAGCAGGCGTTCACCGCCGGGCAGGCTAACCGAGGCGGCCGAGACGGGCACCAATTCATCATTTTCGGCCCGGCGCAGTTCCAGATCGACCCAGCCGCTTCCGGCTGCGATATTCTCGGGCCATTGTTTGAGGTTGCCAGCCAGGTTGACGCCAAAGCGATCGGTCAGAAGATATAACGCATCGCGGTCTGCGGCGGTTGGAAGACGCCGCTCAATCGCCCGCATCAACCCGATCAGGCCTCGGCGTTCGTATTCATCCGCCAACCCTGTCAGCTCTGCCGACACGACCGAGCGTGTCTCGCTTTCAATGCTGCGGTTCGCCGTTACATAGACCAACGCCAGCACGGTCGCGGTCAGCAAGGTACTGAGGACCATGCTGGCCAGTACGAGGCGTGTGCGTGAATTGTTAAAGGAAAGTCGCAGGTTATCCATCAGATATCATGTAACCGGCGCCCCGGACGGTTTCAATCAACGGCGGCTCGCCGCCTTCGTCCAGTTGACGCCGCAGTTTCGAGATATGGACATCGACCACATTGGTATTGGGGTCGAAGTGATAGTCCCAAACCCCCTCAAGCAGCATGGTGCGCGATACCACGCGGTTCTTCCGGCGCAGGAAAAACTCGAGGATCTGAAACTCACGCGGGGTGAGGGTGATCTCGCGCCCGTTGCGGGTGACCTTGCGGGTCAGCAGGTCCATCTCAAGGTCGCGGCAATTCAGGGTCGGGCTTTCCTCGGCCTCTTGCGGTCGGCGCAGAAGGGCCTCGATCCGGGCGTGCAATTCCTGGAACGAGAACGGTTTGACCAGATAGTCATCCGCACCGGCACGCAGCCCTTTGACACGTTCATCAACGGCGCTCATGGCGGTTAGCATCAGAACCGGCGTTTTAACGCCCGCCGCACGCATCGATTTGATCAGCGACAGGCCATCCAAACCCGGCAACATCCGGTCCAGAACAACCGCGTCAAACCCGCCGTCGGTGGCATGGTAAAGACCTTCCCGGCCGTCCTCGGCCTGCTCGATGACATAACCTTCTTCGCCAAATCCCTTGGCGATGAACTCTCGTGTGTCTTCATCATCTTCGACGATCAGCAAGCGACGGCTCATGATGCGAGTTCCTTTCTACCGGGATTTAAACACAATTTTTGGGCAAAGCACATGGGTTGGCTAATCAATCTGCCGGGTGCGGTGTATCGCACCCGGCAGTCTCGGAGGTTTGCGGACAATTCAAACCACCGAGGAGGCGCCCGCCAGATTTCCCCATCACGTGGCGCGCGCTGGTGTCAGATCAGGCGATTTCCACCGCTACAAAGATCTGGTTTCCACCGCGATTGATAAGAACAAGCGCGGGGTCGGTTTTTTCGCTGTCCAGAGCGGCCTTCAACGCGTCCGGTGTTGCGGTTTCCTGGCCGCCCAGTTTCACGATCACATCGCCCCGTTGCAGACCGGCTTTGGCTGCCGGGCTATCGGGTTTCAGGTCAGTGACGATCACACCATCGACATTATCAGCCACACCCATCTCGGCGCGGTTGGTGTCGGTCAGCGGTGCAATAGTTACGCCCAAAGCAGTGCCCGAGACGGTTTCGTCCACTGACTTATCGATCTGGGCCGATGCGCTTTGATGCTGGCCGACGGTCAACTCGATCTGTTGTTCCTTGCCATCGCGCAGAACGGTCAGAACGCTGTCAGTGCCCACTTTGGTGGTGCCGACAAGGACCGGAAGATCGCTGCTGGAATCGACCACTTCATCGTTGAAGGTCAGAATGACATCACCCTGTTGCAGAACGCCCTCGGCCGGGCTGTCGGCAACAACGTCCGCAACCAGCGCGCCGATTGAGCTATCGATGCCCATGGCTGCCGCAAGCTCGGGGCTGACATTCTGGATCGACACACCCAGCCAACCCCGGCTGACCTGGCCGTCATCGCGCAGGTCGGCCGCGATGTGTTCCACAATGTTCGATGTCACCGCAAACCCCAGACCCACTGAGCCACCGGTGGGCGAGTAGATCGCCGAATTTACGCCGACGACTTCACCTTCCATGTTGAACAGCGGACCACCCGAGTTGCCTTTGTTGATAGCTGCGTCGGTTTGAATGAATTCAGCATACGGCCCTTGCGAGATGTTGCGCCCTTTGGCCGATACGATACCGGTCGTCACGGTTGAATGCAGCCCGAACGGGTTGCCGATGGCTACGACGTCTTCGCCCACGCGGATGGCGTCGCTGTCACCCAGTTCAACCGCCTGCAGGGTTTCATCTGCGTCGATCTTCAGAACTGCGATGTCGGTCAGCGGGTCGGTGCCAATAACCTCGGCGTCAAACGTACGGTCGTCCGACATGCGAACCGTTACGGACTCGGCATTGTCTACGACATGGTGATTGGTAACGATGTAACCCGCTTCATCCAAAACGAAACCCGAACCCAGACCTTGTGCCGGTCCACGCTGCGGGGCGTTAAACCCTTCGGGCGCGCCGAAGCGTTTGAAAAATTCTCCGAACGGGTGTTGGTCAAAGTCAAACTCCTGTCCCTGCGTGGGAACCGGTGTGGCACCTTGTTCGGCGATGATGGTGACGACCGAGGGCGATACATTTTCAACAAGATCGGCCAGTGCTTCGTCGGCCATCGAGGGCAGGGCGGTGGTCGCCAGCAATGCGGCGCTCAGTGCGCCAGCGCCAACCCAACTGGCTGTCCCGGGCAAAAGAAGTGAGGACTTGCGGATGCTCATTTTTATCTCCTGTTTATATCACGCGGGTGCGGCCGCGCGTTGAAACAGGAGATGCGCCTTCACTCTGTGTGTTTCCTGAGCGAATTGTTAAGATATCTTAATTTTGCCACAAACTAGCGGTTCTATCGCGACGTTCGAGGACTGGAGTCGGAGGATTTGTGCGAATCACTGAGCACGAATCGGTGGATTGTTGCCGGTTTGGACGCCAAAGCGCGAAAAAGGTTGAATTGAATCAAAATCGTTAACAAGTCAGCCGTCGCAAACTCCGATTTTCAGGTGATACCGTCTTGGTTGTGTCGACCTTCAAGTGTTAATGCGGTTATCGAAAACAATTTATAACATTTAGACCAGATAGCACATTAGGTTTATGCTTAATGGTGAAATGTAGTGTTTCGAGCAAAAATGGCACTCATCTTATGGTTGATTCACGCTTAATAAATGTTGCGGAAAAACCATCCTGATATCGGCAAAATTAACCGTTCTTTCCAATTTTACGTTGTTTGAATCCAACGGATGGGTGACGATGAACGTGCCCAAGCGAGGGGGAGCCAAAGGCACTAGGGGGTGCCCAAGGCTTGTCACAGTCACTGGAAACGCTGAGCGGCATGTTAACGAGGGGGTCTTGTTTAGGTTCGGCGGCGGAATAGCCAGAGTGTCGACAGACATTATTGGCCGCGTTTCTGGGATTGATGAAAAGTGGTAGTCCTGTTTTGGGTACCGGCCCGGTCGTTATCGACCGGGCCGACTTACTTTCAGACCTGTCGATTTTAGATGGTCCGCTTTGCGCGCCATGTCGCCCAATCCGCGGGCGTATCCAAATCCAGCAACGCGTGTTGGCCGGGCAGGGCGTGCAGATGCACCTTGTCCGCATGCGCGCGCACCACGGATTGCGCACCTTCGTCTCCTGTCAGACGGCTGAGCTGATCAAACAGGCTGCGATCAAAGATGACCGGATGACCTGGTTTGCCGTTCTCTGTGGCGCCGCGCCATATCAGGTTGTCCGGGTGGGCCTGGACCGCGGATAGCACTGCAAGCAAATCTTCGGTTGTGATGTCCGGCAAATCTGCCAGCAAGATCATTGCGCCGCTCGCTTCGGGAGACACGTGCGCAAGTGCGCCGCGCAGGCTGGCATTCATACCTTCTTGGGCATCCGGAATTTCGACCTGATGCAGATCCAATCCATCAAGGGCTTGGTAACGGAGATGCGGGGCGGAGGGCAATGCGACGATGACTGGTGCCGCTAGCCCGGCAATCAATGCCGCGCGACGTAGCAAGGGTTGGCCGTCGATGATCTGCAACAGCTTGTCTTGGCCGCCCATGCGGCTGGATTGCCCAGCGGCCAATAGAATTATGGGTATTTGTGTCATACCACCACCATGCCGCCGCAACAGGGCAGAGTCATCCCCGCATGCGTGCGCCATCTGCGTCAAATAGTGGTTCCGAGATCACCCTAGCCTTACACAGTTGACCAAGGATTTCGATTTCGACCTGCAGTCCGTCAATCACCCGGTCCACGGGCAAGAACCCCATTGCAACCGATCTTTGGGCATGGTGCGAGTATCCGCCAGACGTGCAGAAGCCAACAACCTTACCGTCCAACCAGATCGGTTCATACGCATTCACATCGGCGTCGTCGGCGTCCACCTCAAATGCCACCAATTTGCGCGCCGGGCCCTGCGATCGGTCTTGCTCGGCGGCGGTTCGGCCGATGAAATCGGCGTTTGTCGAGAATGATATGAACCGATCCAGACCTGTTTCCGCGGCGGTATAGTCAGGTGAGAATTCCCTCATCCATGAGCCAAAGAACTTGTCCAGACGCAGGCTCATCATCGCACGCATTCCAAACGGCACCATCCCGTGCGGTTGCCCAGCCTGCCATAGAACCCACCAGAGCTGTCTTTGTGCCATCGGATCGCAATAAATCTCGTACCCCAGATCGCCGGTATAGCTGACCCGCTGCACGATGCAGTCGGTCATGCCAACGGTCATACGCCGCACGTCTAGAAAGCTGAGGTCCGAAACATTGTCGCGGGTGCAGGCGTCCAGGACTTGCTTTGCTTTTGGACCCGCGATCTGAAACCCGTTCAACCGGTCGCTGATGTTATCGATTTGTACGCCGTTCTGCTGATGTGTCAGGAACCAGCGCATGTGGAACGCCTGACTGCCGTATGATGCGGTCAGTTGAAACTCGCCTTCAGCCAGGCACGAAACGGTAAAGTCTCCGATCAGTTTACCCCTGGGTGATAGCATCGGTGTCAGAGACACTCGGCCAGGTTGTGGAATGCGTCCGGCCATAATCCGATCCAGCCACGCGCGGGCCGTAGGGCCGGCAATGCGGTACTTGCCGAAATTGTGGACCTCGTTGATGCCGACACTGTTGCGAACGGCGCGCACTTCGCGCCCCGTCGCGTCAAACGCGTCCGAGCGACGGAATGAGGGAGTTTCATAGTCCGGCTCGTCTCCTTGGGCAAAATAGTTCGGGACTTCCAATCCGTATTGCTGACCCCAGACAGCGCCCAGATCGCTGAAAATATCGTACATCGGGGTTGTTCGGTTCGGGCGCGCGGCGGGCAGTTCCTCATTCGGGTAGGCGACGCTGAAGCGCTTTTGATAATTTTCGATCACTTTCGGGCGGGTGTACCCGGGGCTGATCCAATCTCCGAACCGGGCCACGTCCATCGCAAAGACATCACGTTCCGGTTCGCCCTCGATCATCCATTGCGCTAACGTCAGGCCAACTCCGCCACCCTGGCTGAATCCGGCCATCACGCCGCAGGCCGACCAATAGTTTCGCATGCCCGGTACCGGCCCGACCAGAGGGTTCCCGTCCGGTGCAAAGGTAAACGGTCCGTGGATCACCGATTTCACCCCGGCTTCGGCCAGAACAGGAAAGCGACGATAGGCGAATTCGATACTGTCCGTGATCTTGTCATAGTCGTCTGGCAGCAGTTCATGCCCGAACTCCCACGGGGTGCCGTCGACGGCCCACGGCTTGCAGGGCTGTTCATAGAACCCGATGCACAGCCCGCGCCCTTCTTGCCGCAAATAGCTTTCGCCGGCAGGGTCCATGACATGCGGGTGTTCTCCGCCAGCGTCGATGATCGCTTCGATCTGCGGAATCGAATCTGTCACCAGATACTGATGTTCCATTGGGTGCAGCGGGAAATAGACGCCGGCCATCGCGCCAACCTCGCGCGCCCAGAGGCCACCGGCGTTGACCACATGTTCGGCGTGAATGGTGCCCTTGTCGGTGACCACATCCCAGGTGCCATCGGGGCGCTGCTTGGTCTCGCGCACCATGCAATGCGTTTCGATTGTGGCCCCACCCATCCGAGCTGCCTTGGCATAAGCATGAGTGGTGCCCGATGGGTCCAGATGCCCGTCCAGCGGATCATACAGTGCACCGATGATGCCGTCTGTATTGGTGATGGGCGCGATCTTCTTGATCTCGTCCGGCCCGACGATCTCGGTCTCCAATCCCATGAACCGATGCTTGGCGCGCTCGGCCAGTAACATGTCGAACCGGTCCTGGTTGTCGGCTAAAGTCACGCCACCTACGTGGTGCAAACCGCAAGACATACCGGTGATCTCTTCCAGCTCTTTATACAGGCGGATCGTGTACCCCTGCAGCGCGGCCATGTTGGTGTCACCGTTCAACGTGTGGAACCCGCCCGCCGCGTGCCAGGTTGAGCCGCTGGTGAGTTCTGAGCGTTCCAGCAGCATGACGTCGGACCACCCCAGTTTGGTCAGGTGGTACAGCACGGAACAACCGACGACGCCACCGCCAATAACTGCTACGCGGGTTTCAAGTTTCATGAAGGCCTCCGTCAGTGTTTTTGCCAGTCTGATCAGTGGGGAACAGGATGCAATTCCGAATGCGACAAAACGTGTCGCCGCAGCAAATCGCATCTGCGGAAAACATCAACTAAACGGTGTCGTGGTTCTGTTACGGAATCGATCTACCAGGCATCCGGGAAGGACCCTGTGTAACTACTCTACAAGGACATAAGATGAGCAAGTTTGATCCCCAACCCCAAGCGTTGAGCCGCCGTGAATTCATGGCCAAAGCCGCAGCACTTGGCCTGACAGCCACTGCTGCGAACCTGATCTGGGCCGAGGCCGGTCTGGCCGAGACGCCCAAAAAAGGGGGCCATTTCGTTTTGGGGCTGACGGGCGGTGAAAGCACCAACTCACTGGACCCAGCATTGTCGGCGTCGCATGTGACGGCCAAGGCGCTGCGGGCCTATGGAAACACCCTGACCGTGGTGACTACTGATGGTGGGATCGCACCCAGCCTGGCGGAAAGCTGGGAAGCGAATGAGGACGGTAAGATCTGGACTTTCCTGATCCGCAAAGGCGTCGAATTCCACAATGGCAAGACACTGACGCCTGAAGATGTACAGCAGACCCTGGCGCGCCACTCGAACGAAGATTCGCAGTCGGGTGCTTTGGGCATCATGCGCGGGATCGAGGATGTGCGGGTCGACGGTGACTATGTGGTGATCACGCTGACCACACCCAACGCAGACCTGCCGTATCTGATGTCGGATTATCACCTGGTCATGCAGCCGGGTGGCGGGATCGATAACCCCGGCGAGGGGGTTTCGACCGGTGCTTACAAGGTGACCGCAGATGAACCTGGAGTGCGCTATGCGTTCGAGAAGTTCGCCAACCACTGGGATGAAAACGTTGGCCATTATGACAGCCACGAGATTCTTGTTCTGAACGATGACACTGCACGCTCGGCAGCATTGCAGGCCGGTCAGGTACACGCCATTAACGTGGTGCCACCGCGTACCGCCAAGCTGTTTGGCCGCGCGCCGGGGGTCACCATCAACGCGACCTCGGGCCGGGGGCATTACATCTTTGTCATGCACACCGACACCGCACCGTTTGACAACAAAGACCTGCGTCTGGCGCTGAAATACGCCATCAATCGCGAGGAGCTGGTCGACAAGGTTCTGCGCGGTTTTGGTTCGGTCGGGAACGATATTCCGATCAACGAAGCCTATCCGCTGTTCGATGCGTCGATGGAGCAGCGCCAGTTCGATCTGGCCAAGGCAGCTGAGCATTACAAAGCGTCGGGTCATGACGGCACGCCCATCGTTCTGCATGTGTCTGACGCCGCGTTTGCCGGTGCACTTGACGCGGCGCAATTGTTCCAACTGTCGGCACAAGCGGCTGGTATCCCGCTTGAGATTCAGCGTGAGCCGGCGGACGGCTACTGGTCGGAAGTGTGGAACAACAAACCGTTCTGTGCATCCTACTGGGGTGGGCGTCCGGTGCAGGATCAGATGTGGTCGGTTGGCTATCTGTCGACCGCAGACTGGAACGACACCAACTTTAAGAACGAAGAGTTCGACGCGCTGGTATTGAAAGCCCGTGCCGAGTTGGACACCGCTAAACGCAAAGACATCTACGCCCAGATGGCGCGCATCGTCTGGGAAGAGGGCGGTCTGATCAACCCGATGTTCAATCAGTTCATCGACGGATATTCGGACAAGGTGACGGGTTGGTCCGCACATGCGAACGGAGACCTGATGGATGGCTATGTCGCTAGCCGTACCTGGTTCGCGTAACCCCGGAAATGAAACCGGCGCCCGATGGTGGGCACCGGTTTTTTCTTTAGCCGAGTTACAGCGGTCGGATTTTCAACTCGGTCACCCGGTTGCCGTCCTTCGCGGTGACTTCGAACCGAAACCCGTGGAATGAGAAGACCTGACCTACCACCGGGATCATCTGTGCCTCATGTATGACAAGCCCGGCGACTGTGTTCGCCTCGTCATCCGGCAATGACCAGTCCATCGCGCGGTTCGCGTCGCGGATTGTCATTGCGCCTTCGACCAGAAATTGCCCGTCTTCGGTGCGGGTCACCGGAACATCTTCTTCGATATCGAACTCGTCGGCGATTTCCCCCACGATTTCTTCCAGGATATCTTCCAGCGTGATCAAACCGCGCAATGATCCGTATTCGTCGACCACCAGTGCAAAATGGCTGTGCATCCGCAGGAATTCCCGCATTTGGTCGTCCAGCGTCGTGGTTTCCGGCACAAAGTACGGGTCGTTTGCCACTTTGGAGATATCGAATTCTTTTAGCCGGTTGGTGTCACTTTCACTGGCACCTGCGTGGGCATACATGGCGCGAAACAGGTCCTTAGCGTGCACGACTCCCACAATGTTCTCCGGCTCATCCCGGAAGACGGGCAGACGGGTGTGCGGGCTTTTCAGACATTGTTGCAGAATGGCCTCGGGCGCGTCGTCGGCATCGATCATCTCGATGTTCGAGCGGTGAAGCATGATCTCTTCCACCGTCCGATCACCCAGATCCAGCGCGCCAAGGATGCGGTCGCGGTCTTCTTTTTCTACCACACCTTCGGAATGGCCCAGCTGCAGCGCGCCCGCGATCTCTTCGCGTACGGCAAGAATGTTGCTGTCCGGGTCGATCCGAACACCGAACAAACGCAAGACACCGCGCACCAGCAGGCGTACGGCTGCGACCATGGGCGAGAAAACCGTCACCACAATACTGATGATCGGCGCGACCAATGCTGCCGCTTTTTCCGCGTTGGTAATGGCATAGGTCTTGGGCAGAACTTCGGCGAAAACCAGTACCAGCAAAGTCATGACAAGCGTTGCCAGCGCCACGCCGCTTTCGCCAAACAACCGGGTGAACAAGGCCGTGGCCAGCGAGGCGGCAAGGATATTCACAAGGTTATTGCCCAGCAGGACCGAGCCGATCAGGCGTTCATTGTCATCGGTGATGTCCAGCGCCTTTTGCGCCCCGCGTGAGCCTTTGTCGGCCTGCGCCCGCAACTTGCCGCGTGACGATGCGGTCAATGCCGTTTCAGAACCCGAGAAAAAGCCCGACAGGACGAGCAAAAGCAGAATGGCGCCTGTGGTAAACCAGAATGCGCCGTCGATCAGAGAAGAAGAGGGTTCCATTGGTCCTTGGTTGTTGGTGTTGCTGCATCCGTTATGGGGGCGCGCCCCCTGCGGATCAAGGGGTTAGCCCTTGTTGTCGGGGTCTTTCGCCAGTGGGTGATGCTCTAACACCAGCTCGGCCAGACGTTCGTCGAGAACATGAGTGTAAATCTCGGTAGTCGCCACATCCGCGTGCCCCAGCAGGGTCTGGATCGACCGCAAATCGGCACCGTTGGCCAGTAGATGCGTCGCAAATGCGTGGCGCAGCGTGTGCGGCGTGACTTTTTCCGGTGACACGCCGCCCTGAACAGCCAATTCCTTGACCAGCAGAAAGAACATATGCCGAGTTAGATGCCCGGATTTGCCGCGTGAGGGGAACAGGAACTTGGATCGCTGGCCGCCATCGGCAACCACTTGATCCTCGGCTTCATCCCGCACCTTTAGCCAGACCGCCAGTGCGTCGCGTGCAGGCGGAGATAGGGGTACCATCCGCTCTTTTCCGCCTTTGCCCAGCACCAGCAACATGCGCGGATCGCCGCGTGCTGACGACACAGGTAATGAGACCAGTTCGGTCACCCGCATACCGGTGGCATAGAGAACTTCCATCAGGCAGGTATTCCGCACCCGGTCGGCCTTAGTGCGCCCGGTCTGGCGGGCAGCTTGCAGCAGCCGGTCCACCTCGGGTACGTCCAGCGTTTTGGGCAGGCGTTTTTGGCGTCCAGGCCCTTTGATCTGAATGGCGGGGTTGGTGTCGCGCCAGCCTTCCTCGAACGCGAAACGGTAGATTTGTTTGATCGCTGACAATCGTCGGGCACGGGTGGACTGCGCCAGACCTTGGGTGTCGCAGTCGATCAGATATGCCTCGATCTGATCCCGCTCTGCCTCGGCAAAGTTGGTTTTGCGGCGCTGCAGCCAGGCGGCGAAATCCTTTAGGTCGCGGCCATAGGCCAACAGGGTATTGTTGGCTGCCCCAAGCTCGGCCGCCTGCGCTTGCAGGAAGGAGGAAATCCAAAGTTCAGAAGTTGCCGGGGACGCCATGATCATGTGCCCTGCAGGATCAAAAGGTTCAGGGCCGCACGCCGCGCCGTATCTTCAAGGCCCACCTGGCGTAGGGTCGCAATGGCAGCCGTCAGATCGACCAGATTGCCCCTGGCGCCATGAGCAAACATTTCCATCGTTTCAAGAACAGCTTCGCCCAGCTGGTTGTTGTTCAGCATCGCCTGAATGTCCGATGGGATCGGCGCCGCCCAGGCAAAGCCTTGAGCCACCGCATCGGCCAAAGGTGAAGGGCTGCGCGCACGCCCCGGATCACCTTGCGCCAAAGCGGTAAGAAAAAGCGCATCTTCTGATTTGTCCGGCGGAGACTCGGCTGCGGTTTCATAGAGATCGGACAGCAGCAGGATACGCCACCGCAGGTTTTCGGCTTTGTCATCCGGCAGAGAGACTTGTGACAGGCGACCAGCAAATAAATCGGCGAAGGGAACCTCAAGCCCGACACTGCGCATCTGTTCCCACACAAGGGGCAATGCCATGGCGATGGCTTCGGGTTTACCAGTTTCCAGCGCGTTTTCGAATTTCTGAATGGCTGACACCCGGTCCCAGACCGCACCCGACGCCGCCGGGGCACGCTCGGTATACAAGCCCAATAGCTGGTTAGGGGTCAGCGCGCCAATCCGCGTCAGGCGTTCGGCCGCTTCGATCTGGGCTTTCCAGCCCGCCACATCGCGCAGGTCAGCGTTGGCAAAAGCCCGCGGCAGAGGGGCCGAGGGCAAACGTTCGCCAATCGCTTCAAACAATCGAAAAGTCAGCGGATCGGGATTGTCGGGCTGGGGAAGGTAATCGGCATCCTCAAACAGCTCGGGGCTCAGGAAGCGGTCCAGCACATCCAGATCCTCGGGGGGCAAGACTTGCAGCGCATGGGCCGCCTCAAGCGTTAGCGCGGCAGAGTTCCAATCGCCTCGGCGCGCCTTGCAAAAAATCTGGGCTGCATAATCCAGCGATAGGTGCGGTTGCGCGATGAGCGCTGTGCAGCTGCGATCCTCATCCCCGGTCAGTAGCGTTGCATCGAACCAACGCTGAAACCGCGAGCGGCTGTCGGTGGGTCCGGCCAGTTGCACCAGCGATTGCGTCGGATCGGCGGCGCCCAGCTGCATCAAGCGGTCGAGGCGAGCTAACAAGAGGGTTTCCTCCGCACTCGGCCCGGCAGGGGCCCGCGCTTCGGACAATAGCAGCGTGAATAACAGCCGCTGCATTGCTGGGTTGTACTTAACAGGAACCCGAGCGATCAGCTGCGCCAACCGTTCGGGATCACTGTTCTGCCATAGGCTCACAGGCAGGCCCGTTACAGAGGACGACACCAACCCCAGCGGTTGCGACAGCGCCTCAAGCGGTGTGACTTCGATATCTGGCCGCACACCGGTCTGTGTCACGGGCGGTTCCAGCAAAACGGTTCCCGGCAGGTTTTCTGGCGGGTTGCTCAACCAATCAATGACAGAAAGAGGTTCCTGCTGCGCTTGCGCCGAACCGGCCAAACACAGTGCGAACACTGCGGCCTTATTCGACATTCAGGATTACCGGCTCTCGTATCTCGTCTTGCGGCGCCGAGAAATCCGCACCGAAAAACGGCCCAAGATAGGCATATGCCACCAGCCCGATAAAACCCAGGCAAATCAGATATAACAGGAACTTGATTAGACGGCCCATTGCTCAACGCTGCCCCAATTTTCTCTTTTGTCATAGTTATAGCTAGCATTTTTCCTAAGATCACGTCATTCACAGTGAAATGAGCGAAATTAAGCATAACACCCACAGCTCGGACACAGATGCGGGCTTTGCACTGCACAAAACGGTTGTACTTGTAGGCATGATGGGGGCGGGAAAGACGGCGGTGGGCCGTGCGCTGGCCGCGCGGCTGGGCGTTCCCTTTCTCGACAGCGACGCCGAGATCGAATCGGCAGCCAATATGACCATCCCCGAGATTTTCGAACGTGACGGAGAACCGTTTTTCCGCGCTAAGGAATCTCAGGTTATCGGGCGTTTGCTGGATGAGGAAAAAGGCATCCTATCGACCGGTGGCGGCGCGTTTCTGGCGGAACAGAACCGCACAATGATCACGGAACGCGGGGTCTCGGTCTGGCTGCGGGCCGAACTCGAGGTTTTGTGGAATCGCGTCAAACACAAAGACACGCGCCCCTTGCTGCGTACCTCTGATCCTTATGCGACTTTGCGCGGCTTGTATGAACAGCGTGTCCCGGTTTATGCGAAGGCGGATTTGATCGCCGAGTCCGACGGCGAGACCTCGATCGAGAATATGGTGAACCGGGTGGTGGATGCGCTGGCAACACGCCCCGATGTTTTGGAACGGAAGTAATGCATCAAACCGTACATGTAGAGCTGGGCGAGCGCTCGTATGATGTAGAAATCGGCCCGGAATTGCTGGCTCAGGCCGGTACACGGATCGCGCCGTTTTTGCACCGGCCCAAAGTGGCGGTTGTGACGGACGAAAACGTGGGCGCGCTGCATCTGGACGCTTTGCGTGACGGTTTAACCCACGCCGGGATCGAGATGACGTCGCTGACATTGCCCGCTGGTGAGGCGACCAAAAGCTGGCCGCATTTCGAACGCACTGTAGAGTGGTTGCTGGCTGAGAAAATTGAACGCCGCGATATTGTCGTTGCCTTTGGTGGCGGTGTGATTGGCGATCTGGTGGGGTTCGCCGCTGCGGCTTTGCGACGCGGAGTACGGTTTGTGCAAATCCCGACCTCGCTGCTGGCGCAGGTCGACAGTTCGGTGGGGGGCAAAACCGGGATCAACGCACCGCAGGGCAAAAATTTGATCGGGGCATTCCATCAGCCGTCGCTGGTGCTGGCAGATACTTCGGTGTTGGGGTCGATGACCCAGCGCGATTTCCTTTCAGGCTATGGCGAGGTGGTGAAATACGGCCTGCTGGGAGACGCAGCGTTCTTTGAGTGGCTGGAAACCAACGGAACGGATGTCTCAGGCGGTGATATGGCCGCACGGGTGCGGGCCGTAACCCGTTCGGTGCAGATGAAGGCCGATATCGTGGCGCGGGATGAGACCGAGCAGGGCGACCGCGCGCTGCTGAACCTTGGCCATACCTTCTGTCACGCGCTTGAGGCTGCCACTGGTTATTCCGACCGTCTGCTGCATGGCGAGGGCGTCGCCATTGGCTGCGCGCTGGCGTTCGAGCTGTCGTCGCGCCTGGGTCTGTGTTCACAGGAAGACCCCAGCCGCGTGCGGGCACATTTGCGCGCTATGGGCATGAAAACCGATTTGAATGACATCCCCGGCGACCTGCATGGGGCCGAAGCCTTGGTCGATCTAATGGCGCAGGACAAAAAGGTCATCGACGGTCAATTGCGGTTCATCCTGGCGCGTGGGATCGGTGAAGCTTTCGTGACATCGGACGTCCCGCGTGAGGCGGTGATATCCGTGCTGGAAGACGCCCTGGCGACGGCCTGATCAGCGCCCCCGGATCACCATCAGCTCACCAATGTTTTCCCGGGTGATATAGCCGACCATTTTACCAGTCTGCGTGCAGACGGCGATAGCCGGTGCGCCCTTGTGGAGCGTTTCCAGAACCATCTCAAGCCCGCTGGTCAGTTGCACCCTTGGGATATTGGTTTCCATGACCGACGTGGCGGGGTCGGACCGCGGAGTTTCCCCGGCTAGGGCTGCAAAAAGACGACCGCGGGTGACAAACCCAAGCAATGCGCCGTCATCATCCAAAACGGGAAATTCGTGCTGAGTGGTGTGGATGACTGCCTGCGCTGCCGTCGCCAGCGTATCGGACGGGGACAGAGCGTGGAATTCAGTGATCATCGCATCACGCGCCAGAACCCGCCGCGCGACCGAACGCATGGCCACGTCCTGACTTTCGGAATTGGCGGCGACAAAAACGAAAACCGCAATCAGTACCAGAATGGCGTTGCCGGTGCTCAGCCCCCAAAAGCCAAAGGCGACAGCCACGATCTGTCCTGCGATTGCCGCGATCCTGGTTGCTTTCACCCGATCCATTTTGAGACATAACAAGGCGCGGAACACCCGCCCGCCGTCCATTGGGAAAGCTGGTATCATATTGAAGGCGGCCAGCAGCAAATTCACATATGCCAGACGGTTCAACAAACCCGGAACAGTGGTGTCGATCTGCGCCATTGTCTCAAGTGGCATACCGGCCCCCAGTGCGACCAGAATGATCCAGATGACGATATTCACCGCCGGACCGGCAAGGGCCACCCAAACCTCTTGCATCGGCTTTTCGGGCATCCGTTCCAACCGCGCCAGACCGCCAATTGGCAGCAAGGTTATGTCTGGGGTTTTGATGCCGTATCGCCGTGCCATCAGCGCATGGCCGAATTCATGCGCGACGACGCAGGCAAACAAAGCCAGCACAAAGATCAGGTTTTCGATGGCGGCTGGCAGCCCGCCGCGGGAATAGGCGGCGAAACCGACCCAAGCCAGCAGCAGGAAAAAGGTGACATGGACCCTCAACTCGGACCCCAGAAACCGGCCGAGTGAGAAGGACCATGTCATGATTTGCCTCCGCTACGCTTAGAACGGAATCTCGTCGTCGTCGATTCCACCGGATGCCGGGGCAGGGGCGCTGGACGGTGCGCCATAAGGATCGCCGTATCCACCCCCGGCCTGACCGCCGCCGTAACCGCCCGATTGGCCGCCACCGCCGCCGCCTTCGCCGCGGCCATCCAACATCACAAGGGTAGAGCCAAAGCCCTGTAGAACAACCTCGGTCGAATACCGATCCTGTCCGGATTGATCCTGCCATTTGCGGGTCTGCAGTTGGCCTTCAAGATAAACCTTAGACCCTTTGCGCAGGTATTGCTCGGCCACGCGGACAAGCCCCTCGTTGAAGATCGCGACCGAGTGCCACTCGGTACGTTCGCGACGCTCACCTGTGTTGCGGTCTTTCCAGGTCTCGGATGTAGCGATGCGCAGATTGCAAACCTTGCCACCGTTCTGGAATGTCCGGACTTCGGGATCGCGGCCAAGATTTCCGACCAGAATGACCTTGTTGACTGAACCCGCCATGTATTTCCCCGTTTTGAATTGACGTATGCGCGCCGAATCTGGCGCAGTGTTTCCCAGCGACCCTATACGGCCTGCGTCTTGGTTGAAACACAGTTACTGCATGCAACACTGAGCAAGAAATTACTCAGGTTCGGTTAACCATGCTTTCATTATAAACTGAGATATCTATACTCCATAAGGTTCCTGACTAAGCGAGATTGGCTTTAATGCGTTTTCTGGTTGGTTGTTTTGTTGGTTTATGTGTTGCTCTGGTCTCGGTTCCGGTGGCCGCACAAACGTTGTCGACCAAAAGCCGGAAGGACATTTTCCTTAAACAATCCAAGATTTTGGACACGCGCGCCGCAACCCAGTATCGGGATTCCGAGCGGCTTAAACCCAAGACGGCTCAGCCGAAGTTCAACAAACGCTATACCGGGAAGTATCGCGGTCAGTATATGACACTGGCGCGTCAGGCCGCGCGCAAACATAGCGTCCCGGAGGAGTTGTTCTTGCGTCTGGTTCAGCAAGAAAGCGGTTGGAATCCACATGCAGTATCACACAAGGGTGCTTTGGGATTGGCACAGTTGATGCCCGGTACGGCCCAGCTTTTGGGTGTGAATCCGCATGATCCACAGCAGAATCTGGAAGGTGGCGCGCGGTATCTATCCTGGCAATACCGCAAGTTCAAATCCTGGCGTCTGGCGCTGGCGGCCTACAATGCCGGACCTCAGGCGGTTGAGAAACATGGCGGCGTACCACCTTACAAGGAAACCCAGAACTACGTGAAGGTTATCTGGGGCGGTTGAGCTAAATTCGATGCTTAGGTCTCTTTTGACCAGGTACATTTAGCTAAAATGCTTATGAGAAAATTTGTTCAAGTAATGCCAATGGGCGCCGATCAGAAACCGACGCCCTTTGCACCAATTTTGAAGCCTATTCCGCGGCGATTTTGATGACCGGCTCCATACGGGCCAGAATATCTTCGGCCAGATGACATTTCACCTGATGACCATCGGCCAGAGTTTTCACTGGCGGTACGTCGCGTTCACACAACCCGCCCGAAACTTCGGATTTCCAACGGCACCGGGTCTGGAACGGGCAACCCGGCGGTGGATTCATGGCTGACGGAATATCCCCCTCAAGCACGATGTGCTGCTTCTCGATCGACGTATCCGCAATGGGAACAGCGCTCAGCAGGGCTTCGGTATAGGGGTGGTAGGGCGGCGCAAAGACCTGATCGGTGGTGCCCAGTTCGACCACATGACCCAGATACATCACCATCACCCGGTCGCTGAGGTAACGCACAATGGACAGGTCGTGGCTGATGAACAGCAGCGTGGTCTTGTGCTCGCGCTGAATCTCCATCAGCAGATCAGTCACCGCCGCCTGAACGGACACATCCAGGGCCGAGACGGGCTCATCCGCCACCACAATGCGCGCGTCCCCTGCAAAGGCGCGGGCGATACCGACGCGTTGCTTTTGTCCGCCTGACAACTGGCGTGGCATCCGATCCGCAAAGGCGCGGGGTAGCTTCACCAGATCAAGCAGTTCCAACATACGTTGCTTACGTTCGGATTCAGAATTGCCGACGCCAAAAATTTCCAACGCGCGAATGATCTGACGGCCCACAGTCATCGATGGGTTCAGCGTATCGAACGGGTTCTGGAACACCATCTGAACCTCGCCCACGGTCTTGGTGTCGCGTTCCTCAATCGGGACAGCCTCGATGTTGCGGTTGTCCAGCAGGATCTGACCGTCGGTGGCGGTTTCCAGCCCCATCAGTACCTTCGCGAACGTGGATTTGCCGCAACCGGATTCACCCACAATGGCCAGTGTTTCGGATTCATGAGCCTCAAAACTTAACGTTTCATTGGCCTTTACAACCTTGGTTTCTCCCCCCCCGAACAGGGCATTTGCGGCCACCTCATAGTATTTCTTGAGGTTGTCCATCTTCAGAATTGTGCGCCCGATTTCGCCCTTTTCCTTCTGTTCAGCCATCGTGATCGGTGCGTTCCAATCGATTTCCTGGAACTTCAGACAGCGCGTGTGGTGCCGATCATTGCCCGGTACCGGCTCCATCAGAATGTTTTGCGTGTCGCAACGGCCTTCCTCAAAATAGTCGCAGCGCGGACCAAAGTTACAGCCCGACGGGCGTTCATGCGGCAGAGGGAAGTTCCCCGGAATGGCCACCAGCGGGCGTGCGTTCTTGTCAGCGCCCGGCAAGGGGATCGAGCGGAACAGCGCCTGCGTGTAAGGATGCTGCATCTCGTCGAACACATCATGAATCGAGCCACGCTCGACCGCTTCACCCGAATACATCACGCACAGCCGGTCACAGGTCTCAAGCACTAGACCCAGATTGTGCGAGATGAAAAGCATCGATGTGCCGTATTTCTTTCCAAGATCCTTGACCAATTCTACCACGGCGGCCTCAACCGTCACATCCAACGCGGTGGTTGGTTCGTCCAGGATCAGCAGCGCTGGTTTTGACATCAACGCCATGGCGATGACGATCCGCTGCTGTTGACCACCCGACAACTGATGGGGGAAGGAATTCAGCATACGCTCGGGGTCGGGCAAGCGTACATCGGTGACCACCTCAAGCGCGCGGGCATAGGCCTCTTCTGCGCCGACGCCTTCGTGGATCATGGGCACTTCCATCAGCTGCTTGCCGATCTTCATCGCCGGGTTCAGCGAGGCCATCGGCTCCTGATAGATCATCGCGATCTCATTGCCACGAATGTCGCGCAACTCGTCCGAGGTCATCTCGGACAGATCACGCCCCTTGAACTTGATGGTGCCGCCGACGATCCGACCGTTTTTGCCCAAGTCCTGCATGACACCCAATGCCACTGTGGATTTGCCGCAGCCTGACTCACCGACCAATCCTACAGCTTCGCCCGGTTGCACACTGACCGAGAAATCCATCACGGCCGGAATTTCCCGCAGACGGGTAAAGAAGGAAATCGACAGCTTGTCGATCTCGAGGATCGGACCGTCATAATCCGCCAGTTTGTTCATCGTTTCCTACTCCCTGATGAAATTGATCAAACGACCATTTTCATCTTTTCGAAAATACTTCGGGGGTCCGGGGGCAGGGCCCCCGGCCTCGATCACATCAGTCCTTCAGACTTTCCTCACGCAGGCCGTCCGCCAGCAGGTTCAATCCAAGAACCAGTGACAACAGGGCCAGCGCAGGCGGAAGGGCAGGGTGCAGATAGATCGACAACAGCTTGCGCCCCTCGTTGATCGTCGAACCCCAGTCTGGGCTTTCCGGTGGCAGCCCCAGTCCGAAGAAACCCAAGGTTCCCAAAAGGATGGTGGTGTAGCCAATCCGCAGGCAGAAATCGACGATCAGCGGACCGCGCGCGTTTGGCAGAATTTCCCACAGCATGATGTACCATGGACCTTCTCCACGGGTTTGCGCCGCCGCCACATAATCTCGCGTCTTAATGTCCAACGCCAAACCACGCACGATGCGGAACACGGTGGGTGAATTCACGAACACAACGGATACGAACACCACCAGGATGCCGCCAGGAATATCGAACAGGTCCAGATAAGTCGGCAGTCCCCAGATGCGATAGCTATCGGTATTGATGATGTAACCACCGGTCGAGATCAGCGACAGGTAGAACCAGATCGCAACGCCCAAAACCCCGATCAGCAGCGGTGTGCGGAAATTCGGTCGCGTGTAATAGCGTGAATTCAGCAGAACGCCTATGAATAGGATCGGAAAGACGAACAACACAGCAGCCATATAGTTCGGCACGCCCGTCGCTACGATTTCCGGTGTCACCAGCAGGTAGAACAGCAAGATCACCGGGAAGGCCAGGATAAGGTTGGCCAGGAAGGACAGGAACGTATCCAACCGACCGCCATAGTACCCCGCGGGCAGACCCAGAGTGATCCCGACCATAAAGGCAAACAACGTTGCCAGCGGCGCAATCTGCACCACGATCCAGGCACCTTTGACCATGCGGCTGAAGACGTCGCGGGCAAGGTTGTCACCCCCCAACAGATACCAGGTGTATTCCCCCTCTTCCGGGCTGGGCAGAGGTGTTCCGGGAACTTTGTTTTTCATCCCAGAAATCTGTGACAGCGGGTCATGGGTAACGATCAGGTCCAATGCCCCAAAGATGCCGGTGAAAACCCAGAACATCACAAGGCCGAAGCCGATCATGCCGATGGGGCTGTCGAACAGTTTGCCATAAAGGCCCAGACGCCGCTTAAACGCGATCGACATGGCGTACAGGATGATCAGCGACAGCCAGACAGGTAGAAACTGCTGTGAGATCGCACCGATGATCCCCGCGCTGGTACCCAACACGATGCCCAGCACGATATAGGCCACGGCAAGCGCGACACAGGCAGCAAAGCTGTAGCGCAGCGCCTTTTGCGTCAACCCACGCATGCCCGATCCTGAGCTGAGCGTGCCGTCCAGATTCACACTCATCGGCGCCTCGGGCAGTACGATACTGCCAACTATCCAAGTCACGATGGAGACCAGAAGGGCTGCGATTGCGATCATCAGCAGCGGGTTCAGGAAGGCGATAGAGCCGGTCCAGGTAAGTGGTTCCATGTTCTAACCCTCCTTAAGAAATGCGAATGCGCGGGTTGAGGTAGACATAGCCGATATCCGAGATCAGCTGGGTCAACAGCACCACAAAGACCGACACGACCGAAATCGCCAACAGCAACTGGATGTCGTTGTTGCCCGCCGCCTGCACCAGTGCCCAACCGAAGCCCTTGTAGTTGAACAGCGTCTCAACAATCACTACGCCGTTCAGCAGCCATGGGAACTGCAGCATAATGACGGTAAAGGGCGCGATCAGCGCATTGCGCAGCGCGTGTTTCATGACGATGTTGGGGAAGGATACGCCTTTCAGCCGCGCGGTGCGAATGTACTGCGCTGTCATCACCTCGGTCATCGAGGCGCGGGTCATTCGGGCGATATAACCCATGCCATACAACGCAATGGTCAGTACCGGCAGGAAAAAGTTCTCGAAGGTCGGATTGTCCATCGCCTGCGTTGCAGTGCCTTTGAACCATTTTAGACCAACGGTGGATGAGGTGAAGATGGCAATGAAGATCACGCCCGACACATATTCTGGCGTCGCCGTCGTTATGATTGAGAACGTGGACAGAGACCGATCCAGCGCTGAGCCTTCGCGCATCCCGGCCAGTACGCCCACCAACAGGGCTGATGGGACCATCAGGATCAAAACCCACATCATCAAGTAGCCGGTATTGCCCAATCGCTTGGCGACAATGGTGCCGACCTCATCCTTGAAAACAGTGGAATAGCCCCAGTCCCCCTGAAGGATTCCGCAAAACCGGGGCGTGGTTTCCTCGGTCAATCCGGGTCGGGTGCAGGTGCCCACGAATGTGCCGTCATCCAGAGTTTTGGAAAACCCCGGTGCCACGCCCAGCCATTGGCCATATTTGACCAGCGTGGGTTGCAGGTAGCCACGATTACCCAGCCAGGCCTCGACCTGTTCGTCGGACATCCGTTGGTTGCCCTGGGTTTTGGCCAGCTTTTCCAAGTTTGGGTATAGGTTGGTCAGAAAGAAGACCACGAACGTCAGGCACAATGCTGTCAACAGCATGACGCCAAACCGTCGGAGGATGAATAGTCCCATGATGGCCCCTGTTTTTCGGGTGTTCCGCAGATCTTTGGACCATTTTCTGGCCTCGGACTTCCGACTTGACGCCGGGTTGTCTGCGGCTGGAAAGGGGCGCCTGGATCAGGCGCCCCCGTTGATTGTCTGACAGGTTTTAGGCCGACCAGCCCCACTTGTAGTGGTGATGTTCGAAAGCGATATGCATATCGGTTCCGACCAGACCATCTTTCATATGGCGATACAGCGCGCGCCAGTAGGGTTGAATGGTCACGCCTTCTTCCTGAATCAGCGCCTCGCCTTTGGCGACCACTTCGCGCCGTTTGTCGGCGTCGGCAATGGCCAGGGCTTCGGTCAGGATGGCGTCGAATTCGGAGTTGGCCCAACCGAACTCGTTCCAAGCTTCACCGGATTTATACGCCAATGCCCAGATCTGTACGCCCAGAGGGCGGTGGTTCCAGTTGGTTGAACTGTAGGGGTATTTCGTCCAGTCGTTCCAGAAGGTGTTCCCCGGCAGAACCGTGCGTTTTACATTGATGCCCGCGTCCCGCAGCTGCGCGGCAACAGCGTCGGTTGTGTTACGGCGCCAGTCGTCGTCAATCGACAGCAGTTCGTGCTCGAAATCAGCCATGCCAGCTTCTTCCATGAGCTTTTTCGCCCCAGCCGGATCGACCGTTTGCTTGGGCAGTTCTGCATAGTCCGGATGGATAGGCCCGACATGGTGGTTTTCAGCCAGCGTGCCGCGGCCGCCATAGCCCAATTCAAGCAGAACGCTGTTGTCCACCGCCATTTGCAGAGCTTTGCGCACGCGTTTGTCGGCATAAACTTGTTTGCCGTCAACTTCGGCCAGCTGATTGGGACGGATCACGAGGGTTCCCATGGTGATCACTTCGGATTTCTCATAGCCGAGGCCGTCCATCACATCGATGAATTCACCCACGGACTCGTGCAGCATATCGACTTCGTCCGATTCCAGGGCTGCCAGCCATGCCGACGGATCGGTACCGTAGTCGATATATTCGATACGATCCAATGTCGCAGGACCAAACACTTCTTCACCCCACCATGTGTGGTCAGGTGCGCGCACCAATGTGCATTTGACCCCGACTTCCAGCTCTTCAAGGATGTAGGGACCGGTTCCGACGTTGTTGAGTAGGTCGTTTTCATTGAACGAACTATGCACGATGGCCGACGGATAGTCGGACATGCCGGCAATCAATGAAATATCCGAGCTTGGCAGGTTCAGTTTCACCGTCGTCGGATCAACAACTTCGATCGAGCCTTCGATAGCCTGACCGGTGTCCGCGTCGATCAGTGTCGCAAAGCGACCTGCCATCGAATTGGTTTCCGAGCTTTTGTCACACCAACGCGCAATATTGCGTGCCACATCATCTGCAGTGAAATCATCGCCGTTGGTCCACTTCACACCTGGGCGCAGTTTCAGTGTGTAGACAGTCGCGTCATCATTGATTTCCCAACCTTCCAGCAACATTCCGCGGAATGTACCGTCCGAGTTGTATTCGACCAGGTATTCCATTGTGCCGCGGGTTTGGTTGCCCATTTCCGACCAGTCATACGTGCGTGGGTCTTTCAGGGCACGAACGCTCATCTGGACGCGCAGGGTGCCGCCTTCTTGTCTGGTATCTTCGCCCTCGGCGCGGACAGGGGCTGCCAAGCCAATCATGCCGTAAGCACCTACAGCAGTAACACCCAGACCCGTGGCGCGGGTCAGAAACTCGCGCCGGCTTAATTTGCCGTCCCGATATTCCTGAGCATGCATCTCTGCCGCCCAGTGAATCGGTGCTCCGGTAAAGGTTTGCTTATTCATCGATGTCTCTCCCTGTGACATGTTCTTTTTATTGAAGAAGGTTGGAACCGTTCAGACCATATTGAGGTGAACAGCAGGTTCTCGGAATACTCGTTGGATTTTCATCATCCCCATGGGGCTATTCCGCCCTAGAATTCAAATGAGGTCAATGTTCGAAATCGACGTAGATAGCACAAAAACGACATGGCTGGGAGTGTTTGCTGTTGTCTCGGGCCCGCAGCGTCTTATTTCAAGCGATGTATACTGTCGTGAACCGAAACAATTGGCGTTTTTGGGAATCGCTGGAAAGGATTCTCGGAGATGAAGTTTGAACTACGGCTTGTATCGTTTTGAGAAATCTATCTGATTCCAATTCTCCATCCGTGCGCGAAACCAGGTGCGCTGACGTTTGGCGAATCGGCGGGTGGCAATCGTTGCCCGCTCTTTGGCGGCGTCCAGCGTAAGATGACCGTCAAGATAGGCCAGCAATTCGGGAACGCCGATGGCTTTGAAGGCGGGCAACGTCGGATCATAGAGGTCTCGCATCGCTTCGACCTCTTGCAGCGCGCCAGAGTCTAGCATCAGATCGAACCGCCGGGTGATGCGATCAAGAAGCCATTGTTTATCCACGTCAAAAACGATCGGAACCGTGTCAGTCAAATTCAGAACGGGCGGCGGTGTCTCAGCCTGCCAGTCGCTCAGGCTTCGTCCGGTGGCCCGCTGCACCTCCCAAGCTCGCTGAACACGGGCGCGGTTCTGCGTGTCGATCCGTTCCTGTGTCCGCGTATCGACACCAGCAATTAATGCGGTCAGGTCCAGTTGGTCTGCCTCGGCGCGGATTTCCAGCGGCGTGGCGGGGATGTCGGCCATCCCTTCGGTTAACGCCGAGAAATACAAGCCGGTGCCGCCCACGATGATCGGGCGCTGCCCCCCGGTCAGCAGTGGCGTTACCTCGCGCAGCCAATGACCCGTCGAATACTCCTGATCATACGCGATGTGGCCGTAAAGCAGATGCGGCGCGCGGGCCTCTTCTTCGATCGAAGGGCGGGCCGAAATTACACGCCAGCAGTCATAGACTTGGCTCGCATCCGCATTGACGATCACGCCGCCGAACGTCTCGGCAATCTGCAGGGCCAGGGCCGATTTGCCCGAGGCGGTCGGCCCCGCAATCAACACCGGTTTGTCGTCGGGGATGGGGGGCAGGCGGTCCCAAATCTGCGATCTGTCGTTATTGTCCATTCGGGCTGCCTCAATCGTCACCAATCGCATTGAACCTGCGGAGGTTTTGCTTCATTTTGCGCCGGAAAATAAACCCGTGCCAGCCCGGAGCGCAACATGAGCCTTTCCCCGACCCTCGAATCCACCGAGACCGCCAAAACAAAGTACAATCGCGTGATGCTGAAAATCTCGGGCGAGGCGTTGATGGGCGATCAGGGGTTTGGCTTGCACCCCCCCACCGTTCAGCGCATCGCACAAGAGGTCAAGTCGGTGCATGATCTGGGGGTCGAGATTTGCATGGTCATCGGCGGTGGCAACATTTTCCGCGGCCTCAGCGGTTCAGCACAGGGGATGGAGCGCACAACAGCCGATTATATGGGCATGCTGGCCACGGTGATGAACGCGCTGGGGATGCAGTCGGCGCTTGAGGAAATAGGTGTGTTCACTCGTGTCATCTCGGCCATTCGCATGGATGAGGTGTGCGAGCCCTATATCCGCCGTCGCGCCGTGCGCCACCTTGAGAAAAAGCGGGTTTGCATTTTTGCTGCGGGAACTGGCAACCCGTATTTTACCACCGACACCGCCGCGACTCTGCGTGCCAATGAAATGGCGTGTGAGGCGATTTTCATGGGCAAAAACGGTGTGGATGGGGTTTATGACAAAGACCCCAAAGAACACGCGGACGCAGTGCGCTATGACACGGTTACTTATGATGACGTGCTGGCCAAGCGGTTGCGCGTCATGGATGCCTCGGCCATTGCACTGGCACGTGACAACAACCTGCCGCTGATCGTATTTGGCTTGGATGAGCCGGGCGGGTTCCGCGGAATTCTGGCGGGTGAGGGGACCTATACCAAGGTTCAGGGCTAAATCCTTCGACAGCTTTTTGTGTGCAGGCCGGGGCGATTGCCCGGCCTGTTTTCATTTACAGCGACCGATTTTCGTCATGGCGGTCATATGAAGCAAGCCTGTCACTTTTACGTATTTTGTCGCTTTTAAGTAATAGGTGGTCTTCTCAGTTACGCCCTTGCCGATCCGGATATTGGATGTCCTGCGCATCGATAAGGGGAAGGAAAGATAATGTCCGACAATACGGAAACCGACTATGAAGTCGGTCAGGACAACGTTCAGATCATGGGTCTGGACGTCCACAATCCGGTCTTTGCCGTTTCGGGGCTAACCATCATTGCATTCGTGTTCTTCTCGCTGGTGTTCCGCGAGCAGGCGAGCGAGTTCTTTGGGTGGCTTCGACCGGCTTTGACCAGCAATTTCGACTGGGTGTTCATGATTGCGGCGAACATCTTTGTCGTGTTTTCACTACTGCTGATCGTCACGCCGTATGGTTCGATCCGTCTGGGCGGGGATGATGCCAAGCCGGATTACAGCTATGCCGGATGGTTCTCGATGCTGTTTGCCGCGGGTATGGGCATCGGTCTGGTGTTCTGGGGCGTGGCCGAGCCAATCTCGCATTACGGGTCGTCGCTGGGCGGGGTTGCCGCTGGCGAGGATGGTCTTCGCACCGACTGGGCACCGTTAGGTGCCGGTCTAGAGGACCCCGAAGCCTCGAAGAAGTTGGCGATGGCAGCCACCATTTTTCACTGGGGTATGCACCCTTGGGCCGTGTATGCGGTAGTGGCACTGGCGCTGGCGTTCTTCAGCTTTAACCGCGGTCTGCCGCTGACCATGCGGTCGGTGTTCTACCCGCTGTTTGGTGAGGCGACATGGGGTCCGTTGGGTCACATCATTGACGTTCTAGCCGTGTTCGCCACGATCTTCGGTTTGGCGACATCGCTGGGCTTGGGTGCAACGCAAGCGCTGGCTGGTCTGAATTATCTGTTCGATGTTCCGATCACGGACGGGATGAAAGTTCTGCTGATCGGTCTGATCACGGCATTCGCATTGATCTCAGTGGTTGCTGGCCTCGATAAGGGCGTAAAGCGGTTGTCCGAGGCCAACATGATCCTGGCCGCGGCCTTGTTGCTGCTGGTGCTGATCCTTGGGCCTACCGTGGCGATTCTGACCGGCTTCTTCGACAGCCTGATTGAATACGTCGTCGCATTGCCTGCACTGTCGAACTGGGTCGGTCGCGAAGATACCAACTTTATGCAGGGCTGGACCACCTTCTACTGGGCGTGGTGGATCTCCTGGTCACCATTCGTCGGCATGTTCATCGCCCGAATCTCGCGCGGCCGAACCGTGCGCGAATTCGTGACTTGCGTGATCCTGATTCCAACCGTCGTTGGCGCCTTGTGGATGAGCGTTTTTGGCGGTGCCGCGTTGGATCAGGTTATGTCCGGTTCGGGGCAGGCCCTGTCGGATGCTGCGCTAGAACTCAAGATGTTCTCCATGTTTGAACAATTCCCGATGACAGGTTTGCTGTCCTTCGTTGGCATCGTTCTGGTGGTTGTATTCTTCGTCACCAGCTCGGATTCCGGCTCGTTGGTGATTGATACGATCACGGCAGGTGGCAAAACCGATGCGCCGACGGCGCAGCGTGTGTTCTGGTGCATTCTGGAGGGCGCAATCGCGATCGTTCTATTGCTGGGTGGCGGCCTGGGTGCGCTGCAGGCTGCTGCGATTGCAACAGGCTTCCCGTTTGCGATCGTTCTGGTGCTGATGTGCGTGTCGATCTTCATCGGTCTTGCGAACGAAAAGCGACGCCGCTGAATCCAATTCAGCCCTTCGAAAGCCCCGGACAAGCGTCGGGGCTTTTTTGTTTCATGCCGGGTTGACCGAGCTCAGGGCCGCTGGCTATGTATCCGCGTCTTTTGATTGCCAGATCTGGTCCCGAAAGACTGCCTGTGCTTCTGTTTGTTTGACTGGGGCTGTGGCTGGGCTGGAAGACCTGCCGTGATTTCCGAGTTGTCCGAAATCATGCGCGGGCACGTCATCGGAACAAGCAGCATGAGCAAGGAGCGACGTGCCATGGGCACTCTTGATATCGATTTCGTTAGGGCGCAGTTCCCGGCTTTTTCCGAGCCCTGCCTGCAAGGTCAGGCGTTCTTTGAAAATGCAGGCGGGTCATACACTTGTAAGCCGGTGCTGGACCGGCTGACGCGCTACTATACTCAACGCAAAGTGCAGCCCTACGGCCCCTATGACGCCAGCCGTCTGGCAGGCGAAGAGATGGATGAAGCCCGCGCACGCATGGCTGCGATTCTGGGCGTGAACACAGATGAGCTGAGCTTTGGCCCCTCGACCACTCAGAACACCTATGTTTTGGCGCAGGCATTTCGCCAATGGATGCAGCCGGGCGATGCCATCGTTGTCACCAATCAGGATCACGAGGCCAACTCGGGACCGTGGCGGCGTCTGGTCGAGGACGGGTTTGAAATCCGCGAATGGCAGATCGACCCGGAAACCGGTTCGCTCAACCCGCAGGATCTTGAGAACTTGCTGGACGAGAAGGTGCGTCTGGTCTGTTTCCCGCATTGTTCCAACGTGATCGGAGAGATCAACCCGGTCACCGAAATCACCGCCATTGCCCATGCGGCGGGAGCGTTTGTCTGTGTAGATGGCGTTTCATACGCGCCACATGGGTTCCCAAATGTCGGCGATCTGGGGCCGGATATCTATCTGTTCTCGGCCTATAAAACCTACGGTCCTCATCAGGGTTGCATGGTGATCAGGCGTGCGCTTGGTGAGCTGCTGCCAAACCAGGCGCACTATTTTAATGCAGACGCGCTGTACAAGCGTTTCACCCCGGCGGGCCCGGATCACGCTCAGATCGCGGCCAGTGCAGGTATGGCGGATTACGTTGATCTGTTGTGCGACCACCATAATGGCCCCAAGGGTAACGCAACCGAACGTGGAGCCTTTGTGCATGACCTGATGCGCGGGCAGGAGGTTGCGCTGCTGCAGCCCGTATTGGACGCGGTCAAGGATCGAAATGCCGTACGCTTGATCGGTACCTCAGATGCTACACGTCGCGCTCCGACCGTAGCGTTATCGCTGAGCCGGAATGCCGAAGCCGTGGCCACCGATCTGGTTGAACACGGGATCATGGCAGGAGGCGGCGATTTTTACGCCGTGCGCCCGTTGCAGGCGATGGGTGTGGATTTGGATCAGGGCGTGCTGCGGGTCAGCTTTACGCACTATACCTCGCAACAGGAAATTGATCAGTTATTGGGCGCACTTGACGCCGTTTTGTGATCCGGTTTCTGCTCGGCTTCGTAATGCGAAGAAAACAGCCGGGCGGTCATGGAAAACCAACAATCACCGATCATCATGTGGTTCCGACGGGATTTACGCCTGTCGGACCATCCCGCGCTAAGTGCTGCGGCCCAAACGGGTCGTCCTATTCTGCCGGTTTTCATTCTGGATGATTTGGCTCAAGCGCTCGGTGCCGCGCCGAAATGGCGGCTTGGGCTGGGGCTTGAGGCCTTCGCGCAATCTCTGTCGCACATTGGCAGCCGATTAATCCTGCGGCGCGGGGACGCGCTGACTGTTTTGCAGAACCTTATCGCAGAAACCGGAGCCAGCGGCGTCTATTGGACGCGAGCGTATGATCCTGATGCTATCGACCGTGACACACGCATTAAGTCTGCTTTGGCAGAGCAGGGGGTAGAGGCCAAATCCTTTGCGGGTCACTTACTGTTTGAGCCCTGGACCGTAGCAACCAAAACAGGCCAGCCGTTTCGTGTGTTCACACCGATGTGGCGATCCGTTCAAGGCCGAGAAGTTGCCACGCCTGAAGACGTGTCGTCGATCAAAGCACCCTTGAATTGGCCGACTTCGGAAAACCTGACCGGTTGGAACCTGGGTGCGGCAATGAACCGGGGCGCAGCCGTGGTCGCACCTTTTGTGCGCCCCGGTGAGAATGCCGCCTTTGAGGCTTTGCACGAGTTTCTGGACCGAATCCAAGACTATTCGCAGGATCGGGACTGTTTGGATTTGGAGGGCACCTCGGATCTGTCCGAATACCTATCGCTTGGCGAAATCGGCCCCCGCAGTGTCTGGCATGCGGTTCAGCGGGCCGCGATGAACGGTACGCAAGGGACAGACGCCTATTTGCGCCAATTGGTTTGGCGTGAGTTTGCGTACCACTTGATGTATCACACACCGCGTTTGCTCAGCGGGAACTGGAAACCGGAATGGGATACGTTTCCGTGGAACACGGACGCCGATCATCCCTCAGTTGTTGCTTGGCGACAGGCCCGCACCGGTATTCCTGTTGTCGATGCGGGGTTGCGTCAAATGTATGTGACCGGTCGTATGCACAACCGGGCGCGCATGATCGTCGCAAGCTACTTGACCAAGCATCTGATGACGCACTGGAAAATCGGAATGAACTGGTTTGCCGACTGCCTGATAGACTGGGACCCGGCGGCGAATGCTATGGGTTGGCAGTGGGTTGCAGGCTCGGGTCCGGATGCATCACCGTTTTTTCGGATATTTAACCCGCTGACACAGCAGGAAAAATTTGATCCTGATGATATCTATCTAAAGCACTGGATCGCCGAAGGGCAGGCCAAGCCTTCGGCTACGGCGTTGGCTTATTTCCGGGCGGTACCGCATTCGTGGGCGCTTGATCCGGCGGAAAATTACCCTTCACCAATGGTTGATCTGGCCACTGGCCGAGCACGGGCCTTGGCGGCTTATGAAGGCCGAAAAACCGGGTAAGGAACTGAAAACTTGCCAGAAACACAAACTCGGCCTAGCTTTTAACTGCGGCCGCACAGGGGAGAGCGGATGATCCTGACGACAACTGAAGGGCAAAAAGACCTGCCCAGGTACTTTGCTCAAGTGTTCAAAATGTTGAACCGGATGGGTTCGGGGCGAATGGATATCGCTTTGCCCGATGGGCGCGTGTTCCGATCCGAAGGTGCCAAGCCGGGGCCAGTGGCGCGCGTGGACATTCACGATCCCGACGTATTTGCGCGTTTGATCCGAGAGGGTGAGCTGGGTTTTTCGGATTCTTACCTAGAGGGTGGGTGGAGCACGCCCGATCTGCGATCGTTCATGGATCTGGTGCATTTAGGGACCGAGACGGTGTATGACGATTTCACCGGAAGGTTCCTGGTGCAAGCCTATGAACGCCTTCGATTTTGGTTGCACAACAACAACCGTCGACAGGCCAAGAAAAACATCTCGTACCATTACGATTTGGGGAACGATTTCTACAGGCTGTGGCTGGATGAAACGATGACCTATTCCAGCGCGCTGTTCGAAACAGGGCAGGAAAGCCTGGAAAAAGCGCAGACTGCGAAATATGCCAGCCTAGTCGATGAAATGGGTGCCAAACCCGGTGACCACATCCTTGAGATCGGTTGCGGATGGGGCGGTTTCGCTCAATATGCCGCAAAAGAGCGTGGCCTTCGGGTCACAGGTTTGACGATCAGCCAGGAACAGTTAAACTTTGCCCGACAAAGAATTGAAAAAGCAGGACTTTCTGACCTTGTTGAGTTCAAATTGCAAGATTATCGCGACGAGCGTGGCCAGTATGACGGCATCGCCTCGATTGAGATGTTCGAAGCCGTCGGACAGAAATATTGGCCGGTTTACTTTGAGACTGTGCGTGATCGGCTAAAACCCGGTGCGCACGCGACCCTTCAAATCATAACCGTCGCTGATCACCGGTGGGACATTTACAAGAACGGCGTTGATTTTATTCAGAAATATATCTTTCCCGGCGGAATGCTTCCCGCGCCGACGATCCTGAAACAGCAGGTGGCAGAGGCAGGATTGAACGTCGTGAAATCGCGGGAATTCGGTAAAAGTTATGACCTGACATTGCGTCGTTGGTACGAGACGTTCAACGACAAATGGGACGAAATTTCCGAAATGGGCTTTGACGAGCGTTTCCGGCGCATGTGGAACTATTATTTAACCGCGTGTGGCGCGGCCTTTGACACTGGCAACTGCGATGTGACACAGATCACTATAGCAAAACCCAGTTAACAAAGGGAAATTCCGAATGCCCACTGCGCCGCGACTTGTTGCTTCACTATGCCTATTGGCAGTGGCCTTTATCGTGTCGAGCATGATTATCAGCAACGGCGAAGAGGGCAAGGACTATGGCTGGTTCACCTATGTCAACATGATTATTGCAGTGGCCTGTGGTTGGAAGGTGATGGGAAAGCGCGTTGGTCGCGGCTGGACCGCCGCGGTCAATAATGGCATCGCTGGGGTTGTATCATTGGTATTCTGGGCCCTTTTTGTTCAGGGCTGCTACGAGATGTTCCGACTGGCCATGCGTCATCGCTATGACGGCCCGTTTGAGGCGCTCACGGCCATTTTCCAGATTGGTGTTGAGTACGGCAAACTGCTCATCGTTCCGGAAATTCTGTGGACTTTGGCTATCGGAGCTCTTATCGCAGGGCTTGCAACCGAAGAAGCCGGCCGTCGCTGGCGATAACTCACCAGAATTTAGACGAGCTTTACTCTAGTGTCCGATTTGTTTTTTTACGGCACGCTCAGGCATTTGCCGCTGCTTGAATGTGTGCTTGGCCACCCGCTGTCACAAATAAAAATATCTCAGGCCAGTTTGCCGGACCATGCGGTTTATGGCGTGGCAGGCCAGGCCTTCCCGATGATTGTTCCAGAAAAGGGCAGTCAGGCCATGGGGTTGCTGGTTCAGGGTTTCAGCGCCGAAGACCTGAAACGATTGGCTTTTTACGAAGGTGGGTTCGACTATGACCTCAGCCCGCACGGTGTGGACGTTGCTGACGGCTCACGCGCCGAGGCTAGTGTGTTCTTTCCCGAACCCGAATTGTGGACACCAGACAAGCCGTGGTCGTTGCAGGCCTGGGTTGATGAATGGTCCGAAGTGACCTTGCTGGCTGCACAAGAAGAGCTGGCCTATTACGGTAAGGTCGACGCAACCACGATCGCTCGTAACTTTGCGCCGATCCGCACCCGGGCTTGGGCTAAGCTGGCTGCGCGAAAACGCCAGACGGGCGATCCGCGTGACGTCGCAAAAGATGTGATCGTGCAAAGCCATCGGCGGGCCTATGTCAATTATTTCGGTGTGGAAGAATTGGATGTGCAGCACCGCCAGCATGACGGAACGATGGGTCCCGTGCTGCACCGGAGCGGATTGATGCAGGGGGCCGCCGTCGTTGTTCTGCCTTATGACCCGGTGCGCGACACTGTTCTTTTGGTTGAACAATTCCGCGCGCCGGTTTTTCTGATCGACGATCCCGAACCGTGGATGTGGGAGCCGGTAGCAGGCATGATCGACCCCGGTGAAACGCCTGATCAGGCCGCCCACCGCGAAGTGCAGGAAGAGGCGCAGGTGTCGCTGAACGCCTTGGAATATGCAGGCGGTGCCTACTCCTCGAGCGGGTCATCGACCGAGTATGTCTACCTTTATGTTGGGTTGGCTGATTTGACCCGGACCATCGACAATGGTGGCGTTGCTACAGAAGGTGAGGATATTCGTACACAAATCCTGCCATATGACGCGTTCCTTAAAAAGGTCGACAACAACGAATTCAAGGATTTGCCCCTGTTGATGATGGCAAATTGGCTGGCCCGGCATCGCGATCGTTTGCGCGGTTAACTATCGCCGCTTGTGGTTGTCGCACGGCATCTGTAAATCTTCATTGATACGTAATGAAATGAGGGCGCCATGCGCATTGCACGAGACCTTGCCGACGCAGTCGGGAAAACACCTCTGATCCGGTTGAAGCGCATCAGTGAAGAGACCGGTTGCGAGATTCTCGGGAAGGCCGAGTTCATGAACCCGGGGCAATCGGTCAAGGATCGCGCAGCGCTCTACATCATCAAGGACGCAATTGCGCGAGGTGAGCTGAAGCCCGGCGGAACCATTGTCGAAGGCACGGCCGGTAACACCGGTATTGGCCTTGCATTGGTGGGCGCGTCGATGGGGTTCAAAACGGTGATCGTGATCCCGGAAACCCAATCCGAGGAAAAGAAAGACATGCTGCGTCTGGCGGGCGCGCAACTGGTTCAGGTTCCGGCCGCCCCTTACCGCAACCCCAACAACTTTGTGCATTATTCGCGTCGTCTGGCCGAGGAACTGGCGCAGACTGAACCCAATGGCGCCATCTGGGCCAACCAGTTCGACAACGTTGCCAACCGTCAGGCCCATGTGGAAACCACCGGCCCCGAAATTTGGGAGCAGACGGGCGGCAAAGTCGATGGCTTTGTCAGTGCAGTAGGCTCGGGTGGTACGCTGGCCGGCGTGGCCGACGCGTTGCAGCCCAAGGGCGTCAAGATCGCTCTGGTCGATCCGATGGGGGCAGGACTGTATTCGTACTACACCACTGGTGAGATCGCTATGGAGGGCAGCTCGATCGCCGAAGGTATCGGTCAAGTGCGCATTACCAAGAACCTTGAAGGGTTCAAGCCAGACTTCTCGTACCAGATGACCGATAACGAGGCGCTGCCATACATCTTTGATCTGCTGCGCGAGGAGGGTCTGGTTATGGGCGGGTCGACCGCGATCAACATGGCGGGCGCGGTGCGTCTGGCCAA
The DNA here is from genome assembly GCF_056539625.1 of Ruegeria sp. BA12. Classification (NCBI taxonomy): domain Bacteria; kingdom Pseudomonadati; phylum Pseudomonadota; class Alphaproteobacteria; order Rhodobacterales; family Roseobacteraceae; genus Ruegeria; species Ruegeria sp. BA12. Next base: position 739,488 of record NZ_JBQFVF010000001.1, read on the forward strand.
GGATCTGGGGCCGGGCCACACCATTGTGACGATCCTGTGCGACTTTGGCACGCGCTATCAGTCCAAACTGTTCAATCCCGAATTCCTGCGTGAAAAGGAACTGCCGGTGCCAGATTGGATGACCGAAGCCCCACGCAGCATTCCTGGCGTATTCGAGGACGTATGATGCTGCGGCAGGTTCGCCTGTTTCTTGCGTTTCTTCTGGTTTGTTTTGCCATGCTGGGCAGCCCCGTTGCCGCCCAGTTGACTGATCGGCAAAGCGAATATTACCAGAACTGGCTTGAGACGGCGGATCGCGCCGAGAAGGATATCGAATCCGATCGCACGTCAAACGCGGCATTGGAAAACCTGCGGGCTGAAATCCACAACTATCGTGAGGATTTCAACAAGGCACGTGGCGCCAATACCGACCGTATCCAGACGCTGGACGCGCAGATCAAGGCGTTGGGGCCAGCCCCCGAAGGGGATGCGACCGAACCCGAAGAGATTGCCAAGCTTCGCGAGCATCTGGAAAACCAACTGACCAGCCTGCAGGTGCCGCAAATCATCTCGGAAGAAGCGTTCAGCCGCGCCAACGGCCTGATCAGCGAGATAGACAGCCTGTTGCGCGAGCGGCAGACAAAAGAGCTTTTAGAACGCGGTGTATCGCCACTTAACCCTGTCTATTGGGGCCCAGCCTGGGTCGATATTGTCGAGGCCGTGCGAGGCCTGATCAATGAATCTGCGCTGAACCTGAAAACCAACATCGTTCAAAAACACCTGAAAGAGCGCGGGCTGGGCATTTTCTTCCTGACTGTCGCGGCTGGGATTTTACTGTACTACGGACGTTACTGGTCCGAGGCTGCCGGTGAATATCTGCGGCAGTTGGGCGGCCGGGGCAGCGGCGTGTGGTCGTTTCTGGTTTCACTGCTGCGGATTCTGCTGCCATGGCTGGGTGTCTGGTTGCTGGTTCAGGCGATCATCATGACTGGCCTGCCGGGATTGCGCGGAACGCTATTAATCCAGAATGTTCCTTATTGGGCCGCGATTATATTTTATTACGACTGGATCGGACGTCAGGTTCACATCTCGCAGGCGGCACAGAACTTTAACCGCTTGTCCCGCAAAAGTGTCACGCAGTTGCGGGTATACTTGGATATTCTGGCGATCTTCCTGATCGTGTACGAATTCGGGCTGCTGTTTGATCAGATCGAAAACATTTCGGACGCGACCCGGGCCGTTATCAGCTTTCCTGTGGTAGTGGGAACCGCGCTGGTTCTTCTGCGTATCCGCCGGATTCAGACCTCAAAACCGGAAGCCGAAGATGGGCAATCTGGTGAAACGCCGCGAAGTGCCGGGCTGACCCAGCTGATGGACTTTCTGCGCAAGGCGATTTTTTTGCTGGGGATCGCGAGCCCGATTTTGGCGGCTATTGGATATACCAACGCAGCCGAGGGGATCGTTTTCCCGGCGGTGAAAACGCTGGTTCTGTTTGCGGCTTTGACGATCTTTCATCGCTTTATCACCTCGGTTTACGGCTGGCTCAGCGGGCAAGGTGAGTCGGCGCGGGACTCACTGTTTTCGGTGTTGGCCGGGTTTATAATCGCCATTCTGACCTTGCCGGTTCTGGCGCTGTATTGGGGCGCACGACAGACTGACTTGCTTGAAGTCTGGTCGCGTTTGCTGCTTGGTTTTGACATTGGCGGCGTTACGATTTCGCCCCGCAACTTCTTTACCTTCCTAATCGTGTTTGTCATCGGCTATGGCTTGACCCGGCTGTTGCAAAGCGGGCTGCGCAATTCGCTGCTGCCCAAGACCAGTATTGATCCGGGCGGTCAGAACGCGATTGCCGCGGGCACCGGCTATGTGGGGATATTCCTGGCCGCGCTGGTGGCCATCATGTTGGCGGGGTTTGATCTGTCTTCGCTGGCCATTGTCGCCGGCGCGCTGTCGGTTGGGATCGGCTTTGGACTACAGACCATCGTGTCGAATTTTGTGTCGGGGATCATCCTGCTGGTCGAGCGTCCAATCTCCAAGGGGGACTGGATCGATGTGAATGGGATGATGGGTTATGTGCGCGATATCTCGGTGCGGTCTACGCGGATTGAGACTTTTGATCGTACCGATGTGATCGTTCCCAACTCGGACCTGATCAGCGGGGTGGTGACGAACTACACGCGGGGCAACACGATCGGGCGCGTTATCGTGCCGGTGGGCGTGGCCTACGGCACGGATACCCGCGTGGTCGAGAAGATTTTAGGTGAGATTGCCAATTCCCATCCGATGGTTCTGGCGCATCCAGCGCCCAGCGTGGTGTTTCAGGGCTTTGGTGCGGATTCGCTGGATTTTGAAATTCGCGCCATCTTGCGCGACGTGAACTGGGTGCTTTCGGTGAAATCGGATATGAACCACGAAATCAACCGCCGGTTTGTCGAAGAAGGTATTGAAATCCCCTTCGCGCAGCGCGATGTCTGGCTGCGCAATCCTGAGACGCTGCGAGGGCAGGGGCCTGCGCAAGAAACCGAACCTGCAACGGAAAAAACACCTACCGAACCCCTGTCTTCCAAGCCTGCGAACATGACCGAGGCCGATCTGGCAGACGGTGATGGGGATGAGCTGTAACGGGGTCTGTGGCGGAACTGCGGAAGGTTGAATTTTCGCTTTAATCGCCCCTTGCAAATCCCTCGGCGATGGTCCAAATATCGCGCGCACGGAGAGGTGGCCGAGTGGTCGAAGGCGCACGCCTGGAAAGTGTGTAGGCGGGAAACCGTCTCCAGGGTTCGAATCCCTGTCTCTCCGCCATCCTTACCTGATTTCCGCATTTGAACTTTGACCTATTAATTGCGGGGAAGTTACATCTCCTTACGGATCAGGATGTCGGCCAGACAAGAGCATGCGTCTTTTGTACATCGAATTTGATCGCGAGGCAGGTCAAGCGCGTCGCCGAGAGTCCCTATTCTGCCCCCAACGCCGCAAACGCCCCGGAAGATTTCGCCATTCCCCCGGACCCGAAGGGATTCAAGCCCTACGTTGCATTTATATCCACGCCAGCGGTTCATATCCCTAAGAAGGAAGTCATTGGGGCGGAGTATCTCAGAGTGGCCCGACCGCGTGGTTGCGCGCATCACTGATCGAGGTTCTTCACCAACCGGGGCCCTGTCCGAGGGCAAACCCACCGCGAGAACCTGCAACTGGTCGTCGGTGTAGTCGTACAGCTGCACTCCGAAATCTTTCCGCAACGGTTTCAAGGAAATCGAAGCGGTGGGCAGCGCCGCGCGTAATTCCCGCGCATCTTCAAGCGTCTGATCAAAACGATCTGGATGCATCGTCACGTTGATATGAACGGTGATACGGTCAGTCATCGTACCCGCCACTTGGATAAAATGGCTCAGCTCTGCAAATTCGGCATGATAGGTCAGGATAACGCTGTTCAGGCGGCTGTTGATCATCTCCCAAAACCGAAGTGTGCGCGACGCATTGCTGATCAGGCTGACCTTGAACCCTATATCGGACGCATGACCTAGCAGATCAATGATGCGAGGATGCATTGTGGGTTCGCCGCCTGTAAACTGCAGCCAGACAATCTTGCCTAATTCATCCACATAGTGTCGATTTAATTGACGGTACAGATTCAGAACGTCACCGGTTTTCTGCCACTCAAGCGAACCGTCGTGCAAAGCCTTTGGGCAATAACTGCACGCATAGCTGCACGAATTCCCGAGCGTCCAGTCCACCACGACCATGTTGCCACACGCAGGATCGGGGTGGTCAATCAGAGTAAATAGGTCCGGATGGTTCTGGATATCTTCCATTAAAATCCAAGCGTTTAGCTAAGTTCCTCCGACAGTGCGACCAGAGTGGTCCTGTGGCCCCCACCAATTTTCCACAGCCTATCTTGAAATAGGAATTGGAACAAAATTTTTTGGAACACTAGGCATCAATGGCGCTTTGGTGGACGGTTTCGGATACCTGAGAACCCATTTCACAAGGCCAATTGCCTATGTGACAGGGCGATTGCGGGTTCGGTCGACTTGTTTTCGAGTGGCCATCTTTTTATAGTTTGAACATAATCTTTTAGAATTTTCGGCGCTAAGGCGTAATCGGTTTGTCGAATTTACAATAAATTAGGGCCTGTTTCGGCGGCCAGTCGGGGGAATTTATGACAAAGGCTAACGGCCCAAGAACTCGACCTAAAGTTGCCAAGAAAACTGCCAATCAAACGGCGGATATTTATGATTTTGTGCAATCCCCCGAGTGGCAGAAGGTGCTTGAAAAAGCGCGGGTAGAACGAGAAAAAAACCTTTCGGCGCCTGCGCAGCAAAACAAAGAGGGTCAACAACCCAAACCGGTTCGCCGTAGGACCAACCAATCAACCACAAATGAGCGTGCCCAAAGCAAGCAAAAGCCATGGTCCGCTCAGGTCGAGGAAGCAAGACACAAAAGAAATGAAGTGCTTGCCCGTCGTGCAGCCGAGTCGAAAAAAGCAGACCCCAGTAGTCCTGAGGCTCGTCAGGGAGATCTGCAAGGCGGAGACAAAGCAACCTCTACACGGACACCCAGACAGAAAGACAAGCCGACCAATCGTGAACAGACTGATCGTGCAGCTGCTAAACCAGACCAAGCAACAGCCAAGAGCGTTCTGGAAGAAAAGGACGCAGGGAGGCCGGGCCCGTCTGATGACGCTCTGGTCAGCGAAGACGCGTCCTTAAGCGCGCTGACGAGGGCAGAGTTAAGTTTAATACTGTCTTCCGAGGAAGTTGATCATCGCCTGTCCAAAAAGCTCCTGCAACAGCTGAAAGATCACCAACGGACGCGGCGCAGGATCAGGTGGAGCTTGGTGGCCCTTGGATGCACCATCGGTGTGGTTGCTTCGTCTTCGATATTTCTGACTTTGTTCGGATTGGGTGTATCGAACCCGATTGAAAGCGCGGCTATTGGGTCTACTGATGGTGCAGCGGCAGACGATTTTGGCCAAACCGGACCATCGCAACCTGATGTGCCGAGTGGAGCAGGGGGCGAAACTGTCATTTCCGCCGATTTGTTCGACGCGTCATCATTGCCGTCGTCATCCGGCGCAGAATTGGAAGAGACGCAGGATTTGAGCAGTCTTGCCTCATCAGCGCCCCTTCAGTCCGAGTTGGCGGAAACGGCCGAGATCGTTGAGCCCGGCACTCCAAGTCTGGCCCCTAGCGTTCTGTCGTATGTTCCGACGCTTGAACCACCGTTACTACCGGTAGGCGGCGCTGGCTATTTGCCGAGACGAGAGGCTAATCCCAGTTTCCTGCCTTATGAGTTCGAACCAGAGTTTTTTACTACGTCGATCGCTTTGCTGGACGAAATTTCGGCAGGCTTTGATCCAGTGGCGATTTCGATTGACCCGATTCCGCCCTCGCGGCGTTCGACTACTGTTTCTTCTAGCACCGAGGTTGTTGAGCCCAGCACCTCAAGCGTGCCGCCTAGCGTTTTGTCATTTGTTGCGGCGCTTGAACCACCGCTGTTGCCGGTGGGTGGAGCTGGTGACCTACGAAAACAAGAGGCAAACCCGAGTTTTCTGCCTTATGAACTTGAACCAGAGCTTTTCGCCACGCGGATTGCCCTGGTGGATGAGATTTCCACAGAAATTGATCCTTTGACGATTTCGATCGACCAGATCATTCCCCCGCAGCGCGCGCCCAGCGTGTCTTCACAGCTTGTGTCGTTGCAATCTCCGGTGGCTTTGGAGGCCGAAGAAGATCACCAGTTGCTGTCAATTCGGATCCTGGAACCTCAGCCAGATCGTCCTTTGGCGGGTAATCTTGCTGAGCGTCCTTTGAAAGTCGTTTCATCTGATCCTTCTATCCAGCTGGAAGACGTAGCGCTTAGCCCTCCAATCCCACAGGCGCTTACTTTGAAACAGACACCAAACCCGCTGGATTCGGTCACACCCGCGGCATTGCCTGCCGAGGATATTGCGGCCCTACCGAGCGAAGACGCCAAGCCATCGAATCCGAGTGCAAGTGGAGGCGGCGCGTCATTCAGGCTCTACGCGCCAAACAAGATTCCCAATGATGCTGTGGACTCATTTGTTGCTGAATTAACAACGACGGGGCATGAACTTAGCGGAACGGCGCGCGTTGGTTACAAAGTATCCCAATCCAATGTGCGGTTTTATCACAGACAGGATGCGGCCAAAGCTGCCGCCCTTGCTAAGGACGCAGGCGCCTTGTTGCGCGATTTCACGGGATCGAAATCAAAAACACCCACCGGGGTGATCGAATTGTATTTGGCCGGCGAAGGTCTTGGCCAAGCTCCGGTCAAACGGGTGGCCAAGAAAAGCCGCCGGACCACGACCCAAAGTAGCCCGGTTAACCGCCTTAAAAGTCAGGTTCTGAAAAAACTCAGGACAACGACAAACTAATGGCGCTATTATAGGGTAAGTGCGAAGGACTAAGTTGAATTGTGAAAAGTTAAAAAGTATCGACGGGTTTTTGTAAAATGACTGAAAGCAGACTTATTGGCATAGTAACCGCGCTACTATTTCTGACGACGGCGCAGGATGCGCGCGCTGAGATCACGCTTGAGCATCTCCTTGCCATCGATCAACTCTTGTCGGCCAATGACACCCAGGCGCTACGCTCGTATCTGGAAAGAAATCCCGGATTGCTGACCGGAACCGATGAACTGTCGGTCGAATTGCGCAGCTTTTACGAGGCCGCGTCCACGGGCACTTTGAACTTTGGCTATACCGCCGGACCGACAGCCGGTACCGCGGCTGCTGCGACCGACAACGAGCTGGCGCATTAAAGCTTATGTCGGCGCTCGAGGCCATCAATTGCTCAGTGCGTCCAAAGATCGCCTACATCATTGAACCGCGGTTTTCCGGTGGAACGTCAGCAGCGGTTGCGGCCGAACTGCGGGTGGCTGTGGACTTTGGAACGCTAGAGGTGCACGCGATAACTTCGCGAACTTTTGGCGAAAATCAATCTGTTGCGCCGGCACTGCGGCAGGTGTTGGACGAATTGCATATCCCGCTGATTTGGGATGCGCCGCGTATTAGTGCGGATTACGTGATCCTGCACAATCCATCGTTTCTAAAGTTCAACGAGGTACTGAGCACCAAAATTTTTGCCCGTGATCTGATCGTTGTGACGCATGAAAATTTCTTGCGTCCGGGCGGCGAGGAAGGGTTCGACGTTTCCGGCTGCCTGAACCAGATTGAGGCGTCATCTTTTGTGCTGAGGCGAACCCTGGCTCCGATTTCACCCCATAATCGCAAGACCGTGAACGATTGGTTGGACAGCTCGCGCGTGGCAAGGCAGTGGAGGGTTCGGGACACCGACTGGTTCAACATCTGCCATACGGATGTAAGTCCTCCGTGCGAAAAGCCACAGGACCGTCGGGGCAGGCATTCACGACCGGGGTTTGAAAAGTTCCCATCGCTTTCCGACCTCGACATGTGCTTTCCCGAGCATTCTCAAAGCAATGTCATTCTGGGTGCTGATGCCATGCTGAACGCGGGTGTTCTTCGGGCCCATTGGACCTTGCTGCCTTTTGACGCCATTAGTGTGGACGAGTTTTTTGGAATGATCGATTTCTACGTCTATTTTACGGCGCCGACCTGGCAAGAAAGCTTTGGCCGCGTCGTGACCGAAGCGCTGGCCGCTGGCAAAGTGGTTCTTACCAATCCGGAAACCGGGGCAAATTTCGGCGATGGTGTCCTTACGTGTCATCCGGGCGACGTGGACCGGGTCATATCTGATTTGGTCGCTGACCCGCAGCGATATCATGAACAGGTCTCAAGGTCGCAAAAGGTGCTGGAGCGTTACTCGGCAGAGAGTTTCAGGGCAATGTTGTCAAATGTCCTGACTGCAGACAGCGGGGTTATGAAATGATTTTCATCGAGGCTGGCACGCACTCGCTGCGGACCTTTGATGCGCAATTGATCTTTGCCGATCAGCTGACCGCACGCGGTTTTAACGTGTGTATCGATGCCGAATACTTGCCGAAAGACGCAGGTCGCGGCCGGGTTTACGATGCTGCCAAGTTTTTGGTCGATCCGGGCGAGCATGAGGTCGAAAGGGTATTTGTGCTTGGCGCCGAGGAGATTGATGATCTTCTTCTTGCGTCCCTGCGGCAAAGGCAACTGGCGGCAAACGTACCAGTGGTTGCCACGGGCCGTTTCGAAACGCAGCAAAGTTATATCGGTGCAAAGGCGCGTCTGGCATATGCCCTTGGGCGTGAAGCCACGGTGTTGGACCTTACGGACTTCCAGCCGCGCTCGATGTTACCTTCGGCGGCCTGTCCCTTGGTCGCAGACATTCGGCCAACGGCTCGTTCGGCGGTCGAAAAGCCAAATGTCGCCGTGGTCTTGGGGTCCATGGAACTTGACGCGCCCGAGACGCTCTCTTGCTTGGCCCGGATGAGCAATCGCAGTGACTATACTCTGCAACTTATCGTCAACGGGGCGCAGAACAAGGTGATCAATGAGTCGCCCTTTCATGATCTGCCGACTATTTTGTATACCGATCTTTCCGCCCGTATTTTGGCAAAAACGACAGATGTCCTGGTGATGTTTGGTCATGGTGTCGCCGGGGTTCGCATGGCCGCACTTGCAGTCGAGTTGATCGCCACTGGTGGGGTCGCGATAGATTGCACGGATGATGAGGCCATTGTGTCCTCCGGCGCCCCGGCTTTGATCGGGCCCAAAACGCCGCTTGCGCTGGACGGGTACCTCACAGGGAAGATACTTGAGAACCTTGCCGGGGTGGCTGAACAGGCGACAAAATCCCAGTGGCTGCATTCGGTGGACATTTCCCGGTTGGAAAAGGCAGCAGACCTAAAGCCCCAAAAACGCGAACCTATTCGAACGGCACAGCGAACAGTGTTTTTTCCAACCAACGGGGTTGGATTGGGACACGCTCAGCGATGCGCTATCATTGCCAAAGAATTGCCGGATGATATAGCCCCGATTTTTGCGGCCTTTCCCAGCTGCGTTCCACTTGTGCGCCGCGAAGGCATGGACAGTATCCCTCTGGTTCAGCGGACTGAAGTATCAGCCAACTTTAATGGCAACGATATCCTGACTTACCGCCGACTTGGCGCAGCTCTGCAGGAAAATGACAGGTTGGTGTTTGACGGCGGCTATGTCTTTGATTCCGTCTACCGAACGATCCTTGAGCGCAACTTGTCGGCGGTTTGGATACGGCGTGGGTTGTGGCCTGATGGGCGGTCCAGGCCAAGAATGCTCCAGCGTGAGGCCGTATTCGACAAGGTCATAGTGCCATCCGAAGCCTTTGAAGAGCTAAACGACACCTACAGTTACGGCGATCACGTTCGCAACGTTGGCCCGATCTTTCGCCGTGTGGTCCAGTCGGGTGATGAACGCCAAGGACTTAGGGGTCGGCTGGCTGAACGGTTCGGGCGTGAGTTTGATCATCTGGTTGTCAGCATGTTAGGCGGCGGCGTGGCGTCGGACCGGTCGGCGCAACTTCAGGCAATTTCCGGGATGCTTGAGGACCGGTCAGACTGTTTGCATCTTGTCGTAACCTGGCCGGGCAGCAAGGTTCAGCCGGCCACCTTCGGTTGGTCAAATACTCACGTTGTTCAGACCTTTGAGGCCACAACCCTTTGCCTGGCCGCGGATTTGGTCATTTCGGCGGCGGGATACAATTCTGTTCTCGAGATCCTGTACAACAAGATTCCGGCAATCCTGATCCCCCAATCAGCACCGTATCTGGACAATCAGGAACGACGCGCCCAGGCGTTGGCTGACCGCGATCTGTGCGCGATCATCACCGAGAAAGAGTTCATGAAACTCGAGCGAACGGTTTCAGACTGCCTGGATCAAGGTGATCTGGAGGTCTATCGGACCGCGTTGAATAAAATTGAATTGCCAGAACCGGGGGCGGCGAAAGCGGCCGAAATCATTGCAGAGGCCAAGTGCAGAAAATGACAGATATTTCATGGTACGATATCCTAAGCAGAACAACGCCTAAACGACCTGTTCAATTGGATGATCTGATCTCTGGCGATCAAGAACCCAAGCCGCACGGGAATGTTGTATTTCCTGAAATGGGCCTGATCCCTTCCGTTGCGCTTTGGGAGCGGGATGAGGGCGGGCCAACGCATATCGGTGTTCGGATCGTGAGCCCCATGAAATCAGTATACAATGTGGCAAGGTTTCTTGCCGCAGCCGCGTTGGAGCGCGAGGTGTATCCGGTCATTCTAAGCCGCATAGATTACAGCGGATTTGAGCAGTTCGGCTTCCGCGTTGAGCGCGTACCGGATGAACCGATGGCTGCGCAGTTCGCTGAAGAAGAGATCCGAAAATTCTGGGATCTGGCGATCATTATCGACGGCGACGATATCGGGCTTTGGGCCGGGCAAAAGGCTCAGTCCCAGAGCCCGGCGGATAACAGCAAATGACCGTACAGCGTTATGAGCCGGGGCAGGGCGGTCGCCGGTGTTACACCGACCGTGTCAGCCCACCGTCTACTCGGATGTTCTGGCCGGTGATATATGCTCCACCGTCCGACGCTAGAAAAGCTACGGTTGCTGCGATTTCGTCATAGGCCTTGCCATATCGTTCCATCGGGATGCGGGCCTTCCAGTCCGGGTTTTCCGGCAGGCTGTCAATGAAGCCCGGCAGCACGTTGTTCATGCGCACATTTTCAGTCGCATGTTTGTCCGCGAACAATTTGGTGTAGGCTGCCAGACCCGCCCGCATCACACCAGACGTTGGAAACACCGGGTCGGGTTCGAACGCCGCGAAGGTCGAGATGTTGATGATTGCTCCGGACTTTTGGTCGATCATGATCGGGGTGATGATCCGCGCGGCCCTTACCGCGTTGAGGAAATAGACCTCAAGCCCTTCGTGCCAGTCGTCATCACTGATCTCAAGAACCGGGGCGCGGGGGCCGTGACCAGCTGAATTCACCAACACATCAACGCGACCCCAGCGGTCCATGGTCATGTCCACCAACCTTTGCATGTCTGCGCTGGACCTGTTGGTGCCGGTCAAGCCGATGCCGCCCAATTCAGTCGCCAAAGCTTCGCCTTTACCCGATGATGACAGGATGGCGACGTTGAACCCATCAGCTTCCAAACGACGGGCGCTTTCCGCGCCCATGCCGCTGCCGCCGCCCATAATGATCGCGACTTTGTTGTCCGTCATGTTGCACCTCATTGTGTCTACTTAGGATGAAAAATGGCGTCAGCGATGACGTTTGACCAATCAGTAATTCTGCCTTAACCTTGTAGAAAATCTATCGGGTTGAATCCCTAACCATGCGTAATTTACCCCCCTTGAACGCATTAAAGGCGTTTGAAGCATCAGGGCGCCATCTGAACTTCAGCCGGGCCGCTGATGAGTTGGGCGTCACGCAAGGCGCTGTGGCCCAACAGGTGCGGGCGCTTGAGGAAGTATTGCAAATCAAGCTGTTCCACAGGCAGGCCAGAGGGCTGTCCCTGACTGATGAGGGCCGGGCCTATCTTGCACCGCTCCGTCGCGCTTTTGACTTGATGGCCGAGGCAACCGCAAACTTGTCACCGCAAGACGTTGTTGCCACGATCAGTTCAACCCCTTCTTTTGCTACACGGTGGCTGGTGCCGAGATTGGGGTATCTCGCACAGGATCATCCCGATATCCGGCTACGTCTGGATGCGTCGAACACGCTGGCGAATTTCCAGACGGACGGGGTCGATATCGCGATCCGGCAGGGTAAGCCACCGTTTGGTCCGGGATTGGTCTCCGTGCCTTTGTTTTCTGCAGAGTTGATCGCTGTCTGCCATCCTGATCTCGCGTCAGGGCATAGCCCCATTCAGTCGCCTGCAGACCTGATCAACCATGTTCTGCTCGAAGACACCCATGGCCAGTGGCCCCTGTTTCTGGAGACCGCTTTGGGAGAGGTGCCTGTATCCTGGCTAAAGACCATGGCGTTCAGCCAGACTTCGCTGGCCATCGATGCAGCAATCGCCGGGCAGGGCATCGCGCTGGCCAATCGGGAATTTGTCGCTGGGGACCTTGAGGCCGGGCGCTTGTGCCAACCCGTTTCTTTTGCAACCCCGGTGCAAGAGGGGTACCACGTCGTCACCCAACGCACGCCCAGACAGGTAAAGGTCGCCGAGGCGGTTCGGAACTGGTTGATCAAACAGGTTCAGGAAGCGTCATCGCCAGTTCAGGCTGAAACAAAGGTGAATTGTCACGGAAATCAGAACGCCCTATGAAGGGCACTGATTTTAGCACTAAGTGCCCCTGCGGCGCACGTTTCTCATGATTGGGACCTGACAGACATGATTGACCTAAGCGGCCACACCCCGCTACGCGAAAGCCGCAACTACAAGATTTTCCAACACCCTGAAATTGAAGGCGCGTTGTTGAAAGTTCGGGTGGATGAACCTATTCGACATCATACGATTCCGCGATATGCGGCCTGGCGCTATGGTAATCTGCGGCAGTGGAATCGAGAAGCGAACGAATATCTGGCCGCGTTGAATCGCGGCTGCCCGGAAATCGAACGCCTCGCGCGGTTCATGGGGTATGCGCCGACGTCGCAAGGCCCGGCATTGGTTGTTGAAAAACTGACCGGTTCAGATGGTGGGCTTGCGCCGACCCTGCAATCCGAAAAGCGTGCGGTTGCGTCGGACAGGGAGGCGCGCCAACGGCTGCATGATGAGTTCATGGAACTGATGGACGATCTCAAAAAAGGGCAGATCATTGTCGGTGACATGGGGTTTGAAAACATCGTCCGCGCGCAGGAACGCGGCGGAAAGCTGGTCATCATCGACGGGCTAGGTGAACGGGTGATGTTCCCGCTTGTTTTGTTCAGCAAGTTGGCGTTTCACAAGTCGATCGAACGTCGCCGGGAACGTATGTCCAAAGCGTTCAACCTCGGGGCGAGTTAACTTAGCCTGCGCCGGTCACAGGCATCGTGGTCTCAACCTCTTTGCGGATTTCCTGAATGAGAGCTATTGCAGCCGGTTTTCGGCGCTTTAGATGCGTGCGCGCGACAAAGGCGATACGGGGCGGGACAGGGAATAGCTTGTCGATGATTTCCATGTCCGAAGTGATGTGCATACCGTTCAACAATGCGACACCCAAACCCGACCGCACCGCCGATTGGATGCCTGCCGCACTCGGGCACTCCAGAACGTTATCGAACTGGTGCAGCTTTCGTCCCATGCCCCATTGTTTGTAAAAACATTGGCTATCGAAGGAGAGAAATGGCACGGGTGAGGATAAATCCAAGTGAAATTCCGGCGATTTGACCCAGTGCAGCGTGTCTTCAAACAGGATCAAATCGTCAGGCAGAATGTCCTGACGAAAGATCTGCATCACCGCCACATCCAGCTCTCCGGCTTTCAACCAGGTCTGCACGTTTAGGCTTTGACTGGTGCGGGTGCGGACACGAATGTCGGGGTACAACCGCGTGAAACGACCCACAATTCGGGCGATGTCGCTTGTGGCGGTGTCCTCGGTCATGCCCAGGCGGATGGTTCCGGTCAGAGGTTTCTTGCCTAAAGATGACAACGCTTCGTCATGCAAATCGGTGATCCGGCGTGCATAGTCGCACAGCCGTTGACCGGCCTCGGTAAACAAGGGGCCACCGGCGCGGCGGGCCAGCAAGTTACAATCCAACGCCTGCTCTAGCCGACGAATTTTGTGGCTGACCGCAGATTGAGACAACGCCAGATGTTCCGCCGCGCGGGTCACGCCACCATGTGCAGCAATGGCCAGCAAGGCGCGTAGGGCGTCAATTTCTAGGCGTTCGTTCATTTTCCGCTGTATGACAAAATAAGATCACAGAATGACAATCATTCATTTGAGTCACATGATAACCTTGGTCTAGTCACAGGAAAAGACAAAACATCAAAGGCCCAAAATGACATTTTTTTTCACTGAACCCGCTCCGATAAACCGCATGACAGGACAGGGGTGAAGCATGGAAAAACTCGAAACCTCGCGTCGCAGTCTGACTACGGTGTTTGAAATCACCGGGTCTGTGTTGGCGATGGCCTATGCCTTGCTGATCGCCTCGAATATCGGGGCGGAGCTGTTGGGTTTTACGCTTCTGCTATTGTCGTCGGGTCTGTTCGCAGCCTGGGCTGTGATCGACCGTCGCTGGACATTTCTGTTGCTACAGGGGTTTTACGCAACATCAGCCATCATCGGGTTGATCCGCTGGGCTTGAAACTTCGCTTAGGGCAGCGGCGGATTTCCTGCTAGGACAGGTCCATGCGGACTGAAAACAGAATCGAGATCGGCTTTTTGCTGTTTGATGGCTTTCCCATGGCATGCCTGACCTCGGTGATCGAGCCGCTGCGGGCGGCCAATGAAATCGCGGGGCAAGAAGCGTTCCTCTGGTCGCTGATTTCCGAGAATGGCCAAAAGGTCCAATCCAGTGCAGGTGTCGGATTCGAAGCCGAGCGATCTCTGGCAGCCTGCAAGGACATTGACATTATTTTCCTTCTCAGCAGTCCGACTTCGGTCTTCGACAACCCGAGTTTTGGCAACGGTGCCCTGCGCAGTCTAGGTCGCCACGGGACGGTTCTGGGCGGGATCAGCGCAGGTGTTTTTCCGTTGGTTCGGTCGGGTGTCATGCAGGGTCATCCGGTGTCGGTTCATTGGTGTTATGAGGCCGCGTTCGAAGCGGAATTCCCTGACATGGATGCCCGCAGTGAAGTGATCGTCAGAGATGCCAGTCGAACAACCGTTTCGGGCGCGGCGGCAGGGTTTGATCTGGCATTGCATCTTATTCAGGATAGGCTGGGTGGGGACGTCGCACATGAAGTCGCCTGTTGGTTCCAGCACCCGATGATGCGCGGCGCCGGTGTGCAACAGCAGGTGCCCAGAGCAACTGCGCCCGACACGGGCGATAACCTGCCGCCTCTGGTTTCCCGCAGTGTTGCGTTGTTCGCTGCGCATATGAGCGAGCCAATTTCCGTGGCAGAGGTGGCGCAGCGGATGGGGGTGACGCCCCGACAGATCGAACGGGCTTTCAAACAGGCAACCAGTCAAAGTCCCAGCCACTATTACCGTGCCATGCGTATGAAGGCTGCGCGGCAGATGGTGGTTTATACCAAAGACCCGATCCCCCAGATCGCCTCAGCCGTCGGGTACGGTTCTGTCGCGCCTCTGGTGACGCATTATCGGGCGGCCTTCGGGCTAAGCCCCAGCGAAGATCGCCGCAGAATCAACCGTTTTCGCGTTGAAGATAACGCGCCGCTCCCGTCGGTCTGACCGATGGATCAAAGTGCCGAGCGCATCGCCGTCAATAGGGCATGATGCAGTGAACCGGCCGAGGATCGTGGACCGTAGAAACTGAAGCTCTCGGGTGTTCGGCACAGAACAAAACAACCGATATGATGGATCGAACAGCGCGCCGCGCTGCCTGGGTCAAGCTTGCGCAGATCAAGCTGGCACAGGAGTTCCAGAACCGCAGGAATATGATCTCCGTTCAGGTCGAACCGCGTCCAGCCGTCCGTTTGCTCGGTGACCGAGGCGGCATCTCCCGTGGCGGTTTTGACCTGTTCGGCAAGCGCTTCGTGGGTGTCAAAGGGGGCCTCAATCATCCATTGATCGGGGCCGGCCCAGAACGCGCTGATCGTTGTACCGGCCCAGCGACCAATATCGGGGATGGGGGCATCGATCAACTTGGCCAGAGAAGTGGCAGTATTGTCTTCCTGCCCCATCCGGGCCGCGACCGAAGCCAGCGCCACGCCGGGCACTTCGGTACATGTGACACCTCCGACGGTGTCCACGTGTGGGTCAGTCCCGCCCAGGGCGGTTGTAGCAACAAGATCATGCACGTAGACGCTCTCCTTCAGGGTCGACGAAATGGGCCGAGACAAGTTCCACCTCGACGGTCAGATCAGTCAGGGGGGAGACCAGACGCATTTTCTCGCCCAACCGCTCGGCCCCGTTTTTCACGAGGCCCAGACCGATATTGCTGTTGAGGATCGGCGAGTAGACAGCCGAAGTGACATACCCCTGATCATGCGCCGCATCGACCGGGCCTTCGCTGTTCATCAGATGCCCGCCTGCTGTGACCTTATCTTCGGGTTGCAGAGGTTTGATCCCGACAAGTCGCAGGACATCCGGCTCGACCAGAGCTTCGCGTTCGGACAGGACCGAACCGATGCTGTCTTTCTTCTTTGACACCATTTTGCCCAAGCCAAGGTTCAGTGCCGTGGTGGTGCCGTTGAGTTCACTTCCTGCGGCATGGCCTTTTTCGACCCGCATCACGCCCAGCGCTTCGGTGCCGTATGGCACCACGTCAAATTCCTCACCCTCGGCCATCAGCCGCCGCATCAGCGCGTCGCCATAACGTGAGGGCGCCGCGATTTCGTAGGCCAGCTCGCCTGAGAACGAGATTCGGAACAACCGCGCCCGTAGCCCACCGCAGACGGTGACGTTGCCACAGGCCATGAACGGGAAGGCGTCGTTCGAGAGATCAAACTCTGGGTCCACGATCTTTTGCAGCAGTTTGCGCGAATTGGGGCCGGCCACGGCGTACTGTGCCCAGGCTTCGGTGGTTGAAATCAACTGCACATCCATGTCCGGATACAGGCACTGGCGGGCAAATTCCATGTGGCGGTAGACACTTACGGCGTTAGCCGTGGTTGTGGTGACGACGAAGTGATCCTCGGCCATCCGCGCGGCGGTGCCGTCATCCATGACCATTCCGTCTTCGCGCAACATCAGTCCGTACCGGGTTTTTCCTACGGCCAGCTTTGCGAAGCCATTGGCGTAGATGCGGTTCAGAAACTCGGCCGCATCTGTGCCCTGAACGTCGATCTTGCCCAGTGTCGTACAATCGCACACCCCGACCGAGGCGCGGGTTTGGCGTACCTCACGATCCACGGACTGCCGCCAATGGGTTTCACCGGGCAGGGGGAACCACTGCGCACGCAGCCAGTTGCCAACCTCGACAAACACGGCGCCGCGTTCTTTGGCCCAATAGTGCGAGGGAGTCAGGCGGGTCGGGTGAAATTCCTGCCCCTTCATCCGGCCCGCGAAAGTGCCAATCGGCACGGGCGTGTAAGGCGGGCGGAATATGGTGGTTCCGACCTCGGGGATCGACTTGCCGGCCACCTCGGCCATGATCGCAAGGCCGGTGATGTTCGAGGTCTTGCCCTGATCCGTTGCCATGCCCAGCGTGGTATAGCGTTTCAGGTGCTCGACTGATCGGAACCCTTCCTGATAGCTGAGCTTGACGTCCTTAACGGTTACGTCGTTCTGCTGATCCACCCAGGCGCGCTTGCATCCTTGCACGTGCCAGAATGGCGTTTGCGAGACAGGAGCATCCTCAGCTTCGGGCAAGTCGGGCAGGACACCTGTCATTTCCAGCGCGTTGGCCGCGCCTTCCGCTCCGGATTGCAGGGCGCCATGTGTCGACATCACCCCGTTTGCGGCACCAGCAACCGACAGGCCGACGGGCAGGTTTTCTCCGGGTACAAAGGCGGCCAAAGCTTCATCCCAGACCGGGCGTCCGCGCTGGTGACATGTCATATGCACGTTCGGGTTCCAGCTGCCGGACACGCCCAGCGCCCCGCTTTCCAGAGTACGGGTTGAGCCGTCAGCCAAGGCGACCTCGACAAAGGTCAGCCCGTGGCGGCCTTTGGTATCAATGACTTGTGCGCCTTTCAGGACCTCATAATCATAGCAGGTAGGTGCGTCCTCGCGCACATCCACGACGGCAGTGATTGTGACGCCTTTGGCATGCAGATCGGCTGCGGTGCGATGGCCGTCATCATTGTTGGTAAAGATCGCCACACGTTGCGACGCGGTGGCAGCGAACCGGTTGGCATAGGTTCGCAACGCGCTGGCCATCATGATGCCGGGCCGGTCGTTGTTTTCGAACGCGATGGGGCGCTCCGTGGCTCCGGCACAAAGCAGTGCTTTTTGAGTGTAAATACGCCATAGAATCTGACGGGGTTTGCCCACTGGTAGGGTGGCTAAATGATCCCCAGTCCGTTCCACTGCACCATAGACGCCATGGTCAAACGCGCCGATGACTGTGGTGCGCGGCATAAGCCTGACGTTGGGCAAAGACGATAGCTCTGCAACCGCTTGAGCCGCCCAGTCCGGGGCGCTGTGGTCACCCAGCGCATAGGTCTCGCTGTTTAGACGTCCACCAAGGGTGAAATCCTCATCCGCCAGAATAACGTCTGCCCCGGCACGTCCTGCGGTCAGGGCAGCCATCAGGCCAGAGGGTCCAGCGCCGATGATCAGCAGATCGCAGTGACGGAACCCTTTGTCATATTCATCCGGGTCAGCCTCTTGCGACAGCGATCCCAAACCGGCGGCGCGGCGGATCATCGGTTCGTAGAGCTTTTCCCAGAACGCGGCAGGCCACATGAAGGTCTTGTAGTAAAACCCTGCCGACAGGAAGTTCGAGAACATATCGTTCACGGCCAGCGCGTCGAATTTCAGGCTGGGCCAGCGGTTCTGCGACTTCGCCTCAAGCCCGTCGAACATTTCAATTGTTGTGGCGCGGGTGTTGGGTTCCTTGCGGGCACCGGTGCGCAGTTCGACCATGCCGTTGGGTTCTTCGGACCCGGCGGTCAGCAGCCCGCGAGGGCGGTGGTATTTGAACGACCGCCCGATCAGCCGCACGTCATTGGCCAGCAAGGCCGAGGCCAGAGTATCGCCGGGATGCGCCGTATAGCTGCGCCCGTCAAATTTGAAGGACAAAGAGGTGTTGCGGTCGATCTGGCCGCCATTCAGCCGGTTTGTCTGCGTCATTTGGATCGCCCCCGTGTGCGGGCCACGTCACGGGCCAGTTCCACCTTTGAAATCTCATGCGTCAGCGTGTTGCGCGTTACGACCAGCCAGGATCGGTCTCCGGCCTCGTGATACCACAGTTCCTGATGCTCACCGGCCGGGTTGTCGCGGACATAGCCGTATTCATAGAACGCCTCAGCTGCGTTTTCAGACTGCCAGTCCGGGCGATCGATCAGTGAGGCATCACCCAGATATGTGAACTCCGAGGCATCGCGCGGACCCAAAAGGGGATGGTTGATAATCATTGTACAGTCCCCTCAGTGCAGATTGGGCTGGTTGCCCACGCCTTTTTCGTCGATCATCCGGCCCGTCTGGAACCGGTCGAGGCGGTAGGCGGTGGCTACCGGGTGCGGCTCGTCCTTCGCCAACAGATGCGCAAAGCAATGACCCGAGGCTGGGGTTGCCTTGAACCCGCCGTAACACCAACCGCCGTTGAAATAGAGCCCCTCGACCGGCGTACGGTCGATGATGGGCGAGCCATCCATCGACATGTCCATCACACCGCCCCACATCCGCAACAGACGGGCGCGGCCGATCATTGGCATCAAGGCCACGCCGCCTTCGCAAACATCCTCGACCACGGGCAAGTTGCCGCGTTGGGCATAGGTGTTATAGCCGTCGATATCACCGCCAAAGACCAGCCCTCCCTTATCGGATTGGCTGACATAGAAATGGCCCGCGCCAAAGGTGATGACACTGGGCAGAACTGGTTTCAGACCCTCGGACACAAACGCCTGCAAAACGTGGCTCTCGATGGGCAATCGCATTCCGGCCATTCCCATCACGCGGCCGGAACTGCCCGCAACCGCACAGCCCACTTTGTTCGCGCCGATGAAGCCCTTAGTCGTTTCAACGCCCAGGCATTTGCCATTCTCAATCCGTAGGCCTGTGACCTCGCAATTCTGGATGATGTCGACGCCGTGCAGGTCAGCCGATCGCGCAAACCCCCATGCCACCGCGTCATGACGGGCAGTACCCGCGCGGCGCTGAACTAAGCCGCCCTTGATCGGAAAGCGGGCATCGTCAAAATTTAGATAGGGATGCTCTTTGCGGACCTGATCCGCATCTAGCAACTCGGCATCCGCGCCATTTAGGATCATCGCGTTGCCGCGCCTTGTATAGGCGTCTCGCTGACCGTCGGTGTGGAACAGATTGATGATCCCACGCTGGCTCATCATGGCGTTGTAGTTCAGGTCTTGTTCAAGCCCTTCCCACAGCTTCATTGAGAACTCGTAGAACGGTTCATTCCCGTCCAGCATATAGTTCGAGCGCACAATCGTCGTGTTCCGCCCCACATTGCCGCCGCCGATCCAACCTTTTTCGACCACCGCCACATTGCGCTGACCATAGACCTTGGACAGGTAGTGCGCTGTTGCCAGCCCATGACCACCACCGCCGATGACGATGATGTCGTAATGCGCCTTGGGTTCGGGCTCACGCCAGACCGGTTTCCACCCTTTGTGGCCGGTGAGCGCCTCTTTGATGACTCGGAAGCCAGAATATCGCATGAATCGGACCTTTTTCGCCAGAATTCACTAAAATACGGCCTGTGGATATCCTCAGATGCGACATCCACTTGTTTGAATCAGACGTTAAATGCGACTTACCTCAGGCAGTGCGCCGGAAAACCATTCCAGAAATGCGTCTACCTCGGGCGAGCGGCGTTGGGCCGCCAGAAAATACCCTTCGGTTGCGGGGGCCGAGGCTTCGGTGGCACGTATGACCCGACCGGTGCGCAATGCGTGTTCCGCGACCAAAGCATTGACCAAAGCCACCCCGTTTCCAGTGGTGGCGAGTTTTAGAGCGAGACCGTAAGAATCCACGTAGAAGGTGGGGCTTGGGATTTTGTACCCAGTTGCCTCGGACCAGGACGACCAATTGCCGGATGTGCCGACCGCCTCGATCAACGGCAGGTCCGGTAGGTCGCCGTCCAACTGGGGTGATTTAACGGCGATCAGGTCATTGGGCAACAGTTCGGTTGCGTCCCGACCCACCTGTTTCGCAGACCCGAATCGAATTTCGATATCCGCGCGAGAGGCCGAGTATTCATCCGGCCAGATCGTGCTGACAAAGCGTACGGATGTGTCCGGGTTTCGTGACCGGAATTGAGGCAACGCGGGGGATATCACCCATTCCAGCACGCTGACCGACGCCGCAACGGTAAGGTGACGCGCGCGTTCTTCGGCCAGATACGGTGACGCCGCCGAATGCAGCATCTCCAGCGCGGCTTCGACCTGTGGCAGCAGCTTGCGGCCCTCGTCGGTCAACGACAGGCCGCGCGCGTGGCGGTGAAACAATACCACACCCAACCGTGTTTCCAGCGATCTGATCTGTTGGCTGACAGCGGATTGCGTCAGGCCGATCTCGTCAGCGGCTGCGGTGGAACTGAGCCGTCGGGCGGCGGCTTCGAACGATCTGAACCACGTGAGCGGGGGCAGGGTTTTGGGCATTTGTAACCTACATATTAGAGTCACTAATACCTAAGACCAAAGTTCTTTCGTTTGTCAAAGCAGCCCTTGGCCGAGGATAGTTTGCCAATCAATCACAGGGGGCGTTTGTGCAGCCAAATATTCGAAAAATCGTGACCTACGACGAAGAGGTTCTGGTTGAAGGGTTTCGCAAGGCAGACCGCCCATGGCGGATGTTCGCGGTGGCGGCTGTGGTCACCAACCCATGGGCCGGACGCTATGTCGAGGATCTGAGGCCTGAGATTCTGAGCTTTGCCCCTGTTTTAGGTGAGGAACTGACCGGACGAATGACTGCGTTGGCTGGCAGCGGCGATGCAATCGAAGCCTATGGTAAGGCCGCTGTTGTCGGGCTGGACGGAGAGGTCGAGCATGCCTCGGGCCTGATCCACACGCTGCATTTCGGTAATCATTTCCGGCAGGCGGTTGGGGCGAAATCCTACCTGTCTTTCACCAATACCCGAGGGCCAGCCAACGCACCGATCATGGTGCCGCTGATGGACAAGAACGATGCCGGTCGCCGGTCGCATTATCTGACGCTGCAATTCGCCATTTCCGACGCACCGCGCGCTGATGAGGTTGTGATTGTGCTAGGCGGCGCGACGACGGGGCGTCCGCACCATCGGATTGGAGATCGTTATCAGGACTTGAAGGATTTGGGTCATGACGTGGACAACCCGGCCTCGGTCTAAGTTCGATGATCTGGCC
Organism: Ruegeria sp. BA12; assembly: GCF_056539625.1. NCBI lineage: Bacteria > Pseudomonadati > Pseudomonadota > Alphaproteobacteria > Rhodobacterales > Roseobacteraceae > Ruegeria > Ruegeria sp. BA12. The sequence continues at coordinate 761,403 of NZ_JBQFVF010000001.1, forward strand.
GCGATTGACGTGGGCGAGGGTCCTCTGGTCGTGCTGTTGCACGGTGTTGGTCTGCGGGCCGAAGCGTGGGGCGGGCAGATCGAGCCTTTGGTTTCTGCTGGGTATCGCGTGGTTTGCCCGGACATGCTGGGTCACGGGGAAACGGCATTTACCGCGCCAAGTGGACTAAATAGCTACGCCGCGCCGATTGCCGCGTTGTTGAACGAGCCTGCGGTGCTGATCGGGCATTCGATGGGTGCGCTGATTGCGACGCAAATAGCGGCCTCGAACAATCGAAATGTCAAAGGGGTTGCGGCCCTGAACGCCATCTACAAAAGGTCAGACGCGGCCCGACAAGCGGTCTTGTCGCGGGCTCATGCGCTTGATGCGCAGCAGCCGAACGACGCCTCGGTCACTCTGCGCCGGTGGTTTGCAGAGAGTGCGTCAGCGGAACGCGACGCCTGCGCGCGATGGCTGCAAGAGGTCGATCCACGCGCCTATAAGGCGGCCTATACGGTCTTTGCCGAAAGCGACGGCCCGACCGAAGCGCAGCTGGCAGCGGTTACATGTCCGGCCATGTTTGTGACCGGCGCGGATGAGCCGAACTCGACCCCCGTTATGTCGCTACAGATGGCCAGCCTTGCACCAAAGGGGCGGGCAGAGATCATCCCCGGTGCAGCACACATGATGCCGATGACCCATGCGGCGCAGATCAACGCCACGCTCTTGCCCTTTGTTCAGGAGTGCCTGACATGACTACTTTGGACCCACGCGCCCTGCGCGATGCCTTTGGCAGCTTCATGACCGGCGTGACAGTGGTGACCACCCGCGATGAAAATGGCGTGCCGGTTGGGTTCACGGCAAACTCGTTTTCCTCGGTGTCTCTAGACCCGCCGCTGCTGCTGGTGTGCCCAGGCAAGTTCCTGTCCAGCTATGAAGTGTTCACCGATTGCCGTCATTTCGCCGTCAACATTCTGGCTGAAGGTCAGCAAGAGGTTTCGAACACTTTTGCAGGGTATAAAGGCGACCGGTTCGCGAAAGTTCCCCATCATAACGGCGAGCATGACTTGCCGCTGATCGACGGAGCGGTGGCGCAATTCTGTTGCGAAACCCATCAGGCCATTCCGGCAGGCGATCATACCATCCTGATGGGCCGTGTGCTTGAATTCTCACACGTTGCAGGCGACGGATTAGGCTATGTGGGCGGATCGTATTTCAGCCTGGGTCTTGAGGCCGAAATGGACGCCAAAGTCCCAACGGTTTGCGGTGCGATTATTACTGCTGGCGACCAAGTGCTTTTGGAACGCCATGGCGCTGCGTTTCGCCCGGTTCAAGTCTCGGGTGCTGAGACTGGTGGTCAACGGAACAGGCTGGCGCAGGGGTTGTCGGAACGCGGTATCCATGCGCGGATCGAACAGGTCTATTCGTCGTTCAATGACGCCGAGACCAAGCTGCAATATACGTTTTTCCTGGCGTCAGCAGATCAGCCCTGCTCATCTGCGAATGCCCAGTGGGTACCGGTTGCGAACCTGCCCAACCTGACCTTCGCCACCCAAGGCATTCACCACATGATGACCCGCTTTGCACGCGAGGTTCAGACCGGGGATTTCGCCTTGTATCTGGGCGACGCCGAACGCGGCGACATTCACAGTTTTCGCTAAAGGAGCCGATTGATGGAGTTTTCGCTGTTTGCCCATATGGAACGCCTGACGCCGGATCAGCCGCATGACGTTCTGTATGACGAGTTCGTTAGTCTGGTGAAAATGGCCGATGAGGGCGGCATGCGCGCGGTTTGGACGGGCGAGCATCATGGCATGGAATTCACCATTGCGCCGAATCCGTTCCTGTCTCTGGTCGATCTGGCGCATCATACGAAGAATGTGCGACTTGGCACGGGTACGGTGGTCGCGCCATTTTGGCATCCGATCAAGCTGGCCGGTGAGGCCGCAGCGGCAGATCAGATCACCAAGGGCCGGATCGAATTGGGCATTGCACGCGGGGCCTATTCCTTTGAATACGAGCGTCTGATGCCCGAGATGGACGCTTGGGAAGCCGGCCAAAGGATGCGAGAGTCTACGCCACTATTGCCGCAAATTTGGCGAGGGGACTGCGCGCATGAAGGCGAGTTCTATACCTTCCCGGCCACGACATCGGCCCCGAAACCGTTGCAGGATGGTGGCCCGCCTATATGGATCGCCGCTCGAGACCCGAACAGCCACGAGTTCGGCGTCCATAACGGATTTAACATTCAGGTCACGCCGCTGTGGCAGGGCATGGAGGAAATTGAAACGCTGATGGGTCGGTTCAACGATGCCTGCGATAGCTATGCCGGACCGCGCCCCAAGATTATGTTGCTGCATCACACTTATGTCGGCAAGGATGACGATGACGTGGCGCAGGGGATCGAGGATCTGCGGCGCTACTACAACTATTTCGGTGCGTGGTTCCTGAATAAACGACCAATCCAGCAGGGCTTGATCGAACCGATCACGCAGGCCGAAATGGACGCCAACCCGATGTATACCACCGAAAAGCTAGGCCGCGATCTGACCGTAGGAACCACGCACCAGGTGATTGACCGGATCAAACGGTACGAGGATCTGGGATATGATGAATTTTCGTTCTGGGTCGACAGCGGCATGACTAACGAACGTAAACGCGCCTCTCTAGCGCGGTTCATCGACGACGTTATGCCAGCTTTTCAGTGAGGACCACCATGGGAAATCTTCCGCATTTTCAACTGTTCATTGATGGCAAATGGTCCGAAGGGTCAAACGCACAGGTCATGACATCAGAAAACCCAGCGACGGGGCAGGGATGGGCCACGTTCGCTTGTGCCTCGGCCGCGGATGTCGATCGCGCAGTTGCGGCTGCCAAACGCGTTTTGAACGATCCGGCGTGGCGGGATATGACGCAGACTGCGCGAGGCAAGCTGTTGTACCGGCTGGCCGATCTGGTGGCCGAACATGCGACTAAGTTGGGTGAACTGGAGACGACCGATAGCGGCAAGCTGCTGGCGGAAACTTCGGCACAAACGGGTTATGTAGCGGACTACTACCGCTATTTCGCGGGTCTAGCGGATAAGGTCGAAGGAACGGTTCTGCCTATTGACAAGCCCGACATGCACGTTTTTACGACCCGCGAACCTATCGGAGTTGTTGCTGCGATCGTGCCATGGAACGCGCAGATGTTCCTGACGGCGACCAAATTGGGTCCGGCACTGGCGGCGGGGTGCTCGGTCGTTTTGAAGGCTTCAGAAATCGCGCCTGCGCCAATGCTGGAGTTTGCGCGGTTGATTGAACAGGCCGGGTTTCCACCCGGCGTCGTCTCGGTCATCACAGGTGACGCTGAAAACTGCGCCATTCCGCTGACCCGCCACCCGGATATTGACCGTATTGCCTTTACGGGTGGGCCAGAGACTGCGCGGCATGTGGTGCGCAACTCGGCCGAGAACTTTGCTGTCACCTCGTTGGAACTGGGGGGCAAATCCCCTATTCTGGTGTTTGAAGATGCCGATCTGGATGGCGCGGCCAATGGTCTGATCGCCGGGAACTTTGGCGCCTCGGGGCAGAGTTGCGTAGCAGGAACACGAGGTTTGGTGCATCGATCCATTCTGGAACCGCTGATCGAACGGATTGAGCAAAAGGCCAGCGGCATCCGGCTGGGCGACCCACTGCAGGCGGAAACGCATGTGGGGCCGCTCTGCACTGCAACACAGGTGCGACGGATCGAGGAAACGCTGGCCAAAGCGCGCGGGCAGGGCGCGACGGTCCGCTTTGGGGGCGAGATCGCGGATCGACCGGGGAACTATATGAAGCCAACACTGGTTCAGTGCGCCTCGGCTGATACAGAAACGCTAAAGGTCGAAATGTTCGGGCCAGTGATGTCTCTGTTGCCGTTTGATACCGAGGATGAAGCGATCGCGCTTGCGAACAGCACACCTTATGGGCTGGGGTCAGGCGTGTTCACGCAGAATCTCGCGCGGGCGCATCGGGTGTCGAAACGGATCAGAGCAGGGATTTGCTGGGTGAATACGTATCGTGCGATCTCACCGATTGCGCCCTTTGGCGGGTTCAACCAATCAGGCTATGGGCGCGAGGCCGGGGTTGAGGCAATATTGGATTACACCAGAACCAAAACAACCTGGATCAACACCGCGCAAGAGCCGATGGCGAACCCGTTCATTATGCGCTAAGCCTGTGCAAAAGCACGGGGAGAGCGTTGATGAAACTGGTAAACCCGAACTTCGCGGCACCAACGGATGCAGATGACCGCAAGGCCATCCAACCGGTCATTTGCTACCCGCCCGAGACGTTGACGCAACCGGACCTGACCGGGTTGGCCAAACTGCGGCAGGGCGCCAGCAAGACCGCCGAGGCCATCGCAGCGCCACGTGATGCGGCCTGTATCGACGTACCGGCAGGCGCGTTTGTTCGGGTGTTGTCGGTCGATGGGCCGCAGGTCGGCGACCTGAACATGTGGAACAAGCACGACCTGTCCGAGCGGTTCTATTCCGGCAAAACCCGCGCTTTGCACGGCACCCATCTGTCGACCGGGGATCGCATGTGGTCGAGCTTTCCCAACATGCGCCCTATGGCGACTGTCGTCGATGATACGCTGGATTGGTACGGGTTCGACGCGTTCGGCGGATCGGTCCATGACGTAATCGGCACGCGCTGCGATCCCTATACGGGGCGGTTGTTGTCCGGCGACGATTACCATTATTGCTGCCATTCCAACCTGACCCGTGCGCTGGCCAGCCATTGCAACCTGCCGCTGCACGAGGCCGAGATGCTGGTGCATGACGTCCTGAACGTGTTCATGTGTACCGGGTTCACCCGAGACACCGGGCAGTATTTCATGAAGGCAAGCCCGGTGCGCCCCGGCGACTATCTTGAGTTCTACGCCGAGATCGATTTGATCGTCGGTCTTTCGGCCTGTCCCGGAGGGGATTGTTCGTCGGAGCATTCCTCGGACGCTGCCGCCTGCTATCCGCTGGTGATGGAGGTCTATGATCCGGGCGAGGATGCGCGCGCCGCGCATGTGCAACCCGCGCGCTCGGCCTATAACCGCACACACGGAGCTGGTTAAGCGATCAGGCGGCGGCCCAGGCGGTTCAGCATTCGGCAGCACAGTTCAAGCTGCTCGATCTCGACATACTCGTCCGCTTTGTGCGCTTGGGTGATCGAGCCCGGCCCGCAGACAATGGCATGTACGCCCAGTTGTTGGAACAGGCCGGCCTCGGTGGCGAAGGCGACGACGCCAGTGCCATTGGCGCCGGTCAGTTCGGCCACCAATTCGCGCGCGGCGTTTTCGTCCATGGGTTCAAGCCCTTCGACCTCGGCCACGGCTTCTTGCGTGATGCTCGCGTCGGGGTGGACGGCCTGCATTTCGGGCAACAAGCTGTGCTTGACGTAATCTGATAGGGTGCTTCTGACCAGTTCGGCGTCGCTGGATTGAACGGGGCGCATTTCCCACGCGACCTCGGCTTTGCTGGCGATGACATTATGGGCAACACCGCCCGAGATGCGCCCGACATTGACCGTGGTCCAGGGCGGTTCAAACGGGCTGCCCTTTGGCGCGCGCGATTTCAAGATATGACGCAGCTCCAGTAGTTTGCCGATATAGCGCGCCGCGTATTCAGCCGCATTGACGCCGTCATCAGGGGCCGAACTATGCCCTTCAAGCCCAACGAAACTGGTGGTGTATTCGAAGCAGCCCTTGTGCCCTTCGATCACGCGCATCTCGGTTGGTTCGCCGATGATGGCGATGTCCGGTACGATGCCGCGTTCGGATAGGTCACTGACAAGGTTCTGCGCGCCCAGACAGCCGGTTTCTTCGTCATAGGTAAAGGCGAAATGCAGCGGTTGGGTCAGTTTGCTTACGTCCAAGGTCTCGGCAAAGGCCAATGCGGCGGCGATAAACCCTTTCATGTCACAGGTGCCGCGACCGTAGAGTTTGCCGTCCCTTTCGGTCATCTCAAACGGGTTCGTTGTCCAGTCCTGATCGGCCACCGGAACCACATCCGTATGGCCTGACAGCAAAATGCCACCCGCCATTTCCGGCCCGAGCGTGGCAAAGACATTGGCCTTTTTGCCCGTTGCATCCCGCGTTTCGATACAGCGCGCGCCCAAAGCCTCAAGGCGGTCGGTCAGATAGCGGATGATCTCAAGGTTGCTGTCAGCGGATACCGTTTCAAAGGCGATCAGATCGGCAAGGATTTCCGTGGTTCTTAGCAGGGTCATGGCTTTACGAACAGTTTTCGGGGCCGGTTGCAAAAGCATTCCGCGGCTCCGGTTTCGGTGATCAGGATCGACTCTGTGATCTCAAGCCCCCAGTCGTCCATCCAAAGACCGGGCATGAAGTGGAAGGTCATGCCGGGTTCCAGAACGGTCTCATCCTCGGGGCGCAAAGAGATTGTGCGCTCGCCCCAATCCGGCGGATAGCTGAGGCCAACCGGATAGCCGCATCGCGCACCGCGTTCGATCCCGGCGCGCTCCAGCGGGGCGGCCAGGGCCAACGCGATGTCACGTGCCTGATTGCCCGCGCGGGCGGCGTCCAGCCCAGCCTCAAGCCCCTCGACCAGCGCCGCCTCGGCTCGCAACAGAAAATCGGGCGGTTGACCCAGAAAAACTGACCGGCAGAAAGGCGTGTGGTAGCGGCGGTAACAGCCAGAGAGTTCAAAGAACGTGCACTCGCCGGATTTGAAGGGCGCACCATCCCATGTCAGATGCGGTGCGGCAGCATCCTTGCCCGAAGGCAGCAAGGGCACGATGGCAGCGTAATCCCCCCAGTCTTCGCCCACACCCGAGATTGCATCGTGATAAATCTGCGCGACCAGTTCGTTCTTGCGCAATCCGGGTTCAATCCGGTCAATCACGCCGTCGGTGACATGTTCCGAGATGCGCGCGGCCTTGCGCATCAGGGTGATTTCCTCGTCTGATTTCACCGCGCGTTGCCAGTTCACCAACCCATTCGCGTCGACCAGTTCGGCCTGCGGCAGTTCGGCCATCAAGGTCAGATGCGCCTTGGCCGAATAATAGTAGTTGTCCAATTCGACACCGATCCGACCCGCTGCCAGTCCACAGTCCTGGATCAAAGCCGCAAGGTCCTGCATCGGGTGGCGGGCGGTCGATTGCACATAGTGATCCGCGTACCCGCGAATCCGATCGTCTTTCATCCAGACCGTGCGCCGGGCACCGTTGGCGTCCTGATTGCGGCCCCACCAAATCGGATCACGGTCATGCAGAACCAATACGCCCTGATGCACGTAGAATGACCAACCCTCATATCCCGTCAGCCATGTCATATTAGACGGGTCTTCAATGAACAGCGCATCCAGACCAGCTGCTGCCATGGCAGCACGCGTCTTTGCCAGCCGACGATCATACTCAGATGGGCTGAATGCCGGATTGGCATGGGCCATGGGACGCTCCTGTGGTGACCGAGTTTTGTTGACAGAACTTGACGAATCCGATCACGTCAATGGGCAACTCAGGAAAGACGCTCAATTGAAAATCACATCCAACCCTCATCGCGGCGGCCAGAAACTGATCGAGGCCGCGCCGTACCCTTCGACCAATGTCGCGCGCGCGTCAGAATTGATCGCACGCTGCCTGTCGGACAAAGAAACGCCTCTGACCGAAGTGAAGGGGTTGGCCGATGTCGCACACCTGTGGGCAAAGGATGAACGTGGTCGGATGGATCTGGGGTCGTTCAAAGCCTTGGGTGCGGCCTATGTCATCGCGCGCCATGCGGCGGATATCGCGGAAAACCCGGACGCCTCGACACTGGCGGGTCGGACCTATGTCACCGCCAGCGCAGGCAATCACGGCCTAAGCGTCGCGTCCGGTGCGAGCCGTTTCGGGGCTAATTCTGTCGTCTATATCGCAGACACCGTACCCGAAAGTTTTGCCGAACGCCTGCGCGCTCAGGGTGCTGATGTTGTGCGCGAGGGCGTGGACTATGCCGCCAGCATGGAGGCTGCAAGTAAAGCAGCGCGGGATAACGGATGGATATTGCTGTCGGACAGTTCGTGGGAGGGGTATTACGAACTGCCGCATACTCTGATGGAGGGGTACCTGCAGATGGCCGCCGAAGCTGTGCGCCAATGCCCGCAAGTGCCGACCCATATCATGTTGCAGGCCGGTGTTGGTGGTTTGGCCGGAGCGGCCGCAGCCTATATGAGGACGGCTTGGGGGCAAGAACCTCAGATCATCGTTGTCGAACCCGATGCAGCTCCGGCCTTGCAAGCCAGTATTGAGGCTGGCGCCTGCGTGTTCGCCGATGGTCCGGACAGCGTCATGGGGCGTCTCGATTGCAAGGAACCGTCTCTGATTGCCTTGAACGGATTGGCCAGGGATGCCGACAGTTTCCTGACCCTAACCGATGAGCAGGTGACTGAACATCTTCCCGCAATGGCCGATGCTGGCATCGCTACAACGGCTTCGGGCGGGGCGGGGGTTGCCGCCGTGATGAATGCAGATGCGCGGGCGGGTCTGGGCATCGAGCCAAATGCTCGTGTTCTGTGCATTATTTCAGAGATTGCCGAATGAGGGGCTTTGAAGCGTCCGAATTCCAGTCGCGGACCGAGCGTGCGCAACATCGGATGGCGCAAGTGGGGCTGTCGGCGCTGTTGCTGACCACAGAACCCGAGGTTCGCTATTTTACAGGATACCTGACCCGATTTTGGGAAAGCCCGACACGCCCGTGGTACCTGATCGTGCCCGCAACTGGCAAACCGATCGCTGTCATCCCCTCGATCGGGTCGGCATTGATGGCGACAACCTGGATCGAAGACATTCGCACCTGGAGTGCACCGGACTTGACCGACGATGGTGTTAGCCTGCTGGCCGACGCTTTGTGCGAAATCTGCCCTGCAGATGCGGTAATCGGTCTGCCGGACGGTCACGAAACCCATGTTCGCATGCCTATGGCCGATCTTAACAGGTTGCAGGAAAGGTTGGGTTCCCGTCGTCTGGGCAGCGACGGAGGTATTCTCCGTGCGTTGCGGATGGTGAAATCCGAGGCAGAGATCGCCAAGATCGAAACCGCCTGCGCAATCGGGGGCAGGGCCTTTCAACGCGTGCCCGAGATCGCCGCTGAAGATGTTGCTTTGGACGAGGTGTTCCGCCGTTTTCAGATGCTGTGCCTTGAGGAAGGCGCGGATTGGGTGCCGTATCTGGCTGGCGGGGCCGAGCAGGGCGGGTATGCCGATGTGATTTCTCCAGCCCGTCCAACCGCATTGGTGCCGGGGGATGTTTTAATGCTGGACACGGGTTTGGTGTGGGACGGGTATTTTTGCGATTACGACCGAAATTGGTCGGTCGGGCAGGCGTCGGCGCAGGTGCGCGACGCTTATGCCACGTTGATCGAAGCATCAGATGCGGGGTTTGAAGCGGCACGCCCAGGCGCAACTGCAGCTGATCTGTTCCACGCAATGAACGCGATCTTGTCCCGAAACAGCGAAGACACCGGTGCAGGGAGGTTGGGACATGGCCTTGGCATGTCGTTGACGGAATGGCCTTCTCTGATCCCATCGGATCACACGGTATTGGAACCCGGGATGGTCCTGACATTAGAGCCAGGCATCGCCGTGGGCGATAAAATACTGGTCCACGAAGAAAATATCGTCATCACGCAAGGCGCACCGCGCTTTATCAGCCCAAGAGTCGGCCCGGAGTTGCCCCAGATATGAGCTATCTTCCCTATACGTTGGATGCGGATGATCCAGCTGCCTCACCAATGGGCCTGATCGTTTTGCAAACGGATGAGACCATTGAGCCAGAGTTCAATGCCTATTTCGCCGATCGAACCTATCCGATCTATGTCTCGCGTATTCCAAGTGGGACAGAGGTTACGACTGATACCTTGGCGCAAATGGAAAAGGCTTTGCCCGCAGCGGCGGATTTGCTGCCGAAAATTCGCCCCTACAAGGTGGTTGGATATGGATGCACATCCGCCAGTTCCGTCATCGGATCCGAACAGGTCGAGCGTATGGTGCAAGAGACCTGCAATACTGCTGTGGTCACCAACCCTTTGCGTGCCGCATCGGCCTGCGCGGCGCATTTGGGAGTCTCAAAATTCGCGCTGCTGTCGCCATATATACAAGATGTGAACGAACCATTACGTCGGGCATTCGCCGAAAACGGGGTTTCAATGGATGTTTTCGGCTCGTTCGGAGAGGCTGAAGAATCGAAAGTTGTGCGCATTTCGCGGCGCTCTGTGGTTGATGCAGCGCTCAAGCTTGGTGCTGATTCTTCGGTTGAAGCTATTTTTCTAAGCTGCACAAATCTAAGAACTTTTGATGCGATCCGTGAGATTCAGGAGCGGCTAGGAAAGCCGGTTTTGTCCAGCAATCAAAGCCTTGCGTGGCACATGCGGGAACTGAATTCGCATCATTGAAGGGGTGACCGTATCCAAAATTGTAGAGCTTCAAATATATTTTTGGTTGCGCGGCGCGCCCTGCATGTCCTTAAATGTCCCCAATGGTCTTTGAGATCCGGATAAACCGGGCAACCAACAGACCGCACAGGGAGCCAAGTCGGTATATGTCCAATGACGCTGCGTTCGTCGAGTTTCAACGTGTCCAGAAGTCTTATGATGGTGAAATACTCGTTGTAAAAGATTTAAACCTCTCGTTACCAAAAGGTGAGTTTCTGACAATGTTGGGCCCGTCAGGGTCTGGCAAGACAACTTGCCTGATGATGTTGGCAGGGTTTGAAACCGCCACACATGGCGAGATCATGTTGGACGGGAAACCGATCAACAATATTCCCCCGCATAAACGTGGAATCGGGATGGTGTTCCAGAACTATGCCCTGTTTCCGCACATGACCGTGGCCGAAAACCTGTCCTTTCCTTTGGAAGTGCGGAAAATGGGCAAGGATCAGCGCGAGGAAAAGGTCAAGCGCGCGCTGGATATGGTTCAGATGGGGGCCTTTGGCAGCCGCCGTCCGGCGCAGCTTTCGGGTGGTCAGCAACAGCGTATCGCCTTGGCGCGGGCGCTGGTCTTCGAACCCGAACTGGTGCTGATGGACGAACCGCTGGGAGCGCTGGACAAACAGCTGCGTGAACATATGCAGTTTGAAATCACCCGACTGGCGCATGAGCTTGGGATCACCACGGTCTATGTGACACACGACCAGACCGAAGCGTTGACGATGTCGGACCGTGTCGCAGTGTTCGACGATGGGCGCATTCAGCAATTGGCCCCACCCGATCTTCTGTACGAAGAACCCGAAAATAGCTTCGTTGCGCAGTTTATTGGCGAAAACAATACGTTGGAAGGCGTTGTTAAATCCATCGACGGCGATTCATGCGTGGTGGCTTTGGACGATGGGTCTGAGATTGACGCCAAACCGGTAAACGTCCACAACCCGGGAGATCGGACCAAGGTTTCCATCCGCCCCGAACGGGTCGAGTTCAACAAAGATCGTCTGCACGCCGATGCGCATACGTTGAAGGCAACGGTCAAAGAATTCATCTATATGGGTGACGTGTTCCGTTTCCGCCTGTCTGTTGCGGGGAACGACGATTTCATCATCAAAACCCGAAACGCGCCGGATGCGGTAAAACTGCAGCCGGGCCAAGAGGTTGAAATCGGCTGGCTGGCCCATGATTGCAGGGCGCTTGACGCCTGAGCAGGGAAATACCCGCGCGCTCTGCCCGGACGCGCGGGATATCAGATGATCAGGCACCCCGTGACCTGATCTGGAAAGCTAAAATTAACGGGAATAACAGGGAGTTAACAATGAAAGTTACCAAAACCACACTATTGGCGAGTGCGGTTGCCGCAATTGCTGGTGGCGCTATGGCCGAAGAGATGACAATCGTCTCGTGGGGCGGCGCGTATTCCAAATCGCAGTTGAAAGCGTATCACGAGCCCTATTCGGAAAAGACTGGTGTCACCATTCTGAATGATGACAGCTCGCCCGAAGGTGTTGCCAAGCTGCGCGCTATGAACGAAGCGGGCAACGTCACGTGGGACGTTGTCGATCTTGAAGCCGCTGACAATATTCGTGCCTGCGACGAAGGTCTGATCATTGAAATCGACCCAGACGTGCATCTGGCCCCTGCGCCCGATGGGACACCTGCGTCTGAGGACTTTGGTGATCAGCTTGTCTCGCCTTGCTACATCCCGACGATCGTTTACTCGACAACCTTCGGCTATCGCACCGATATGGTGCCTGAAGGTGTAGATGCTCCGACCGGAGCATGTGACGTATTCGACCTTGAGAAGTATCCAGGCAAACGCGCACTTAACAAACGCCCGATCGCCAATATGGAATGGGCCCTGCTTTGTGATGGCGTAGCGTACGAAGACGTATACGACACGCTTGAAACTGAAGAGGGTGTTGAACGTGCGTTGGCCAAGCTGGACACGATCAAGGATCAGACGATCTGGTGGTCGGCCGCCGCCGAGCCGGTTCAGCTTTTGGCTGATGGCGAGATCTTTATGGGGTCCACCTATAATGGCCGTCTGTTCTCGATGATTGTCGAGCAGAATCAGCCTGTTGGCATGGCTTGGGACTGGCAGATGTTTGATCTGGACGGCTGGGCGATCCCGGCTGGTCTGAGTCCTGAGCGTGAGGCACGGGCCTTGGATTACATCCGGTTCTCGTCCGATACACAGCGTCTGGCGGATCAGGCAAAATACATCTCGTATGGTCCGGCACGTAAGTCCTCGGCGCCTCTGGTCGATAAGCATGCCGATCTGGGTATCGACATGGCACCGCACATGCCGACCGATCCGCGTAACGCGAAGAACACCTTTGTGAACAACTACGAATGGTGGGCTGACTACCGCGATGATCTGGACGCACGTTTCCAGGCCTGGCTGTCGCAGTAACCTTTCAAGTTCAAAAAAACAGTCAGGGGGCGGCACGCTGCCCCTTGACCCATAAAACCAAGGGGCACTGATGACTGACGCAAGCCAAAACGCAGGACCGATGCTGGCCGCGGACGGAACGCCGCTCAAGCAATCTCTGGCACGTTCATTAAGACGGCAAAAGCTGCGCGCTCTGTTATTGATTGCGCCCCTTCTTCTGTTCGTTCTGTTCTCGTTCATAATTCCGATTGCGTCGATGCTGTTCCGTTCGGTGGAAAACGGTATCGTGGAAAAAACGCTGCCTCTGACGGTCGTGGCGTTGGAAAATTGGGATGAAAAAAGCGGCGAACTGCCGGACGAGGCCGTCTATGACGCCTTTGTCAATGATATGATCGTTGCGGTTGCTGAAAAGAAACACACCCGGTTGGGATCACGGTTGAACTATGAAGAACCGGGCATCTCGTCCCTGTTCCGTAAATCCGGTCGAAAAATCCGGAAATGGGACCCTGAAGCGGATGCGCCGTTCAAAGAAAAGCTTATTGACGCGGACAAAGGATGGGGGGACGTCGAAAACTGGCGTGTGATCAAGACCCATTCCCGAAACGTGACCCCCGGTTATTTTCTTGCCGCCGTCGATTTAAGGCTGACGCCCGACGGCGTTGCTGCGCAGCCGGAAGACAAGCAGATACTTGTAAAGCTGTTTGGCCGTACGCTGTTCATGTCCCTGATCATTACTGGGTCCTGTATCCTGCTGGCCTATCCGGTTTCCTACCTGTTGGCGAATTTGCCGATGCGTGTTTCGAACATGCTAATGATCCTGGTGCTGTTGCCCTTCTGGACATCGCTTCTGGTGCGAACTTCGGCTTGGAAAGTGATGCTGCAACAACAAGGTGTCATTAACGAAACTCTGGTTTGGCTTGGGTTGGTCGCAGATGATGCGCGACTTGTGATCATCAACAACCAGATCGGCACGATCGTCGCGATGACGCATATCCTGCTGCCGTTCATGATCCTGCCGATGTATTCGGTGATGCAGACGATCCCGCCGTCTTATACCCGTGCGGCCAAGTCGATGGGGGCCACCAACTGGACTACTTTCTGGCGGATTTACTTCCCACAATCAATTCCGGGAATTGGGGCCGGTTCGATCCTCGTGTTCATTCTGGCCATTGGCTACTACATCACGCCCGAGATCGTGGGTGGCACCAAGGGTGTCTTCATCTCGAACCGGATTGCGTATCACATCTCGTCCTCGCTGAACTGGGGACTGGCTGCGGCGTTGGGGACGATCCTGCTGGCGGTCGTCATGCTTCTGTACTGGTGCTACGACAAGATCGTGGGCATCGATAACGTGAAATTGGGATAAAATATCATGGCAGCACTTACACCAATATCCCGCAAGCCGTTGTCGATGGTTCTGCCCACAGTCGCCGCCGCCGGAGGTTTCCTCGGCATGTTCGTCGGGGCCGGGCAGGGCAGTGCCCTGCTGGGCATCCTGATAGGTGCCGCGCTGATGGCGGCGCTGGCCTGGGTCTATATCACGGTTCTGGACAATGAACGTGTCGCACGCTGGATCACCATTCTTGGGATGGGGGTGATCGGTTTTCTGTTCGCCGGATTTACGGGGTTGATCGTCGGCTTGTTGGCCGGTTGGTTCTTTGCCTTCTTCATCTTCTGGCTGTACGAGGGGCGCTATCGGCAAAGGCTGCTGCCCTATTTGACGGGCCAGCAGGTGTTTGGACATTACCTGTTTCGGGTTATCTGCGGCGCGATCTTCGTGTTCCTGATCACGCCCATCCTTGTGGTTTTGCCGCTATCGTTCAACGCGCAGGACTTCTTTACCTTCACGCCTGAGATGCTGCGTTTGGACCCCGAAGGCTACTCGCTGAAGCATTACCGTGATTTCTTCACCAACAATGAATGGCAGCGCAGCTTCAAAAACTCGCTGATTATCGCGCCAATCGCGACCATCATTTCGGTTTCACTGGGGACGCTTGCTGCCATTGGTCTCAGCCAGTCGCACGTGCCCGGTCGTCGGGCGATCATGGGTATCCTGATCTCGCCCATGATTGTGCCGCTGATCATTTCGGCCACGGGTATGTTCTTTTTCTACAGCGACATCGGTCGTTTCATGGAGGGAACATTGGGCATGGACAAGAACTTTGTCGGATACATCAAAGTTGTTCTGGCTCATGCGGTTCTGGGTATTCCGTTCGTTATCATTACGGTGACGGCGACGTTGGTCGGGTTTGACCGATCCCTGACTCGGGCCGCGGCGAATATGGGGGCAGGGCCAGTACGGACCTTCTTCAAAATCCAGATGCCGCTGATCTTGCCGGGCGTAATCTCGGGTGGCTTGTTCGCCTTTATCACGTCGTTTGATGAGGTTGTTGTGGTTCTGTTCGTCGGTTCGGCCAGTCAGAAAACGTTGCCCTGGCAGATGTTCACTGGCCTGCGCGAGCAGATCAGCCCGACCATTCTGGCGGTTGCGACCATTCTTGTTGTGATCTCGATTGCGCTGCTGACCACGGTCGAACTGCTGCGGCGCCGGTCTGAACGCTTGCGAGGTCTCAGCCCGGCTTGACGCGACTCGAAAGCTGATTTAGCGATTTCACCATGCACCTCGGTCACGATGGCGTCGTGACGCGACGCGGGGTGCATGGCTCTCGGTTCCCGAGGCCGCTTGTCCTGAACGCCGGGACTTGTGGCCGGGCTTTGCCTGTCCGGCATTGAGGAGAGAGATGATGAAAGACCTGAACAATCGCCCCGAGTTCTTCACCAGCCACAATGGTGACAAGGCGCCGCTCCCGTTTAGCAAGGCAGAATATGACCGACGTCTGGCCAGCCTGCGTGCGACGATGGCGGCACGTGATATCCCGGCGGTGCTGCTGACGTCGATGCACAACATCGCCTACTACTCGGGCTTTTTGTATTGCGCGTTTGGACGCCCGTATGGCTGCGTTGTCACCCAAGAAAGCTGCACCACGGTTTCGGCGAATATTGACGCTGGCCAGCCTTGGAGGCGCTCGGTCGAAGAGAATGTGATCTATACCGATTGGCAACGGAACAACTATTGGCGTGCGGTGGCCAGCCTGATTGGGCCTGCGGGACGGATCGGCATCGAGGGCGATCACATGACACTGGCAATGCGCGATACGGCGTTGGACATGTTGGGCGGGCCGGAACTGGTGGATATCGCACCGGATACGATGGCTGCGCGCATGGTGAAATCCGCGGAAGAAATTGATCTGATCAAAGGTGGTGCGCGTACGGCTGATGTCGGTGGCGCGGCCATCCACGCCGCGATCCGCGAAGGCGCGACCGAGATTGAGATCGCCATGGCCGGTCGCGACGCGATGGAGGCTGAGATTGCGCGCGCCTATCCAGATGCAGAATATCGCGACACGTGGGTTTGGTTCCAGTCCGGTCTGAATACCGATGGGGCGCATAACCCGGTCACAAAACGGGCGCTGCAAAAGGGCGATATCCTGTCGCTGAACACGTTCCCGATGATCTCGGGCTATTACACTGCGCTGGAACGCACCTTGTTTCTGGGTGAACCCGACGCCGAAAGCCTGCGCATCTGGAAGGCGAATGTCGCTGCGCATGAGTTGGGCCTGAGCCTGATCAAACCCGGCGCGACCTGCTCTGGAATCTGTGAAGAGATCAACCGGTTCTTCGCTGACGAAGGTTTGCTGCAATACCGCTCGTTCGGCTATGGTCATTCCTTCGGCATTCTCAGCCACTATTACGGTCGCGAGGCTGGGCTTGAGCTGCGCGAAGACATCGACACTGTGCTGGAGCCCGGTATGGTCGTATCCATTGAACCGATGCTGTGGATCCCCGAAGGCCAGAAAGGCGCAGGCGGGTATCGCGAGCATGACATCCTTGTGGTCGAGGATTCTGGTGCCGAAAACATCACCGGCTTCCCCTATGGCCCCGAACATAACACGATCAGCACCTGATCGGATCGGCAGGAAGGGCGATCTGCCTTTCCTGCCTCACGTTGACGGCAAGGGTCAGCGTGGTCATGCCCTGGTGGGGTTGATTGTCCGGCTCAGCGGTGTGTATCTGACGACAGTGTTTGAAAGGATGCGCCGTGGGACATTACGAACTGCCATCGGGAGTTGCTGCCTATTTTATTAACCTGGATCGGGTGCCCGAGCGAGCCGAGTTCATGGAAGGTCAGTTCGCCGACACAGGATTGCGTGGCGCACAGCGGTTCAGCGCAGTGGACGGTCAGCAACCCGGCGCACTGGATGACAATTGCTACGTTCCCGGCACCGGTACCCGATGGGGGCTTACACAAAGCGAAATCGCCTGCTTTGAAAGCCACCGCGCCGTTTGGCGGGTTGCTGTGGATCAGAACCTGAGCAAGGTTGCGATTTTTGAGGATGACGTTGAAATGTCGGCTCAGGCCGGGGCCGTCATCGCGGCTTTGCTGGCGGATGATGCGGGTTTTGATCTGATCAAGCTGGATTATTCGCCACGTTCCATGCGGTTCGGGCCGCTTGAGTCGATTGCAGACGTTCCAGTTCGCCCAATGTTGGAAATGGCGCCCAGTTCTGCTGCCTACATTCTGACGCAAGCGGCTTGTCGCAAACTGCTGTCCTGGTCTGAGGAGTATTCGGACCATCTGGACGACTTTATCTCGCTCCCACGTCCCGACTGGCGCATGTGTCAGTGTTTTCCGGCGGTGGGGGTGCAGATGATGTGGTCCAAGCAGCAGGAACAGACTGCCGAACCCGTCAAGGTTAGCGAGCGGTCGCAGGATCAGAAAACCAACAGCGGGTTGGACAAGGGGCCATTGGGGTTCCGTTTACGCCGCGAGCTGCAAGCCGCGCGGCGCAAACTGTATTGGCGCGCAGGCGGGCAGGACAGGTTGTTGGCACAGGGTGGGTTTGCGGGCTTTATTCCCTGCGCCGAAGACCTGAACGTCTAACTAGTTACATAGGCCGCCCAAAGGGCGTTCGTGACCATTGATCTGGTAACCCTCGCATAAGCGTTAACAAAACTGTCAGTTTGATATAAGCTTTCAGTGTTTTTGTGGTTGAAGCTTGGGTGTGCGGTGTGAGTCAGACAATCTATGAAAGATACGGCGGATTCAAAACGATCAGTCGGATCGTTATGACGTTCTATGAAATGGCATTGGACTCCGATCAGATCGGTGGTCATTTCGAAGACATCGACATGCCGCGCCTGATCGATCACCAGACCAAGTTCGTGTCTTCTCTGGTTGGTGGTCCTGCTTCCTTTAGCGATGACAGGATTGAGGCGGTTCATCGACACCTGAATATCTCTCATGCGGATTTTGATGAGATGGCCGAACTATTTGCCGAGGCCCTTTCTATGCACGGTATGGAAGACGGTCACATCAAGATCGCCTTGAACGCCATTGAATCCAAACGCGCAATTATTGTAACCCGTGACGCCGCATGAGTATTTCAGCGATAAACGAACAGTTGCTGCGGGCGATCGGAGTTGGCGTGGCTGTTGTGCGTGCCTCAGACCTGAGTTTTGTGTTTCACAATGGGCCGTTTGCCGAATGGTTTGGGGTTCCGACCGAAGGACAGACGCTGCTGGATTTGCTCCCATCTTTGGATCAGCGTGAATTGGAGGACGTCAAGCAATCGGGGCTTCGATACACCGTTGAATTGCAGATCAAGCCGAAACGCAGAACGCTGATTTTTGCAACGGCTGTATCGCTGGCGAATGGCTTGTCTGAACAGGTTTTGGTTGTGGAATGCCAGAACATTACCCGCATACGCGAGCTGGAAAGCATGATCGATAGCTAC
This sequence comes from Ruegeria sp. BA12, assembly GCF_056539625.1. Classification (NCBI taxonomy): domain Bacteria; kingdom Pseudomonadati; phylum Pseudomonadota; class Alphaproteobacteria; order Rhodobacterales; family Roseobacteraceae; genus Ruegeria; species Ruegeria sp. BA12. Next base: position 780,006 of record NZ_JBQFVF010000001.1, read on the forward strand.
TCGACAATGGTCGAACGCAACACGCGCGAATTGGAGCGTGAGAAAGAGCGTGTCGAGCGGTTGCTGCTGAACCTTATGCCGCGGGCGGTGTACGAAGAGTTCAAGACCTTCGGTGTCGTCACGCCGCAGCTATATGATCAGGTGTCGGTGGTGATGCTGGATTTCGTGGGCTTTACCGATTTCGCCGCCAAGACCGATCCAACCGTCACGTTAAGCGAGTTGAACGACATTTTCACCGCGTTCGACCGTATAGTCGAACAATTCGGATGCGAGCGGATCAAGACCATCGGTGACGCCTATCTGGCGGTGTCTGGTATGCCTGACGCGACACCGGATCATGCCACGGCCGTGGCACATTGCGCCGTTCGCTTCCTACGGTATCTGGAGCGGCGCAATGAAAGCCATCCGCATAAATGGCAGGCCCGGATTGGCCTTGGCATGGGGGCTGCGGTGGGCTCTGTCGTTGGGATACAGAAATACGTCTATGACGTGTTCGGTCCGGCTGTGAACATTGCTTCGCGCCTGCAAGTCTTTGCAAACCCAATGCATATCGTCGCCCCAGAAGAGATGAAATTTGCCTTGATTGATGAGTTCCAGGTCGCGGATATCGGGCGCGTGGATATCAAAGGCATGGGGGAAATGGAGTTGATTAACGTCACCTCTGGCCTCAGCGCACCACAGCCGCTGAGCAGGTTCTGATTGTCAGTCGTCCTGCGGCACCAACCCCAAACCCCGCAAATAAATGCCGATGCCGGATTCCAGCAAGTCTTCGGGTGAAAATGGGGAACTGGCGCCAGTGTTGCGGGCGTAAAGTTCAACAACGCCGTGGCTCATGGCCCAGATATGGGCGCTGAACATGGATGCGGGCGGGCGCTTTTCCGGTGGAATGTGTTGCGACAGATCAGCCGCCGCTTTCTCCAGTACTGCTTTGGCACGGTTTGCGGCCAAGGATAGTTCAGGCGTTCGATTGATCGAAATCCCGCTTTCGAACATCGCGATGTAGTGGCCAGGATGTTTGCGGGCAAATGCCAGATAGGCACGGCCTGTCGCCTCGAACGCGGCGAGCGCTGAGGGCTGGCCCTTGTCATAGGCGTATTGCATCAGATCCGAGAACATCTCGAACCCTTGCAGGGCGGCTTCGGCGATCAGGTCTTCGCGCCCGTGGAAATGCCGGTAAACCGCAGCGGGGGTGACGCCGGCGGTTTTCGCCGCTTCGGACAGGGTAAAGCCGGTCGGACCTTTTTCTTCGATCAGAGACAGAGCAGCCTCGATCAAAGCCTGTTTCAGGTTCCCGTGGTGATACCCGCGTTTTGTCATTCCTGCTTCAGGTGTCCTTTTTTAAGTTATAGAATTCATGACATAATTCGCGAAAAGGCATTCGTCCACCACCTGTCACGCATCCCAAATCTCTGGCCCACCACAGATATCGGGGTCATTCGCGCCGATGGCATCTTCGTCCTTTTCGTCATAGTCCAGCGCGTGCAGAACCGTACGAATGGCCGCCAGCCGCGCGCGTTTCTTGTCGTCTGATCGCACGATGGTCCAGGGGCAGTGTTCCGTGTGGCTGCGCGTCAGGGTTTCTTCGATCGACTGGCTGTATTCATCCCATTTGTTAAGACCTGCGATATCAATCGGGCTGAGTTTCCACTGCTTCAGTGGGTCAGTTTCACGCGCCAAAAAACGGTTGAGCTGTTCTGCTCGTCCGACATTTAGCCAGAATTTAAATAGTTTGATCCCGTCATTCACCAAACCGGTTTCCAACGGCAGGACCTGTCGGAAAAACCGTTCACGTTCTTCTGCTGTGCAAAAGCCAAAGACGTTTTCAACAACACCGCGGTTATACCAGCTGCGGTCAAAGAACACGATCTCACCAGCGGCAGGCAGATGTGCGATATATCGTTGAAAATACCACTGACTGCGCTCAGTGTCCGAGGGTTTGCTTAGCGCAACATTGCGTGCGCCGCGTGGGTTCAGGTTCTCGCGGAACCGCTTGATCGTGCCCCCTTTACCTGCCGCATCCCGACCTTCGAAAATAAGCAAAATGCGATGGTCAGTTTCCTTGAGCCAGGACTGCATCTTGACCAACTCAATCTGCAGCTTTTCCATCTGTTTTTCGTATTCCTTACGCTTCATTCGTTCGTCGTAAGGGTAGGAGGGGTTCAGGATGTCGCCTTTTTCGGACTTTTCGATGGCCGAACGCACCTCTTTCGGGGCGTCATTCTTAAAGTACTTTTCGATGGAGCCTTTTTCGGAACGGGCCATGTGTTACCTCGCCATAAAATCCATATCCTACTATGGATTAGCGGCGGGCCTAACGCAAACCCGCACGTTGCGCGGCACGGTCGATGGCGGCAGCAACTTCGGGTGCAGCAACGACCTGTGGCATGTGCCCAATTCCAGGCAGTTCAATCAGTTCCGCGCCGGGGATTTGTTCGATCAGTCGATGTGAATGCCAGCCCAACCCAACGGTATCATCGGCGGTACCATGGACGATCTCGGTCGGCACGTCGATCTCGCCGTATCGCGGTTGTAGGGCGCGGACTTCTTCCAGCAAATTGGCGCGCTGCTTGGCATTTGCATGCATCGAAGCCCGGCGCATGGTTAGTCCGGGGCCGAAATGGTCGGCATATCCTTCGGGTGCGGTCTGCGGTGCGAACACCTTGTCCAAAGCTTTTTCAACGTACCATTCGGGCACAAAGGCAGTGATCAGGGGCAGGGCGGTGACATTGCCGGTGGGTGTCGCCGCCAATGTGTTGAATCCGTCCAGAGGTGTCTCCCACGGGATGGCGGCAGCTGCGATCAGGACCAGCCCCGAGATATTGTCTGGCCGCGTAACAGCCCAAGCAAGTGAGACGGATCCGCCATAGCTTTGCCCTGCAACGATAGGTTTTTCCGCACCCAGTTGAGCCGCGGCCTTTTGCAAGATTTCTGCTTGTTCCTCAATGGTTTCACCGTCCTGATTGAAGCTGGCGCTATACCCCAAACCCGGTCGGTCAAACACAATCACACGGTAGTTTTCCGCCAGGATAGGAGCCAAGGCAAAGGTCATGTCGCGCGTGTTGCCGCTGGACCCATGGATCAGCACAACATCCGGGCCTTCTCCCATCACCACTGCATGCACTGGGATGCCATTGACTTCGACGATTTGACCTTCGGGGGGAAAGGCGGCTTCGGCACGGGCTTCATTCCGACCGGCGCGCCAGAGTGCGAGGGCCCACAGCAAGACCAGCAAAGTCAAAGCTATGAGGCCGACGCGCATCACCGGATCAGGCCCTCAGATCGGTCTGATCGACACCGATCCGATTGATATCATAAGGCGTTGTCCCATAAATCTCGCTGATCCAGTTGCCATAGAGCAAATGCGCATGGCTGCGCCATCTGTTCTGTGGTGTCTGGCTTGGATCGTCGTCCGGATAGTAATTCAAGGGCACGTTGATCGGCGTGCCGTTGGCAATATCGCGGTCGTATTCTTGTTTCAACGTATCGCTGTCATATTCGAAATGGTTGAAGATATAGATGGCACGATGGTTCCGATCTTCGACCAGACAGGGACCGACATCGTCGCTACCCAGCAGGGTTACCAAACCGTTAGCGGCATCAATCTCATTCTGTTTCATTTCCGTCCAGCGGCTGACCGGAATCACGCAATCATCCGAGAACCCGCGCAGGAACGGCGAGGCCGGATTAAGGTTCGCATGCCGGAAACAACCAAACGCCTTAGCGTCCAACATATGTTTCTTGACGCCATGGAAGTGATTGATCATCGCCATTCCACCCCAGCACACACCAAAGGTAGAATGCACATTGGTCTGCGTCCATTCGAACACTTCGCGCATTTCGTCCCAATAGGTGACGTTGTCGAATTCCAAATGCTCAATCGGGGCACCGGTGATGATCAGCCCGTCAAATTTCTCGTCCTTCACCTCCTGAAAAGGGCGATAGAATTCGGCCATATGCTCGGCCGCGGTGTTCTTGGTGCGGTGTTCCGTCATCCGGATCAGCGACAAATCGATCTGCAACGGAGTCGCCCCGATCAGGCGGGCAAACTGATTTTCAGTCTGAATCTTCTTGGGCATCAGATTCAGTAACCCGATCCGCAGGGGGCGAATGTCTTGACGCATTGCCTGATCCTCGGCCATGACCGATACGCCCTCTTGGGTGAGAACTTCAAATGCGGGCAGGTCAGAGGGGATCTTGATCGGCATCAGGTACAAGCCTTTGGAGTTACAGTGTAGAGGCGGTAATTAAGCCCGGTTTGCGCGGGTCTCAAGGGTGCGTTCGATCAACTCATCGAAATCAGAGGCATCACGGACCTTGTGCATGTCATCAGCGGTGACTGTTACACCCCAATTGTCCGCCATCGCCTGATAGCGGGGTTGCCGATGCGCCAGCGCCTGCGCGTAAGTCCAGCGGATGAACGCGTCGGGGTCTACATCCTCGGATCGGCAGTTATACTGGGTCAGATAGTCTTCCCAAACACGGACCAGAAATTCGGGCTGATAAGACATCGGTTTGGGCGCTTTATCAAAGCGGCTGATCAGCTCTGCCGTGTGATCTTCATCCCCTTGAATCCAAATCATCAAGGTTTGGCGAGACAGTTCGGACAACACGTGATCTGTAGAATTTTCCGGGTCTACCCATTCGCAGATCGACCCGCCGGTGTCGCAGATAAAATGCGGGTATTCGTACAGACGTTGTGCCCGGTCGATGAAATACTCGGTATCCAGAAGCGCGTGAATCTCCGCCTGCCGGAATTGTTCCTGCCTGCGTTTGTATTCGGGCAGTTCCAAACCACCTAGCGCCGGATTTCCGGGCTTACCCAAATAGGCGGCGACAGGCGTCAGGTTCTCGAACGAGATATTCGAGCCGATAAAGATCGAATCCGACAACAGCAGTTCGCGCAGAAAGGGGACTTTCATCGCCTCGGCTTTGGCATTGTCGGCGATGTATTCACCCATGTACCGGGTACCGATGCGGTAATCGATCGAATAGTGGAACCAATCGCCCGAGTCGCGCAGCACGTTCGACACATAGGTTTTGCCCAGGCCCGACATGCCAAAGAACAGCACCTTTTTTCGCGCCGCGTTGCGCCAATCTTTTGCCGAGCTGTAGATCATTGTCCGCCGTCCTTTTTTCCGACCTTGCTAAAACGGGCAGCGGGTGGCGTCAATCGTGTGTACCCGAACGGATTTGGATCAACGGCCTGATGGCGGCTGCACCGTCTAGTATCTAAGCCCCACCTTTATGGCGAGAGATCAGATCAGGTGCTCATCGTTTAAAAAACAATGCCCCTGTGGTGACGCCAAAAACCGTCGTCACTGACTTTAGAGCCCAGGTCAGTACGGTCTAGATATGAAATCGCCCCCGGCCCGCAGGGAAAACGGAGCCGCTTCGTCCAACAGACCCAAAACAAAAAAGCCATACAAAGGCGCGGACGGCGCAAAAAAGTTAAACGCTGGATTGGGGTAACCAGCCAACGCATCAGCATAGCCCAGAACACGCCAAGCAAAAAAGTTCGCCCAATTCGTTGGGGAAAGGTGTATTAGTACGGCCTTGCCCGTTTTTATTTTCCAAGATTCTACCGAGTTGGAAACCGCGCAAAGAAAAACCCTGCCGCACAGGCAGGGTTTTCCAGAGATTTGCAGGTTGTACTAAACCCTCAGAAAGTGGTGTCTTCCAGCGTTGTCAGAGCGTTGTGACGCGGGGCCATCGCCGCACGCGCTACGCTGTTGAGCGGAGTGGAGGAAGTGCGACCGCCAAGAGGGAAGGTCAGACCAAAGCGAAGGGTGTCGATATCGCCGCTTGCACCGCCGACATCGATATCCGTTCTGGCCAACTCCAGAGACACTTGGCCTGGGATCTCGCTGATCTCAAGCAGGTTATAATCCACGCCGATGCCAAGCGTTGTGTAGTCCAAATCAAGATCGCTAAACGACTGATGCACGAGACCTGCATAAGTCCCCCAACCGCTGTTGAACCGATAGTAACCGCCAAGGCCAACACTATATAGGTCAAGGTTTACGCCACCACCTGACACGTCGCTGCGAACATAGTGACCGCCGAATACGGCACTATCCGACACTTGATAGCGGAATCGTGCGCCGAAATCGGTCCAATCCGTGCCGTTTGGCAGGCTTGGGGAGGTTTCCGATTCGCCGATCCAGGCTTCGAACCCGGCATTTTCAACGACATACCCGCCCGAAATACCGTACGAAGTCACATCGCTGGAAAGGTTGAGCCCCAGACCAGAATCGAAATCGGCATAGTCGAGATAGCCACCAAGAACGCCGCCGTTGTCAAATTGGTAGTTCAATGTCGTGCCCAGATCCCACAGGGAAACATCCCCGGAAACATTGTCGGGATCGGCCTTGTAATACTTGGCGTCAAAGCCCCAGTGCAGACCGTTGTCGAAGCTCAAAGTACCGGTGAAATCGCCGGTGAAGGTGCCGAAATCGCCACCGCCGTTGGAAATGGAAGATTGTCCATAGCCCAAGGTGGCAGCACCGTTAAATTCCTGTGCGCCTGCAATAGCCGGGGTCAGTGAAATCATTGCTAATATTGAAATTTTGCCTGGATTCAACAATGTAGTGTCCTCTTTTTTTGTTGTGCCGGTCCCCTAGTTGATCCGGCCAGGGACCGACAGAGAGAAAACTAATGTGAGATTGTGATACCGACGAATTCACGGAAACTGTGGCTTTAACGCAATGAGGTTTCTGGAATTCATATTTTGGATAGCCCGCAAAGAAAAACCCCGCCGGAAGGGCGGGGTCCAACGTTTCACTCTGTTGCGGATCAGCCCAGCGAGTAGGTGATTTGGAAGCCGACGCTCCAAGCGCTGTTGCCGCTGAATTCTCCCCCGGTGGTGGTAGTGGCGTCTCCAATGTCTGTATACCGGACACCACCGGAAATCTGAGCGCGTTCGAGAGAGTAGGTTCCACCGAGCCCAAGGCTCCAGAACCCATCTGTCGGGCCCAAATTTGTGACTTCGGAACCAGTGGATGTTTCATATCCAGCAGTTACCGCACCCGAAAACTCTTCCGAGAACTGATAGCCGAGCCCCAGCGTATACGTGAACGTATCATCTTCGTAGTCGACGAGGTTATCCCCGACAATGTTGACATAGTTGGGCGGCGCAAAAACAGTTTGCGGCCAGTCCACCCATCGAATTGAACCAAACAGCAATGTTTTGGGGGCTACACCGGTTTGGAAATCCAGATTGATGGATTGAGGTGATTCAATCTCAGACTCGGTTTCCGCTGTGACCAGTACCGCACTAGGCGGGAATACAGGCGGCACGAAGTTGAATGACTCTGTCTGGGAAAAATCGTGTGTGATTTTTGAGTTGTAAGTCAGAGCCACACGTGCGGCAATTTCTGGCTTTTCCCACGCAACGCCGACGACATACCCAAATGCGATGTCAGAATCTGTGTCGACTTCGTACCCCGCAGCGGCGGGTACTGCCACGTTGGCTTTCAAACGTTGCGCGCGCAGACCTCCGATAGCGCTGAAGCCACCGTCGAATTTATACCGAACAAGCGCAGTAATTGCGTCCACATCCGCTTTGGCGCGCAGAACATCCGTGCGCCCACCAAACGGCGTTGTCGGGTTAATCGACAACGGGTAGTTTGACGGATACTCGATATCCGCGCCGAACGGCTCATCATAGACCAGTGCGAAATCCAGCCTGTCTGTAAAAGCATGTTTATAGGCTAAATGCGGTGTGAAGAATGACTCGGCAACATTGCCGGAATCCACGCCATTTTGAGTGCCGCTTACGCTTGGATCAGTATAGCCGAGACGGAATTGTACAACTGATCCCTCTTCGAACAGGATATTGACACCCTGTCCGCTACGATCCAGACCGCCGGCGTAAGCTCCTGTTGTCCCAACGCACACCGCGCACGCCTGTAGAAGCGCTTTTTTCATTCTGTCCTCCCAAAAGGTGTCCTGTTATTCAGACCGGACTATCGAGTGGTGAAGGCCGATCTGTCTTGTGGTGCTCGATACTTTCTTGAGGGTTATATTACCGTCAACTAGTGACGGTGCGTTATTCAGGGTGAGTGTGTCGGGAAACTGTTGCCAAACTGTTACGATTTTCGGCGTGCACGTTCAAAAAGATGCCCGAAAAGATCACGACGGCCCCTAGCAGCGTCCAGTGATCCAGCGGCTCGTGGTACAGAATCATTCCGATCACGGCAATTGTGGGCAGGCGGACAAAATCGAACGGTACAACCACAGTCGCAGGCGCAATAGCCAGAGCGTTGGTGATGCAATAATGCGCCAGTAGTCCTGCCAACCCAATCAATACCAGGAAGGGGATCGTGTTCGCGGTTGGCAGAGCGATCTGCCCATCGATCCCTGCGGCCATCAATCCCAGGACAGCCTGCATGACGGTCAGCCAGAACATGATGCATCCAATGCTGGCAAAACGGGTCAGGGTTTTGGTGGAAATCGTTGTAAATGCGAAGAATACCGCAGACATGGCAGCAGCCAAAATACCAGCGCTCAGAGGCACGGCACCGGGGCGGGTAATAAGCAGGACACCGGCAAAACCAATCAAGGCAGACAGCGCGCGTACAGGTGTTAGCCGTTCCTTCAGCAGCAGCGGAGACAGCAGGATCACCCAGATGGGTTGCGTGAACTCAAGCGCAAAAACCTGTGCCAGAGGAATGACGGTTACCGCGTAGAACCACAAATTCTGACCAATAAAATGCGTCAGGTTTCGGACGCCGTGCAGCCCCAGTCTGTATGTCGAGACCTGATCCCATTTGCGCGACAGTGTCAGAATCACCGCTACAACGAGGATGCCGACGAGGCTGCGGTAAAACATGATTTCGAATGTATCGTGGGCCACGCTCAATTCGCGGCCGGCAACCGCCATCGATGAGAAAGAGGCAATTGCCCCCGTCATCCAAAGCGCGGCTTTGCCGATCTGCGGTCTGCTGCTGTCCATTTACCTGCCTGCGGGAATCGCGAAATTCTAATTTAAAACCTATGGGTTTCTTGCAGGACTTAAACAAAAAAGCCGGGTCAAAGCCCGGCTTTTTGTCATTCCCACTCAATCGTTCCCGGAGGTTTCGAGGTGATGTCATATGTGCATCGGTTGATGCCCTTGACCTCGTTGATGATCCGCGTGGCGGTCTCACCGAGGAATTCGTGGCTGAACGGATAGTAGTCGGCGGTCATGCCATCGACCGAGGTTACAGCCCGCAGCGCACATGCATAATCATATGTGCGTCCGTCACCCATCACACCGACGGTGCGTACCGGAAGGATGGCAACAAAAGCCTGCCAGATATCATCATACAGACCGTGTTTGCGAATCTGGTCGATATAGATGGCGTCGGCCTCGCGCAGGATTTCCAGTTTTTCACGGGTGATCTCGCCTGGGCAGCGAATCGCCAGACCCGGCCCGGGGAAGGGGTGGCGCCCGATGAAGCTCTGCGGCAAGCCAAGTTCGCGGCCCAGTGCGCGAACCTCGTCTTTGAACAGCTCTCGCAGGGGTTCGACCAGTTTCAGGCCCATCTTTTCAGGCAGGCCTCCGACATTGTGGTGCGATTTGATCGTGACCGAGGGGCCGCCCGAGAACGAAACCGATTCGATCACGTCGGGATAGAGCGTGCCCTGGGCCAGGAATTCGGCCCCTTCGATCGTATCAGCGTGTTTCTGGAACACGTCGATGAACAGCTTTCCGATGATCTTGCGTTTGGTTTCCGGGTCGGATTGGCCGTCCAGCTCTCCCAAAAACAGGTCGCTTTCATCTGCGTGTATCAGCTGAATGTTGTAGTTGTCGCGGAACATACCGACGACTTCTTCGGCCTCGTTCTTGCGCAACAGGCCGTGATCGACAAACACGCAAGTCAGCTGATCACCAATCGCTTCATGGATCAGGATCGCCGCGACCGAGCTGTCGACGCCGCCGGACAGGCCGCAGATGACCTTTTTGTCGCCGACTTGCTCGCGAATCTTTTCGATCATCTGTTCGCGATAGGCACCCATGGTCCAATCGCCGTTGAAGCCAGCCAGCTTTACGAAGTTTTCGTACAGTTTCGCGCCTTTGGGCGTGTGGTGCACTTCGGGGTGGAACTGAACCGCATAGAAGTGACGGTTGGTATCAGCCGTGATCGCATAGGGCGCGTTGGGTGAGGTGCCGAAGACCTCGAACCCGGGGGCGATGTCGCTGACGTGGTCTCCGTGGCTCATCCAGACTTGTTCGTCGCCATCCGCGAACCAGCCGTTCAGAATATCCAGTTGGCTTTTCGGAGTGACAAAGGCGCGACCGAACTCGGCAGTGCCGTGGCCGCTTTCGACCTTGCCGCCAAGCTGATGCATCATGACTTGCTGTCCATAGCAGATGCCAAGGATCGGCACGCCATAGTCAAAAATCTCTTGCGGGGCGCGGGGGGACCCCTCGCGCGTCACGCTGTCCGGCCCACCGGAAAAGATCACGGCCTTGGGCGCCATTTCGCGTACAAAGTCCATCGTGACGTTTTGATAGGGGTGGATTTCACAATAGACATTCAACTCGCGCAGGCGGCGTGCGATCAGCTGCGTCACCTGGCTGCCGAAGTCGATGATCAGAAGGCGGTCATGGGATGTCTGGCTCATGACTGGCTCTTAGGTCGCGCGGCGGTTATGTGCAAGCGTTATGAAGGCGATTTCAGTCAGATGCGGAAGGAGATGGGATCAATGGCCGTCATTCGTTTCACGGATGCAACGCAGGATGACGTCGAGGCGGTCACAGACTGCATCAGGGCGGCTTATGCCAAAGCGCGCAGTTCTATTGATGATCTGCCTGATGTGACGAGTGGTTTGGCGCAAGATATTGCGGAACGTCGCGTGGTCCTGGCCCGCAGTGATGATGGGTTGGCTGGTGTGATTGTGTTTGCGCAACAGGGTGCTGTGATGAAGGTTATCAATCTGGCCGTGTCACCGTCGGCCCAAGGGCAAGGTGTCGCTGGAAAACTGCTGTCACGCGCCGAAGCCGAAGCGCGCGAGGCTGGCTGCACCCATATGGAATTGCGCACCCATCGTCTGATGCAAGATACGAGGGCGATTTACGCACATCTCGGCTGGATCGAAACTGAAGTGGCCGGGAATTCGGTTGCGATGCGTAAAAACCTTTGAGGTTTGTCAGCCCGTCAATTTAGATTTCTCACAACCATCTTGCGAAATGCGACGTACCCAAATTCTGTCGCGTAAAGGAGTTTTCGCTCAGCTAGCGGTTAGACGGATTTTGCGATATCGGTTCCATGCTTCTATCATTAGCGTCAGGAATTAGGGGTTCAAACGACATCGAATAGGCGATCATGTCGCTTTTACCCCTATAGCGCCGTAATCCACGTCTGGTGTGATCTGCGGTTCCGGTAACACGATTTGCAACGTGAACATGACTAACGGGATTATCTCATGGCAGAGGCAAACACCCGACGCAGAGCCAGAGGCGGTGGTGGTGCCGCCCGCAGGGCCGAGCGCACCGCAGTTCGAATCGAAACTGCAAAATATATCGAACGGAATATTCCGAATTTCGAGGTCCTCAACGCAGAAGCGTTGGAGATCATTGAAACCAATGCGGAAACCATTCTGGCTGAGGTCGGCGTTAACTTCGTCGACAATCCGGGCGCGCTGCAGCGCTGGAAAGATGCCGGAGCGGATGTCGATGGTGAACGTGTTCGCATCCCGCGCGGTCTGGCGCGCGAGCTGATCAAAACTGCCCCCAGCGAGTTCACACAACACGCGCGCAACCCCGAAAAATCGGTTGTCATCGGGGGGCGCAATCTGGTGCTGGCGCCGGTCTACGGCCCTCCATTCGTGCGCGACGCGCAAGGTGGCCGTCGCTATGCGACCATGGACGATTTCAACAAGTTCGTGAAACTGGCCTACATGTCCAAGTGGTTGCACCACTCGGGCGGGACTGTGTGCGAACCGACCGACGTGCCGGTGAACAAGCGTCACCTGGACATGCTGATGGCGCACATGACCCTGTCGGACAAGCCATTCATGGGCTCGGTCACCGACCCCAGCCGGGCGCAGGATTCGGTAGAGATGTGCGAGATCCTGTTCGGAAAAGAGTTCGTGCAGGAAAACACAGTGATGACCTCGCTGACCAACATCAACTCGCCGATGACCTTCGACGACGTGATGATGGGGTCGCTTGAAGTTTACGCGGCTAACAATCAGGCCTGCATTATCTCTCCCTTTATCGTGGGTGGCGCGATGGCACCGGTTTCGGTGGCAGGGACGCTGACGCAGGTTCTGGCCGAAGTTCTGGCCGGTGTCGCGTATAGCCAGATCATCCGTCCGGGTGCCCCGGCGATCTTTGGGGCCTTCGTGTCGTCGATTGATATGAACTCGGGCGCGCCGACCTTTGGTACGCCTGAGGCGTCGATGGTCACCTATGGTGCGGGTCAGCTGGCGCGTCGCCTAAACCTGCCGTTCCGCTCGGCCGGGTCGTTCTGTGGCTCGAAACTGCCCGACGCGCAGGCTGCTTACGAAACAGCAAACTCGCTAAACATGGGCCTGATGTCAGGCGTGAACTTCATGCTGCATTCCTGCGGTTGGCTTGAAGGCGGTCTGGTTGCGGATTTCGAGAAGTTCGTCATGGATGCGGATCAACTTGGCGTGCTGCACGGCTTGGCCAAAGGCGTGGCTTACGACGAGAACGCGCAGGCGATGGATGCGATCCGCGAGGTTGGTCCGGGCGGCCACTATCTGGGTTGTGCGCATACGCAGGCGAACTTCAAGGACGCGTTCTGGAAGTCGGAAATGCTGGACTACAAACCGTTCGAAACCTGGGAAGATGAAGGCGGGCGTGACACGCGTCAACTGGCCTCTGCCCGAGTCGAGCATCTGCTGGCCAACTACCAGCAACCGCAACTCGACCCGGCAATCAATGCTGCTCTGAACGAGTACGTTGACAAGAAAAAAGCATCCATGCCGGATGCCTTTACCTGATCACTGATATTGCGCGGCGCGGCTGGCCTGAAACAGCTGCGCCTCGCCCAACAACGCGATCAGCAGGTCCAAATGACGGACCAGCGAATAGGCTGCGTCCTCTTCTACGCGCTGCGCGTTAACCTCTCGCTCCATTTCCATCAGCCGCATCAGAGCCGCGCCCGTGCCGGGCAGTGATCCATAGCCAAGGATGCGCTGCAGGTGCCGATCCCGGTCATAGTCCTGCGCCCCGTGTTTCGCGGCCCGTGCTAACAGGCGAGGGCGGCGGAGCGTGGTAATCATGGTCATCAGGTCCTGCATTCCGGGGTTCCCTTGTGTGAGTGAATGTCCCTGAATGTGTGACACAACCCAAGCGGGTGTTGCCTTGATTGGGTTCGCGCCGAACTCTAACTTCATGAGTGTTTATGTTTTTGAATCAAATCTGGTCCTTGTCGCTGCGGGTTAACGAACGAGTAACGAAAGCAACTCTAGTTAGAATTGGTTAACAAATTCATCGGGGGCGATTGAAAACAGATTGTTGTGTCGACGAGGGCAAGTAACTATGGAAAACAACATGGCATTCACCATCCCGGCCTGGGTACCTGAGGGGGCACAACGATACCTTGTCCACACAGAGACCGGACAGTCGATCCGCGATATTGCGCGATCCGCAGGGTGCCATGCTTCGACCATACTCAGACAAATCAGGCGCATCGAAATGCGACGGGACGATCCCTTGGTGGATGCCGCGCTGCAATCTCTGGCGGAAACGCATTTCTCGGATTCAGCCGATGGCACGGGCCCGATCCAATTCGGGGCCTTGGCTGTGACCGAAGAGGAAACCGCCGCCGCCAAGGACGAAGAATTTTACCGCGAGGCACTGCGAATTTTGCGCCGTTTGTGTGAAACGGGGTCAGTGCTTGCGGTGGCTGAGGAAATGGACAAGGCCGTGGTGGTCCGCGACACCGGAGACAGCGGCGCCACACGAACAGCGGTTGTGGATTGCAAGATTGCGCAGGCGCTGGCGCTGAAAGACTGGATTTCCTGCGACAATCCCGGACGGATTTCGCGGTATCGGATTTCTTCGTCGGGCCGCTCGGCACTGAGCCGCCTTATTGCCGAGGCCGAGAACAAAGCGCGTGAGCGTAGTGAATTTGGAATGGCAGATGCACAAGCGCCGTTCCAAGCGCAAATGGCGCCCTGTCAGAGCGTGACTGCAAAACCCGACCGGCCTCGGCGGATTCGTTATAGTGCAGCGGAAAGCCCCCTGATCGCATTGGCACGTCGGCGAGATCGGGACGGAAAGCCTTTTCTTGATGAAACACTTGTGGCGGCGGGCGAACGCCTGCGTGAGGATTTCGAACTGGCGCAGATTGGTCCTCAGGTCGCACAGAATTGGGACCATTTTCTGACTGCAGGGGGGCGCGGTGGTTTCAACAGTGAAGCCCATGCTGGGCACGGGGCGTCGGACGCACGGGATCGGGTTGAACATGCTTTGTCAGATCTGGGTCCGGGTCTCAGCGATGTTGCTTTGCGCTGCTGTTGCTACCTCGAAGGGCTAGAGCTTGCGGAAAAGCGGATGGGCTGGTCGGCGCGCTCGGGCAAGATCGTGTTGCGGATCGCGTTGCAGCGGCTCAAGCGGCATTATGAAGGGCAGTCCGAGCGCAATCGCATGATCGGATAACGGTGCGATATGTTTTGGTTGCACTTGGGTGGATGGGTGATAATCAAAGGTTATGAATTTTACCCTTAGACAGCTGAAATACTTCAGTGCAGTCGCAGAACAGCGCAATTTCGGTCGGGCCGCCCAGGTGTGCCACGTGTCTCAGCCCGCCTTGTCCGTGCAGATCAAGGCGTTAGAGGACAGTTTGGGCGGTCCGCTTTTCGAACGTCAGGCGCGTGATATTCTGCTGACCCCGCTAGGGCGCGACGTGCTGGATCATGCGCGTCAGGTTCTTGGAGCGGCGGACAGGTTAGATCAGTTTGCCAAGGATCGCTCTGGGGGGCACAGGTCGTTGGCGATCGGGATCATCCCAACGATCGCGCCGTATTTACTGCCGGGTGTGCTGGCTGGGTTGCGATCGTCCGATGTGTCGTTGCGCGTGCAGGTGCGCGAAGCCAGAACAGAGCGTTTGCTGACTATGCTGCGCGCCGGGGAAATCGACGCCGGCGTCATGGCTTTGCCCGCCGGTGGGAGTGAGTTGTTTGAGCTGCCTCTGTTTCAGGATCGCTTCCTGTTGGCTGGCAGTTCAGCGCGCTTGAAGGGCATGGTCCCCAATCCCGAAGCATTACGGCCGCTGGACCTGCAGACCGCGCAACTGATGTTGCTTGATGACGGTCACTGTCTGACCGATCAGGCGCTTGAGGTCTGCGGTCGGGATCGAAGCAGCGGCCTGATCAATATGGGTGCGTCATCGCTTGCGACGTTGTCACGATTGGTGGCTGAGGGGTTTGGTCTGACTCTCATGCCCGAACTGGCCGCGCGCGCGGAATCTGACGCTGTTCCCGGATTGAAACTGCTGCGCTTTGGCACGCCGCAACCGGCGCGGACGGTTGGTCTGGTCCGGCGTGCATCGACTGTGGGCGAGGATTGGTTCGACGGTCTGGCTCAGGTCATCCGCCAAGTCGGAGAAGGCATCGTCACCGCAACACGCGCCTGAAATGAAAAGACCCGCCATGGGCGGGCCTTTGCTTTGATTTAGCGCGAAGCTTAGGCCAGTGCGGGTTCTTTGGCTTCGTTCAGGTGTTTTTTAAGGTTGTCCGGGGACGACACGCCATAGGGGTCTTCAGGGCAGTTATCCATCAGGCCGGGCTCTTCGAACCATGCCTCAACCACACCGTCATTGACGATGGCGGCATAGCGCCACGAGCGCATGCCAAAACCCAGATTGTCCTTGTCGACCAGCATGCCCATCTTGCGAGTGAACTCTCCAGATCCGTCTGGAATGACCTTGACGTTTTCCAGACCTTGGTCCTGTGCCCATTTGTTCATGACAAAGCTGTCATTCACTGACATGCAAAAGATGTCGTCGATGCCTTTTTCCTTGAATTCGGCATAACCGTTTTCAAAACCGGGCAGTTGGTAGGTCGAACAGGTAGGGGTGAATGCGCCGGGCAACGAGAACAGGATCACCCGTTTACCGGCAAAGTAATCTGCAGTGGTCTTGTCTTCCCAACGGAACGGGTTGGGGCCTTCGACAGCCTCGTCACGGACGCGGGTGTGAAAGGTTACGTCAGGCAGTTTAGTACCGGATTTCATGCTCAATTTCCTGTGATTCATCTGTAAACTGCCGAAGATTTAAAACAGTTCTAAATTGGCTTCAACGTGATTGTTGCTGCGAACGCGAATTCTTGTGAAGCCCTCAAAGCGTGCTGTTTTCAATGAAACTTTGTCGGGATTTGCTGGGTGCTCTTCTGCAATTGCATAGTGCGCTGTTATGGCAGCTATGCATGGGTGGCGTAGCTAACCGCTGCTGTTTATATTATGTCGAAGCAAAATGACCCAAAGTCAGGAAAGCAAACCGTGCGTGATCTGAAGATCCCCGAACAACGTCATCCCGAAAAGGCGCATCGTCAGGACAATGCGCAACCGAAAAAGCCGAAGTGGATTCGCGTAAAGGCACCCGGTGGTAAGGGCTATGCCGAAACTCACAAAATCATGCGCGAGAACAATCTGGTTACTGTCTGCGAAGAGGCCGGGTGTCCGAACGTGGGCGAATGCTGGAGCCAGGGCCACGCCACCATGATGATCATGGGCGAGATCTGTACCCGCGGCTGTACATTCTGCAACATTGCCACCGGCCGCCCAGATGATCTGGACGCGTTTGAGCCCGGACGCGTGGCACACGCCGTGCAGAAACTGGGGCTGAACCACGTGGTCATAACGTCTGTGGACCGCGATGACCTGACCGACGGCGGGGCGGAGCATTTCGCGCAGACTATTCGCGCCGTACGGCACCGTTCGCCTAAGACAACGATCGAGATTTTGACGCCAGATTTTCTGAAGTGTGACCCCTCGGTTCTGGAAGTTGTCGTCGAAGCCAAGCCGGACGTGTTCAACCACAACCTTGAAACCGTCCCGGGTCTGTATCCCGAAGTACGCCCCGGTGCGCGCTATTTCCATTCGCTGCGCCTGTTGCAGCGGGTCAAAGAAATGGACCCTTCGATTTTCACCAAATCGGGCATCATGGTTGGTCTGGGCGAAGACGAACAGCAGGTCCGGCAAGTCATGGATGACATGCGCGCCGCTGACATCGATTTCCTGACCATCGGCCAATATCTGCAGCCCACGCCGAAACACCATGGCGTCGACCGCTTTGTCACGCCGGAAGAGTTCGCATCTTATGAGAAAGCAGCCTTTGGCAAGGGCTTCCTGATGGTGTCGGCAACGCCTCTGACCCGGTCGTCCTACCACGCGGGCGACGATTTTGCCCGCCTGCGCGATGCACGCCAGAAGAAGCTGGAGCAAGGGTGACACCTGACACACTCGCGCAGCTTACCCGCCTGCGTCACGAACTGCACCAATCCCCGGAACTTTCGGGCCAAGAAGAGTTGACGGCCGCTCGGATCGCGGACGAATTGCGTGCCCGTGGCGCAGATCAGGTTTTGACGGGAATCGGTGGGCACGGCGTGGCGGGTGTGTTCGACAGCGGGCAGGCCGGGCCGACAGTTGCCATTCGATGCGAGCTTGATGGTTTGCCTATTCAAGAGCTGTCCAGCGCAGCCTATGCCTCGCGCATTCTAGGCAAGGGACATCTGTGTGGGCATGACGGGCATATGGTGATGGTTCTGGGTGTCGCAGACCATCTGAACCAGATTCGTCCTCAAATGGGTCGGGTGGTTTTGATTTTCCAACCCGCTGAGGAAACCGGGCAGGGGGCCATTGCCTATCGCACCGATCCCAAGTTTCCCGAGGTAGCGCCGGATTATGTGTTTTCCCTGCACAATCTGCCAGGGTTACCATTGGGTGATGTGCAGCTGTGCGAAGGACCAGCGAACTGCGCGTCTCGCGGGATGAAGGTTGTTCTGACGGGCAAGACCTCGCATGCGGCGGCGCCGCAGGATGGAGTCTCACCGGCGGGGGCACTGGCCGCGTTGATGCCGCAAATGGCACGGCTGGGAAATGGCGGTTCGCTGGACGCCGATTTCGCGCTGACGACCGTGACGCATGTCAATCTTGGTGAACCGACCTTTGGCGTGGCGCCGGGCCGGGCCGAGCTGTGGGTGACATTGCGCACCGTCGCTGATGCGCGGATGCAAAGCCTGATCGTAGAGGCCGAGGCGCTGGTTGCGCAAGCGGCGTTGGATCAAGGGCTTAGATACGAGATCACCTATGAAGACGTCTTCGAAGCCTGCGTGAACGCGTCTGACGCCGTCGATATCCTAAGCCGATCTTGCTCTGAAACGGATGTACCTTGTGAAGTGACGGCTTACCCGCAGAAGTTCTCGGAAGATTTTGGGCAGTTCGGCAAAGACGCCAAAGCTGCTATGTTCTGGCTGGGCTCAGGAGTGGGCCACCCGCAACTGCACAACCCAGACTACGATTTCCCGGATGCGCTGATCCCGGTCGGTACCGGGATTTTCGTAGCCGCCATTCAACAGGTACTGGGCCCGATCAATCCTCGGTAAAGCGAACCTTGCCGATGAACGGCAGGTTACGATTGCGCTGCGCGTAGTCGATTCCATAACCCACAACAAATTCATCCGGAATCTCGAACCCGATCCAGTCGGATCGGAAATCTACCTCGCGCCGGCTGGGTTTGTCTAGCAGAGCGATAGATCTCAGTCGCGCGGGTTTACGGCTTTGCAGCAAATGGGTGACGTGGTTCAGCGTGTGACCTGTATCGACGATATCCTCGACGACCAGAACGTCGCGCCCTTCGATAGCGCCACGCAAGTCCTTAAGAATGCGAACTTCTCGACTACTTTCCATTGAATCGCCATAGGATGACGCTTCAAGGAAATCCACCTCGATCGGCAGGTCCAGCTCGCGCACTAGGTCGGCGATAAAGACGAAACTGCCGCGCAACAGGCCGACCACGACCAGCTTGTCGGTGTCTTTGTATTCAGTGCTGATTTCGCGACACAACTCCTCGATCCGGGCGGCGATGGCCTTCGCCGAGATCATCTCATCTATCACATATGCACGGTCGCTCATCGCTGCCCCCTTGATCTTTGGCGCGCAACATACGAAATCACGCGCCATTGTCACCTGTTAATACTGGACGCCATGCCTACTCATTCGGAAACCCGCCACCTGCCGTATACGGCGCAGCAGATGTACGACCTGATCGCGGACGTGGCGAAGTATCCCGAATTTCTACCCTGGTGTGCCGCGGCCCGTATTCGCCGGACCTATGCCGCGGGTGAGGCGCAGGTGATGGAGGCGGACCTGATCATCTCGTTCAAAGTTTTCCGTGAAAGGTTTGGCAGCCGGGTGACGCTGTTTCCTGATCAGATGAAGATCGACACGGAATATCTGGACGGCCCGTTCAAATACATGAAATCCGATTGGCAGTTCGCAGACGCGCCTCAGGGGGGCTGCAACGTGTCCTTCCATGTGGATTTTGAATTCAAGAACGCCATCCTGCAAGGTATCATCGGTGTTGTGTTCAACGAGGCCATGCACCGGATCGTGCAGGCGTTCGAAACCCGTGCTGCGGATTTGTACGGCTAGGTCTTTACCCGCATACGGCGCACGCTAGACTGCGCCCATGAGCGATTTTTCCACATCACTTGCAGGGTTTGCTGCCGGACCCGTCGAGACGACAATGCAAACGCGAGTCGTCACGTCTTTGTCTGTATTAGACTGGATTGCTGTAGGTCGGGCCGGGGTTTATGAGCGTGTCTCTAAAACGGTGCGTGACCTTGTGTTAGGCGAAGAGGGCGCCGCGCAGGCGCATCTTTTTGGCGGTGAGGCGGCGCCGTTGCGTGGGGCGGCATTGGTCAATGGCACCGTGTCGCATGCGTTGGATTACGATGACACGCACTTTGCCCATATCGGTCACCCTTCTGTTGCGATTCTGCCCGCCGCGCTGGCGCTGAGTGAATGGGATGACCGCATCCTAGTCGATTTCCTCGAAGCCGCGCTGGTGGGGATGGAGGTTTCGATCCGTGTAGGGCTGTGGCTTGGAAGGGATCACTATCAGGCGGGGTTTCACCAAACCGCTACGGCAGGCGCGTTCGGTGCGGCCGTTGCGGCAGGGCGCATCCTTGGCTTCAACGCGGATCAGATGCAAAAAACGCTTGGGTTGACGGCCACCCGCGCGGCTGGCCTCAAGACGCAATTCGGAACAATGGGAAAGCCCTATAATGCAGGGCTTGCGGCCTCGGCCGGGGTCGAGGCAGCGTTGCTGATCGCTAAAGGCTTCACGCCGAACATGAACGCTTTGGAAGGTCAGTATGGGTTTGGTACGACCCATAGCGGCCAGGCGGATGCGCAAACCGCTTTAGATGGGTTGGGCGATGAATGGCTGTTCGAAACAGTCAGCCATAAGTTCCATGCCTGTTGCCACGGCCTACACGCCGCGCTTGAGGCCGCGCGTGATCTGGATATCGCCGAACCCGAAGTGACCGAGATCAAGATCAAGACCCACCCGCGCTGGATGAGCGTTTGTAACCAGATGTCTCCGACGACCGGGCTGGGGGCGAAGTTTTCATATCGCACCGTGATCGCCATGCAGGCGCTTGGCCATGATACGGCCTTGCCGGGCAGCTATTCGGAAAAGGTCTGTGCTGACCCGCGACTGATATCCTTACGCGACAGGATCGCGGTTGAGGCGGATGAGACCCTGACGGAAACGCAGGCGCATCTGACCCTGCTGCGCCGTGACGGTGCGCAGCTTGAGGCAACGCATGATCTGATGGCACCGATGACCCTGTCTGATCGCGAAGACCGCGTGCGCGGTAAGGCAGGCAAGCTGATCGGTGGCGAAGAGGCGGACGCGATCTGGTCGATGCTGCGCACCGGCGGTCGCGCCCGCGATTTGGCACGGATGCTGGCGGGTTAAACCACGCGCCAGTGCAAAGCGAAGCCCGGCTCAAACACCGTCACGGGGCCGTCCTCGGTCTCGATTTTGTCCGGGTATTCCACGGGGGCGCCTTTGGTCAGGGTAATGGTGTCTTCGTTCACCGGTAGGCGGTAGAACGCAGGCCCGTTGAGCGAGACGAAGCCTTCCAGCTTGTCCAGCGCACCTTTGGATTCGAACATCTCGGCCACCAGCGACATTGTGTTTGTCGCGGTGAAACAGCCGGCACAACCGCAGGCCATTTCCTTGTTGGCATCCGTATGCGGCGCGCTGTCGGTGCCCAGGAAATACCGCGCATCGCCCGAGGTCGCAGCGGCCAGCAGCGCCAGTCGGTGTTCCTCTCGCTTGGCGACAGGCAAGCAGTAGTAGTGCGGTTTGATCCCACCGACGAGAATGTGGTTGCGGTTGATGATCAGGTGGTGTGCCGTGATGGTCGCGCCCAGATCAGCGTCGTTCGATTTCACATAATCCACACCGTCTTTGGTCGTGATGTGTTCCATCACCACGCGCAGTCCGGGTGTCGCCTTGCGGATCGGATCCAGAATACGGTCGATGAACACGGCCTCACGGTCGAAGATGTCGACCTCGGGGTCGGTGACCTCGCCATGGACGCACAAGGGCAGTCCGATCTCGGCCATCTTTTCCAACACCGAGCGGACATTGTCGAAATCCTGCACGCCCGAGGCTGAGTTGGTCGTGGCGCCCGCCGGATACAGTTTGACCGCTTTGACCAACCCGCTGGCATGCGCGGCGGCCACGTCCTCGGCATCGGTTTCTTCGGTCAAATAAAGCGTCATCAGCGGCTCAAAGCTCATGCCATCGGGCAGGGCAGCCAGGATACGGTCGCGATAAGCGGCGGCCTGATCGCCGCGCACGACCGGCGGCACCAAGTTCGGCATGATGATGGCACGGGCAAAATGTCGCGCGGTTTCGGGCAAGACGGCCTGCAGCATAGCGCCGTCGCGCAAGTGCAGATGCCAGTCGTCGGGGCGGCGGATCGTGATGCTATCGGTCATGGCGCACCGGCTAGCACAGAGCCCGCCGCCGGAAAAGACCTTGTCAACGACTCAGATCACCGTATGTCTGGAAAGACTATGGCTTTGACGCTTGAACACAGCCATGACCAGTTGAGGCGAAGGAGAAGATTGACATGACACAGCCGGATTCCATCGACGCCGTTCAAAAAATGCTGGGCGCGCAGGGCTATGTCTGCGGGCGGGCCTTGGCTACGGTTGTGTTTCTGTCGCTAAAATTGGGCCGGCCGTTGTTTCTGGAAGGTGAGGCCGGGGTCGGAAAAACCGAAATCGCCAAGGCAATGGCCGCCGGACTGAACCGACGCCTGATCCGGTTGCAGTGTTACGAGGGGTTGGATGCGTCCTCGGCTGTGTACGAATGGAATTTCCCGGCACAGATGGTGGCGATCCGCACGGCCGAGGCGGCGGGCGGGGCAGATCGCGGGACCTTGCAGTCTGAGTTGTTCTCGGATGAGTACCTTGTCGAGCGCCCATTGCTGCAGGCCATGCGCCCGGACGAAAATGGTGCGCCGGTCCTGCTGATTGACGAACTGGACCGAACCGACGAACCCTTTGAGGCCTTTTTGCTTGAAGCGCTCAGCGATTTTCAGGTCACCATTCCCGAACTGGGTACTGTCAAAGCGCCCGAGCCACCGATCGTGATCGTGACCTCAAACCGCACGCGCGAAGTGCATGACGCGCTGAAACGGCGTTGCTTATATCACTGGGTCGACTATCCCGATTTCGACCGTGAGATCGAAATCCTTCACACCAGAGCCCCCGAAGCGGCCGAGGCGCTCAGCCGTGAGGTCGTTGCTTTTGTCCAACGTCTGCGCACCGAGGATTTGTTCAAGAAACCCGGCGTGGCCGAGACGGTAGACTGGGCCAAATGCTTGCTGGCGCTGGACGTGATCAACCTAAGCCCCGAAGTGATCGGCGACACGCTGGGCGCGATCCTGAAATACCAAGACGACATTCAAAAGCTGCAGGGGTCCGAGGCTAAGCGGATTTTGGATCAGGCGAAAGCTGATTTGGAATTGGCCTGATGGCCGAACAACTGCCGCTTGATATCCCCGACGATCCAAAGCTGGCGCAAAACATCACTCATTTTGCGCGAGCCTTACGCAAGGCCGGTTTGCCCATCGGGACAGGTCGGGTGGTTGATGCCATACGTGCCGTTCAGGCAGCAGGATTTACAGAGAAACAGGATTTCTACTGGACTTTGCACGCTTGTTTCGTGAACCGCCCCGAACATCGCATGGTGTTCGCGCAGGTCTTTCGTCTGTATTGGCGCGACCCGCGGTATCTTGAACATATGATGTCCTTGATGTTGCCCGCGATCCGTGGCGTGCAAGAGGAACGCAAGGCCGACGCCGCCGAAAAGCGTGCGGCTGAGGCGTTGTTGGACGGAGTCGAACGTGACCCGCCAGACGTTGATGAGGGCGAGGGCGAAACAGAGCTGGAGATCGACGCCTCAAAAACCGCGTCGACCGAGGAATTGTTGCGCAGCCTGGATTTCGAACAGATGAGTACTGCCGAGATCGCGCAGGCCAAACGCATGCTGGCGCGATTGGCTTTGCCCGTAAAGCCGATCGAATCTCGCCGTGGGCAAGCCAGCCATCTGGGGCACCGGATTGACCGTGCGCGGACCTTACGAGCGGCCATGCGTCAAGGCGGAGAACTGCGCGATATCGCCCGCCTAAAGCCCAAGCCGCGTTGGCCCAACCTTGTGGTGCTGTGTGATATTTCGGGATCGATGAGCCAATACAGCCGGCTTATCTTGCACTTCCTGCACTCTGTTTCGAACACCAAGGGGGCGGGATGGGCCAAGGTGCATGCCTTTACCTTTGGCACACGCCTGACCAACATCACCCGTCATTTGCAACAACGCGATGTGGATGCAGCACTTGCTGCGGCTGGTGCCGAAGCGCAAGACTGGGAGGGCGGAACCCGGATCGGAGAATGCCTGCACGCGTTCAACCGCGATTGGTCGCGCAGGGTTATGGGGCAGGGGGCGGTGGTTTTGCTGATCTCAGACGGGCTGGATCGCGGTGACCCCGACGCCTTGGGTCGAGAGGTGGAACGGCTTCATCTGTCGTCTCGCCGCCTGATCTGGCTTAATCCTCTGTTGCGTTGGGATGGGTTCATGCCCAAGGCGCAGGGCGTGGTGGCCATGCTGCCGCATGTGGACAGTTTCCGCGCCGGTCATTCAATTGCGTCACTGGAAGACCTAGCCGCCGCAATCTCAAAGCCTGATGATATGGGTGAGAAAGCGCGGCTGATGACCGCGCTTTCCGGCTGACCCTTAGCCCAGCTGTTCTTCGTTGCACTTACGCGCCATTTCCATGGCCTTGTAGGTGCCGGTCAAATCAACGGTGAAGGCGAATTCCTTTTCCGGGAACACGATCATGACCTTTTGTTTTGCGATATCCTCAGCGAATTGGGGATCATCTGACAGAACATAGCCGCCAGAATAGCCCTTGGTAATGTTACCCTTCATGCCGGTGGCTTCGCCGACATAAACGTTGTCGCCCAGCAGAATCGCCACGGCTTCTTTTTCGCCACGCTTGATGTCGGTCTTGGCTTTGGTGAATACGCCCACATAGCCTACGCCACGATCTTCGGTCAGCCCCATCTGCACCACGTTTTCAGCGCTATCTACGGCCTCGATCAGGCAGGATTTCTTTTCTTGGTCGATGAAGACCTTCCACCCTTCAACTTCGCCATAACGCAGGAATGTGTCCGCGCTTGCGGCGGTTGAAGCCAACAGGGCGATTGCTGTTCCGAGTGTAAAAATGCGTTTCAAGTCTCTGTCTCCCTTGCGAAAATAAAATATGCGCATACTAGAATGCACTAGTCGCGCGTGTAAGCTAGAATCAGGCTCCGTGACAATCAATCCCTTGCGGTTATGGCCGGTATCCGGGCTAAATTGCGCCGAAGGTTCCGAACTTCGAACTCACGCACAGAGTTGATGACCGGGTTTCCTTTTCATATGGCGAAACCTGCCTATGTTGGGTCAGAACGCTGGCGGAGAGTGTTAATGGACAGATTCGACAATAGCCCGGAAACGGCCTTGCGCTGGTTCAGTGAAGGGCAGCCCACAGCCCTGGCCACAGTGGTGGAAACCTGGGGCAGTGCCCCGCGCCGTGTTGGCGCGCAACTGGTCATAGGTGCGGATGGACGGATCGAAGGCTCGGTCTCGGGCGGTTGTGTCGAAGGCGCAGTTGTGGTCGAGGCGCTGGAGGCGATCGACGAAGGCGAAGCGCGCCTGTTGGAATTCGGCGTCAGCGACGAGGACGCCTTTGCCGTGGGTCTGGCCTGTGGTGGTACTATCCGGGTTCTGGTCGAGCCGGTGGGCAGCGTGCTGCCCGAACCTATGCTGCGTGAGCTGGTTAATGCGCGTGCCGGGCGTGACCCCGTGGCATACGAAGTGAACATCGAAACCGGTCATCGAGCCCTGCGCCGCAACGCTTATGCAGACCGGTTGCGTATGGACCGTTCGGGGTTTGAGGAAGATGGCCAAACATTCGTCGCGGTCCATAATCCCCCGCTGCGGCTTATCATTGTTGGCGCAGTACATATCGCGCAGGCGTTAGTGCCGATGGCGCGGATCGCCGGGTATGACCCGGCTATCATCGATCCTCGCGACGCCTTTGCCTCGGACGCACGATTTCCGGGTGAGAAGATATTGACCGATTGGCCGGATGAGGCGGTGGCCAAACTGGGCTTGGATGCGCGCACGGCGGTGGTGCTGTTGACCCATGACCCAAAGCTGGACGATCCAGCCTTGGAATCAGCTTTGCAGGCGGGCGTGTTCTATATCGGCGCCCTGGGATCTACCCGAACTCATGCCAAGCGGGTGGCACGGATGAAAGAGGCCGGCTTTAACGACGCACAGATCGCCCGCATTCATGGCCCCATCGGGTTGGATATCGGGGCTGCGGGGCCTTCGGAAATCGCCGTGGCCATTTTGGCGCAAATGACAGCCGTGCTGCGAGGCAAAGCGTGAAGTTCGGCTCCGTTCCCGTCGATCAAGCTGCCGGAGCCATCCTTGCGCATTCCGTGCAGGTCCAGGACGCCAAGCTGCGCAAAGGGATCGTTCTGACGCCCGAGCATCAGGAACAACTGGCCGCCGCTGGGTATGAGGCCGTCACGGTCGCCCGGCTGGAGCCCGGAGATTGTCATGAGGACAAGGCCGCTGGGATGCTGGCCGATGCCCTGGCGCCCGATCCGAAAGCTGCCGCGCTCAGGGTGACCCAACCGTTCACCGGGCGCGTGAATCTGATAGCGGACGGGCCGGGTGTTGTGGTTCTAAAAGTCGAAGCGCTTGAGGCGTTCAATCAGGTCAACCCAATGATCACAGTTGCCACCGTGCCGCAACATCAGCAGATGGGCGCCGGAGGTATGGTCGCGACGATCAAAGTCATATCCTATGCCGTTCCAAGCGCGGATGTTCTTGAAGCCTCACACGTGGCAAAGGGTGCCATCCGCCTTGCCACACCAGTTTACAAAAAAGCCGGGCTGGTGGTGACCGACATTCCCGGCGGGCCTTCGAATGAAAAAGGCATTGCCGCAATCCGGGGCCGGGTCGAGGCACTGGGGATGGAGATGACCGATGTCCGCATCGTCCCGCACCAGACGGATGCGATTGCGCAAGCTGTCTCTGAGATACAAGGCCAGGTAGCGATGATCCTGACCGGGTCGGCCACCTCGGATGTGGCTGATGTCGCCCCTCAGGCGGTGCGGGCTGCAGGTGGGCAAGTGGATCGGTTCGGCATGCCGGTCGATCCGGGCAATCTGCTATTTCTTGGCTCGCTTGGATCGCGACCGGTGATCGGGTTGCCGGGATGCGCGCGGTCACCAGCGTTGAACGGGGCCGATTGGGTGCTGTCCCGTGTCGCCTGCGGGATCAACACGACCGGAACAGACATTGCCGCAATGGGCGTGGGTGGGTTGCTTAAAGAGATTCCGACGCGGCCGCAACCGCGGGCATCGCGGCGATAATTTGCCTTTCTGAGTCAACGTAATACTTATGAAGGCTACCCAAATGACCGCCTGGACAAATCGCTAAATATTTTTGTTCTCAAACAAAAATTCCCGTGTTTAACTCGGGCCAGGGAGTTTCATTTTGGGAGGAGCGAATGACACAGGTCTCAATGACCGTGAACGGAAAATCCGTGAGCGGTGATGTCGAGGGCCGGACATTGCTGTCCAGTTTTCTGCGCGATCATCTGTCACTGACCGGAACGCATGTAGGATGCGACACTGCACAATGCGGCGCGTGTGTGGTCCATGTGAATGGCGAGGCGGTCAAATCCTGCAACATGCTGGCGCTAGAAGCTGACGGCGCAGATGTCGGCACGATTGAAGGGCAGGCCAACGACGATGGTTCGCTCAACACTATCCAACAGGCCTTTCAGGATCATCACGGGTTGCAATGCGGTTTCTGTACGCCAGGCATGGTGATGAGTACGGCTGCGTTGCTGAAAGACAATCCGCGCCCGACCGAAGCTGAAATCCGCAAGTATCTGGAAGGCAACCTGTGCCGCTGCACCGGATACCACAACATCGTTAAGGCGATCATGGCCGCGTCAGGCCAGGACGTCAGCAGCATCGCTGCCGAATGATGCCGCTGCGGGCGTAAGCGAGACGCCCGTGGGATGACAAAGGGTGCATAAGCATCCGTTAATGGGAGGAGAACAAGCAATGCCCAAAGACAGTGGCATCGGAGCCAGTTCCAAGCGCCGCGAAGACGTGCGCTTTCTGACCGGAGACGGCAATTATACCGACGATATTAACGTGGCCGGCCAGGCCTATGTACATTTTTTGCGTTCCGACATCGCGCATGGACGGATCAAAAGCGTCGACACCTCGGCCGCCGAGGGTATGCCCGGCGTGGTCAAGGTATTCACCGGTAAAGATTTCGAAGGTGTGGGGGGAATGCCCTGCGGCTGGGAAGTCACCGACAAGCATGGCGCGCCTATGCAAGAGCCGCCGCACCCCATTCTGGCGCAAGGCAAGGTACGCCATGTGGGCGACCCGATTGCGGCGGTTGTCGCTGACAGTCTTGAACAGGCACGTGATGCCGCCGAGGCGATTGACGTCGACATCGAGGAATTGCCTGCCGTCATGGATATGAAAGCCGCCGCGCAGGATGGCGCGACGCTGGTTCATGACGATCTGAAGAACAACATCTGCTATGACTGGCAGTTGGGTGAGGCAGATGATGCCAAGGTAAACGAGGTTTTCGCCAATGCGGCGCATGTGACCACGTTGGATCTTGTGAACAACCGTCTGGTGGCGAACCCGATGGAGCCGCGCGTGGCCGTAGCCGAATATAAGCGCGGCACGGATGAATACACGCTGTACACAACGTCACAAAACCCGCATGTGATCCGATTGCTGATGTGTGCATTTGTTCTGGGCTTGCCCGAACATAAGGTGCGCGTTGTGGCCCCGGATGTCGGCGGCGGCTTTGGCACCAAGATTTTCCATTATGCCGAAGAGGCGTTCTGCACCTTCGCCGCCAAGGCCTGCAACCGTGCGGTCAAATGGTCGTCCAGCCGGTCCGAGGCTTTTATGTCGGACGCCCATGGCCGCGATCACGTCAGCACCATCGAGCTGGCGCTTGATGCAGATAACAACTTTGTCGGTCTGCGCACCAACACCTTTGCCAATCTGGGCGCTTATCTGTCGACGTTCTCAAGCTCGGTTCCAACATGGCTGCACGGCACGCTGATGGCGGGCAATTACAAGACGCCGGTTATTCAGGTGAACGTGAAGGCGATGTTCACCAATACGGTGCCGGTGGATGCGTACCGAGGAGCAGGGCGGCCCGAGGCGACATTCCAACTGGAGCGTGTCGTGGACAAGGCCGCGCGCGAGTTGGGCGTCGATCCGATTGCCCTGCGCCGTCAGAACTTTGTCACCCAGTTCCCTTATGACACGCCGGTGGCGCTGACCTATGACACCGGGGACTATAACGGGACGATGGACAAGCTTGAATCCGCAGCTGATCTGGCAGGGTTTGCTGCGCGACGAGCAGAAAGTGAGGCGAAGGGCAAGCTGCGAGGTTTGGGCATCAACTGCTATATTGAAGCCTGCGGTATCGCGCCTTCGAACATCGTTGGCATGCTTGGCGCTCGTGCGGGTCTTTATGATGCGGCGACGGTGCGGGTGAACGCCACCGGCTCGATCAGCGTAATGGTAGGAGCGCACAGCCATGGGCAAGGGCATGAAACCGCCTTTCCGCAGGTTGTGGCTGACATGATCGGCATTGACGAGTCGATGGTTGAGATCGTGCATGGCGATACCTCCAAGATTCCGTTTGGCATGGGAACCTATGGATCCCGATCGCTGGCGGTCTGCGGCTCTGCCATGGTCAAAGCAACCGAGAAAGTAATCGATAAAGCCAAACGGATAGCTGCACATTTGCTTGAGGCGTCCGAGGCTGATATCGAACTCAAGGACGGTCAGTTTAGTGTCGCAGGAACCGATAAATCGGTTGCTTGGGGAGATGTGACCCTCACGGCTTATGTTCCGCACAATTACCCGTTGGAGGTCGAACCGGGACTGGAGGAAACCGCGTTCTATGATCCGGCCAACTTTACTTTCCCCGCAGGGGCCTATGCCTGTGAAGTTGAGGTCGACCCGGAAACTGGACAGGTCAGCATCGAAAAGTTCACTGCCGCGGACGATTTCGGCAACATCGTCAACCCGATGATTGTGGATGGCCAGGTGCACGGTGGTATCGGTCAGGGCATTGGCCAAGCGCTGTTAGAGAACTGCGCATATGACGAGAACGGCCAGCTGCTGAGCGCCTCCTACATGGATTACGCCATGCCGCGTGCCGATGATGTTCCGTTCTATGCGGTCGACCACTCCAGCCAAACGCCCTGCACGCACAACCCGCTGGGTGTCAAAGGCTGTGGTGAGGCTGGCGCGATCGGTTCACCACCCGCAGTGGTGAACGCGGTGCTGGATGCGCTGAACTCGGGTGGAAAGGCGGTGGATCACATCGACATGCCAATGAGCCCATCGCGCGTTTGGGCGGCGATGAACAGCTGAGTGGTTTGGGGTGCGAGGGGCTGCCCCTCGCGCTCTCCGAAATAATTACAGCCAGATGAAGGGCGGTTCCGCGCCTTTCGGAAAGGAAGACGAAATGTACAATTTCGAGTTTGAGAAACCCTCGACCATTGCGGATGCGGTTGCTGCTCTGGCGGTTGAGGATGCCCAAGCCCTAGGAGGCGGGCAAACACTGATTCCGACGCTGAAACAACGGCTGGCGGCACCTTCCGCTTTGGTCTCGCTGAGCGGGATTGCCGAGATGAAGGGTGTATGTGTTGACGACGACGGCTCGGTGTCGATTGGGGGAGCGACAACACATGCAACCGTCGCGGCAGAGGCGGCGGGCAGCTATCCTGCACTGGCGGCGTTGGCTGGTCAGATTGGTGACCCCGCGGTGCGCAATCGCGGCACCATTGGCGGTTCGGTTGCCAATAACGATCCAGCAGCTTGCTATCCGGCGGGCGTTTTGGGGTCGGGCGCGACAATTATCACCAATACGCGCCAGATTGCGGCGGATGATTTCTTTGAAGGGATGTTCTCGACCGCACTGGATGAAGGTGAGATCATCACCACAGTCCGGTTCCCGGTGCCACAGGCGGCGAGCTACCAGAAGTTCCTGCAGCCTGCGTCGCGGTTTGCACTGGTAGGTGTCTACCTTGCACGTTTTGCGGATGGGGTGCGCGTTGCTGTGACCGGCGCCAGTGAAGACGGTGTCTTCCGTTGGTCCGAAGCGGAGGAAGCTTTGAACAAAGAGTTCAGGGCCGATGCTCTGATGGATCTACGTATCAATCCGGCAAACATGATCGGTGATCTGCATGGTAGCAAAGAATACCGCGCGCATCTTGTTGGTGTCATGACAAAACGGGCTGTCGAAGCCTGTATGTGAATGGTAGAAAACCCTTGAAGCCCCGGCCGCAAGTCGGGGCTTTTTACGTACGGCGTAGTCTTGGAGGTTTTGAGGGCTGCCAATACGCGCCGGTGTCTTCGCGGGCTTTTTGATAGGCTTCCAGCCGTCGGTGGGCCGCGTCACCTCCGACGTCAAACAGGTGACCCAGCAGGCATTCCAGAACGGCCATTGCGCCTGTGAAACAGGAAAACGGGTGCAAGGCGCGGGTGCTGACGGTGAAGGCAACATCAGGCTCGACACCTGGTGCAATCACGTCGCTGTCCGAGATTAGGATCAGGCGCAGCCCCTGTTGCTTCGCAATTCGCATCGATTGGATTGTATCTGCCGAGTAGGGATGAACAGTGATGGCGATCAGGCAATCCTGTTGGTCCGCATCCAATAGGTCGTCAGTTGCGGATCCCACATGGCGCGGCACCAGTTGAATGCCCGGATGCGCCATGCGTCCTGTATAGGAAAAATAATATGCCAGCGCATAGCTGGCACGCGTGGCCGTCACGAAACACCGGCGAGACCTGGTCATGTACTGGATGGCCTCGCGCACTTTATCGGGTTTCATGAGGCGCAGCGACCGTGTGACGACGTTCTGTTCGTTCTGTGCCAGTTTGGCTTGGTAGGAGCCAAAGGTATCCTCGGACTGCAGGGCGCTCAACCAATCTTGTCCCAAATCGCTTTCCCTGTCGGTGACCAGAGCATCGCGGAATGGGGTGCGGAAGGCCTCGAAACCATCGAAACCCATGCGTTGCGCCAATCGAACCAGAACATTCGAGCTGACGCCGATCCGGGTGGCTGTGGTACGAATCGGATCAAGACCGAAGTCTCCGGGGTAGTCGATGATGTATTTGGCAGCAGCTTGCAGGGCAGCTGGCATCTGTTCAATCTCTTGACGCAGATGGTCGATAATCTGGGTTGGTGTGCTGTTCATAGCTGTAAAAAAACAAATGTTATGCAATTAGCAAGTAAAAAACAATTTTTGGCAGATTAGATAGGGCAAGTATTAGCCGAGGAATGTGCATGTCGGACTCGCAATCAAAAATCCAAACTGTTGGTCGGCCCTATGTTCTTGTCGCCCCAAATGGCGCGCGGCGTGGGGTGTCGGATCACCCGGAATTGCCGGTATCCACTGATCAGATCATCCAGACCGCACGCGCCTGTTTTGCAGCGGGCGCGAACGGATTGCATCTGCATATCAGGGATGCGGAGGGGCAGCATTCTCTGGACGCTGGTCAATACCGGGAAACGATGGCCGCGCTGCGTCAGAGTGTACCCGGGCTGGATCTGCAAATCACGACCGAGGCCGCGGGCGTGTTCGATGTGGTCGCCCAGTTTGCGTGTCTGGAGCAGGTGTGCCCGGATTGGGCGTCGATTTCCATACGGGAGATTGCGCGCTCGCCTGAATTGGCTGATCGGGTTTACGGCCTGTGTGCCGCGCAGGGGACGCGGGTGCAGCATATTCTGTACGATGCTGACGATGCCGACTTGCTGGCGCAATGGCAAAAGGCCGGAATTGTGCGTGAAAATCAGGCGGAGTGTATTTTTGTTCTGGGGCGCTATACGGCCGGCCAGCAATCTACCCCGCAGGACCTGGACAGATTTCCCAAAGGGTCGTCGCCATGGATGGTGTGTGCCTTTGGCGCGCATGAACATGCCTGTCTGGCATACGCTGCTGGGCAGGGCGGGGACGTTCGCGTCGGGTTTGAAAACAGCCTGACGGATGAGAGCGGGACCCTGTGGCAAGACAATGCCGCGTCGGTGTCGGCGCTTGTTGACAAGCTGGAAAGGGCAGTCAAATGAGTCACGTATTTCCACGCCATACAAAATCAGAGCTGCCGATCGCGGCTGGTGGGGACGGGTGTTACCTGATTGATGCGCAGGGCCGCCGCTATCTGGATTGTGGTGATGCTGCGGTGTCGTGTCTGGGGCATTCCAACCCATCCGTCATCGGGGCAGTGCAGGAACAGGTCGAGCAGATCGCCTTTGCGCATACCGGGTTCATGACCTCGGAACCGGCCGAAACGTTGGCGGATTTGCTGGTCGAGCATGCTCCGGGTGACTTGGACCGGGTGTATTTCGTGTCGGGTGGATCCGAGGCGACCGAGGCTGCGATCAAGCTGGCGCGGCAGTACTATTTGGAAATTGGCCAGCCTGAGCGGCGACATGTAATTGCCAGGCGGCAGAGCTATCACGGGAACACTCTGGGGGCTTTGTCAGCCGGAGGCAACGCGTGGCGGCGGGCGCAGTTCGCACCGATGCTGATCGAGATGACTCATATCGCGCCCTGCTATGAATACGCCGAGAAACCCGACGGCGAGAGCAGCTTTGACTACGGTCAGCGCGTGGCCAATGAGCTTGAAGCCGAGATCCTGCGGCTGGGCCCTGATACCGTGATGGCGTTCATGGCCGAGCCGGTTGTTGGCGCAACCTTGGGGGCGGTGCCAGCGGTTGAAGGGTATTTCAAACGCATCCGCGAAATCTGTGACCAGTATGGTGTGTTATTGATCTTGGATGAGGTGATGTGCGGCATGGGTCGGACCGGGCATCTGTTTGCCTGTGATCACGATGGGGTTGCCCCGGATATTCTATGCATCGCCAAAGGGTTGGGCGCTGGATACCAACCCATCGGCGCGATGATGTGTACCACACAGATTTTTGATGCGATCCGCAATGGGTCTGGTTTTTTTC
This sequence comes from Ruegeria sp. BA12, assembly GCF_056539625.1. Classification (NCBI taxonomy): domain Bacteria; kingdom Pseudomonadati; phylum Pseudomonadota; class Alphaproteobacteria; order Rhodobacterales; family Roseobacteraceae; genus Ruegeria; species Ruegeria sp. BA12. The sequence continues at coordinate 813,632 of NZ_JBQFVF010000001.1, forward strand.
AGCACGGCCACACCTATATCGGCCATCCGGTCGCGACAGCGGCAGCCCTGGCAGTTGTCCGCGAAATGACACAACGCGATCTGCCTGCTCGGGTGGCGGTCATGGGTCAAAGGGTCCAATCCAAACTTGAGGCTGCTTTGGGCCAGCATCCGAATGTCGGAGATATCCGGGGTCGGGGATTGTTCCGGGGCATTGAACTGGTGGCGGATCGTGACACCAAGGCACCGCTTGACCCCGCGCTTGGGGTGGCTGGCAAGATCAAAAAGGCCGCGCTGGTCGAAGGCCTGATCTGCTATCCCATGTCTGGCACACGCGATGGGCAGCTGGGGGATCACATCCTGTTGGCACCGCCCTTCATCATCGAAGACGCGCAGATTGATGAGATGGTCAGCAAGCTGAGCAAGGCTATTGCGTCCGTGATCTAGCGGTATGGGACAGCGCGCTTGAAATGAAAAAAGCCCCCTTATGAAAAGGGGGCATTAATCATTCATTCTGTGAGAACTTTATTTCTGTGGCAGAGGCCCGATCATCATGATCATCTGACGGCCTTCCATTTTGGGCATGTTTTCGATCTTGCCCAGATCCTTGACGTCTTCGGCCACGCGTTCCAACAACTCACGGCCCAGGTTCTGGTGCGCCATCTCACGACCACGGAAACGCAGGGTGACTTTGACCTTGTCGCCGTTTTCAAGAAACTTGAACACGTTGCGCATTTTCACATCATAATCATGCGTGTCGGTGTTGGGTCGGAATTTGACCTCTTTCACCTCGATGATTTTTTGCTTTTTGCGTGCTTCGCTTTCGCGTTTCTGCTGTTCGTACTTGAACTTGCCGAAATCCATGATCTTGCAGACAGGCGGGTTCGCATTGGGCGAGATTTCAACCAAATCAAGTCCGACATCGGCGGCCATTTGCATTGCTTTGGCGGGATGAACCACCCCGACGTTTTCACCTTCGGCGCCAATCAGGCGAATTTCGGGGGCACGGATCTTATCATTGACGCGCGGGCCGGTGTCTCGCTGCGGCGGCGCGTTGTGAGGTCTGCGAGCTATTGGTTCATTCCTTTGATGATTGCAGAATTTCGAGCCCGAAATTTAGACTGCTGCGCGGCCCGTTTCAAGCGCCATCCGCGCGGAAATGGCTGAAATTCACAGGTTTGCAGCGGGTTTATGCGCGAGCCACAGTAATTCCAGCGGCCCGCGACAGAAGATCAGCCCACAAAGGCCTTTTCGATCACGAATTCCTTGGGTTCGGAATTGGCGCCTTCGCGCAGGCCGAACTCTTCCAGGATCGCCTTGATGTCCAAGTTGAAGGCCAGCGAACCGCAGACCATGGCACGGTCGGTGTCAGGGTTGATGCCGCCTTCGATGCCCAGATCGGAAAACACGGTCCCGTCCTTCAGCAGGTTGGTGATGCGGCCCATCTTGGGGCTCTCTTCGCGGGTCGTGGTGGGGTAATAGCGAATCTTGTCGGCAAAGCCTTCACCCATCAATTCGGCCAGCATCTCGTCCTGACGGATGCTGTCAATCAGTTGACGGCCATATTCCAGTTCCGCCACTTCGCGGCAGGTATGAGTGATGATGACCTCGTCATAATCCTCATAGGTCTGCGGCTCGCGCAGCAACGAGGCGAAGGGCGCAAAGCCGGTGCCAGTGGCGAAGAACCACAGGCGTTTGCCAGGCAGCAGGGCGTCATGGACCAGCGTGCCAACGGGTTTGGGCCGCAGGATGATCTGGTCACCCGGTTTGATGTGCTGCAGTTTCGAAGTCAGCGGGCCGTCCTGCACCTTGATCGAGTAGAACTCCAACTCTTCGTCCCAAGATGGCGAGGCGATGGAATATGCGCGCAACAGCGGCTTGCCGTTGTCGCCCAACAGGCCGATCATAACGAACTCACCCGAGCGGAACCGCAGCGAGGCAGGGCGCGACACCTTGAACGAGAACAGGCTGTCGGTCCAGTGTTTGACGTCGGTTACGGTCTGGGCGTCCGGCAGAACGGGGGCCTTCACGGCGGTTGCTTCGGTCACGGGCTTCATCTCTGTCATGGTTTCACTGTCGGTCAGCGTGACCGGCATCTCCGTTTAAACGTTGTTTCAAGGCAGGAAAAGGGGACAGTTTGCCCCCTTTAGTCACAAGCTGGCGATTGCGATCTCAGCCGCGCAGGCGGTCCTGATAGTGGTGATCTTTCCAGTTAGCGCGGGCCAGCCACTGATCTTCCGTCTGGCGGTTGGCAAGCGCGTGATCAATCTCGACCTCGTCAAAGCCACTGCGGCGGGCCATCGCATATTGGTCGGCCAGCACATGGCCCTTGGCACGCAAGCGCCCGGTGTAGCCCTTCAGGCGCAGGACGCGAGCAATGGTGAAGCCGCGACCATCGGCCGAGGATGGAAAATCCACACGCACCATTTTGGCGTTGCCTAGGCGGTCAAACAACTCATCCGGGTCCGTATCCGAGGCCACGTCAAGTGCGACCACGTCATTGGCCGCATCTTCCAGTGTGACAAAGCCATCGGTCCAGTCATCGGGGGCGAACCCCGTATCCGTTACGATTACGTTCATGTTTTCTCTCCTGCGCGCACCATCTTACCATCGACAAAATGGATGCCGCATTCTTCCTTGTTCTGATCGCGCCAACGTCCGGCGCGGGGATCTTCGCCCTCTTTGACCGGCGAGGTGCAGGGCGCACAACCGATCGAAGGGTATCCTTTGGCCACCAGCGGATGCCGGGGCAGGTTGTTCTCTTCCATATAGGCGCGCACATCTTCGGGCGCCCAATGGGCCAGCGGGTTGACCTTGATCCGACCGGTTCCGTCCTCGACCTCAAAGAAATCCAGGGCGGACCGCGAGCCGGACTGGAACCGTTTGCGCCCGGTAATCCAGCCGTCGAATCCCGCCAGTGCCTTTTGCAGCGGGAAGGTCTTGCGCAGGTTGCAGCACGCATCCATGTCGTTCAGCCGCAAAGCACCGTATGGGTCGTCACGCTCAAGGTCTTCGTCCTCGGCCCGAATGATGCGGACATTCGACAGGCCCAAACGCTCGCTCACCTCCTGCTGGTATTCCAGCGTTTCGGTAAACAGCATTTGCGTATTCACAAACAAAACCGGTGTGGCCTTGTTCACCACAGCCGCCATATGCAGCAGCACAACCGATTCAGCCCCAAAGCTTGAGACCAGAGCAAGCTCGTCGATCTCTTCAATCGCGCCGTGCATCACATCATGAGCGCTGTGATGGCGGAACTGGGCGTTCAGTGCTTCGACCTGTTCGGTCAGTTCAGCACGATCTTTACCCAGTTCCGTCTGGATTAGGTCAAGCGGCATTGGCCTGCGCCTCGGGGTAGAGGGCAGCCTTGAATGGTGCCATGCCTACCCGGCGATAGGTTTGCAGGAATTCTTCCTCTGCGCTTTCGCGTTGCTCAAGATACGTGTCAACGATGCGTTCCACGGCAGGCACGATTTCGTCATAGGCAAAGCCGGGACCCGTGCGATCGCCGATGGCCGCGTTCTCGGTGCCGTCACCACCCAGAGTGATCTGGTAGTTTTCGACGCCTGCACGGTCTAGACCCAGAATACCGATATGACCAACGTGGTGGTGACCACAGGCGTTGATGCAGCCCGAGATCTTGATCTTCAGGTGGCCGATATCATGCTCAAGCTTGAGGTCATCAAAGCGTGTCGCGATTTCCTGGGCAACAGGGATTGAGCGCGCTGTCGCCAGGGCGCAGTAGTCCATGCCAGGGCAGGCGATGATGTCGCTGATCAGGCCGATGTTGGCGGTCGCCAGCTCGTACTCTTTCAGCTTCGCGTGGATCGCGGGCAGGTCCGACTTGTGGACGTGCGGCAGGATCACGTTCTGCTCATGGCTGATGCGCAGCTCGTCATAGGCAAACTCTTCGGCCAGATCAGCCATCACGCGCATCTGCTCGGCAGTCGCGTCACCCGGTGTCGCGCCGTGTTTTTTGATTGAGATCGTAACAATCGCATGATCCGCGTTCTTGTGCGGCGCGATGTTGGTGTCGACCCACGAGCGGAAAACCGGATCGTTGGTATAGGCGCTTTCAAACGACGCAACCGAACCTTCGCGGAAGGCAGGCGGGGCGAAGTGGCCCTTGATTTCCTCCAGCAGGGCCATATCGGCCCCTTTGAACTGCGAGCGAACCTGCAGGAAGCGCTCGTTAACCTTCGCGCGAATTGCGTCAATGCCGTGCTCATGTACGGTGATCTTGATGCGCGCCTTGTACTTGTTGTCACGGCGGCCGATCTGGTTCCAGACGGAAACGGTGGCTTCGAGATACGCCAATAGGTCGTCAAAGGCGACGAATTCGGATAGTTCCTTGCCAATCATCGGCGTGCGGCCCAAACCACCGCCCACGATGACGCGGGCACCCAGAATACCGTCGCGCTCGACCAGTTGCAGGCCAATGTCATGCGCCTTGATCACGGCGCGGTCCTCTTCCGAGCCGGTGATGGCAATCTTGAACTTACGCGGCATGAATTGGAATTCCGGGTGGTCGGTGGACCACTGGCGCAGAAGTTCGGCATAGGGGCGTGGATCGGCGACCTCATCAGCCGCGGCGCCGGCAAAATGGTCGGCTGTCACGTTGCGGATGGTGTTGCCCGAGGTCTGGATGGCATGCATGCCAACCTCGGCCAGCGCGTCCAGCATATCCGGAACGTCGTTCAGTTTCGGCCAGTTGTACTGAATGTTCTGGCGGGTGGTGAAATGGCCATAGCCCTTGTCCCATTTCTCGGCCAGCAGAGCCAGCTGGCGCATTTGCGCACTGGACAGCGTGCCGTAAGGGATCGCGACGCGCAGCATATAGGCGTGCAACTGCAGATACAGGCCGTTCATCAGGCGCAAGGGCTTGAATTCATCTTCGGTCAGCGAACCGTCAATGCGGCGCTCGACCTGGGCGCGGAACTGTGCGTTACGCTCTGCCAGAAAATCGTGGTCAAATTCGGAGTAGCGATACATGTCTAGCTGTCCTTAGTTGCAGCCCCGATACCGAGGGGCCTTGAAGGGGAGAGAGTAGGCCAGAGGTTAGGCCCGGGGCTGCGTTGCTGTTTCCTGCTTGCCGTGGGCATAGTTTGACGGGCCGGTACGGCGGAAATCCTCGCGGAAATGGGTGGGTTCGGGGCCGGTTGCGCCAGCGACGGCATCCGCCAGATAAGCACCGACAATCTTGTTGGCCTGGCGTTGGGCATCCAGCAAGCGAACCTGCGCATGTGCTTCGTCTGTGATCAGTTCCGCTTCGCGCAGATCACGCGACCAGCGGTCGTCTTCGGTCAGGTAAATAACGTCACCTTCCAACAGATCGTTGGCGGTCACTACTTTGGGGGTAAAAGCGCGGGCCATCAGGCGTGCTCCTTCTTGAATTCGGTCAGGGCCTGGGCCGCTTGGCGCGGGGCGAGGCCATAAAAGGTCAGGGCGGGGCCGTCCATTTCAGCGGCGGCCAGGTCATTGGGCAGTTGGTCCAGATTGGTGGCCAGAATGCGTTGATCGGGGCGCGAGGCATTTTCGACCAGCGTCACCGGCGTGTCCCGGTCGGCACCGTGCATGATCAGGCGGCCCTGAATGAAGCGGGCGGATTTCTTACCCATATAGATCGCCGCAACGGAACCAGCACGTGCCAGCGCGGCCCAGTCGTGATCGGCAAATCCTTTCATGTCATGGCCGGTCAGGATGCGCACGGACGAGTTGCGGCCACGGCGGGTCAGGCTTTGACCAATCCCGGCGACGGCTGCCGACGCAGCAGTGATGCCAGGCACGATTTGCCAGGTGATGCCTGCGGCCTGAACCGCTTCGATCTCTTCATCCAGGCGCCCGAAAACGGTCGGATCGCCAGACTTCAACCGTACCACGCGCTGACCTTTCAGAGCGTAATCCACAAGCAGGGCATCAATGTCTTCCTGCTTCCATGACGGACCAAACCCGGCCTTGCCTACATCGACCAGAACAGCGGTCTTTCCAGCCAGTTCCAGAACCTCGGCGCTGATCAGGCGGTCATGCAGTACGACGTCAGCGCGCGCGAAGGCTTTCAGCGCCTTGAGCGTCAGCAATTCCGGATCGCCCGGACCTGCGCCGACAAAGTCGACGTGCCCTGTGCCATCATATGAATGCGTAAACTGCATGTTCTGTTCCGCTTGGTTTGACTTGATCTGCAATATAGGAAATATTCCCGGTATTGCGCCATATGGGCGACCAAATAAGGACAAATGTTCTTCTGGCATCGCCAATTGGGACGCTGGTTTCGAAACAAAGGGAAAATTGGAATGTCGGTGCGGATAGATGACACGGATCGGAAAATTTTGGCCGAGCTACAGCGCGATGCCAGCCAATCGCTGGATGAAATAGCCGCCCGTGTCGGCAGCTCCAAGACCCCCGTCTGGAATCGAATCCGCAAGCTGAAAGGGGCCGGAGTCATCGGTCAGCAGACCGTTTTGCTGGACGCCGAAGCGCTGGGGTTTGAGGCCACATTCTTCGTTCTGATCCGAACCTCTGAACATGAGGCAGAATGGCAGCGCAAGTTCCTCAAGGCCCTGCGTGACCGGCCCGAAGTGCAAGAGGCACACCGACTGGCCGGTGACATTGATTATATCCTGAAGGTGCGGGTCAAAAACGCGCGGGCCTATGACGTCTTCTATCAGACCCTAATTTCCGAGGTGCGCGTGCATAACGTGACCGCCTTGCTGTCGATGGAAGAGATCAAATCCACCACAATGCTGCCGCTGAATGCGCTGATCGAAAGCTAAAGCCGCTTAGAGCTGAACCATCAACCGGGTCAGCCCGTGGAAATGATAGGTATTCGAATAACCCGGTTCGTCGACCAAGCGCAGCTCTGGGCATCGGTCGAACAACGCTTGTAACGCAATTCGCATCTCTAACCGGGCCAGCGGGGCACCGACGCAGAAATGCAAACCGCCACCGAAACTGGTATTGGTGACAATCGGGCGCGAGGGGTCAAAGCGCCCCGGATCGCTCCAGATCAAAGGGTCGCGGTTTGCGGCACCCAGTAGCAGGGCAACCTCTTCTCCACGTTTGAAGTCGTGGCCGAAAACCTCAACATCTTCATACGCATAGCGGGTGAACATATGCAGGGGCGGATCGTAACGCAGGATTTCCTCGACCAACCTGTCCGGATCACAAGTTCGGGGATCAAATCCTAGTTGCAGAACCGTTTTCACACCGTTGCCCAATGAATGAACCGTCGCCTCATGCCCCGCATTCAGCAGCAATATGCAGGTGGCGACCAGTTCATCGTGCGAAAGCTTTTCACCCTCTTCCTCGGCCGCGATCAAGCGGGTGATCAGATCGTCCTGGGGATCGGTCCGGCGCTGTTCGATATAGTCAGTGAGGAAAAGTGTAAAATCACGCGCGGCGTCTGCGGCTTTGTCCTCGGTCTGGCGTGTCCGGCTGGCCTGATACATTGCCACCATGGCATGCGACCATCGTAACAGATCCGGCGACATTTCTTCGGGTACACCCAGAAGACGGCAGATGGTGATCACGGGAACCTGCGTGCAAAACGCGTCCAGCAGGTTGAAAGGCGTGCCGGGGAATTGGTCGATCAAGCTGTGGCTGAGGTCTTGGATGGAAGGTTCCAACGCGACAATCCCACGCGACGTAAAGGCGCGCATGACCAGCGCGCGCAGCCGCGTGTGGCGGGGTGGTTCAGCCTCAAGCAGGGAATGCGCCTCGGTCATCAACCAGGGCGCCAAGTGGTCGGGCCCAGGGCGTTGCAGTTCGGTGGGAACCTCCCGACCAAAGCGGCGATCTTTCAGGAAGGCCTGTACAGCCCGGTGCGAAACTGCTGCGACCTTCTGGTAATCCTCCCAATATACAAGGTCCCCATGCGCACGAACGGCGTCATAGAACTGATAGGGGTTTTGAACAAAATCCGGTTCGACCGGGGATTGGAACACCGTCTTCATGCTCGGCAGACTTGCCATGTGGTCCGTCGAATGCAAGACCCTAAGTCATGCAAAGGGTTTGGTTGATCTTGGGTTTTCTGTGTGTCGTCGGGCTGTTGTCCGCCGGGGTTTGGTCTTATGGGTATCGGCAGGCGCTGTCGCAGCTGAGTGAAAAGGCCGAAGCGGATCTCGAATTGGCTGCAGATCGGCTCAGTACTCAGTTGCAGGTGTATCAGGAGCTGGCCGTTCTAATGTCAGGGCACCCTGAATTGCGCAACCTGAACAATCCTGTGGATTTGGCTGTTGCCCGTGCCTTGTTGCTGGAGGTTGCTGACAAAACTGCGGCTGTCGATGTTTTGTATGCTGATGCTTCGGGGCGCGTATTGGCGGCAGCGCATGACGTTGTAGGCGGCAATGTTTCGGGTCAACCTGCGTTCGAACGTGCGATGCAAGGCGCATTGGGCAGTTCCCACGGCGTCCTGCCCAAGATGGGAAGCCGGATTTTCACCTACGCTGCGCCGGACTTTGCACCGAATGGTAAGGTCTTAGGCGCTTTGATCGTCATCGCCGATGTCGAGGGTATCGAGCAGACCTGGCGCGGTAGCACCGAAGCCGTATACTTTGTTGATCGCACCGGCTTGGTGTTCATTTCCAACCGATCTGAATTGTTGTTTTGGCAACGCACAGAGGGGCAATTGGGATTGATCCCTCCGAGCGGTGAAAGGGTTGTGTTTTCCGAAACCCGCCTTGGTTCGTTCGAGTTATGGCAGCTAGGGTGGGGGCCATACTTGCCGCAGCGCGCCTTACATCTCAGTCGGGATTTGCCGGTGATCGGTATGACGGGCGAAGTGGTCATGGATGTGGCCCCCGCACGGCGTCTGGCCGGTTTGCAGGCGGCTACAGTTGCGGCGATCTGCCTGGCCTTTGGCGCCCTGCTTTTTCTGGCGACCGAGCGCAGGCGTACCCTGGCCGAGGCCAATTCGGAACTTGAGATTCGCGTCGCCGAGCGCACCCATGCTCTGACGGCGGTCAACACTGCTTTGCGCCGCGAGGTTCACGAGCGGCAAGAGGCTGAGGCCGCGTTGAAACACGCGCAGGAAGAGCTTATTCAGGCCGGCAAACTGAGCGCCCTGGGTCAGATGTCGGCGGGCATCAGTCATGAATTGAATCAGCCTCTGATGGCAATCCGGCAATTTGCTGACAATGGGGCTGCGTTCCTGTCGCGAGGCCGCGCAGAAAAGGCTGGCGAAAACCTGACACGCATTTCTGATATGGCCGCCCGGATGGCGCGGATCATCAAAAACCTGCGCGCTTTTGCCCGCAATGAAAGTGAGCCAATGGGCAAGGTCGATCTGGTGCAGGTGATTGACACGGCTGTGGAGCTGACCGAAGCGCGCCTGCGTGCCGAGAGCGTCACGATGGAATGGCATGCCCCAGAAACACCGGTATATGCGTGGGGCGGGGAAGTGCGGCTGGTTCAGGTCTTTGTAAACCTGATCAACAACGCCGCAGACGCGATGAGCCAGCAGGATGATCGGCTTATTCGAATTGCAATCAACAACGGAAAGAAGCTGTCTGTTACTGTGCGAGATATCGGGCCCGGCATTGAAAACACGGAAAAACTGTTCGAGCCGTTCTACTCGACAAAGGCTGTTGGTTCGTCCGAAGGGATGGGTCTTGGCCTTTCGATCTCGTATGGTCTGGTACAGAGTTTTGGCGGTAACATTCGGGGGTCCAACGCCGGAACAGGTGCGATGTTTACGGTCGAGCTTGAATATTACCGGGAAGATAAAGTGGCATGACGCGCAAGGTTCTATTGGTCGATGATGACGCCGCCGTTCGCGAGGCATTGGCGCAGACGCTGGAATTAGCAGAATACCATCCGGTCACGGCGGGGTCGTTTGTGGCGGCCAAGGACCACATTCGTGATGATTTTCCGGGTGTGATCGTGTCGGATATCCGCATGCCGGGGCGGGACGGGTTTCACCTTTTGAACTACGCGAATGAAGTCGACCCGGAACTGCCGGTTGTTCTTTTGACAGGCGAAGGGGATATTCCCATGGCAGTGCGGGCCATGGGACAGGGCGCTTTCGATTTTCTGGAAAAACCCTGTGCGGCTGCGGACCTGCTTGAGGTATTGAATAAGGCTTTTGCTGCTCGCGCTCTGGTTTTGGAACGGCGAGCCTTGAAGAACGAACTGATGCGCGGAGATCCGGCCGCGCGGTTGCTGTTCGGTCTATCCGCACAGGCCGAAGCGTTGAGAGAGCGTGTTCGGACCGTCGCCCCCACCGGGGCCGAAGTTTTGGTTACCGGGCCCGCAGGCAGCGGGATTTCGAAAGTGGCCGAGGTCGTTCATCTGATGTCGCCGCAGGTTCATGGCTCGTTCGTGAAACAGCCGTCATCGGGTTTGACGCCTGAGGCGCTGATCCAGGTCTGCGAAGATGCCGCGGGGGGATCACTGTTTTTGGATGAGATTTCAGCTATGCCAGAGGCCACTCAGTATGCCGCGCTGGAGTTGGTCGAGCAGGGCGTGGGTGCGCGTATTTTGGCGGGCACAACGGCTGATTTGGCCGCACTGTCTGCTGAGGGGCGGTTTCATGCGGACCTGTTCTATCGCTTGGATGTGATGCGCGTGCGCATTCCGTCTTTGGCGGAACGGCCTGAGGATATACCGGTGATCTTTCGCCACTATGTGGCTCAGGCCGCCGAACAGTCGGGCATTGCGGAACCCGAGATAACATCGGATCACCTCGCCACGCTCATGGTCAGAGAATGGCCTGGGAACGCGCGATCCTTGATGTCTGCGGCGATGCGATTTGTTCTGGGGATGCCCGAAGAGGTTTCACAAGCCGTCGACTTGGGGCTGAGCGAACAGATGGCGCGGGTTGAGAGGTCATTGCTGATTGCAGCGCTGGGGCGGCACAACGGCAAGGCATCAGAGGCGGCAAAGGCGCTGAAGCTGCCGCGCAAAACCTTCTATGACAAACTGGCCAGATATCAGATTCGCCCAGAGGATTACCGCAGGTAGTCGCAGGTTCTCCCGCCCCCTTTGACCGCATTATCATGCGGTTAAAGGCGTTGGGCAGTGCAGCCCGCTGGTGCGGGCTGCTGTTGGATCAAGCCAAGAGAGACCTGATTCTTTCGAAGTGATTCGAGAGAAGTGCGAGAATCCGCACAACGATCGTCAAGCGTGTGCGGATTTTCACACAGCGGGTCATGTTGCGTAATAGGTTAATTGAAAGTTCACCATTTAACAGACTAATTTAAAAGGGAAAAAATTCGAATGTGGCGCATTGTAACAAATCGTTGAGCCGTACCTGCTGATTCAGTTCACTTCCCGGCATCCGGCGCTGATCAAGCGCCAATTGGAGTATCTAGGAAGTCCGGGAGGAAAAGGCTGATGAAATTTCTGACAACCGCTGCAACGGCGATTGCACTGTCCGCAATTGCCACGACTGGCATGGCGGCTTGCGACGATGGTGAAATCGTTGTGAAGTTTGCGCATGTGACGAACACTGATAAGCACCCCAAAGGCATCGCGGCATCGCTGCTGGAACAGCGCGTGAATGATGAGATGAACGGCGTGATGTGCGTTGAGGTCTATCCGAACTCAACACTTTATAACGACGACAAAGTGCTTGAGGCGATGCTGCAGGGCGACGTGCAATTGGCTGCACCGTCGCTGTCGAAATTCGAGAAGTTCACTAAGCAGTTTCGCCTGTTTGACCTGCCGTTCATGTTCAAGAACATCGACGCTGTCGATGCATTCCAGGCCTCGGCGGAAGGTCAGGCAATGAAAGACAGCATGCAGCGCCGTGGCCTGCAAGGTCTGGCGTTCTGGCACAATGGCATGAAGCAGATGTCGGCCAACAAACCGCTGGTTGATCCGTCGGATGCGGATGGCCTGAAGTTCCGCGTGCAGTCCTCGGACGTGCTGGTTGCACAGATGGAGGCCATCGGCGGCAGCCCGCAGAAAATGGCTTTCTCGGAAGTGTACGGCGCGCTGCAACAGGGCGTTGTGGACGGGCAGGAAAACACCTGGTCGAACATCTATGGCAAGAAGTTCTTTGAGGTACAGGACGGCATCACCGAGACCAACCACGGCATTATCGACTATCTGGTCGTAACCTCGGTGGATTGGCTGGACAGCCTTGATCCAGAAGTGCGTGAACAGTTTCTGACCATTCTGGCAGAGGTTACCGAGACCCGGAACAAAGAAGCCTTTTCTGTGAACGAAGCGGCCAAAGCCTCGATCACCGACGCGGGTGGAATCATTCGTGATCTGAACCCCGAACAGCGTCAGGCCTGGGTCGATGCAATGAAACCGGTTTGGGACAAGTTCGCCGACGACGTGGGTCAGGACAAGATCGACGCTGCTCAGGCAATCAACGCCGGGTTCTGATCCTGGTTGAGGCCGCGCGTCAGGGGGCTGGGGAGTTGCTGACGCGCAGGCCGGGCGGGCCGACATAACAGGCCCGCCCGCTATTACTCTCATCACAAAAAATTTGCGGGGACTAAAGAGATGTCTGGTGCGAAATCCGGCCAAGGCGGGCTGGTCGACCATATCGAAGAAACCCTGATCGCGTTGTTGCTGGGCCTGATGACGGCCGTGACCTTTGCCAATGTGATCGCGCGGTTCGTGTTCAATTCCAACATTCTGTGGGCGCTTGAGCTGACGGTGTTCACCTTTGGCTGGCTGGTGCTGCTGGGGGCGTCATATGCGGTGAAAAAGCACGCGCATCTTGGTGTGGATGCCATCCTGAATATGCTGGCCCCGGCGCCACGTCGCGTTCTGGCGTTAGTTGCAGTGGGGTGCTGTCTGGTGTTTTCGCTGCTGATGCTCAAAGGCGCGTATGACTATTGGGCTGTATTCGCTGATCTGCCGCCCACGTCGGGCCGTTGGTTCCCGACAGGTTTCAATTTCGACGCCCGTAGTCAGAGTTTCTACGAGGTCGACGATATCCCCATGGTCGCGCCGCTGCGATTCCTGGAAGCGATGATCAACTACGACGAGGCCTACGAGAAACTGCCTAAAGTCGTCCCGTATTTCATCCTACCGTTGTCGATGCTGCTGCTGGTGATCCGCTTTACGCAGGCCGCCATTCAGATTTGGCGGGGCGAGGCCGATCGCATTGTCGCCAGCCATGAGGTTGAGGACGAGATCGAAGAAGTGCGCGCTCAGCAAGGAGAGCATGACTGATGGACGTTGTATTCCTTTTCTCGATGGTCATCGGCCTGCTGCTGATCGGGGTTCCGATAGCGGTGGCTCTGGGCCTAAGCTCGACCCTGTTCCTTCTTATGTATTCCGACAGTTCGCTGGCTTCGGTGGCTGGCACGTTGTTCGAAGCGTTTGAGGGGCATTTCACACTGCTGGCGATCCCGTTCTTTATCCTCGCGTCATCATTCATGACGACGGGCGGTGTAGCGCGGCGGATCATCCGGTTTTCGATTGCCTGTGTGGGCCATTTGCCGGGCGGTCTTGCAATCGCGGGCGTGTTTGCCTGTATGTTGTTCGCGGCGCTGTCCGGATCGTCTCCGGCGACTGTTGTGGCCATCGGCTCGATTGTGATCGCAGGGATGCGCCAAGTGGGTTATTCCAAGGAATTTGCCGCCGGTGTGATCTGTAACGCGGGTACGCTGGGCATTCTGATCCCACCGTCAATCGTGATGGTTGTGTATGCCGCGGCCGTTGAAGTCTCGGTTGGGCGTATGTTCCTTGCCGGTGTTATTCCGGGCCTGATGGCCGGTCTGATGCTGATGATCACCATCTATGTCATGGCTAAGGTCAAGAACCTGCCGAAAGGTGAATGGAAAGGGTGGGGCGAGGTCTTTACCTCGGCACGCGAAGCCGGTTGGGGGCTGTTCCTGATCGTCATCATCCTTGGCGGGATCTATGGCGGTATCTTTACCCCAACCGAAGCTGCGGCTGTGGCGGCCGTCTACGCGTTCCTGATTGCTAGCTTTGTCTACAAGGATATGGGGCCACTTAGCACGGAAGAGGGTCAGGCGAACCTGTCGCTGATCAAGAAACCCTATGCACTGATCACGGCCTTCTTCCACCCTGACACCAAACACACCTTGTTCGAGGCCGGTAAGCTGACCGTCACGCTGCTGTTCGTCATTGCCAACGCGCTGATCCTGAAGCATGTGCTGACAGACGAACAGGTGCCACAGCACATCGCCAGCGCCATGCTCTCGGCTGGTCTGGGGCCGGTGACGTTCCTGATCGTGGTTAACGTGATCCTACTGATTGGCGGTCAGTTCATGGAGCCTTCGGGTCTACTGGTCATCGTTGCACCACTGGTCTTTCCGATTGCGATTGAGCTGGGCATCGACCCGATCCATCTGGGCATCATCATGGTGGTGAACATGGAGATCGGGATGATCACGCCCCCAGTCGGTTTGAACCTGTTCGTGACATCCGGCGTGGCGGGCATGCCGATGATGGGTGTGGTGAAGGCGGCGCTGCCGTTCCTGGCCGTCCTGTTCGTCTTCCTGATCATGGTGACGTATATCCCGTGGATATCGACCTTCCTGCCCAATACCTTCATGGGGCCGGAAATCATAACGAACTAGCGAAGAGAACCCTTCGTTCAGGCCGGGCAGCGCAATCTGCCCGGCCTTTTTCTTTGCCAGCCACTTGAAGTTGTGGCCAACCTTCCCACATCGGTGGCAGAGGACGACCTCCCCATTAGGGTGATCATACGGGACGACCCGAAGAGTTTCGAGGTGTCCCTATGTCCTGGATTTATCTGTTGTTCGCTGGCCTGCTTGAAATCGTGTGGGCCGTCGCCATGAAGCAATCCGCGGGTTTCACGCGGCTTTGGCCGACCGCCATCATGGGGGTGTCCATGGTTGGCTCGTTCGGTTTGCTGGCCATGGCGATGCGTACACTGCCCTTGGGCACGGCCTACGTCATCTGGACCGGCATCGGCGCAGTAGGGGCGTTTCTTGTCGGAATCATGCTGTTGGGCGAAACAGTAAATGCCGCGCGTATCATCGCGGCGGTTCTGATCGTGACAGGTCTGGTGACAATGAAACTGGCCTGAGCTACCGCTCAGGCCTTTTGCAGCGCATCAATAATGCCCGAGAAGTCCTGCGCCTTCAGGCTGGCGCCACCGACAAGCGCGCCGTCCACATTCGACACGGCAAAGATATCGGCGGCATTGTTGGGCTTGACCGAACCCCCATACAACAGGCGCACGGACCGCCCGACTCCTTCGCCGAAGCGCCGCTCCAGACGGTTGCGGATAAAGTCGTGAACCTCTCCGATTTCTTCCAGCGTAGGCACCTTACCTGTGCCGATGGCCCAGATCGGCTCATAAGCGACGATCAGGTTCTCACCGGTCGACTGATCCGGGATCGAACCCGACAATTGGCCGCCGATGATATCCAGCGTATTGGCGGCCTCACGCTGTTCCAGACTTTCGCCGACGCAAATGATCGCCTTCAACCCGGCATCCATGGCTGCGCGGGCCTTGGCGCGGACGGTTTCGTTCTGTTCACCGTGATCTTCGCGACGTTCGGAATGGCCCAGAATGACGGCATTGGCTCCGGCATCGACTAGCATATCCGCGCTGATATCACCCGTGTGCGCGCCCGAGGGCGCAGCGTGACAGTCCTGTCCTCCAGTGGCGACACCGGTCTCGCGTACAGTTTCGACGGCACGGTGCAGCAACGTTGCAGGCGGGCAGATCAGAATGTCGATCGTCGGCGAAGGAAAGGCGCGGGCCAGAGCGTCCAACTCGCTCAGCGCTGCTGTGGTTCCGTTCATCTTCCAATTCCCAGCCGCCAGCTTGCGCCGCATATCCCGATCTCCTTGAAATTCGTAAATTCTGGAACCGGATAGCATCGCCAGCTCGGGCTGACAATTGCGGTTCCAGCGCAGCCATCAAAACGGCAACTTCCACCGCAGTCGAAGGTAGGGGGTCGTTAACTTCGGGGGACTTAAGATTGAGAAGACAGTTTTTCGTCGAACTTAATCGATTCGCCACACCCACAAGCGTCAACGACATTTGGATTGCGGAACTTGAACCCGGATTCCAGCAGCGAGACCTCATAGTCGATCTCGGTTCCAAACAGGAACATCTGCGCCATCGGTGCAATCATGATCCGCGCGCCATCCTGTTCTACGACTTCGTCGTTCGTTTCTGGCTGATCGACATAGTCCATCGTGTATTCCATGCCAGCGCAGCCACCTTTTTTGATGCCGATGCGCAGGCCCGCATGGCCGCCAGTATCCATCAGGCGGGCAATCTGCTCTGCCGCCTTAGGCGTCATGGTCACGGCCTGTTTGCCGGGAATGCCGAACATTGTGATCTCCGTTGTCGCGCGTAGCCTTCAATTTAGTGCCGACCAGGCAATGGCTCAAGGCATAGCAGCCATTCTTACCTAACAATTCGCGACTTTGGGGATTGTTCTTGCGTTTTGAAACAAGCTGACCTTAGCTGAGCATGGGCAATTTCAGGCAGTTAGATATAGGGTGAAGCAAAATGACCAAGATTAAATTTACCTGCAAAAGCATTACATTGGCGTCAGTTGTTGCCATGTCTCCGTTACTTTCAAGCGCGGCCTTGGCTGAGGCAAAGTTAAAAAGGCATCCCGTTAATTGTGCAACTGCCGAAGGCGACTTGCGCGCTATTGCAGCCGAAAAAAAGCATGCGCAGGATCAGCAAGTGGAAAGTGTGGTATCAATTCTGCCCGCTGGGGCGCTTTTGGGTCTAATAACAGGAACCGAAAACAAGAGATTGTCCATGTTGTCAGGCGATTATGTAGAAGCCTTGGATGAACGAGCGGCGGAAATTAAATCCAAATGTGGCGTGCAATAAGTTGTGCTTTGCCATGAAAAAGACCGCTCTCGGGCAAGAGCGGTCTAGTGTTCTGGTCGTTAAGCCGGGTCTTTAACGGGGGGGCAAGCACAGGCCCGGCCAGCGCTTGGTGGGGTGCAAGCATGGACACGTGGAAACTATCACCAGGTTTTGGTAACGGTTTTTCAACGCGGTGATGACAGAAATATAAAGCTTTTATGTCAGGGGGATATTTGCCCGGCTTACATAAAGCCAAGCTCAAGTCGCGCTTCGTCGGACATCATTTCCATGCCCCAGGGGGGTTCCCATGTTAGCTCGACGTCAACCTCTTTGATGCCCGCGACGGGCTCTACCGCTTCGACGATCCAACCAGGCATTTCACCGGCAACCGGGCAGCCGGGTGCGGTTAGCGTCATGATGATTTTCACCGCGTTTTCTTGAGTGATGTCAATCGTGTAGATCAGACCAAGGTCGTAGATATTCACTGGAATTTCAGGATCAAAGACCGAGCGGCATGCTTCTACCACGTTGTCATATAGGGGGTGTTCAACGCTCGAAGGTGCAATCAGTGGGGTGCCTTCTAGGTGTTCACTCGGATGAGTCATTTGTGCCTCGGGTCTGTTACCTGAGCAATTATATAGGGAAAGCCAACGGCAGCGTCCAGAGGCGCAATGACGCCCCCTGAGGGGCGCCAGAAACTTTTAATCGTTAATGTCGTGCCGGAAGGTTTTCACCTGACCATGGGGCAGGGAATACACCCGGCGCAACACCAACCAGGCGATCAGCGACAGTGCCGCAAAGATCAACAGAAGGATTGGCAGAGACGGTGTGAGACCGGGGATAACCAGCAACACCCCTGTAACAGCGGCCCCGATCGCAAAGCCCAGAAAGATAAAGCCGGGCAGTACGATCTCAAGGATACCCAAGGCCAGCGCTCCGGCCAGCCATAGCCACCAGGTCAGCCAGAAGGGATCAGCCATTATTTTCCTCCTTTAAGCATCTTGAAGGCGTCGCCAAAGGCCTCCAGCGCATTGGCGGGCACAACGATCGTTTGCGAACCGGTGCCGTTGCCCAGGGCGTTCAGAGCCTCGACCTGTTTCAGGGCAACCTGATACTGCGCGGCTTCGATGCCGTTATCCTGAATGGCCTTGGCGACCACGCCGGTTGCATAAGCTTCAGCCTCGGCCTGAATGCGGCGCGCCTTGGCGGTTTGCTCGGCGGCATACAGTTCGGCATCTGCCTGCAGCTCGACCGAGCGCTTTTGACCTTCGGCCTCGGTTACCTGCGCACGGCGGGCGCGTTCCGCGTTCAGCTGCTGCAGCATCGCGTCGCGGGTGGCCTGATCCAAATTCACGTCCAGAATCTCGGCCCGGGTCACTTCGATACCCCAGTCGTCCACGGCGGTTTCGACGCTTTCCTGAATGCGTTCGATCAGTTGTGCGCGGTTCGATTGGACCTCATCCAAGTCCATTTTACCGATTTCCGCCCGTACGATACCGGCCACAGTTGTCGCAATCGCACCGTCTACATCACGGATACGATACACCGTCTTTTCCGGTTCGAGAATGCGATAAAACACCGAGGTGTCGATCTGCACAAGAACATTGTCTTTGGTAATCGCATCTTGGGTCGCGTTGGGCAGCTGGCGTTCCAAGATAGATATCTTGTGACGTGCAACATCCAGAAAAGGAACGATAAAATTGATGCCGGGGCCAAGCACCGAATGCAGGCGGCCAAACCGTTCGACCACGTATTTTTCCGATTGAGGGACGATTTTAATGCCCTTGAAAATGACAACGACGATCAGCACCGCCGCCAGCACGTAAATGATATTGGACGTCAGCAAGCCAATAATCTGGTCTTCGATCATATCTGTCCTCTTTTATTGTGTACTATGGTATACATGTGGGGATTGAGTCGCCCGATTTCAACTCTGGTATGGGGTGAACAGTCGCAGATGCAAATCTTTGAAGCTGCGGATGCGGGGTGGAAATTCAGGAATGTGACCGCTTTGCATCCCGTCTTGTTTGCGGTATCGGGCGCTATGAAACTGATCATTGATACAGACCCCGGCATCGACGATGCCATGGCCATCGCTTATGCCGCCGCCGCGCCCGAGATTGACCTGATCGGTCTGACGACGGTTTTCGGTAACACACACATTCACCAATCCAGCCGCAATGCGCGGTTTTTGCTGGATAAACTGGGGTTGGAAGTACCAGTGGCCGAAGGTGCGGCCTTTGCAGTGGGACAAAGTAGTCATGACCCCTCGGATCATGTGCATGGGCCTGAAGGTTTTGGCGATGTGACCGAGATTCCAGAGATTGGGGCCAATCATACGCTGACAGCAGCTGAGTTTTTGGTCGATATGGCGCGTGAGCATAAGGACGAGTTAGTCGTTTGCGCAGTTGGTCCACTGACGAATGTCGCCGCTGCTATGCGTTTGGATCCGCAGTTTGCGACAAATATCAAACGGTTGGTGATCATGGGGGGCGCGGTTTACTGCCCCGGGAACGTCACTCAATTCGCCGAAGCCAACATCTATCACGACGCCCAGGCTGCAGATAAGGTATTCGCCGCACCACCACAGACCGTATTGGTGGGTTTGGATGTGACGTTGAAAACCCTTTATGAAACCGCGGATTTCGAGGCGTTGGCGGGCCGATCACCGAATATGGGAGGGTTCCTGCGCGATATCTCTCGGTTCTATTTGAAGTTCTACAAAGAGGTTGGCGGGCTAGAGGGATGTGGGTTACACGACTCGACGGCTGTGATTGCCTGCACCCATGAACCAATGTTCGATATGGTCGAAACAGGGTTGCGCGTGGCGACCGAGGGGGCTGAAGTTGGCGCGACTCGTCCCGATCCTTCGCGACCTCCGGTTCGTGTGTGTCGGGATGTAGATGGGGCAGGGGTGGTGAATCTGTTCACAGACCGCGTCGCCTCGCTTCCCTGACGGGTTGCATTGGACCGACAGATCGGGCAAATGCTGCCCGGTTCAGAGACCCCGAGGCACCCCCCATGACCGAGCGTTTTTCATTTGACCTGAAAGCCACCGATGGCAAGGCCAGAACCGGTGTGATTAACACGCCGCGGGGTGAAGTGCGCACGCCGGCCTTTATGCCAGTGGGCACCGCAGCGACGGTCAAGGCGATGATGCCGGAAAGTGTGCGGGCGACCGGGGCGGATATTCTGCTGGGCAACACCTATCACCTGATGCTGCGTCCCACGGCGGAACGTATCGACCGGTTGGGTGGGTTGCACAAATTCATGAACTGGGACCGACCCATTCTGACGGACTCGGGTGGGTTTCAGGTCATGTCACTGGCCGGTCTGCGCAAGCTGACCGAAAAGGGCGTGACGTTCAAATCCCATGTCGATGGATCCAAACACGAGCTGACGCCGGAACGGTCGATGGAGATTCAGCGCTTGCTGGGGTCTGACATTGTCATGTGTTTCGACGAATGCCCCGCCTTGCCTGCCGACCGCAACCGCATCGCCGAGTCGATGCGCCTGTCGATGCGTTGGGCCGAACGCTCACGCGAAGCCTTCGGGGATCGCCCTGGTCACGCGTTGTTCGGCATTATGCAAGGCGGTTTGGAACAGGACTTGCGCGAAGAAAGCGCTGAGGCCCTGAAAGCCATCGGTTTCGAAGGTTACGCAGTCGGTGGTCTGGCTGTGGGTGAGGGGCAGGAAGCGATGTTCGATTGCCTCGACTATGCGCCTGACTTCTTGCCCACCGATAAACCGCGTTATCTGATGGGGGTCGGCAAGCCGGACGACATCGTCGGCGCAGTTGCGCGTGGCATCGACATGATGGACTGCGTCTTGCCTTCACGTTCGGGGCGCACTGGCCAGGTGTTCACTCGCTATGGCGTTGTGAACATTAAGAACGCCCGTCACGCCGATGATCCGCGACCACTGGATGAGGCATGCTCTTGCCCGGCCTGTTCGAACTATTCGCGGGCCTACCTTCATCACGTGTTCCGGTCTAAGGAGATGATCTCGGGCATGCTGTTGACCTGGCACAACCTGCATTATTTTCAGGAAATCATGCAGGGCATGCGAGATGCCATTGCAGCCGGAACATTCGAGGCATGGCAGGCAGAGTTTCACGCACAGAGCGCGCAAGGCGATATCGAACCGCTGTAGCGCTGAACCCTTGATGACAGAACGTTGATTTTTTGGTAATCTACAGACTGATTAACCAAGAAATTTTCTGTTTTTCGTTGGGGGTTACGATGCCTCGCCTATTTGGATTCTTACTTGTTCTATCTGCGATTGTGACGTCGGCTTATGCCGACGTCTGGACTTTTGAAACTCCGTCGGAAAACATCCAATGCTCGGTCGGGCAAGAGCTGAACGCCGCAGATATCTACTGCACCATCATCGAGCGCCGGGGTGATCCAGCCATGCCGCGCCCGTCTAATTGCCAATCCGATTGGGGGCATGATTTCTTCATGGCAAATACCGGGCCGGTCGAAATGCTGTGCCGTCCTCTCAACCGTCATCGCGACGGATTTGATCGGGCCGAATATGGTGTGACTGGTAAATTCGGTGGATTTGTTTGCCATTCCTCGAAGACGGGTTTGGAGTGCAAAAATGAGGACGGGCACGGGTTTTTTCTGTCTCGTGCAGTTCAAAGGGTGTTCTAACGCACGCATTCTAAACCTTGTTGGCATGTTTTGTTAAATTCCGTGGATATGTTCGTTGGACGCCTTGCAGTCCGCTAAACCTCGGGCCATTCTGAATCGCGATACATGGCGGTAAGGTTGAAAAAGGGCGATGAGGCCCCACCTTTAACGTCCAAGACAGGAGATGGCCGAGCGTTGCCTGAACAGGGACCGGAGCCATCTTGCCAACGATAAGGATTGAGCATGCAAGAGCCCCTTAATTCCTCATACCCCGTACTTCCGCTGCGCGATATTGTGGTGTTCCCGCACATGATCGTACCGCTGTTCGTGGGTCGGGAAAAATCCGTCCGCGCACTGGAAGAGGTGATGCAGGACGACAAACAGATTTTGCTGTCTAGCCAGATTGATCCGGGTGATGATGACCCGGCAGAAGACGGAATTTACCGCTCGGGTGTTCTGGCCAATGTTTTGCAGTTGCTGAAGCTGCCCGATGGTACCGTAAAGGTGCTGGTCGAAGGTCAAGCACGCGTGCAGATCACCGAGTTCCTTGAAAATGAAGAGTTTTTCGAGGCTCGTGCCGAATATTTGACCGAAATTCCGGGCGATGTCACCACGACCGAGGCGCTTCTGCGCACCGTTGCGGATGAGTTCGAGCGCTACTCAAAAGTGCGCAAAAACATCCCCGAAGAAGCCTTGACCGCCGTTGGTGAAACCGCCGAACCTGCCAAGCTGGCCGACCTTGTGTCAGGTCATCTGGGTATCGAGGTCGAGCAAAAGCAGGAACTGCTGGAAACCCTCAGCGTTAGCGAGCGGCTTGAGAAGGTCTATGGTCTGATGCAGGGCGAAATGTCGGTTCTGCAGGTCGAGAAAAAGATCAAGACGCGCGTCAAATCCCAGATGGAGAAGACGCAGCGCGAGTATTATCTGAATGAACAGATGAAGGCCATTCAGAAGGAGCTTGGCGACGGCGAGGACGGCAGTAATGAAGTCGCTGAGCTGGAAGCCAAGATCAACGAGACCAAGCTGTCGCAAGAGGCGCGTGAAAAGGCTGAAGGCGAGCTGAAAAAGCTGCGCAACATGAGCCCAATGTCGGCTGAGGCCACCGTTGTTCGCAACTATCTGGACTGGATTCTGTCACTGCCGTGGGGCACCAAATCCCGCGTCAAAAAGGATTTGGGCCGGGCGCAGGACATTCTGGATGCCGATCACTATGGCCTGGAAAAGGTCAAGGAACGGATCGTCGAATATCTGGCAGTTCAACAGCGTTCGAAAAAGCTGAAGGGCCCGATCCTGTGCCTTGTCGGTCCTCCGGGTGTTGGTAAGACCAGCTTGGGTAAATCGGTTGCACGGGCAACGGGGCGCGAGTTCATTCGCATCTCGCTGGGTGGCGTGCGCGACGAATCCGAGATTCGCGGCCACCGTCGGACCTATATCGGCTCGATGCCCGGCAAGATCATCCAGGCGCTGAAAAAGGCAAAAACTACGAACCCGCTCATCCTGCTCGACGAGATCGACAAAATGGGTCAGGACTTCCGTGGCGATCCGGCCTCGGCCATGCTTGAGGTGTTGGATCCTGAGCAAAACAGCACGTTCATGGACCATTACCTTGAGGTCGAATATGACCTGTCCAATGTGATGTTCCTGACCACGTCGAACAGTTACAACATGCCAGGGCCTCTGCTGGACCGGATGGAGATCATCCCGCTGGCCGGTTACACCGAAGAAGAAAAGAGCGAGATCGCCAAGCAGCACCTGATCAGCAAACAAGTGAAAAACCATGGTCTGAAAGCCAAGGAGTTTGAACTGACGGATGAGGCGCTGCAAAAGATGATCCGCACTTACACTCGCGAAGCGGGCGTGCGGAACCTTGAGCGTGAGATCGCCAAGGTGGCGCGGAAATCGCTTACCAAGATCATCAAGAATGAGGCGGAAGAAGTCATTGTTACGCCTGACAATCTGGATGAATTCCTGGGCGTGCCGAAATTCCGTTATGGTCTGGCCGAACAGGATGATCAGGTCGGTGTGGTCACCGGTCTGGCGTGGACATCCGTAGGTGGCGACCTGCTGCATATCGAGGCGCTGAAACTGCCGGGTAAGGGTCGGATGAAGACCACCGGTAAGCTGGGCGATGTGATGAAAGAATCCATCGACGCGGCCTCGTCCTATGTGCGGTCAATCTCGCCTCAGATTGGGGTGAAGCCGCCGAAATTCGACACGTTGGATATTCACGTCCACGTGCCGGATGGTGCCACGCCCAAGGATGGCCCAAGCGCCGGTCTGGCGATGGTGACCTCGATCGTGTCTGTGCTGACCGGTATTCCGGTGCGCAAGGATATCGCGATGACGGGTGAGGTTTCACTGCGCGGTAACGCGATGCCGATTGGTGGTTTGAAAGAAAAGCTGCTGGCGGCTCTGCGTGGTGGTATCAAGACCGTTCTGATCCCGGAAGAAAACGAAAAGGATTTGGCGGAAATTCCGGACAACGTGAAAGAAGGGTTGGAAATCATCCCGGTTACACATGTCTCGGAAGTTCTGAAACACGCGCTGATCCGCGAGCCTGAGCCTGTCGAATGGGATGAAGCCGCAGAAGAGGCCGCCGCAGCAGCAGCCAAGGCGGCCGAAGGTGCCAGCCCATCGGCAACAGCGCATTGAGCAAATCAAAGGCGGGGGAGACCCCGCCTTTTTACAACCCGATGATGGGTTTTTTCGGGTCCAGAATCTCTTCTTCGTCGATGTATTCCTGGAACTTTTCCTGGGGCAGGGCAGAACGTACTGCCAACCCAAAGATCACAGCAGAAAACAACACGCACAGCGCAATATCCCACCCAAACGGGATTTGCTTCAGCGCGCCATCCCCGAACTGTCCGAGATATGAGATCAGGCCGACACCCACCAGATAAGGGAGCAGCCATAGCGCTTCGGTCACGTCCATCTCATCCAACCTGTTGCGGAACCGTACCAGCAGCAGGGCCATTCCGATGGCAAGGGCGACACCCAGACGCCAGACCGTGTCCCAACCACTCCAATAAACCACAAGGGTTGCGATGGCGAAGGCCGAGACCGCAACCAGTTTCACGGCGGGGATGCGGATGGATCTGGGGCGATCCGGCATCAGATGGCGCAGGCACACGACGGCTATAGGACCGACCGCAAAAGACAGCACGATGGCGGCGCCATTCAAGGCGATGACGGTGGTGAAGGGAACCGTCAAAAGAAACAAGGTGCCGATCAAGAAGTTTAGTGCCAGTGCCCAAAGGGGCACTCCGAACGACGACAACATCATCAGGCGCGACGGTAAAAATCCGTTTTTTGCTAAAGCCATAGCGATCCGCGCATTTGATCCGGTTGAGACAAGGCCATTGCCGAACGGACCGATGACCGATCCGATGTTCAGTACGCTCAGGAACCAGACAAACCCGACCGATATGATGACGCCGTCCAACGGGCCCTGACCGCCGAAACTCAGGCTGGCCCAACCGTTGCTCAGCATTTTCGAGTCGAGCGCACCGATAAAGGCGATTTGCAAGCCCACATAGATCAACGCGCAAAGCACGATGGACAGAATCAGTGCGGCAGGGATGGCGAATTTGGGGTTTCGAACCTCACCGGCCATATCAACCACATGACGAAAGCCGATGAAGGAGAAGATAACGCCTCCGGTCGAGACAGCAGCCATGATGCCTTGCAGCCCATAGGGGGCGAAACCATCCGGTTGGGTGAAGTTTTGAGTGTCGAACCGATTGGCGATCAATAAGGCGGCCAATACGATTGGAATCGCGATCTTCGCCCAGGTCAGCGTTGCATTCACCTGAGTGAAGAACTTGACGCCTAACGCGTTGACCGCGACGAACAGCAGCATAAAGAACAAGGCTACGGTGATGCCCGCGCCGGTAAGGTCGCCGGTCTCGGCCGTGTGGAGCCACGGGGCGTAGGGGGCCAGGTATTTCAGCATCGCCTCGACCTCGATCGGGGCGGTGGTGTTATAGCCGATCCAGGCGGTCCAACCCATCGCCATCGAGACGATATTGCCGTGCGAAAACTGCGGCACCCGAGCGATGCCGCCCGGAATCGGCAGCATGGCCGAGATTTCGGCGAAGGTGATCGCCAGAATGAACATGGCCGCGGCGCCAATGATCCATGAAAAGATGGCAGCAGGCCCTGCATGTTGCACCGCCAGCAACGGACCGAATAGCCACCCGGACCCAATGATTCCACCAACCGAGATGAAGGTTAGCCCAACGAGGCCGATATCCCGCTTTAATCTGGCCACGTTCCTACTCCATCCCAAGGCGCCACAAAATTATGCGGCCGTTCAAAACAGGATACGCAGCCCAGGAGAAATCTGGCAAGCATCCGTCAAGACACGGAAATTTGGGTGGTGCCTACCAAAGGGGGGAATGGTGGGTGATAAGAGATTTGAACTCCTGACATCTTCGATGTGAACGAAGCGCTCTACCACTGAGCTAATCACCCATAAGCGCGCCTAATACAGAGTGTTCCGCAGGCTTGCAAGGGTACCCAAAGGGTAAAATTTCTATGCTGCGGACACAAAAAAACAGGCAGCATAAACCTGCTGCCTGTTGATTTCGCATACAGCCTTACAGGATGAAGTCGTTCGCTGTCAGGTCGTGTAGACCAGATAGCTTGATGACCATCTCAGGATCACTGTCATTGTCTGTGTCAACGTAAACCAGGGTCTGGTCGAATGCCGTGCCAGCGTTGTCCTGCTTGACGAAATAGATCTCACCTTCGTCGGACGATCCGATTGGGGTCGTGCCGTTGAAGACGAAAGCGTCATCGCCAACAAGAACCGTGCTGGCGTCGATACCGCTCAGATCGATCTTGTCTTCGCCTTGGGTGAAATCCGTGATCTTGTCGGCCAGAGACCCTTTGGTACCGCTGTCGGTGATATCATTAAAAACAAACGTATCCGTTCCGATACCGCCGGTCATCGTATCCACGCCGGCGCCGCCGATGATCGTGTCGATCCCTTTGCCACCGAAGATCGCATCATTGCCTAGACCACCGTCAATGATATCAGAGCCGTTGCCACCACGCAGTGTATCCCAACCATTGCCACCGGAAATCGTATCTTTGCCAACGCCACCCTGAAGCAGATCCGCGCCTTTCTGGCCGTCAAGCGTGTCGTTTCCATCGTTACCAATAAAGGTGTTTGCCAGATCATCGCCAGTAAGCTGATCGTCCTGCGCAGTTCCTACGGCGTTTTCGACCAAGGTGATCGTATCCATGCCGTATCCGGTATCCTGAGCGGTCGTAACCGACAGATCCACGGTCGCAGCAGATGAGCCGTTGAACGAGAGGGTATCAATCCCAAGGCCACCTGTGATGGTGTCGTTGCCATCGCTGTCTTTGATGATGAAATTGTCCAAACCGTTGCCGCCGGTCAGGGTGTCGTTGCCTTGACCACCGATCAAGAAATCGTTTCCTTGGCCGCCTTTAATGGTGTCGTTGCCATTTCCGCCTGCAATCAGGTCATTGCCACCATTACCGACCATGAGGTTTGCAACGTCGTTGCCATAAAGGAAGTCTCCGGCGTGGCCACCAGCAGCGTTTTCAATGACAACACCATTGGCGATCGTGAAGCCACCGCTGACCCCGGCCGCGTGCGACGGCGTTCCCCCAGCATCGTGGCCTTCCAGATCAGCTGCCTTCAGGCTGATCCTCACGCTTTTCCAAAGGCCACTGGCTGAAATTGTATCAGTTCCACCCGTATCCCAGATCGCTTCCCAATAGGTGCCGGGAGCATTGGACCCTTTCAAAGAATAGACGTTGTTGCCCGTATTGTTTGACGTGGTTCCATAAATCGCTTGAAGAGCGGCGATGTCCAGTGCCATGGGCGAGGCTACGCCGCCGTAGTTGAACGAAGGCAGTGGCACAACCTGCGGGTAGCCAGAATTATAGGACATGATCGTGTAGACGGCTTGGTTCTGACCATCGGTTCCATAGTCATCGAACGCCTGTGTCACACCATCGAAGACGGTTGATTGTCCACCATTGTCATGCGGATGTGCAAGGCCGAGGCCATGCATGATCTCATGCACAATGGTTGCAAATCCTTCGCCGCCCTTTGCCAGCGCGGATTGGCTGAACAGAGGAGTATCGTATGCGAACCAGCCAAACAGGGTGTTGATACCAAACCCTTGCAGAATGGGATCGCTTCCGGGCACTTGGTGTGCGCCGAGGCCGCCATCAAGGGATTGGGTTGTAACTAGACCCCACGAGATGTTTTCGTAATAAGGCGTCCCCTGAGGCGATAGGAAATTGACCTCGACAAAATCAATCGGGATGTATTGTTCGATCACGGCCAGGGCTTGGCGGAACGCCTGTTTTTCATGGGGGAGAAAATCTACGAAGCCCTGAACCGACGAGTCCCCGAATGAATAGGTAATCGTGCCAGCCGGTCCTCCGTTATTTGTGCCAAGGTTCCAAGAGGTCCCCCAAATCAATCCGTCAACATATTCATGACCGGTTGGGCTGGCGCCCGGGTAATTCTGATTTGCAACTGACATTCCGCTATTTCCATCATTAACAACGCAACCGATAGGTCATCACAAATCATGACTTTTGATTGCGTTAAGCTTCCTTCCGATCTCGTAACCCGAGATTTTGTTATCCGCTGGGATACTTCACTTCGAGACTTGCCTGCGCAAGTTTGCCGACACGTATTTTTGATTTTGTGGGGGCAGTGTCGCCTCTTGCACACGCAATGTGGCTGAATAATGGCGGGGGTTTCAAGCCGCCCAAAAGGTCGTTTTGCTAGATACAGATATATCGAGGATTATGTTCGGGTTTTTTAGAAAACATACAACTTATGAGTGTACTTCGATGGAATCGATTGAAGGAAAAATCCTTGGATATTTCGACATTTCCATGTTTAAGAATCATTTTAGATAAAGTGTGTTTGGGGTCTTGCGGTAGCTTCGGAAAGGTCTGGTTCCGAAGAAGGTGTGTCGCGAAGCCCGGAAACAATTTCTGCCTTCTTTAAAAAAACTTCAAAACCCCGCTTGACGATGCCGGGGCGTGGCCATAATACACCCCAACGTTCAGCAACGAACGGGCAGCGGGCGGTTGTAGCTCAGTTGGTTAGAGTACCGGCCTGTCACGCCGGGGGTCGCGGGTTCGAGCCCCGTCAACCGCGCCATCGCTGCCAGCCTTTGATCCGGGTTAATGGATCGCACATAGACCCTAAATGCGCGGTTGTAGCTCAGTTGGTTAGAGTACCGGCCTGTCACGCCGGGGGTCGCGGGTTCGAGCCCCGTCAACCGCGCCATTTTCCTGAAATACCGAATATTCAATCAACCCCTTCCGGGGCACGCATCGGATCGGGGTCATACTGTCAGGAGATGTCGGCAATAATCCGATTGTTCACACTTTGTTCTAACTTTTCTATTGGAGACTCGGAGCCGCTCGCCTATTTCTAGGACACTTGTGTGTTGGGGGCCAAAATGGCTGAGCTGAAAAATATCGAGGTGCGCGGTGCGCGCGAGCATAACCTCAAGGGCATTGACGTGGATATCCCGCGCGATCAGCTGGTGGTGATCACCGGGTTGTCGGGTTCTGGCAAGTCGTCTTTGGCGTTTGATACGATTTATGCCGAAGGTCAGCGTCGCTATGTCGAAAGCCTGTCGGCTTATGCGCGTCAGTTCCTGGATATGATGGAAAAGCCGGATGTAGACCATATCAGCGGCCTGTCCCCGGCGATTTCGATTGAACAGAAAACCACGTCGAAAAATCCGCGTTCGACCGTTGGGACGGTGACCGAGATTTACGACTATATGCGTCTGTTATTTGCGCGCGCAGGGACACCCTATAGTCCGGCTACTGGGCAGCCCATCGAAGCACAGCAGGTGCAGGACATGGTCGACCGCATCATGACGATGGAGGAGGGCACGCGCGGCTATCTGCTGGCCCCCATCGTGCGGGACCGCAAGGGGGAATACAAAAAGGAATTCCTCGAACTGCGCAAACAGGGATTTCAGCGCGTCAAGGTGGATGGCGAGTTCTACGAATTGGACGAACCGCCCACGCTGGACAAGAAATTCCGCCACGACATTGACGTTGTGGTCGACCGCCTGGTCGTGCGCGAAGGGATGGAGACTCGACTGGCCGACAGTTTGCGCACCGCTTTAGATTTGGCCGATGGGATCGCGGTTCTGGAAACCGCCCCGCGCGAAGGTGATCCAGAACGCATTACATTCAGTGAAAATTTTGCCTGCCCGGTCAGCGGCTTCACAATCCCCGAGATTGAACCGCGCCTGTTCTCATTCAATGCGCCTTTTGGTGCCTGCCCGGACTGTGACGGCCTGGGGGTCGAACTGTTTTTTGACGAACGTCTTGTGGTGCCGGATCAGACGCTGAAACTCTATGATGGTGCCTTGGCCCCGTGGCGCAAAGGAAAGTCGCCCTATTTCCTGCAAACCATCGAAGCCATCGCGCGGCATTTCGAATTCGACAAGAATACACCTTGGAAAGACCTGCCGCCAAAGGTCCAACAGGTGTTTTTGCGCGGGTCTGGCGATGAGGAGATCCAGTTCCGTTATGACGAAGGCGGTCGGGTGTATCAGGTCACTCGCAGTTTCGAGGGCGTGATTCCCAATATGGAGCGCCGTTATCGCGAGACCGACAGCGCCTGGATTCGGGAAGAGTTCGAACGCTACCAGAACAACCGCCCCTGTGGGTCCTGCGAAGGGTATCGCCTGCGCCCCGAGGCTTTGGCCGTCAAGATCGCAGGTCTGCATGTGGGACAGGTTGTTCAGATGTCGATCAAAGAGGCTCTGGCCTGGGTCGAGGATGCTCCGAACCACCTGAGCGTTCAGAAGAACGAAATTGCGCGGGCGATTCTGAAAGAGATTCGCGAGCGGTTGGGTTTCCTGAATAACGTGGGTTTGGAATACCTTACGCTGTCCCGTTCAAGTGGCACCCTGTCCGGGGGTGAAAGCCAACGTATTCGTCTGGCCAGCCAGATCGGCTCGGGTCTGACCGGGGTTCTGTATGTGCTGGATGAGCCTTCGATTGGTCTGCACCAACGGGACAATGACCGTCTGCTGGGAACGCTCAAGAACCTGCGCGATCAGGGGAATACCGTGATTGTCGTCGAACATGATGAAGAAGCCATCCGTGAGGCGGATTATGTCTTCGATATCGGCCCCGGCGCCGGTGTACATGGCGGGCAAGTAGTCAGCGAGGGCACGCCCGACCAGATCGCGGCTGACGCGGCCTCGATGACCGGTCAGTATCTGGCGGGTACCCGCGAAATCCCGGTGCCGTCGAAACGGCGTAAGGGGAACAAGAAGAAGGTTTCAGTCGTCAAAGCGACCGGGAACAACCTCAAGACCGTCACCGCCGATTTCCCGCTGGGAAAATTCGTCTGTGTGACCGGTGTATCGGGGGGCGGTAAGTCGACCCTGACGATTGAAACGCTGTTCAAGACGGCCTCGATGCGTTTGAACGGTGCGCGACAGACCCCGGCGCCGTGTGAGACGATCAAAGGGTTGGAACATCTGGACAAGGTCATCGATATTGACCAACGTCCGATCGGGCGAACTCCACGTTCGAATCCAGCAACTTACACCGGGGCCTTCACCCCGATCCGCGACTGGTTCGCCGGTCTGCCGGAGGCCAAGGCGCGCGGCTACAAGCCCGGTCGGTTCAGCTTTAACGTCAAGGGTGGCCGGTGCGAAGCCTGTCAGGGTGACGGCGTCATTAAGATCGAGATGCACTTTCTGCCCGATGTTTACGTCACCTGCGAAACCTGCAAGGGCGCGCGCTACAACCGCGAAACGCTTGAGATCAAGTTCAAGGGTAAGTCCATCGCCGATGTTCTTGATATGACAGTGGAAGATGCGCAGGAGTTCTTTAAGGCCGTGCCCTCGATCCGCGACAAGATGGATGCGCTGGCACGGGTCGGGCTTGGCTATATCAAGGTCGGTCAGCAGGCGACTACGCTGTCTGGTGGTGAGGCGCAGCGGGTGAAGCTGTCAAAGGAGTTGTCCAAGCGTTCAACCGGGCGGACTTTGTATATCCTGGACGAGCCAACCACCGGTCTTCATTTCGAAGACGTCCGTAAGCTGTTGGAAGTGCTGCATGAACTGGTCGATCAGGGCAATACGGTTGTGGTGATCGAACACAACCTGGACGTTGTGAAAACCGCCGACCACATCATTGATATCGGCCCCGAAGGTGGCGATGGTGGTGGTGAGATCGTCGCGACCGGCACGCCCGAGGATGTGGCTGCAGTGGAACGCAGCCATACGGGGCGGTATCTGAAGCAGATGCTTGAGGGCGCGCGTGTTGCTGCGGAATAGGGGGCTGATCCTCAGTTAAGGATGTCAGCCACCGCACCGATAAGGTTCAGCACTTTTCGTGTATCAGGATCGACTCGATAGACATAGTCACCTGCGCGGATGTAGCTGCCACGGTTCAGCCCATAGCGATACGGGTCGTTGATCCAGCGATAGTCGCGGTTGATGTAGTCGCCCGTGCGATAGAGGTTCTTAACCTGACCCGGCGGCACACACGGAACGGCTTTCTTGGCCAGTCCAGGAGGGCAATGCCCGGCTTTCCCCTTGCCGTTCCCGGCGTCGGCAAGCCCAGCGCTGAGCGCGAGCGCGAGTATTGACGTGGAAATAGTTAAGACTCGCGACATCTAACTTCCCTCTGCAAACATGCCGTAGTTAAGGACAAATGGCCGTTGTTTCCTGTATGGTCAACCCCGTGGGCAAGAAGCCGCCCACGCAGCGCGCCTAACTACGACCGCGCTTTTCGAACCGCGGCAGCATGGCAGAGAAGTCCATGCCCAATCCGCCCTCAGACTCAACGAACTGTTCATAAAGCGCGGTTGCGGCCTGACCCATCGGCGTATCGGCATCCGAGCTTTCGGCGGCTTGTTGGCTTAGACGCAGGTCTTTCAGCATCAATTCAGCGGCGAAACCGGGTTGGTAATTGTTGTCTGCTGGGCTTTCCGGTCCCACGCCGGGCGCGGGACAATAGGCGTTCATGGTCCAGCTATAGCCCGAGGATGTGCTGACCACATCAAACATCTTTTGCCTGTCCAGGCCCAGTTTATCTGCCAGGGCAAAAGCTTCGCACGTGGCAATCATGGTGACACCGAGGATCATGTTATTGCAGATCTTGGCAGCCTGACCGGCGCCGGATTCACCGCAATGAACGGCTTTTTGACCCATGATATCGAACAGTGGCGCGGCTTTCGCAAATGCGGCATCGCTGCCACCTGCCATGAAAGTCAAAGTGCCGGCCGCTGCGCCGCCGATACCACCCGAAACAGGGGCATCTACCGCCAGAATTCCAGCCTGTTTTGCCTGATCCGCGACGGCGCGGGCGCTGTCGACATCGACGGTTGAACAATCGATCCACACAGACCCGGATTGCATTGCAGGGATGATCTCATCTCCGACAGCGCGCAAGATTTTTCCGTTTGGCAGCATGGTGATGACGATATCGGCGTTTGCGGCAGCTTCGGCACCCGAACCGGTCATGGCAACACCAGAGACGCTGACCTCGGCCATGTCAAAACCAGTCACCTCATGCCCGGCTTTTGCCAGATTGGCGGCCATTGGATTGCCCATGTTGCCCAGACCGATAAACCCGATTTTCATCTCTCAAACCTCCTCAAATGTCAGCATGTCTTTGCCCAGTGGCTGCAGCATTTTCGACACCGCCACCGCTGGTACGGATTGGTCGGCAAACCGCCATTGTGGATTACGGTCCTTGTCGATGATCTGGGCGCGAATTCCTTCCAGAAAGTCGCCATGCTCCATCGCGCGGAACGTATAGCGGTATTCCAGTTCCAACGCCTTGCGCAGCGTCAGGCTGGGCCCCCGTAGGCGATGCAACGCTTCGATCGTACAAGCCATCGACAGCGGCGAATTGCGGCCCATCAGCGTCAGCGCGTCCGCAGCCATTGCGTCGTTGGAATGGGTCAATGCGTTTAGGACATCGCCCAGGCTTTCCCCGGCGAATAGGGCTTCGATAACGGAGTGCTGTTGTTCCAACGTGCTTTCGGGCGGCGGCGTGGAATGTTTTGCAATCAGTTCGGCATCACCCGAAGCCTCGAGCATCTCGATTAAGGCTGACCAATCCGATATCGGGATGAAGTGGTCGGCAAAACCGGCAAAGACGGCGTCTCCGGGGCCCATGCGATGACCGGTTGTGCCTAGGTATTCGCCTAGACGACCGGGGGCCAGCGCCAGCATCAATGTGCTGCCCACATCCGGCAAAAGCCCAATCGAACATTCCGGCAGAGCAATCTTCGAGCTTTCCCCAACGATCCGGTGGCTGCCATGGCATCCAATGCCCACGCCACCGCCCATGGTGAAACCCTGAAGAAAGCTGATGACCGGTTTGGGGTATTCGAAGATCAGCGCATTCAGCCGGTATTCATCGCGCCAGAAGGTACGTCCAAAATCGAAATCCCCCTTGCTGCCTGACGCGTAAAGGTCGGCGATATCGCCGCCCGCACAAAAGGCCTTGTCGCCTTCGGCGTCCATGACGACCAGATCCACGGCATCATCTTCGCGCCAGTTGCGCAGGGCCGTGTCGATGGCCATGCACATATCATAGGTCATCGCGTTCAGGGCCTTTGGTCGGGTCAGGGTGATGCGCCCGGCGCGACCAGTGATGCGGATGTCGATGTCTGGCATGAGTTCCTCAGTGTTCGGCAAGCATTTGACGAGCGACGATGACCCGCATGATTTCATTGGTGCCTTCCAGAATCTGGTGAACGCGCAGATCACGCACCAGTTTTTCGATGCCATAATCGGCCAGATAACCATAGCCACCGTGCAATTGCAGGCATTGGTCGACAACTTTCGATCCAGTCTCGGTCACAAATTTCTTGGCCATGGCGCAAAACTTGGTGGCATCGGGCGTTCCCTGATCCAACTTCCAGGCGGCCTGCCGCAGGAAGGTACGTGCGGCTTGCAGTTCGATCTCCATATCCGCCAGCCGGAATTGTAGCGCCTGAAACTGGTCGATCGATTGGCCGAATGCCTTGCGTTCAGACATGTATTGCAAGGTCATGTTGAGCCCGGACTGGGCAGCCCCCAGGGAACAAGAGGCGATATTGAGCCGCCCGCCATCCAGACCTTTCATCGCATATTTAAACCCATCCCCTTCGGTGCCCACCAGATTTCCGGCCGGGATGTGGCAGTCATCGAATTGCACCTGCGCTGTCGGCTGGCTTTTCCAACCCATCTTTTGTTCCAGCGCGCCAAAGCTGAGGCCCGGCGTGCCGTCCTCGACATAAACCGTTGAAATGCCCTTTGGCCCATCCTGACCGGTGCGCACCATGCAGACATAGGCGTCAGAATAACCGCCGCCCGAGATGAACGCCTTGGTGCCGTTCAGCGTATAACCCTCATTCGTGCGGTCGGCGCGGGTTTTGAGCGCAGCCGCGTCCGAGCCTGATCCGGGTTCCGTCAGGCAATAGCTGAGGATGGTATTGAGGCTTAGCACATCCGGCATGATGCGGGATTTCAGATCGTCGCTTCCGAAACTGTCCAACATTTTGGCGCACATGTTGTGGATCGACAGAAAGGCCGCGACGGAAGGGCAAGCCATTGACAGCGCTTCGAACACCAATGTCGCGTCCAGACGGGTAAGGCCGGACCCGCCGCCGTCTTCCGAGACATAAAGCCCGCCGAACCCCAACTCGCCGATTTGCGGCCAAAGGTCTTTGGGGATGGTTCCGTCAGCCTCCCACTGGCGTGCGTTCGGGGCGATCTTGTCCTGCCCGAAATCATACGCCATGTCGAAGATTGCGGTTTGCTCTTCTGTCAGTGCGAAATCCAAGGCTTGCCTCCCACGCTGCCAAATGAATTGAACGACTGTTTATTTCTGAATTCTTACAGAAATTTTGCACGGCCAGCAATCGGCAGGGGCATTAAAGATCGTGATGAAATTCTTCGATCAGGTGCTGCACGACGGCTTTGCCGGGATCATCGCCGCGTGCTGCAGCTTCGGCATGGACGCGGCGCTGTCGGGTGGCCGACGTGCCGGTCTGTGCGATTTGCTGCAGACGCGCCAGCTCGGTCATGGTGCCCAGTGCCTCGGCGTCTTCAGCCAGCATTCCCATCAGTTCGCCCATCAATTCGGGCATGGGTTTTATTGAACGGTCGCCAAAGTCAATCAGACCTTCGCCCACGCCATAGCGCTGCGCGCGCCAACGGTTTTCACTGATTAGGAACTGGTCATAGTGCCGCCAACGCAAGTTCCGGTCCTTCAGGCGGCACAGCATTCGGGTCAGGGCCTGGACTAAGGCTGCCAGCGACAGTGTGTGTTCCATACGTGGCTGCACATCCATGATCCGTGTTTCCAGCGTGGGAAAGCGGTGTGACGGGCGCAGATCCCACCAGATTTTTGTCGTGTCCTCGATCACGCCAAGTTCGACCAGAATACCGGTAGTGCGTTCATAATCCGACCAGCTGGCCAAAACCGGCGGCAAACCCGTGCGCGGCAGGTTGTCAAAAACGGTCAGGCGATAAGATGACAGGCCAGTGTCCTCTCCGTTCCAATAGGGCGACGACGTCGACAAGGCCAACAGATGCGGCAGGAAGTAGGACAGCTGAGGCATCAGGTCGGCCCGCAGGGCAGGGTCTTCGACACCAACGTGAACGTGCATCCCGCAGATCAACATGCGCCGGGCCACGCCACCAAGGGCATGTTGCAGCGCGTCATAGCGATCTTTGCGGGTGTGGTGCTGTTTCTTCCAGTCGGCAAACGGGTGGCAGGACACGGCAATTGGCGCGAGGTTGTATTCTGCAGCCCGGCCCGCAACGCATGAGCGCAGGCGTTTCAAGTCTTCTCGGGCTGACTTGACTGTTGAATGTGGCCGGGTGCCGACTTCGATCTGGCATTGCAGGAATTCGGGGCTGACCTGTCCTTCGAAATCCGCTTGGCAAGCCTCCATCAGGGCGGTGGGCGCTTGCGCAAGTTGCAGGCTGTCGCGATCAACCAGCAAATACTCTTCTTCTATGCCCAGCGTGAATTCCTGCTGCATGGCGACCCTCGTACTACTAATCCGACCAGTGAATACGGAAATTTCTGTTTTGCCAAGCGTTTGGGGTGGCTCATCTTGCACAAGCCCGGCCCGCACGGGTATGGAACACGCGAACCGCAAATTGGAGCCGTCCGTGAAACCCAGAAAATTCCCACAGATCAATGCAGCCCTTGATGAGTTGGGGGTGAAGCTCGTCGATAAGGTCACGGAACTGGACGAGCGTGCGCGGCTTGAGGCGTTTGAAAGGGCAGGCGGGTTGACCCGCCCGGCCTATGCCTTGTCGCCGGGGATGGAGGGATTTGATATCACCGAGCTGGTTGCCGAATATGGTCAGCACGCTGCCGCACTGGAGGCGTTGAAAGACCCTGCGCGCAATCAAACCGGCTATCGCCTGGGCAATGGATATTACGACAGCCCGGATGCTGACGCGTTGTACCTGATGATCCGGCGGTTCGCGCCCAAACGCGTGATTGAGGTCGGCTGCGGCAATTCAACCCGCGTCACCCGGCAGGCCATCATCGACGGCGGTTTGGATACGCAGATCACTGCGATTGATCCGTATCCACGGGCGGATATCGCGCATGTCGTCGATCACTTTGAACAGAAGCGGCTGGAAGAGGTCGATCCGGCGCTGTTCGATCAGCTTGAAGCAGGTGACGTTCTGTTCATCGACTCCAGCCACGTCGTACGGATGAGCAACGACGTGGCACATCTGTTCTGCCGCATCATTCCCGCTCTAAAGCCGGGTGTGGTGATTCACGTACATGATGTTTTTTTGCCCTTCGAGTACCCCAAGCGGTTCTTCTATGATTGCCCCGGCTGGGGAGAGCAGTACATCCTGCATGCTTTGTTGCAATCTGGCGCGTATTCATTGCTTTGGCCGGGGTACTTCCTGCAACAGGATCGTCCTGATGCGGTTGAAGCATTGCCGTTTCTCAAAGACGGGCGCGCGCAGAGTATCTGGATTCAAGTCAAAGAAAAGTGATCCGGGCTGGCTGAACCTCCGTACCCCTTTCCATAACAAGCTGGAGAGGAGATAACAGCCATGTTTCGCCGCACATTCATGGGCGCCGCCGCCGCACTTGCACTTGCACTGCCCGTCAAGGCACAAGCTGCCGACATCGTGGACACCGCCGTTTCGGCCGGATCGTTCAACACTCTGGTCGCCGCTGTGCAGGCCGCAGGTCTGGTTGACACGTTAAAAGGTGATGGACCGTTCACCGTTTTTGCACCCACAGACGAAGCTTTTGCCGCGTTGCCTGAAGGCACGGTTGAAACGCTGCTGTTGCCGGAAAATAAGGATCAACTGGTCGAGATTTTGACCTATCACGTGGTCCCGGCCAAGGTGATGTCAGGTGATATTGCCGGCAAACGCGCTAAGGTTCGCACGGTACAGGGCGACCAGCTGAGCGTGAACGCCAAAAAAGGCGTCAAGGTCAATGATGCCAAAGTTGTGCAGGCCGACATTGAAGCCAGCAATGGCGTGATCCATGTAATTGATGCAGTGATCCTGCCGGAATAACGACCCCCGCTAAGTAGAAAGCCCCGGTCCTGGTGGCCGGGGCTTTTTTGTCAAACCAGTCTGACCTGAGTTCCAACCTGGACCAGAGGGTACAGTTCCTCAACGTGCTGGTTGTAAAGGCCGATACACCCTGACGAGCTTTGGCGGCCAATCTTGCGCGTGTCATGGGTGCCATGCACCAGATAAGCGGGCCAGCCCAGATACATGGCGCGAGTCCCCAACGGGTTGCCGGGATCGCCACCTTCCATGCGTACGGGCAGGGACGGATCACGTTCACGCATAGACGCGGTTGGAGTCCAGCTTGGGTTTTCAGTCTTGCGCTTGACCTCGGTATAGCCGCGCTTGGTAAGCTCTTCGCTCATCGGAACTGAGCTGGGGTACAGCTTATACGTTCCGTCCGGTCCCCAGTAATGCACTGCTCGGCTGGTGATATCGGCCAGCAGGCAGCCGACGCCCAGCTCATCGAAGTGATCCTGCCAGTTCTGCTGTGAGAACGATGATACATTGCGGCGTACTGGCAATTGCGTGCTGATGGCCTCTTCATCCACCGGGAAGGCATCAGAGCTTTGAGCGCGCACCAAGGCGGGCGTCGCCAAAAGAGAAGCTGCGCCCAACAGGGCAGAGCGGCGGGTCATGTACGGATTTGACAAAGGGGCCTCCGGTATTCGTACTGCTCAAAACTAGGAAATTGGCAACAAACTATTGTCGCTTTAGTTGCTTTTCCAGTGGCAGAGCTGTGAATTTATCGTGAAGCCGGGATTTTCTTATCCACTGTGGCAATACTTCGCCAAAAAATACCGGCCCGTTGGGGGCCGGTATTGGTGGTAGGCAGTTTTGCGGATGCAGATCAGTCCATCGCTTTGAAGTTGAACTCGCCACCTTCTTTGATGCCCGACGGCCAGCGCGAGGTCACGGTTTTGGTGCGGGTGTAGAATTTGAAGCTGTCTGGGCCGTGCTGGTTCAGGTCACCAAACATGGACTTTTTCCAACCACCAAAGGTGTGATAGGCCAGCGGAACCGGGATCGGAACGTTGACGCCGACCATGCCGATGTTGACACGGCTCGCAAAGTCACGCGCGGTATCGCCATCGCGGGTGTAGATCGCGGTACCATTGCCATATTCATGGTCCATCGCCAACTTCAGCGCTTCTTCATACGAACCTGCGCGAACGGTGGACAGAACTGGGCCAAAGATTTCTTGGGTGTATATGTCCATGTCGGGTGTGACATGGTCGAAGAGGTGCGGGCCAACAAAGAAGCCGTCTTCATATCCCTGCAAGCTGAAATCGCGGTTGTCGACGACCAGCTTTGCACCTTGTTCAACACCCGAGTTAATAAGGCCAAGAATACGCTCTTTGGCAGCACCGGTTACAACCGGTCCCATATCAACATCGTCCCCGGCGGTGTAGGGGCCAACCTTCAGTTTCTCGACACGCGGGATCAGTTTCTCGATCAACGCGTCGGCGGTCTCTTCGCCTACGGGTACAGCAACCGAAATTGCCATGCAGCGTTCGCCAGCTGCTCCGAAACCAGCTCCGACCAGCGCGTCGGCGGCTTGATCCAGATCGGCATCCGGCATGATGATCATATGATTCTTCGCACCGCCAAAGCATTGTGCACGCTTCCCGTTTGCGGTTGCGCGGGAATAGATATATTGCGCGATCGGTGTTGAACCGACAAAGCTGACGCCTTGAATGATTTCGCTGTCAAGCAGAGTGTCGACCGCTTCCTTATCGCCGTTCACGACTTGGAATACGCCCTTGGGAAGGCCAGCTTCGACGAACAGTTCTGCCAGCATGAGCGGCACGGAAGGATCGCGCTCGGACGGTTTCAGTACCACCGCGTTGCCGCAGGCCAAAGCCGGGCCGACATGCCACAGAGGCATCATCGCCGGGAAGTTGAACGGCATGATCGAGGCGACAACACCTAGAGGCTGGCGCATCGAATACATGTCAATGCCGGGACCTGCGCTGTCGGTAAACTCACCCTTCAGCATCTGCGGTGCGCCGATGCAGTATTCGATAACTTCCAGACCGCGCTGAAGGTCACCCTTGGCATCGGGGATGGTTTTGCCGTGCTCGCGGCTCAGCGCTTCGGCCAGTTTGTCCATGTCGCGGTTCATCAAGCCAACCATTGCCATCATCACGCGAGCACGTTTCTGGGGGTTCGTTGCTCCCCATTTAGGCTGAGCAGCAGCGGCATCGGCAATCGCAGCTTCGGTTTCGGCAACACTGGCCATCGGGCAATGGGCCTGAACCTCGCCGGTGGCGGGGTTGAACACGTCGGCGAAACGGCCAGATGTACCTTCTACATTCTCGCCGTTGATATAGTGGGTCAGGTTCTGCATGACAAATTCCTTCCGGGTAGACCTGCCGGCAAAATAGACTTGCAAAAATTTGGTGAACAGAGGCAATGTTTCAAAATTGCTTTGCAAAAATGCAAAAGGGAAAATATGAATCCGAACTGGGATGATATGCGGGTTTTCCTGGCCGTCGCGCGCGAGGAAAGCCTGTCATCGGCGGGCCGTATCCTCAAGATTGATCCTGCAACTGTAGGGCGGCGCATTGCGCGGCTTGAGACAACATTGGATGCGCTGTTGTTTACGAAGTCGCAACAGGGATACATCCTGACCGCCGCAGGTGAACGCCTGTTGGACCACGGTTTGCAGGCCGAAGAGGCGATGCGCGCGGCGGCCGGTGTGGTCACTGGGTCAACCAAATCCCTCAGTGGGCAGATACGGATTGGTGCGCCCGATGGCAGCGCCAATTACCTGTTGCCTCAGGTTTGTGCGAAAATCAGTGATGCCAACCCTGATCTGGACATCCAAATCCTGGCGCTGCCAAGGATCATAAACCTATCCCGGCGCGAGGCCGACATGGCCGTAACTGTCAGCGCGCCCACAGCAGGAAGGTTGCTGGTCAAGAAGATCAGCGATTATAAGCTGCATATGGTGGCCACGCAGGATTATCTGGATCGCCATGCGCCTATTGGTTCAGTCAACGATCTTAAGGGGCACCGCCTGATTGGTTACATCCCGGATATGATCTTTGACCGAGAGCTGGACTATCTCAACGATATTGGCGTTGACCGTGTCGCACTTGCATCGAATTCGGTCTCGGTTCAATTGCGGCAGGTTTCGTTGGGTACCGGTGTTTGTGTTGCCCATGACTTTACTTTGCCGTTCCATCCAAACCTGCGGAAAATCTTGACGGATCAAGTGGGTTTGACGCGAAGCTTCTATCTTGTCCGGCATCAGGGCGATCAGCGCAACGAACGGTTAAACCGCTTTGCCGAGGCTTTAACGCAAGGCATCCGTGACGAAGTTGCGCGGCTTGAAGCCGATGCCAACGCTTGACAGGTCGACACAATCGCGCAACGCTTTGGATAAATTCATTATTCCGGAGGTGCTTTCATGCTCGTTCAGGGCATTCTAAAATCCAAGGCGACAGACAGCGTCGTGACGGTCGAGCCTTCGATGACTGTGTCGGAGGCTGCGAAAATCCTTGCGGAAAAGCGCATTGGTACCGTCATCGTTTCCGAAGATGGTGGTCAGACGGCAGCCGGCATTCTGTCTGAACGCGATATCGTTCGTGAATTGGCTGCCAGTGGCAGCGGATGTTTGACGCAGCCGGTCAGCTCTTACATGACAAAGGATCTGATCACCACCACACGACAGGCCACGGTACAAGATATCATGGCCCGCATGACCGAAGGCCGCTTTCGCCACATGCCCGTGGTCGAAGAAGGTAAGCTGATAGGCATTGTGACCCTGGGCGATGTGGTCAAGGCGCAATTGGCCGAGCTGGCGATGGAAAAGGATGCCCTTCAAGGTATGATTATGGGTCACTGACGGGGCTGGTTGCGATAGCAACCTCTTGCGCCGACAGCAAAGTTATGTTTGCTGACGCAGAATTTCCAGAACGCAGGAGAGCGTGATGCGGGTTGGTCTATACCCCGGAACCTTTGACCCGATAACTCTGGGCCATATTGACATTATCCGGCGCGCCTCGGCTTTGGTCGACAAGCTGGTGATCGGAGTAGCGATCAACCGCGATAAGGGACCGTTGTTTTCTCTGGAAGAGCGCGTGGCCATGATCGAGGCGGAATGTGCGCTGTTGTCTGAACAAACCGGAACCGAAATTGTCGCTCATCCGTTCGAAAACCTTCTGATCGATTGCGCCCGCGATGTGGGTGCACAAATCATTGTTCGCGGGCTGCGGGCCGTGGCGGATTTCGAGTATGAATTCCAGATGGTCGGAATGAACCGTGCTTTGGACGATTCAATCGAAACCGTCTTTCTAATGGCCGAAGCACGGCATCAGGCTATCGCATCGAAACTGGTTAAGGAAATCGCGCGCCTGAACGGGGACGTGTCGAAATTCGTGACGCCCCGCGTTCATACTGCATTGCGCGAAAGGTTAGGCTAACGCGCCCATCGCGGCGGCTGTGTCCAGCATCCGGTTCGAAAAGCCCCACTCATTGTCATACCAGGCCAGAACGCGCACCAATGTGCCGTCGGTGACTTTGGTCTCGGCCAATGACACGGTCGAGCTATGGGAATCGTGGTTGAAATCCATCGACACCAATGGGCGGCTTTCGGCGGCCAGAACGCCCGGTATTTTGGCGGCGGCTTCGACGAACAGCGCGTTGACCTCTTCTTCGCTGGTAGGGCGCGATACTTCGGCCACCAGATCGACAACAGACACGTTGGGCGTCGGAACACGGATGGCCTGACCGGTCAGCTTGCCTGCCAATTGCGGCAGGACAAGACCGACAGCCGCTGCGGCACCCGTGGTGGTCGGGATCATCGACAAAGCCGCAGCGCGCGACAGATAGGGGTCTTTACCCGCGGCATCGTGAACTGGCTGGCTGGCGGTATACGCATGGACCGTGGTCATGTTGCCATGGACGATGCCAAGCCCGGCATCCAGCGCGGCGGCAACTGGCGACAAGCAGTTGGTGGTACATGAAGCATTCGAAACAACGGTATCCCCTGCTGTCAGCTCATGCTCATTCACACCATAGACGATTGTTTTGACGGCACCTTCGCCCCGCGCAGGTGCAGAGATCAGGACTTTCTTGGCACCGTTTTTCAGGTGACGTTCAGCCGCTTCGCGGGTGCGGAAAACGCCTGTGCATTCCAGAACTACGTCGATATCGGACCAATCCAGCGCTTCGGGGTCGCGCTCGCTGGACAGACGAATGGGGCCTGCGCCAACGTCCAGGCCTTCGTCGGTCAATGTCACCTTGTTGGAATAACGGCCATGTACGCTGTCGAACTCGAACAGATGCGCGTTCATCTCGGGTTTGGCCAAATCGTTGATGGTAACAATTTCTACATCTGTGCGTCCCGATTCCATCACTGCACGCAGAACTCCGCGTCCGATCCGACCAAATCCGTTGATTGCCAGCTTGAGTGTCATGTTCCGCTCCGTCCGAATTTCGACTTTAGTAAAGTTAGCGCTAACAAAGCCAGATGAGCGGAAAAGTCAAGCAAAACCTCTGTCAGCGCCAGAAAGCCAGCCAATCCAGAAAGGCGTAAAGCTTTTTCCCGAGGAAAACTAAATGTTCGGGTCCAAAGATGGCGTAGTCCAGAATCAACCCTCCAAGGATCAAGAGGCCAAGCCAGATAGCGATTTGGTTGGTCATAGCGGCCCCGAACGAAAATGCCCGCCCAGATAACCTGAGCGGGCAAAAATGTTCAAGATTTCAAACCGGTCTTAGTTAAGCCGACCCATGGCAACGGCGACATCGGCCATGCGAACCGAGAAGCCCCATTCGTTGTCGTACCAGGCCAGAACCCGGACAAGGCGACCGTCTACAACGCGGGTTTGTTCCGGCGCAAAGATCGAGCTTTCTTCGGTGTGGTTGAAATCGGTCGAAACCAGCGGCGCGGGTTCATAACCCAGAACGCGCTGCATCGGGCCAAGCGCGGCTTCGCGAACGATTTCATTGACCTCTTCGACAGTCACTTCGCGCGATGAGCGGAAAGTCAGGTCCACCGCCGACACGTTCGGGGTAGGTACGCGGATGGCGGAACCGTCCAGACGGCCTTTCAGGTTCGGCAGAACCTCACCCAGTGCTTTCGCAGCTCCGGTCGATGTCGGGATCATCGACATGGCAGCGGCACGGGCGCGATACAGATCGCTGTGACGGCGATCCAGGGTCGGCTGGTCGCCAGTATAGGCGTGGATCGTGGTCATGATGCCGTTTTCGATGCCGACACCTTCGTCCAGAACCTTGGCAAGCGGAGCAAGGCAGTTCGTGGTGCAAGACCCATTCGAGACCATGTTGTCGTTGGCGGTCAGCGTGTTGTGGTTCACACCAAACACGATAGTTTTGTCGACGTTCTTGCCCGGTGCGGACAACAGAACCTTGCCGGCGCCACGCTCGAGGTGCGTTTTCGCCTTGGTGCCGTCATTGAATTTGCCGGTGCATTCCAGAACGACGTCGCAGCCTTCCCAATCCAGCTCGTTCATGTCGTAGGTCGAGAACATCTCCATCGGGCCGCGGCCCAGATCCATGGTGTTGCCATTGATGGCGATGTCGCGCGGAAACCGTCCATGAACGCTGTCGTATTTCAGCAGATGAGCCGAAGTTTCCAGCGGCCCGGTCGCGTTGACCTTGATGACTTCGATATCGTTCCGGCCTGACGCAGCGATATGCGACAGGGTGCAGCGGCCGATGCGGCCAAAACCATTGATGCCGACCTTTATGGTCATGTGACGTCTCCAAATGCGCTTGCCTTGCAGGCCATATAGCCGCGATTGGTGAATCTCAAAAGA
Source organism: Ruegeria sp. BA12 (assembly GCF_056539625.1). NCBI lineage: Bacteria > Pseudomonadati > Pseudomonadota > Alphaproteobacteria > Rhodobacterales > Roseobacteraceae > Ruegeria > Ruegeria sp. BA12. Next base: position 858,323 of record NZ_JBQFVF010000001.1, read on the forward strand.
GCAAAAGCGGCATATTTTTAATGTGTTAGCGCAAACTTCGTACGATTGCGCTAACGCTTGCACTGGCTGTAAGATTGGGTAGGTTCCTGAGGCGGCAGGTGACAGGAAAGGTAGCGCGATGAGCGGTCTTTTGGCTCTTTTGGATGACGTGGCGGGGATCGCCAAGGTTGCTGCGGCGTCGGTGGACGACGTGGTGGCGGCGGCGGGAAAGGCCGGGGCCAAGACGGCAGGGGTGATTATTGACGATGCAGCCGTCACTCCGAAATACGTTCAGGGTTTTGCGCCTGCGCGCGAGTTGCCAATCATCTGGCGGATTGCGCGTGGATCGGTATTCAACAAGATCGTGCTGTTGCTGCCTGTGGCCCTTTTGCTGGCCAATTTTGCGCCCTGGCTTATTACGCCGCTGCTTATGATCGGTGGGTCTTACTTATGCTTCGAGGGGGCTGAAAAGATATTTCATGTTCTGTTTCCACATGGCAGCCATGCCATTGATGAAGACATGAACGTGCGCGACCCTGGTCATCTAGAGGAGCAGAAAGTCAAAGGTGCGATCAAAACGGATTTCATCCTGTCCGCCGAAATCATGACCATCGCACTGGCCGCGATCGAGGCGCCGAATCTGTGGATGCAGGCGGCGACTCTGGCGGTTGTGGGCATCGGGGTGACGGTGGCCGTCTATGGCTCGGTCGCGTTGATCGTGAAGATGGATGATGTCGGATTGTTTCTGGCAAACAATGCCCCGACACCTGTCGGGCGCGGGCTGGGGCGTGGATTGGTCAAGGCAATGCCCGGTGTGATGAAGACCCTGTCTATTGTTGGGACCGCGGCGATGCTGTGGGTCGGCGGATCGATCATCATTCATGGGATGGAAGTTCTGGGCTTCGGCTGGCTGGGCCATCACATCCACGACTGGGCATATGCGATTGGGCATTCCGTGTCAGACGGCTGGGTAGGGGCTGTCGAATGGATTTCCAAAGCAGCAATGGATGGTGTGTTTGGTCTGGCGTGGGGCTTTGTTCTGATCCCTGTAGCCACCAAGGTGATCGGGCCATTGCTATCAAAGAAGGCCGCAACACATTGAAATAAAAATAAAAAGGGCGGTTGATGCCGCCCTTTGCCTTATGCTTCGTGTGCTGGATTACAGTCCCAGCAATTTCTTGACCTTAGCAACGGTCGCCTCGGCAGTGATGCCAAAATGCTTGTACAGCTCATTCGCTGGAGCGGACGCGCCGAAGCTGGACATACCGATGAAGCCGGCCTTGGCTTCGCGGCCACGCTCACCCAATAGCCAGCGATCCCAGCCACCGGCGCGAACGGCGGCTTCGATACCGACGCGGACCGGACCACCGGGTAGAATGCGCTTGCGATAGGCTTCGTCCTGCTGTGCGAACAACTCCATACAGGGCATGGACACGACGCGAGTACCAATGCCTTCAGCCTCAAGCATCGCTTTGGCTTCCATAGCCAAAGAAACCTCGGAACCCGTTGCGATCAGGATGGCCTGACGTTTGCCTTCGGCATCAGCCAGCACATATGCACCTTGCGCGGTCAGGTTCTTGGCTTTGTGTTCCGTGCGTACGGTCGGAACGCCCTGACGGGTCAGCGACAGAACGGAGGGGCTGTCCTTGAACGTCAGTGCTAGTTCCCACGCTTCGGCGGTTTCCACAGAATCTGCGGGGCGGAACACATAGGTGTTCGGGGTCGCGCGCGAGATTGCCAGATGCTCGACCGGCTGGTGGGTCGGGCCGTCTTCGCCCAGACCGATTGAGTCGTGGGTCATTACAAAGACGCTGGGAACTTTCATAAGCGCCGCCAGGCGCATGGACGGGCGGGCATAGTCGGTGAATGCCATGAACGTGCCGCCATAAGGGCGAATGCCGCCGTGCAGGGCCATACCGTTCATTGCTGCAGCCATACCGTGTTCGCGGATTCCGTAATGGATGTAACGACCCTTACGATTTTCCGGCAGGAAGACACCCATATCAGCTGATTTGGTGTTGTTCGACCCGGTCAGGTCAGCCGAACCGCCCACGGTTTCGGTCATGATCGGGTTCACGACATTCAGAACCTTTTCGGACGACGCCCGAGTTGCCAGTTTCGGCTGATCTTCCGAGATCTGCTTTTTGAACGCGCGGATCGCACCGGCCAGTTTTTTGGGCGCTTCAAACGCATAGGCGCGGTTGAATTCGGCTTGCTTGCGTTCGGACAACTGCGCGAAACGTTCTTCCCAAGCCGTACGCTCGGCGACGCCGCGGGAACCGATGGCCTCCCATGCGGATTTCACTTCGGCGGGTACATGGAACGCGTCATGCGGCCAGCCATAGCCTTCTTTCGCAGCCTTCAGTTGGTCCTGATCGGTCAGCGCACCGTGACCTTTCGAGGTATCCTGAGCTGCGTGACCCAAAGCGATGTGGCTTTCGCAGGCAATCATGGTCGGTTTATTCGACTTCTTCGCCTGTACGATGGCTGTGTCGATGGCTTGCGGATCATGTCCGTCAATCTCGATCACGTGCCAGCCCGAGGCTGCGAAACGGCGCACCTGATCGGTGCGATCAGCCATATCGACGGTGCCGTCGATTGTGATGTTGTTGTTGTCCCAGAAGACGATCAGCTTGCTCAGCTCATGACGACCGGCCAAGGTGATTGCCTCTTGGCTGACGCCTTCCATCAGGCAGCCGTCGCCGGCGATCACATAGGTATAGTGATCCACAACCTTCTTGCCGTAATGCGCGCGCTGGATTTCTTCGGCCATGGCAAAGCCCACAGCGTTCGAGATGCCTTGGCCCAGCGGGCCGGTCGTGGTTTCGATGCCATCAACCAGGAAGTTCTCCGGGTGACCGGCTGTCTTTGCACCCAACTGGCGGAAGTTCTTGATTTCCTCAAGGGTCACGTCGCCGTGGCCGGTCAAATACAGCAGCGAATAGATCAGCATCGAACCGTGTCCCGCCGACAGGATAAACCGGTCGCGGTCAGGCCAATTCGGGGCCGAGGCGTCGAATTTCAGGTGCTTTTCGAACAGCACGGTCGCAACGTCGGCCATGCCCATCGGCATACCGGAATGGCCGGAATTGGCGGCGGCGACGGCGTCAAGGGTCAGGGTGCGGATGGCCGCAGCTTTGTCCCAGTGTTCGGGGTTTGCATTGCGCAGCGCAGTCAGGTCCACGGGCGTTGTTCCTTTGGATTACAGGCAGATGTGGCGCTCAATACCATCCAGCCTCCAAAGTGCAAGTAGAACCGGGATTTCTGATGAGGTAGTGGTTCAAGAAAGCTGCCCAAGTTGTTGAAAGCAAACAGTGGGTATTTTCCGCCTCGTTAGGTTAGACTAGGGCAAGACGTGGATGATATTGATTCGGACTATCCGCGATACAAGGAACCTTGGTTAAGAGGTGGCAGGGGCATGAGCCAGATCGAAGAATTACATCGCCGTATTGTTGCTGCAATGGATCGGATAGGGACCGGCGTCGATACGCTGCGGGATACGTCTCCGGTCAGCGGTGGTGCAGATGACGCTCTGCGGACGGCATTGGATGATGAACGTGTCGCCAATGCGCAGTTGGAAGAACGTCTGAAATCGCTGAAAGAGCGCCACGAACTAGAAGTCGACGCCATGCGTTCGGACATGGAACGGCTGCGGACCACGCCCGTTGAAAGCCCGGAAAACGGGGCATTGCGCGAGCAATTGGCAGAGGCGCAGGCAAAACTGGCCTCGGTTGAGGCCGCCCGCGCCGAGTTGGCCGCGGCTAAGGCCGCGCTGGAAAATCAGGATGAGGTTGAGGCGCTAAAGGCCGAAAATGCACAGCTCAAGGCCGCCGCGGCTGCGACACGGGGTGTCGAAGCCGAAAACGCGCGCCTGCGATCTGAACTGGCGGACAGCGAACGCGTCGCCGAGTTGAGCGCCGAGCTGGATATGTTGCGCGCTGAGCGATCCAGTCACGGGGCGGCGATGTCCCGTCTGGATGACGATCTGCAACGCATGCGCAAGGCGAATGAACAGTTGCGGCAATCGGTGGATGAACTGCGCGCCGCCGCCGAAGACGGCGTACCGGATGCTGATCTGCTTAACCGCGCAACAGTGGCCGAACTTGAGGCGACGCGCGCCGCACAAGCAACCGACGCTGCCGAAGCGCACGCAGTTCTGGCGCGGTTAGAGCCGTTGCTGTCGAAGGCGAAACTGGCAGAAGGAGAGGTTGAATAATGCCCGAATTGACTATTCAAATCGGTGGCCGCGGCTTTGATGTCTCGTGCCAGGAGGGGGAAGAAGCGTTCCTGCATTCGGCTGCAAAATTGCTGGATGACGAGGCGCAAGTTTTGTCCGATCAGATCGGGCGCATGCCAGAATCACGGATGCTGCTGATGGCCGGGCTGATGCTGGCCGACAAGGCCGCCGGAACCGATGACAAGATCAAGGTGCTCGAGGCAAAGCTGGCCGAGGTTGAGACCGAGCTTCGAACCCTCAGAAACATGCCACAGCCCGAGCCTGAGCGTATCGAGGTGGCCGTGGTACCTCCGTCAGTGACGGACACGCTGGCGGAAATAGCCGCGCGGGCCGAAGCCTTGGCATCCGTGATCGAGGAGAAGTCAGCGGGATGAACTCTGTAAAGACGGTCGCCTTCGCCGTGGCATTTGCTTTGCCCGGTGGCTTGGCTTGGGCTGAGATCGACATTCTGCCAGTGACATTCACATGCCAGAACGGCGTGCCATTGGAAGTGGCCTATTTCAACGCGCCGGACGGGTCGAGTGCAGCAGCAATGATGGTAGACAACCAATTGGTCACTCTGCGTCAGGTCCAAAGCGGTTCCGGCATACGCTATGAATCCAGCGGAGGGACAGGGACGTACATCCTGCGCTCAAAAGGATGGGACGCAACGGTGAGCTTTCTGGCGACAGGATCGGATGCCGCCAGTGAGCAGGTCATTCTGGATAATTGCGTCAGCCGCTGATCAAGCGTTTGCTTCGCGGATCTTGTCGGCTGCTTCTTTGTTGTAGCCGACACCGTTGTCGTCAAACAGCGTGTCCAACTCGCCAGAAAGGGTCATCTCGGTGATGATATCGCAGCCACCAACGAACTCGCCTTTGACGTACAGCTGAGGCACGGTCGGCCAGTCGGAATAATCCTTGATGCCCTGACGCACGTCTTCATCGGCCAGAACGTTCACGTCAGTGAAATCCACACCCATGTAGTTCAGTACACCGGCCACACGGGACGAAAACCCGCACTGCGGCATCTCTTTGGTGCCTTTCATATACAGCACCACGTCGTTGGCTTTGACGGTTTCGTCGATCTGGGTCTTAACGTCGGTCATCTTGCTTGTCCTCTTCACCCGAAGTCCGGGCAGTCGTTTCATTTTGCGCGGGGTCCGGCCCCCATCCTTCTTCCTCTAGCCGCCGATGTTCGGCCTGTGCCAGAGACAGCGGGTCCAGCCCGTATCTTTCTATGCCGCCAACCTTGCTGATTTTGTCCGGGTCCGGACGCATATCAGCGAGCTTACGTTTCCGATTGCGCTTCACATAGGCTTCGATCAGCGCGGCGGCAACTATCAATGCTGCGAGTACACCTATCCAGAATAGCCAACCGTTCATTTTTTCGGGGACATTGCTTTAGTATATTGCTGAGGATCTCGAGGTATCGGCATTGCACTAACGCCACCGCCTTTACCCGTGTCTGTTGTAGACGCAACTAAGCTTGCGTTCTGGCTGGGTGTTGCGCCGCGTTTCTGTTTGTATCGGGATTTGCCGAAAGTTGATTTCAGAATCAACACGAAACCGGCACATGCCAGTAAACCGCAAATCGTGTAAATCCAGAACGTGATCGTCATTCAGGCACTTTCGTCGTCAGCGCCAACGCGTGTAATTCTCCATCCGGGCCGTCCATTTTGCCTTTCAACGCAGCATAGACCGCGCGTTGTTGCTGCACCCGGTTTTTCCCGCGAAAGCTTTCGTCCACGACCATGGCGGACATATGCACGCCGTCATGCCCGCCGACCTGAATTTCCGCATCCGGAAAGGCTTCGCGCAGCAAGTGTTCGATTTCGTGGGTGCTCATCGGCATGTAGGTAACTCCTGAAGGTCTTTCCCAAGATGTAGAGCGCCGGGGCGGGGCGTGCAAGGGTGTGATGGTTGGCTTGAAACGACAAAACCTGCGCCGGTGTGGGCACAGGTTTTGCGAATAAGTTCCAAGCTATGATTAGGCCACAGCGGCGGCAAAGCTGTCGCGGAATGTGTCGGTCAACTCGGCCAGAGGGGCCTCGGAATTGCCGACCTTGACGGCGTCACCAGTAAAGCGACCTACCGAGACCAGTGGAACACCGGCCTGACCTGCTGCGATCATCAACGCCTCGGCCTGGTCAAAGTTGCAGGCAACCAGATATCGGGCCTGATCTTCGCCAAACAAAAACTCGGTCGAGGCTTCGTCGAGGTGAACGCCAACGCCTGCGGCTTCGGCCAGTTCGAAAGCCGCCAAGGCCAGACCACCATCACCCAGATCGGTGCAGGCTTTGATCATCTCGCGATTGGCGCGGATAAACTCACCATTGCGCTTTTCGGCGTCGAGATCGACATGCGGCGCGTCGCCGTCTTCGCGGTTGAACACTTCGGCCAGAAGGGCCGACTGACCCAGATGCCCATTTGTTTCGCCGATGACCAGCGCGACGTGGCCTTCGCGGACCTCGTTACCGATGATTTCGTCGGTGTGGTCCAACAGGCCAACCGCGCCAATGGTCGGGGTAGGCAGGATCGCTTGACCGTCGGTCTCATTATACAGCGACACGTTGCCCGACACGATGGGCATGTCCAGCGCGGCGACCGCAGCGCCGATACCCTGAATTGCGCCAACAAACTGGCCCATGATCTCGGGCTTTTCGGGGTTTCCGAAATTCAGGTTGTCGGTGGTGGCCAGTGGTTTTGCCCCAACGGCAGTCAGGTTGCGGTACGCTTCGGCGACGGCCTGCTTGCCACCCTCAACCGGGTTGGCGCGCACATAGCGGGGGGTGACATCGCTGGTGAAGGCCAATGCCTTGTCTGTGCCATGCACGCGAACCATGCCCGCACCCAGACCCGGCGTGCGCGCGGTGTCGGCCATGACCATGGTGTCGTATTGTTCGTACACCCATTGCTTGCCCGCATAGTTCGGCGAAGCGAGGAGGGCGCGCAGGCCGTCGATCGGGTCGATCTGCGGGACCTCGGCCAGTTCTTCGGCTTCGGGCGTAAGCTCCCACGGGCGGTCGTATTCCGGTGCGGTGGAAGACAGCTTCGACAGCACAAGATCGGCTTTAACCTCGCCGTTATGGACAATCAGGAAGCGATCTTCGGCGATGGTCTCGCCGACAATGGCAAAATCCAGATCCCATTTCTCGAACACGGCGCGGGCTTCTGCCTCAAGCTCAGGCTTCAGGACCATCAGCATGCGTTCCTGAGACTCAGACAGCATCATCTCGTACGCTGTCATATCCTCTTCGCGCTGAGGGACGTTCTCCAGATCGAGGCGCACGCCCAGACCACCTTTGTCGCCCATTTCAACGGCGGAACAGGTCAGACCCGCCGCACCCATGTCCTGGATTGAGATCACGGCACCGGTCTGCATCAGTTCCAGCGTCGCCTCCATCAGGCGCTTTTCGGTGAAGGGGTCGCCAACCTGAACGGTGGGGCGTTTTTCTTCGATCGTGTCGTCAAACTCGGCCGAGGCCATGGTTGCGCCGCCAACGCCGTCACGGCCGGTCTTGGCACCCAGATAGACGACGGGCATGCCGACGCCGGACGCCGCCGAGTAGAAAATCTTGTCGCTGTCGGCCAGCCCTGCGGCAAAAGCGTTCACAAGGCAGTTGCCGTTATAGGCGGGATGGAATCGAACTTCGCCGCCGACGCAGGGTACTCCGAAGCAGTTGCCATAGCCGCCGATGCCTTCGACAACGCCATTGACCAGCTGGCGGGTCTTGTGGTGGCCGGGCTCGCCAAAGGACAGTGCGTTCATTGACGCAATGGGACGCGCACCCATTGTAAAGACATCGCGCAAGATACCACCAACCCCGGTCGCCGCGCCCTGATAGGGTTCGATGTAAGATGGGTGGTTGTGGCTTTCCATCTTGAAAACAACCGCTTGCCCATCGCCAATATCAACGACACCGGCGTTCTCACCCGGACCGCAGATCACCTGCGGACCCGAAGTGGGCAGGGTGCGCAGCCACTTCTTCGAGGACTTGTACGAGCAATGCTCATTCCACATGGCGGAAAAGATGCCCAGCTCGGTGAAGGTCGGCTCGCGGCCGATGATCTCAAGGATCATGTCGTATTCGTCGGGCTTCAATCCGTGGGCGGCAATCAGATCCGGTGTGATGGCGGGCTCTTGCATCGTCTGTCCTGTTCTCAAGGTGGCCGAGATTGCGCGCCTTTTAGGGCAAGGGCGCGTCGGTGGAAAGGGTTAAGACCGGGGTCAGAGGGTTTCCTGTGCCAATCCGATGAAAAAAGGCCGCCTCGAGGGCGGCCTTTGTATTGTTCATAGTGTCAGGTTGCTATTTTGGCGCGCCGTGTTCTGAACTCGGTTTCTGAGCCTGCTGTTCCGCTTGCTGGTTGGCGGCCTCACCTGCGGCTGCGCCTATGGCGGCCTTTTGTTCTTCACTCAGATTGTCCGCGTCATCCAGACCGGGGATCGCAACGCGCACCTCGCGGCGGGCAAAGTCGATGCCGTTTTCCTTGAACGCGGCCTTCACACGGTTGAAGATTTCCTTGCGCAGGGTGAACTGCTTACCCGGCTTGGCCATGAACTTACCGCGGATGATCATGCCGACATCATCAAAGTCGAACACGCCTTGCGACTTAAAGGGCTGCAGGAAGCCGTCCTTGTGGGTTTCGTCCTCCATCATCTCGGCACCGATCTTCTTAAAGATCTTCTTGACCTTGTTGGGGTCGGTGTCGAAGGGCACGGTGAATTTCAGCTTCATGATGACCCAGTCGCGGCTGTAGTTGGTCAGCTTTTGAATCTCACCGTAGGGAATAGTGTGAACCGGCCCGCGGTGGTGGCGCAGTTGCATTGAACGGATCGAGATTTTTTCGACCGTCCCGGTGGTGCCACCGACATCTACGTATTCTCCAACGCGGAAGGCGTCATCGACCAGGAAGAAGATACCGCCCACGATATCGGCCACCAGCTTTTGTGCGCCAAATCCAATGGCCAGACCCAGAACACCAGCACCGGCCAGCAGGGGGGTGATGTTGATCCCCAACGCCCCAAGCGCCAGCAGCACAAAGATGACCGCGATAGCGACCTGAGCGGTCACACGCAGCAGGGGCAGAACGGTGGCCAATCGTGACCCACCCGAGCCACCTCCTTCGCCAGCCTCTTCATCCGGGCTTTGATCGGCTGCTTGTTCTTTGGCCAGACGGCGATTGACCCAAAGCGACACAAGCTCGTTGAGGATGTAGCCAACGGCAATAATAATAAAGAACTGGATAACCTTGCTGCCGGATTCATCGCCGCCGCCTGCGATTTCCCGAAGATCAAGGTCCCAGGCGTTGGCGATCATCAAGATGACCAGAATGCCAGCCAAGACCCGTCCGATGCGGATATAGCTGCGCTTGGTCGATTTATACGCCTTTTCGGCCACGGGGCCTTCGCCCTGCATCGGCGGCTGCAGATGGCGCACCAAACCACGTATCAGCGTGTCCAGAGCGGGTGCAATCAGCAGCCAGAACATGGTGGTGAAATGTGCACCCTGCAGCAACAAGGCGCGCAACATCGGGTCGCGCTGAGCAGCCAGGAACTCGACAAGTAGCCAGATCACCGCAGATACGCCGATGGCGAAATATGGGTAATAATGAGCGACTTCCTCGTCGAACTTGGTGTGGTCCGGGTCTGTCCCCAGCATCATCTGGGACAGGCCTTCACGGGCTTTCCAGGCAATCACTCCGATATAGATGTGGATTGCACCGTTCAGCCAGAACCCGATCCGGGTTTCACGCCCGGTGATGCCGTTCAATTCGTTGAAATGGATAATGAACAACGTCAACCCGATCAGGATCAACAGCCCGATCAGATTACGGTGCAGGTATTTTGCCCAGTGGTCGTCAATGTTGACCAGCCGATATTGGGGTTGGTTCGGGGCCAGTATGAACCGCGAGGCAGCCGCGCCAAGGCGTGGAACCCAGATCAGGTAAAGGACGAAAGGTGCGGCGTAGGTCAGTTGTTCAGGCGTCAACAATCCGCGTCCCAAGGCGCGGATCACGACATAAAAAACAACTAGCCCAGCAATCTCGCGGCAAAAGCGGCGAAACAGGAAGCTTACCGCACCCCAAAGGTCACTTTCCTCGGTCGCACTTGCTTGACTGTGCCATCTGTTGGTGAGCAGGTAGAAAAGCTTTTCCGCAATGTAGCCTGCAATCAAAACGCTCAGAATCAAACCCATCAGCGTAAGAGCGCCGCTTGATCCGAATGTGCTTATAAAGTTCTCGGCCGCATGGGCCTGAGCGCTGAATATATTCGGCACCGTGACCACGACCTGCGTCCAGGACGTCACCATTGCCGCCCAAATTGCGCCGATTTCCTTGATGGGATCTTCGCGATCCTCTGCTTCGGCAGCCTTTTGTTCAGCGACCGCGTCCAAACGCTCAAGCAAAATAGCGCGGACCTGATCGTCAGACATACGCGCGACCAGATCGTCCACCTGTTCAGGCGTCAGATCATCGGGAATGCTGATAGTGGTTGAGGAACCGGTCGATCCGCTATCCTGCGCAAGAACCGGCCCTGAAAGGCAAATGACGGAAAGTATCGCCAACAAAAGGCGAAGGGGCTGAAACATCGAATCTGTCCTCGAACACAAGTCTTCGTGAATTTTTCGTGATCATAGGTCTAAGTGCCCGAGTTTCCCAGATGTTTTGCCAGCCGAACACAGCGCGCGTTGCCGAATGGCCAAAAAAAAGGCCGAGCACTAAGCTCGGCCGTAGTCCAACAGGGAGGTATGAAGATGATGAGCGTTTCAGCATCACCGCCTTCGAGAGTTCATTTAGGGATCACTTTGTGAACGATCAAGAGATTTCAGAATGATTGCTGATCAACCCCGCTATGCCAGTGGTGCATAGCTAGAGTTTTCCCATCTGCTTCAATTGTTTGCGCTGCGTTATGATCTCATCCTGAACAAAGTCACGGAAGGCCGCGACGCGCTTGGAATGGCGCAGTTCCTCGGGATAGGCGAGGTATACGGGAACATCCGCACTTTCGATATCCGACAGGATCGGCGCGACATTGGGAAGCCCTTGGGTAACGTAGTCCGGCAGGACGCCAATACCCAAGTTATGCAGCACACCCTGAAGCACACCAAAATAATTGTTCACGGTCAGCAGGGATCCTGGATTGTACGTCATCAGATGGCGCACCATCGCAGCTCCCGCACCAACTTGCGGTGCTGAAGGTGTCTGACAGATCAGCCGGTGATTTTTGATTTCGTCCAAAGATTTCAGCATACCGCCATGGGTATCGATGTATTCCTGCGTCGCATACAGCTGCATCTGCACGGTCATCAGGCGTTTGCGGACCAGATCGGCCTGGCTGGGCTCTTTCATGCGGATGGCGACATCAGCCTCGCGCATGGGCAGGTCTAGCACGCGCTCTTCCAGCATCAGGTCGATATTGAGATCGGGGAACTGGTCGTACAGTTTCGGCAGGCGCGGTGCCAGCCAAAGCGTGCCAAAGCCGTACGTAGTAGTGACGCGCAGAACGCCAAACACTTCTTCTTCGCTGTCGCGAATGCGCGCAGCAGCAGCGTCCAGACGTTTTGTCATGGCCGAGGTTGCGTCAAACAACAACTCGCCCTGTTCTGTCAGGATCAACCCGCGCGCGTGGCGGTGGAACAGCGTCGAATCAAGCGACTCTTCCAACGCTCTGATCTGTCGGCTGACGGCCGATTGCGACAAGTTTAGCTTGTCACCCGCATGAGTCAGGCTGCCTGCATCCGCAACTGCGTGAAATATTCTAAGCTTGTCCCAATCCATCGCCGCAACTTTCGTTATCTTTCGAACTGCCTATATGAAATAGGTAGCAACTTCTACATTCAAACGGTGAAATCCTTAGGTTTCAGGGGATAAACCCTATGCAGGTCAGAATTTATGACCTAAAATGTAGAAATATATAGCACACTGATCTGACGTGGGGAGGCGTTTGATGAGTCAGCCGCAAATATCGCTAAATGATCGTTACGATCTGGATAAGAATCCAATTCTTTTGAACGGCACGCAGGCGCTGGTTCGCCTGATGCTGATGCAAAAGTCCCGGGATACGCAGGCAGGACTGAATACAGCTGGATTGGTGACCGGGTACCGCGGCTCACCGCTGGGCGCGGTGGACCTACAGATGACGCGGGCACAGAAACAGCTGACTGAAAGCGACATCACGTTCCAGTACGGTTTGAACGAGGACCTAGCCGCCACAGCGCTTTGGGGCAGTCAGCAGGCTGGGCTGCGCGGGGATGGGCGGTTCGATGGTGTTTTCGGTCTCTGGTACGGCAAGGGGCCGGGTGTAGACCGGTCCGGTGACGTGATGCGCCACGCCAATATGGCGGGTACGGCCAAACATGGCGGCGTGCTGGTGGCGATGGGTGATGACCATACTGGCGAAAGCTCGACCGTTCTGCATCAGTCGGAATGGTCTTTGGTTGATATGTACATGCCAATTGTCAGCCCTGCGGGTGTGCAAGAGATTTTAGACTATGGCGTTTACGGTTTCGCGCTCAGCCGGTTTTCGGGGCTTTGGGTTGGCCTGAAGACGATGAAGGACACGATTGAGGTCACGTCGGTCGTTGATGGCAGTGCTGACCGGATGAAGCTTGTCGTGCCCGAGTTCGACATGCCCGAGGGCGGATTGAACATACGTTTGGGCGACACGCCGCACCTGCAAGAAGGGCGGATCATCGACCACAAACGTTTCGCGGCCGAGATGTTCTCGCACGCCAACAAGATGGACAAGCGTGTGTGGGGCAAACCCGGCGCCAAGATCGGGTTTGTCGCGGCCGGCAAGAACTGGCTGGATCTGTCCCATGCCATGTCGTTGCTGAACATCGACGCGGATGAGGCTGAACGGTTGGGGATCACAACCTACAAGATCGGCCAGACTTTCCCATTGGATATGACTGGATTTCACGACTGGGCTGAAGGACTGGACCTGATTGTTATCGTTGAAGAAAAGCGAAAATTGATCGAGGTTCAGGTCAAAGAAGCCATCTTTGACGACCGTCGCGGCCGCCGTGTGTACGGCTGGTATAAGGGCGGGGCTGGCACCTTGCATCGCGAGGAACTGTTTCCAACCCGCGGCGCGCTTGACCCCAACATGATCGCCGAAAAACTGGGCGAGATTCTGATTGAAGAGGGCCACGACACAGAAGGCGTCCGTGCCGGTCTGGCCAAACTGTCCGAAGCCCGCCGAGCCGATAACGCCGAAGAAATCGCGACTCGTCTGCCGTATTTCTGTTCGGGCTGTCCGCATAACAGTTCTACCCGGTTGCCCGACGGCAGTCGCGCCTATGCGGGTATTGGCTGTCATTATATGGTGCAATGGATGGACCGCGAGACCACCGGGTTCACGCAGATGGGGGGTGAGGGCGCAAACTGGATTGGCGAAGCGCCATTTTCGACCACCAAGCACGTGTTCCAGAACCTTGGTGATGGGACGTATAACCATTCCGGCGTGCAGGCGATCCGGGCGGCGTTGGCTGCGGGCACCAACATCACTTTCAAAATCCTGTTCAACGACGCTGTCGCCATGACCGGCGGTCAGGAAAACGAGGGCGGACTGTCGGCGGAACGGATCGTAGCCGAGGTCAAGGCTATGGGCGTGCAGAACGTGGCCGTAGTCTATGATGAAAAGGAAGATGTGAATTTCAAGGCGATGCCTGCTGGTGTGGAAACCTTTGAGCGCGCGGATTTGATGCGGGTACAAGAACGGTTCCGCGAGACCGAGGGTGTTTCGGTCATCGTCTACATCCAAACCTGCGCGGCCGAAAAACGGCGTCGGCGCAAACGAGGTGAGTTTCCTGACCCCGATAAGCGCGTATTCATCAATACTGACATTTGCGAGGGATGCGGCGATTGCGGCGTGCAATCGAACTGCGTCTCGATTGTGCCGGAAGAGACGGAGTTGGGTCGCAAACGGGCTATTGATCAATCAAGCTGCAACAAGGATTTCTCTTGCCTCAACGGGTTTTGCCCGTCGTTCGTAACCTTGGAAGGTGCAAAAATCCGCAAGGAAGCAACCACCGATATCGATCTACCGGATCTACCTGAACCAGTGCTGCCTGAAATCAAAGGGACACATAACGTGGTGATCACTGGTGTTGGCGGCACAGGTGTGGTGACGCTGGGTGCGATCTTGGCACAGGCGGCACAGATCGACGGTAAAGGCGCCGGAATGATGGAGATGGCAGGCCTTGCTCAAAAAGGTGGTGCCGTTCATATCCATTGTCGCTTGGCAAACCGGCCCGAGGATATCAGCGCTATTCGTGTTGCCACAGGTGAGGCACATGCACTGATCGGTGGCGATCTGGTTGTCTCTGCCGGGGCCAAGACGTTGGGTCTGACGCGCGCGGGTCAAACCGGGGCTGTGATCAACAACCATGAGACGGTGACCGGAGATTTCACCCGCGATACCGATTTCCGTATTCCGGGTGACCGGCTTGAACTGGCCTTGCAGGCGCGGTTGAAGGATGACGTCTCACTGTTTGACGCAACCGATCTGGCGCGCGCGGTGATGGGCGACTCGATCTATTCCAACATGATGGTATTTGGTGCGGCCTGGCAGAAGGGCTTGCTGCCCATCAGCCATGATGCCGTAATTCAGGCCATCGAACTGAATGGAACTGCGGTCGAGCGCAACAAGCGTGCTTTTGACATTGGGCGTTGGGCGGTTCTGCACTCGCAGGAGGTTGCAGGTATTTTAAAGCCTAACGTGTCAGATATGCCAAGATCTTTGGAGCAAAAGATCGACTATCGCGCGCAGCACCTGACAGCGTATCAAAGCGGTCGGTTGGCCAAACGATATCGCAAAATGGTGGACATGTTTGATGATGAAGCAATCCGCGAAGCCGTGGCAAAAGGCTATCATAAGTTGTTGTCATACAAGGATGAATACGAGGTTGCCCGGTTGATGTTGGGCAGCCGCGAAAAAGCTGTGGCCGAGTTTGACGGGGATTTCAAAATGACCTTTCACCTGGCCCCGCCCATCCTTGGCGGAACTGGTGCTGACGGACGTCCGCGCAAACGTTCCTTCGGTGAGTGGATTTTGAAGCCGATGAAACTGCTCACGCGGTTGAAGTCACTGCGGGGAACACCTCTGGATATTTTTGGTTACAGTGCAGAACGGCGGATGGAACGCGCGTTGATCAAGCAATATGAAAATGATCTCAATGAGATAAAACCTCTTGTTACACCTCAGACCCGCGACGCAGTGATTGCGCTGGCGCAATTGCCGCTGGACATTCGCGGGTTCGGGCCGGTGTTGCAGGCCAACGAGGCCAAGGCGGCCAAGCGGCGCGAGGAATTACTGGCCACCATACGGAACGGAGGGCCAGAGCTGCGCGCTGCCGCCGAATAAACCGTAACGGGATTGTCACGAAACCTAGGCAAAATTGCCGCTTATACTTATCTTGCAGGCCGCAAACTCTCGGAGAGTCGTATGCCCTCGCGCCGCCATATCGCTCGTGACATATCCTATGCCTATTCCGCCGCAACCAAAGGGGGGCGGATGGTGATCAAGCTGATGGAGAACACCACTGGGCGTTTGCGATTGATCAAGCGCGCAGACGGGTATGAGAAAGAGGTCGCCAAAGGGCGCGACTTTTGGTCGGTCATGGTGGATCGCTATGGTCTGTCGTTGGATATTGTTGACGGTTCGTTGACGAATATTCCGACGACCGGGCCTCTAATTCTGATTGCCAATCATCCTTACGGTATTCTGGACGGGTTGATGATGGGCCACATCCTGTCTCAGACACGTGGCGATTTCCGAATTTTGGCCAATCACGTGTTTCGCAAAGCCGAGGATCTGAACAAGATCGTCCTGCCGATTGCGTTTGACGAAACCAAAGAGGCGATGAGACAGAACCTTGAGACGCGCAAAGCGGCGTTGAAATATTTGGACGAGGGCGGAGCCATCGGGATATTTCCGGGTGGTACGGTCAGCACCGGGCTCAAACCCTTTTCACACCCGATGGATCCAGGCTGGCGTGGGTTCACGGCAAGAATGGTGGCCAAATCGAACGCCACTGTAGTGCCGGTCTTCTTTGACGGTCACACGTCGCGCTTGTTCCAGATTGCCAGTCATTTGCACAATACTTTACGCATGGGACTGCTGATCAAAGAGTTCAAAAAACGCGTGGATACGCCTGTCAAAGTGGTGATCGGAGAGCCCATCGGCCGCGACGTTCTGGACCCATTGGCCACGGATACGCGCAAGATGATGGATTTCTTGCGCAAAGCCACGTATGAGCTGTCCCCGACGCCGTTGAAATCTTATGATTACGGCTATGAATTCGAGGAACGGCATCGCGCCTAAAGAGGCTAATGGCAGTAGGCATTTTTGATTCTGGTTTGGGCGGTTTAACCGTTCTTGACGCCGCGCAGAAACGTCTGCCGGACGTGGATTTTCTGTACTTTGCGGACAGCGCGCATGCGCCCTATGGCGTGCGGGACGCCGAGAATATTTATGCTCTGACACGGCACGCTGTTTACAACTTGTGGGACCGTGGCTGCGATCTGGTGATTCTGGCCTGTAACACCGCCAGCGCCGCCGCGCTGCGTCGGATGCAGGAAGAGGGTGTGCCTGCCGGCAAGCGTGTCCTGGGAGTCTTTGTGCCTTTGATCGAGGCATTGACTGAGCGGCAGTGGGGCGACAACAGCCCTCCGCGTGAGGTTGCCGTAAAGCACGTTGCCTTGTTTGCCACGCCCGCAACGGTGTCTAGCCGAGCCTTCCAGCGAGAGCTGGCGTTCCGAGCCATCGGCGTAGACGTCGAGGCGCAAGCGTGCGGCGGCGTGGTCGATGCCATCGAAGACGGCGACATGATCTTGGCCGAGGCACTGGTACGCAGCCATGTAGATGCGCTGAAACGGAAAATGCCAGAACCGCAAGCAGCCATTCTGGGTTGCACGCATTATCCGTTGATGGCGGAAACCTTTCAGGCCGCCTTGGGCCCGGATGTTCAGGTTTATAGTCAGGGCGCCTTGGTTGCTGAAAGCCTTGGGGATTACCTTCAACGTCACCCCAACATGCAGGGCGAAGGCAAGGGTGGCTTCTTGACTACTGGAAAGCCAGATTTTGTCAGCGACCGGGCGACGCAGTTCCTCCGACGACAAATTTCGTTCGAGGCCGCCTGACTTAGGTCAAGGACGCTGCTGCACACTCTCCTTTATTCGAAGACCGTCACATCGGCGGTCGTGATTTGTGACACACTGGAACAAGAGGTCTGACATGACCCATAAAATCGCAATTTTGGGCGCATCCGGCTATACCGGCGCCGAACTGGTGCGGCTGATCGCAGAGCATCCGAATATGGAAATCACTGCCTTGGCCGCCGAGCGGAAGGCCGGCATGTCAATGGCACAGGTCTTTCCGCATCTGCGTCACATGGATTTGCCAGACCTGTGCAAAATCTCTGAGATCGACTTTTCCACGGTCGACCTGTGTTTCTGCGCCTTGCCACACAAAACTAGCCAAGAGGTCATTCGTGACCTGCCGCAAAACCTCAAAATCGTTGATCTGTCCGCGGATTTCCGTCTGCGTGACCCGGATGAATACGAAAAATGGTACGGAAACCCGCACACCGCGCTGCAACAGCAGGACGAGGCCGTCTATGGCCTGACCGAGTTCTACCGGGATGACATCCGCAATGCGCGGTTGGTCGCGGGAACCGGGTGTAATGCAGCGACGGGTCAGTATGTGCTGCGTCCGTTGATTTCTGCAGGTGTTATCGATTTGGATGATATTGTGCTGGATCTGAAATGCGCCGTTTCGGGCGCAGGCCGGTCGCTGAAGGAAAATCTGCTGCATGCGGAACTCAGCGAAGGCTACAATGCGTATGCCGTTGGCGGTACGCACCGGCATCTGGGTGAGTTCGATCAGGAATTCTCGGCACTGGCGGGGCGTACGGTGCATGTGCAGTTCACGCCGCACCTGATCCCGGCTAACCGGGGAATTCTTGCGACGACTTACGTCAAAGGGGACTCGGCAAGTGTGTATGAGACACTTGCCAAAGCCTATGAAGATGAACCCTTTATTCAGATGTTGCCGTTCGGCGAAACACCTTCGACCCACCATGTGCGCGGTTCGAATTTCTGCCATATCGGTGTTGTCGGCGATCGGATCGAACGCCGCGCCATCGTGATCGGCGCATTGGATAACCTGACAAAAGGTAGCAGCGGCCAAGCCTTGCAGAACGCCAACCTGATGTTAGGTGAAGATGAAACCCGGGGGCTGATGATGGCCCCGCTATTCCCGTGAGGACGGTATGAAAACGCTCAAGAAACGTCGTCGAGTACAAGTCATTCTTCTGGCCGTCGTGGCATTGGTCTTGGCGACGGGGTTGATTGGGTTTGCGATGCGCGATGGCATTAACTTTTTCCGCTCTCCCAGCCAGGTGATTGCTGAACCCCCGAAACCGACAGAAGTGTTTCGTATCGGCGGTCTGGTCGAGGAAGGCTCGATCATTCGCGGGCAGGGCGAGACGGTGCGTTTCGTCGTGACCGATGGCGGTGAAAGTGTGCCGGTGGCGTTTACCGGGGTTCTGCCGGATCTGTTTGCGGAAAACCAGGGCATGGTAGGGACGGGTTCTTACGTGAACGGTGTATTCGAAGCCACAGAAATTCTTGCAAAACACGACGAAACGTACATGCCGAAAGAGGTGGTGGATGCCCTGAAAGAACAGGGTGTTTACAAAGAGGCTGGTGAAAGTTGATTTACCTTAGCTGACAAGCAAGAACTGATGGGCGTTGCGCATGCAGCGCCCTTTTTCATTGCGCCAAATTAACCGGTTAGCCTCAGCGTTTGGTCAACGGCAGGCGGAGGGTGCGATGCAGACGGTGCGACAGATTGCAACTGAGATCGTGGCGCGAGAAGGTGGCTTTGTGGACGATTCGGACGATCCCGGTGGCGCGACGAAATACGGGGTGACCATTCACACGATGCGGCGTCTCGGGCTTGATCTTTCAGGTGACGGGATAATCAACCGCACCGATGTTCGGATGCTCAGCAAATCTCAGGCCATTGATATTTTCGTGCAGCATTATTTTGAACAACCGCGGTTGGACCTCTTGCCGCACGAATTGCGGGCTTCGGTTTTTGACATGTATGTCAACGCTGGCAGTCACGCGGTCAAAATCCTGCAACGTCTGTTGCGCGATATGGGATTCGAAATCGTGGTTGATGGGGCAATTGGTCCCAAAACCGCGTGGGCCTGCCGGGATGCGGCTGACCCCGATCCGGATGCACTCAGGGATGCGTACGGTGTGGCGCGGCGGAACTACTATTTCCGTCTGGCAGATCATCGACCTGCGTCACGCAAATATGCCCGCACTCGGGCGGGCCGCAAGGGCGGTTGGATTCGCCGGGCCGAGGAATTTGTTTCGCCGATTTACCACCTGAGTGACGCGGAATTTCAAGCGAGGGTTTCAGGATGGGTTTGATCACGGACGTGTTGACGTTTTTGTTTGGCGGTAGCCGAAATGTCGTGCGGGAAACTGCTGAAATATTCAGGGAAAATGCTGAAAACGGGGCAGAGCGTGGTCTGGCTTTGCGACAGCAGGCGATGGTTCAGTTCGGAGATGAATTTGAGGGCCCTAATAAGGGCGCGTTTGACCGGTTCATGGATGGGCTCAACCGTCTGCCGCGACCGGCTATGGCACTTGGTACTTTGGGTTTGTTTGTCGCGGCGATGGTCGATCCGCTGTGGTTTGCGGCCCGAATGCAGGGGATTGCCCTGGTACCGGAACCCCTGTGGTGGTTGCTGGGGGTGATTGTGTCCTTCTATTTCGGCGCGCGTCATCAGGCCAAGGTGCAAGACCTGCAGCGAGAGATCACCGCAACGATGCAGCGCACGCCTCAGGTTTTAGAAAACCTGCAAGCCCTGAAGGCAATGCATGGCGACGCTGTCGGCGCAGCAAATCCCGGAACGGACGCCGAGTTGGCGGAAAAGGCAGGCCGTCCGGACGCAAATTCGGCGCTTGAGGATTGGCGACGCAATCGCGTGGCCTAAACCGCGACACTATGCTCGCCCCAAAGGGGCGAAAGTGATTGGTGCTTGCCCCGGAACAGGAATATACCCGGGCCATGATTACCGAACTTGGCCACTTTGCCCTGATCCTCGCTTTTCTGGTTGCCATCGTGCAATCGGTGGTTCCACTGATAGGCGCAGCGAAACGCTGGCCTAGCTGGATGAATTTCGCTGAACCGGCGGCAATCATTCAATTTACGATGGTTGCCTTTTCGTTCGGTGCGCTGGTCTGGGCCTTTGTGACGTCCGATTTCTCGCTGAGGATCGTGGTTGAAAACAGTCACTCGGCCAAACCAATGTTGTACAAGATCAGCGGAACATGGGGTAACCACGAAGGCTCTATGCTGTTGTGGGTTCTTATCGTGTCCTTGTTTGGCGCGATGGCCGCGTTTTTTGGGGGCGGTTTGCCGCCGACTTTGAAGGCGCGGGTATTGGCGGTGCAAGGAGCAATTGGGGTCGCGTTTTTCGCGTTTATCCTATTCACCTCGAACCCGTTTGACCGGCTGATCGTGGCCCCCTTTGACGGGCGCGATCTAAACCCGTTGCTGCAAGACCCCGGTTTGGCCTTTCATCCGCCGTTTCTGTATTTGGGCTATGTGGGGCTGAGCATGGCGTTCAGCTTTGCCGTCGCCGCCCTGATCGAAGGGCGCGTAGACGCCGCGTGGGGCCGGTGGGTACGCCCATGGACGCTGGCGGCTTGGGTTTTTCTGACCATCGGTATCGCGCTAGGGTCCTGGTGGGCCTATTACGAGCTCGGCTGGGGCGGGTTCTGGTTCTGGGATCCTGTCGAAAATGCCTCGTTCATGCCATGGCTGCTGGCCGCTGCGCTGTTGCATTCGGCCATCGTCGTGGAAAAACGCGAGTCGTTGAAAAGCTGGACGATCCTGCTGGCAATCATTGCTTTTGGCTTTTCGCTGATTGGTACCTTCATTGTGCGTTCGGGTCTTCTGACTTCGGTCCATGCGTTTGCCAATGACCCCGAGCGTGGCGTGTTCATCCTGATCATCCTCGTGATCTTCATCGGCGGCGCGCTGACCCTGTTTGCCGCGCGGGCGCAGGCGATGGAGGCCAAGGGCGTTTTTGGCATGGTCAGCCGTGAAAGCGCGCTGGTGTTGAACAATATCCTGCTGGCCGTCAGCTGTTTCGTCGTATTCGTCGGAACAATGTGGCCGATGGTGGCTGAGATGGCCTTTGACCGCAAACTCTCGGTCGGCGCGCCGTTCTTCAATTCGGCATTTACGCCCTTCATGGTGGCGCTAGGGATTGCATTGCCAGTGGGTGCGATGTTGCCGTGGAAGCGCGGCAAGCTTGGCAAAACTGCCTATTCGCTGCGCTATGCCTTTGTTCTGGCCGTTGCGCTGGCATTGCTGGTCTGGGCAATGCAAACAGAGCGCAGTGCGCTGGGTCCGGTTGGGCTGTTCCTGGGCGCGTGGATCACCTTTGGCGCGGCGGTTGATTTGTGGAGCCGTACGGGCCGCAAAGGCAATCTGAAACGTCTGTTTCGTTTGCCCGGTGCGGATTGGGGCAAGGCCGTTGCTCATACAGGTATGGGCGTGACCATGTTCGCCATCGCCGGGTTGACCGCGTGGGAGGTCGAAGACATTCGTGTTGCACAACCAGGTCAGCCGTTCGAGGTGGGGCAGTTTACTCTGACTTTGGAAGACGTCCGGCTTGTGGAAGGGCCAAACTATTTCTCGACCACTGCTGACGTTCGGGTCGAAAAGCATGGACGGCCTATGGGAACATTGCATCCTGAAAAGCGCGATTACTCAGTGGCACGGATGCCCACGACCGAAGCTGCGATTGATTATCGGTTCCTGGGGGATCTTTACGTGGTAATCGGCGATCAGCAAGCGGATGGTGGCTGGGTCATGCGGACCTATATCAAGCCGCTGGCCAACTGGATCTGGGGTGGGTGTATCCTGATGGCTCTGGGCGGGCTGCTCAGCCTGTCGGACCGCCGGTTCCGTGTGGCGGCAGGTGCGCGCAAGGCGCCATCGGGCGGAGTACCTGCGGAATGAAACGTCTGGTCCTGATCCTGTCCCTCATCGCGTCGCCCCTGTTTGCCGTACAGCCGGACGAAGTGCTGGACGATCCAGCGCTGGAACAGCGGGCGCGCGACCTTAGCACCGGCCTTCGCTGTCTGGTTTGCCGCAACGAGAGCATCGACGAAAGCAACGCCGAACTGGCCCGTGACTTGCGCCTGTTGTTGCGTGAGCGACTGGTGGCCGGGGACACGGATGACGAGGCAATCGCTTTCATTGTCGATCGCTACGGCGAATATGTCTTGCTGAAGCCAACCACTTCGGGATCGAATCTGATGCTGTGGCTTGCGGGCCCGATCATGTTGTTGATCGCAGCCCTCATGGGCTGGAGTTTCCTGCGCAAACGGTCCCGGGTTCAGGTCACGGGTGAAAAGGACACGCTCAGCGAGGCTGAGAAAGAGCGTTTGCGCCAGATTCTTGAAGACTGACCCCGCGTTCATCTTTTCCTTCCCCTCCATTTCGGTCAGGGTTCCGAAAAGTTTGGAATTGGGGGAAGGTTCATGGAATACGAAACAATCCTTTTGGACATCACGGATGATTTGGCTGTTGTCACCCTGAACCGGCCCGACAAGATGAACGCGATGACCGCGCAGATGCGGGCCGAAGTCACTCATGCAATGAAACATGCGGCGCGTCATGCAAGGGCGATCGTTCTGACCGGAGCGGGAAGCGCCTTTTGTTCAGGACAGGATCTGGGTGATGCGTCCAGCACCGGCAAGGTCGATTTAGAACGCACGCTGCGCGATGAATATGAACCGATGCTGGAAACGATCTATGATTGCCCGGTGCCCACCATTGCGGCTGTGAACGGACCGGCAGCCGGGGCAGGGGCAAACCTTGCGCTGTGCGCTGATGTGGTGATCGCCACTGAAAGCGCATACTTCCTGCAGGCGTTCGCCCGGATCGGGTTGTTGCCGGATGCGGGCGGTACGTGGTTCATGCCGCGTCAGATGGGGTTCGCCAAAGCGATGGGGGCCGCCTTATTCGCGGACAAGATCAGCGCACGGCAGGCTGATGAATGGGGTCTGATCTGGGAAGCCGTGTCCGACGACACATTCGATGCCCATTGGCGCAAACGTGCAGCCTATCTGGCGAATGGTCCCACAGCCGGTTTTGGCGCGATCAAACAGGCCATCCGCGGGACGTATGAGAAAACGCTGCCACAGCAATTGGCCGCCGAAGCACATTTACAAGGGGAATGCGGGCGCAGCCGTGATTTTGCCGAAGGTGTCGTCGCCTTCATGGAAAAACGCCCCCCGAAATTCGAGGGGCGCTGAACCGTTCAGGCGCGGCGGCGACGGCGCGTGCGCCGCTCGGGTGCGTTGGCTTCGTCGCCGGTACCATCCGAGGCCGAGGAAAACGGCCCCAGGGCATCGGTGATCTGATCCAGTGTCGGGCGCGAACCGCGCGGTTTTGTGTCCAACGCTTCGCGCATCTTGCGCAGGTGATCGGGCATGGTGCCGCAGCAACCGCCAATGATTGTGGCTCCGGCATCGCGCGCCATGGCGGCGTATTCACCCATCAACTCGGGCGTCCCGTCATAGTGGATGTGGCCATCCACGTATTTCGGAATACCGGCATTGCCCTTCGAGATCACGGGCCGCTCGGTGCCTTGCGCGGCAAAGCCCAGAACGGTGCGCAGGATATCAGACGCGCCGGTGCCGCAGTTGGCGCCAAACGCAATCGGCGGGTTGGGCAGGGTTTCGACCAGTTGAGCCAGATCGGACGAAGTAACACCCATCATGGTTCGCCCAGCGGTGTCAAAGCTCATGGTGCCGCACCAGGGCATATCGGCCAAGGCGAACGCCTCAGCGGCGGCGCGGAATTCTTCAGGGGCGCTTATGGTTTCCAGCCACACAACATCGGCGCCACCAGCCTTGAGCGCATCGGCCTGTTCATGGAACATTTCGACGGCGTCGGCATGGGTCAGGCTGCCAACGGGCACCAGAATCTCGCCGGTTGGGCCGACCGATCCGGCCACAACGATCGGGCGTCCGGCTTTGTCAGCAACCTCACGTCCCAACTCGGCACCGATCCGGTTCAACTCGGCCACGCGGTTTTGCGCATCATGCAGCTTTAGCCGGGCCGACGTGCCCCCGAAAGTGTTGGTCAGGAAAAGATCACTGCCCGCATCCACCGAGCTTTGATACAGCGCGCGGATCTTACCCGGCGCGTCCACGTTCCACAATTCGGGCGCATCACCCGATTGCAAACCCATGTTGAACAGGTTGGTCCCAGTTGCACCGTCTGCCAAAATGGCATCTTTGGTCTTGAGAAGTTCGGTCAATGCATTTGTCATTGGGGTTATCCGGAAAAAGGCGCAATTGGCCTGATAATAACAGAGGCGCCCCGTGTCTCATGACCGGGACGCCAAAGCAAACTCATAAATCTCATGAAGATCATGAGGTGGGGCAAAAGCCCTTAGTCAGTCTCGCTAAGAATCTGCGACTTGGCTTCGGGCAGAAGCTCGGCCATCTTGGCGCGAATTTCATCGTCAGACGACAAAGTACCCAGATCGCCGGAAACCTTGCGCACAACATCTTCGTGACCGGCTTCTTCAAAATCGGATTTCACGACGGCTTTGGCGTATTCTTCCGCTTCGTCACCGGTTTTGCCCAGCTTTTCCGCGGCCCATAGGCCAAGCAGTTTGTTGCAGCGGGCCTGTGCCTTGAACTGCATCTCTTCATCATGCGCAAACTTGGCTTCAAATGCGTTTTCGCGTTCGTCAAACGTCGTCATAGGTTGGGGACCTCTTCGAGTAACATATCGTTGATGTTGATATGACCATACAGAACGCCGCGTGCAAGGGATTTGCGTTGTATCAAAGTCTTTCTTGTGTGCGAACTTGCGGGAAAGGGGGGCTTGCACTATGAGGACGCCAACGTGAGGGGACTCATTCCCTCTTACCAGACTGGAAGGGTCGCTTATGGCGCGTCGCAAGAAAATCTACGAAGGTAAAGCTAAGATTCTGTATGAAGGCCCAGAGCCGGGCACCATCGTGCAATATTTCAAGGATGATGCCACCGCGTTCAACGCCGAAAAAAAGGACGTGATCGACGGCAAGGGCGTGCTGAACAACCGCCTGAGCGAGTTCTTCATGAACGGCCTGACCCAGATCGGCGTGCCGACCCACTTTATTCGCCGCCTGAACATGCGCGAACAGTTAGTGCGCAGCTGCGAGATCGTGCCGCTGGAAGTGATCGTGCGCAACTATGCCGCTGGGACGATGTCGAAACGTCTGGGCATCGCCGAGGGCACGCAGTTGCCGCGCCCGATTGTAGAGTATTGCTATAAGGATGATGCGCTAGGTGATCCTCTGGTAACCGAGGAACACATTGCCGCCTTTGGCTGGGCCAGCCAACAGGACATGGAAGATATCCTGAGCCTGGCGCTGCGCGTGAATGATTTCCTGAGTGGCGTGATGCTGGCCGTGGGTATCCGCCTGGTCGATTTCAAGATTGAGATTGGCCGCGTTTATGACGGCGACTATCAGCGTCTGATTATCGCGGACGAGATCAGCCCGGACAGCTGCCGCCTATGGGATATCGAAACCGGACAGAAATTGGACAAGGACGTGTTCCGCCGCGATCTGGGCAATCTGACTGATGCCTATTCAGAGGTCGCACGACGTCTGGGCGTTCTGCCAAAAAGCAACGTGACCAAGCCCACGCTGATCAACTAGGCCGGTTTTCGGATGTAAATTCTGTCAATAGCGCCGTTTCTAAGACGGCGCTTTTTTCTTTTGCTCTGGTGGTTTGACAGACGGTCCGCACCTTCGCATTGTCGGGGCAGGTGCAATCAAGGATAGTCACGAAATGGCCGAATTGTTCGATCAGGCGGTTTTTCTGAAATTCCTCGCGGCGTTACTGGCGATCTTCAATCCGCTTTACGGTATCCCGATCTTTCTGAGTATGACCGAAGGCTACTCGGGTCCCGAACGCAAGCGCGTGGCACTGGTCGTAACCGGAACAGTGGTTGTCGTGGCCTTGATCGCGGTATTGGTTGGCGAAGAGATTCTGGCGGTCTTCGGCATCGACATCCCGTCCTTCCGCATTGCCGGCGGGTTGATCATTCTGGGGGTCGGCATGTCGATGCTGAACGCGTCTGACCCGCCAAAAGGTGATCAAAGGGCGGTTGCAGAGGGCGAAAAGAAGAAAAGCAACATTGCCGTCGTGCCGTTGGCAATACCGTTGACCATCGGACCCGGCACGATTGCCACGACCATCGTGTTTGCTCATACGCTGTCGGATGGGGCCGAGATTGTGACATTAGGCTCAGCCGTATTGATCGCCTGCGCCATCGTCGGGCTGGGGTTGCTGTTCGCCGACCCGATCTCGCGGTTTTTTGGGCCAACCATGATCAACGTGATCACCCGCGTTATGGCAATCATTCTTGTGGCCGTGGCCGTCGAAATGGTGCTGACCGGTACGTTTAACGCCATTGATGCGCATTACCCCGGATTAACCGGCAGTGGCTGAGCGTCACACCTGCGGCAAACTGTGTGCGGACAAGGGTTGTCGAACGCGGTTTGTCGCGTTATCCCCCGCGCAACGGAACGGGCCCGGAACCATGGCCCTTAGCTGGAGTTGCAGGAATGAAAGCACGGGTGCATGTGATGCTCAAGAATGGGGTCCTTGACCCGCAGGGTGAAGCAGTGCGGCACGCATTGGGCGCTATGGGCTTCGATCAGGTCGAAGGCGTGCGTCAAGGCAAGGTGATCGACCTTGAGCTGGCTGCAGGTGCGACCGAGGCCGACATCACCGAGATGTGCGAAAAGCTGTTGGCCAACACGGTCATCGAACGCTACGAAATCGAACTGGTCTGACCCTTTACCCCGGAGGCCCCGCCATGCGCGCTGCTGTTATCGTATTCCCTGGGTCCAATTGTGACCGGGACCTTGCCGTCGCTTTTGAACAGGTGGGGTTTCAGGTCGACATGGTCTGGCACAAGGATGCCGCGCTGCCCGAGGGCATCGACATCGTGGGCGTTCCCGGCGGGTTTTCCTATGGTGACTACCTGCGTTGCGGCGCGATTGCCGCGCAATCGCCGATCTGCAAGGCGGTTGTCGAACATACCAACCGCGGTGGCTATGCCGTGGGTGTCTGTAATGGCTTCCAGATTCTGACAGAAACCGGCGTTCTACCGGGTGCATTGCTGCGCAATGCGGGTCTGAAATACATCTGCAAAACTGTCGGTCTGAAGGTGGAAACCAGCGACAGCGCCTTTACCCAAGGTTACAACGCCGGTGACGTGATCGGTATTCCGATTGCACACCACGACGGCAATTATTTCGCGGATGACACCACTCTGGCTGCGTTGCGGGATCAGGATCGGATCGCGTTCACCTATACCGAGAATCCAAACGGCTCGGTTGGCGATATTGCTGGTATCCTGTCGGAAAACCGCCGGGTGTTGGGGATGATGCCGCACCCCGAGCGGGCGGCGGATGAAGGTCACGGCGGCACTGATGGAACGGCATTGTTCCGCGCATTGTCGGGGGTCCTCGCACCTGCGTGACTTGAGGTTGCGATCAAGCCCGCGTAATTTCCCGGGATGAGTTCTGATGTTCGCTCTGGCTGGTCCATTCTGACAAAACCTTTTCGCGGCGCGCCCCTTGGGTGGCGCCTGCGATTGGCCGTCATTACCCTTCTGGTGGTCGCTGTTGCGACGATCTGGATCACAAACCGGCTGCTGACGGACAGATTTACTGAGTCCACTCGCAACCGCGCCGAGCTGCGTCTAGCCCTGTACTCCGGCAACCTGCTGAGCGAACTACGCAGAAATGCGATTGTGCCGCAGCTGCTTTCGCGGGATCCCACGCTGATCTCGGCGCTTCAATCCAGCGATTATTCTCTGTCGACCCAGCGCCTGATCTCATTTGTGGAAGAAATTGGAGCAGCCTCGCTGATGCTGTTGGATGGGGATGGGCGTTCGGTCGCGTCCACCGATCGCAACCGTTTAGGTGAGGCACACAGGAGTTTGCCTTATTTCATTGATGCGGTACGCTCGAACGCCACGATCTTTACGGTAATCCCGAAGGAATCCGGCGGCTATAGTTTTGTCTATTCGCGTCGCATGGAAGCCAACGCCGAAATCCTTGGCGTCATCGTGGTTGAGGTCGATTTGCACAAGTTCGAACTGGCCTGGGCAGGGATTTCGGACGCGGTAATGGTGGCAGATAGTACCGGCACGATCATCTTGTCGACCGAACCACAGTGGCGCGGCGTGCAAGAAGGCGAGGCGATGCTGCGTCAGCCGCCCGAAGGGGCCATCCAGCGCGCAATCCGGGCAACGACCGATTGGACCGCCTTGCCGCCTGATGCCTATCTGCAGGGTGAGGCCGTGATGCGCATGGAGACGCGTATACCATTCCGCGGTTGGCAAATGACGTCATTCACCACCTATGCGTCGATCCGGGAAAAGGTGAACAGCGTTCTGGCGCTCGAAATCATGGGATTCGCGATTCTGCTGGCGCTGGCCTTTTACGCGCTGAGCCGCCGGGCGACCTTGCGGATGGCCTTGTTCCAGCGCGAGTCGGCAGAGCTTCGCGCATTGAACATGCGGCTACAGCGGGAAATTGCTGAACGTGAACGGGTTGAAAAGACACTGGAAGTTGCCGAGCAAACGCTGGCGCAGAGTTCGAAACTTGCGGCCTTGGGTGAGATGTCGGCCGCTGTCAGCCACGAGTTGAATCAACCGCTGGCTGCAATGAAAACTTATCTGGCTGGCGCGCGTCTGTTGCTGCGCAGAAACCGCCCCGAAGAGGCGTTGGCCAGCTTTGGTCGCATCGACGGCTTGATCGAACGGATGGGGGCGATCACCCGACAGCTTAAATCCTATGCGCGCAAGGGCGCGGATGCGTTTTCACCAGTAAATCTTGGCGAAGCGCTGGCTTCCAGCCTGTCAATGATGGAACCGCAGCTGCGGCAGCGACACGTTAAAATAACGCAGATCCTGCCCGAAGAACCCGTTATAGTGATGGGGGACCGGATGCGGATCGAACAAGTGATGGTGAACCTCTTGCGCAATGCGCTGGACGCTACCAAATCGGTATCAGAGCCGGATGTTGAAATCATCCTGGCAGCTGGTGACATGGCGGTGCTGACCGTCCGCGACAATGGTCACGGGATCGAGAATATCGAGAATCTGTTCGAGCCCTTCTACACCACCAAGCAGCCCGGCGATGGGGTCGGGTTGGGGCTTGCCATCTCGTCGGGTATCGTGAACGACCATGGGGGACGGTTGACTGCGCGCAACGGCCAGCACGGCGGCGCGGTGTTTGAGATGCAATTGCCGATACTAGGAAGCGACGGCCTGGAGGCCGCTGAATAACAAAGGAATGACTATGGCACAGGCCATGAAGATCGCCATTGTGGATGACGAACAGGACATGCGCCAGTCGATCAGCCAATGGCTGGCACTGTCGGGATATGACACTGAAACGTTCTCGAGCGCCGAGGACGCGCTGAAGGTACTGGGACCGGATTATCCGGGCATTGTCATCTCGGACATCAAGATGCCGGGAATGGATGGCATTCAATTGCTGAAAAAGCTGATGGGGGCTGATAGCACCTTACCGGTCATCATGATCACCGGTCACGGCGATGTTCCGATGGCGGTTGAGGCGATGCGCGTGGGCGCGTTCGACTTTCTTGAAAAGCCTTTCAACCCGGACCGCATGTCAGAACTGGCAAAACGCGCCAGCAATGCACGCCGTCTGACATTGGACAACCGGGCCTTGCGGCGCGAGCTGTCCGGCGGCACTCAGATCATGAACAAGCTGATCGGGGCCAGCCCGGTGATGGAGCGCTTGCGAGAGGATATCCTGGATTTGGGGCAGGCGGACGGCCATGTTCTGATCGACGGTGAGACCGGCACGGGTAAAACCCTGGTTGCGCATGCTCTGCATGCTGTTGGCAGCCGGGCGGGCAAGAAATTCGTTCTGGTTTCGTGCGCAGCGCTGGAAGAAGAGGCGCTGTCGAAACGTCTGTTCGGTCCGATGATGCCCGAAGACGCGCAACTGCCCGCGATTGAAGAGGCGCGCGGTGGGACGTTGGTGCTGGAAGATGTCGAAGCCCTCAGTGACACGCTGCAGGCCCGACTGCTGAGCGTCATGAACGATCAGGGTACGCCGGCCGAGACCAGGATCGTTGCAATTTCGAACCTGCAAGAGGCAGGTAAAACCAGTGAAGATGTCTTGCGTCCGGACCTGTTTTATCGCTTGGCCGCGCTTCGGATTACCATGCCGCCCTTGCGCCAGCGCGGAGAAGATATCCTGACGCTGTTCACGCGCTTGAGTGAGCAATTTGCTGAAGAATATGGCTGTGACGCACCGCAGGTCAGCGCGCAGGAGGCCGCGCAGTTGCTGCAGGCCCCGTGGCCAGGCAATGTGCGCCAGCTGATCAACATCGCCGAACGCGCCGTGCTGCAATCTCGCCGGGGTTCCGGGACGATTGCCTCGTTGCTGATGTCGGATCACGAAGAAATGCAGCCGGTTATGACGACTGAGGGCAAGCCGCTGAAGGAATATGTCGAGGCGTTCGAACGGATGCTGATCGACAACACGATGCGCCGTCACAAGGGCTCGATTGCGTCCGTGATGGAAGAGCTATGCCTGCCGCGACGGACGTTGAACGAGAAAATGGCCAAATACAGCCTGCAGCGTTCGGATTACCTGTAAACACCAGAGAGGGGGTCAGCCCCCTCTTTTGGCCCTTTGGGCCAATTCACTCCCCCAAGTATTTTTGGCCAGATGAAGCGATCCTGGCCGGTGTTCGGAGTGAACCGTGCAGTTTGCCCATTGTCTTTTCCACAGGACTGCCTTTATGGTGGCGGGACGGGCCGGGCCTATTTACGCCCTTAAGCCCCAAGCTTTGAGTTTCGCTGCTCTGCCGCGGATGGTGATGATCCCCACGAGGCAAAGCAGACCGATTATGCCCTTAACCGGGCAGTTGAACGCCTGAGCCCGCCTGAGCGGGCGAAAGGAAAAAATGGGCAGGACGCGGCATTCCGCGCCTGTCGGAGAAGAACCGCGATGACGCGCGCGCAACGATCGAGAGTACGGGCAGGGGGCCACAGCGCCAGACCCTGCCGCGCGCCGTCCAATATCGCCCTGACAAGACACCACCCCAAAAGCGCCTGTCCTCCCGGACGGGCCAGGACAACGCGTTTGGCGCGGTGCACCAAGGACAAATGGCTAAGAAAATGCTTATCGATGCCACCCACGCGGAGGAAACCCGCGTTGTGGTGGTCGACGGAAACAAGGTCGAGGAGTTCGATTTTGAGTCCGAAAACAAACGTCAGCTTGCTGGCAATATCTATCTAGCAAAAGTTACGCGAGTAGAACCGTCCCTTCAGGCGGCCTTTGTGGATTACGGCGGGAACCGGCATGGGTTCCTCGCGTTCTCGGAAATCCACCCGGATTACTATCAGATTCCGGTCGCCGACCGCGAAGCGCTGATGGAAGAAGAGCGCGCCTACGCCGAGGCTATGAAGGCGCGGGACGAGGCGGAAGAAGCCAAGCCTAAAAAGCGCCGGTCCCGGTCGCGGACCAAGGCGGCGGATGTGAAATCTGACGACGCAGTCGAATCCATCGAGGTTTCGTCTGAGCCAACAGGCATGGAAACGATTGATCTGGATGAGGGCGAAGAAGGGGCTGATCTGTCTGTTCCAGAAGGCACCTCTCCGATGGATCATGTTGCTGAGACGCCGGTTGAGGAACCCAGCGATGACGCAGAAGCCTCGGATGAAGTTGAGGCACCTGCCGCTGAGACAGAAGAGCCTGCGACCGCGGAGGAGCCTGCTGCCGAGGCTGAGGAAGCCGCCACGGAAGAGGTATCTGCGGAGCCTGTAGAAGAAACTGCAGACGTTGAGGCAAAAGATGCCTCTCCTGAAGGGGAGGCTGAAGCCGAAAGCGCTGCAGACGACAACGCAGACGACGCGCCTGCTGCGGAAGCCACCAAAACCGACGCCGAAGACGAAGACGAGGCCGAAGAAAAACCTCGTTCAGACGCATCGGCTAAGGATGATAGCATTGAGTCAGTTGCTGATGAGGACGACAGCGAGGACATCCGTCCGCCGCGCAAGCCGCGTCCACGTCGCTATAAGATTCAAGAAGTGATCAAGGTACGCCAGGTTCTGCTGGTACAAGTCGTCAAGGAAGAGCGTGGCAACAAGGGCGCCGCGTTGACCACATACCTGTCGCTGGCGGGTCGCTATTGCGTTCTGATGCCCAACACCGCGCGTGGCGGTGGCATCAGCCGCAAGATCACCAATGCCCCGGATCGTAAGAAACTAAAGGAAATCGCGGCTGAAATTGACGTGCCGACTGGTGCGGGCCTGATCATTCGGACTGCGGGGGCCAAGCGCACCAAGTCCGAAATCAAACGCGACTATGAGTATCTGCAGCGCATGTGGGAGCAGATCCGCGAGCTGACGCTGAAGTCCATCGCGCCCGCCAAGATTTATGAAGAGGGCGACCTGATCAAACGGTCGATCCGCGATCTCTATAATCGTGAGATTGATGAGGTTCTGGTCGAGGGTGAAGGCGGTTACCGCATCGCCAAGGACTTCATGAAAATGATCATGCCGTCCCACGCGAAGAACGTGAAACGGTATGAAGACGCACTGCCGCTGTTCGCACGCTATCAGGTCGAAAGCTATCTGACCGGCATGTTCAACCCGACGGTGCAGCTGAAGTCCGGCGGGTATATCGTGATCGGCGTGACCGAAGCGTTGGTGGCGATCGACGTGAACTCGGGCCGGGCAACCAAGGAAGGCTCGATCGAGGAAACCGCGCTTAAGACCAATCTTGAGGCCGCTGAAGAAGTGGCGCGGCAACTTCGGTTGCGCGATCTTGCTGGTCTGATTGTCATCGACTTTATCGACATGGACGAGCGTAAGAACAACTCGGCCGTTGAAAAGCGTTTGAAAGACAAGCTCAAGACAGACCGCGCGCGTATTCAGGTGGGTCGGATATCCGGCTTTGGCCTGATGGAGATGAGCCGACAGCGTCTGCGCCCTGGCATGCTGGAGGCGACAACACAGCCGTGCCCGTCCTGTCATGGCACCGGGTTGATCCGGT
This sequence comes from Ruegeria sp. BA12, assembly GCF_056539625.1. Classification (NCBI taxonomy): domain Bacteria; kingdom Pseudomonadati; phylum Pseudomonadota; class Alphaproteobacteria; order Rhodobacterales; family Roseobacteraceae; genus Ruegeria; species Ruegeria sp. BA12. Next base: position 891,685 of record NZ_JBQFVF010000001.1, read on the forward strand.
CGGATGACAACATGGCGCTGACCATCCTGCGTCAGATCGAAGAGGAGGGCACGCGCCGCCGCTCGCGCGAGGTTCTGGTGCGCTGCCCGGTCAGTATCTCTAATTTCCTGATGAACCAAAAGCGGGAACATATTGCGCAGATCGAAGCACGTTATGGCTTGTCAGTTCGCATCGAAGGCGACGTGCACCTGGTCAGTCCCGATTTCTCGATGGAGAAGTTTAAGACCGCCAGCCGTATCGTGCCCGAGGCGACAGCGCCGGTTGTATCCGTGGACGCAACGCTGATGGATCTGGTGGATGCGGACGAGGACGAAGCCGTCGAAGAAGAAACGGCGGTTCAGGTCGAAGAAGAGACTAAGCCCAAGCGCAAACGTCGCCGCCGTCGTCGTAAGAAAAGCAACGGCTCGGGGGATACGCCTGAAGCCACTGCAGAGGACGGTGAGGCGGCAGCCGAAGCTACGGAAGAAGCACCTTCTGAGGCTCAATCTGAGGAAGCCGCAGCGGAAGAAAAAGCTGAAAAACCGAAACGCCGCCGTGCGCCGCGCCGTCGTAAGAAAGACGCGGAAACGGTTGAAGCAACTGACGAAACACCCGCTGATAAAGCTGAGGAAACAGTCGCTAAGCAGGCCGAGGAAACCGCTGCAGAAGAACCTGCGCCGGAACAAGCCGTTGAACAGCCCGAAGCTGCTGAGGTGGTGACCGAACCGGTTTCAGCGGAAGCCGATGCGCCGACAGTGGATGAGGTAACCGAGACAGAAGTGATTACCGAAGTTGCTGTCGAAGCTGAAGAAGCTGTGGAAGAGGTTGCCGAGACTGTCCAGACCGCTGAAGTCGAAGTAGCGCTGGAAGAGCCGGTTGCAGAAACGCCTGAGCCTGTTCTGGAAGTTGTGGCCGAAGAGCCTGAGCAACCCAGCGAACCGCCCAAGCCGAAACGGCGCGGGTGGTGGTCCTTGGGGCAATAAAAAAGAAAGGCGGGCTTTGAGCCCGCCTTTTTCTTGAACCAGACGTGTTTCCACCTCAGCCTGATTTTTGTATCAGGTAGATCTGGTGTCCGTCCGCATCCTCTTGTGACACCAGCTGGTGCCCACTTTCGGTGCAGAAATGCGGAACATCGATGATGGCGGCAGGATCATCGGCCAACACGCGCAAAATTGCCCCCGAGGGCATAGATTTAAGGCGTTTTCTGGCTTTCAGGACGGGCAAAGGGCACAAAAGACCCAGCGCATCCAATGTTTCAGTGGGGCTAGACATAATGTGCAGATATTTCCAAGTTGACGCAGTGTCCAGCGTCTAAGCACGGGGATGTGACCGAATGGCCCCGTGACGTGGCGGGGTTGATACCATATGTGCTGATTTATGTTCGGAATTGATATCATAGACGCGGGCCTGCTGCCCGCCATGTTCATCGCGATGCTGGGCGGGCTGATCAGCTTCTTGTCGCCTTGCGTTCTGCCCATCGTGCCACCTTATCTGGCGTATATGAGCGGTGTGACCATCAACGAGATGCAGGATGAGGCGCGTGCGCGGCGTAAGGCGACGATGTCGGCGCTGTTCTTTGTGCTTGGTCTGTCCACGGTGTTCTTGTTATTGGGGTTCACAGCATCGGCCTTTGGGGTATTCGTGCTGCAGAACCAGGTGCTTTTCGCCAAACTCTCCGGTGCAGTGGTGATTGTCTTTGGTCTGCATTTCCTGAATGTTTTCCGCATTCCTTTCCTGGATCGTGAGGCGCGGATCGAAACCGGAGATTCCGGCGGCTCGGTCTTTGGTGCCTATATCCTGGGTCTGGCCTTTGCGTTCGGCTGGACTCCGTGCATCGGACCGCAACTGGGTGCGATCCTGTCGCTGGCGGCGTCCGAGTCCTCGGTTGCGCGGGGTACGTTGTTGCTGGGTGTTTATGCGGCAGGTCTGGGTATTCCGTTCCTACTGGCCGCGATGTTCCTGAACCGGTCGATGTCAGTAATGAACCGGATCAAGCCTTACATGGGTACGATTGAAAAGGTCATGGGGGGTCTGCTGCTGTTCGTCGGCATCATGCTGATCACTGGCCTGTTCACCGAGTTCAGCTGGTGGCTGCTGGAAACCTTCCCCGTACTCGCCAATTTCGGATGATCTGACTTACCTTGGCGGCAAGGCTGCGTTAACCTGCGCCGCAGAAGGTAAGGCCATGAGCAGTCACACAAATCAGCCTCAGGTAAGACGGCGTCGGGTTTTCTACATACCCGGCTACGATCCGATTCACCCTCGGCGATATCGAGAGCTGTACCGAAAAGAAGGTCGGGTGCAGGCGGAAATCTCAGGCTACGAGATCTCACTGTCGCCCAAATCAGGTGACGGTCCGTACGGCTGGCATGTCCGCTCGCACCAGGATGGCGTCGACGTCGAGGCAGATATCGAGGTCTTGGTCTGGTCGGACATCGTGCGCGACAGCATGTCGAATTCGATCCCCGCGGCCTACTTGCAGCTTGTGCGCACGGCCTGGATTTATATTGGGTCAGGGGCATTGTGGCGCCTTATGTGCTTGCGCAAAGGGCCAGTGATTGCAGCGTTGTATCCTGTCGGCATGCTGATTGCGCAATTGGCCCTGTCGCTAGGCGTGCTGTGGATATTTGCGGCGTTGCTATGGCCTGTTGCTTGGTGGGTGGCCATGGTGCCGGCAATAACGGCCGCTTATGCTTTGCTGCTCTGGTTTCGCAAGATCGATAATCGCTTGTTTGCGTATTACCTGATGCACGACTATGCCTATTCGGCTGCGTTGAATGGCGCCACCCCAGCCGAGTTACGGTCACGTCTGGCCGAATTTACCAAACATATTCAACGCGCACTTGAGACGGATGTGGATGAGGTTCTGGTCGTTGGCCATTCATCGGGGGCGCATCTGGGTGTGATGGTGCTGGCTGATCTGATCCGTTCGCAAAACCTTCCCAGTGACGGCCCGATCCTGTCCTTTCTAAGCCTTGGGCAGGTGGTGCCTATGGTCTCATTCCTGCCGGACGCCAGGGATTTGCGCACCGATCTGCAATTTCTGTCGACCCGAAGTGAACTCACCTGGGTTGACGTGTCCGCTCCGGGGGATGGGTGTGCCTTTGCTCTATGTGACCCAGTGGGCGTCAGTGGCGTTGCCCCCGATCAAAAACGTTGGCCGCTGGTGCTGTCCGCGGCCTTTACACAGACTCTGTCGCCAGAACGCTGGCACGAGCTGCGCTGGCGGTTTTTCCGGCTGCATTTTCAGTATCTCTGCGCGTTTGATCGCCCCGGTGATTATGACTATTTCCGCGTTACCGCAGGGCCGCTTTCATTGGCGCAAAGGTTTCAAGGCCGTGATCCGTCAAAATCGCGTATCGACCAGCCGGTTTCGAAATACAGGTCGGTTCTTCCGTGAAGCCGCCCAAACCAACATCCCGCCCGGATAAGGTCTCTCTGTGGCGCTATCTGAAACTGTTCCGCAAGGACCTGTTATCGGCCCAGCCACAGCGCCTGTACCGGGCCTGGATGGCCGAGTTTCGAACCCCGTTCTTTCGATCCTACATGATCAACCAGCCCGAGCTTGTAGAAACCGTCCTTAAGCAGCGCCCTGACGATTTCCCGAAATCTGGTCGCATTAGCGAGGGGTTGCGCCCGCTATTGGGTGACTCGGTCTTTCTGACCAATGGTGAGACCTGGAAACGGCAGCGCCGCATCATCGACCCGGCCTTTGAAGGCGGGCGGTTGAAAGACACATTCCCAGCCATGCTGGAAGCCGCGCAAGCCTGTGTCACGCGGTTGAAAGGGCAAGCGGGGCAGGTGATTGAATGCGAGGAGGTTATCAGCCACGCCGCGGCGGACGTGATTTTCCGAACGCTCTTCTCAGTTCCGATTGAACATGAAGTAGCCGCGCAGGTGTTCGAAAAGTTCCGAGCCTATCAGCGGCAACAGCCTTTGTTGAACCTGGCGGCCTTTATTCCGGTACCGAAGTGGGTGCCCCGGTTGCATGCGCGCAATACGCGCAGAAACGCGCAGGATATCCGGGCTTTGATTTCGGGTCTAATAGCAGAGCGTGCCGATCTGATCGCCACTGGTCAGGCGCCGGACGACTTGGCAACCAAGATCATGACCACACCTGATCCGGAAACCGGTCATTGTTTCGACACGCAAGAGATGGTGGATCAGGTCGCCATCTTTTTCCTGGCTGGGCATGAAACCAGTGCATCAGCGCTGGCCTGGACGCTGTATTTGATGGCGCTTTACCCCGAATGGCAGGAAATACTAAGCGCTGAGGCGGAAATTCTGAATGATCCCAGCTTTAGCGCAGTGTCCAGTTTGAAGCTCAGCCGCGATGTATTTCGCGAGGCGCTGCGCCTGTACCCTCCGGTACCGATGATGGTGCGCGAGGCGACGTGCCCCGAACAATTCCGGGGGCGGGACATTCCCAAGGGCGCGCAGATCGTCATCAGCCCCTGGCACCTGCATCGGCAAGAGCGTTTGTGGGATCGACCCGATGATTTCGATCCTACTCGATGGTCTACCGAAAACGGGAAAACCTGCCAACGCCACGCATATATCCCTTTTTCCGCCGGTCCCCGCGTGTGTACCGGGGCCGGGTTCGCCATGGTCGAAGGGCCATTGCTGTTGTCGATGTTGTTGCGAAAATTCCGGTTCGAACTGGTTGAAGATCGCACACCAGTGCCAGTGGCGCATCTGACGGTACGGTCCAAAGATGGCATCTGGCTGCGCGTGGTTGAGCGCTAACACGCTACCATCGCCCGCCGCCTTGCTGTATGCGAGTGCAAAATGCGGAATCATTGTTAAACGGGAAAGTCTTATGTCCAAAGCAGAACAGCGCGAGCAGATGTCCAACGGCGCGGGTTTCATTGCGGCCCTGGATCAAAGCGGCGGGTCGACGCCTAAGGCGCTGGCTCTTTATGGGGTTGAGGCCTCGGACTATAGCTCGGACGAGGAAATGTTCGGTGAAATCCAGAAAATGCGCGCACGCATTATTCTGGCTGACGACTTTACCAAGGACAAAGTGATCGGCGCGATCCTGTTCGAACGCACGCTGGGCGAGGAAATCGATGGCCGCAAAGTCGCCGATTACCTGTGGTCGCAGAAAGGTATCGTGCCGTTCCTGAAGATCGACAAGGGTCTGGAAGATCAGGCCAACGGTGTACAGATGATGAAACCGATTCCTGGCCTGGCGGAAACACTGGCCAAGGTGGATGGCGTGTTCGGCACCAAGGAACGCTCGGTGATCCATGAAGCCAACGCCGAAGGAATTGCCGCCGTAGTTGCCCAGCAATTTGACGTCGCGCGCGTGGTTGTTGCCGCAGGCATGGTTCCGATTGTCGAGCCCGAAGTGAACATCAATTCCGCCACCAAGGCCGAGGCCGAGGATATTCTGAAGGCCGAAATCCTGAAGAACCTCGATCAACTGGACGAGGGGCAGGACATCATGCTGAAACTGACCATCCCCACCAATGCCAACCTGTTCGACGAACTGGCCGACCACCCTCGTGTTGTCCGCGTAGTGGCCTTGTCTGGTGGTTATTCAACCGAGCAAGCCTGTGATCTGCTGAACCAGAACGGCAAGATGATTGCGTCGTTTTCGCGCGCGTTGACCGAAGGGCTGTCCAAACAGCAATCAGATGCTGAGTTCAATACGGCTCTGGGCGGCAATATTGACAAGATCTTCCGCGCCTCGGTCTAAGAGGCGCTATTCTGGCTTGATGAATTCGCGGCGCATCTGCGCCGCTTTTTCACGCATGGTACAGCCGATTGCGTGGTCGTTGACCAACCCCATGGCCTGCATGAAAGCAAATACCGTGGTTGGACCAACAAACTTCCAACCGCGTTTTTTCAAATCCTTCGACATTGCAATGGACTCGGCCGAGGTTGACGCATTTTGCGGCGCAGGCGGGTTGTCGGCCTCGTATCGCCACACATAAGCGGCCAGAGAACCCTCGGCCACGATAAGGTCCTGCGCGCAGCGGGCATTGTTGATCACGGCCTCGATCTTGCCGCGATGACGTATGATGCCTTCGTTCTGTAAGAGACGCTCGATGTCTGCATTAGTAAATGCAGCTACAGCGTTAAAATCGAATTGATTAAACGCTTTGCGAAAATTCTCGCGCTTGTTCAGTATTGTTCGCCAACTAAGTCCGGACTGAAAGCTTTCAAGGCAAAGCTTTTCGAACAATCGCTGATCGTCCGCGACCGGATAGCCCCATTCTTGATCGTGATACTCAAAGAACTCAGGGGCGGCTTGGCACCAAGCGCAGCGCGGTTGTCCATCGGGTCCGGTTACAGTCTTGCTCATATGTTGTACCCCTTTTGTTCCGGATCAGGGTACATGCAAAGGAAACAAGCTGACAAGCATCAATCGCGGGTGCGATACCAATTCAGAACATAAACTCGAATGGCTGAAGCTAGACCGATATCGGGGTCACGTTCGACGTCAATCTCAGCCGCCAACGCATTTATTGCCATTTCTTTTTCTTTCGAAATGTCGCGAAAGGCTTGCCAGAACTCATCCTCAAGGGACACCGAAGTACGATGACCTTTTAAAGTCAGTGAGCGTTTGACCGGGCGACTGCTCATTCATCCAACTCGTGATTGTCCATGTCGCGGCGCTGTTTGTCCTGTTCGAACTTGGCCTCGACCTTTTCGACCTTGCTGCGCCCGAATTTGACAGCGTTCTGGTCGGCGCGGGCCTTTTTCTCGGCCCGAGCCTTTGCTTTTCTGTACCGGTTCAGATTGACCGGCTTACCCATCAGTCTTTCGGGCCGATCATATGTTCGGGGCGGACAACGGCGTCAAAGGTCTCTTCATCCACAAAGCCCAGCGCGATGGCCTCTTCCTTGAGGGTGGTGCCGTTTTTGTGTGCGGTTTTGGCAACCTTTGTGGCGTTGTCATAGCCAATCGTCGGGGCTAGAGCGGTCACCAGCATCAGCGATTCCTTCATCAGCTTGTCGATGCGCGGCTCGTTAGCCTTGATGCCCAGCAGCATCCGCTCGGTAAAGCTGTCGGTTGCGTCGCCCAGCAGTTGAATCGATTGCAGCAGGTTGTAGGACATCATCGGGTTATAGACGTTCAGCTGGAAGTGACCTTGCGAACCGGCAAACTTCATCGCTGCGTCATTGCCCATGACATGCGCGGCCACTTGGGTCAGCGCCTCGGCCTGTGTTGGGTTCACCTTACCCGGCATGATTGACGAGCCAGGTTCGTTTTCCGGCAAGATCAACTCACCCAGACCAGAACGTGGGCCGGAACCCAGCAGACGGATGTCGTTGGCGATTTTGTAGCAAGAGCCCGCGATGGTCGCCAAAGCGCCCGACAGGAACACCATGGCGTCATGGGCGGCCAGTGCCTCGAACTTGTTCGGTGCGGTGATGAAGGGCAGGCCGGTGATGTCTGCCATGTTCTTGGCCACGGCCTCATCCCAGCCGTTATGGGTGTTCAGGCCAGTACCAACAGCCGTACCACCTTGCGCCAGTTCATAAATTCCAGGCATCGACGCTTGGACACGGGCGATACCCTGACGGATCTGGTGCGCATAACCGCCAAATTCCTGTTCCAGCGTCAGTGGCGTCGCGTCCTGAGTATGGGTCCGGCCGATTTTGATGATGCCTGCAAACTCTTTTGCTTTGGCTTCCAGCGCCGAAGCGAATTTTTCAAGACCCGGCAACAGCACATCGCGCACGCTCATCGCGGTGGCGATATGCATGGCTGTGGGGAAGGTGTCGTTCGACGATTGGCCCATGTTGCAGTGGTCGTTGGGGTGAACAGGCTCTTTCGAACCAATAACACCGCCGAGGATTTCGATCGCGCGGTTGGCGATCACCTCGTTCGAGTTCATGTTCGACTGCGTACCCGAACCGGTCTGCCAGACGACCAGAGGAAAATTGTCGTCAAACTTGCCTTCGATCACTTCGCCAGCGGCCTGAATGATGGCATCCGCGATCTTTGCATCCAGCTTACCTATGGCTTTGTTTTCCATCGCACAGGCTTTTTTGATCACGCCCAGCGCGCGCACGATGGCAACGGGTTGCTTTTCCCAACCGATCGGGAAGTTCATGATCGATCGCTGCGTTTGGGCACCCCAATACTTGTCAGAAGGAACCTCCAACGGGCCAAAGCTGTCGGATTCGGTGCGGGTCTGAGACATCTGTCACTCCGTAGTGTATACGTTCGTATGCCATTTACCCGCAACATAGTTGCAGAGCAATCGGCCAGTTGCGCGCACCATAAACTTAAGGGTGCCAGAGGTATAGGTGGAAGGGACGGTGAAATTTCTTGTGAAACGCATTGTGCGTGCATACGTGTCCGCTACAATAATAGGATCACCAAATTGGAGGCTCCGGTGGGCAAATTGGTTCAGACTTATTTCTTGAAATATATAGTCTTTTCGCTGGGCTTCCTGTTTTTGATCGCATTATCTGGCGTTCCTGTCCAAGCGGCGGATATTTCGCCTTTTGTCGGCGACTATGTTGGATCTGCAAGTGTTGTCGATGATGACGGTACCGAAACGCCACGCGACATGAGCGTGTCGATTCACGAGATGAAGAACGGTTTTAACATCAGTTGGACGACAACGACCTACAAGGCGGATGGCCGCATCAAGGAACAGAAATTCTCGATTGATTTCAAACAGTCCGACCGGGCAGATGTTTTTTCGGCTGCGATGAAACGCAATGTGTTCGGACACGAAGTACCGCTTGACCCGATGCAGGGCGAACCCTTTGTCTGGGGCCGGATCCAAGGTGATACTCTAACCGTATTTTCCCTGTTTATCGGCGAAACCGGCGACTACGAATTGCAGCAATACGACCGTACATTGGCTGAGGGCGGTCTGGATCTGTCGTTTTCGCGGTTCCGCAATGGGGAAAAGTCCCGTTCGGTCGAGACTTTTCTTAAAAAACAATAGTCTATTGAGCAATTATTTGCGGAAACTGTCCAGCGAGACGACCTCGGCGTCTTGTTGATCTGCCCCTTCCTCAACCTCGATTGATTCTTCGACGATGGGGTCGGCTTCTTCCTCATCATCGGGGCTTTCAAACCGCAAGCCGAATTCGACGGATGGGTCGACGAAGGTTTTGATCGCCGCATAAGGGATGTATAGCGGTTCCGGTGCGTCTCCAAAGTTCAGCGTGATGGCAAAGCCTTCGTCGCCGACCTCTAGATTTTCGAACCAGTGCTGCATGACAATTGTCATTTCTTCGGGGTACCGCTCGCGCAGCCAATCCGCCAGTTCCACGCCATCCTGACGCGTATCGAAGGTGATAAAGAAATGATGCGCCCCAGGCAGGCCATTATCGGCAACGCTGTTCAGAACGGATTTGATGAGCCCGCGCATCGCGGTGTGCATCAAGTTTCCATAATCGATGTCTTGCGACATGTGTCATCCTCAAAAGTGGTTACTCTCAGCATAGGGGATTTCGACGGAAACGAAAGACCGGGTATGCGAGGATTGTTCAAAGGAAGTGAATTCCCGTTCCAATCATGGCCATGATGGCCAGAGTTGTTGCCATCCCAAATTTAAACTTAAAAATCAATAGCCCAGCCAATAGTGTCAGGATCAGAGCGGCAGGATCCAGGCTGGCTGGATCGGGCCTGGGGATGGTCACCGGACCCCATGACTGTTGGGGAATAGTCTGAAACAGAACGTTCAGGCTGAACCATACTGACAGGTTAAGAATCACACCTACCACAGCGGCAGTAATCCCATGCAGCGCGGCGGACAACCTTGGACGGGTCGCCAATTGGTCCAGATAGGGGGCGGCCAAAAAAATCCACAGAAAACACGGTACAAATGTGGCCCAAAGGGCAACCACTCCAGCCGCAATCGCAAACGGCGCCCCGCCGTTGATTTGACCGGTCAACATGGCGACAAACTGTGTCACCAGAATCAACGGCCCCGGAGTCGTTTCGGCCAGACCCAGCGCGTCGATCATCTGATCTGTGCTGACCCATTGATATTTTTCAACCACGGTCTGGGTCATATAGGCCAGAACGGCATAGGCCCCGCCAAACGTGACAACGGCAAGGCGAGCAAAAAACCAGCCCAGATCGCTCAACAGTTTTTGTCCCGCCAAGGTCAATGCCAACAGTGGCCCCAGCCACAGAACCAGCCAAATTGCGGCGGTGCCGAGCATTCCTTTGACATTTGGGGCAGGGGGTGCATCTGCGGTGGTGACCTCGCCGTTAAACGTGACATAGCCCCAGATAGCTGCCGCCAGAATGATCAGCGGAAAGGGAAGGTTCAGCGCGAAAATCGCAAGAAAACCCAACCCAGCGATCGCACGGTGTTGCGTATCGGTCAGCGCTTTGCGCGACAGGCTCCTAAGGGCCTGAAGAACGATGACAATCACAGTCGCTTTCACACCCAAAAAACCAGCCTGCACCACTGGCAGGTCGCCAAACGCAGCATAAAGCCCCACGAGAATGGCGATGACAAACGCACCCGGTAGTACGAAAAGGGCACCTGCGATCAACCCGCCGGTCACACCACGCAGACGCCAACCGGCATAAGTGGCCAGTTGCATGGCCTCGGGGCCGGGCAGAAGCATGCACAGGGACAAGGCGCGCAGATAAGCCTGTTCGTCCAGCCACGGGCGTCTCTCGACCAGTTCCTGGTGCATCAGTGAGATTTGCGCGGCAGGCCCTCCGAACGACAGCAACCCGATGCGGCCAAACACCCGGACAAGGTCTGAAAGGGATGGCGTCATGATTTGCGATCCGTTGGCCAGTCGTGCCCCTCGTCAAACCCGTCCCGCGCCCAGCGGTACAGTGCGTCATACAAGTGCAGCCCTGCCTCGAGGTTTTGGTGATCGTCGCGGTACTGGCGTGACAAGCCGACAGAGATTGCCAATAGCCCGGCGGCTTCGGGGGCGAGATCATGGCGATTGGTGTCGGCGGCCCGAACGACCGTGGCTAATCGGTCAAGCGCCGGCATGCGCAGCTGAAATTCGTCCAGCATGGTGTCAAATGTGCAGCGATCCTGTCTGTGGGACCAAAACGTATCCTCTATATCGAACGGCGTTGCGTCAAAGGCCTCGGCGGTGGCTTGCACCTCGGACGGTGCCACGAATAGAAACTGCGCGTCCGGGTCGACAAAGCGGCGGATCAGCCAGGGGCATGCGATCCGATCGATTTTGGGCCGGTGACGCGTGACCCAGACGGATCGACCTCCCTCGTGCCATGGTACGGCCGAGGCTGGAACCCGCGGCGCGTCGGGCATTTCCCGCCAGCCAAACATACCACCTTCCAGGTATTCCGCCACACAACCTTTGCTGCGCAGCCAAGAGACAACCCCTTGGCTAAGCTTTTTGCCCTTTTGGCAAATGATGACAGCCGCACGGTCGCCAATCTTTTCGGCGATCCCGTCGATATCTTTGGCGGAATGACGCAATGAGCCGGGGATCAGATAGGGGTCAGCTGTGAAATCCTCATCGAGACATATGTCGACCAAAACCGGAGCCTGTGGCGTTCCGATTAGGCGCATCAGCTGTTTAGGTGTAATTGAATTGGGCGCAGGCATAGCATGTCTCCTGTTTTGGGCGGATACATGCGAAACTTGGGCTGGCGCCTCACGGGGCGTTCGCAATCTTACCCCATGATCTTTGCTTACGGCTAAGCGCCAAAGGGGTCAAGATTGCCTGAACCGTGTTACGCCCAATCTAGCCTTTGACCTGTCATGCAGACAGGCAAAGTGTCTTGCGGAAACTGCCCGAGTTGTTCGAACAAAGAGATGAAGTCGAATTGGTTATAAGCCTCGACCATGCGACCGTCCTTGACCCGCGCGAACACACTGCCCGTGGCCTTTAGTGGAGCGCCATTGTCGGCCCGCGTCGTGCTGACATGCAAAATGGCAGAAACCCAGTCCCCATCTTCGACGATCTTTGGAATTTCAACCTTGATGTCCCCAAGAACGTGACGAAATGCCATGACCAGATCGCGGAAATCATCCGCGCCGACTTGCATTTCGGGGATCAACCCTTCGGCCATCGTATCAGCGCTAAAGTACTGATCTATCGCATCAAGGTTCCCATTTTCCCAAACCTCGGAATACCATCCTTTGACGACATCTGTATGGGACATCCCGACTCTCCTTTTTCTGTCGGGGTCAGCATGAGACCAAAGGGTGAATAAACTCTGAACGTGAACAAGATCAGAGATAAACCGCAGACATTAGGGAGAAAATGCAGGTTTCTGTTGCCAGGTACCTGCGAACCCCGCCTTACGCGGCTAGGCGCAAGGACTTAAGTTTCGGTCTTGTTACTGCTTACGCAGCAACTGCAACCGGAGCACGATTGTCGTTTGCAATTGTACTATTTTCGCCGGTAACGGTGGCAGACAGCCGAGACAAAGCTAACCCCTTTAGACGTTCGTCGATCCTATTTCGGCCCCAAAATCCTCAAACGAAGGATGGTTGGTGGAGCCGCCGGGTACCGCCCCCGGGTCCGATCCGCTTATTACGAGCGCGTTTATGTCCATAGTCTCGAAAGACATATCCTATATAGGTGAGCGCGCGCGTGGATGCAAACCAGGAATTCCAATCTACGATTGCTTTAAAAACAGATGCTTACGCAGCCCTGTTGATGTTCGCCAAGATCAACCACAGCGCCAGGGCCAATTCGATTCCTCCGAATGTCATGGCTTTGATGAGTGGCGGATTGTCAAAAATGACCGAGACAAACCTCCCAAGCGCCGCGCCCGCATAAACAACGCCCAACATGGCATAGGCCATGGGATTGTTCAGCCACAGCACCACCGCGCCGGTTACGACAAATAGCCCACCGACTGATGCACGCATCTCGCTAAGACCCATGTTGCTGTCGGTTGGTGTCAAATCCAATGAGGCCGCAGTGAACGCGGGCGCCAGAAAACCGAAGAGGCCAAAACCTATGGTCAAGAGGGCGGCAATTACGTTCAGAGCTGTTGTCATCTGTCCCTCATCAAGCAGGTTTACGATGTTGCTGGGCGACATCCTGGGCCAGCTTACGGGTGTATTCTTCTAGCTCAACTAGTTTTGCATCTACCTTTGCCGCATCCCTTTCTTCCAGCGCATCGGCAATCTGATTGTGCAAGGAGATGATTTGTTCACGCGATCGGGCGGTGAAGGTGATCATGTTCATCAAGGGCTGCATGGCCTCGACAGCGCCGGCCAACTGGTAAGAGAGCACCGGGTTGTCGGCACCATCTACCAAGGCCCGATGGAATGTGACGTCTGAAGCGCAAAAGGCCTCATCCGAAAGCCCAGGCTGTGCCTGACGGAAAATCTCGGCCCGCATGGTGGCCAGTTGATCCGAAGTACGGCGTTGCGCAGACAAGGGCGCGCAGGCGCGTTCCAACGAAAATCGGGCCTCGCAGGCAGTATCAAAGCTGACCGCATTCATCGACAACAACAGTGTTGAGGTCGTGATTTGCTGCGAATACGCGTCCTCAAAGCTGATCCGATTAACAAAAGCCCCCCCGCTGGCGCCCCGCTGCGTTCGGATCAAGGATTGCGCGGCTAGACGTTTCAATGCCTCGCGCACCGTGGGGCGTGAGACCTGAAACTGATCGGACAGCTCTGCCTCGGACGGCAAACGCTCATCCACGATCAATTCACCCGAGATGATGGCATCACGGATGGCCTGCGCGATTTGCGCAGACAAATCGGCGGGTTTTCGTGGGTCGATTTTCATATTCCGGGGACCGTTGGTAAGATTTTATTTGTCTGACATTTAAAAGTCTGACATTTGAATTGCAAGGACTGAGTCGGGAGGGACGCATGAGTCGCGCAGTTCTACGCAGCGGTTTGTGGCTTGGGTTTTACAGCCTGATTCTGTGGGCCTGGTGGATGATGTTCACCATGAGCCGCGGAATGGATTTGGATTGGATCGGGCGCCCCGGCCCAATGGGGCAAGCGATGGCCGCCATGGATCCGCGCATGGATATGTACATGCCGATGTCTGAATTTAGCCCGCTGTTCTGGATGTGGGCCATCATGATGGCCGCAATGATGTTGCCGACCCTTGTGCCGACCTTGCGCAGCTATGATGACCTGATCCACAGCGCAAATGGCACACGAGCTGGTTGGCTGGGCGTTCTGGCGGGGTATTTCATCGTCTGGGTCGGGTTCGCGGCGCTGATCACGGGGGTTCAGCTGGTTTTACTGTTCGGTGGCGTTGTCGACATGCTGGGCATCGCCAAATCCAGCTTTGTGGCCGGTGGTTTGATGATCGCAGTTGGCGCTTTTCAGTTCACCCGCGCGAAAGAGGTCTGCCACGGAGTTTGCCACGCGCCCGTGACCTATTTTCTAGTTCATTGGAAAACCGGTTTCACAGGCGGGTTGCGCATGGGCCTGGGGCTGGGTGCTTTTTGCGTCGGATGTTGTTGGGGCTTTATGGCGCTGGGTTTCGTTGGAGGCGTCATGAGCTTGCTTTGGATGGGGTTGGCGACTCTGTTCATGGTTTTGGAAAAATTGCCTCAGATCGGTCACGCAGTGACGCGACCAATGGGGTTTGCTCTAGTTGCAGGGGGAATTCTCCTGTTGATCTATCCCTTTATTTTCGGAGGATAAGTATATGGCTAAGAACAGAAAACCTGAAGCCGACAGGTTGCCTATCAGCCAACGTATCGACAGTCGTATGCCAAATCCCAAGCGGCGTGAGATGAGTCCGACTGATTGGGTCATCAAGGGAGAGTTGATCCTCAACTGCTCGTGCGATGTGTTTTGCCCTTGCGTTGTATCACTGGGGGCGCATCCTCCGACCGAAGGGCATTGCCACGCGTGGATGGGGGTCATCATCGATGAAGGCCATTACGAGGGCGAGGACCTGTCGGGTTTGAACGTTGGTCTACTGGTCGATATTCCCGGTCGCATGGGCGAGGGCCAGTGGAAAGTCGCGGCCTATGTCGATGAACGCGCTAGCGGCAAGGCCTATAACGGTCTGCTGCAAATCTTCAGCGGGCAGGCGGGCGGTACAACTGGTCTGTTCACCATGCTGGTCAGCGAGATCATCGGGGCCGAGCGGGCCCCTGTCCAGATCGAACGCGATGGCAACAAGCGCCGTATCGTAATCGGTCGCAAGATTCAGGGCGAGATTGAGATGTTGGCGGGTAAAGACCCCGAGCATCCGGTGATGGTTTCGAACTCGAAATACTGGATGGGACCGGATATCATCGTAGCGCGTGGAACCAAATCCAAGGTGCGTGATTACGGCCGCGTCTGGGATTTCGGCGGTAAATCGGCCGAGATTTGCCCGATTGACTGGCATGGACCAAAATAATGATCACCGGGGCCTATGCACAGGAAATGGCGCGGTATAATCAATGGCAGAACAGCCAGTTGTCCGCTTTTCTTCAAGACCTGACGCCCGAGGAGTTAGCGAAAGATCGCGGCGCTTTTTTTGGCTCGATCATGGGGACTGCTAACCATCTTTTGTGGGGTAACTGGATTTGGATTTCGCGTTTTGATCAGGGCGATGGTCCAGGTGGCGGCATCCCGGAAAGTGTGTCTTTGTGCGCTGATCTGGCCGAGTGGTTGCCGCTGTGCAAAACAGTCGACGCCCGCATCTCCAATTGGGCTGGATCGCTTGAAGAGGACCTTCTGACTGGTGAATTCACGTGGCTCTCGGCGGCAAAAAAAGATGACTTTACATTGCCTTACGCGCAATGCGTCATACATATGTTCAACCATCAGACCCATCATCGCGGGCAATTGCACCAAATGCTGACCGAGACCGGATCAGCCGCTCCTGTTAGCGATTTGGTGTTTATGCCAAAGGAGGTTTGAATGCCGCAAATTTCCTTATCCCGCCGGTTGCGGCGCACGCCCTTCTCAGACGGTGTCGAGGCTGCGGGAGTTAAAGCATACACGGTCTATAACCGCATGTTATTGCCCACAGTTTTCGAAAGCGTCGAGGCAGATTACAGGCATTTGAAATCCCACGTTCAGGTCTGGGATGTTTCCTGTGAACGGCAGGTTGAGCTGCGCGGCCCGGATGCGGGCAAATTGATGCAAATGCTGACGCCGCGTGATCTTCGGGGGATGCTGCCGGGGCAGTGCTTTTACGTGCCCATCGTCGATGAAACCGGTGGGATGCTGAACGATCCTGTGGCGGTGAAGTTGTCCGATGATCGTTGGTGGATTTCCATTGCTGACAGTGACCTGCTTTTTTGGGTCAAAGGGGTCGCCAACGGTTATCGGCTGGATGTTCTGGTGGATGAACCCGACGTGTCGCCCTTGGCGGTTCAAGGGCCCAAGGCGGATGACCTGATGGTGCGCGTATTCGGGGATCGCGTGCGGGATATCCGGTTTTTCAAATTCGATATGTTCGAATTCGAAGGGCGTGACCTGGCCGTGGCTCGGTCGGGTTATTCGAAACAGGGTGGGTTCGAGATCTATCTCGAAGGCACTGAGATAGGCATGCCATTGTGGAACGCCCTTTTTGCGGCGGGTGAGGACCTACAGGTACGGGCAGGCTGTCCCAACCTGATCGAGCGGATCGAAGGTGGTTTGCTGTCTTATGGCAATGACATGACCGACGACAACACGCCGCACGAATGTGGTTTGGGCAAGTTCTGTAATACTCACACCGCGATTGGGTGTATCGGTCGGGATGCATTGTTGCGTGTGGCTAAGGAAGGCCCGGTACAGCAGATTCGTCCAATTGCGATTGAGGGCGACGCAGTACCGCCCTGCGACCGACCGTGGTCTGTGTTCGCAGGTGGAAGGCGTGTGGGGCAGGTGACCTCAGCCGCGTGGTCCCCGGATTTCGGGACGAATGTCTCAATCGGCATGCTGCGATTAAGCCACTGGGAAGCAGGAACGATTGTCGAGGTTGAAACACCAGACGGCATGCGCCGCGCCACAGTGCAGGAGCGTTTCTGGATCTAAGGGAGGGTTTGGGCGTCGCCCTCGTCGCTACACGGCGCACCCGAACTCATTCAGCCAGGCGTAGAACGGCCTGGCGCTAGGAAAACGAAAGGAAATCGGATGTTCAACGCATTGGTGATGGAAAAGGATGAAGAGAGCGGCTTGGCCAGCCCCTCGGTCAAGCAGTTGTCTCTGGATGATTTGCCAAATGGTGACGTGACCGTGGCGGTCGAGTATTCGACGGTGAATTACAAGGATGGTTTGTGTACGTCGCCAAAGGGTGGCGGGCTGGTGCGCAACTACCCACATGTACCGGGCATTGACTATGCCGGGACCGTCGAAGCGTCATCAGATGACCGCTATAAGCCCGGTGACAAGGTAGTTTTAACCGGCTGGCGCGTGGGTGAGGCGCATTGGGGCGGGTATTCCCAGAAAGCCAATGCGCTGGCCGATTGGTTGGTGCCCTTGCCCGATGGCTTGGATGCGCGCCAGGCAATGGCTGTAGGCACGGCCGGATTTACTGCGATGCTGGCTGTGATGGCGCTTGAGGATCACGGAATGACACCCGATCACGGGCCGGTTTTGGTAACCGGGGCCGCAGGTGGGGTCGGATCTGTGGCCACGGCCATTCTGTCCAATCTTGGCTACGAAGTGGCGGCTGTTACCGGTCGACCCGAGGCGGGGGATTACTTGAAATCTCTAGGGGCAAGCACAATCGTCCCGCGGGAAGAGCTGAACGAAACCACCAAGCGGCCTCTGGAAAGCGAAAGCTGGGCTGGCTGCGTTGATGCGGTCGGAGGAGAGATGCTGGCGCGCGTCCTGGGGCAGATGAAATACGGCGCCTCGGTCGCGGCTGTGGGGTTGGCGGGTGGTGCTGCTTTGCCTGCGACGGTCATTCCATTCCTTCTGCGCGGCGTAAATCTGCTGGGCATCGACAGCGTAATGCAGCCTTATGAAAATCGCGTCCGGGCGTGGCAACGTATCGCCACCGATCTGCCGATGGATAAGCTTGAGGCAATGGTTCAGCCAGCAACCCTTAACGATCTGCCGCAACTGGGAGCCGATATTCTGAAAGGTCAGGTCAAAGGCCGCGTCGTCGTTGACGTAAACGCCTGATCGGAAAAGCTTCCTTCAGACCCGCCGACTAGGATGTCGGCTGGTCTGTTTGCTATTTAATCAACCGAAAAAATGCTTAAGACACCTCTGGTCAATGGCGCATTTCCACAGCATCATTGCTATACATCCCAATTGCGATGGCTTAGAAGCCATGCAAACAGCACCTGAATACGGGGAGTGAGCAGCATGTCTGACGATTTCGAACTGGATACCGATGATCTGAAACGGCGCATGGAAGGCGCCATGGCCAACCTCAGAACCGAATTCGCCTCGCTTCGGACCGGGCGGGCGTCGGCCTCGATGCTTGAGCCGGTGATGGTGGATGCCTATGGCTCGATGACTCCGATCAATCAGGTTGGGACGGTGAATGTACCCGAACCGCGCATGGTGACCGTCAACGTCTGGGACAAGGGTCTGGTGGGCAAGGTTGAAAAGGCGATCCGCGAAAGCGGGCTGGGGATCAATCCACAGCTGAACGGTACGATCATCATGCTGCCGATCCCGGAACTGAACGAAGAACGCCGCCGCGAATTGGGCAAAGTTGCCGGGCAATATGCTGAACACGCCCGTGTCTCGATCCGGAATGTGCGCCGCGACGGGATGGATCAAGTCAAAAAAGCCAAAGCGGACGGTATGTCCGAGGATGATCAGAAATTCTGGGAATCCGAGGTTCAGGACCTGACCGATGAGATGATCAAATCTGTAGACGCCGCGCTTGAGACCAAGCAGGCCGAGATCATGCAGGTCTGAGACAGGGAATGCTCAACACCCCTGATACTTCGCCCGCGCTTGGGCCGCGCCATGTCGCTATTATCATGGACGGAAATGGTCGCTGGGCGCAGGCGCGTGGTCGGCCAAGACTGTTCGGACACCACGCCGGGGCGCGGCGCGTGCGAGAGGTGGTTGAGGCCTGCCCGGAACTTGGAATCAAATACCTGACGGTTTTTGCCTTTTCGACTGAGAATTGGAAACGCACGCAGGCTGAGGTTGCCGGGCTGATGAGCCTATTTCGGCGCTACATCATCAAAGAAACCCGGACTCTGAAGGAAAATGGTATCCGGGTTCGGTTCATTGGGGATCGCGTTCGATTGGACGCCAAGCTGATTGCCTTGATGGACGCGCTGGAAGAAGAAACCAAGAACAACGATCTGGTACACCTGACGGTCGCCCTGAATTACGGCGGTCGGGATGAGGTTGCGCGGGCCACCAAACGTCTTGCGCTGGACGTAGCCGAAGGACGGTTGCGCCCCGAAGAAGTTGATGAAGAAACTCTGCCCAAGTATCTGGACACGCATGTTCTTCCTGATCCCGATCTGGTTATCCGGACCAGTGGTGAGGCGCGGATATCGAATTTCCTGCTGTGGCAATCGGCCTATTCCGAATATGAATTCATCGACACGCTCTGGCCGGATTTCACAGCGGCCGAGCTGGAACGGCTGTGCCGCAACTTTGGCTCTCGCGAGCGCCGGTTTGGGGCAGTGCGGGTATGAGCGACGGCCGATGGTCTGACCTAAGCGCCCGGATTCTGTCCGCAGCCGTTTTAATTGCCATCGGTTCGGTCGAGGTTTGGCTGGGCGGCCTTTGGTTCGAAGCATTCATCGCAATTGCCTGCGGTTTGATGACCTGGGAGCTGGTGCGGATGATCGACCCGGACAAGGTCGGCGTGCGCGTTCAGCTTGGCATTCTGACCGGAGTGGCCGTCTTGATCAGCTATCACGTGCCTCCGCTTTTTAAGCTTCCGGTTCTGGTGGCTCCGGCTTTGGTTGGGGCGGGGCAGGTCGGTCGTTCGAAAACGATTTATGCGCTATTTGCCGTCTGGATTGCAGCATCTGGTCTGGGCTTCATCTCTATCCGCGAGACGATGGGTTTTGGCTGGATGGTTTGGCTGATTTCGGTGGTCGTGGCGACGGATGTCGCCGGGTATTTTGTTGGCAAAACCTTTGGGGGCCCTAAGTTCTGGCCCAAGGTCAGCCCCAAGAAAACATGGTCGGGCACTGCCGGAGGCTGGGCCGCAGCAGCCATCGTGGGGGCTGTTTTTGCGATCTATGCCGGATTTGGGTTCATGTTTGTTGTGATTTCGGTTTTGGCCTCGATGGCCAGTCAAGCCGGAGATATCGTCGAAAGTGCGACCAAACGGAAATTTGGGGTCAAGGACAGTTCGAACCTGATCCCGGGACATGGCGGATTTCTCGACCGGTTTGACGGGATGATGGGGGCGGCCTTGTTCGTTCTGATCGCGGGTTTGATTTACTCCCCCGGGGGCATGTAATGCGCAGAGTTTCCATTTTCGGCGCGACCGGATCGGTCGGACAGAACACAATCGACCTGATTGACCGGAATCCGTCGGCCTATAACGTGGTGGCATTGACCGGCGGTGCAAATATCGAAAAGCTGGCCGACGATGCACGCCGACTGCAGGCTGATTTGGCCGTGACCGCGCATGAGGATCAGCTCGAGGACCTGCGTGCTGCACTATCCGGCAGCGGTGTCGAGGCTGCGGCCGGACAGGCTGCGCTGACCGAAGCGGCAGCGAGGCCAGCGGATTGGGTCATGTCGGCCATCGTCGGTGCGGCCGGATTGCCACCGGGTCTTGAGGCATTGAAACAAGGTGCGACCCTAGCCCTGGCAAACAAGGAAACGCTCGTTTGTGCCGGACCGTTGGTGTTGGAAACGGCGCGAAAACACAATGCCCGACTTTTGCCGGTGGACAGCGAACACTCTGCCGTGTTCCAGGCGCTGGTGGGCGAGGATATGGATGCAGTTGAACGGATCATTATCACCGCCAGCGGTGGCGCGTTCCGCGATTGGCCGTTGAGCGATCTGGTCAATGCCACGGTCGAGCAAGCCTCGAGCCATCCGAACTGGGATATGGGTCAGCGGATCACCATAGATAGCGCTTCGATGTTCAATAAAGCGCTCGAAGTGATTGAAACGCGGGAATTCTTTGGTGTTTCCCCTGATCAGATCGAAGTGTTGGTGCATCCTGAATCCATCGTGCATTCGCTGGTTGGGTTCAATGACGGCGCGGTCATGGCTCATATGGGCGCACCGGATATGCGCCATGCAATTGGCTATGCGCTGCACTGGCCGGATCGGCGCAAGCTACCGGTCGAACGTCTGAACCTGGCGAAACTTGGTCAGTTGCGCTTTCAGGACCCGGACGAGACCCGCTATCCAGCGCTGCGCCTCGCCCGTAACGTGATGCAGCGCGGCGGTCTGTCAGGTGCGGTGTTCAACGCCGCGAAAGAGCGGGCGCTGGACCTGTTCATCGCACGCCGGGTCAGTTTTCCAGAGATGGCCCAGATCGTTGAAAGTGTATTGGACAGATTTGAGACGTCAGACGGCCTTCTTGATGCCTCTTTAACCCTTGATAACGTACTGCAAACGGACCATCTGGCACGTAAGTGGGCAGAAGAAGCCGTGATGCAGAAAGCAGGATAGAAACTTGGACGTAATCTCTCTGATCCCTCAATTCGGCAACTTGCTTTATACCATCGTTGCCTTTGTGATCGCCCTGTCCGTCATCGTCGCGGTACATGAATACGGCCATTATATCGTCGGGCGTTGGTCCGGCATCCATGCCGAGGTGTTCTCGGTCGGGTTTGGCCCTGTATTGTGGAGCCGTATCGACAAACGCGGAACACGTTGGCAGATCGCAGCCTTGCCTTTCGGCGGGTATGTAAAATTCCTTGGGGATGCCAACGCCGCATCCGGCAAGGACGAAGGCGCGATGCAGGAAATCACCGAGCAAACCCCCGAAGAGCTGCGCCGCACCATGCACGGCGCGCCGTTGTGGGCGCGGGCAGCTACCGTTGCCGCAGGGCCGGTGTTCAACTTTGCTATGTCCATTGTGGTGTTTGGCCTGATTTTTATGTCTCAGGGCGTTACGCGCGACCCTTTTACAGTCGGCGAATTGCGCTCGTTGCCTGGTTCGGTGCAGGAATTGCAGGACGGGGATGAAATCGTCGCAATTGCGGGTCTTCCCGTTCCTGATTTTGATCAGCAGGGGGCCTGGTCTGATTTTACGGATGCACTGCCTGTTGAACCGGAGTTGGATTACACGGTGATCCGCGATGGGCAGACACTGGATGTATCCGGCCCCTGGTTGTTCCCGGCGCTGATCCAACAGGTCGTTCCACGCAGTGCAGCCATGGATATCGATCTAAAGTCGGGCGACGTTATCACGGCCGTCAACGGCGATCCTATCTTTGCCTTTGAGCAGCTCAAAGAACATGTAGAAGGATCGGACGGCAAGGTTCTATTGCTGAACGTTTGGCGCGACGGGGCCGAGCTTGAATTTGCCTTGGCCCCGCGTCGCACGGATGAGCCGCAGCCGGAAGGTGGCTTTGTGACCCATTGGCGTATCGGGATTGTGGGTGGAATGGCTTTGGAACCAGCGACGGAACCCGCGGGCCTTCTGGCATCTCTTTCCGGCGGTGTGCAGCAGACCATTCGCATCGTTGACGGCTCTTTGTCGGGCGTCTGGCATATGGTGACGGGGGCGATCAGCACCTGCAACATTTCCGGTCCCATCGGCATTGCGGAAACTTCTGGCGCTATGGCCAGTCAGGGTGCTCAGAATTTCATTTTCTTTATTGCCGTTCTGTCGACCGCAGTAGGCTTACTGAACCTGTTTCCCATTCCGGCATTGGATGGGGGCCATCTGGTATTCTATGCGTATGAGGCTATTGCAGGCAAACCACCCAGCGACGGTGTACTGCGCGTGCTTATGGGGGTTGGCGTATCGTTGATCCTTGGACTTATGGTCTTTTCGGTTACGAACGATCTGTTCTGCTGATTGTGGCATCGATCACAAGAAAACGCCCCAATTCCGCCTCAATTCCAGCTTAGGTTAATAGCCGGTAATTAAACCGTGTCAGAGGTAGTTATGACAAAGGCCCTGCGTAAATCCGCCAAAAGCTTTGGGTGCTTGTTCGTGTTGAACTGGGATACATTGCTGTTCTTCGGTGTGACTGCCGTGGCAATGGGCGGTTGGGCCTATTTGATCACTATGTGATTCTTAAGACCTGTTATTGAAACTACACAAGGCGGCCGACGGGCCGCTTTCTGTTTTGGTCTTTTGACAAGGCTAAATATTCTCGCTAATCAGCTTTAAAGTCCAAAAATATTGGGTAGTGAAAAATATGACTGATAGGCGAGGCGCGGGCACATCCTGCGGTGGGCAGAAGCCGAAAAACAAGATTTTGTGGCGGTCACTAACGTTAATATTCCTTCTTACATTGGTAGGTTTTGTACCGTTTCCGCAGGCCGCGTGGGCGCAAAATTTCGTCTTTAATTCGTTCGATGTCGAAGGCAACCGACGTATCGAAACCTCCACCATTATTGAACGTACAGGAATCGAGCCGGGCCAGTCGGTCACAGCGGGCGAATTGAACGATGCCTATCAGCGTTTGCTTGACAGTGGTGTTTTTGAGACAGTCGAATTGACGCCGCGTGGCAGCACGCTGGTGATCGAAGTTGAAGAATATCCGACAATCAATCAGATCAGCGTTGAAGGTAACAGCCGCGTAAAAGATGACGTGCTGCTTGAAGCGATCTCATCAGAGCCACGCCGCGTCTTTACACCGCAAGTCGCGGAGGCCGACGCCGACCTGATCGCCGAGATCTACTCGTCTCAGGGACGGGTGTCTGCAACGGTCATTCCCCGCATCATTCGCCGCAGTGACAACCGTGTCGATCTGGTATTCGAGGTCGCAGAAGGGACCACGATCGAAGTCGAGCGTGTGAGTTTTGTTGGCAACCGAGCTTATTCTGACCGGCGCCTGCGCAGGGTTCTGGAATCGAAACAGGCGAATATCCTGCGGACGTTTGTCAGCAGCGATACTTTCATTGCTGACCGGATCGAATTCGACAAACAGGTCATTCGGGATTTCTACTTGTCGCGTGGTTATGTCGATTTCCGCGTGAACAGCGCAAATGTGGAATTCACTCGCGAGCGCGACGCTTTCTTCTTGGTGATGAACATCACCGAAGGTCAAAAATTCTCATTTGGGCAGATCAGCACTGTCAGCGAAATTCCGGGTGTGGATCCTGCTCCGTATCAGGATGCACTGAAAATTCGACCGGGAGTGACTTACACTCCGATGCTGATCGAAAACTCGATTGCGCGGATGGAACGTCTCGGCATCAAGCAGGGCGTCGATTTCCTGCGTGTGGAGCCGCGCGTGACGCGCAACGCACGTGACCTGACGCTGGATGTGCAGTTTGTTCTGACCAAAGGCCCAAGGATTTTTGTCGAGCGGATCGATATTGAAGGCAACACAACCACGCTTGACCGCGTGATCCGTCGTCAATTCGATACAGTGGAAGGCGACCCCTTTAATCCGCGTGAGATTCGTCAGGCCGCCGAACGTATCCGGGCCTTGGGTTTCTTTGCCGCGGCCGATGTCGAACCGCGCGAAGGGTCTTCGCCCAGCCAGGTGATTGTGGATGTGGATGTAGAGGAACAGCCGACGGGTTCGCTGAGCCTGGGTGGTAGCTACTCGGTTTCTGATGGTTTCGGGGTTGCGATTGGCCTTCAGGAATCTAACTTCCTGGGACGCGGGCAAACAATTGGCGTCAATTTGTCGACTGCCCAGGATGCCGAACAATACACATTGAACTTCTCAGAACCTTACCTGCTGGGGCGCAAACTTCGGTTTGATCTGGGATTGGGTCTGTCGACGACCAATTCAAGCTTTGCCAGTTATGACACTGAGACGCTATTCTTCCGGCCTCAGTTGAGCTATGCGATTGGCGAGTTGTCATCCCTGCGTCTGCGCTATGGTTGGCAAAACAGCGAAATGACCCAGCAAGGTGACGAAACTAACGGTGCAGTCATTTCTTCGGAAATTGATCAGGGTGAGCGTACCACCAGTTCTCTTGGCCTCTCATATGTTTATGACAGCCGGATCGGAGGTCTGAACCCGAATGCAGGCGTCCTTTTTGAGGCCGGTATTGATGCTGCAGGACTGGGCGGCGACAACGAATACTTCAAGACGACGGCCCGTGGTGTCGCCCAGACACGTGTCTGGAACGAAGAAGTTGTTCTGCGTGCGTCGATGGAAGTCGGTGCGCTGCACTGGAGAGGTGATGATTTCAGCCGCACTATCGACCGCTTTGTTTTGGGACCCAGCATCTTCCGCGGGTTCGAGCCTGCGGGTCTTGGTCCGCGCGACTTGTCCAACGGACAGGATGACGCGATCGGGGGCAATTACTATTGGGTTGCGCGTTTGGAGTCGGATTTCCCGCTGGGTCTGCCCGAAGAATTCGGCCTGCGTGGCGGCGTGTTCTACGACTTTGGTAACTTGTACAATCTTAACGACGTCAATACGACCGGTGCCAATATCGTCGGCGAAGACGGCTCGATCCGCCACGTAATAGGTGTGTCGGTTCTGTGGGAAACGCCGTTTGGTCCGCTGCGCTTCAACTTCTCGAAAGCGTTGAAAAAGGAAGACTTTGACAAAGAGCAGAACTTCGACCTGACGGTTCAGGCTCGGTTCTGATCCTGAATGTTGAAAACTGTGTTCATGAAACTGCAGGGCCCTTTATGGGCCCTGTGTGTATTTCTGACCCTTGTCTTTTCGGAGCCAGTAGCGGCCCAACAATTGGGGGTTCCGCAAAGCAGCGTGGTGACGTTGTCCAGCGAGCGTTTGTTTGCTGAATCTGCCTTTGGTCAACGTGTCCTTCGAGAGATCGAGGCCGAAGGCGTTCTTTTAGGGGAAGAAAACGAACGGATCGTGGCCGAGCTGAGCCGAGAGGAAAAGGTTCTGACGGAACAGCGTGCGACCATGACAGCCGAAGAATTTCGCCCCCTGGCCGATGCCTTTGACGAAAAGGTTCAATCGCATCGGGAGGGGCAGCGCGCAAAACTGGACGTGTTGGCACGACGTAGTGAAGAGGCTCGGCAGATGTTTCTGGAACTTGCACGGCCGGTTTTGATTGACTTGCTACGCGAATCCGGCGCTTCCATCATTATTGAACGATCCAGCGTTTTCCTCAGTTCGGATCGAACCGATATTACCGATGCCGCCATTGCGCGGATCAATGCGGCGATCGGCGACGGCAGCGCCGTTGAAAATGGGGCCAGTGAATAGGTTTGCTTGCCCTTAGGGCGCGGTATTGCTAACCACGCCGCAAACAGAAATCCAGAATGGGACTACAACACCATGAGCACGGAAACCAAAAGCGCCGACATCCAGTTGATCCAACGGATCTTGCCGCATCGCTATCCGTTTCTGCTGGTCGACAAGGTGGTTGATATCTCGGGTTATCAATCGGCCGTTGGCATCAAGAATGTCACAATGAACGAACCACATTTTCAGGGCCATTTTCCCGGAACGCCGATCATGCCCGGCGTGACCATTGTTGAAGCGATGGCGCAAACTGCAGGTGTGATGCTGGGCGTCGGTATGGACGTGATCGACAGCGAATTGCTGATTTATTTCATGAACATCGACAAGTGCAAATTCCGCCGCAAAGTGATCCCTGGCGATGTGCTTGAAATGCACGTGGAAACCGTGCGGGGTAAGAAGGGTGGCAAGATCTTCAAATTCAGCGGCCGGGCGACGGTTGATGGCGAAGTCGCAGCCGAAGCCGAATTTTCGGCCTATGTCGACTGGGACATGGAAAAGACAACATGAGCGGCATTCACCCAAGCGCAATCATCGAAGACGGTGCGCAGATCGGTGAAGACTGCATCATCGGGCCGTTCTGTTTTGTCGGCAGTCAGGTTAAGCTGGGCGACCGGGTCGAATTGAAGTCCCATGTTGTCGTGACCGGCGAAACCCAGATCGGTGATGAGACCGTGATCTTCAATTTCTCGGTGATCGGAGAAATTCCGCAGGACCTGAAGTTCGGGGGTGAGGATACGCGGCTTGAGATCGGCAAGCGTAACCGCATTCGTGAACATGTGACGGTGAATACCGGAACCGAGGGCGGCGGCGGTGTGACCCGGATCGGCGACGATTGTCTTTTGATGGCAGGTGTGCACGTGGCGCATGACGTTCAGATCGGGGATCGTGTGATCATGGTGAACCATTCCGGCGCGGCGGGTCACTGTGTCATCGAGGATGATGTGATCGTGGGCGGAATTTCCGGCCTGCATCAATGGGTGCGCGTGGGCCGTGGCGCGATCATCGGCGCACTGACTATGGTGCCCAATGACGTGATCCCATATGGCCTGGTTCAGGCGCCTCGGGGTGAGTTGGACGGACTGAACCTGGTTGGCTTGAAACGGCGCGGTGTCTCGCGCGAGGATATCTCGGCCCTGCGTGCTGCATTCCGCGAATTGTCGACTGGCGATGGCACGTTCATGGAACGCGCGCACCGGGTAGGTGTGGACAACGAAAGCGAATATGTGCAGCGGATCGTGGATTTCGTGACCGGGCAATCCGATCGCTCGTTCCTGACGCCGAGGAAATAGGTCAATGCTGGCATTGATTGCTGGAACAGGCGCATTGCCGGGCGAAGTGGTTGACCAACTTTCCGATCGCCCTCTGATTTGTGCGATGGAAGGGTTCACACCGGACACTTTGACTGCGGATATCGTCTTTCCATTGGAACAGTTGGGAAGCTTCCTTGCGGATTTGAAAGCGCGCGGCGTGACCGAGATTTGCATGGCTGGCGCGGTGCGCCGTCCCGCTATCGATTCATCGCGGATTGATGCGGCCACGATGCCTCTGGTTCCAGTACTGCAACAGGCGATGATGTCCGGGGATGACGGGGCATTGCGCGCCGTGATCGGCATATTCGAAAACTCTGGACTGACCGTTCGTGCCGCTCACGAAATTGCCCCGGCGTTACTGCCGGAACTAGGGTGCCTTACCGAAACGCAGCCATCCGAGGCTGAACTGTCCGATGCAGACAGGGCAGCGGGTATTCTACGGGCCATGGGAGCTGCGGATATCGGTCAGGCTTGTGCGGTGTCCAAAGGGCAGGCGCTTGCGGTCGAAAGCATCTACGGCACAGATTGGATGCTGCAATCCTTGTCCCAACGACCGGATGCGGGGGGTGGCGTTTTGTTCAAAGCGCCGAAACCCGATCAGGACCGACGTGCTGACTTGCCGACCATTGGCCCTGGGACCGTTTCTGGTGCGGTGGCAGCTGGGCTAGCGGGTATTGTCATCGAAAAAGGTGGCGTGATCGTGTTGCAACAGGATCGTGTGATCGACGAATGCAACCGTCTGGGCCTGTTTCTGTATGTGCGTGAGCGGGCGATCTGATGCGAGTCTTCCTGGTCGCCGGTGAACCTTCGGGCGACCGTTTGGGCGGCGCCTTGATGGAAGGGTTGCGCAGTCTCGTACCCGATATCCAGTTCGATGGCGTTGGCGGACCGCTGATGCAGGCACAGGGTTTGGACAGCCGCTTTCCAATGGCCGAACTGTCGGTGATGGGGCTGGTTGAGGTTTTGCCCAAGTTCTTCCACCTGAAACGCCGGATTTCTGAGACCGCTCAGGCCGTTCTGGATACGCAGCCCGATGTATTGATTACCATCGACAGCCCGGATTTTTCACTGCGCGTCGCCAAGCAGGTAAAAGCGCAGAGTGATATCAGAACGGTGCATTACGTCGCCCCCAGTGTCTGGGCATGGCGCCCCGGGCGCGCGGACAAGATGGCCAAGGTGATCGACCAAGTTCTGGCGTTGTTACCATTTGAACCGCCCTATATGGAACGTGCGGGGATGGAGTGTGATTTCGTTGGTCATCCGGTGGCCAGCGAACCGATAGCTTCGGATCAGGATATCCAGGATTTTCGCGTGACCTACGATCTGGGCGACGCACCGATCATACTGGCGCTTCCTGGTTCGCGTGGAGGCGAGATTGAGCGTCTGGCTCCGATCTTTGGTGAGGCGCTGCGCCTTTATCTGAATGAACGGCCGTGCGCACGTATTGTGGTGCCCGCGGTTGCGCATATGGTGGATACCGTCACCGAGCATATGCAAAGCTGGCCCGGAAACCCTGTTGTCGTCGATCCGCGCGAGATGCCTTCGGATCAGGCACAAGCACAAAAGCAGGTCGCGTTTGCCGCGGCAGAGTTGTCGCTGGCCGCTTCGGGGACGGTTTCGTTGGAACTGGCCGCGCAATCGACGCCTATGGTGATAGCGTATAATCTGAACTGGCTGACCACTCTGATTGCCAAGCGGATGGTCAAGCTGGATACTGTAACGCTAGTCAATCTGGTGTCCGAGACCCGAGCGGTCCCCGAGTGTTTGCTGGATGATTGCCAGCCTGAAAAGATAGCAGAGGCGTTGAAACAGGTCGCGGCTGCCCCCGATGCGCAGCGCGATGCCATGACCCTCACGATGGAACGTCTGGGGCGCGGAGGTGAGGCCCCCGGTTTGAGGGCCGCCCGAGCCGTTCTTGATCGGATGACTCCGTAATGCTGGATTTCGTGCTGTTCGGACTGTCTGCCTTTATGGCTCAGATTCTGACCAATCTGGACAATCTGGCGGCGCTGCTGGCGCTATCGCTGGTGTCGGGGGCCAAACGCGCGGTCTTTGGCTTTCTGCTTGCGCAGGGGGTCGTGATCAGCGCAGCGCTTTTGCTGGCGTTGGGGGTTGAGGATGTCGTACCGCACTGGGCCGGGTATCTGGGTCTGATACCTCTGAGTTTGGGCATCTTAGCCTTGATCCGGCAAAGGCAGGGAACCGAGACTGAAACGCACGCAAATCTGGATACCGGGGCGTCGGTGATCATGGTCACGCTGCTGTTCATCAGCCTGTCGATGGATACGTTCGCCGTCCTTGCGCCTCTGCTGGCCGACTCGGCCCCCACGTTCAGAACGGCTGGTGTTATCGGGGCCGTGTTGGCGGCACTTGGTCTGGCAACCGTTGCGCTGTTAGGGGCCAAAGCGCCGTTCATGAGCGGCACGCTGGCCCGGCGGTTGGAACGGTTGGTTCCCTATGTGATGATTTGCGCCGGGCTCTATATCCTTAGCAACTCGTGGACGGACGCGATTTAGTACCCGCGCCAGATCCAGCCGCCGCCAAAGATACGGCTGCCTTCCGACGCGTAGAACACACAGGCCTGACCGGGTGAGACACCTTCTTCGGGCGTCAACAGCTCAACCTCTGCCGTGGTATTGGACAAAGGTCTTACGATCGCCTCGCGCGGGGGGCGGGTCGAGCGGACCTTGACCAGAACATGCCATTCATCTCGTGAGGTGAAGGGTTCATCCCCAAGCCAGTTGATTTCGCGAACAGGAATGGTTCGGGTGGCCAGCATCTCTTTGGGGCCAACAACGACTTGTTTCGCATCCACGTCCAGTTTTACGACATACAATGGCTCGCTAAGGCCACCGATGCCCAGACCGCGGCGTTGTCCGATGGTATAGTGGATCACACCGTTATGCTGCGCCAGAACGCGACCGTCCGCATGCACGATCTCACCGGGTTCTGCCGCACCGGGGCGCAGTTTTTCGATGACGCTGGCATAATTGCCGTTGGGCACGAAGCAGATGTCCTGACTGTCCGGCTTGTCCGCCACGGCCAGCCCGTATTGCGCTGCCATCTCGCGGGTGGCGTCCTTCGAGGGCAGGTGGCCCAGAGGGAAACGCAGGAAATCCAACTGCTCGGGTGTGGTCGAGAACAGGAAATAGGACTGATCGCGGTTCGCGTCCTCGGCGCTATGCAACTCTGGCCCATTGGGACCCATTTTACGCTGGATATAGTGACCGGTGGCCATGCAGTCGGCCTCAAGATCCTTGGCGGTCTCCAGCAAATCCTTGAATTTGACCCGTTCGTTGCAGCGGATGCAGGGCACCGGAGTAGCACCTGCCAGATAGCTGTCAGCAAACTCGTCGATCACCGCGTCTTTGAAGATGTTCTCGTAATCCAGAACATAGTGCGGAAATCCGCGTTCCTCGGCCACACGGCGTGCGTCATGGATATCGATCCCCGCACAGCAAGCACCTTTCTTGGCCAGCGCTGCACCATGATCGTAAAGCTGTAGCGTTACACCAACCACGTCATAGCCCTGGTCGGCCAGGTGGGCCGCCACGACAGAGCTGTCTACGCCACCGGACATGGCAACAACCACCCGCGTTTCCGAGGGCGGTTTGGCAAAGCCAAGCGAATTGAGTTGGGTCTCGGCAGCGAGGGCCATGATGATTCCAGTGCGGGTTAAGAAAGACCGGCAGAATATAGGAAAATTCTACACACTCTCAAGGGGCGGTTTCACTCAGCATTAAGTAGGGTGGTGTCAGCTTTGTCGCAGCACGAAGAGGGTCATAAAATGTTTTTGCACAAAGTTGAGGGTCCAAGATCCATAACCCTACCGGATGGAACGGTTTTATCGCGCGCCGATCTGCCGCCAAGGGATACGACACGCTGGGTCGCATCGCGCAAGGCAATCGTCGTGCGGGGGGTGGTTTATGGGCTGATCACACTGTCAGACGCTAAAAAGCGATACGGCCTTAGTGATGAGGAATTTAACGCCTGGGTTGCCGCTGTTGCTGAACACGGAACGGACGCTTTGAAAGTGACTGCGTTAAAAAAATATCGACAACCTAAGGGTGAAAGGGAATAAATGATTCAACGGTAACGTCAGATTAACCATTTTTGAGCAGGCTCAATTTGAATTGGTAAATTGACCCGAATTGGAGCAGTAAATGCGTATACTTCTTGTCGAGGATGATCCGACTACGTCCAAAAGCATTGAATTGATGCTGACACACGCAAACCTCAACGTCTATGCAACGGATTTGGGTGAGGAAGGTATCGATCTTGCAAAGCTTTATGACTACGATCTGATCCTGCTGGACTTGAATTTGCCGGACATGAATGGGCATGAAGTCCTGCGGCAACTGCGCATCGCTCGGGTGGAAACACCGATCCTGATCCTGTCAGGCGCAGACGACACGGAAAGCAAAATAAAAGGATTTGGGTTCGGTGCCGACGATTATATGACCAAGCCCTTCCATCGAGAGGAGTTGGTGGCCCGAATCCATGCCATCATCCGCCGCTCAAAAGGGCATTCGCAATCCATCATCCAGACCGGTCGCGTTGCGGTTAACCTCGATGCCAAAACGGTCGAAGTGGAAGGCAAAGCTGTTCATCTGACCGGTAAGGAATATCAGATGCTTGAGCTGCTGAGCCTACGTAAGGGCACCACGTTGACTAAAGAGATGTTCCTGAACCACCTCTATGGCGGCATGGACGAGCCCGAGCTGAAAATCATCGACGTTTTCATCTGCAAGCTGCGTAAAAAACTCAGCAACGCCACCAGTGGTGAAAATTACATCGAGACAGTTTGGGGCAGGGGCTATGTCCTGCGTGATCCGCAAAGCAACAGTGTTGACGAAACGCGGATGGCGGTTGGGGCCTGATTTGAACATGGTCGCCCGTGGTCCGGGGCGACCGCTTTCACTCACTGAACAGCACGTCTGGACCTGACCATGACCTCGCCCTATCACTGAAGTCCAAGACTAAGTGACAGGGCGAGGCCATGAGCAAATTGATTCCGGTATCTGACCTGACCGAACAGGCCGCGCGCGCTGAGTTGGCGCAATTGGCCGAACAGTTGGCGCGGGCAAACACGCTGTATTACGGCGAAGACGCCCCCGAGATTTCGGACGCCGAATATGATGCGCTCAAGCGTCGAAATGCTGAAATCGAAACGCGGTTTCCGCAACTAAAGCGCGCCGACAGCCCCTCGGATCAAGTCGGCGCTCGCCCGTCTGACGGTTTTTCGAAAGTTACCCATGCTGTTCGCATGATGTCGCTGGGCAATGCGTTCGACGACGAAGACGTGCAGGATTTTGACCGCTCAATCCGAAAGTACCTCGGGTTGGAAGCATCTAAACCTTTGTCTTACACGGCTGAACCTAAAATTGACGGTCTGTCGCTTTCCTTGCGGTATGAGAAGGGCAAATTGGTTCAGGCGGCCACCCGCGGAGACGGCGAAGTTGGTGAAAATGTCACGGCAAATGCCCGGACTATTTCAGATATTCCCCAAACCTTGGAAAATGCGCCCGACATTTTGGAAGTTCGGGGCGAGGTCTACATGTCTCATGAAGACTTTGAAAAGCTAAATGCGCGGCAGGAAGAGGCAGGAGAAAAGCCTTTCGCCAATCCACGAAACGCGGCTGCGGGTTCCTTACGGCAATTGGATTCGTCCGTCACGCGATCCCGTCCATTGCGGTTCTTTGCCTATGCCTGGGGTGAGCTGTCCGAACCGTTGGCAGAAACCCAAATGAAGGCAATTGACCGGTTGCGCGGTCTTGGTTTCGCCACCAATTCCCTGACCCAGCTGTGTGAAACGACGGATCAGATGCTGGCGCATTACCGCGAGATCGAGGCCCAACGATCCACCTTGGGTTATGATATCGACGGCGTCGTCTACAAAGTGAACGATCTGTCCTTGCAGGGGCGTCTGGGTTTCCGCTCCACAACCCCCCGCTGGGCGATTGCGCACAAGTTTCCTGCAGAACTGGCCTGGACCCGACTTGAAGCGATCGACATTCAGGTTGGCCGCACTGGGGCGCTCAGCCCGGTTGCCCGGTTGCACCCGGTCACGGTGGGTGGTGTGGTCGTGTCGAATGCCACCTTGCACAACGAAGATTATATTGCGGGTCGTGACGCCAAAGGTGGTACTATCCGCGACGGCAAGGATATTCGGGTCGGTGATTGGGTGCAGGTATACCGCGCTGGTGATGTGATCCCGAAACTGGCCGATGTCGATATCTCGAAACGACCCGAAGGGGCAGAGCCGTTTCAGTTCCCCAAGACCTGCCCCCAATGCAACAGCGACGCGGTCCGCGAAGAGGGCGACGCAGTGCGCCGCTGTACCGGGGGTGTAATTTGTCCGGCACAGGCGGTTGAAAAGCTGAAGCACTTCGTTTCTCGCAAGGCCTTCGACATCGAAGGTTTGGGCGCCAAGCAGATCGAGATGTTTTACGATGACCCGGATCTGCCAGTTAGAACGCCGGTCGATATTTTCACCCTGCAGACACGCGATGCGGCAAACCTGAACAAACTGGCCAATCGCAAAGGCTGGGGGGCGCAAAGTGCGGGTAACCTGTGGGAGGCCATCGATGAGAAACGAAAAATTCCCTTTGGTCGGCTACTGTTTGCACTGGGCATCCGCCATTTGGGTGAGGCCGCGTCGAACCTGATCGCGACACATTATGGAAACTGGGGTGACTTTGAACGCGCCATTACCTCTGCGGCGGGGTTCGAAGGCCCCGAATGGGACGACTTGTTGGGCGTGGATGGCGTCGGCGAGGTTATGGCCCGCGCCCTCATATCAGCCTTCGCGCAAAAGGCCGAGCGCGCCAGCATTGATGCGCTGGTCGCCCAGCTGGACATACAAGAGGCGAAACGCCCCGACACAGCCGGCAGTCCGGTCGCAGGCAAAACAGTCGTCTTCACGGGCACGCTGGAAAAGATGACTCGCGCTGAGGCCAAGGCCCGCGCCGAGGCATTAGGGGCTAAAGTCTCGGGTTCGGTCAGCAAGAAAACCGATATTCTGGTTGCCGGCCCCGGTGCTGGCTCCAAGGCAAAGAAAGCTGCCGAACTGGGTATTGAAACATTGGATGAGGATGGCTGGTTGCAGCTGATCGGAACTGCATGAGCGGGCGCCCGGAAAGCCTGTTTCCGCTGTTCGCGGGGTTGGAAACTTTGGATGGGGTTGGGCCGAAGACAGCTCAGGTCTTGACCCAAGCGGGGACGGAGTCGCCGCGCGATGTGCTGTTCAGCCTGCCATATGCCGTCATTGACCGCCGTCGGTGCGATACGATTCAGGGTGTTGACCTGCCGACCACACTGACAGTTGAAGTGACTGTTGGTACGCACCGGCCCGCCCGCAATAAGGGCGGCGCTTACCGGGTGCATGTCGAGGATAGCCAGGCAGATTTCCAGTTGGTGTTCTTTCACGCGCGCGGTGACTATCTGAAGCGTATTTTGCCGGAAGGTTCACGGCGGGTGATTTCGGGCAAGCTCGAACTGTTCGATGGCATGGCGCAGATGGTCCACCCGGATCATATGGTGCCTGTGGAAGAGGCGCAGGAAATTCCGGATTTTGAACCGGTGTATCATCTGACACAGGG
The DNA here is from genome assembly GCF_056539625.1 of Ruegeria sp. BA12. Lineage (NCBI taxonomy): Bacteria > Pseudomonadati > Pseudomonadota > Alphaproteobacteria > Rhodobacterales > Roseobacteraceae > Ruegeria > Ruegeria sp. BA12. Next base: position 926,681 of record NZ_JBQFVF010000001.1, read on the forward strand.
GATCACACAGAAAACGGCCTATAAGGCTGCCCGCAGCGCGTTGGCGCGGGCCCCGGAATTGGCTGAATGGATCGATCCCACCCTGGTGGCTAAGCAAGGGTGGTCAGCCTGGGCCACTGCAATTGCAGCTGCGCATAACCCGCAGGGGGCAGATGATGTGGCTGCTCATGCTCCGGCACGGGAACGTCTGGCCTATGATGAGTTGTTTGCGCATCAATTGACGTTGGCCTTGGCCCGTCAGCGAGAGCGGAAAGCGCGGGGTCTGGTCAGTGCCGGAACGGGTGCTTTGCAGGCCAAGGTTCTTGCCGGCCTGCCATATCAACCTACCAAAGCGCAGTTGCGGGCCATTGACGACATCGCTGGCGATATGGCTTCGGACGCGCGTATGAACCGGTTATTGCAGGGCGACGTGGGTGCGGGCAAGACGCTGGTGGCCTTTATGGCCTTGCTCATCGCGGTCGAGGCCAAAGGCCAGGGCGTCATGATGGCGCCTACCGAAATTCTGGCCCGGCAACATCTGGAGGGATTGCGCCCGTTGGCCGAAGAGGCTGGGGTCGTGCTGGAAATCCTCACTGGCCGGGACAAGGGCGCGGAACGACGTGCAAAGCTGGCGGCGCTGAAGAATGGCGATATTCAAATCCTGGTCGGAACTCACGCGGTATTTCAAAGCGATGTTGAATTTAGGGCGCTCCGGCTTGCGATTGTCGATGAACAGCACCGGTTCGGTGTTCGGCAACGAATGGAGTTATCGGAAAAAGGGCAGGGCGCGGATGTGCTGGTGATGACCGCCACTCCGATCCCTCGCAGTCTGGCCTTGGCGCAATATGGCGATATGGACGTTTCGGTGCTGGACGAAAAACCGCCGGGACGAAAACCCATCAAGACTGCCATCATCAGCACAGATCGCATGGACGATGTCGTTTCGCACCTACGTCGAGCGATTGATGAAGGACGTCAGTGTTACTGGGTCTGTCCGTTGGTCGACGAATCCGAAGTTTCGGACCTTACGGCAGCTGAGGAACGATTCAAGCGATTGCGCGCCATTCTGGGCGAAGGAGTGGTCGGGTTGGTGCATGGCCAGATGCCATCGGTCGATAAAGATGCTGCCATGAAGGCCTTTCAGGACGGGCAAACCAAGGTACTGGTCGCCACAACCGTGATCGAGGTTGGGGTCAACGTGCCAAACGCCTCGATCATGGTCATAGAGCGAGCTGAGATTTTTGGGCTTGCGCAACTGCACCAGTTGCGCGGACGCGTTGGGCGTGGTGAGGCGGATTCAACCTGCCTGCTGATGTATCAGCCTCCGCTCAGTGAAAGCGGGCGGAAACGATTAGAAGTGCTGCGCGAAACCGAAGACGGGTTTCGTATTTCAGAAACTGATCTGCAGATGCGTGGCGCAGGTGATTTGATCGGGACAGCGCAATCCGGGTTGCCGAAATTTCGGATCGCGGACCTGGAACGTCAGGCTGGGTTGATGGCAACAGCGCAGACTGATGCCCGTGCGTTACTGTCTGCTGATCCCCGTTTGAAATCGGACCGGGGGCAGGCGGCACGTGTTCTGCTGTGGTTTATGAAACAGGATCAGGCAATCCGTTTGATTTCAGTAGGTTAGAAATTTTGTTCCACTAAGTTCACAAATGTTCTCAAAAAGTTCTTTACCGACTCAACAAAATATGAGAACAAAAGGTCAACAAAGGATTAAATCTCGACCGGAGGTGAGACCATGCTGACCCAGATCAAGACTGCCCTGAGCCGCTCGCAATCGACGATTTTGCAGGATGCTGTAGGGGCCGTGTCTTTGGTGGTCATGCTAATGGTTGCCCTGCACCTGCCCGGAGCGTTCTAAGCCTTTCTGCCTGCGATCTCGTGCCGATTATACCGCGCTGTCATCCCCATTTCAGTCAAGGGTGACCTGCCTGTCCCAATTCCCTTGAGGGGCCTGCCTCGGCCCCGTGCGGCTATCCGGACCCCACGCGAGACACGCACAACCTGCCGCCGCCCTTTCCGCCCGGAAGGTGCGGCGGTTTTTTCTTATAACTGCCCGGTTTTCATGATCTCAAGAAGCGCGGACAGAACGGAATTCACTGCGACCGAAGCCAAGATCATTCCCATGACCCGGCTGATAATCGCAGCACCCGAAGAACGGATGACACGGATTATCGGGTCCGCCAGCAGCATCAGAACAAACGAAATCAGAATAACGGACAGCATGACCAGCGCCGTAATACCCTGATCCGCGGCGCTGTAACGGTTATTGTCGGTCAGAATGACAATTGCCAGCATAGCACCGGGTGACGCCAGGGATGGCACTGCCAACGGGAAAATCGCCGGATTGGGTTTGTTGGCGGAAATCTCCATTTCCTCTTCAGCTTCATGCTGCTCGACGACTTGTTTGCTTTCGCCAAAGATCATTGTCAGCGCGAAAAGGAACAGGATGATACCACCAGCGACCTGAAACGAATTCAGCCCGATATCCAGCGCCTCGATCAGCAATTGGCCGAAAATCAAAAAGAACAGAAGGACACCAGCGCTGACCAGCGCGGCGAGCAGGGCGGTTTTGCGACGGGCCGCTGCAGTCAGGCCCGCTGTGACGGCTATGAAAACAGGGATTGTGCCAATCGGGTCAATTACGACCCAGAGTGTAACAAAGTGTTCAAGCAATTTTTCCATCCAATCCCCCCGAAATCATGCGGGGTGATTAAACCGGATTGCCCGCAAAAATTCCAATGTTATGCGCAATTTGCCTGTTCAGCCTGCCGCATCGCTTCGGCGGTGGCCTCAAGGGCCAGCAGTATCGATGCGTGGCGGTTCTTGTAGTCCCGCGCAGGGATCAGAACTTCGAGCCCATCAAATGGTGCATCAGGTACGGGTCCGTCTTTCTTCAACATGGCGGCCAATTGATCGCGTGCAGTTTCCACCTGCGCCCGAGTCGCCCCGATGATGGCACTGCCCACGACTGAGGCCGAAGCCTGGCCCAAGGCACAGGCTTTGACGTCCTGCCCGAACTCCAAGATCTTGCCGTCCTGTATCTTCACATCCACGGTCACCGTCGACCCGCACAGGGGTGAGCGTTTTTTCACCGTAGCATCAGGATTCTCAAGCCTGTCCAGATGCGGAATATCCGCAGCCAGCGCCAGAATGCGGCCGGAATAGAGCTTTATCAGGTCGTTCTCGCCGGACATGGCTTTCCCTCGTTGTCTGTTCCCCATACATAGTGAGCATCTACCGGGATGCAAAAGGTTTTTCTCATGTCTGCCACCGTCACGTTTGATCCGTCCTCGCTGAAGTTTAATGAGGCCGGGCTGATCCCTGCCATCGCTCAGGATGCAAGCTCGGGCGAAGTGTTGATGATGGCCTGGATGAATGTTCAAGCCGTTGAGAAGACGTTGGAAACCGGGCGCGTCACATATTGGTCGCGGTCGCGTCAATCGTTTTGGATCAAGGGCGAAACCTCGGGCCATGTGCAGGAATTGGTGGATTTCCGCTTTGATTGCGACCGCGATTGTTTGCTAGTTCTAGTGCGTCAAACCGGTGCTGCGTGCCATACAAATCGCCGTACCTGTTTCTATACCGCGGTACGAGACGGCGACGAGGTCGAGCTGATGTCACCCATGGAGTGACCGGTTCACAGTCCAACCATCGCCCGGATATCTGCTGGCGACGCCCCCTCGGCCCGGTATTTCGAGATCGCCCGCGCATCGTCACGCTTGGCTAGACGTTTTCCTACGTCGTCGCGGATCAACCGGTGATGAAGGTACTGCGGTGTCGGTAAACCCAGCAAGGCTTGCAGCACAACATGAATACGGGTCGCTTCGAACAGGTCCTGTCCGCGTACAACGTGGGTAATACCCTGTGCGGCGTCGTCCAAGACCACTGACAAGTGATAAGACGTTCCCATATCGCGTCGCGACAGGATAACGTCGCCGATTGTGTCTGTCAGCTCGCCTAAAGAAAACGGGATGGTGCCCGTCTCTCCATTTGGTCCCGCGCCGGATTCGTGAAATGCGCCGACTTTTGCACCGGGTTGGGCTGAACCCGTAAGCACGCGGCCTGCAGCGGCCATATCCAATCTCAAAGGAATGTCCGTGGGACGTTGTGTGTCTCGACGTTTGCCATGGCACGTCCCAGGGTAAATGATCCCATCAGGCCCGTGCAGCGGTGCACCTTCTTGTGGGGCACTGGCCGCAGCGGCGATATCTTTGCGGTTGCAGGTGCAGGGATAAAGCAGGCCCCGCGACCACAAGTCATCCAATGCTCTGTCATATACTGCCAACCGGTCGGACTGACGCATGATGGGTTCAGGCCACCACAGCTCAAGCCACCGCAGGTCATCATAAATTTGTTCTTCCCAGTGGGGGCGCGATCGAGATTGGTCGATATCCTCGATCCGCAACAGGAATTGACCGTCTTCAGACCCGGCCAGATCATGGGCGAGCATCGCTGAATACGCATGTCCCAGATGCAGCGGACCTGTGGGAGACGGCGCAAATCGGGTTTTAAAAATCACGCTTTTTCAACGATATACACGTCCGACTTAAGGTCCATTCCTGGTAGGTGAGGACCGTATTCCCGAAACAGCAACCGAGCTGCTCCCATATCAAGCCAATCATTCAAGCGTGAAGTGTAAGAGACGTCCTCAAGCGCATGATCATTAAAGGAAAAGCCAAGCAGGCCGCCTTCGGGAAGCGCGCGCATCAGCATATCGAAAACCTCGGGCGGTGCTGCGCCAACCCCAATGACACCGATTGCGGTGATCGCCTTGTAGGCTCCTTGATCCAACGGATCGGGATTGGTGATCTCAAAGGTTGAAAGACTTCTATAGACCCCCTTGGCCAGAGCGCCTTCTAGCATCTTCGGAGTTGGATCAACGCCGTCAATCACTTCGAAACCCGCCGCACGCAAGGCTACACCGGACAATCCGGTGCCACAGCCATAATCCAGGATCGGTGTTTGCGGCTCGGGCAGTTTTGACCATAACGCCTCGGCCACCCGCCCGGGGGTCGCATAGCCATGCGCGCCAACCTCGGCATCATAGGAGGACGCCCATTTTTGATAGTGCGCATGCGTCTCTTGCGGGGTGTCCAGATTATAGACGTCTTTGAGGTACTTATCGCTCATACACGGATACTACGCTGCATGAGCCAACAGCGTCCAGTCAACACTGCTCCAGCCAGTTAGTCCACTCGGCCTTGGCGCGATCCGTATAAGCTTTGTAGCGGTCCTTGCGACCGCGCCGACCGCCTTTTAGCCCGTCGACTGGTCGGAATAAGCCGAAATTGACGTTCATGGGCTGAAAAGTCTTGGCCTCGGCCCCGCCGGTGATGTGGTGGATCAGGGCGCCCATGGCGCTGTCCTGCGGAACCTCGGGCAGGGTCCGGCCCAGAATCTCGGCCGCGGCCAGACGACCGGCCAACAGGCCCATCGCCGCGCTTTCGACATAACCCTCGACCCCGGTGATCTGCCCCGCAAAACGGATATTTGGTTTCGATTTCAACCGCATCTGCGCATCCAAAAGCGTCGGAGAGTTGATAAACGTATTGCGGTGAATACCGCCCAACCGCGCAAAGCTGGCGTTTTCCAGACCGGGGATCATACGGAACACTTCGGTCTGCGCGCCATATTTCATCTTGGTTTGAAAGCCGACGATATTGAACAGCGTGCCAAGGGCATTGTCGCGGCGCAGTTGCACCACCGCATGCGGTTTGACGTCAGGCTGATGAGGATTAGTAAGGCCGACCGGCTTCATCGGGCCGTGGCGCAGCGTTTCGCGACCACGCTCTGACATCACCTCGATCGGAAGGCAGCCGTCGAAATACCCCGCCGTTTCGCCTTCGTGAAACTCAGTTTTGTCAGCGGCCAGCAGAGCGTCGATAAATGCCTCATACTGATCGCGGTCCATTGGGCAGTTCAGATAGGCGGTGCGTTCTTCCTCGGTCTCGCCTTTGTCATAGCGCGATTGCATCCAGGCTTTGCTCATATCGATGCTGTCGGCATAGACAATCGGGGCAATGGCGTCGAAAAATGCCAGGGACTCTGCACCCGTTTCGGTTCGGATGGAGTCACCCAATGTTGCCGATGTCAAAGGACCAGTGGCAAAGATCCAGTGGCCGTCATCGGGCAGGGCAGTGACTTCTTCCCCTGTAACCTCGATACGCGGATGGGCCTGCAGTTTGGCGGTAACCGCCTCGGCAAAAGGATCGCGGTCTACAGCAAGCGCACCACCCGCGGGCAGCCGGTGCGCGTCCGCCGTTGTCATGATCAGGCCGTTCGCGGCGCGCATTTCCCAATGCAGCAAGCCAACGGCGTTCTGTTCATCATCGTCTGAGCGGAATGAGTTCGAACACACCATCTCGGCCAGATTGCCAGTTTGGTGCGCAAAGGTGCCTACTTTGGGTCGCATTTCGTGGATCACCACATCTACGCCCATTTCCGCCGCCTGCCAGGCGGCCTCGGACCCGGCCATGCCGCCGCCCACGATATGCAGTTTTTGTGTCATGCGCTGCCACATAGGACAGTGAACCGTGCAACGCAACACAGGCCGCTTAGTTTAAGAATTTAAGGGAATTTTGGGGTCGCCGCTGCGGGAATGTCGACGCCGGTGAGAGAAACCAGCTTGGAGGGACCTTCCGCCCACGGCGACCCAAAAAGTGTATCTAGAGCCATAGCCCTGTCCCAGCATTGCCACAGTGTCGCCCTTTTGGGAAGTGCAAAATTACGAACAATCGTAAAAATTGTTGACAATAATCGCTTTATTGGTGCCAGTTCGGCGGCCTTTTTTCGATAAATGCAGATATGCCTTCTTCGGTATCGCGATGCAGCATATTCTGCGCCATTACGTCTCCGGTATAGTCATAGGCCTGCTCCAGAGGCATTTCCAGCTGCTTGTAGAAGGCCTGTTTGCCGATTTTCACAGCCGAACCCAATTTGGCCGCAAGCTGATCGGCAAGCGACACTGTTTCGTGCTCCAACAGCATTTCGGGCACGACGCGATTGATCAGACCCAGCTCGGCTGCGGTTTCGGCCGAGATAAAGTCGCCAGTCGTCAGCATCTCGAACGCGCGCTTGCGCGAGATGTTCCGGCTGAGGGCAACCATCGGTGTCGAGCAGAACAAACCGATATTCACACCGTTCACGCCAAACCGCGTACCTTCAGCCGCGACGGCCAGATCGCAGGTGGCGACCAACTGGCATCCCGCAGCGGTGGCGATACCGTGGACCTGTGCGATGACCGGTTGGGGCAGGGACCGGATTGACAGCATCATCTGGGTGCATCTGGCGAACAAGCCCTGGAAATAAGCTTTGCCGCCGTCCTCGGCCTGACGTCCGGCTGTCATCTGTTTCAGATCATGACCCGCACAGAACGCTTTGCCTTCACCGCGCAGGATAACCGCCCGAATCGCGCTGTCATCGCGCAGGCTGTCGAACTCGGATTGCAGGGCAGCCAGCATTTCGTCGCTCAGGGCGTTCAGACGATCGGGCGCGTTCATTGTCAGTGTGGCGACTGCGCCTGTGTCGTTACGTTCCAAAATTGCCATCTTGCCCTCCGTAGCGATGTTGGGCCAACTCTAGGTCGGCAAGTCGAGGAGGGGAAGCATGTCATTGGTCATGAGCCGGGAAGACCTGATGGAATACCTGCGGCAAATCTTCCCACAGGTACATCGGGATTTCGTCGTGGAAAAGCTGGATGAGGACTCGATCGAGATGCGTTTGGTTGTCGAAGATCGCCATCTGCGCCCTGGCGGTACGGTTTCAGGGCCATCCATGTTCGGGCTGGCGGATGTTAGTGTCTATGCGATGATCCTGGCACGCAAGGGACGCCAATCTTTGGCCGTTACCACGAACAGCTCCTTGGATTTTCTAAGAAAACCCGAGGGCGGCAAAGATATTATTGCCCGATGTCGACTGCTAAAGCTGGGCCGCAGTCTGGCTGTTGGGGATGTGCTGATGTTTTCAGAAGGGTCGGACAAACCCGTCGCGCGCGCCACGATGACCTATTCATTACCTCCCGAAGGATCGGCCGCGGCGGCCTTCGGATAAAAAAGGCCGGGCGAAGCCCGGCCAGGAAGAGGTCCCATCAAGGGACTGGGGAAAACTCAACCCTGCCAGAATGGGCGGGTGAATTCCTGACGAGCCTGATATCTTGTCAGACCGACATCCTTAAGAAGCCTGTCATCCAGCTTGGACAGATTGAGCCGGCTACGGCGTTGACGTTCCCATTTCGTGACCGTCGCCGCAAACCGCACGGCCAGCGCGGCGATCAGCGGCAGCCGGGGGCTGTCGTTCAGCAGCAAGAGGGCGGGGTTGTGCATCGAGCGTGTCATCAGGGTATCCTTTCAAATTGTATTGACACAAAGTTAAAGTGTTCGGTATATGTGCTTGATACATTCAGGATTGTGCCAAAATCAAAGGAAGAATTGTAATGGATACAATTTGGCCGGAATCGCTGCCAAAATCCAAGGGGCCGAAATATACTCTGGTCGCTGATACAATCAGAAAAGCGATTGATAACAAGTTGCTGGAGGTCGGGACAAAGCTGCCCCCAGTGCGTGAATTGGCGTATCGGTTACAAATCACGCCGGGCACAGTTGCGCGGGCTTATACGATTTTGACGGATGAGGGATTGTTACACGCCGAGGTCGGGCGTGGTACATTTGTCGCCCCGCCCAAATCGCCAATCCTGGATGATGTCTGGGCCCGTCAGCTGCATTTGCAAGACAACAAGTACAACGCCAATGTCAGCCTGTTCAGCCCACGATTGGCGGATGTTGGGCAGGTCTCGCTAATCCGGGAGTGCCTGCAAAAAGTGGCCCAGGCTGATCCGGGTCTATTTTTGAACTACCCGACCCGCGACGCCTATCAACCCATGCGGCAGGCGGTGGTGGAGTGGCTGTCTGACCTACCTTTGGGTGCATTGTCGCATGACGATATTGTGCTGACGCATGGGGGGCAAAATGGGCTGTGCCTTGTGTTTCAAACAATCCTGCGGGGGCCAAAACCGGTCGTTCTGGTCGAAGACCTTTCCTATGCCGGGTTCCGCCGGGCCGGGGAATTGATGCGCGCTGATGTGGTTGGCGTGAAAATGGATAAGTGGGGCGTCGATCCGTCCGCGATGGAACATGTCCTGCGCCAGACACCAGCACAAGCCATCTGCGTTTCACCAGAGGTACAGAATCCGACCGGCGCGCATACACCGCTTGAACGTCGGAAAGAAATTGTCGATGTGGCCCGGCGCTTTGACCTTCAGATCATCGAGGATGATTGTTATCGCATGGGCGACGCTCGTGAACCCAGCTTTCGTGCTTTGGCACCGGAACGGGGGTGGCATGTATCTTCAATCTCGAAAACTCTGACACCTGCGCTGCGTGTTGGGTTTGCTATTGCCCCGCGTGAGCGGAGCGTCGACCTGCGGCGTTCGGCGGAATACGGGTACTTTGGTTTGGCGCAGCCGTTGGCGGAATTGACCAGGTTGCTGCTGTCTGATCCTCGTACGCTGCAGATTGCAAGGGACGTGCGGGTTCGAATGGGTGAATATGTTCGCGTTGCGGTCAACGCCTTGGGCGGGTTCGATTTGAACTGGGCACCGGATGTGCCTTTTGTGTGGCTGAACTTGCCTTCGGGTTGGCGCGCCGCAGCCTTCAGCCGTGCGGCTGAACGAGAGGGGATACAGCTTCGGTCTGCCGATGAGTTCGCTCTGCGGGACGGACGGGCCCCAAATGCGGTTCGTATAGCCATGAACGGGCATGTGTCCCTGGAGCGGTTTGAGGATGCGATGCACAGGTTGCGGCGTCTGCTGGACAATCCGCCGGAACAGATCAGTGTTTAATCGTTCAATTCAGTGGGGTCGGATCACCAAAGAAACCCGCCAAATCGGATATTTTACCCCCGGCATCCAAACGAACAAAATCGTGACCAGACACAACGATACTGCCTTCTGGACTAACCATGTGCCAAGTGAAATGGACAACATCGTGATGGTTGGACGGTTCGCTTGTCAGTTCAACACGTCCACCAGAACTCTGTAGAACTTCGCCAATGTGATCGCACAGGTTCACGCGGCCATTCACTTCGGCAGTCGGGTCGACATAGCGGCCGTTTTCAGCAAAGCACTTTGTCAAAAGCACAAGGCGCTTATCCGGGTCCGTCTCTTGCCAGGATGCGCCGTAGTCAGCGATGGTTTGTTGCCACTCCATAGTATTCACGCTCCTTGAGTCGACTTGCTTATTCAGTATAGCGAGCGAGGCGGGGCAGGGGTAAAGGGGCTTAATCGTGGGGTAAAATAATACCTATTTTATAATGCATTGATATTACTATATTTAAAAGAGATTAGTGTTGTTGACCTGCGCTGCAGGGGCCTCTAAATACGCTCCATCGAATTCGGGCCGCTCTGATTTGGGGCGGTCTTTCACATCAAACAGGACTATCCTGCCATGAAAACCTTTTCTGCAACACCTGCAGACATCGACAAGAAATGGATCCTGATCGACGCCGAGGGCGTTGTTCTGGGCCGTCTTGCCTCGATCGTCGCCATGCGCCTGCGTGGCAAGCACAAAGCGTCGTTCACCCCGAATATGGACATGGGCGACAACGTCATCGTGATCAACGCTGACAAAATCCAGATGACCGGTAAGAAGCGCGAAGAAAACTTCTACTGGCACACTGGCCACCCGGGCGGCATCAAGTCGCGCACCAAGCAGCAGATCCTCGAGGGTGCACACCCCGAGCGCGTCGTGACCCAAGCGGTCAAGCGTATGCTGCCGGGCAACCGCCTGTCGCGTCAGGTTATGACCAACCTGCGCGTTTACGCCGGTGCCGAGCATCCCCACGAGGCGCAAGCGCCCGAAGTTCTGGACGTTAAGTCCATGAACAAGAAAAACACCCGGAGCTAATGACCGATGGCTGATCAGATCAATACTCTCGAAGAGCTGAGCGCCGTCGCAGGCGTTGAAACCGTGGCCGAAGAAGTCATCGTGCGTGAACCCGTGCGTGACGAGCTGGGCCGCTCCTACGCCACCGGTAAGCGTAAAGACGCTGTTGCCCGCGTTTGGATCAAGCCGGGTTCCGGCAAGGTCACCGTAAACGGCAAGGATCAGGACAAGTACTTTGCTCGTCCCGTTCTGCAGCTGATCCTGCGCCAGCCGTTCCAGGTTGCTGGTGTAGAAGGTGAGTTCGACGTTGTCGCAACCGTCAAAGGCGGTGGCCTGACCGGTCAGGCCGGTGCGGTCAAGCACGGCATCTCGAAAGCGCTGCAACTGTACGATCCGTCGCTGCGTGGCGCACTGAAAGCCGCTGGCTTCCTGACCCGCGATAGCCGCGTTGTGGAACGTAAGAAATACGGTAAGCGCAAAGCGCGTCGTTCGTTCCAGTTCTCCAAGCGTTAATCGCTGCAATATACAAATTTCAAACGGTCGCAAGAAATTGCGACCGTTTTCTTTTGGGCAATCAATATTTGACCGATACCCAGTGAGTAGTTTCTTTGGCCAAAGAGAGGTTTGTTGACTAACGCTCTGACTTCGAGAGCAAAGCGTTCTCGGCAACGGTCGTAAATTTCTCTCTGATCTGATTGATCTTGCGCCGGTTCAAAGACCGAAACCAGCGGCGAACGGGGATCATCTGCTTGCTACCAAAACTGTCTATCCACACCCAGCGGCCAGACCCGTCAGAAAACGTTTGATAGACAATATTGCCGGTATTCTTGTTGCTGATAAGGATCTGTTCTTCGATCAACATATCGAAGTGTTTGTGCAGAGAATTTAAGTGTTCTCGCGTAATGCGTCCGCTTTTGGCCAATTCCTTCAGGCTGGGCGACAACTGCCCGTCGGGTTCGGAAATTCGTTCATAGACGAGGGCAAGGCCGATATCGGTTTGCACAACACCCCGGACCTCGCAAACAGGAATAGCCTCATCCCTGTGCTGGTAACGCACCATAAGGTCAAAGGATTCGTGAAACTCGCGCAGGAAACCTTTGAATACAGTAGATCGCCGAAACGTTCGATCGAACCAAGTATCCCCTAATAGACCATCCTGACCATCCATTGTGTCAGGCTGCGGTATTTTTAGAAGCGCGTCTGACGTACCCGGGTGCATGTAGACAAACTGCCGATTACCCTGAGCAATCACCTCAGAGTTTTTGAGCCTTACCAGATTGTCGATTCGAGTCGTGGCCATGCTGTAAAATTATAACAGTTTCGTGATGGTGCAAGCTGTGGCAGTGCCTCTGAAATTCCACCTAAAAGGTACAAGCGACCGCCCAAATCATATTGGCTCAAATAAGTTGTATACCTTATTGGTAATAAATAGTTTTTTAGAGATAAATTGATTGTTCCCGAAGTTGGCAAACGAACTTTAGCACACCGATCAACGGCACCGTTCTGGCCAATCACGCCCACTGTCACAGCAAGAACGACACGCAAAACGAACCGAGGAGATTCCCTTAACCAGAGCGTCGTTTCGCTAAGGAGTGATGATTACCTTTCCGTCTCTCTTTGTCAGAGCGTTCGCCAAGCTTGACACCACATCTTTTAAGGTGAGCCGTTTTGAAATGTCGGTTTTCCATCGTCCGTCAGCGAAACGGGCCTGAACTTCCGCCACAACCCGCGCCTGATCAGCGGGTGGCGTGGATGTAATCCAATTGGTCAACCAGAACCCTTCAATCTGTTTTCCCATAAAGATGAGCTGACCAGCCTGTGTTAAAGTCGGTAGGTCGGGGCTGAGCTTTCCGTAGCAGATCCAGCGGGCATGGTTGGGCATAGAACAGAAAATCTGCTCGGACAGTTGGTCGGCCACCGCATCTAGAAAAACACGGGGTTTCAAACCCTTGCTAAGGTTAGCGAATTTTATAACAACATCTGGATCGGTGGTCACTAACACGTCCGATGCGCCAAGTTCCATTAGGGTGCCCACGGTTTCTGCCCGGCGGACCAAGGCAATCGGTTTCAAGCCGAGATCGCGTCCGAGGCCACACATCAGTTTGCCCAACTGACTGGTCGCTGCCGAAACGACAAACGCCTCTCCAGTTGTGCGCGCGATGTCGACCATTGCCATTGCTGTAAGAGGATTCACGATCTGAGCTGCACCATCCTCGTCGGAAATCTCGGGGCGCAGCGAAATGCACATTATCGCCGGGGCCAGTACGTATTCTGCCCACGCGCCGGAACCCGCAGTGACAAAGGAAACCCGCTGACCGCGCAATGCTTCGGCACCAGAACCGGTTGCGACGACATCTCCACACCCTTCGAATCCAGCCGGGGCACCTTTGACGCGCGGCTGCCCATATTCACCTTTGATGAAGTGGATGTCGGACGGATTGACCGAGGCCGCACGTAGTTTGATCAGAACTTGTCCGGGACCGGGCTCGGGTACGGGCAGTTCCACCTCGGCCAACCAATCCCCGGCGCTGTCGATATAAGGGCCAGTGGCTTCACCGGAATATCCGTCTTGTGTCAGAACGGTTGCGAACATGGTCGCGGGCAAGGTAGTCATGGACGTTCCTTCCGATTGAGCGGCGCAGCATTAAAGAATTTGAGTTGCGTTCTGCTGGATCGCAACCAATCAAATGCAATGTGGAAGACCAATCGACACGCAAGATGACGTGATTGGAATAATGATTACGCCAAAAGAGGACGGGCTGCCCCGAATGGCAGCCCGCCAAGTTTCACTGTCCTGACAGCAGATTGCTGAGTTCTTGGATCTTTGTCGCGATCGTTTCAGGCGATGCTTTGATATCGTCCAGAATTTGGATGGCTTGTGTTTTAAGGTTCTGCGCCAGATCGCTTTCCTGAACCGAGGCGACCAACGTGTCATAGTCAAAATTATCAAGGGTCAGTGTGCCGTCTTCAATCCATGAATTTAGTAGATCCTGGCCCTGAGTTGCCAAGGCGGCAACTTGATCACTGGCCTGATCAGCCAGATCCGTGGCTGTATGCCCTGCTTGTTCAGCCGCATCTGAGGCCTGTTCCGAGATGGAGGACGCGGCCTCACTGGCTTGCTCGGTCACAGAGCTTGCCGCTTCGCTAACAGCCTCAGAAGCGTCCTCTGCCGCCGATTGCAATTGTTCGGCGGGTGTGGGGTCTGGTTGGGTCGTGTAAAAATAAATTCCTGCGCCAGCGGCAATGATGACCACGGCCAATATGATAGTACGCGACATGTGTCTCTCCTTTGGAAAATGTGTCGCCGAGATGGGTCAAAATTACCCGAGTTCAAAGGGGAAATCCCGGAAATTCTTTTCAAATCCGTGGATTGAGCCATGCTATGCCTATCCGCGAAGAGCGAGCGGCAATAACACGCCGCTATACATTTAGATGCGCGGTTTCACGGCTCAGCATACGGATTCGTCCGTTTTAAAGGGCGATTGGAAGCTCAAGCGTGATGCTTGCTCCTTTTTCGACTTGGTTGATCGACACCGATCCCCCATGCCGTTGAGCCACGGCTGAAACGATTGACAACCCCAACCCGCTGCCTTCGGAATAGTCCAGTTGCGAAAACCGACTGAAGGCCGCTTCGCTTTGATCGGGCGAAAGGCCCGCTCCGTCATCCGCTACGGTTACACTGACCGCGCCTTCGTCACGCTGCAGCACAACAGAAATTCGGCTCAACTTGGTGCCGCCGTGCTTTACTGCGTTGTCCAAAAGGTTCTTCAGGGCCTCAGTTAAAAACACCCGATCACCGGACACCATGATCGCCGCCTCGGGCATCGTAACGTCAAACTCGATACCCTTCGCCAGGATGTGAACACCCATCTCGGCACAGGCTTCTTCCACAACCAAGCGGAAATCAATCTCATCCATTTGATCCTGGTGCGTCGGTTGCCTGAGCCTTTCAAGTGACAACAGTTGTTCGGCCACCGTTGCCGAGTTCTTTGCGGCTGACACAAGCTCGTGGATGCGTTTTTCTCGGTCTTCATCCGTTTTCGCATCCCGAAGCGCCTCGGCCATCGACTGGACTGCGGCCGCCGGATTCCGCAACTGATGAGCTGCTTCGGATATGAAAACCTGATGGGCGTTGATGCTGTGTTCGACCTGCCCAAAGAGCCGGTTCAAGGTCTTTACAACACCTTGCACTTCGTCCGGGACAGGACGCTTAATCTCACTTAAGTCATCTGGCGAACGAAGGTCGATTGCGTCCTGCAAATCCAGCAATGGTCTCAGGCCACGCGCCACGCCGAACCATACCACAACAGCCAAGGTGGCCAGCAGGATGCCCATGACAATTCCGGCGCGAATGGACAGTTCATTGGCAAATGCGTTGCGATCCGCCATCCGTTGCCAAACCGTGACCGTCGCATCACCAACAAGATTTTCCAAGGTCACACGTTCTGTCATCTTTAAAACGCGCACCGGTTCATCGCGGTAGATCGCTTCGAAAAACTGTGGCTTGTACACCTCTTGCACCGACGAGTTCGCGGATGCCGGAGGGTAGGCATAACCCGTCACGTAAATGCCGCCGGGGCCAGTCACATGATAGAAGATCTCACCGCCCGATGCGTCGCGGATCAGACTGCGTGTGGTGGGCGACAAAGCATCACCGCCCGAAATCGCCACATCACGCGAAATTGCCAGGCCAGCTGAGAGTAGACTGTCGTCAAAAAGCTCCTGAGCGGTCTTCTGGGCAACCATAAAACGCCAAAACCCAAGCAGCACTGCAAGCAGCACCAAAGGTGTCAGGATAAGAATGAACAGCCTTAGCCTGAGCGAGCCGTGGTTAATCACTTCTGCACCTCAAGCAGATACCCCAGACCGCGGGCTGTCTTAATCTTTATACCTAGGTTTTGAAGGCGCTTTCGCAGTCGCGACACATGAGGTTCAACAGCCGAAACCTCGACATCCGCCCCTACACCATAGACGTAATCAGTTAGTTGGCTTTTGGGAACGATCCTGCCCCGACGCTCCAACAGGCATTCCAGCACCGCTATTTCCCGTCGCGGAATATCCATCACCTCACCCTTAACGCTGACCTGACGAGCAGTGCGGTCGAACTCTAGGCTGCCGATGCTTTCCCGCGCTCCGTAATCAAGCTGTTTGCGGCGTGAAAGCGCCCGGATGCGTGCCTCCAACTCGTCCATTTCGAAGGGTTTGACCAGATAATCATCGGCCCCCATGTCCAAGCCAGACACCCGGTCGCTTGTCTCAGTGCGTGCAGTCAGCAGAATTACGGGCGCACTGTCTCCACGGTTGCGCAGCGATTTCAGAATTTCCAGCCCGGACCGGCCCGGTAAGTTGATGTCCAGAACGATCAAGTCCGCGCTTTCCTGTTCAAGATACAGGTTCGCTGCGTCGCCGTCGGTCAGTACATCTGCTGCATGTCCTCGGTCTCGCAGACGATAGGCAATTGCGTTGGCAAGGGGTTCATTATCCTCGACGATGACGATCCGCATCGGGTCTCCTGCAAGTTTCGCGCAAGGTTGGCACTCCATGATTGCCAGATGGGAGGGGGAATCAACCCCACAGTTCATTTACGATCATGGTGGCGCGACAGTCGCTGGCATGGTTGTCTGGTCAACAGGGAGGAACCAATGGCCATTTCCAAATTCACCCGTCGCGCCGTCGTGGGGCTGATTGCCGCCGCCGGTCTCACGGCACCCGCCGCAGCCGAGGTCGACTTCTCAGGCAAGACTATCGAATGGGTCATCCCGTTTTCGGAAACGGGCGGTTCGGCCAAATGGGCCAATTTCTTTGCACCACTTCTGTCCGAGGCTCTGCCAGGACAGCCAACCGTGGTTGTTAAGTTCATGCCCGGCGCAGGTTCGACCAAAGGTGCCAACTGGTTCCAGGAACAGGCGCACGATGATGGAACTTTGCTGTTCGGCACCTCGGGTTCGACACAGTTCCCGTATCTGCTGAGCGATCCGCGCGTCCGCTATGAATACAATGATTGGATTCCTGTGATGGCGTCCGGCACCGGCGGTGTCGCTTATCTGAACGCCGAGGACGGCGCCAAGTTTGATGGTTCCGCAAATGCACTGAAAGATACCAACTTCATTTACGGTTCGCAGGGCGCGACCCGGCTGGACCTCGTGCCGCTTTTGGCATGGCAAATGTTGGGTATGAATGTTGAGCCGGTATTTGGCATCAAGGGTCGTGGCGACGGCCGACTGATGTTTGAGCGCGGTGAAGCCAACATCGACTACCAGACGTCGTCCGGGTATCTGGGCGGTTCGGCACCGCTGGTCGAGGCCGGTCAGGCCGTGCCAATGATGACGTGGGGCGCACTGGACGCTGACGGTAACATCGTCCGCGACCCGACCTTCCCGGACATTCCGACCTTTAAAGAGGTTTGCGAGGCCACTGATGGTTGTGAAACCAGCGGCGAGGCCTGGGACGCATGGAAAGCCTTCTTCGTTGCTGGTTTCCCGGTACAGAAACTGGCCTTTCTGCCGGGCGACACACCGCAGGAAGTGGTCGATGCTTATACCGCCGCATTTCAGGCTGTGACTGAGCGCGGGGATTTTGCTGATATCTCTTCCAAGCGCGTTGGGAAATACCCGGTTTTCGTCGGTGACGGTTCTAAGTCGGCGCTGCAGACGGCAACCAATGTCGACGACAATGCCAAGGAATATGTCCTGAATTGGCTGAAAGAGGCCTATGGCGTCGAGCTGAACTAAGCCGATAAGCCGCAGCGCGCGCCTGTAACGAAGGGCGCGCGCTTTTCCATACACAAGACAATTTATGAAAGGCGGCCGCTATGGAGGTTTTCGCCACCGCTCTTCCTGCGCTTGGAGAGGCGTGGGGTCTGATCCTGCAACCCATCGTTCTGGGATACCTAATTTTGGGTGTTGTCATGGGGCTGGCCGTAGGGGTTTTTCCTGGCCTCGGTGGCATAGCCGGTCTTTCCCTGTTGCTGCCATTCATGTTCGGCATGGACCCGATCCTGGGGCTGGCGCTGATGATCGGAATGGTCGCTGTTGTGCCCACTTCGGACACGTTCGCATCTGTTTTAATGGGTATTCCCGGCAGCTCTGCTTCGCAGGCCACGGTGCTGGACGGGTTCCCTATGGCGAAAAAGGGCGAGGCTGCGCGGGCCTTGTCAGCGGCCTTTTCGTCTTCGTTGTTTGGCGGGCTCGTTGGCGCGACCTTCCTGACCATGTTCATTCTGATCGCGCGACCAATCGTGCTGGCCTTTGGCCTGCCCGAGATGCTGATGATCACCATTCTCGGCCTGTCGATGGTTGCTATTCTGGCGGGGCGCATTCCGCTGAAAGGCGTCGCCGCTGCGGGTTTGGGCCTGATGGTCGGCACCATCGGTGAGGCCGATGCGGGCGGGTCGCTGCGGATGGCGACTTACGACATTCCTTATCTGACAGACGGTCTGAAACTGGTCATCGTGGGCTTGGGTATTTTTGCCGTCCCCGAAATCGTCTCTTTGCTGCGACAGGATCGATCTATCGCCAAGGGGGCCTCGCTGGGGGCTGGATGGCTGGATGGTGTAAAGGATTGGGCTGCGAATATCTGGCTGTCGGTCCGGTGTTCGATCATCGGTGTGGTTGTCGGTGTCATCCCCGGCCTCGGAGGTTCGGTCGTCGACTGGATCGCCTATGGCCACTCGGTGCAAACCACCAAAGACAAGAGCAACTTTGGCAAGGGCGAAGTGCGCGGGGTCATTGGCCCGGAAAGCTCGAACAACGCGAAAGAGGGTGGTGGGCTTGTTCCTACTTTGCTGTTTGGTATTCCAGGTTCGGGATCGATGGCGATTTTCATCGGTGCAGTTGCATTGTTGGGGTCTGGCGACATTGAGGTTGGCCCGAGCATGCTCAAGGACAATCTCAACATTACCTATTCCATCGTCTGGCTGTTGGCGTTGGCCAACGTCGTTGGAACCATTCTGTGTATCGCCGCTTCGGGCGGTATCGCCAAACTGACAACCATCCGCTTCACCTATCTGGCGCCGTTCCTGTTCATGCTGATCAGCTTTGCGGCCTTTCAGTCTGGTCAGAATTTCGAAGATCTTCTGGCCTTGTTTGTCATCGGTCTGATTGGCATCTTCCTGCGCCGTTTCGACTGGTCGCGCCCGGCTTTCCTGATCGGTTTTGTCCTGTCAAACCCGGTTGAGAAGTTCACCAATCAGGCGTTCCAGATCGCCTCTTTCCGGTTCCGCAAAAGCTTTGGTGAGGGGATGGAGTACGTGTTCAGCCCAATCGTCATCGTGCTGATCGTGGTTACGGTTGTTTCGATCATTCTAGGTATTCGACAAGCCAAGATGATCATGGCCGAGGGTGATGTTCAAGCCGGCACCAAACGTGCGCCACTGATCTTCCTGCTGGTGATCATGGCCTATCTGATCGTCGCTTTGGTGAACGCCAATATGATCCCCGACTACAACATGACCGACAAGATCATCCCGCTGGTGATCGGCAGCGTGTCTTTGTTCTGTTGCGTTGTATTGCTGATCCAGATGACACGGCGGCCCGAGGGTGATCCAATCTTTGCAGACAAAGAGATCGCCGGCGAGGACGCGAGCGCGCCTCACGGCCTCTGGTCTACCTTGGCATGGTTCGCCAGTTTGATCGCGGCCACTTGGGTTGTGGGTTTCATCCTCGCCTTGCTTGGGTTCCTGATCGCCTTCTTTCGCATTCGTTCCGGGGCGGATTGGCGGTTAACTCTGATCCTGACCGCCTGCGGCATTGGCTTCATGTGCTTCATGGCAGGTGCTCTGAACCGGGATTTCCCGCCGGGTCTACTGCAAGACATGGTCAGCTTGCCATGGCCACTGAAGTAAGCGGTCCAATGATGCCCGACCTGATGAACAGCACGCAGCACGGGGCTGAATTCACAAAAAATCTCACACGGTTTGTAAAGGACGGTTCGCTATGACCCAGACAGCAATCCCGTATATTTTCATGCGTGGCGGCACTTCGCGGGGGCCTTATTTCCGCCGCTCTGATCTGCCTGAAGATCGGGACAGGTTGGCCGACGTTCTGGTCGCGGCCCTTGGGGCAGGGCAATCAATCAACATCGACGGGATCGGTGGCGGTACAGCGGTGACCACAAAGGTTGCAATGCTGTCGGTCAGCGACGATGACTGGGCCGATATCGACTATTTCTTCGCGCAGGTTTCGGTTGAAGAGAAGTTGGTCGATTTCAAACCCACCTGCGGCAACATCCTGTCCGGCGTCGCTCCGGCTGCGATCGAAATGGGTTTGTTCCAGCCACAAGGTGATGTGACGGAGGTTCGCATTCGCGCAGTCAACACGGGTGCCCGTGTTGTAGCCAAAGTGCAGACACCGGGGGGAGAGCTGGTTTATGAAGGCGATGCAGAAATCGCCGGGGTACCCGGGCAATCAGCGCCGGTACAACTTAGTTTCATGGGAGTTGTAGGATCAGCCACCGGTGCGTTCCTGCCCACCGGACACCTGCGCGATACAGTGCAGGGGATCGAGCTGACCTGTATGGATGTCGCCATGCCAATGGCCATCGCTCGGGCCTCAGATTTCGGCCTGACAGGGTATGAAAGCGCTGATGAGTTGGATGCCAACCGCGGTTTCTTTGACCGGATGGAGGCGGTTCGGATCGAAGCCGGAAAATTGATGGGCATGGGGGACGTGTCAAAATCAGTGACACCCAAATTCGGCCTTGTCGCGCCCGCCAAGAAAGGTGGAACCCTAGCAATTCGGTATTTCATGCCGTGGAAGACTCATCCGACCATGGCCGTTACCGGCGCACAATGTATGGCGTCTTGCGCTTTGACACCCGGAACAGTCGCCGACAGTTTGTTGGATCGACCCGAGGCAAGCCCGGCTGATGTTGTGCTGGAACATGCATCAGGCAACATCGACGTGTTAGTGGACTTTTCAAATGGCCGGGAGTTCAAAGTCAACTCAGCAGGTCTGGTGCGGACCGCGCGGAAGTTGGCGGATGGACATGTCTATGTGCCGGAATCTGTATGGAACGGGAGTTGAAAAACGGATCATAAGTTGGTATACGTTGGTATACAATTTAAGGGTGCCACGATGGACGACTATTCTGAATGCCTTGATATTGCGCGTCAGGAACTCAGGTTGGCGCAGGCGGCCCTAAGGCGGGACATGTCGGAATACCCAACACCGATCGCCGGATGCGATGAGCAGTTCAACCATTTACTTGATCAAAGCGAACGCGTTCGAAGTGCGCTTGCCGCACTCGACGCGCAGCATTTTGTGCCGACACCAAGAAAGCTGACAGCAGGGCAGGGTATAGAAAGCCGATGAAGGTTCACATTCTGGATGATTGGTTTGATACGCTGCAGGGTCTGCCCTGTTTTGGGAAGCTTTCCAAACATGACGTGAAGGTCTGGACCGATCATGTCGAAGACACCGACGAACTGGCCGCGCGCTTGCATCAGGCTCAGGCGCTGGTGCTGTTTCGCGAACGCACCAAAATCAGTCGCGCCTTGATTGAAAAACTGCCCAACCTGAAACTTATCAGCCAGCGCAGCGTGTACCCCCATGTCGATGTGCAGGCATGCTCGGACCACGGCGTACTGCTGTGTTCGAACATGCATGGCGGGACGCCCTCATATGCCGCTGCCGAACTCACCTGGGCGCTGATCATGGCTGGGATGCGCGATTTACCTGCACAGATAGCCTCGGCCAAAGCGGGGCATTGGCAAGCCGGAGTAGGCAAAACACTGAGGGGGCGGCAGCTGGGCCTTTATGGCTATGGCCGTATTGCCCGCGCCGTCGCTGGTTATGCCGAGGCGTTCGGTATGAACGTCGTCTGGTGGTCTTCGGACGAAGGACGGGCACGGGCACAAGCAGATGGAGTACAGGTCGCGCCCGACCGCGACGCGTTCTTTGCCAACAGTGACGTCGTCTCGATCCATGTGCGCCTGAAACCAGACACGCATGGGATAGTCACGGCGTCAGATTTCGCGCAGATGAAATCAGACGCGCTGTTTGTGAATACATCCCGTGCAGGGCTAATTGTTCCCGGTGCGTTGCTTGACGCGTTAAACGCGGGTCGTCCTGGTAAGGCCGCAATTGATGTCTTTGATACAGAGCCCCTTACAGATCCGAATGATCCGTTGCTGTTGCATCCCAACCTGATCGCAACCCCGCATATCGGTTTCGTCACCGAAGATGAGTTCGACCTGCAATTTGCCGACATCTTCGATCAGGTTAACGCCTATGCCGAGAATGCTCCGATTCACATGATCAATCCCGAGATTTGGACCAACGCAAGATAAGATTGGCCGCGATGGGCGCGCCGATGATGACCAGAACGATCCGCGTCAGGTGGTGGGTGATCACAAAGCCAAGATCTGCCCCCGAAACGATGGCTAGAACCGTCATTTCAGCCTGTCCGCCGGGTGCGAAAGCAAGAAATGCCTCAACCGGCTGACCGAAGCCCAGTGTAGTGACGACAGCAGTAAAGGCGGCCGCAAGTATGGCTAGCACGACGACATAGGCAAAGCCCGCTGCAACAACCCTGCGCAATTCACCCCATGTGACGCCAATAAATTTTACACCGATCCCGCAGCCGATAAAGAACTGCGCCGCAAGGATGGCCTCGCGCGGCGGGCGGGTATGAATGAAGTCCCCCAGAGACAGCGCCGCAGTCAGTATCATTGGTCCCAGTATGGACGCGCCGAACAGGCCGATCCGTTCGCCGCCTTTCCAGCCGACAAAGGCCGCCAGAACCATAAGCGCCAGTTCACGCAAGGGCAGGTCGCGGGCGGGCTCTCCGATAGGGTTGGTGAGTTGTGCGTCGTAAAACACGGTTAAAAACAAAGGGGCCAGCGTCACGATGATCAGCACACGCGTGCCATGGATCAGGGATAGGGTACGCGGGTTTGCCCCGGCTTCGGAACCGAAGATGATCATGTCCTGCAATCCACCGGGCATAGCCGCGTAGAAAGCGGTTGTGGTGTCAAAGCCCCAGACTTTTCGAAAGAATGGCACCCCAACCAGCGCGATCAAAAGGATGAAGAACGGGATCAGCGCGATCGATGCTGCCATCTTTGGCAATTCAACAAACAGGGCCGGTGTAATAGACGCCCCAACCGCCACACCCAATATTGTGCGAGCCGCGACTGAGACCTGACCGAAACCCGCCATGGGGGCATGAGCCAAGGCAGCAATCAGACAAGCGCTCATTGGGCCGAATAGAAAGGGCAACGGCAAGCTCAATGCCCAGAATACTCCCGTTCCCAATACTGCAAGGCCGAGTGTTACGGCCCGTCTTAACAACAGAGAAGATGTCTTTAACTGGTCGGACAAGGGAAGAATTCCGGCGTTGTTGACTCACAATGTATCCATTTGTATACATAAGGACACACAATGACAAGAGAGCCCGCAATGACAATTCAGGACGACCCTTTCCAGCCCGGTCCGCAAGGAAATTCCGCGTATAAGCGTTTGCTGGAAGAAATTCGCGAAGGCACGCTTTTGCCCGGCGAACGCCTGCGCGAGGTCGAGTTGTCCGAACGGTTAGGCGTCAGCCGTACCCCCGTGCGTGAGGCGATACGGCAGCTTGAGGCCGACGGCCTTGTTACCCATGTTCCCCGGCAGGGCGCGACCGTTCGAAGTCTGGATTACGCCGAAATCATGGAGCTTTATGAAATGCGCGCGGTGTTGGAAGGTACCGCAGCCCGGCTGGCAGCTCGCGCGGCGTCAGAAGTCGAGCTGGATGAGCTGGACGTGCTGACAGACCGGCTGGCCGAAGCGGGCACCGGTACAGATACGGCACGGATTAACAGAGTTTTTCACGCCACTTTGCTTGACGCGGCCAAGAACCGGTTTTTGACGAAATCCATGCTGTCGCTTCAAAAGGCGCTGTTGATCCTTGGGCCATCGCAACTGCTGGATGGTGACAGGGCTGAGGCGGCAGTGGCCGAACATCGGCGCATCATGGTCGCATTGAAAGCCTGTGATGGTGCTGCGGCCGAGATGGAAATGCGAGCGCATATTCAGGCCGCGCAACGGATGCGGATACGTGCGTTGCAGGAACGCGACCGCACAATCGACGAAAGCCAGTAGGTAGTCAGGACATGGTCCCCAAAAGTAAAGCTTACGATATCGCTGTGATTGGCGGCGGCAATGCTGCCCTCTGTGCCGCGATGACCGCTGCCGAGGCAGGCGCCCGAGTTCTGATCCTTGAAACGGCGCCAAAACCGTATCGCGGAGGAAACTCTCGCCACACGCGTAATTTCCGCTGCATGCACAGATCTCCTCTTGGTCCACTTATCGAAGAATACAGCGAAGACGAATATCTCTCGGATTTGATGAAAGTCACCGGCGGAAAGACCGATGAGCATCTGGCCCGGCTGGCAATCCGTTCTTCAGAAGAGTGCCTAACGTGGATGCAGGAACATGGGGTTCGCTTTCAGCCATCATTGTCAGGAACGCTGTCTTTGGCACGGACCAACGCATTCTTCATGGGGGGTGGCAAGTCGTTGGTGAATGCCTATTACCGCACGGCGGCTAGTCTGGGCGTTGATGTGCTTTATGAGGCTGCGGTTACGCATCTGGAACTGAGCGGTGACCAAATCGAGTGGGTCGATTACACCTTTGAAGGCCAGTCGCATCGCATCACACCCAAAGCAGTGATTGTCGCCTCGGGCGGGTTTCAGGCCGATACCGATTGGCTTACGCGTGCCTGGGGTGAGCCAGCAAAGAACTTTTTGATCCGGGGAACGCCCTACAACCGGGGTGTAGTGTTGGCAGACCTTCTGGATCAAGGCGTCGAGAGCGTTGGAGATTCGACTCAATGTCACGCCGTTGCCATCGACGGACGCGCGCCGAAATTCGATGGCGGGATTGTCACTCGTCTTGATTGCGTGCCGTTTTCCATCGTTGTGAACAAAGATGCCGAACGGTTTTATGACGAGGGTGAGGACGTCTGGCCAAAGCGCTATGCGATCTGGGGACGACTTGTAGCAGCCCAACCGGATCAGGTGGGCTATGTGATTATCGATGCCAAATCGCTGAATTTGTTTATGCCGTCAGTGTTCCCGCCGTATAAGGCGGATACGTTGGAAGAATTGGCCGGGATGATGGGCCTGCCAGCCGAAAAATTGACCGGGACTGTGGGCGAATTCAATGCAGCTTGTGGTGACACAACGGGCTTTCATCCAACTGAATTGGACGGGGTTGCAACCTCTGGTCTGACACCGGCCAAGACCAACTGGGCCCGCCCGATCACCGAGCCACCGTTCTATGGCTATTCGCTGCGCACCGGCGTGACCTTCACCTATCTGGGTTTCAAGGTCGACGATACCGCTCAGTGTTCGACTGATGACGGTAAGATCAAAAACCTTTGGGCCGCCGGAGAAACCATGGCCGGGTCGATCCTTGGACAAGGTTACTTGGCGGGCTTTGGCATGACCATAGGAACCGTTTTTGGACGCATCGCAGGACGTGAGGCCGCCGCTTATGCAAACTGAACTGATACAAGAGGCCCGTCGTCAGGCCGAAATTTGCAACGCCTGCCGGTATTGCGAAGGCTATTGCTCGGTTTTTCCATCCTTGCATGCAGAACGCGCGTTTTCCGATGGGGACATCACGCAACTGGCTAACCTGTGCCACAACTGCCGGGGTTGCTATTACGCTTGCCAATATACAGCTCCGCATGAGTTCGACCTGAAGCTGCCGAAAGCTTTGGCCGAGGTGCGGCGGGACAGCTGGGAAAGCTTCGCTTGGCCGCAACCTCTGGCGCGTCGGTTCCACGCCCATGGTGGCGCCATAGCCGTGGCGCTTGTGATCGGATTTGCCCTGCTGTTCTGGGCCATTCGCGCCATTGGATCGAACGGAGGCGAGGGCTTCTATGCCGTCCTGTCGCATAATGCGATGGTCGCGATCTTTGCGCCTGCCTTCCTGCTGCCGCTCTTTAGTATGGCTTTAAGCCTAAGGCGCTATTGGGTCGAAGTCGGCGGCAAGCCTGTTCAAATTGCGGACGTGACAGCTGCTTTCAAACGCGCTGGTAAGATGCAGGATCTTGCTGCTGGGCACGCAGAGGGCTGCAATTTTGAGGACGAAGATCGCTTCAGCCAAGCGCGGCGACACATTCACCAAGCCATAATGTATGGCTTCCTGTTGTGCTTTGCGTCAACTTCGGTCGCAACGGTGATGCACTATGGCTTTAGCATGCATGCGCCCTATGGGCTCTGGTCCTTGCCTAAACTGCTTGGAATTTCTGGCGGCGTTTTGCTGACAGTGGGGTGCGGCGCCATGGTGTACCTGAAACAAAAATCCGACCGCAATCTCGGTGATCCCTCCGCGTGGGGAGGGGAGATCGCTTTTACCCTGTTGCTTGGGTTTGTGGGGTTGAGTGGGCTCGGTCTTTATGCCCTCGGATCAACAACCATGATGCCAGCGCTGCTTGCCGTCCATCTTGGATCGGTCCTGACGTTCTTTGTTTTGATGCCGTATACCAAGATGGCGCACGGTTTTTACCGGCTTGCAGCTCTTGTCAGGGATGCGCAAAGGAAAAGAGGCTTGATGTCAAACAGTTAAAAACCAATCGCAGCCGGGCGTGGGACAAACCGTATCGCATCATTGGTCTGAGAGTACCGTGGCCAAGGGTGTCATGGCGAAGAGACAGGAAATCGAACCCTGGGTGGGCTTACACTCACAACGGTTTGCGAGATCTATTTCGACATCAAACGGAAGTCCTTGGATCGATACAACAAGGGCTTTGTGACGGCAAAAATAGTCAAGCACGGCGGGGAGGGCAGTCATTCGCGGCCATTGCATACGGCTATCAGTTTTAAAGATAAAGCAGGCAAACAGGCTATTACGAGTTTGAGAAAAACAGCGAGTAATTTGTCACCGACCGGAGAAGGCGACCATTGGGGCACACCGAATACGGTTGTAACCGTTGAAGCATCGCAGATGGCAGTTGGTGTTGAAATGTTACGGGCGGCGAAGTGAGCACTTTACCGCCCGTTACGCGGTCACGACCTCAGTCCACCGCAAGCTCCGTGATTTCGCGGCGGAATGGCAGGTCGTCACCAATGTCTTTACCGTCAAGCTCACGCGCATAGCGGTGGCCGGCATAGGTTGCCCAGGCGATTGGGCCCGGTGCGTTGGCATCCCCAATCAACTTGACCGACTTGATACCTGCATCCGCCCATTCGACCTCGCGGGCTTTCAGGTCATTGAAAACGGCGTTGTTTTCAAGGCGTGACGCCACCACCACAACCGCATCCGCCTCAATCTTCCAGGTTCGGTCAGTGTAGACGCAGTTCGAGACCACGTGATCCGGGTGGACTTCGGTGACACCCTGGTTGAGGACGATCTCGACACCTGCATCCACCAGTCGCGGGTGGATTGCGATTTGCTCGAGCGTGTTGTTCGTCCAGTCACTGACATAAGCCGACGGAGTAACCAGTGTCACCTGCGCACCGTTCTTGGCTAGAAGTTCGGCAAGAACGCCGCCCATGTAATAGTGGTCATCGTCATACACCACCACGCGGCCCGATGGGATTGTGCCACCCATCAGATCGTCCGGTGTATAAACCTTGGCGCCTTCGGCAATCGGCATTGGCACGACGTGCTGACGCGAGACCCCGTCCTTGCGCCATGTGGATCCCGTGGCGATGCAGACATTTTCAAAACCGAACTCCAGAATGCTCTCGGCACCCAACTCGCTTTCGCGATAGATTTCCACGTTCGGACGTTGGCTAAGTTGATAGTCGCGATAGTCCACGACACGGCCCCAAGCCGACAGCCCCGGAAGCAGACGTTCGCGGGCCACGCGACCGCCGATCACATCACGCGCCTCGGCCACGGCGACGTCATACCCCCGGCGACAAAGAGCCCAGGCAGCCTCAAGCCCGGCGGGGCCAGAACCTACGACAAGCACGTTCGAGCTATCCCCCTTGTCGTTCATCTTCTCCGGGTGCCAGCCTTTGCGCCATTCTTCCATGAAGGTCGGGTTTTGGGTGCAGCGGCTGATTGACATGGTCATATCGCCAGTGATGCAGATGTTACACCCGATACACTCTCGGATGTCCTCGATCCGGCCCTCTTCGATCTTTTTCGGCAGAAACGGGTCAGCGATCGACGGTCGGGCGCAGCCGATGAAATCCAGTGTGCCAGACTTGATCATCTTGGCCATAACATCGGGCGAAGTGAACCGTCCGACCCCAACGATCGGTTTTTCGGTCAATTCATGAATGCCACGCACCAGTTGTTCCTGGGCAGCCTCTTCTTTGAACCGCGAAGGGCCAGAGCAATCCTCCCAAGTACCCTGCGCAAGATCCCAGAGGTCGGGCAGGTCTTTGTTCATTTCGATGTAGTCACGCACCTCGGCATTCGAGAAACCCAGATCGCCAATGGTCTCGTCCAACGACACCCGAAGCGTGATCGCCATCGTATCGCCCACGGCGTCGCGCATATCGGCGATAACCTCCTGGCTGAAACGGGCGCGGTTTTCCAGTGAGCCACCATATTCGTCGCTGCGCTGGTTGGTTGCCCTGCTGAGGAAGTGTTGGAAGATACCAAACCCATGCGCGCCATACAGGCAGATCACGTCGAAACCTGCTTCTTTCGAGCGTTTTGCGGCATTCACGAACCACCGGCGCAAATCCTTGATGTCCTGCTTGTCCAATGCGCGTGCCTGCACCGGATCATTGGTAAAGGTCCGGATCGGCATGGCAGAAGGGGCCAGTGGCACCTCTTTGGTATAAAGGTTGGGACCGTTGATGCCTGAATAGGCAAGCTGAATGCCAGCCAGGGCACCATGGGTTTTCATGCGCTCGGACATCTTGCGCAACTGGGGGATGTCTTTGTCTTCCCAAAGGCGCAGCTCGATAAATGGGGTGATTTCAGATGTATGGTGCATTTCGCACTGTTCGGTGAAGATCACGCCCCAGCCACCCTCAGCCTTGATGCCTCGCATCGCAGCCGCCGCCGATGGGTCGCGATATCCACCACCGTTGCAGTGAGGCACCTGATAGAACCGGTTCTTGGCTGTTAGAGGACCGATTTTCGTCGGTTCAAACAGGATGTCATAGCGTGGATCGCGCATAGCTGGCTCCTTATGGATGGCTAAGATGATGAAGGGGCCGTGTCGCCCCAAAAGCGGGATTACAGACCAGCGGCGACTTCGGTGATGGCGTCTCGCAGGATGGCTTCGATACGGTCAATCATCGGCTCGTCCATGATCAGCGTCGGAGACAAGATGAGAACGTTGCCGAGCTGACGAGCAATCAGACCGCGTTTCTGACAAGCGCGTGCGACTTTCAGACCAACTTGCACCTCTGCCGGATGGCCTTCCTTTGTGTCGCGATCCTTGACGAATTCGACCCCCATCATGAAATGGCTGCCACGCACTTCGCCGACCATTTCGATATCGGTCAGGCCGCGCAGGTTGTTTTCAAACTGCTTCCCGGTTGTCTGCACACGCTTAGGAATTTCTTCACGCTCCATAATTGCGATATTGGTCAGACCCGCTGCCGCAGCTGCTGGATGGCCCGAATAGGTCATGCCGTGCAGGAACATTCCGTCGGGGCCTGAGATGACCTCATGAATATCGTCGGAAACGATCGTAGCAGACAGCGGCTGATAGCCTGAGGTCAGACCTTTGGCCGTGGTGATGACGTCGGGCACCATGTCAAACACGTCTTCTGATGCAAAGAAATGCCCAAGGCGACCAAAGGCGGTAACGACCTCATCAGCAACGTATTTGATGTCGTTAGCTTGACAGACCTGCCACGCGCGCTTGTGGTAACCAGCTGGCGCGGTCACGACACCACCCGCGCCCTGGATCGGTTCGGCGATGAAGGCACAGATGTTCTCGGCACCAATACGCTCAATGCTTTGCGTCAGATCGTCGATCAGGGCGTCGAGGAACTCGGCCTCGGTCATATCACCGCCTTCGCGCCAGTAATGGGGCGAGCGCAGATGATGCACCAATTCACTGGCCGCGTGCCAGCCTTCGGAATAACCGGGCGTGGTCATCGCCATCGCCAGATGGGTCGAGCCGTGATAGGCCCCGTGTCTTGACAGAACCAGTTTCTTTTCCGGCTTCCCTTTGCGGATATTGTAGTGATGCAGCATCCGAATGGCACTGTCATTGGCGACGGAACCGGAATTGCCAAAATACACGGCGTTCAAATGACCCGGTGCAAGTTGCGCAATCTTATCAGCCAGTGCTGCTGCTGCCGGGTGCGTGAAGTTGTAAAAGGTGGAATAATAGTCCAGCGTTTTCAGCTGATTGGAAATCGCCTCAATCATTTCATCATTGCCGTGGCCGATATTGACACACCACAACCCGCCGATGCCGTCGATCAGTTCATTGCCATCGCTGTCGTAAACATATGCGCCCTTTGCGCGCGAGATCACGGTGCGCGCGCCTTGTTGCTTAAGTGCGTTTAGATCAGCGAAGGACTGAATCAGGTGTTCGTCCTGTGCAAGAATTTCGAGTGTATCTTTGGCCATGATCAACCCCTTTGTTTTCGCGATGCAATTCCGCTGATCCGGTGAGGCTTGTTAGGAACCACCAACGTGTTGGCGACAGCATACCACCTATATTCATATCAAAGGTTACTTAGGCTGATTTGAGGGGTATATACCCCCAGGGGGGTATTCGAAATGTCAACTGTTGAAGCACCAGACGCTCTATCAGCCGCTATAATGGCAATAGGATCAGAAGGGTTCGGCGATGCGCTCTACAGGTGGCTGGATGCAACCTGTTCCTTCGACAACTTCGCAATCATCGCATTTTTTTGGCGCAGCAGCCCGATGGTACTAATGACCCATGCCCGCGACAGCCGCGTTTTTGAACGGATCGACAGCCACTATGTCAAAGGCGCTTATCTGTTGGATCCGTTTTATGGCCTGCATCAAAGCCGCGCGGCGGACGGTCTTTACAGATTGACCGATGTTGCCCCGGATCAGTTTCAACGGAACGAGTACTTTAAATCCTATTACACAAACACGACGTTGACGGACGAGCTGGCCTTTTACGCCGGTCTCAACCCCATGAGTTCGATCACCGTTTGTCTCGGCAGGGACGCAACCACCGCATCGCGTTTTTCCAGCAGGGATTTTGCCATCGCAAAAAATGTCGCGCCGATCGTCAATGCGCTGGTGAGAAGGAATTGGCCTGATCTGAAGCCCTCGAATGAAAAAAAGTCGGAAGATATCGTCGCGCAACTGCGTCAGCGTTTGTCTGTTGAACAAGATATCGGATTAAGTCCAAGGCAGGCGCAGGTGGCGTTGTTAATCCTGCAGGGTCATTCATCGATTTCTATTGGACTGACACTGGGTATCAGCCCTCAGACCGTCAAGGTTTTGCGTAAGCAACTCTACCGGAAATGTCATATCTCTTCGCAGGGTGAACTATACTATCTGATCGCGCCGTATCTGTCGGAAAGCGGACAACCGGCTGGGAAACAAGGGCAATTCCCGGCGGGTTAGTCAAAGCCTAATTAAGAGTAAGTTAGACAGTAATTTCGTCTGTTCCCAACTTGTGAAACCTTTACCCGGAAACGTGCAAAACGTGCTGGAGTGGCACAGGAAACGGAACGCCAAAGCGACCCTTGTTCGGTGTTGGTCGATGCGATGGCTCCGCTCTGATGTCTTCTGTTTTGAAAGTGCAAGGTCTTCGGCCCGTTGTGGTCGTTCGTCCGTCCAGGCAGCGCAAGATGCACGCGTACAACGACCATTTCAGGTCAATTCGAGACGCAGTAATAGGGAACCGACACATGTCCATTGAGAAAACGGATACGCTGGTTGTTGGCGGCGGGCAGGCGGGTATCGCGCTAAGCGAGCACCTTGGAAACAACGATGTGCCCCATATCATTCTGGAAAAGAACCGAACTGCCGAGGCGTGGCGCACCGGCCGTTGGGATGCATTGGTTGCGAATGGACCATGCTGGCATGACCGTTTTCCCAGCCTCCAGTTTAACGGGGATGACCCGGATGCGTTTGTGCCAAAGGACCGTGTCGCCGAATACCTGGTTGAATACGCAGAAATGGTGAACGCCCCAATCCGCGAGGGTGTTGAGGCACTGAACGCCGAACGGTTGCCCGGCGAAGGTGGGTTCCGTGTTAAGACGACCGCCGGTGAAATCCATGCCAAGCGCATTGTCGCCGCAACAGGCGCTTTCCAGCACCCGGTTATTCCGCCCATTGTGCCGGAAACGGCCGGCGTCGAGCAACTTCATTCCTTTTACTACAAAAACCCCGAGCAACTGCCCGAAGGGGCGGTGATGGTTGTGGGCGCCGGCTCGTCCGGTGCTCAGATTGCGGATGAGTTAAATCGCGCCGGTCGCAAGGTGTTCCTGTCTGTTGGTCCGCATGACCGGCCCCCGCGTCGCTATCGTAGCCGCGATAACGTTTGGTGGCTGGGCGTTCTGGGACTCTGGGATATGGCTGCACAGAAACCAGGTACTGAACACGTCACGATCTCGGTCAGCGGCGCGCATGGCGGCCACACGATGGATTTCCGCCGCTTGGGAAATGAAGGGGTGACCCTTACCGGGATGACCAAAAGCTTCGAGAACGGTATTCTCAGCTTTGCCGATGATCTCCAAGGCAACGTCGCTGCGGGCGATGCCAACTACCTTGAAATGCTGGACATGGCGGACGCCTACATCGCTCGTACTGGTATTGATTTGCCCGAAGAGCCAGAGGCACGAGAGCGGTTTGCTGATCCCGATAGCCTAACCAATCCCCTGACTTCAGTCGATTTTGCTAAGGAAGGCATCACGACAATTATCTGGGCGACAGGCTTCCGTCAGGATTTCAGTTGGATCAAGGCCGACGCCTTTGACGCCAAAGGCGCACCGATCCATCAGCGAGGCGTGTCTGTCGAGCCCGACATCTATTTTCTGGGCCTGCCTTGGCAATCGCGACGCGGTTCAACCTTCATTTGGGGCGTCTGGCACGACGCGAAATACATCGCCGATCAGATCGCTATTCAACGCGCTTATGCCGAATACGACGGCGAAGCTGCGATCATCGCCCCCGCCGCGGCGGAATAAGTAGTCAGGACTTCGAAATGGCCCATACACGCATTCGCAAATTCAACACCAAAGAAACCTATCCTGAGCAAAACCTGGACAACGATCTGTGCCAGGCCGTTGTGACACAGGGCGGCAAAACGGTTTACTTGCGCGGTCAGTGCCCGCAAAATCTGGATGATGCGGTAAATATCGACAGTCATGATCCGGTCGAACAGACCCACAAAGTGATGCAGAACATCAAACAGTTGATCGAAGAAGCCGGCGGTTCGATGGAGCATCTGGTCAAGGTGGTCGTCTACATCACCGATGTGCGCCACCGTGAGGCTGTTTACCGCACTATGGGCGAGTACATCAAAGGTGTTCATCCTGTTTCGACAGGGCTGGTCGTTCAGGCACTGGCGCGTCCCGACTGGTTGGTTGAAATCGACGGAACCGCCGTTATTCCCGATTGATCCACCAGATCAACCACCTTAGCCGGACCGCGCCACTTGTGCTCCTCCAAACAGGCGCGGTCCGGACTTTCTATTTTCAGGAGATCCGAATGACTTTTTCACTGGTCGCCCGCTGCGCTGAAACCGGCATGTTCGGTCTGGCGATTTCGTCATCGTCACCCGCCGTGGCTGCGCGCTGTTCTTTTGCACGGGCAGGTGTTGGTGCGGTTGCATCGCAGAACGTTACAGACCCAAGCCTCGGTCCGTTGACGCTGGACCTGATGGAGCAGGGCAAGACAGCACCTCAAGCAATCGAGGCCATGACCGCAAAGGCAAAGTTCATCGAATACCGGCAGGTTCTGGCGGTGGATACCGCCGGGCGCACGGCGATCCATTCCGGTCCCAACAGCCTTGGTATCTGGACGCAAGCACAGGCTGAAAATGTTGCCTCGGGCGGCAACCTTTTGGCCAATAACGGGGTCCCGCAGGCCATCGTCGATGGCTTTCTGTCGGCCTCGGGTCATATCGGCGACCGTCTGATCGCCGCCATGCGCGCCGGATTGGCTGCAGGGGGCGAGGCTGGCCCGGTGCATTCCGCAGGCATTAAGATTGTCGACAAAGTCAGTTGGCCCGTCGCCGATCTTCGCTGTGACTGGACCGAGGATTGCCCCATTGAGGCCATCGCGACCGCCTGGGACATCTATAAGCCGCAACTTGACGCCTATGTCCAGCGTGCGCTCGACCCGCGCGAGGCACCGTCTTATGGCGTCCCCGGCGACGAATAATCAGGGAGAAACAAAATGTTGGACAATACCCACGCGGATTGGAAAAGCCTCGCCGCCGGTCTGTCGTTCCGGGATCAAGCCTTTATCGACGGTAAATTCACCGATGCCGTGTCAGGCAAAACTTTTGACAGTATAAACCCGGCCACAGGTGCGGTTCTGACACCGGTCGCCGAATGTGACGAAGAAGACGTCGATCGTGCCGTTGCCGCAGGTCGTGTTGCCTTTGAGGATGGCCGCTGGTCGCGTATGGCTCCGGGTGACCGTAAGGCGGTGATGCTGAATCTGGCTGACTTGATCCGGGAAAATCTGGAGGAGATGGCGCTGCTGGACAGCCTTGATATGGGCAAGCTGGTAACCGATGCGGCGACTATCGACGCGCCGGGCTCGGCACATTTCTTTCAGTGGTACGCCGAGGCCATCGACAAGGTCTATGATGAAGTGGCCCCAACCGGCCCTGGCGATCTGGCGTTGGTCAGTCGCGTGCCGCTGGGCGTTGTTGGTGCCGTGACCCCTTGGAACTTTCCGCTGGACATGGCGACTTGGAAAGCCGCTGCAGCGCTGGCTGCGGGAAACTCGGTTGTGCTTAAACCCGCAGAACAATCGCCCCTGTCAGCACTTCGCCTGGCAGAGCTGGCGGCTGAAGCCGGTGTTCCGGATGGCGTCTTCAACGTTGTTCCCGGTTTTGGGGTGACTGCGGGCAGGGCACTTGGCCTGCATATGGATGTCGACTGCCTGGCCTTCACTGGTTCTACCGCAATTGGTAAAATGTTCATGCAATATTCGGGCCAGTCGAACCTGAAACCGGTCTGGCCGGAAACGGGCGGCAAAAGCCCCAATCTGGTCTTCGCCGATTGCGAGGATCTGGACGCCGCCGCGGACATGGCGGCCTTTGGCATCTTTTTCAATCAGGGCGAAGTGTGTTCGGCCAACTCTCGGCTTTATGTGGAGCGCTCGATCAAGGATGCGTTTGTTGAAAAGCTGATTGCCCGCGCGCAAGCAATGCAGCCTGGCGACCCGCTAGACCCGGCATCGAAGATGGGAGCGATCGTCGATGAGAAGCAAACACAAGGCATCATGCGCTTTGTGGACGAAGGTAAGAACACGGCCAATCTGGTGACAGGGGGTGAACGTGTCACCGTGGACGGTAAAGGTTGTTTTGTTCAACCGACCATCTTTGACGACGTGACCCATGACAACCCATTGGCTCGGGATGAGATTTTTGGCCCCGTCTTGTCGGTGATCCCGTTTGACACCGAAGAGCAGGCGGTCACGATGGCAAATGACTCGATCTATGGGTTGGCCGCGTCAGTCTGGACTGACAACCTGTCTCGCGCTTGCCGAGTGTCTGACAAGCTGATGGCGGGAACCGTCTCGGTCAACACGGTGGACGCATTGTCAGCCATGACACCATTCGGAGGCATGAAACAGTCAGGTTTTGGACGCGATTTGTCATTGCACTCACTTGAAAAGTATACTGCTTTGAAGACCACGTGGATCAAGTACAAGGCTTAATCCACGGCCAAGCGGAGATGTACCATTGCCTTTCAGATACACGCTGCGACAGCTTGAGTATTTTGTTGCGGTCGGGAAGGCGGGCAGTATCGCTGCGGCCAGCGACAAGCTGAACGTGTCGTCGCCGTCGATTTCGGCGGCGATAACTCAGCTTGAGGTCGAATTCGGCGTTACGTTGTTTGTGCGCGAACATGCGCGCGGTCTGTCGCTGACGAAGGCGGGACACAAGATCATGGAGCGAACCGAGTTCGTTCTGCGTGAAGCCGAACTGCTGGCCACGCTTGCTGGGGAAATCACGGGTAAGGTTCAGGGCATTCTGTCCGTAGGGTGTCTTGTGACATTCGCTCAGATCGTCTTGCCGGGCTTGCGGCGCGAATTCGAGGACAGCTACCCTAATGTACAAATTGAACAACGTGAATTGAATCAGGCTGACATCTTCAGCCAATTGCGCCGGGCCGAGCTGGACATTGCACTGACATACGATCTGGACATTCCCACTGATCTTGAATTCCAACCTCTGCACGCGCTCCCGCCCTATGTGGTTTTGGGAGAAGACCATCACTTGGCGAAGCAGGTCGAATTAACGATTCCAGACCTGCAGGACAGCCCGATGGTTCTGTTGGACCTTCCATTCAGCGGTGAGTACTTCTTGTCGTTTTTCCGCGAGGCCAATATTAAGCCCAATATCGCGGAACGCACCGCAGATATGTCGGTGATGCGTTCACTGGTTGCCAACGGATTCGGCTTTTCCATTGCGAATATTCGCCCCTTGAACAGCTTGTCACCGGACGGAAAGAAACTGATTTTTGTGCCTTTGGCTGGAGAGGTGCGCCCCATGCGCCTTGGTCTGCTGCGCGCCCGGGCCGAGAATGAAACAAACACTTTGAAAACCTTTGTCGATCATTGTGCGCACGCCGTAAAATCGGGAACCCTCCCGGGTTTGTGCATTCCAGAGAAAGAGTGACCGCAGGTCCTTAGAAATCTCCTAACCTCTGCTTCGTCATTCCCAGATTTAAGTATTCTGCCTGTCGTATAGGCTAATCTACAATCCCCAACGCAGAGGGGATCAAACCGGTCGGCAATCCGAAAAGCAGGTTCAAGTCGCATGAGGTCTACACTGGGTATTCTCGATAAACTGGTTGGCTTCGATACTGTCAGCAAGAACTCGAACCTCGAACTTGCCGCTTATGTCGAAGAGTTTCTAGAGGCGCGCGGCTTTGCGGTTCATCGCATCACCGATCCCGGCGGCGACAAAACTGGGCTCTATGCAGAAAAAGGCCCCGACGGTGACGGAGTTCTGCTGTCTGCGCATACGGATGTTGTCCCAGTCGAAGGCCAAAGCTGGACCAAAGACCCGTTTTGCCTGACGCAAGAAGGTAACCGTGTCTACGGTCGTGGCACCACAGATATGAAGGGTTATGTGGCGTCGGTTATGGCTTTGGCAGACCGGACTGCCGGGGTTGACCTGCGAGAACCCCTTAAGATCGCGTTGTCATATGACGAAGAGGTGGGATGCGTCGGTATTCAACACATGCTGGATCGGCTCGCCCCAATGCTGGGTCAGCCCCGCGCGTGTTTCGTCGGCGAACCGACAGAAATGCAGGTCGCTATCGGGCACAAAGGCAAAGCTGCGCTGCGCGCTGTTTGCCACGGTCAAAGCGGGCATTCCGCGCTGGCCCCTAAATTTGTCAATGCACTGCATCTTGCAACCGATTTTGTGGCCGAGTTGCGTGCGCTACAAGACGTTTACGCCAAAAGTGGTAACAGCGACCCGGCTTACTCGGTGCCCTATACGACCTTCCACGTGGGTATACTGTCGGGCGGCAGAGCCCTGAATATTGTGCCCGACCGCGCTGAGTTGACCTTTGAATACCGTCATCTTGCTTTGGATCATGGCAAGGATATTCTGTCACAGATACAAGACGCAGCGGTCAGGGTAGGGGCCCGGTATCAGGCCCTATGCTCGGAGGCGCGCATTGAGGTCGAACAGTATAACGCCTATCCCGGGCTGGATGTTGTCGAGACCGAGGGTGTCATCGCTTACGCCCAGAAACTTGCGCAAAGTAACGCCACCACCAAAGTCGCCTTTGGCACCGAGGCCGGGTTTTTCAGCGAGTTGGGGATTCCAACTGTTGTCTGCGGGCCGGGTTCCATGGAACGTCAGGGACACAAGCCGGATGAATACCTTGAAATCGAACAGCTGAACGCGTGCGACGCAATGATGGATCGCATCCTCGAAGACATCAGCCGCTAAAAAACAAACACTTACTGAAACCGAAAATGCCCCCGGAAAAACCGGGGGCTTTGGCGTCAGGAATAAGGCCTGAATTATTTCTTCAAGTTGGTCCAGATCTGGTCATAGACCGCCTGGGTTTCCTCATCACATACTTCGATGAACACGCCCGAGCCTGCATTGGCATGAGGGTTCTTTTCGGGTTGTTCAGCCAGCTTCGGGTCTAGGAATTCACCCACACCGTTCACACCGGCGTTGTACTGCGCAAAGTTGGACACAGCTGCGATATTCTCGGGCTCCAGCAGAAAATCCATGAATATCAGCGCGTTCTCGCGGTTGGGTGCGTCTTTTAGCAGAACGACATTGTCCATCCAGGCGATGTAACCTTGTGTCGGAAAGGCGTATTCCACATTGGCGCCTTCCTCGCGCGCCTTGGCAGAGAACCCGTCATAGATCTGGCCTACGGCTGCGTCACCGGAAACCAGAACCTCTTTCGCGGTATCCGAATTGAACGACGCCCAGTGCTGCTTAGCTTCTTGCAGCATGGCATTCAGCGCCTTCAACTGCTCGCGGTCAGTGGAACATTGCGGGATACCCATATGCAACGCGGCCATGGCCATCACTTCGCCCTGGCTGTCCAACATGTTGATACGACCTTGCAGCTCAGCTGGCGGATTGAACAGAATATCGGTGGTTTGAATATCGCCGTCAAACGCATCACGGCTGACTGCAAAACTGGTCGAGCCCCACTGATACGGGATCGAGGACTGCCGACCGGGATCAAAACCGGGATCGGCCCATTCCTCGGCGATGTTGCCCTTGTTCTTCAATTCACCGTCGGCGATTGTGTCCAACATGCCTTCGCCGGCCATGATCGACACCATGTAATCGCCTGGAACCGATACGTCATAGGTCCCGATACCACCGGCCTTGAGCGAAGCCAGCATCGCCTCGTTCGAGTCGTAGGTGTCCATGGTGACATTGATGCCGGTTTCTTCGGTGAACTTGTCCAGCAGCTCTTGCGGGATGTACTCAAACCAATGGTACAGAACCAGTTCACCATCGGCGGCGGCAGCGTTCGCGCCAATAGCCAAAGCAATGGCAGCAACGCCGCTTCTCATCATATGTTTCATGTGTCTCTCCATCTGTTGGTTATTTTGTGTTGTCAGACTTGCTGACGAAATAGCTGATCGTGACCATGAGGATGGACACACTCAGCAACATGGTCGAAATCGCCATGATATTCGGTTTGATCCCTTGTTTGACCGAGCCAAAGATCGCCGTTGGCAAAGTCTCGACCCCGGCACCTTTCACAAAGTTGGTGATGATGAAGTCATCCAGGCTGACGATGAAGGCCAGCAGAAAACCTGATATGATGCCGGGCATCATCAACGGGAGGAGGATCTTAGTGAATGCTTGCCGTTTAGTAGCATAGAGATCCAGTGCGGCCTGCTCATAACTGTCCTCAATCCCCTGCATACGGGCCGAGATCGGCAGATAGGCAAACGGAATACAAAAGGCGATATGGGCAAGTAGGATGGTAAGTAGCCCGCGTTCGAATCCGATCGAATTGAAGAAGATCAGGGTCGCGACGGCCAGAACGATCTCGGGCACCATCAGCGGCAGGCTGATCAACCCAAAGGACAATGTGCGAAAGCGGAACTTGCCACCTCGAACCATGCCAGTTGCGGCCAACGTTGCAATTGCGGTTGCCGTGGTTGAGGCAATGATCGCAATGATAAAGCTGTTCCTGGCAGCCGTCTTGAACTTACCGCTTTCAGGCCCGGTGAAAACATCCGCATACCAACGGAGCGAAACGCCTTCCCAGTTGGTCAGTGATTGGGATGCGTTGAAGCTGTAGATCGTGACCACAACCAGCGGCGCATAGAGAATGACCAGACACAGCAGGGTGATCCCCTTGAAGCCAGTGTAAGACTTGATGTCGAATTGCTTGCTTGCCATTGGTCAGCCCCCCGCCTTGTCGGCTTTGGCCTGCTGACGGGCCGAGAACATCAGGATGATCAAAACCATTGTCAGCAGGATCATCGACGCGGCCGCGCCAAACGGCCAGTTGCCGGCGTTGCCTTTGAACTGCTCCTCAATCAGCGAGCCGATCATAAAGTTTTTGGCGCCACCCAGAAGGTCGGGTGCAAGAAACGACCCCATCGACGGAACAAACACCAAAATACAACCCGCAAACACGCCTGGTTTGACAGCAGGAAGCAGCACGCGGCGCAGTGTGGTCCATTTCGACGCGTATAGGTCGGCCGCGGCTTCGGACAGGGCAAAGTTGTACCGCTCGACTGCAGCATAGATCGGCAACACCATGAAGGGCAGGTATGAATAGAACAGGCCGAGCTGCACCGCAAAATTGGTGTTAACGATATGTAGGGGGCTGTCGATCAGGCCGATATTCATCAGAAAGTCGTTCAACGGCCCCTGATCGCGCAGAAGGAATTTCATTGACACAGTCCTGATCAACAGGTTCA
Organism: Ruegeria sp. BA12; assembly: GCF_056539625.1. NCBI lineage: Bacteria > Pseudomonadati > Pseudomonadota > Alphaproteobacteria > Rhodobacterales > Roseobacteraceae > Ruegeria > Ruegeria sp. BA12. Next base: position 967,011 of record NZ_JBQFVF010000001.1, read on the forward strand.
CCCAATAGGGGATGGTAATCAGGAACACCCAAACCGGACGCATGCTTTCGGATCGGGTGGCGATGAAATAGGCCGTTGGAAAGCCAATAACGAGGCTGAGCAATGTAGCAGCACCTGCCTGCCAAATCGAGCGCCAGAAAATCGTGATATAGGTCCATTCTATCTTAGGGGGGTCGTCACCGAACAATCCTCGATCAAAGAAGAACTGATCATAAGCCGCCAGCGAGAATTCCCAAATGACGCCGCCCCGGAACTCTTTTGTCAGGAAAGAGTAGATCAGCATCATGATGACCGGCGCCAGAACCAGAATGGCCAGTGTCACCCATGCGGGCAGCAGAAGCCAGGTTCGCGCCTCTTTATAAGTATCTGTCGTTGCGCTGCCGCCGCTTGCCGCACCCGCCGCCATTAGTCGACCAGGAGGCGACCAGCCCCCAGCTCCATGTTGACATACATTTCGGTGCCCGGCTCAAAAATCCGCTTATTGCCGCGGTCTGAGTTTGAGGTGCGTACGACAAAATCTGGGCCATCCTGCAAGTCCACGATGGTTGTGATATCTGTGCCGACAAAGATGTTTTCCTTGATCCGCCCTTTCAGGCTTTCGGTTTCGGCAGGGCTGTCCGACATAAACAACCGCTCTGGCCGGATTGACATGTGAACCTTGGAGCCGACGCCGACCCCCTCAACCGAGTTGCAGGTCAACTCATGCCCACCGCCAAGGTGGCAGGTCGCACGGCCATTCGAGATATCGTCAACGGAAACCTCCAATAGGTTGGTCTCGCCAATAAAATCAGCCACAAACATGTTGTGCGGACGCTCGTATATGTCCGTCGGAGACCCCAGTTGCTGCAGTTCGCCAGCGGACATAACAGCGATGCGATCGGACATGGTCAACGCTTCTTCTTGGTCGTGGGTCACGAAGATAAAGGTGATCCCGGTTTCACGTTGCAGATGCTTCAGCTCAAGCTGCATTGCTTTGCGGAGCTTCAAATCCAGTGCAGACAGGGGTTCGTCTAACAACAAAACCTTGGGCTGAGGCGCCAGGGCACGTGCCAGCGCAACACGCTGTTGCTGGCCACCTGACAACTGGCTGGGCTTGCGGGCCGAGAATTGAGAGAGCTGTACCAATTCCAGCATCTCACCCGCTTTCTTACGCGCTTCGGATTTCGAGGCCCCGCGCATTTCCAAGCCGAATGCAACATTGTCCAAAATGGTCATATGCGGAAACAAAGCATAGTTTTGGAAAACTGTGTTCACCGGGCGCTTGTTGGGAGGCAGGTTCTCGATTTCATCTCCGTATAGGTAGATCGCACCTTCGGTTACGGCCTCGAACCCGGCGATCATTCTGAGGAGAGTTGTCTTGCCGCAGCCAGACGGACCCAGAAGGGTAAAGAACTCATTGTCCATGATCGACAGCGAGATCTTCTTGAGTGCCGTAAAATCGCCATAACGTTTTACCGCGTCCCGCACGTCAATCGCGATATTTTCTTTGCCAGACAATTGCGCCTCCCCTGAGCATCGCGAAATTCCATTCAGGTATATACGGGCTGCGTTGCCGTCCTAAGAATTGACTTCCTCACTAAACATTAGGATTTGCCTAATCATTTCAATTATCGCCTATAAATCAATGCGCTATCGTGGTTCAGCAGCTTTTTCAGCAAAAAGAAAAGCCCAGTGAACATATGTGAAGTGTCGCATTTTTCCCTGCGGTGATCTCGTCAACAATGGGAGCAACCGCTATTTAACGCGAAAGATTTTCAGTGTCCTAAATTTCGGAGCTTTTGTTCTCCACCTTCAATTTCGCGTCTGATGGCTGAATGAAGTTTGTCTGATTGGTGCGTATCCTGCGGCTTGGGGCAGAGCGTTTCACGCACCTAAACGTAGTTTTATGAACTGTCTGGCAAATTAGCTTTCAGGACATTTCTGGCGGTTGCCAAGGTTCCCTTAACTAATATTGGTCGGGAAGGGGAGTTAAATAAGTAACGCCCGCCATGCGCCTTCGATCACACCGGTCTACACGCCCAGACGTATTGGTGACATCGCAAAGATCTGTGCGGATGTCAGCGCTCTTAAACTAGCCACGGGATGGGAGCCAGTTCACAGCGAGCTTGACAGGATTTTGGTGTCTATATCGGATCCTTCGTAAAGAGTGACAACTCAGACCGCTCTACGCGAGGCATGTCTTACTGCAGCGGTCACAAACGAATTGCCACAGGCCGTTACTACCTGAGATATCTGACACAGGAAAAAGTCGCTCAGGTTAAGGCAGAACAGCGACAACGGCTTTCGCTGAAGCCTTTAACCCCGCAACATTCAAAAGGGATTCCGCAGACGCAGGATCTCTATTTCGTTTGCCTGATTGCGGCTTGGAAGGGTGTCAATGTGTCATAGTCTGCGCCAAAGGGCCGTAATTGGCATGGCCGGAAGTCCTAAAATGGGGCGCAGTAGGACACCTATGGCCGTACCTGTCGACTAGGGCAGAAAGCACACTACACCCTGAATTTCTATTATTAGCTTTCCATTTCAAAAAGATAGTGGCGGAGAGACAGGGATTCGAACCCTGGGTGGGCTTGCACCCACAACGGTTTTCGAGACCGCCCCGTTCGACCACTCCGGCACCTCTCCGCGGGGGTCTGTGAGGGGGGGATTTAGTGAGGAACGCGCGGGGGTGCAAGCAGAAAATTCCCGAAATTCACTATGACGGGATTTTCCATTGCCAGACGGCACAAAACGCCTAGGCTTTGAAGTATGACTTATTCTCTTCGCCGCTCCGCTCAGACCCTATTCTTGTTGCTTCTGGCACTGGCCATGGCGCCTGTGTCGTCCTTTGCCGCCGGGCGAGACAGGATCGAAGCGTTTCTGACTACAACTGGTTTTGACGTGGCGCTGGAAAGTATCGCGCTCTCTTCTGCGTCGGCGCCGCAGATGCTGGGCATAGACCCGGATGGTTTCGGCTCCGATTGGGCCCGACTGACCGAAGAAGTATTCGACACTGAAGACATGCATGAAACCGCCGTGTCGATTCTGGAGCAGACACTCAGAGACGAGGCGCTGCTTCATGCAGTGGAATTTTACGCCTCGGACCTGGGGCAGCGTCTGGTCGAAGCGGAAAACGCCTCGCATATGCTGGATGATGACGAGGCCAAGCAGCAGCAGGGTCAAGAGATCGTGGCCGAGTTGATCAAGGACGGTTCGCATCGTGTTGAAAGCCTCAAACGCATGAATAGGGCCATTGATTCAAGCGGGACAGCCTTGCGAGCCCTGCAAGAGATTCAACTGCGGTTTCTGTTGGCCGCCAGTGCTTCGGGGGTAATTGATCTTCAGTTGGATGCTGATCAACTGCGCCTCATGATGCGCCAGAACGAAACAAGCATGCGACAGGCGTTGCAGTTATCGGCCCTGGCCGGGGCTGCCTATACGTATCAGAATTTTTCCGATGCCGATGTGAACGCTTATGCCGATGCGCTAGAACAGCCGCTTATGCAAGAGGTCTATGAACTGCTGAATGCCGTTCAATATGAAATCATGGCCATGAAATTCGAAATTCTTGCCACTCGGATGGCGGACTTGCACCCGGCACAGGATATCTGATGCGTTTTATCGCGACGTTCCTGGCGTTGTTCGTTTGGACCACGCCTTTGCAGGCCGAGGAAAAGGTCGAACAACTTATGCAGGCCCTGCAAGTGGACGCGGTCATCGACATCCTGCGGGACGAAGGCAGTTCACTTGGGCAGGACCTTCAGCAAACCTTTCTGAACAACAATGGCGGCCCGGTCTTTCTGGATCAGGTAGACCGGATTTACGACGCGGACAGAATGCGTGATCAGGTCGAAAGTGTGTTCGCGGAAACCCTGACCGAAAGCCAGATGGACCGCGCCATCCTGTTTTTCGAAAGCAATTTAGGGCAGGCTATCACCTCGCTGGAATTATCCGCCCGTGTCGCCTTGGCAGATGAAGCCATCGAAGAAATGGCACAGGACGTCTACAGAAACGGTGATCGCAGCACGGAGCTATATCGGCTGGTCGACGAGTATATTCAGGTCAACAACCTGATTGACGAGAATGTGCATAACTCCATCAGTGCAGATTACAATTTTTTCCGTGGGATGAGCCTGGGGGTTGGCGGAGACGACGGGGAGCTTTTGGCACAGCTGCTTGAGGAAAAAGACAGCATGACCGAAGACACCCGAACGTGGCTGTATTCCTTCTTTCTGCTAGCCTATAAACCACTGACCGACAGTCAAATGCGCGAGAACATCGCCTTTTCACGCACTGAAACGGGCAAAGCGATCAACACGGCCCTGTTTGAAAGCTTTAACCGGATGTTCGACACGATCTATTATCAGCTGGGTCAGGCGGTCGCTCAGGTGCTGAAAGGATCGGACCTTTAGCGTCGCATTTGATGTTGACTTTCCCCCGCAATCTTTGGATAAGCGCGCATCCCGGCCGGTTCTTCCGCGCCGGGTCTCGTTATTATTGACCCAAAGGGCTTTTCCCACGGGTCGTCACACAGCCCGGAAAAAGGGCGCGCTGTTCGAGGTGGCGAAAGCCAAAACACCCAAACGGGGACCACAGAACGCGGTTTAGAAAAGGAAAGACGCATGTTTGCGGTCCTCAAGACTGGCGGCAAGCAGTACAAGGTTCAGGCGGGCGATGTGCTCCGTGTTGAAAAGCTGGCTGCCGACGCAGGTGAAAAAGTTCAATTCAACGATGTTCTGATGCTGGGCGGTGACGCACCGGTTGTTGGCGCACCCTTCGTTGAAGGCGCAGGCGTTCAGGCCGAAGTGATCGAACAGATCAAAGGTGACAAGGTCATCAACTTCGTCAAGCGTCGTCGTAAGCACAGCTCGAAGCGTACCGTTGGCCACCGTCAGAAACTGACTCTGGTCAAAATCACTGACATCCTGGCATCGGGCGCTGACAAATCGGGCATCAAAGCTGCAACTGGTTCGGCACCTGCTGGCGAAGCTGCTCCGGCGGCGAAAAAGCCTGCCAAGAAAGCTGAAGCCAAAGCAGAGGCACCTGCCGCTGCTGCTGCCGCTGATGATCTGACAGCCCTGAACGGTGTCGGTCCCGCCGCCGCCAAAAAGCTGGCCGACGCCGGTATCGAGAGCTTTGCCGCTCTGGCCGCCTTGTCGGACGAGCAGATTGCTGCTATCGACACCATCAAAGTGAAACCCGAATGGGTTGAGCAGGCCAAAGAACTGGCTAAAGGCTAAGGAGAGAGAGAATGGCACATAAAAAAGCTGGCGGTTCCTCCCGTAACGGTCGCGACTCAGCTGGTCGCCGCCTTGGCGTGAAACTGTATGGTGGCCAGGCCGCCATCGCAGGCAACATCATCGTGCGTCAGCGCGGCACCAAGTTCTGGCCGGGCGAAGGCGTAGGCATGGGCAAAGATCATACAATCTTTGCAACTGTCGACGGCGCTGTGAAGTTCCACAAAGGCCTCAAAAACCGCACCTTTATTTCAGTCCTGCCAGTGGCGGAGGCCGCAGAGTAAGCCGAAACCCATAAGGTTTGAAAATTCTTGGGGGACCGGCAGAAAATGCCGGTCCCCTTTCTCGTTTTAACGTAGTTTTGATTGAACGCACCTATGCCCGTCGCAACCACAAGTTTCCTGATTTTCGCCGCCAGTCAGGTCGGCACCCCAGGACCGGCCAATATGGTCCTGTTGGGAACTGGTGCGCGCTATGGTTTTCGGGCGGCACTTCCGTTTGTCGGGGGCGTCATTGTAGGGAAGCAATTGATCATCTGGCCTGTGGGCTTTGGCCTGCTGCAACTGGCCGATCAGGCTCCGGGCGTATTTACAGTGCTGAAATACGTGTCAGCAGCCTATATCATGTGGCTAGCCTGGAAGATCGCCAACACACGCCTGTCGCGTCAGCAGGCTGATGGCAAAGCACCCGGGTTCTTGGCTGGTTTGATCGTTCATCCCTTAAATCCAAAGGCTTGGGCGATGATCATTGCAGGGTTTACCGGGTTTGTGGCGGCAGGGACGCCCAGTATTGAGGCCACAGTAACGATTGCTCTCTGTTTGTTGTTTTGTCAGGTCATTCTTCATCCAATTTGGACATTTGCGGGCGATAGAATTGCCCACGCGGTTGAAGGACGGCCAATTGAAAAATATCTGATGTGGACGTTAGCCAGTCTCACCGTTGCGTCCGTGTTATTCGTGTTGTTCGGAGGAGGAACGCACTCATGAAGCTTGAGGCAATAATAAACCAGCCGGTCATTGAAACCGAGCGGTTCGATCTGCGACCATTGCGCCGGTCGGATTTGGGTCTCATTGAACATTATGCAGGTGATGAGCGCGTGGCGCGCATGACCACAGCAATTCCACATCCGCTGCCACCGGGTTCGACCGAAGCTTTTGTGACGCGCGCGATGTCCGAAGTACGCGATGAAGACGTCTGGGCAATGGACGCCACCAAAGATGGCGGCCCCGAGCTGATCGGCCTGATCTCGCTGACGCGTCTGGATCGCAACCAATCCGAGGTGGGCTATTGGGTCGCGCCGGTCTATTGGAACACGGGTGTTGCCTCGATGGCGGTCGAAGCGCTGGTCAATGCCAACCCGTTGGAAAACGCCACCATGTTTGCCAGCGTTTTTCAGGACAATCCGGCCTCGGCGCGGGTGTTGACCCATTGCGGGTTTGAATATCTGGGTGATGCCGAAACCTATTCGGTGGCGCGTGATGCGAATGTGCCCACCTGGACGTATACTAAGAAACTCTGACTTGTGGCCGATGGGGCCTTTGCAGTAGGGGACACACATGAAATTTCTCGATCTTGCAAAGGTCTACATCCGGTCCGGGGCCGGAGGTGGCGGCTGCGTCAGCTTTCGGCGCGAAAAGTACATCGAATACGGCGGTCCCGATGGCGGTGATGGCGGTAAGGGCGGATCTGTCTGGGCCGAGGTCGTTGACGGGTTGAACACCCTCATCGACTTCCGCTATCAGCAGCATTTCTTTGCCAAGAACGGTCAACCCGGTCGGGGTCAGCAGCGCACCGGCAAGGACGGCGACGACATTGTCTTGCGGGTGCCGGTTGGTACCGAGATTCTGGACGAAGACGAAGAAACCGTCATCTGCGATCTGACTGAGGTCGGTCAGCGGGTTTTGCTGGCCAAAGGCGGCAATGGCGGCTTCGGCAACCTGCACTTCAAATCTGCCACCAACCAAGCCCCGCGCCGGGCCAATCCGGGGCAGGCGGGGATCGACCGCACCATCTGGCTGCGGCTGAAACTGATCGCCGATGTGGGCTTGCTGGGCATGCCCAATGCTGGAAAGTCGACCTTTCTGGCCGCAACATCCAACGCCCGTCCGAAAATTGCGGATTATCCCTTTACCACGCTGCACCCGAACCTGGGTGTGGTCGGCGTTGATAACGTCGAGTTTGTCGTGGCTGACATTCCCGGCCTGATCGAAGGCGCCCACGAAGGCCGTGGGATCGGAGATCGTTTTCTGGGTCACGTGGAACGCTGCGCCGTTCTGCTGCATCTGGTCGATGGAACGTCTGAGACCGTGGCTGATGACTATCGGACCATTATTCACGAGCTTGAGGCTTATGGCGGCGAACTGGCTGAGAAACCTCGCATTACGGTGCTGAACAAGGTCGACGCACTGGATGACGAAGAACGCGAAGCGGCTAAGGCCGAGCTGGAAGAGGCCGTCGGCGGCCCCGTCATGACAATGTCCGGTGTGGCGCATCTGGGCGTAACCGAGGTTCTGCGCGCATTGCGTACCCAGATTGACGAAAACCGCCTGCGGCAAAAGCCCGTTGAGGAGGCGAAGACGTGGCAACCCTGACCTCAGCCAAGCGTCTGGTGGTCAAGATCGGGTCCGCCTTGCTGGTGGATCGGGACACGGGCCTTTTGCGCTCGGACTGGCTGCACTCCTTGGCGCAGGACGTAGCTTGGCTAAAGGGGCAGGGAACGGACGTCATTTTGGTGTCATCCGGGTCTATCGCGTTGGGTCGCGGGGTCTTGGGCTTGCCGATGGAGGCTTTGCCGCTGGAGAAATCTCAGGCTGCCGCTGCTGTAGGTCAGATCCGGCTGGCTCGCGCGTACGAGGAGGCGTTAACGCCGCATAAGATCACTACCGCGCAGGTCTTGGTGACGTTGGAGGACAGCGCTGACCGCCGCCGCTATCTGAACTCACGCGCGACACTTGAAACTTTGCTGGGTTTGGGTGTCGTGCCTATCGTCAACGAAAACGATACGGTCGCAACGGATGAAATCCGCTATGGCGACAATGATCGCTTGGCCGCACAGATCGCTGTCACGGTGGGCGCGGATCAGTTGATACTGCTATCTGACGTGGACGGTTTCTATACCGGCAACCCGAATGAGGACGCCTCGGCCACGCGTTACGACGTGATCGAAGAAATTACGCCTAAGATCGAACAGATGGCGGGTGACGCAGGGTCAGGCCTGTCCAAAGGCGGAATGAAGACAAAGCTGCTGGCTGCAAAGATGGCGACAGCCGCCGGGTGTGATATGGCGATTACTGAAGGATCGCCGCTGAACCCTCTGAAATCACTTGAAAACGGTGCGAATTGCACTTGGTTCACCGCGACCCTGGACCCACATGCGGCCCGGAAACGGTGGATCTCGGCGATGAAACCGCGTGGTGAAATCGTGGTGGACGCCGGCGCAGCCCGGGCACTTGGCAACGGTAAAAGCCTGTTGCCTGCCGGGATCGTCGAAGTGACCGGAGACTTTGGCCGTGGCGATCCTGTGGCCATTCTGGACCCAGAAGCGCGACGCTTGGCACAGGGCCTCAGCCGCTATACCGCGCAAGAAGCAGACGCGATCAAGGGGCGAAAGTCCTCGGAAATCGAGGCAACTCTGGGTTATCCGGGCAGGGCCGTGCTGATCCATCGAGACGATTTGGCGCGGTAGCCGAGCGATGTTAGAACACCAAAAGACCGACTGAAAGGCATCTGAGATGAAGGATTTCGACAGCATCCCCACACTGATGGCCGATCTTGGAAAACGCGCCAAGAAAGCCTCGGCCGAATTGGCTTTTGCCAGCGCCGAACGGAAACATGCAGCCCTGATCGCCGCCGCTGATGCGGTTTGGGCCAACCGTGCCAGAATCATCGAGGCCAACAAGAAAGACCTAGAATTCGGTCGTGAAAAAGGCCTGAGCCCGGCAATGATGGATCGCCTGATGCTGGACGAGGCGCGCATTCAGGGCATGGTTGACGGGCTGCGCACGGTCGCGGATCAGGCTGATCCTGTGGGCGAGGTGCTGACCGAATGGGACATGCCCTCGGGTTTGCATATCCAGCGTGTGCGCACGCCTTTGGGTGTGATCGGTGTGATTTATGAAAGCCGCCCCAATGTGACGGCAGATGCCGGCGCGCTGTGCCTGAAATCGGGCAACGCGGTGATCCTTCGTGGCGGGTCCGAGAGCTTTCATTCTTCGGGCGCCATCCACGCTTGCCTAGTCCAAGGGCTAAAGGCCGCAAACCTGCCCGAGGATTCCATCCAACTGGTGCCGACGCGAGACCGCGCCGCGGTTCAGGAATTGCTTACCCTGACGGATTATGTCGATGTTATCGTCCCGCGCGGGGGTAAAGGCCTGGTGGGGCTGGTGCAGCGCGAGGCGCGCGTGCCTGTTTTCGCGCATCTTGAAGGCATCGTGCATATCTACATCGACAAAGCCGCCGATCCGCAGAAAACGCTGAACGTGGTGATGAACGCCAAAACCCGGCGGACCGGAATCTGCGGCGCAGCCGAATGCCTGTTGATCCATCAGGATGTGGTGGAAACACTGGGACGCGACGTTATCGCTGCGCTAATGGCCGCAGGTGTTGAGGTTCACGCCGAAGGCGCGCTGGCCCAGAATGGCACCGTGGCTGCGACGGTCGATGATTGGGGAAAGGAATTCCTCGACAGTATCATCGCGGCGAGACCGGTCGCTGATATTGACGAAGCCATCGCGCATATCCGCCTCAATGGCTCGGACCATACCGACTGCATCATGACCGAGGACGAGACCGCCGCTGCACGGTTCTTCGAACGGCTCGACAGTGCGATCCTGATGCACAATGCCTCAACCCAATTTGCCGATGGGGGTGAGTTTGGTATGGGCGCCGAGATCGGCATTGCGACTGGTAAGATGCATGCGCGTGGCCCGGTGGGTGCGGCGCAGCTGACCAGCTTTCAGTATCTTGTGCGCGGGAATGGAACGACCCGGTCTTAAAACCGGATCACAACGCGGGTTGAGGTGGTTTCCGCCACAACCCGCCGCCCCACCGACGTGGCAGTCTTTGGCAAAAGAGCAAACTGCACCTGTGCGGGCGTGACTTTATTGGGGTATCGCCCGGTCGGCAGGTTTTTCCAAAGGTCATTATCCACATTCAGCTTGTCGGCTGATCCTGTGACCGTCCAGCTTTCACCATTTTGATCGATGGTCACTTCGCCCCCAAAAGGCATGGCGTTTTCGCAGCACATCAACGCCAGAAATGCCAGTTTGACCTGATTACGCGGCACCGCCTCGGTCAGGTGCCAGTTGACGCGCACGCGGCCTGCGCGTTCGACATCCTTTAACAGTTCCGAGACCTCGGTTCGGCCCAAAGGCTGATCGCTGGCTGAACCAAACGCCACGCGGAAAAACCGAATCCGCGCCCCGGCACTGCCAACACTGCCCGAGATAAGTTCCATCTCAGGCCCCTGGACTGCGCCAACCATCTCAAGCAGCTCCAGACCGTTGGTGATCGCCCCGATGGGGCTGATCAAATCGTGACAGATCCGGGACCCGATCAACTCGGCCAGGTTGACTGTGGTGTCGCTCATGCGTACCTCCTGCTGCATCTGCCGCCGGACCGGAGCCCTCGCATGACAGACCTTAATGCTATTCTTGCACCGGGCATGTACGTCCGCCACCCCGATTACCCCGATTGGGGCGTTGGACAGGTGCAGTCCAACATCGGGGGCAAGATCACCGTGAACTTTCGCGAGCAGGGGAAAGTGGTGATTGACGGAACGCGCATCGCCCTGATGCCGGTCTTTGATCTGTGAAACTGGTTTAGGAAAGGTTAACGGCCCCGCAAATCCGCTCTTGTTGCCATCCCTACGGAAACTGCGGTATCAGCGCGCAAACAAGAACGGAACCATCAATGCCGGACGCAGGCCCTTCCTTTACCGTTAAACTTGCACAGACCGAGGACGAACTGCGCGCTGCCCAACGGCTGCGCTATGACGTGTTTGTTCGCGAACTGGGCGGTGGCGGAGAGATGGTGGATCATGACGCCGGACTGGAGCGCGACAAGTTCGATCCGTATTTTGATCACATGCTGGCGATAGACGACCTGACAGGCGAAGTTGTTGGCGTTTACAGGCTATTACCGGGCGAACGTGCTGCGGAACTGGGGCAGTTTTATTCCGAAGATGAATACGATCTGACTGTTTTGAAGCAAAGCGGTCGCAAGCTGTTGGAACTCGGCCGTTCATGCGTCCACCGTGACTATCGCGGGGGCACTGCCATGTATCACCTGTGGAACGGATTGGCGGCCTATGTAAACGAGCGTGATATCGAAGTTCTGTTCGGTGTCGCCAGCTTTCACGGAACGGATGTTCAGGAATTGGCGCAGCCCTTGTCGATGCTGCATCACAACCATCTCGCGCCGCCTGATTTGAGGGTGAGGGCACAACCAGAAGTATTTGAATCCATGGATCTTGTTGCGCCCGCCGATCTGGATCGCCGAGCTGCGATGGTTCAGGTTCCGGCATTGATCAAGGCCTATCTTCGTCTAGGAGGTTTCGTGGGAGAAGGCGCGTTCATCGACCATTCATTCAACACCACTGATGTTTGCCTGATCCTCGATACGGCCCGCATGAACGAGCGGCAGAAACGCATCTATGGCGGGGCATAAATTGGTGAACGAACCGCTTTGGAACAGCGAGGATGAACCAGACCCCATCAAACTGGGGTTGGTGGGGTGGATGTTGGTTTTTCTCCGCGGATTACCACTGGCCGTATTGGTGTTTGGAGGTTTGCTAGTTCTATTAGTGGTGCGCTTGATCGAGCGTCCGTTGTACGGCGTGCGCCGCCCCGTAACGCCGTTTATTTCGCAATTTGTCTGCCGCAATGCGTTTCGGATCCTCGGGATACGGTTTCGAACCTCGGGCGAATTGATGCAACAGCGCGGCGCTGTGGTTGCAAATCACACGTCATGGCTGGACATTTTCGCCTTGAATGCGCGCAAGCGCGTCTATTTCGTGTCCAAGGCCGAGGTGGCCAAATGGCCCGGTATCGGCTGGCTTGCCCGTGCAACAGGAACCGTGTTCATCGAGCGGGACCGCAAGAAAGCAAGAGAACAGACAAGAATATTCGAAACTCGCTTGAAAGCTGGTCATAAGCTGCTGTTTTTCCCCGAAGGGACGTCGACCGACGGGCAGCGTGTTTTACCTTTTAAAACAACTCTTTTCGCCGCGTTCTTCGCAGATGAATTGCGAGATTTCATGTATGTGCAGCCAGTCTCGGTTGTGTATCACGCGCCCAAAGGGCAACCCGACCGGTTTTATGGCTGGTGGGGAGATATGGATTTCGCCCCACACCTTTTGAAAACGCTGGGTGCGCGCGGGCAGGGTGCGGTTGAATTGATTTATCATGCACCGGCCAAGGTTAGCGATTTCGAAAGCCGCAAGGCGCTGGCCGCATATTGTGAAGAGGCCGTGCGCCACGCGCACGCACTGGCAGGGCTTGAAAAATAAGGGCGAAAAGCCCTTGCGCTAGCCGAAAACCTGCCGTATACGCGCGCCATTCAAACCCGCAGGCGGGGTTTGGGCTTTTTGAGGGAGACATCCTCATTAAGACCGCCGGTTGGAGCATCTGCTTCTTTCACCCCCGCCCAGGCGTAAACCGGAAAAGGAAAATAGCATGGCTCTTCCCGAGTTCACCATGCGTCAGCTGCTGGAAGCTGGCGTTCACTTTGGTCACCAGACACAGCGTTGGAATCCCCGCATGGGCCCGTTCATCTACGGCTCGCGCAATGGTATCCACATCATGGACCTGACTCAGACCGTTCCGATGCTGGATCAGGCTCTGCAAGCCGTTCGTGACACCGTCGCAAAAGGTGGCCGCGTTCTGTTTGTCGGCACCAAGCGTCAGGCAGCTCAGCCCGTCGCTGAAGCAGCTGAAAAGTCGGCTCAGTACTACATGAACCACCGCTGGCTGGGTGGCACGCTGACCAACTGGAAAACCGTTTCTCAGTCGATCAACCGTCTGAACCAGATCGACGAAGCCATGGAATCGGGTGCCGAGGGCCTGACCAAGAAAGAGCGTCTGGGCATGGAACGTGACCAGGGCAAGCTGCAGGCTTCGCTGGGCGGCATCCGCGAAATGGGCGGCGTCCCTGATCTGCTGTTCGTCATCGACGTCAAAAAAGAAGCACTGGCCATCGCCGAAGCCAACAAACTGGGTATCCCGGTTGTGGCCGTTGTCGACACCAACTGCTCGCCTGACGGTGTTGATTACATCATTCCCGGCAACGACGACGCGGCGCGCGCGATTGCGCTGTACTGCGATCTGGCCGCACGGGCCGCTCTGGACGGTATGACCGCGCAGATGGGTGCAGCAGGCGTTGATCTGGGTGCGTTCGAAGAAGCTCCGGTTGAAGAAGCCGTTGCGGAAGAAGCACCCGCAGAAGAAGCCGCGCCGGAAGCCAAAGCCGAAGCGTAAGCTGCCCGTCACCTAAATGACATATGGGGCAGGGTAGACCTGCCCCAATTCCGTTTGAATTGAGGAGAGCCAAGAGATGGCAATCACAGCAGCAATGGTTAAAGAACTGCGCGACTCGACCGGCGCAGGCATGATGGACGCGAAAAAAGCGCTGACCGAAACCGAAGGTAACATGGACGAAGCCGTTGACTGGCTGCGCACCAAGGGCCTGGCCAAGGCGGCCAAGAAATCGGGCCGTACCGCTGCAGAAGGTCTGGTCGCTGTTCACGTCAACGGTGGCAACGGTGTTGCTGTCGAAGTGAACTCGGAAACCGACTTTGTCGCGAAAAACGCCGAGTTCCAGGAAATGGTTGGCAAGATCGCGTATGCCGCAGAAGGCGTCGACAATGTCGAGGCGCTGCTGGCTGCTGATCTGGGTGGCAAGAATGTTGCGGACACCCTGACCGACAAAATCGCCACCATTGGTGAGAACATGTCGGTCCGTCGTATGGCCAAGCTGTCGGGCGACACTGTTGTGTCCTATGTCCACAATGCGGCCACCAACGGCATGGGCAAAATCGGTGTTCTGGTTGCTCTGTCTGGCGGCGATGAAGCCATCGGCAAACAAGTTGCAATGCACATCGCAGCCGTGAACCCGGCGGCCCTGTCCGAGGCAGACATGGACCCGGCTGTTGTTGAAAAAGAAAAGCAGGTTCAGATGGACATTGCCCGCGAATCCGGCAAGCCGGAGCAGGTGATCGAAAAGATGATCGTTGGTCGCATGAAGAAATTCGTCGCGGAATCCACATTGCTGAACCAGTCTTTCGTTGTGAACCCTGACCTGACCGTTGAAGCAGCGGCGAAAGAGGCAGGCGCAACCATCACCGGCTTTGTCCGTCTGGAAGTTGGCGAAGGCATCGTTGTCGAAAAAGAAGACTTCGCAGCAGAAGTTGCCAAAGCCGCACAAGGCTAAAAAAGCACTCCCGAACTCTGCAGAGTTCGGGGAGCCAAAGAAACCGGTCGCGCTAGTCGTGGCCGGTTTGTTTAGGCCACTCAAGCCATTAGCCAATAAAAAAGGACGCACTCGCGTCCTGAACCTTTCTGAAAAGGTATGAGGGGCCCCGCATGATGGGGATGGTCGAGGCCCCTCAAAATTCCGACAAACTGACGCGGACAAATAGGCGCCTTTATGTCAGAGCGATTGGAGAGCCTTGGTATTACAAAGATCCAACCAAATGTTCCCTGGCTAAAGCCACCACTCACGGAACACTCTCACTTTGCAACCAGCCCCCCAGATTGGAAAGTCATGATTTCCTTACCTAGGGTAAATTGACGCTCCTAAGCGTCAATTCTCGGACCTTAGACCTCCATAACGAACATCTGATTCTGTAGTGACGCCTTCAGAACGGCCTGAGCGGTGGTTTCCACCGACAACGCCTCGCGCGCCAATCGCAAATGTTTTTCGACCGTAGCCGATGTCAGCCCCATCAATAGGGCAATGTCCTGGGTGGTCTTGCCGTCACCGACCCATTGCAACGCTTCACGCTGGCGCTTGGTCAGCGCTCGGTTCGGCGCGTTATAGGGCAGGGTGAGGATTTTAAGATGCGCAACATTGTTCATCAGCAGGATATCGTCACCATGCTCATCCCACATCGCATCCACTTCGTCCTGGCTGGTCGCATTTCCGGCGGAAAGGGAAATCGCCCCCTTGGAACGCATCGAAACCGAGGTGAAACTGACCGTATATCCGAACGCAACGCCGTGCTTTCGATTGAATTCCAGAACGTCCAGTTCTTGCTGCGTTAATCCGCGGTTGGACACCAAATCCTGGGCGATATTCCAACTGGCGGCACCTTCGTTGCTTAGCGCCCATTTCAACATCGGAGCATGAAAATACAGGCCACCACGAAGGAATCCATCCAGATAGGACTTTCCATGATTGGTCAGAATCACGAAATCCTCTGGATCACCCAGCGATGTCTCGGTGCGGTATTGGGTGTAGCCATAGATCAGCCGATCAAACCCGTATTCGGCCATCTGACGGCAATGGGCGTCCCAAAGCTCTTCCAAAGTTTTGGTATAGCTGAGAAAGTGCAGGTATTCGCTCAGCTTCATGCAGTCGACCCGCCTTTTAGATGCGCCGCCAATCCGTCCAGAGCCATCACATAGCCTTGCGGGCCAAAGCCACAAATCTGGCCGATCGCCACCTTCGAGATATAGGACACGTGCCGGAATTCTTCGCGGGCATGGATGTTGGACAGGTGGACCTCGATCATTGGAAGTTCAACGGACGCAATCGCATCCATCAGGGCGATTGAGGTATGCGTATAAGCACCTGCATTCAGAACAATGCCGTCCTGATCCCCCTTGGCCGCGTGGATGGCATCAATCAGGGCACCTTCGTGGTTTGACTGAAAGCACGACACGTCCAGACCGATGGAAGATCCGTGGCTTACGCACAGATTCTCAACCATCTCCAGCGTGGTGCTTCCATAAACCTCGGGTTGTCGGGTGCCCAAAAGGTTCAGGTTCGGGCCATTCAAAATCAGAGCTTTGTGCATTATTTCACTGTTCCCATACCAGTTTCTTAAACGCGAACAGGTGGGAATGTCCACCGGCCAACGCGCGTATAGGGCGAGCGATTAAAGAAACCGTCAATCATGTTCAGCCCTTGCAGGCATTGTCACCACGATTTTACCAAGGGCAGAACGGTTGGCCAGATGAGTCAGAGCTTTGGAGGCAAGGTCGAACGGATACTTGGCGCTGATCCGCGGTTTTATACGAGCATCGACGTATAACTTGAACAAATCACTCACATTTTTTGAATGGCCTACAGGATCGCGCAGCACCGATGCGCCCCAAAAAACCCCTACAATTTGGCAGCTTTTCAGCAATGGCAGGTTCAGAGGTATTTTGGGAATGCCCGCCGGGAAACCGATCACAAGATATCGCCCGGCCCAGGCCATACTACGCAGCGCAGGTTCCGCATAATCTCCACCCACAGCATCATAAACGACATTTACACCTAACGGCCCTGCCAAATCTTTGATTCCCGATGAGAATTCTTTTTGTGCCTCTTTGTTCATCTCAAGGGAATAGATAAGCGTTTCATCCGCCCCCAAATCTCGGCAAAAATCCGCTTTGTCGGACGAGGAGACTGCGGCGATCACACGTGCGCCCATGGCCTTGCCCAACTCGATCGCAGCAGACCCGACCCCCCCGGCAGCGCCCAGCACCAACAGGGTTTCCCCGGGCTGCAGGGCAGCGCGGTCTTTCAACGCGTGATAAGACGTGCCGTAGGTAAAGACAAAGCAGGCCGCATCCTCGTATGGCATCGAGCCTGGGAATTTAATGGCGGTTGCAGCGGGGATTGTTAGATGTGTTGAAAACCCGCCATGCCCGGTCAGCGCCAGAACACGGTCTCCAACGTTGAACCCGGTCACACCTTCGCCAATGGCCAGAACGTCCCCGGCGATTTCACCGCCCGGCGCAAAGGGGCGGGGTGGCTTGATCTGATAGAGGTCCTGAATGATCAGTGTGTCGGGGAAATTAACGCCTGCGGCCCTAACCCCGATCAGCAATTCGCCTTTACCCGGTACCGGATCAGGCAGGCTGGTCAGCTCTAGTGTATCTGGCCCGCCCGGCGCGACGCTGAGTAAAGCTTGCATATTAATCCCGTTATCCCTGTTATTCGGATATGAGGAGCTTTGGCGCGGACCAATGAGTTGTCAAGAAATCAACCATTTCTCCAACGTGTCGACAACTACTGTACTGAGGAGCAGACCATGACCCCTGACACGCTATTCTCATTGCTAGGCAAAACCGCGCTTGTCACCGGCGGCGCAACAGGCATCGGGCGAATGGCGTCCGAGGCTTTGGTGCGGGCAGGGGCGCGTGTTCTGATCGCATCCCGCAAGGCAGACGCCTGCGAAGCCGTTGCGGCTGAGCTGAACGCTTTGGATGCGCCCGGTCATGCCGAAGGGTTCGGCGGTGATGTTGCAACCAAAGATGGAATCGCGGCGCTTGTATCCGAGGTTAACAAGCGAACAGATCGCCTTGATATCCTGATGAATAATGCAGGCGTAACCTGGGGTGCGCCGATGGGACAATTCCCACATGAGGCCTGGGATAAAGTTATGTCGGTCAATGTCGCGGGCTTGTTCGAGCTGACCCAAAAACTGTTGCCGATGCTGATGCAGTCTGGCTTAGTTGACGACCCGGCGCGAGTGGTCAATGTCGGTTCGGTCATGGGTGAGGTGCCGATGGGCGATGGGGCCTATAGCTACTCGGCTTCGAAAGCGGCAGTGCTGCACCTGACCAAGATCATGGCCAAGGAGTTTTCGCCCTACCACATCACGGTCAACGCGCTGGCACCGGGGCCGTTCGTCTCGAAGATGACTGCCTTTGCCACGGCCGATGAAGAGACACGCGAAAGGGTTGGTAACTCGGTTCCTTTGGGTCGGGTTGGGCGTGATGAGGATATTGCCGGCTGTATGCTGTTCCTATGCGGTCGTGGCGGCAGCTATGTCACCGGTGCAGTGATCCCGGTGTCCGGTGGGATCAACGTCGAGACGGCCGGGAACATATTTGCCGAAGCTTTGTGAGGATTCAGGCGTAGATGGACAGCACGAGTTTGGATCTGGCAGCTGTGGATGCGTACCTCAAGTCGCATCTTCCGGGCTATTGTGGGCCGTTGCAGGCGAGGAAGTTTGCGATAGGGCAATCCAACCCGACCTTTTTGCTGAAGACCCCCGATCAGTCTTATGTTCTGCGTCGCAAGCCTCCGGGTGCGTTATTGAAATCTGCCCATGCGGTGGATCGGGAATTCCGTGTTCAAAGCGCGTTGGCCAACAGTGCCGTACCGGTCCCGAAAATGTACCTGCTGTGCGAGGATGGCGATGTCATCGGGTCGGATTTTTATGTTATGGAGCATCTGGAAGGGCGCGTATTTCTAGAACCTACATTGAGCGGGGAAACCGATGCCACCCGCTCCGCAGTGCTCGATGAAGTGAACCGTGTACTGGCCGACCTCCACGAGGTGGATATAGATGCCGCCGGACTATCTGACTATGGCCCGCCCGGAAACTACTTTGAACGCCAGATTGCGCGCTGGATCAAACAGTACCGCGCCTCTGAGACCGCAAATATCCCCGAGATAGATGCGCTGATGACCGCCCTTGAAGGTTCGATACCCGCAGATGACGGCCAAAGAACGCTGGTGCATGGTGATTACCGTATCGACAATCTGATGTTTGAGAAAGACGGCACACAGTGCATCGGGGTTCTGGATTGGGAATTGTCGACGATCGGGCATCCGTATGCAGATTTGGCGGCAGTGATCATGCAGTGGCAGATGCCGCCAGGTGCCGAGGGCAGGGGTCTGGCCGGAATTGATCGGGCAAGTCTAGGCCTGCCCTCAGATCAGGCATTTATCGATCAGTATTGCCAGCGTCGTGGCCTTTCCGGGATCGACAATTTCGGGTTTTATCTAGCCTTCAACTTCTTTCGTATGGCCGCGATTTTGCAGGGGGTCTTCAAACGCGCCCAGGACGGAAATGCTTCCGACCCGGAACGGGCGATGATACTTGGTTCGTATGTTCCAATATTCGCACGCCACGGGCTGGACGCCATAGAAAGCTAAGGGGTCTTTGACAGCTCCAACCCTAGATTTCCCAGACTATTCTTGCCAAAGAACATTTCGGACCCCGCAAACATGCTGGGAACGCCGAACACACCGCGTTTTACGGCAGCCTTGGTCTGGTCTTTCAATTGTTGCTTGATGTCGACACTGGTCATCGCCTCGCGTATTTTACGCGCTGGCAGATCGTTCTCTTGCATGATTTCCGACAGAACACCCAGTTCATCGACCTTCTGACCATGCACCCAAATCGCATCGAAAACAGCGTTCATATATTTGTCTTCCCAGGGTTTTCCGGACGCAAACACTGCCCCACGCATGGCAAATTTGGTGTTAATCGGAAAATGAGGACTCATGTGAAAGCTCAGGCCCCGCGTGCGTGCAAATCGATGCAGGTCATGAGTCAGATAGGCCGATTTCTGACGGTTTTCCGAAAAGGCCTGAAACGGGCTTTGGTTGTTGGTCACCTTGAAAACCGTCGACAGCAGGACTGGCACATTGTTCACCTGCACACCGTATTCGCCTGCCAAGTCCGGCAAGGTCTTAAACGCCAAAAATGCATTGGGACTGCAAAAATCATAAACGAAATCTATATGTTGCGCCATGTTGCTCCTCCGAGAATTTGAACACTAGAAATGAACCAACTCGTGACAAGCGAATCCGCTACGACCCTAGTGTAACAGGCTTGCAGTCCGTGTGGTCGATTTCCCTGTCAATTCAGCACGTAAGCCCGCAAGATCGCGCCCATGTACCAAAGGGTTAATCATCAATGACAAACTTCGACGCGAACCGCCTGAGCCGCATTGCCGACTGGATGCAGCGTTATGTCGATGAGCGAAAATACGCGGGCAACTCCCTGTTGGTGAAACACAAGGGTTCCGAGGAGTTTTTCAACGCCTGCGGCAAAAGAAGCGTTGAAGATGATCTGGATTTTCAGCGCGATACAGTTGTGCGCATTTATTCAATGACCAAACCGATCACCACTGTCGCTCTGATGATGCTGGCCGAGCGGGGTTTGTTTCACCTCGATGCGCAACTATCAGAATTTCTGCCAGAATTTTCCAAGATGCAGGCACTGATTCCGGGGGCCGCGCGGTTAGATCAAACCGAAGACGCACCTACGCCGACGCTGCATCAACTCCTGACGCATACAAGTGGGTTCAGCTATCCCTTCAACCCCGGAGTGCTGCCGCTAGCGATGGATGAACAGGACCTTATGTTCAAACCAGATCAAGGTCTTCTAGCCGATCGCGTCCGCGACCTCGCTGCTCTGCCTCTTGCGTTCCAACCGGGCACTCGCTGGGAATACTCCGTGGGCATCGACGTTATTGGCCGCGTGATCGAGGTTGTTTCGGGTCAAACCCTGGATCAGTTTCTCGCGACGGAAATTCTTGAACCGCTTGAAATGAAGGACACCGGATTTTCAGTGCCAAAAGGGGCAGGGGATCGGTTTGCGTCGCTGTACACTCCGTTGGCCGGGGACGCGATGGCCTTGAATTCGGCACAAACCGGTGCCGAGACCCTGCGGCTGGTTGATCAGGCCAAGGGGTCTCCGTACGAAAACGCCACGACGTTTTCGGGTGGCGGCGGCTTGGTTGGCACGATCGACGACTATTTACGGTTTGCGGAGATGTTGCGAAATCGCGGGCAGGGCGCGGGCCATCGATTTTTAGGTCCTAAAAACGTCGACTACATGCTGCGCAACCATTTGCCAGGCGACATCGCCGCGATGGGTCCGCAAAGTTTCGCAGAACAGCCCATGGAGGGTACAGGATTCGGCTTGGGCGGTGCTGTGGTGATAAACCCCGGTCGAACCCGAGTGCCAGGCTCATTGGGGGATTTTGGCTGGGGCGGCATGGCGTCGACATACTTTTGGATCGACCGGGTCAACGACCTGACCACAGTCTTCTTCACCCAGTTGTCACCCTCCAGTTCATACCCATCGCGGGCAGAGCTAAAGGCGCTTGTCCTCGGGGCATTGATTGAATGACGTTCTGACCGCTGATACCCAAGACTTAAAACACCCGGAGACCGCAACATGACCGAAGCAGAACGTATTCTTCTTGACCTTTTGGACATCGAAAGGCTTGAGGTCGACCTGTTTCGCGGCACCGGATCGGGTGGTGAAACACCAACACGCATATTCGGAGGTCAGGTGATCGCTCAGGCCCTAGCAGCGGCTTATCGAACTGTCGAAGATCGCCTGTGCCACTCACTGCACGCTTATTTCATTCGCGCTGGTGATCCGTCTATTCCTGTTATTTATCAAGTTGATAGAGCGCGTGATGGAGGTTCCATGACCACACGTCGCGTCGTTGCGATCCAACACGGCAAACAAATCCTCAACATGTCAGCCTCGTTTCATGTTCAGGACGAAGGATGGGATCACCAGCACGCCATGCCGCAGACCAAAGCACCCGAAGCTTATCCGGCCCGCGAGGAATTGCGCCAAAGATACGTGGACCAGGTTCCCGAAAAATTACGCGACGAACTGCTGCGAGAACGTCCAATCGAGGTGCGCGAAGTGGATCACCAAAATCCATTTTCCCCCGAAAAATCAGACGACCGAAACCAGATCTGGTTTCGCATGAAAGCTGCCGCCGGAACTGATCCGGTGACGCAACATCTGATTCTGGCTTATGCGTCTGACATGTACCTGATGACGTCCGGCCTGCGCCCGCATGGGCTTAGTTGGTTTGCCGGAGACGTCAACGGAGCAAGCCTGGATCACGCTTTGTGGTTCCACGCGCCGATACATTTCGAAAACTGGCATCTATACGCAATGGATTCTCCCTGGAGCGGGCAGGGACGTAATTTCAATCGTGGGTCCATTTATGCGCAAGACGGCACACTGGTCGCTTCGGTGGCGCAGGAAGGTTTGATGCGCAAGGTGCGGCACAAACCTTAGGTGTCTTCGATAAACCGCTGATTTAGCTTTTGCATTCCGGACAGCCAGCGATCGTAGTCACCAGCTTTAAGTTGCATGTAATCCCGAACTTCGGGATGCGGCAGGACCAGAAATTGCTCGGACTGAATAGCTGAAAGACAGGCATCAGCCACTTCTTCAGGCTCTAACATGCCGTCTATTGCAGCGACCGAAGTTTCATGCCCGCGCGTCATTTCGGAGCGAACCGCCTGTGGGCATAGAACAGACACACGCAAACCTTTCTGGCCGTATGTAATTGACAGCCACTCGGCAAATCCGACTGCCGCATGCTTTGTGACGGCATACGGTGCGGCGCCGGGTTGATTTAGCAAGCCAGCCGCAGACGCCGTGATCATGATATAACCACCGCCACGCGCAACCATACGCGGCACCATATGGCGCGCGGTCCAGACGTGGGACATGACATTGATCTTCCAGATGCGATCCCAATCCTGGTCATGAACATCCAGACCGCCAAGTGTCAGAATACCGGCATTGGCACAGAAAAGATCAATGGGTCCAATTTCGTTTTCAACAGTGTTGATCAGAGTTTTGATATCGTCTTCGCTCGACACATCGCATGCCAGTCCGTGACCTCCGATTTGTGAGGCCACGGATTTTGCGCCGCGCTGGTCGATATCTGAACAGACAACAGTGGCACCGTCTTTGGCGAACCGCTCAGCCAGACCTTTGCCAATACCCTGAGCGGCACCGGTGACAACCACAGTTTTTCCGCGCAGTTCCATTCAGCTTATTCAAACGACGGTTCAGTGAACCGTCGTAATCCATTGTTAAAATGGTGTAATTTGCATATCAGGCATATCATTTTTTTACCATAATACCAATTACACGCTAACCTCAATAGAATGCCTGCAACCCGGTTTGAGCCCGCCCCAGGATCAGCGCATGCACATCATGGGTCCCTTCATAGGTATTCACAGTCTCAAGATTGACCATGTGGCGAATGACATGGAACTCCAGCGAGATACCGTTACCGCCGTGCATATCCCGCGACATCCGCGCGATATCCAGCGCTTTGCCGCAGTTGTTGCGCTTGACGATCGAAATCATCTCGGGTGCGGCATTCGCTTCGTCCATCAGACGGCCAACGCGCAGGCTTGCCTGCAAGCCCAATGAGATTTCGGTCTGCATGTCTGCCAGCTTGCGTTGAAACAGCTGCGTCTGCGCCAGCGGACGATTGAATTGTTTTCGATCCAACCCGTATTCGCGCGCGGCGTGCCAGCAGTTTTCAGCCGCCCCCATTACGCCCCAGCTGATGCCATAGCGTGCACGATTCAAACAGCCAAACGGACCTTTCAGCCCCTGTACATGCGGCAACAGCGCGTTTTCGTCGACCTCGACGCCGTTTAAAACGATTTCGCCGGTGATCGACGCCCGTAGGCTCAGCTTGTTCTGAATTTTCGGAGCGCTCAGTCCCTTAAGACCTTTGTCCAAGACAAAGCCACGGATCTTTCCGTCATGGGCGTCTGACTTGGCCCAAATCACAAACACATCCGCAATCGGAGAGTTCGAGATCCACATCTTGCTGCCGGTCAAACGGTATCCGCCGTCTATTTTCTCGGCCCGGGTTTTCATACCGGCCGGATCCGATCCTGCATCAGCCTCGGTCAGACCGAAACACCCGATCCATTCACCGCTGGCCAGTTTCGGCAGGTATTTCCGGCGCTGTTCTTCGCTGCCATAGGCATAAATTGGGTACATCACCAATGAGCTTTGCACCGACATCATCGAGCGATAGCCCGAATCTACACGCTCGACTTCGCGCGCGACCAGACCGTAGGACACGTACCCTGCCCCCAGTCCGCCGTATTCCTCGGGGATCGTGGTGCCCAGCAGGCCCATTTCACCCATTTCGCGGAAAATCTCGGGGTCGGTTTCTTCGTTCTGATAGGCCTTGGTCACCCTTGGTTGCAGCTTTTCCTGCGCATAAGCGTTGGCGCTGGCGGCGATCATACGTTCGTCTTCCGTCAGTTGATCGGACAAACGAAAAGGATCATCCCATGTGAATTTACCCATATCAGGCGCATCTTTGGCGCGCAGAGTTGGCTTGGTGTCAGGGGCGTTCATGGTGCTTCTCCGCTCAATCAGCTTCGCGGCAAACTAACCCGGCCTTTCAGCAAAAGACAGTAAGAGTTTGGCATCTGACTATGAGCAAAACTCATACCCCTGCCCCGATCTTCAACCCAGAGCGTAACCGGCGCCGCGAACGGTTCGAACCGGGTCCTTACCGCCATGCTGCGTCAGTGCTTTTCGCAACCGACCGATATGGACGTCTACGGTGCGCGTATCGACATAGATATCGCGGCCCCAAACCCGGTCAAGCAGTTGCTCGCGGCTCCAGACGCGGCCGGGTTTTTCCATGAATGTGCTCAGCAGGCGAAACTCGGTTGGGCCAAGCTTTAATGGTTTGCTGTTACGGCTCACCTTGTGCGTTTCCGCGTCCAGAATGATGTCGTCAAATTCAAGACGTATACCAACAGTTGCCGGGCGGACCCGGCGCAGTTGCGTGCGCACCCGCGCCATTAGTTCTACCACCGAATACGGTTTGACCACGTAATCATCTGCGCCGGTTTCCAGACCGCGCACCTTGTCGATCTCTTCCGTACGCGCCGACAGCATGATGATCGGAATTGCGCGTGTATCAGGGCGCATTTTAAGACGGCGACAGACCTCAATCCCGCTGAGATTCGGCATCATCCAATCCAATACGATGATGTCAGGCTGTTCCTCATCGACCAACAGCATGGCTTCGTCGCCATTGGCGGCCTTGGATACGCGGAACCCTTCAGCTTCGAGGTTATAGGCCAGCACTTCACGCTGGGCCGGTTCATCCTCGACCACCAGAACGGTTGGTTGATCAGCGGACATTCGTCTGAACTCCTAGGCGGATTGAGAGGTTATATCGGCTTTCGGGCGCGCCTCGGTCGGGCGCTCGCCGGTGACGAAATACACGACCTGTTCGGCAATCGCGGTGACGTGGTCACCCATACGCTCGATGTTCTTGGCGATGAAATGCAGGTGCATACAGGACGAGATATTGCGCGGATCCTCGGCCATGAAGGTCAGCAATTCGCGGAACAGACCGTTATACATCTGGTCGACCTCTTCATCGCGGTCGATCACCTCGGCGGCCAGTTCGGCATCACGCTGAATATATGCGTCCAGTGCGTCGCGCAGCATGCGTTCAACCTCGCGTGCCATACGACGCAAGGCAGCCGCGCTGCCGTTGATATCCCCCCCACTGGCCAGAACCGTGGTGCGCTTGGCGATGTTTTTGGAATAGTCGCCGATGCGTTCCAGGTTGGCAGATACCTTCAGAACTGACAGCACCAGACGTAAATCGCTGGCGGTCGGCGCACGCAGCGCGATCAGGCGGGCGGTTTCTTCGTTGATCAACTCTTCCAGAGCGTCGATGGCCTTGTCACCTTGACGAACTTGCTGAGCCAGTTCCTCGTCGCGTGTTTCAAGGGACCGGGCCGAGTTCATGATGGCGGCTTCGACCAGACCGCCCATCTTCATGATATGGGCCTGAATGGCTTCTAGGTCGCGGTCGAAGGCGGATGCAATATGTTGTTCGCTCATATCTGAATACCTGTGTTCAGCCGATCCGGCCGGTGATGTAGCTTTCCGTGCGAGGATCGACGGGATTGGTAAAGATTTGCCCGGTTTCCCCAAATTCCACCAGATTGCCCAGATGGAAGAATGCGGTCTTCTGGCTGACCCGTGCGGCCTGCTGCATCGAGTGAGTGACGATCACCACCGAATAGCGCGCGCGCAGGTCGTCGATCAGTTCTTCGACCTGTGCTGTTGCAATCGGGTCCAGGGCTGAGCATGGCTCATCCATCAGCAGAACCTCGGGCTCCGTCGCCACAGCGCGGGCAATGCACAGGCGCTGTTGCTGACCGCCGGACAGACCGGTGCCAGGGGCATCCAGGCGGTCCTTGACCTCGTCCCAGATCGCACCGCGGCGCAGGGATTTTTCCACGATCTCATCCAGTTCCGCCTTGTTTTTCGCAAGACCGTGAATGCGCGGACCGTAGGCCACGTTGTCATAGATCGACTTTGGGAACGGATTGGGTTTCTGAAACACCATGCCCACTTTTGCACGCAGTTGTACTGGGTCGACGCGCTTGTCATAGATATCCTCGCCATCCAGCAGGATATCGCCCTGCACCCGGCAAATGTCGATCGTGTCGTTCATCCGGTTCAAGCACCGCAGAAAAGTGGACTTACCGCAGCCCGACGGCCCGATGAATGCCGTGACGGTTTTGTCCTCGATTTCAACATTTACGTCTTTGATGGCGTGCGTATCGCCGTAATGGACCTGAACGTTATTCGCGGCGATCTTGATGTTTTTGGAGTCCACGGTTCTCTCCACATTTGTCATCTGGTTCATCTTGGGCCCCTTTTACCAGCGGCGTTCAAAGCGGCGGCGCAGAAGTACCGCGATGGTGTTCATTGTCACAAGGAAGATCAACAGAATGATGATGCCCCCCCATGCGCGTTCATAAAAGGCCGGGTCGGCGCGCTTGGACCATTCATAGATCTGCGCCGGCATGGCCGAGTTTGGCGACAGGAAACCAGCGACGATGCCATCCGGTGGGTTCGAGGCGATAAAGCCCACCATTCCGATCAGCAGTAGGGGTGCGGTTTCCCCCAGCGCCTGCGCCAGGCCGATGATCGTGCCAGTCAAGATGCCGGGCGCGGCCAGAGGCAGAACGTGATGGAACACCGCCTGCATTTTCGAGGCCCCTACCCCCAACGCTGCATCACGGATCGACGGCGGAACCGCCTTCAGCGACGCGCGGGTCGATATGATGATCGTCGGCAAGGTCATCAGCGTCAGCACCAGACCACCGACCAGCGGAGCGGATGTCGGCAGGTGCATATAGTTGATGAACACGGCCAGACCCAGAATACCAAACACGATGGACGGCACGGCAGCGAGGTTCGAAATGTTTACCTCAATGATATCAGTCAGTCGATTCTGCGGTGCAAATTCCTCAAGATAGATTGAGGCCGCAACACCAATCGGAAGCGCTAGCGCAAGCACCACAAACATCATGAACAGCGAACCCAGCATCGATACACCGATCCCCGCAGCCTCGGGCCGCTGATCAGATGCGTCCGAGCCAAAGATGAAATCAGGGTTGAAGGCTTTGTACAGCACGCCCGCATCCCGCAACTGATCAACGAAATCAAGTTGTTCGACCGTGATGCTCTTATCGTTGGCAATCGACTCACGTGTGACGCGGCCCTTCAAATAGCCATCGACGCGGCTGTTGGTCAAAAAGCGGAAACTGACCGTATTGCCGATCTCATCTGGGTTGGCGATGACGTAATTGCGCAGCTCGGCTTGCGCTGCCTTGGACAGGATTTTACCCATTGCCTTGGGTTTCAGATCGGTCTGAATGCCCAGCTCTTGAACTTCGGCTTCCAGAGCCGATGCAATAAGGGGCGCGTAACCGAAGGTCGAAACCTTCTTGATGTCCTCAATATTGCGGTTGCCCTTCTTATCAAGCTTGTCGGCCTTTAGCTCGACATTCAGTTCAAGATAGGTCTGCTGGAAGGCCCCGGTCCCAGCGGTCACAATATTCGTGACCAGCACGACCAGCATCAGCAACCCGATACCGATTGCGGCGACACCGTACATCTTGAACCGACTTTCAGCCGCATTGCGCCGCTTGGTGCGCGCGTCCTTTTCAAACAGCGAACCGCCCTTGGGTTTCGCCGCAGGAGCAGCGCCAGGTGTTTGGGAAATATCGGTCATTCGTACTGCTCCCGGTATTTGCGTACGATGTAGAGGGCAAAGATGTTCAGCCCCAGCGTTATGATGAACAGTGTCAGACCCAGTGCGAAGGCCACCAGTGTCTCGGGGCTGGCAAAGTCGGTGTCGCCGGTCAGCTGGCTGACGATCCGGGTTGTAATGGTGGTCATTGCCTCGAACGGGTTGCCCGAGAACTTGGCGATTGCACCGGCGGCCATCACCACGATCATCGTCTCACCAATGGCGCGGCTGGCGGCCAGCAGGATCGCGCCCACGATCCCCGGCAGCGCGGCGGGCAGAACCACCTGACGCACGGTTTCAGATTTCGTCGCGCCCAGTCCAAGCGAGCCATCCCGGATCGACTGTGGCACCGCGTTGATGATGTCATCAGACAGTGATGAGACAAACGGGATCAGCATGATGCCCATCACCAAACCAGCGGTCAGAACGGCATTGGAACTTGCCATCCACCCCAGCCCCAACGCGCCGCCATTTCCGAATAGGGACACCAGCGCAGGCCCCACGGTCAGCAAGGCAAACAGGCCGTAAACGATGGTTGGAATACCCGCGAGGATTTCCAGCAAAGGTTTCGCGACCGACCGCGTCACGGTCGAGGCATATTCTGACAGATACACAGCCGCAAATAGGCCAATCGGCACCGCCACCAACAGCGCAATCACCGAGATATAGAGCGTACCCCACAAAAGCGGCAGGATCGACAACTCACTCCCACCGCGGAAATTCGGGGCCCAGGTGCTGCCGAAGAAAAAGTCTTTCCACGAGTGTAGTTGGAAGAAGTTCAGCGTCTCGAAGAACATCGACAAGACGATGCCTACGGTGGTCAGAATAGCAATCGACGCAGCCAGTAGCAGCAAGGCCAGAACACCTTGCTCGACCACGTTGCGCGCGCGGAATTCCTTATTCGTGCGAACATAAGCAAAGGCCGCACCCAACAAGGCCAGCGCCAGCACTACGACCTGCATCGCCACAGACCCGCTGCTGGTCATGCTGCGGTATTTCTGAGCGGCCATCAAGATTGGCTGGGTTATATCTTGCGTCAGAACCTGGCCCGCGTCCTTCAGGGCCGCGGTCAGTGTATCAATATCCGCATTCGCGTTTTGCGCTTGTGCCTCGGTCATCGTGCCAGCGGCAACAGCACCGTTCAGGCCGTCAGCCACGCGGCGCACCTCGCTCATAACAAGGCCGCGATCCGACCCTTCGGCGATCGCGTTGTCAGGGATCAAACCGGATATTGCGTTGTCGATGATCATTGGCTGCACCAAAAGCCAGATGATCAGTACGCCCAAGGCCGGAACAAGCGCCGTAAAGGCAACATTGTAGCCGTAATAAGACGGCAACGAATGCAGTTCGCGGGCGTTACCCCCCGCGCTAGCCAGGGCTCGGGAACGGCCCGTGAAAAATCCGATCACTGCCAGCGCAAGCAGGATTAGCAACAGCCAGGATAACGCCATGAGAACTCCGTGAGGATGGCAGTGAGTGGAGTCAAAAAGAACCGGGGCGTGAAGAAAACGCCCCGGTTCGGTCTTCGATATGGATTAGGAACCACCGCCTAGAACGGCTTCGTTTGCAACAGTTTCCTGAACCTTGCCAAGCTCCGGGTCAGAGACCAGGCCGTACTCGGCCAGCGGACCATCGGGGCCTGCAATCTCATCCGCGACAAAGAACTCAGCATATTCTTTCAGGCCGGGAACCACGCCAATATGCGCTTTCTTCACGTAGAAGAACAGCGGGCGCGACACTGGGTATTCGCCCGATGCGATGGATTCGGTCGACGGAACAACGTCTGACATGGTCGCAACCTGCAGCTTGTCAGTGTTGTTTTCGTAGAACGCCAGACCAAAGACGCCGATGCCGTCCTTGTTGCTGTCGATGCGCGCCAGGGTCTCGGTATAGTCGCCGTCGATGTCGACCGAAACGCCGTCGGTGCGCAGAGCGATACAGGCTTTCTCAGCCGCCTTTTTGTCGTCGCCGTTGGCCGCTTTGTAGACGTCAAAGTCGCCCAGATGCTCACAACCGGCCAGGATCACATTGTCTTCGAACACTTCACGGGTGCCGTGCTTGGTGCCCGGGATGAAAGCCGCGATGGGTTGCGCCGGGAAATCCGGGTTCACGTCGGCCCAGGTTTTGTTCGGGTTGTCGACCAGCTCGCCGTCCACAACGATCTGCGCGGACAGGGCCTTGTACCAATCTTCCGGCGTGAACTCGAACGTGTTGCCGTTAATGTCCGAGGCGAACACAATGCCATCATAACCGATCTGCACTTCGATGATGTCGGTCACACCGTTTTCGGCACAGGCTTTGATCTCTTTTTCACGGATCGCGCGCGATGCGTTTGCCACGTCGATGGTGTTTTCGCCAACACCTTCGCAGAACCGCTTGAGGCCCGCTGACGAACCACCCGACTCGACAACTGGTGTCGGGAAGTCAAAATTTTCACCGAAGGCTTCTGCAACGATCGAAGCATAAGGCAGCACGGTCGAAGAACCCGCGACCTGAACCTGGTCACGCGCAGCAGCAGCGGTGGCCGATACGGCAGCGATAGCAAGCGCCGAAGCCGACAGTTTTACAAAGGACATTCCAGTCTCCTTGATCATATCAGTTTGTGATCATCCCCATGATGATCTTGCGCCAACGTCTAAAAGTCGCGCGTAAGCCTTTTGTGACAGGTATGTAACAGCTTTATGACGGATCGCATGAAAACAGGCCGTTGGAACGCAAAGCTGCAATGCGCTTTTTACATGACAGGCAGACCACGGCCGGCAAGCTTTTGTTATCGCGGCAATATTACGGTAAAGGTTGAACCCTTTCCAGCTTCGCTTTGCATCCGCAAACGCCCGCGATGGCGGTTGATTATGTGTTTTACAATCGCAAGGCCCAGCCCAGTTCCGCCCAGTTGTCGCGATCTGTGGCTGTCGGCGCGGTAGAATCGCTCGGTCAGGCGGGGCAGGTGTATCGCGTCAATGCCGGGCCCCTTGTCACTGACCAAAACCCTGACAGCCGGACCACGCATGACGGAATCGCGTTCGGATGATTCCACCCGAATGTCGACGCTGCCCCCACTGCCACCGTATTTGATGGCGTTCTCGATCAGGTTGGTGAAGACCTGACGCAGCTGGTCGCCATCCCCGATCAGCGAGACAGGCCCTTCTGGCGCGTTCAAGCTCACCTCGACGTTGGCACTCTCGGCCAGCGGGCGCAGTGAGTTCAGCGTTGATTGCAACAGCCCCGTCAATTCAAGCTGATCTTTGGGCCGCACACGTTCTTCGCTTTCGACACGGTTTAGTGACAGCAGATCCCCCACCAATCGGTTCATACGATTGGCTTCGTCGGCCATGATCTCAAGAAACCGCGCGCGCGCGGCGGCGTCATCACGCGCCGGACCACGCAACGTTTCGATGAAGCCCATCAACGCTGTCAGCGGTGTGCGCAACTCATGACTGACATTCGCCACGAAATCCCGCCGCATCTGGCTGGCCTGCTCGACATGCGAGACATCTTGGAAAGTCGCCAGCATGGCACCGCCGGACACCGCCCCTACACCGTTCAGATAACGGCATTCGACCTCGAACGTGGTGTCCTGCGCTCCGTCATTGGACAGGTGGCGCGCCTTTGCCGGACCATTGGTATGCAGGCACTGTTCAATTGCGTCAATCACCCCAGGCTGCCGCAGAATCGTCGCGAAATGCCGACCGACGATATTCTGCGTCAGAAGGGTTTTGGCATCGTCATTGGCGGCAATGATCCGTTCGGTCTGGTCGACCATCAAAGCCGGCATCGGAATGGCCGAGACAAATTCGGCAAGCAGGTCGTCTGACATTCTTCAGACCCTTCCCGGCAAGTTAGGACACAGGCTTCATCTCGTCACGGAACCGGCGCATATTCTGTTGATAATGTAACGCGCTGAGCGTGATTTTCTGCGCCGCGGCTTCGTCCAGTTCCCGCACGACCTTGCCCGGCGTTCCCATGACCAGCGAGTTGTCGGGGATTTCCTTGCCTTCAGTGATCAAGGCCCCTGCCCCGATCAGACAATTCTTACCAATCTTTGCCCCGTTCAACACGATGGCTCCCATGCCGATCAGCGTGTTTTCCCCGATCGTACACCCATGCAGCATCACCTTGTGGCCAATGGTACAATTCTTACCGATGGTCAGAGGATAACCGGCGTCGATATGCATGATGCAATCTTCCTGCACATTGCTGCCTTCGCCAACGCGAATCTCTTCATGATCAGCGCGGATGGTGCAGCCGAACCAAACCGAGGCTCCTTCTTCCAGCACTACTTTGCCAATCAAGTTGGCATCGGGTGCAACCCAAGTATCGTCGTGGATCTGTGGTGCGTGTTCGCCCAAGGCATAGATGGTCATGACAAACCTTCAAATTCGTTCTGTAAGGTGCGTACGTGGTCTTGCAGTCTTGGTTGTTGGATACGGCGCATACGCTCTGCGCTGACGATGGTTTTCAGCTTTTCCTCGGTTGTATCCAGGTCATCGTTGACCAGCACATAGTCGTAATAGCCCCAGTGGCTGATTTCATCCCAGCTTTTGAGCATCCGCTTGGCGATCACGTCCTCGCTGTCCTGCCCGCGGGTTTCCAGGCGGCGGCGTAATTCGGGGATCGAGGGTGGCAGGATGAAAATCGACAATGCGTGCTTACCCAGATCCGAATTGCGGATCTGAACCTCACCCTGCCAATCCACGTCAAAAAGAACATCGCGGCCCGCATTTATCGAGTCCTGCACCGGGCCTGCTGGAGAGCCATAGAAATTCCCAAACACGTGCGCATGTTCCAGCATCTGACCCTTGGCAACCTGCTGTCTAAATTCATCCTCTGACAAAAAGTAATATTCCCGTCCGTGTTCTTCGCCCGGGCGAGGTGCGCGGGTCGTGGCCGAAACCGAGAATTCCAGACCTTCATCCCAGGCCATAAGCCTGCGGGCCAAAGTGGATTTCCCCGCCCCGGAAGGCGAAGACAGGATGATAAGTAGGCCGCGGCGATCTGCCATGTCAGTTGTTCCCATCGCTATTCAACATTTTGCACCTGTTCGCGCATCTGATCTATTACGGCCTTCAGCTCAAGCCCAACCGAGGTCAGCTCGGCGCTTTGCGCCTTTGAACACAGCGTGTTGGCCTCGCGGTTAAACTCCTGCATCAGGAAATCCAGCTTGCGCCCCACGGCCCCATCCTGCGACAGCAGATCGCGTGCGGCGTTCACATGCGTTTTCAGGCGGTCAATTTCTTCGGTGATATCGGATTTGACCGCGATCAGCGCCAATTCCTGCGCGACCCGGTCCGGGTCAGCCCCTTGCGCATTGTCCAGCACACGGGCCAGATTTTCGCGCAATGCCTCGGCGGTCTTGTCCTTGCGTTGTTCTGCAAGCTCGGCCGCTTGCACCGTTAAGTCGGCGACCTGAGCAAGCTGACCGTCCAGAATGTCTGCCAGAGCCTTGCCTTCTGTCTGGCGCATGTCGACGAAAGCTGCCAACAGGTCGGCAAATTCGTTCGTCAATTCCTTGACCAGAGGCGCGGGGTCGTCCACTTCACTGCCAGCCTCCAACATTCCTCTCAGCCCTATCAGGTCCGCCGCGGTCGAAGGTGCCAGCGCGACGCCGCTTTCTGCCGCCATTTCCTGCGTACGGGCCAGCGCAGCAAGTGCCGCGCCCATGGCGTCTTCATTCAGAACCAGATCAGGGGCAGTTTCTTCGCGGCTTAACCGTAAGGACAAAGTGACATTTCCCCGGCTCAGTGATTTGGACAGCTGGCCGCGCAAGGCGGTTTCGAGCCCGGTCAGCCACTCGGGCATGCGCAACCGTATGTCCAGACCCTTGCCGTTCACGCTGCGCAGATCCCACGTCCAGCTATGGGGTCCATACGCCCCTTTGCCTGCGGCGAATCCGGTCATGGATCTGATCATGTTGGCTGTCCTTGTCTGCTCGGTTGTCGCACCTAATGCCATCGGCGGGCGCAGGGCAAGAGTTTGCTGGTTTTCGGCCTTCGTCCAGAAGTTAACCATTCGTTAAAGAATTCCTCCAAAATTGACTCAACTCGTGTCAATTTGGCTTTGGTCAGGGATGATCGGACCTGAAGGGTCCCGATATCTTGAATTTTAGATAAATGACGGGCGATTGACGCTAGGGTGATGTAAATGAAAACGTTTTTCGGTAACAGGTTCGGATCAAACTCTGGAAAGATCGTCGCAATGGATCGTTTTGACAGCGGGCGCAGCCTCTCGCCCATCCGACAGGTCGAGGCGTACTGGACCGCGCTGTTAACCGGCGACGGTGTCCCCAAACGTGCGCAGATCGATCCGCGCGGGCTTGAGAACGTTCTGGAATACACGTTCATTCTGGAACGTATCGCGCCCGGTCTGGCCCGGTTTCGTCTGGCTGGAAGCCAACTAACACAGCTGGCAGGCATGGAAGTGCGCGGCATGCCGTTAACCGCGTTTTTCGAACCCAGCGCTCGTGGCCAGATATCGGACGTATTGGAGCAGGTCTTTGCCCAGCCGGCAATTGCCGAGCTTGGATTAGTCGCCGCCGGCAAACTGGGCCGCAACCAGTTGCAGGCACGTATGATCCTGTTGCCCCTGAAAAGCGATCTTGGCGATGTCAGCCGCGTGTTGGGTGTCATGATGTCCGACGGTGCAATCGGCGCGACGCCTCGCCGTTTCTCAATCCCCGACACCAGAGTGCGGGCTGTTTCAGACGTTCAGGCACCGCAACAACCGGCGCAGCAAATCTCGGCCGGGTTTGCGGAAGAGCAAGCAGAATTCAAGAAACCCGGATCACATCTACGGCTGGTTGCGTCACGGGACGACTGACAAAAAAGGCGGGCCAGTGCAGCCCGCCTTTTAACCTTAAAGACAGCAAATCTTAGCTGGCTTCACGTTTGTTGCGATCGCGGCGCAGGTTGGTCAGTTCTTCGGCAACCAAAAAGGCCAGTTCCAGCGATTGCGTCGCGTTCAGTCGCGGGTCGCACGCAGTGTGGTAACGATCCGAGAGGTCCTCTTCGGTCACGGCACGCACCCCACCGGTGCATTCGGTCACGTCCAAACCGGTCATCTCAAAATGCACGCCCCCAGGGATGGTGCCTTCGGCCTGATGCACACCAAAGAAGTCGCGCACCTCGCGCAGGACTGAATCAAACGGACGGGTTTTGTAGCCCGTCGCCGATTTGATCGTGTTGCCGTGCATCGGGTCGCAGACCCATGTGACCTTGGCGCCCTCTTCCTTGACGGCCTTGACCAGACGCGGCAGATGCTCACCCGCCTTGCCCGCACCAAAGCGCGCGATCAGGGTCAAGCGACCTTCCTCGTTTTCCGGGTTCAACTTGGACATCAGAACCTTGAGGTCTTCTGCCGTGGTCGAGGGACCACATTTCAGACCAATCGGGTTCAGGACACCGCGGCAAAATTCTACATGCGCCCCGTCCGGCTGACGGGTGCGGTCACCGATCCAGATCATATGGCCCGAACCGGCCAGCCAGTTGCCAGAGGTGGAATCAAGACGGGTCAGCGCCTCTTCGTATTCCAGCAGCAGGCTTTCATGGCTGGTGTAGAACTCAACGGTCGAGAACTCATGCGTGGTGTCCGCCGTGATCCCCGCCGCACCCATGAAGTCGATAGTGTCCTGAATACGGTCGGCGATTTCCGAGTATTTCTGCACGTCCTGTACATCGGTGAAGCCCAAAGTCCAGGAATGCACCATGCTCATATCGGCGAAACCACCGGTCGAGAAAGCGCGCAAAAGGTTCAGGGTCGCAGCCGCCTGAGTGTAGGCCTGCAGCATCTTGCCCGGATTCGGAATCCGTGCTTCGGGTGTGAAGGCCAGTTCGTTGATGATGTCACCACGGTAGCTGGGCAGCTCAACGCCATCCACCACCTCGGTCGGGGCGCTGCGCGGTTTGGCGAATTGGCCTGCCATGCGGCCCACTTTGACCACCGGTACCTTGGCGCCATAGGTCAGAACCATTGCCATCTGCAGCATCACCTTGAACGTATCACGGATCGCATCCGCGCTGAATTGTTCAAAGCTTTCCGCACAATCCCCGCCCTGCAACAGGAAGGCCTCGCCGCGACCGGCGGCACCCAAATGTTGCTTTAGACGCCGTGCTTCGCCCGCAAAGACCAGCGGGGGATACTGTGAAAGCTGAGCCTCGACTTTGGCCAGCGCGGCCGCGTCGGTATAGTCTGGCATTTGAACCCGGGGCTTGTTGCGCCAGTTCGTTTTTTGCCATTCAGTCATAGCTTTGATCTCCGCTGAAGTATTCAGGTTGCTTCTATACAAAATGCATTGAAGACTGACCATATACGATTTGGCCCTCTTGACGCAGCAAACAAGCTTTGATCAAGGTGGCTGCCAAATCTGACGTCGGACAAAAAGTCGCCGGGCGCCGAATCAAGGACACCTCGCCATGCAAGAGCAACGCCAAGTTGTCACGGTGGAAGACACTGCGGCCAACTCCCGCAATTTCGTATTTGTCCTTTTGGACAAATTTTCTCTGCTGTCGTTTGCTTCGGCACTGGACAGCCTGCGCATAGCCAACCGTATGGCGGACAAAACGCTGTATACGTGGACATTGATGGGTGAAGGTGGCGAAACAGTCAGCTGTTCGGCCGGAACTACCTTTGCGCTGGATTCAGACCTGGTTGAGCTGCAGCGCGACGATGTTGTCATGATCTGCGGTGGGGTCGACGTTCAGGCGGCGACCACCAAGAAGGTGTTGAACTGGGTGCGCCGCGAGGCAAGGCGCGGCTTGCGCATCGGTGGCCTATGCACAGCGGCCTATACTTTGGCCAAGGCCGGGCTGTTGGATGGCAAACGCGCAACCATTCACTGGGAAAACTCCGACAGCTTTGTCGAGGAATTCGACGAGGTTGAACTGACCAAGTCCGTCTTTATCGTCGACGGCAACCGGATGACGACTGCAGGCGGCACGTCTTCCATCGACCTGCTGCTTAAAATCATTGCTGATGACTTCGGCGAGGATTTGGCGAATGCCGTTGCGGATCAGATGATCTATTCCTCGATCCGCACCGACCAAGACACCCAGCGTCTATCGACACCAACTCGGATTGGCGTGCGTCACCCGAAACTGAGCCAGGTCATCCTGATGATGGAAAAGAACATCGAGGAACCGATCTCACCCTCGATTCTGGCCAAGGATGTCGGCATGTCGACGCGGCAGTTGGAACGTCTGTTCCGCCGCTACCTGAGCCGTTCGCCCAAACGGTATTACATGGAGCTGCGCCTGCACAAAGCGCGCAACTTGTTGATGCAAACCGATATGAGTGTGATCAATGTGGCGCTGGCCTGCGGGTTTGCCTCGCCCAGCCATTTCTCGAAATGCTACCGGGCGCATTACAATACCACGCCTTATCGCGAGCGTGGAGCGCAGGGCGACCGGTTGTCGGTGTAAGTTACTCAGGGGTCATACGATAGACGGCCCCTTCACCCACGGAAATGAACCAGATTGACCCGTCAGGGGCCTCGACTATGTCGCGCACCCGAATCGTTTCAGGGCCCTTGATCTGTTCAACCTCGCGCAGCGGCGATCCCGCCAGCCGCGCGATATAGTCGAATTTGAGCGACCCAACGAAGATATCCCCTTTCCAGTCCGACCAAAGCTTGCCGGAATAAACCATCAGACCCGAAGGGGCGATGGAAGGGTCCCAATAATGCTCTGGTTGTTCCATACCCGGCTTCGCGGTGCCTTCTCCTATTTTGTCGCCGGAATAATGCACGCCATAGGAGATGACTGGCCAACCGTAGTTCGACCCTGGCTGAACCAGATTGACCTCATCCCCACCTTTTGCCCCGTGTTCCGATATCCAAAGGCGGCCCCTTGCGTCCAAACCGGCCCCTTGCGGATTGCGATGGCCATAGGACCAGATCTCAGGCTGCACACCGCTTGCCTGAACAAAGGGATTGTCACCGGGAACCGATCCGTCACGGTTCACGCGGATCACCGTGCCATTATGATTGGACCTGTCTTGCGCCTTGGGGCGTTCCCCCCTGTCGCCGATTGTGACGAACAAAGTTCCGTCCTTAGCTTCCACCACGCGGGAACCGTAGTGACGCCCTGATGAACCACCCGGGACAGCCTCGAAGATCACACGCAGGTTGGTCAGCCGATCACCGCCTTCAGACAATCGGGCCACCGCAAGGGCCGTTCCGGTGCCGCCGCGCTGTGGTTTGGAAAAGGTAAGGAATATCTCGCGTGTTTGGCTAAAATCACGGGCGACCGTCACGTCCAACAAACCGCCCTGCCCTTTGGCCAAAACGTCGGGCACACCTTTGACGGATTTGGCTTTCCCATCCGCAACATAAAGCAGTTTGCCATCCCGTTCGGTGATCAATACCCCCTGGTTCGGCAAAATACCAATTGCCCACGGGGCATCCAATCCTTCGACCATCGGCGTCACTCGCACAGGGCCAGAAGAAGTTTGCAGTACGTCGGCACTGAGCAGCCCCGCCTTAAAGACAAGAAACAGAATCGTGAAAACTCTCAACATTCAGCTCTCCACCTGCAGCATGCCAGCCGCCAGAAACGGGACAAACCCAACAAAACAATCAGAACTTCAGGTGGCAACCACACAATTGCGTGAGGACTTTTCTTTTCCGAACAGCTTGCCTAGGGTCGTGCCCAGAACGAACACGTTCCAATTTGGGAGTAACCACATGAAAAAGCTGCTTACTGCAACCGCAGCAACCGCACTGTTGGCCGGCACCGCCATGGCCGAAGACGTTAAACTGGGCATTATGTTCGGTTTCACCGGCCCGATTGAATCGCTTTCGCCAGCAATGGCGTCCGGCGCTGAGCTGGCGATGAAAGAGGTTTCGGAATCCGGCAAACTGCTGGACGGGTCCACCGTAACGCCCGTACGTGCTGATACGGGCTGCGCTGACAATGCTCTGGCCACCGCTAATGCGGAACGTCTGGTTGCCGAAGGCATCAACGGCCTTGTTGGCGGAGACTGTTCGGGCGTAACCGGTGCCATTCTGCAAAACGTCGCCGTGCCGAACGGTATGGTCATGATCTCACCTTCGGCCACCTCTCCGGGCCTGTCAGTTATGGAAGATAACGGCCTGTTCTTCCGCACGTCCCCATCGGATGCGCGCGAAGGCGAAATCATGGCCGACATCCTGAAAGAGCGCGGCGTCAACTCGATCGCTCTGACCTATACCAACAACGACTACGGCAAGGGCCTGTCCGAGGCGATCAAATCCTCGTTCGAGGCGCTGGGCGGTGAGGTAACCATCGTTGCCGCGCACGAAGACGGCAAAGCCGACTATTCGGCCGAAGTCGGCGCGCTGGCATCGGCAGGTGGCGACATTCTGGTCGTTGCGGGCTATCTGGATCAGGGCGGTCTGGGCATCATTCAGTCCTCGCTGGACAGCGGCGCATTTGACACCTTTGGTCTGCCGGGTGGCATGATCGGTGACTCGCTGCCTGAAAACGTCGGTCCGGATCTGAACGGCTCGTATGGTCAGGCCCCAGGATCGAAAAGCGAAGCTGCGGATTCGTTCTTTGCCATGGCCGAAGCCGAGGGTTTTGACGGCTCGTCCATCTTCGTGCCCGAGTCCTATGACGCAGCGGCGCTGTTCCTGCTGGCCATGCAGGCGGCGGGTTCCAGCAACCCGGCGGACTATGGCGGCAAGATCATGGATGTTGCCAACGAACCGGGTGAAAAGATCTATCCGGGTGAGCTGGCCAAGGGTCTGGAGCTCCTCGCAGCGGGCCAAGACATCGACTATGTCGGCGCCTCGGGCGTTGAGCTGATCGGCCCCGGCGAAAGCGCCGGTGCATACCGCGAAATCGAAGTCATCGATGGTGAGATGAAGACGGTTAACTACCGTTAAATCCTCATCTGACAGAGCAAAACCGAACAGCCCGGGCCTTGTGTCCGGGCTGTTTCAGTGACAAAAGGCTGCACCTCTGTTTTCGGGGAAAAGGCAAGGGAAAACCATGATCGTCGTTGAGGACGTGCATAAGCATTTTAGCGGGTTCCACGCGGTGGACGGTGCTTCGCTGGAAATCCAAAAGGGCTCGATCACCGGCCTGATCGGACCGAACGGTGCGGGCAAGACAACCCTGTTCAACGTGATCGCGGGTGTGTTGCCGCCGACCAGCGGCAAGGTTTTCATGGATGGCGAAGATATCACTGGCCTGCCTCCGCATAAGCTGTTTCACAAAGGGCTGCTGCGCACGTTCCAGATCGCGCATGAGTTTTCGTCAATGAGTTGCCGCGAGAACCTGATGATGGTGCCCGGCGCGCAATCGGGTGAATCACTGTGGAACACTTGGTTTGGCCGCAAACGCATCGCCGACGAGGAACGCGCCCTGCGCGCCAAGGCGGACGAGGTGTTGGAGTTCCTGACCATCGAACACCTGGCCGACCACAAGGCAGGTCAGGTTTCGGGCGGGCAAAAGAAACTGCTGGAACTTGGTCGCACCATGATGGTCGACGCCAAGATCGTGTTTCTGGACGAGGTTGGCGCGGGTGTGAACCGCACCTTGCTGATGACCATAGCCGACACCATTCTGCGTCTGAACAAGGAGCGCGGCTATACCTTTGTCGTCATCGAGCATGACATGGATTTCATCGGCAAAATTTGCGACCCGGTGATCTGCATGGCCGAGGGCAAAGTGCTGGCCGAGGGCACTCTGGACGAGATCAAGGCCAACGAACACGTGATCGAGGCTTATCTGGGCACCGGCCTGAAGAACAAAGACAAGCTGGAGGCCCAGACATGACTGCGGGCGCAAGCGACAACCCCTATCAGGACGATCACGGCAACAAGGACGCAACAATTGCCAATACCAAGGGCATTGGCACAATGACCCCCGCGCATCCAACCAGCGGAGAAACCTACAAGGTCAGCGGCGGCCCCTTCCTGATCGGAGATACCATGACCGGTGGCTACGGCAAGGGTCCCGACATTCTGCACGACTGTACCATCGCCGTGGATAAGGGTGAAATCGCCGTCATCGTTGGTCCCAACGGTGCCGGTAAGTCCACCGCGATGAAGGCCGTGTTCGGAATGCTGGATGTCCGTGCCGGGTCGGTGCGGCTGGATGGCGAGGACATCACCAAACTGTCGCCACAGGATCGGGTGATCAGGGGGATGGGCTTTGTGCCGCAGACCTCGAATATCTTCACGTCCATGACGGTCGAGGAAAACCTAGAAATGGGTGCCTTCATCCGGCGCGACGATATCAGTCAGACGATGGAGCAGGTCTATGACCTCTTCCCGATCCTGCGCGACAAACGCAACCAGGCGGCCGGAGAGCTGTCGGGCGGTCAACGCCAGCAGGTTGCCGTGGGCCGAGCGCTGATGACCCAGCCCAAGGTGCTGATGTTGGACGAACCCACTGCCGGTGTCTCACCCATCGTGATGGATGAACTGTTCGACCGGATCATTGAGGTCTCACGCACCGGCCTGCCAATCCTGATGGTGGAACAGAACGCCCGTCAGGCTTTGGAGATTGCGGACAAGGGATATGTCCTGGTGCAGGGGCGGAATGCGTATAGTGGCACGGGTAAAGAATTGCTGGCCGATCCCGAAGTGCGCAAGAGCTTCTTGGGGGGATGAGTGCTGTGTTTCCTCAGCGAGGACTGAAACACTTTCTTTTCTTAACTGTCGCTGGGTTCGGTGCAACTGGTGTAGGATATGCCGAAATCGTTCCCCAAACTTACTGTCAGGTAAAAATGTGTGAAGTTCGTGCGCATTGCATCTCGAACGACTGTGATGCCGTCGAGTGTCTAGAAGGCGGCTTTACTATGGAACTTTCTTCTATCGGCAA
The DNA here is from genome assembly GCF_056539625.1 of Ruegeria sp. BA12. Taxonomy (NCBI): domain Bacteria; kingdom Pseudomonadati; phylum Pseudomonadota; class Alphaproteobacteria; order Rhodobacterales; family Roseobacteraceae; genus Ruegeria; species Ruegeria sp. BA12. The sequence goes on from NZ_JBQFVF010000001.1 coordinate 1,008,852, forward strand.
CCAACTGAACACTTTTGCCGTCGGGCCAGATAAGGACTCCAAATTTCCGTTAGCTGGCTTTGAGTTCGAACCGGAACTTTCGAAAAATGGCCGACTTGTCGCACGCCGCACCGACGACAGAGAAATGGCGATCATGCAGATCGAGTTGGACAAGGGTCAGCCAACTGACGTCACTATCACAACACAAACCAGAGGTTGGATGGTCGACGTGTCGGTACTTCATGGCCACTGCGGAGAAAACAACTAATGGACGTCTTTGTAGCGCTCTCCAACTTCGTCCTTGTTTCTGCAGTCGTATAAATTGGCTAATCAAATTTGGTCGTATTGAAATTGCTTCGGTAACTTTACGATAAATAGCTGAGGTGGGGTAAATAGGACTTATTCTCATTAGTACTACCTTCACCACCAATACATTCAGCCTCATTCACCCGATCGGATCACCACACGACCCGAAATCCTGCGCGGCATGCGGTCCTTTAATCGACATGTCGTAGTTCAGATCCTCAAAATCCACGACAAAGGTCACGACGTCCTTGTCCATGATGTGCAGAAAGGTCAGCGAGTTCAGACCGGCAATGATCGTGGCCTCTCCGCGGATGTCATCAGTGACGATAAATCCCTTATCCGTGGTTCCGGACCTCGCCAATGTCACCGCGCCGCCAGTATTGTCCGATACGCAATTAACAACGAAATCCGCCCCGTCCAGAGGGTCGCTTGTTGCGGCTAGCGCCATTGCTGGCAAAGCCGCGCTCAATATCACTACTGCACAGATTTTCATGATGTACCTCCCATTAGTCAGCGCCCTCGAGCACAGGGCAAGATCATCATTTAGATCAATAACTTCAACGGGCTGCACGGCGGTCCTCACTTTCAGTTGATCCCAGGTGAAAGGCTGTGTTCGCGTGTCAACGCCTCTTTGACACGGTTAAAACGCGTGCTTTCATGCAACCAATCGTGGCGAGAAGATGGCGTTTGCAGCTTTGCGCCACTGGTCGGATAAACAACCTCCAATAAAACGGTTTATTCCCGGATGGTTACCCCACTCCCCTAAGAATTGTTAAAATTAATCCCTTCAGAATTCCGCCCTGTCTCGGCTCAATTTCCGCCACGATCCGCCCCTAATCACGAACGCGCGAACAGCGGGAATCCTGATTGGATTCTCAAATATTTCGGGCAATTGCCCCCTTCAGGAGACATATTATGAAATATCTGGCTGCGCTTGCCGCCATCGTTCTGCCTGCGACCGCGCAGGCCGTGTCGCAAGCCCCCGCGCAAGGTGAATTTGTTTACGAGTGCCAGATTACCGAAACCTGCAACCCCGGTGGGTGCAATCCAATTGAACCAGCCCACCAGGTCGTGCTGAAACAGATCGAAGGGCAATCCAAGGGCTTGCTGCTGGCCGAGGGTCAAGAGCATGAAGTCCTTGTGATCCCCGGCCTCGGCGCGCAGGAATTTCTACAAATTCTAAGCAACGGAAGTGTGGGATACACGGTTGCATCAGAGACCGGCCACCTTGAAGTTCGCGCCTCTGGCGGGCAACAGCGCAACGAACGCGGGGTCTGTACGCTCAAAAATTGACCACATTTACTATCGCAAGAACAGCAAAGCTGAACCAGCGACGCGTCTGACGGACATGATCCTGTCAGGCGCGCCTTGATTGCCCGAAAGGAACGCTGCCCATATGCAGTTTTTCTTCGGAATTCGACCGTCCATAACCGTTGAAATATTGTGTCTTTGCGCGCGGGTATGCCATAAGGCCGCACCCGGCGGAATGAGAAGGTGAGATGGACATACTGAACGCGCTTGTCGCGCTTGCGAATTTTGTGTTGGTGCCTGCAATTGCTTATGGCAGCCAGCTGGCACTGGGGGCGCTGGGGGTCACGCTGATCTACGGTATCCTGCGGTTTTCCAACTTTGCCCATGGCGACACGATGGCCTTTGGCGCGATGATCGCCGTTCTGGTCACCTGGGGGCTGCAGGCCGTTGGGGTCAGTTTTGGTCCGCTGCCGACCGCCCTTTTGGCCCTGCCCTTTGCCATATTGGGCTGTATCGTTCTGGTGCTGATCACCGACCGAATGGTCTATCGATTTTATCGCGAGCAAAAGGCCAAGCCGGTCATTCTGGTTATTGTGTCGATGGGCGTGATGTTCATCATGAACGGTCTGGTGCGGTTCATCATCGGCCCGGACGATCAGAGGTTTTCGGACGGTCAGCGGTTTGTGATCTCCGCACGTGAATTCAAGGCCATGACCGGGCTGAATGAGGGGCTGGCGATCAAGACATCTCAGGGCATTACCGTCATCGTTGCAGTTGTTGCCGTTGTGCTGTTGTTCTGGTTCCTCAACAAAACCCGCACTGGCAAATCGATGCGTGCGTATTCGGATAACGAAGATCTCGCCCTGCTGTCCGGTATCAACCCCGAGCGGGTGGTGATGATTACATGGATCATCGTGGCGGCGCTCGCGACCACGGCCGGGGTCCTGTACGGGCTGGACAAGAGCTTTAAACCTTTCGTTTATTTCCAGCTGCTTCTGCCGATTTTCGCCTCGGCCATCGTCGGCGGGTTAGGCAGCCCTGTGGGTGCCATTGCCGGCGGGTTCATCATCGCCTTTTCCGAAGTCACGATCACTTACGCCTGGAAAAAGGTGCTGACCTATCTTGCCCCGGAAAACCTGGAGCCGTCGGGATTGGTGCAATTCCTGTCCACCGATTACAAATTCGCCGTAAGTTTTGTCATTTTGCTGATCGTGCTTCTGTTCAAACCTACGGGTCTGTTTAAAGGGAAAGCGGTATGACCGAGCCTGTCAAAAATACGCTGCTTTTCGCTGTTGTTGGTGGCCTGATCCTGCTGACCGGATTCACGCAAAGCTGGAACGCCGCGATATTGATCCTGAACATGGGACTGATCTCGGCCATCATGGCGCTTGGGGTGAACCTGCAATGGGGTTTCGCCGGTTTGTTCAACGTCGGGGTCATGGGCTTTGTTGCGTTGGGCGGGCTTGCCGTTGTGCTGGTCTCGACCCCGACAACACCTGGCGCCTGGTCTGCCGGAGGTTTCGGTATTGTACTGGCCCTGCTGCTGGGCGCTGCAACCGTTGTGGCCACAGTTCTGGTGGCGCAGAAGATGCCCAAAGGTCGGGTTCGGACTTTGTCGATCATTGCCATTCTCATCATCGGCTTCTTTGTTTACCGCGCTGTTCTCGACCCCAACACCGCGGCGGTCGAGGCCATTGAACCGGCTGTTGCGGGCAACCTCGGCGGTCTGAATCTGCCTGTTCTGCTGGCCTGGCCCGCAGGTGGACTGCTGGCGGCTGGTGCAGCGTGGCTGATTGGTAAAACTGCTCTGGGCCTGCGCTCGGACTATCTGGCGATTGCAACGCTGGGGATTGCCGAGATCATCATCGCGATCTTGAAAAACGAGGACTGGTTGGCCCGGGGCGTCAAAAACGTCTACGGCATCCCGCGCCCTGCGCCGGTCGTTGGGTACGAGGTCGATCTGCAGAGTGACCCTGGCTTTGTCGCTCGCGCCGAATGGTTGGGGCTGGATACAGTCACGGCTTCGACGCTGGCGGTTAAACTGGGCTATTCGTTTCTGTTCCTGATCGTTCTGCTGGTCCTGCTCTGGATGGCGCAAAAGGCGCTGAACAGCCCGTGGGGCCGCATGATGCGCGCCATTCGTGACAACGAGGTCGCGGCCGAGGCGATGGGCAAGGACGTGACCCGCCGCCATTTGCAGATCTTTGTGCTGGGCTCGGCCATCTGCGGAATTGCAGGTGCTATGATGACAACGCTGGACGGCCAGTTGACCCCCAGCGCGTATCAGCCATTGCGGTTTACATTCCTGGTCTGGGTAATGGTGATCGTCGGTGGATCAGGTAACAATTTTGGTGCGGTACTGGGCGCGTTCGTGATCTGGTTCCTGTGGGTTCAGGTCGAACCTATCGGGCTGTGGCTGATGAACCTGATCACCGCTGGATTGCCTGATGGCAGCGCGCTTAAGGCACATCTGATCGAAAGCGCCGCGCATATGCGCCTGCTGACCATGGGGTTGATCCTACTGATTGTTCTCAGATTCAGTCCAAGGGGCTTGATCCCCGAGAAATAGATCACTTTCAGGGGAATATTCGGAACCGCGCCTCAAAATCGGCGCGGTTTCTTGATTCATGAACCGAACCTTAATAGACCGAATTATCGTTGGGCAGTTTCCGGACCTGCGCCAGATCGCCTTCACGGTTAATTAGTCAGTTGACGCTGATACTACAGGTCACCTCTCGAGAGTAAGAAGACGACACATGAAAACTTCGTTTATCCCAAAAATCCTAATGCTGACAGTTGTTGCCAGCCTGGCCGCATGTATCCCGTCACCCGAAGATCTGGAAACCGATCCAGTTCAGGTCCAGACCTCAAAGGGTGTGGTGACGTGCCAGTTGTACCGCCCGGATCGCGTCATCTGGGATCGTGCCATCGACTACCCCGCGACCAAGATGTCTGTGGCCGAGGCTGACGGCTACTGCCGGCAGGAAGGTCAGCGTCGTCTGAAGTAACCTAAACAGCGCCGCGCAACGAAACCGCTGTGCGGCGCCTTGGGCTTACCTAGCGCGGAACAACCCGCCCAGAATTCCACGAACAATGCGGCGCCCGGTTGTACCTTTTAGCTCTTTGATGACGGCCTCGCTCATTGCTGTAGCAAAGGTATCTTTCTGCCGTTTAACGCGAGAGGAAGATCGCCCGACCCGGCCACCGGAATAGCGCCTGGCCGTGGCGAACTCGCGTTCAGCAACAGATTGTGTCTCTTCTTGTTCTTCTGCTTTTGCAGCAGCCTGCGCGGCCTGATCGGCGCGTGCCTGCAGAATTTCAAAGGCCGATTTCCGATCCTTCAATGTACCATACTTGGCCTGCATCGGTGACGCTGTCATGATCGCCTGACGCTCGGACGCGGTGATTGGCCCAAGTTGTGTTCCCGGTGGACGGATCAGCGTCCGCTCAACAATACCTGGCACGCCCTTCTTTTGCAGCATCGACGTGACTGCCTCACCCACGCCAACCTCTCGGATTGCGGTTTCGGTGTCAAAGGCCGGGTTTTCGCGATAGGTTTCGGCCGCCAAACGCAGGTTCTTGCGATCCCGCGCGGTAAAGGCACGCAGCGCGTGCTGCACCCGGTTGCCGAGTTGCCCCAGAATATCTTCGGGAATATCCGCCGGGTTTTGAGAAATGAAATAGACGCCGACACCCTTGGAACGGATCAGCCGTGCGACCTGCTCTACTTTGTCTACCAAAACCTTGGGCGCATCTTCGAACAACAAATGGGCCTCATCAAAGAAGAACACCAACTTGGGTTTGTCGGGGTCGCCGACCTCGGGCAATTCCTCGAACAGCTCACTCAACAGCCACAACAGGAAAGTCGCATAGAGACGCGGCGACCCCATTAGCTTATCCGAGGCCAGGATGTTCACCATCCCCTGCCCGTTTGCATCAGTACGCATCAGATCGGCCAATTCCAGCGCGGGTTCACCGAACAAATTGGTTCCGCCCTGGTTTTCCAACACCAACAACCGCCGCTGGATTGCTCCAATCGAAGCAGTCGAGACATTACCATAGCGCAGGGATAACTGTGTGCGGTTCTCACCGATCCAGACCAGCAGGGCTTGCAGATCCTTGAGATCCAGCAGCGGCATCCCTTCTTCATCCGCCACTCGGAAAGCAATGTTCAAAATACCTTCCTGCGCCTCGCTCAGGTCCATGAGCCTAGACAACAGCAATGGCCCCATTTCTGTAACGGTCGTTCGAACAGGATGGCCTTGTTCGCCGAACAGATCCCAAAATGTTACCGGGCATGCGGCATAGGTATAATCCTGAAAGCCGATGCGCGCCGCGCGATCCTGAAACGCCTGGTGCAACTTGTGACTTTCACTGCCCGCCATTGCTAACCCGGACAAGTCGCCTTTGACATCGGATAGAAACACTGGGACGCCCGCAGCCGAGAACCCCTCGGCCAGGATTTGCAACGTCACCGTTTTGCCTGTGCCCGTCGCCCCTGCGATCAACCCGTGCCGGTTGGCATATTTGAGGGTCAGGTTTTGAGGCTGGCTGTAATCTTCACCCGCGCCGCCCAGAAAAATGTTTTTGTCCATGTAGGTAAGGCCTTAATTTCCACCGATCTGGACCCAGCATACAAAGTTAACCTTTGACTGCGATAGTCATTTTGCTGCCCTCGCTGTCAGAGGTCGGGTGCGGCAAACTTCCTCCCTGTCGACTGACCGCGCCTTCGGGCGCGGTTTTTTTAAAGCAATGCTGGTTCTTCCATTAAAATTTCAGGTTTTCAGTTGACGCATGCGACCGCCTTTCGTAACGTCTGCGCATAACTAAGTCGGCCAGTCCGACGGGGAGAAAAATTTATGAAAGGGAGCCGCTCCACCGGTTCCCTTTCTTTTTTGTTTCATCCTGGTTTCAAGCACTGGAAAGCGGCAAAAAGCTGACTACGGTCACCCATTTGTGCAGCTTAATGCCTGACACCATGATCCAAGGATGATAGACGGGTCAAAAAGCTCAATCACATAGCCGAGGCATTCATGATCAAGAACACTCTATCTCTCAGCCTTGTGGCCGCTGCGCTTTGGTGTGGTGCCGCTTATGCACAAGAAGCAACGCAGGATGCCGAGGCTCCGCAAACCCAAACCGGTGCTGACCTGGATCTTGGGGAATCCGGCCCGCGTATTGGCGAGCAGTACCTTAAGGAAGAGACCGGCGACTGGGCAGTCATGTGCATCAATACAGGAACTGACAGCGAACCTTGTGTCATGCGACAGATTCTGACCGGTCAGCAAGACCAGCCCATTGCGGAAATTACGATTGAAAAGCTGCCCGAAGAAGCTCCGGCCGTAGCTGCTGCGATCATCGTTGTGCCCCTCGAGGTGCTTTTGCAAGCTCAGATATCCTTGTCGATCGACGGAGCGCCGGGCAAACGATACAACTATCACCACTGCAACCCCGTTGGGTGCCTTGCGCAAGTGGGCTTTACCCAGCAAGACCTCGAAGCTTTGAAGAGTGGGACCAAAGGTACCTTGTCGATGGTTTCTGTTCTGGCACCTTCGCAGGCGCTGCAATTGGAAATATCTCTAGCAGGGTTCACTGCCGGGTTTGACCAGCTGGAAGTCATCAAAAACTAATACTAGTAAAACAGAAAACGCCGCCCAGTCCTTCGGGCGGCGTTTTGTCGTTTTGCTTCCGAAGCTTCAGACCCGTTTCAGAGCCAAAACCGCGTTCAACCCGCCAAAGGCAAACGCATTGCTAAGCGCAACATCCACCTTCGCGTCTCGCGCCTCATTTGGCACCACGTCCAAAGCACATTCGGGATCTGGATCTTCATAACCGATGGTTGGGGCGATCACCCCGTCGCGCAACGCCATGATACATGCCAGCAACTCGACCGCGCCAGTACCCCCAATCAAATGCCCGTGCATGGATTTCGTGGACGATATCATCAGGTCGTCTGCGTGCGGCCCGAACACACCGGCCACCGCCGCGCATTCGGTCTTGTCGTTCGCCGCTGTGCCCGTCCCATGCGCATTGATGTACCCGACTTGGTCCGCATTCAGGCGCGCATCGGTCAGCGCACCTGACATGGCACGTGCCGCGCCCTGCTTACTGGGCATCACGATGTCGGACGCATCCGAGGACATGGCAAAGCCGACAACCTCACACAGGATATCTGCCCCTCGTGCGCGCGCATGTTCGTATTCTTCAAAGACAAAAGCCCCGGCCCCTTCGCCCTGCACCATTCCATTTCGGTTGGCGCTGAACGGGCGGCAAGCGTCCTTGGACATCACGCGCAGGCCTTCCCAGGCTTTGACGCCGCCAAAACACAACATGGATTCTGATCCACCCGTGATCATTGCAGGTGCGGCGCCGCTGCGGACCATCTGAAACGCCAATGCCATCGCGTGATTGGATGAGGCGCAAGCGGTTGAAACCGTAAAACTTGGCCCCTTCAGGTTATGTTCCATAGACACGTGGCTGGCCGCCGCGTTGTTCATCAGTTTGGGCACCACAAATGGATGCACACGGTTTTTACCGTCCTCGTAGACGGAACGGTAATTATCGTCCCAAGTGGACACGCCGCCACCGGCGGTGCCAAGAACGACACCGGACCGAGCAGCAAGATCTCCGTGAAACTCGATCCCGGATTGGTCAATCGCCTCTTTCGCGGCGGTCAGCGTGAATTGCGTAAAGCGATCGTAAAGGCTCATCTGCTGGCGATTAAACCGCCCTTCGGCCTCGAACCCGCGCACTTGGCCGCCGATTTTGATGGAAAGCCGCTCAACATCGCGGAATTCAAGTTGCGAGATACCACAACGCCCTTCGCGCATAGCTTCAAGCGTATCAGGGACAGAGTGACCCAGCGAATTAATCGTCCCGGCCCCGGAAATAACAACGCGTTTCATAATTTCAGGTCAGACCTTTTCCGACACAAGCTTTTCGATCCCGGCAATGATCGCTGCCACATTTGAGATATCGAAATCGCTGGCTTGTGGTTCATTCGCGTTGAACGGGACCGAGATATCGAACTCTTCTTCGATGGCGAAAATGCTCTCGACCAGACCCAGGCTGTCGATACCCAGATCTTCAAGTGTACTTTCGGGCGTGACGTCCGAAGGCTCCAGCACGGCCTGCTCAGCAATGATTGCGATGACGCGGTCGGTGATGCTCATGTCGGTCCTCTGATTTTCCCGTTGCGGATGATTTAATCACTCGGGGGCTGTTTGAAAACAGCCTTTTTCAACGCCTCGACGTCACGCGCCATGCGGGGCAAACGACGTTGTGCTTTGTAGATGTCGGTATGGGTTTCCATTTTGATGGCCGGATATCCCATTAGTACCCGACCCGCAGGAACGTTGGACAGGATTTTAGTGCCGCCCGCCGCTATCACGCCGTCACCGATAAAGATGTTGTCGACCACGCCGGTCTGGCCACCCAGTACCACGTTATTGCCAATCTCGACCGAGCCGGAAACGCCAGCCTGACCACAAATTAGACAATCCTGCCCAACCCGTGTGTTGTGCCCCACATGCACAAGATTGTCCAACTTGGACCCGTTTCCGATGCAGGTATTCCGGATCGTTCCGTTGTCGACGGTACAATTGGCGCCGACCTCAACGTCATCCCCGATCTCAACTGCACCCAGCGAGTGAATGCGAAGCCAGCTTTGCGCCCGCGCATCACCTTTGTCGCCCATTGTTTTGCGGACATTCTCAACATCCGAAACCTCGGGGGTAACAAAGCTGAACCCGTCGCTCCCGATCCGTGCGCCGGGTTGGGCAATGAAACGATCACCGATCTGCGCCCTGGACCCGATGCTAACCATCTCACGCAACATGGCGTTTTCGCCCAGAACCGTATCCATGCCAATCACGCAATGCGGGCCGATAACTGCGCCTTTGCCAATACGAACCCGCGCACCGATGACGGCCAAGGGGCCGATGGCTGCGTCTTTGGGGATTTCCGCGGTCGGGTCGATCACGGCCGAAGGGTGAATACCCGGCGCTACGCCCTGCCCGCGATCCAACATTGTGGTGATCCCGGCCATCGCCATACGCGGACGGGGCACAAAGATGGCCGCCTCCAACCCTAGCGCTTGCCAATCCGCACCTTCCCACAACACGGCTGTCCGTGCCGAGCTGCCGCTCAGCGCCTCGGCATATTTCGGAGACATCGCCATCGCCAGATCAGTCGCCGCTGCATCACCCGGCTCAGCCGCGCGTTCAACGATCAGGCCAGTATCGCCCTGGCAGTCTGCCCCAAGAGCGTCGGCGATTTGCTGGATGGTATAGTGCATATCGGGCTTCCCGGTTTAAGGATCTGCCCCGCTGATTACCCCTGAACGTCCGGCAGGGCCACCCCTGCTTTCTGCAAGGCCTCCCAGATTTTCCGATCACGCTCATAGACATCCCGGCGATACTGAACCTCACCCTTGGGGCCGACATAAGCCGTGCGGTAGATCAGGTGAACCGGAACATGCTGTTCCAATTGCACCGTGGTTTCCTTACCCGTGGCCAGAACACGCTGAAAAAACGCCTTTGGGTTTTCTTCCTGCTTGGCCAACAACGCATAGGCGAAATCAAACGGATCTGCCAGGCGGATACACCCGTGCGAGAACGCCCGCACCTCACGCGCGAACAGACTTTTCTGAGGCGTATCATGCAGATAGATGTTGTACTTGTTGGGGAACATGAACTTCACCAGCCCCAGCGCATTGCTTTTGCTGGGCGGTTGGCGCATCGCAAACGGAAAGTTCCGCGCGTTGAACTGAGTGAAATCCACCGCGCCGCGATTGACCTGCCGACCGCTGCGGTCGGTGATCTGGATATGGCCAACGGCGTTGGGATTTGATTGCAGTTGGGGCAGGTATTCCTTGGTGATGATCGAGCGCGGCACATACCAACTGGGGTTGATGACCATATGCTCCATCTTGTCCGAGAACTCGGGGCTGCGTCGGTCATGTGTGTTCTTGCCGATCACCGCGCGCGTTTCGAACGTGACCAACCCGTCATCGACGATCTTGGCCGAGAAATCAGCCTGATTTACCAAAATGTGCCGCTCACCCCGTTCGCGCGGCAACCAGCGCTCGCGCTCCAATGCGACATAGACAGCCTTTAGACGGTCGGAGGCACTGCGGTTCAACTCAGAAATCGTGCCCTGACCGGCCACACCGTCCGGCGCAAGACCATGATCTGTCTGGAACGCCTGAACGGCACCCAACAAAGCCGCATCAAACTCCGGGCTGGCGGTAGGACGCAAATACCCCATGGAAACCAAACGATTGCGCAGTTTTATTACATTGGGTCCGGTGTCGCCATATTCCAACTTAGCAACAGGAACCGTCGCGCCCCAACCGCCTTGATGGATGAGGTCCTGCAGCACCAACTTCTGCTTCATCAAGGCCCGGTACTGGGTTGTTTGCGGGGCCAATTGATCGAAATACGAGCCATTTTCCCCTGCGATCAACCCCTGCAAGTGCTCCTTTGTCGAAGCCCTTTGAACCTTGCGCACTAACCCATCATCAATCTGGGATGGGCGCAGCGCGCCCGACTGGAGATTGCGCGCGTATTCAGCGAAAGCGCGGGTCAGACTGACCTCAACAGCGCCCAGATCGCGCGTCGTACGGGCCTCTTGCATCTGTTCCACAAGGGACTGGACGCTGTCCGAACCCTGCGGCAATCCATGCATATCGGTCGATGACAAGGCCTGGATCAGCCGTGCGCGGCGCGCCGAATGCAGCGGCGTTTCGCCAACCCAAACCGGGGCAAAACCATTCTCGCGGTAAAACTCGGCGATTCCTGACCCCGAGGGCGCAAATTCGGCAACAGCCATCTGAAACGCCGTCGCTGGCCGGGTGTCTGCATTCACTACGGACGCCGAAGCCAGAAAACATGCGGTGAAAATAATACCAGAACGGGTCCGAATACCTGAGAACATTGGATGGCCTTGATTATTCATTATTTTACGCAGCAGAAATGCGCGCGGATCAAATATGGTTACGCCTTGGGCGCGTTGTCTATTCACAAACGTATCAACCTGGCGCATCTTTCGGTGCGTGATGCGTCTTTGCATCGCCCGGCGGAAATGCGCCGCCAAATGTCTCAATATTATACATATTCGCATCACCTGCGCAAAAAACTGCCGAAATTTCCCCCTTGAATTGATGAATCCGAAAGACTTCTTGGCGGACAAAACCGACTGTGTCATAAATCCCGCATCTGGGATGGGAAAAAATTAATATCGCGCGCGTAACATCGTGTGCAGGCAGGAACAGTACGGGACGAAACTGAAATGACGATGAGCAGTACATCGGGCTTGACCCGACGTGCCCTTCTGGGCGCATTTGCAGCTACGGCAGTTGTGGCCGCACCGACCTATTCCAATGCAGCAGGTTTCCTTCGAGGCGGCGGCGATATCCGACGTATTCGTATGTATTCCGGTCGCACCGGCGAACGGATTGATATGATATATTGGGTCGATGGAAAATACATCAAGGACGCTGTCAAAGAAGTGAACCACTTCATGCGTGACTGGCGGACTGATCAAAGCAAAGACATGGATCTGCGCACGATCGACATCATGGCTGCATCGCATAACCTTCTGGACGTAAATGAGCCCTATATGCTGCTGTCCGGCTATCGTTCTCCGCAAACCAACGCGATGCTTCGGTCTCGTTCTCGTCGGGTTGCCAAGAACTCATTGCACATGAAAGGCCAAGCGGCTGACCTGCGCCTGTCGTCGCGTTCAGTGTCGCAAATGGCCAAGGCTGCAATGTCCTGCCGCGCTGGTGGAGTGGGCAAGTACTCCCGCTCGAATTTCGTCCATATGGACTGCGGTGAGGTCCGTAGCTGGGGCGGTTAACACTTCCAAAATCTTAAAAAACAACGAGCGCCTCTGGGCGCTCTTTGTTTTTAAGTAACCTAGAATTACTCCTTATGAAAAGAACAGTTCAACCTCGATGAACTGCGTTCCATCGACCAGATATTGTCGCTTACCGGACTGTATCAGAACCAGTCATCATAGCGTCAAATTAAGGGACGCAGTCTCCAATATAGGACACTCAGAATAACTGCTAATGCGAGGTGGTATGGCGCACCTGAGAGGATTCGAACCTCTGGCCTCTGCCTTCGGAGGGCAGCGCTCTATCCAGCTGAGCTACAGGTGCCTTGGCCGTTAGCTATCCTTGTTCCGATCCGGGTGCAACTGAAAATCCACCCGGATCGACCAGCTTTTAGGCAAACAAATCATGCGCCAGTTCAAGGGCATCGACCAGCGTGTCGACCTCATCTTTGGTGTTGTACAGTCCAAAGCTGGCGCGGCAGGTGGCGGTCACGCCGAAAAAATCCATCAGTGGACCAGCGCAATGATGACCGGCCCGCACGGCAACCCCTTTTTTGTCGAGGATCGTCGACACGTCATGCGCATGCCCTGCACCATCCAGCGTAAAGCTGAAAATAGCGGCCTTATCGGGACGTGTGCCTTGTACCTGCAGCCAGTTCAAACCGGTCAACCGCTGCATCGCATAGTCGCGAAGCGCGCCTTCGTGGGCGGCGATGTTCTCCATCCCCAGGTCCATCATATAGTCAAGCGCCACGCCCAAACCAATCGTTTGCACGATACCGGGTGTTCCGGCCTCAAACTTCATTGGGGGGTCGTTGTAGATCACCTGATCTTTGCTGACCTCTTTGATCATGTCGCCGCCACCGATGAAGGGGCGCATCTCGGCCATGCGTTCGGATTTGATATAAATCGCGCCCGAACCGGACGGGCCATACAGCTTGTGCCCGGTGATTGCATAAAAGTCGCAGCCAATATCCGACACATTGACCGGCATATGCACGGCACCCTGGCTGCCGTCGACCAGCACCGGAACGCCTTTGGCATGCGCACCTTCAGTAATGGCCTTAACATCCACCACCGTTCCCAGCACGTTCGAGCATTGCGTGACCGCGACCAGTTTGGTCTTGGGACCGATTGCATCGATCACGGCCTGCGGGTCCAGCCCGCCATCCGCATCGATATCGACCCACTTCAGGACAACCCCCTGCCGTTCGCGCAGGAAATGCCAGGGAACGATGTTGGCGTGATGCTCCATGACGCTAAGGACAATCTCATCCCCGGCCTGAAGGCGCGGCATCGCCCAGCCATAGGCCACAAGGTTGATCCCCTCGGTCGTGCCCGAGTTCAGGACGATCTCATTCTCATCCGCCGCCCCAAGGAAACGGGCGATGCTGCCGCGGACGGACTCGTACTTTTCGGTCGCGAGGTTGGACAGGTAATGTAGGCCACGATGCACATTCGCGTATTCCTCGGCATAGGCGCGGGTCACCGCATCGATCACCACCTGAGGTTTCTGCGCAGAGGCACCATTGTCCAGATAAGTCAGCGGTTTGCCGTTTACCTCACGTGACAGAATCGGAAAGTCCGCGCGGATTTTTTCTACGTCATACATGGTCTTCATATCCCTATACCGGGCCGCTGGGTGTTAAAGCGAGGACAAAGGGGGCTGCGATCAACGCAGACAACACTATGACCCCAAAGGATTTCCAAAGCGTTCCGAACTTATGCGCTTCATTGAGGAAATGCAGCGTGACGTAAAGGCTCACCAGCGCTGTGGCGAACAAAAACAGCACCATCAAAACCGGAACGAAAATGGCCAGCACAAGCGTTACGAACATCGCTGCGCTTTGCAGGAACTGCAACCAGACCGTCAGCGTCATGATCTCGTCGAATGACGCGCGCCCGCCCAGCAAACGCCCGACGAACAGGAACGCCGCAATGCTGAACATCATTAGGGCGGCCGAGCGGATAAGGCTCATGAAAATCGGTTCGGGTGTTGGAACATTCAGGCCTTCCGGCGAAGGAACCAGATGTTCGATCCCAAACTGCACCAGCCCATTCAAAACGACGGCCAGACAGAAGGCCAGCCACAGAACTTCGCGCCCGGCGCGAAAGGATAATAGGTGCCGGGCCGCTTCAGCCGGGTTGACCAGCGTCAGGACCGCAATGTTACCTAGGGTCGAGAAATTCATTCCGCCTGCCTTTGTGTTTGTCTCAAGCCCGCCAGCCAGAACCAGATAAACACGCCAAACCAGGCTGCCCCTACCAGGGTTAACGCAGGTCCTGGCCCGATGAGACCCGCCACCAGACCGTTCAACAACACCAATGGTGTCGACGACAGTAAAGCCCAAAACAAAGCCAGACGGGCACCATAAGCCGTGCCGCGTCCGCCAACCAAACGAGCGGCCCCGTATGATACGAACGCCAGAAGGTAAAACAGCAACGGCAGTATGAAAACAGTGCCTAGCAAAGCCGCGGCCATCAGCGCGTTCAGCTCAAGCCCTTCCAAATGCGCCCGCCGCGCTAGGCCGGGAAGCTGTGCGATGAAAGCCACCACGCAAAACCCCATGACAAAGACCAAGGCCCTGTCTTCCCGCTGCCCCAAATCCAGAAGCCGACGCACGACGCGCCCCGGCCCCCGGTAAGTGGCCACGATATCCGATGTGACTGGCATCAGCTGCGGCGCGCCAGCCAATCTTCCAAACGGTTCACGATCTTTTCAGCAACTTCGCTGTCTTCGATCTCGTCCACCGCTTCGGCCAGAAAGGCCAGTGTCAGCATGTTGGTTGCGTCCTTGACTGGAACGCCGCGTGATCGCAGGTAGAACAGAGCCGTCTCGTCAATCGCGCCCGAGGTCGAGCCGTGTGAACAGGCCACATCATCGGCATAGATCTCAAGCTCGGGCTTGGCGAGGAACTGGCTGTCGTCGTCCAACAGAAGCGACTGGCTGATCTGATAGCCATCTGTCTTCTGCGCGCCTTCTTTCACGAGGATCTTACCCTGGAAGACGCCGGTCGCACCGTTGCGCAGAACCTTCTTGAACACCTGGCGGCTTTCGCAGTTCACCGCGTCATGGGTGATAAACACTGTGTCGTCATGGTGAAAATCACCGTCTCCGACACATGCACCTGCCACATGGGCAACCGCATCATCTCCGGTCAGTTCCACGACCTGCTCATTGCGGGTCAGAACGCCGTTTGCGGTCAGGGTAAATGACTTATAGGTCGATTCCGTTCCCAGACGGGCGAACATATGAGTCATTGCCCGACGTTCATGATCGCGACCTTGCGCGCGCACATGATGCAGCGTCCCATTGTCGGCGATGTCGATCTCCATCACCTTGTTAAAGCGCGACGCGGCCGGACCAACCTCAAGCACGGTGACTTCGGCATCTGGTTCGACACGGATCACGTGATGCAGCATCGCGTCCGATGTTTCCGAGGCGTGACGATACATCAGGCAGATCGGCTTGGACGGTTTGCCTGTCACATGGATGGCAACACCATCTTTGGCAAAGGCTGTGTTCAGCGCAGCCAGCGGACGCGGCACTGGGGTCTGGCCACGGCTCTCTAACGCGCCATACAGCTCTTTGGCCCAGTGAATATCCTTGCCGCAGATATCCTCGATCCGGTCGATCATCACACCCTCAAGTGTCAGATCATCGGATTCCTCGGGGCTGAATACTCCGTCGACGAAGACAATTTTCAGATTGTCCATGTCTTCGAAAATCATGGGCTCGCCCGCATCGAAAACCTCGGCGCGCGGTGCTTGAGCCGAGATCAGCGTATCAGGACGTGTGTACTTCCAGTACTCATCGCGACGGCCAGGCAGGCCCATCTCTTGCACACGCGCAAGCGCATCCTCGCGTGCGGCACGGGTGCATCCGCACATCTCGGGCATGGCCAGGGATGCCAGCCGCTCCTCGGTTGCGGTCAGTTTCTCTTGTGGCAAAGCCATCAGTTCACCTCGGCCAGAATGTCGGCATAGCCATTATGTTCAACTTCCAACGCCAGCTCGGGTCCGCCGGTCTTCACGATACGACCGTCGGCCATGATGTGTACGACGTCCGGTTTGATGTGATCCAGCAGCCGCTGATAGTGGGTGATGACCAAAAAGCTGCGACCTTCGTTGCGCAGCGCGTTCACGCCTTCGGACACCAGCTTCATCGCATCCACGTCGAGACCCGAGTCGGTTTCGTCCATGATGCACATCTTGGGTTCCAGCATAGCCATCTGCAGGATCTCGTTACGCTTTTTCTCACCGCCCGAGAAACCAACATTGACCGGACGCTTGAGCATATCGGCGTCGATTTTCAGCGTCTTGGCCTTGGCGCGGACTTCTTTCAGGAAGTCTGCCGCTGACAACTCCTCTTCTCCGCGCGCTTTACGCTGAGCGTTTACCGCTGTGCGCAGGAAAGTCATGTTGCCAACGCCGGGAATTTCGACCGGATACTGGAACGCAAGAAAGACGCCAGCGGCAGCACGCTCTTCTGGCTCCATGTCCAGCAGGTCTTCGCCGTCCAGCGTCGCCGTACCTTCGGTGACCTCATAGCCGTCACGTCCCGAAAGCACATAGCTGAGCGTCGATTTGCCCGAGCCATTCGGTCCCATGATTGCGTGTACCTTGCCAGGCTCGACCGTCAGGTCCACACCCTTGAGGATTTGCTTGTCTTCGTCTTCAAGCTGTACGTGCAGGTTCTTGATTTCCAGCATGTTTTCTCTTTCTGCCCCAGTCAGGGAGCGCGTATCGTTTCAGGTTGTTTTGTGCAATTGGTCAACATAACTATTCGCGGATTCCTCAGAAATTTCTCCACGTTTCAATAGTTCTGTCAGAGAAAGAGCCGCGACATCGAAGCTTTCGAATACCGAGTCGGCCAGAATGGCGAGGTGCTTTAGTTTTTCGCTTTCCACTTTATCCAAGTTCAACAAGTTTCGCAGAAACACTGCGTCCCCATCGGTCAACTGGTTGGCGTGAAACCTTGGGCGCAGGCGTTTGGACAACTTGCTTCCATGCAACGCTCTCGGTTTGAAGAAGAGAAACTTGTGAAGAGAGTATCCGTATCTTTCCAAAACAGTCATCTGAGCATTCAACAGTGGTTGGTCCTGGTAGATGGGAATCGCAGCCACTTCAGAAATAACCGCGCATGCCTCGCTCAGCTTTTTGCCACCTTCTTCAAAAATCTGGGTCTCGGCACCCTGAACGTCGATTTTGAGCAAATCAAACTCGGGCAAGCCTTCAATATCGTCCAGACGATGTCCGACAACATCCAACTTTTCTTTAAGCGTGAGTTGTTTGTCCCACTTCCCTAGAGTTGCCAACCAATCCGGATTTGGCTCGTAAAAAGACGTAAAACCACTGCTCCTGTAGACGTTGAGCGTTTGTTCACCTCCGCACCCCACAGCATACGGTAGATAGTGTTCCTGCGATCCTGCTGACTCAACCAATTGGGCATATGCCTCTGGTTGAGGTTCAAAACCCCACACTTCACACAGCTTCGCATCCCTGAGTTTGTAGTACGGTGATTCATCTAGTGGATTGGCTCCGATATCCACGACGCGCGTTAATCTTGCCGGACCGAGAAGATCGATCAGGTGGTGCAACCTGTTGATGTCAAAAAATTTTGGCATTTCACAGTCGTCCCAGAGGAAGCCTTTTCCAGAATCCTTCTACCCAACCGAGCCTTCCAGCGAGATTGCAACAAGCTGCTGCGCTTCCATGGCAAACTCCATCGGCAATGCCTGCAGCACGTCCTTGCAGAACCCGTTGACGACCAAGGCCACGGCTTCTTCCTCGTCCATACCGCGCTGGCGGCAGTAGAACAGCTGATCGTCGTCCACTTTGGATGTCGTCGCTTCGTGTTCCACACGGCTCGAGTTGTTCTTGACCTCGATATACGGAACCGTATGTGCGCCGCATTTGTCACCGATAAGCAGGCTGTCACACTGCGTATAGTTCCGGCTGTCCTTCGCCTTTGGGTGCATCGAAACCAGCCCGCGATAGGTGTTCTGCGCCTTGCCCGCGCTGATGCCCTTGGACACGATGCGCGACTTTGTGTTCTTACCCAGGTGAATCATCTTGGTGCCGGTGTCGGCCTGCTGATAATTGTTGGCAATCGCGATCGAATAGAACTCACCCTGGCTTTCATTGCCACGCAGGATGCAGGACGGGTATTTCCAGGTCACGGCCGAGCCGGTTTCGACCTGCGTCCACATCACCTTGGACCGGTCGCCCCGGCAATCCGCCCGCTTGGTCACAAAGTTATAGATACCGCCCTTGCCGTTTTCATCACCGGGGAACCAGTTTTGAACGGTCGAGTATTTAACTTCAGCATCTTCTTCGACGATGATCTCAACCACAGCGGCATGCAACTGCGCGGTGTCACGTTGCGGCGCGGTGCAGCCTTCCAGATAGGACACATATGATCCCTTATCGGCGATGATCAGCGTGCGTTCGAACTGACCAGTGTTTTCGGCGTTGATGCGGAAATAGGTGCTCAGCTCCATCGGGCAGCGAACACCCGGTGGGATGTAAACGAACGATCCGTCCGAGAATACGGCCGAGTTCAGCGTGGCATAGAAGTTGTCGGATACCGGAACCACAGTGCCCAAGTATTTCTTAACCAGTTCAGGGTGTTCCTTGATCGCCTCAGAGATCGAGCAGAAGATCACACCAGCCTTGGCAAGCTCATCCTTGAAGGTTGTACCAACAGAGACCGAGTCAAATACCGCGTCCACAGCGACCTTACGGCCTTCGGCGGGCGCATTCTCGGCGCCTTCGACGCCGGCCAAAATCATCTGTTCTTTCAGCGGAATGCCCAGCTTTTCATAGGTGGCCAGCAGTTTGGGGTCGACCTCGTCCAGCGATTTTGGCTTTTCTTCCATCGACTTGGGACGGGCATAGTAATACTGGTCCTGAAAGTCGATCGGCGGGTAATGTACCATCGCCCAGGTCGGCTCTTCCATCTTGGTCCAGCGTTCAAAGGCCGACAGACGCCATTCGGTCATCCATTCGGGCTCTTCGTTTTTGTCAGAGATCAGTCGAACGATATCCGGGTTCACACCTTTGGGCGCGTACTCCATTTCGATATCGGTATCCCAGCCGTATTTATAAGTGCCAGCCTCGCGCACCGCGTCCACGGTTTCCTGATCGACACCTTCTTTTACCTGGGTCTGGTCCAAAGCGGCCATTTCCTTCACTCCGTCAAGTCACGCGGCACGCGCGCGATGCTTTTTCTCTTTTTCCAGCCACGTTTCGGCGAAACGCAGCACATCTTCTTTCGTCGTAAAAGGTCCCAGCGAAACGCGTATTGCGCTGGCTGCCGTGACCTCATCATACCCCATTGCCGTGAGGACCGCGCTGGCGCGCACCTTGCCACTGGAACAGGCAGAACCCGCGCTGATGGCAAACCCCGCCAGGTCCATTTGCATGACCTGCGTTTCGCCTTTCCATCCCGGAGTGGCAAAACACAATGTGTTAGGCAGGCGATCCTGATCCTTCCCGACAAAAATAGTCAATTTAGAACCGGCCTCAAGGGCATTTTCTAGAATATTTCTAATTTCTTTGACCTGGTCCCAAACCCCATTGGCAAGATCCCGTGCAGCGGCTTCTGCTGCGGCCCCGAAGCCCGCGATTCCAATGACATTTTCGGTACCCGACCGGCGCCCCATTTCCTGACCACCGCCTTGAATTTGGGCAGGCAAATCCGTGCCGCGTTTCATCACAACAGCACCAACACCCTTGGGGCCACCCAATTTATGCGCTGAGATCAGCGCCATTTGGGCACCCAGCCAGTTGAAGGCCACCGGTAGTTTTCCAAAAGCTTGCGTCGCATCGGTTACAGCAAGCCCCGCAGGCAAAGCCTGCACGATACCGGTTTCCGAATTCGCCAGCTGCAAGGTCGATTGAGCAGGATCGGAGACTTGAACGCGGCCCGAGGCGTCCGCTGGCAAGTCTTCTGTAATCCAGGATCTTACCGCGTCATGCTCAACAGCAGATCCATGCAGGCCACGCCCGCGTAAGGTCAGCGCCGCCCCCTCGGTGGAACCCGACGTGAATACGATATCCGCCCCATCTGCCCCAAAGGCCGCCGCGATTTGCGCCCGCGCCTTCTCGATCAAGGCCTTGGCGGCACGTCCCTCGGCATGCACCGAAGACGGGTTGCCGCAAACCTCCATCGCCGCGATCATCGCCTCTCTGGCCTCGGGGCGCAAAGGAGTCGTGGCATTATGATCCAGGTAAACACGACTCATGGAGTCACCTTTTCACGAATGCGAAGTGGTATCGCGTTTTCATAGCCCAAGTGCATAATCTCACTCGTCCACCACTGCAAACAGGCTCGGAACCGCGGGACACGGGGCCAAATCGTTCCTGATTACGTCCGACAGTCGGGTTTGATGCAGAAAAACATAAACATGGGCGCTTAACCCTTCCCACAAGCGGTTGCTTAGCGATTGCGCCCGGCTTCCTGATGACGCACCCGACGCCCCTGCGCCTTTTTGCAGCGCATCCACTGTTTCGTCGACCGCCGACAGAATCTCGACCACGCGAATTTCCGAAGGCGACCGCGACAACCGATACCCGCCACCCGGTCCGCGAACCGATGAGACCAGATCGGCTCGGCGTAGTTTCACAAACAATTGCTCAAGATAAGGCAGTGAGATGTCCTGCCGCTCAGAAATCTCACTCAGCGTTACAAGCGTATCTGTCGGTTGCAGGGCGATATCGGCCATAGCTACCATCGCGTAGCGACCCTTGGTCGAAAGCTTCATTCTCGTCCCCTTTTGGTCGATAACGCGCGAAAACATTGACGCCGCCGCTGCCAGTGCGTATCTCCGACGGGCAGCGCATTGCGCAATGCAAAATTATTAGAACCGTTCTAAGGTGCCCGACGATAACCGTCAAGTATATCCCGGCACCAAGAAGAAAAAGACAGGACCAAAGCACACATGCCCGAGGTGATTTTTCCCGGACCCGAAGGCCGCCTGGAAGGCCGCTACCACCCGCAAAAGGAAAAAGACGCACCGATCGCCATCGTGCTTCATCCGCATCCTCAATTTGGCGGGACCATGAACAACAAGGTGGTCTACAACCTGCATTACGCATTCTACAACATGGGCTTTACCGTTTTGCGGTTCAATTTCCGTGGCGTGGGTCGCAGCCAGGGTGAATACGACCAGGGTGTTGGTGAGTTGAGCGACGCAGCCTCGGCGCTGGATTACCTGCAGTCAATGAACAACAACTCGAAACACTGCTGGGTCGCGGGTTTCTCGTTTGGTGCATGGATCGGCATGCAGTTGTTGATGCGGCGCCCGGAAATCACCGGCTTTATCAGCGTGTCACCCCCTGCAAACATGTACGACTTTTCATTCCTGGCGCCCTGCCCGTCCTCGGGCCTGATCATCAACGGATCAGCCGACCGCGTGGCACCACCTGCGGACACAACCTCGCTGGTGAACAAGCTGCACGAACAAAAGGGAATCACCATCACCCATAACGAGGTTGATGGCGCCGATCACTTCTTCCAGGATCGTCACATGGATACTCTGATGACCGATGTCAGCGACTATGTGAAACGCCGCCTGACCGAGAACACACGCTGATGTCTGACACCATCACCACCCTGGCCGCCAAGCTGGCCGAGGACACAATGAAAGTGATGGATGAAACCGGCGACGACCGTTTCTTTGTCGAAGTGGGCGAACATCTGGGAGCGTCCTCGCAGACTTTGGAAGAAGCCTTCCTGACCGAAATTCGCGTGCGGTTGGCCGAGCGCAAAGCCCGCAAGTTCGTGATCCAGAGGCTCTCGGATCACCGCTCCAAATTGAAAGCGATCGAAAAACAATGACAAACAGACTGTCCGCGCAAATCGAATTTCTCAAACGCGTGGACAGACTGAAATCGGTCGATCGCGCGAATTTTCTTCTGGATCAATCCCGCGCTGAAAACGCGGCTGAACACAGCTGGCAACTCGCGCTTTGGGCGCTGGTTATGCAACCTTTGGCTGATGAAGGTGTCAGCATTGATCGGGTCATCCGCATGCTGTTGCTGCATGATTTGGTCGAAATCATCGTTGGCGATCATCCGATCCATCTGCAAACCGACTGGCAAGCGGTCGAACGGGCCGAGCAAGCCGCCGCGTCAGAATTGTTCGATCTTTTGCCCGAAGATCAGGCCGAGGCTTGTCTGAACCTGTGGCAAGAGTTCGAGGCCGATCAGACCCAAGACGCCAGATTCGCGAAATCCCTTGATCGCTGCCAGCCGATGTTTCAGGTCCTCTGCGCCGCGGCCCCGAGGGCGGATCACAAAGCTATTGTTCAGGACAATCTGAACGGCGGGCGGGCCGCTTATCTGAAGACCGAATTTCCAGACGCCTATACCGCAGCGCAAAGCCTGCTGAACGGAGACACCCCTGCACAGACTTCATTCTCAGCTCGCCTTGGATTTCTTGCCGAAAGCGACCAACTGAAATCCGTCTACCGGGCTTCGCGCCTGCTCAGCGGTGAGCGGTTCGAGAATTCGGCCGAGCATTCATGGCACATCATGCTGTACGCCTGGATTCTGTCCGAATACGCAGCACCCGATGTGTCCATTGACCGCGTTTTACAAATGCTTCTGCTGCATGATGTTGTTGAGATCGACGCCGGGGATAACCCCATTCATGGTCATGTCGACCACGCGGCCCAAGAAGCCGAAGAGCAAGCCGCAGCAGAGCGCCTGTTCGGGATGCTACCGGATAATCAAAAGGCGACCTTTCTGTCTCTGTGGCATGAGTTCGAAGCGGCCGACAGTCCCGATGCCCGCTTTGCCAAGGCAGTCGACCGTTTTCAGGCACCAGTCGGAAACCTGGCAACGGGCGGCGGATCATGGGTGGATTATGATGTCAGTTATGCGCAGATCGAAACCCGTGTCGGCACTCCGGTCAAACGCGGCGCACCCGACTTGTGGGCGTGGCTGCAACCCCAGCTAGATGCCTATTTCGCTGCCACAACAATGTAGGAAAAGAAAAAAGAGGCCAAAGGCCTCTTTTTCCCTTGTTTCGGCAGGCGCTCAAACCTGAAAACTATCTAACCGTTCAACAAACTTGGCCGCGTTTTTGTCGACGGACCCCCCGCCAGCAAGCCACCCAAGCGCCACGATCAAAGCCGAAACAAAAACTATTATTCCTGCAAATTTCGTCATGCGATGTAACCTGGAAAACAAAAATCATTAAAAAACAACGCGTTTTTAACATAACCTAGGGTCAAAAAATAGTCAGGTTATCCATACTTCCCAAATGGCTAATGTTTTTGCCTTAGCGTCATTGCGCATGCCGAGATTCCGAAATTTTGCTTGCTCGCTTTGCCGTTTTCATGCTCAACCTCGCAAAACATTTGTCGAGATACCTACCGTGCCCAAAGCCTATCTGATCTTGTTGCTGGCGGTCATCGCAGAGACCATCGGCACAACGTCCCTGCAAGCCAGCCAACAGTTCAGTCGTTTCTGGCCCTCCGTTCTGGTGGTTGTCAGCTATGGCATTGCTTTTTACCTGCTGGGCCTGACGCTAAGATACATGCCAGTCGGAATTGTTTATGCGATCTGGTCCGGGCTTGGCATCTTTCTGATCGCGATCATTGGCTTCATTGTTTTCGGGCAAAGGCTGGACTGGCCAGCCGTCATTGGATTGATCATGATTTTGGCCGGAATCCTTATCATTCACCTGTTTTCCAAGACGGCCGGCCACTGATCGCCGGTTAGGGCTGGTCTATTTGGTCAAACCACGCTATGCGCGCGGCAACTTCCCGTTCAAAGGCTGACCTCTCATGGACCTGCGCAATATCGCAATCATCGCTCACGTGGACCACGGCAAGACGACCCTGGTGGATGAGCTGCTCAAACAATCCGGCGCGTTCCGGGAAAACCAAGCTGTGGCTGAACGCGCCATGGACAGCAACGATCTTGAACGCGAGCGTGGCATCACCATCCTGGCTAAAGCCACCTCGGTCGAGTGGAAGGGCACGCGCATCAACATCGTCGACACACCCGGCCACGCCGATTTTGGTGGCGAAGTTGAGCGGATTCTCAGCATGGTTGACGGCGTTGTATTGCTGGTCGATGCCGCCGAAGGCCCGATGCCACAGACCAAGTTTGTGACCTCCAAGGCGCTTGCGCTGGGACTGCGCCCGATCGTCGTTTTGAACAAGGTCGACAAGCCCGACGCCGAACCCGACCGCGCGCTGGACGAATGTTTCGACCTGTTCGCCAACCTTGGCGCTGATGATGACCAACTGGACTTCCCGGCAATGTACGCATCGGGCCGTTCGGGCTGGGCAGATATGGAACTGGACGGACCGCGCAAGGACCTGACCGCGCTGTTCGACCTGATCGTTGATCACGTCCCTGCCCCGCAACAGGCCGAACGCAAGGACGAACCGTTCCGCATGCTGGCGACCACGCTGGGCAGTGATCCCTTCATCGGCCGTATCCTGACCGGCCGCGTGGAAAGCGGCACGCTGAAGGCGGGCGACAGCCTCAAGGCGCTGTCCCGCGATGGCACCCTGATCGAGAACTTCCGCGCGTCGAAAATTCTGGCGTTTCGTGGCCTCGCGCAGCAACCCATCGACGTGGCCGAAGCTGGGGACATCGTTACCATCGCAGGGATGAGCAAAGCCACCGTTGCGGATTCGTTGGTATCCCCGCAGGTCGAAGAAGCCCTGCCCGCCCAGCCCATCGATCCACCGACCATCACTGTGACCTTTGGCATCAACGATTCCCCTCTGGCAGGTCGTGACGGCAAAAAGGTCCAATCCCGCGTCATTCGTGACCGACTGATGAAAGAGGCCGAATCCAACGTCGCCATCCGCATCACCGATACCCCCGGGGGCGAGGCGTTTGAGGTCGCGGGTCGTGGCGAATTGCAAATGGGCGTTCTGATCGAGAATATGCGCCGTGAAGGCTTCGAACTCAGCATTTCGCGCCCGCAGGTTTTGTTCCGTGAGGAAGACGGCCAGCGTCTGGAACCCATCGAAGAAGTCACCATCGACGTCGATGACGAGTTTTCGGGCTCGGTGATCGAAAAGATCACCGGTGCACGCAAAGGTGAATTGGCCGAAATGCGCCCCGCCGGTGCAGGCAAAACCCGGATCATCGCACACGTCCCTTCACGCGGGTTGATCGGGTATCATGGCGAGTTCCTGACAGACACACGTGGCACCGGCGTTCTGAACCGCGTGTTCCACGGCTGGGCCGCGCACAAGGGCCCGATCCCGGGCCGTCGCGCAGGCGTTCTGATCTCGATGGAGAAGGGTCAGGCCGTGGCTTATGCCCTGTGGAACCTAGAAGAGCGCGGCCGCATGTTCGTTGCCCCACAAACTGACGTTTATCAGGGCATGGTTATCGGTGAGCATTCGCGCGACAATGATCTGGAAGTGAATCCGCTCAAGGGTAAAAAGCTGACCAACGTCCGCGCAAGCGGATCTGACGATGCCGTACGGCTGACGCCCCACGTTCAGTTCTCGCTAGAGGAGGCGATTGCCTATATCGACGATGATGAATTGGTTGAGGTCACCCCAAACGCTGTACGTCTACGCAAGCGCTTTCTGGACCCGCATGAACGCAAGCGTATGGCAAAATCTGCCTGAGTCACCCATAGGTTTAGTTTCCAAGATGGCAACAATGTCACACATTGAATGATTTTACACGCCATCTTGGTATAATAATACATGAAAAGCCCACCGTTTCGGTGGGCTTTCTCTTTGTTTTTAATGTATTTTATGTGTGCAGAATTTTTTACCAACAAGAATTCAAAGTATGCCCCTCTTGTAAATGTGACCTAAAATAGGTGTAATTGTGGTTGAAGTGTGGCACAATTATTGTGTCAAAACGTCAAGCACGAATTGTCGTGCGATAGTGTTAGTAACGAGTTCTGAAGGAGCTACGCCATGCGCGTGAAAACTCATTTATTATCTTTTGTATTTGTCTCAGCAACATTACCGTTCATCACCGCCAGCGCGGCGCAGGCGGAAAGATGCAACATCAAAACAGCCCGACAATCGGTATCGACAGAAACGTTGTGCGGCTGCTCAGTCGTCGATACGCGCATGTTGCGCTATATTCAACGCCGAGCTGATTTCGAGGACATTCTGGCCCGTACACTTGATAGTTGTCCGGCTTTTGCGGCTGTCCTGACTGATTTGCCAACGGCGTCCACGGCTGCATCTGATCGCGATAGTGATAGCGACACCTTTGGCGATTCAGGCAACGGTGATAACGGCGGCGGCAGCAGTGACGACGGTGGCGGCAACAATGGCGGCGGTGGCGGCGGCAATAACGGTGGCGGCGGCGGCGGCGGCAATAACGGTGGCGGCGGCGGCGGCGGCAATAACGGTGGCGGCGGCGGCGGCGGCAATAACGGTGGCGGCGGCGGCGGCGGTAATAACGGCAATGGCAACGGCGGCAATAATGGCGGCGGTGGCAATTCCGGCAACGGCAACGGCGGCAACAATGGCGGCGGTGGCAATTCCGGTAACGGCAACGGCGGCAACAATGGCGGCGGTGGCAATTCCGGCAATGGCAACGGCGGCAACAATGGCGACGGTGGCAATTCCGGGAACGGCAATGGCGGCAATAATGGCGGCGATGGCAATTCCGGTAACGGCAACGGCGGCAACAATGGCGGTGGTGGCAATTCCGGTAACGGCAACGGCGGCAACAATGGCGACGGTGGCAATTCCGGTAACGGCAACGGCGGCAACAATGGCGACGGTGGCAATTCCGGTAACGGCAACGGCGGCAACAATGGCGGCGGTGGCAATTCCGGCAATGGCAACGGCGGCAATAACGGCGACGGTGGCAACTCCGGCAATGGCAACGGCGGCAATAATGGTGGCCCGGGCAATGGGAACGGGAACGCCGGAAACAGCGGTAATGGCGGCGGCAACAACGGTGGTTCAGGACCGGGCACCGGTAATGGCGGCAGCAATAATGGCCAAGGCGGCGGTAGCGGCAATGGCGGTGGCGGTTCCGGGAACGGCGGCAGCAATGGCGGCGGCACCGATGGCGGCAGTGGCAACGGCGGCAATAACGGTGGCCCGGGCAATGGGAACGGGAACGCCGGAAACAGCGGTAATGGCGGCGGCAACAACGGTGGTTCAGGACCGGGCACCGGCAATGGCGGCAGCAACAACGGACAAGGTGGCGGCGGCGGCGGCAACGGTAATGGCGGCAGCACAGGCGGCGCTTCTGGTGGAAACGCTGGCGGCCCCGGCAGTGGTGGAACGTTTTAACCGAACAGCTGCATCTGACTTGCGTCCTTAGATTCGGATTTGAATGGTCAGACCAAGCTAAAACCTATGGAATGCACAAAGGGCGACCTCAGGGCCGCCCTTTTTTCCCTCCAGCCTGAGGGGAAATGGAAAAAGTCTCAGCTACGACCGTAAACGCCGACCCAACCGCTGGGTTTCCTGGGGTTTTGCATGCGAAGGAACAGATATTGCGTGGCGGCCCACGGTTTGATCTGATTGGTTAGGTTATCCAAAACCAAATCCCCGGCTGCCGAGCGATAGACAAGCACGGCATGTGAATTGCGCTTTGCATCTAACACAGTCGCGATCAGCAATTTACTGGGATCAACCCCGGCCCGAATTAAATCGCGTTTCTTAAGCAGTGCAAAATCTTCGCAATCTCCACCACGAGAGGTCGGCAAGGCCCATCTTTCCGCGGTCCGATATTGCGACCGATCTGTCACCGCGCGTGTCGTAGCATTCACTTGACGATTTACGTGCTGAATAATCTGCATCTCTTTCTGGCTGGACATGGATACAGTTGCTTTGGTCGAACACGCCCATCTGTATTGACGGCACAATTGCCGAGCGCCTGACGGCGGCGGCGACACGGCTGCAATCTGGATAAAGCGTCCCTCGGTTGCTTGTGCATCGGTGCCAACACCCAAAGTTCCTAACGCCAATGCGGATACAGCAACCAGTCGACCAATTGATGAGATCAACCGTGCAGATACATCTCTGAGTTCATTGCTCAACAGCTTCATGCCTGTTCCTCGACCATTATTCATCCTCGCAATTGCGGACAAACAGGACCGTAGATCGTTTAGCTTAACTATCAGTAGACGGGGTCGTTTGCGCAATCTGAGGTGAAGTTGCAAGGAAAAAGAGGCGGAAATTCGTTCCGCATTTTGACCATTTCAGGCAAGAATTGTGAGGGCTCGGCCACAATCCAAAAGTTACGTAAGGTTAACTTAGCGCAAGTTATTGAAGACAAATAACTGTAATATATAGAAATATTGCGATGTCAAAAAAGCCAGACGACTCATCAAGTTGCCTGACTTATCCATTGGCTAAATTCCGCTTACACAACCAGAAGTTGGCCAATCTTTGGCGGTCGAGCTTTATTCAGTGGTCTCGACAATCAACAATTCACGTTCACTAGCCCCGCGTGCATGGTCCAGCGCCTGTTGATATTCGGGTGAATTGTAGCATTCCACTGCGGCCTCGACTGAGGGGAAACGGGCAACAACATTGCGTGGGCGCTCTTTCCCTTCAAGCTGCACATACCGTCCAGCACGTGCGATGAACGAGCCCCCGTGCTTGGCAAGCGCCGGTCCTGCCAGTTCAGCATATTTGCCATAGGCCTCGTTGTCTGTCACGGTCACGTGGGCAATCCAAAGTGCCGGCATTTTATCCTCCCAAAACTTGTTCTGCGGCTTTGATTGCCGCTTCTGAATTTGACGCATCCCGGCCACCGCCCTGCGCCATGTCCGGGCGTCCGCCGCCACCCTTACCACCCAGTTCGACCACTGCAGCCCGTACCAAATCAACGGCTGAAACCTTGTCGGTCAGGTCCGATGTTACACCAGCAGCCACGGCAGCCTTGCCACCGGCATCCGCAATCAACAGCACCGCGCCCGAGCCCAGACGGCTTTTGTGTTCGTCAATCAATGCAGGTAGATCCTTGCCGGAAACTCCGCTCAGCGCCTGCGCCAGGAAAGGCACACCGTTCACTTCGCGCGTCTCGGCTCCGCCGCCCTGCCCTGCACCACCGGCCATCGCCAGATCACGGCGCAACTGAGCAACCTCGTTTTGCAAGGCTTTGCGCTCATCCAGCAGAGACTTGACACGGGTGACCACATCATCCGGCTGCGCTTTCAATTCCGAAGCGATCTGACCCAGCCGCTGATCTTGCGCGGACAGATGCCGGAATGCCTCATCCCCGGTCAGCGCCTCGATCCGGCGCACACCGGCACTGCTGGCACTGTCACCCAGTACAACAAACGTGCCGATATCACCGGTCTGACGCACATGCGTGCCGCCACACAGTTCGATGGACCATGTATCACCGTCATGACCCTTGCCTGTCTGAGCTTTGCCCATCGACACAACCCGGACTTCGTCACCGTACTTCTCACCAAACAGCGCCTGCGCACCCAGTTCGCGCGCATCGTCGGGCGTCATGATTCGGGTTTCAACGGTCGAGTTCTGGCGAATGAATTCATTCACCTCACGTTCAATCTTTTGAATCTCATCAGGGCTAAGCGCCTTGGAATGGCTGAAATCGAAACGCAGCCGATCTGATGCATTCAGCGAACCGCGTTGTGCCACGTGATCACCCAGCGTTTCGCGGAGCGCCTCGTGCAGCAAGTGCGTGGCCGAATGGTTGGCCCGGATCGCTGTTCGACGGGCATGATCAACCTCAAGCTCAACAGCATCGCCCTTAGACAAAGTACCCTGACTTACCGTGACCCGATGCGCATAAACCTTACCTTCTGCAAACTTGCGCGTGTCTTCGACCTGCGCCACGTCTTGCAGGTTCTCAAGACGCCGAATTTCCCCGGTGTCCCCAACCTGACCACCAGCTTCGCCATAGAAAGGCGTCTGGTTCACGACAACCCATCCCGAGCCGCCCTTTTCAATCTTGTCGACCAAAGCGCCATCAACCACCAGAGCTGCCACCTGCCCTTCGGCTTTTTCGGTGTCGTAACCCAGAAAATCGGTGGCGCCCGCTGCATCCAGAACGTCAAACCAAACGGCCTGATCCGCTGACTCACCGGACCCGGCCCAAGCGGCGCGGGCCTTGGCTTTTTGCTCGGCCATGGCCGCATCGAACCCGTCCGTATCCACAGTCCGGCCTTTTTCACGCAATGCATCTTGCGTTAAATCCAGTGGGAAACCGTAAGTGTCATACAGCTTGAACGCCGCTTCACCAGACAATGCACTGCCTTCAGGCAGGCCAGAGACCTCATCATCCAACAGCTTAAGACCGCGATCCAGCGTCTGTTTAAAGCGGGTTTCTTCCAGCAGCAGCGTCTCTTCGATCAGAGCTTGCGCCTGACCAAGCTCGGTATATTGCGCGCCCATCAGTTGCACCAGCGCGGGCACCAACCGGTGCATGACCGGGTCTTTCGCGCCCAGCAAATGCGCGTGACGCATGGCGCGGCGCATGATCCGCCGCAGAACGTAGCCTCGTCCGTCATTCGACGGCATCACACCATCTGCGATCAGGAACGACGTCGAACGCAGGTGATCTGCAATCACCCGGTGATGCACGTTCTGATCACCATAAGGATCAACACCCGTGGCGTCCGCCGACGCCTCGATCAGGGTTTTGAACAGGTCCGTGTCATAGTTGTCATGGCTTCCTTGCAGCAGCGCCCCAATTCGCTCCAGCCCCATGCCGGTGTCGATCGACTGCATGTCGAGTTCGACCATCGAGCCGTCTTCGAACTGCTCGTTCTGCATGAAAACGATGTTCCAGATTTCAATGAACCGGTCGCCGTCTTCCTCGGCCGATCCGGGAGGGCCACCCCAGATGTGATCGCCATGATCATAGAAAATCTCGGTACACGGACCGCACGGACCGGTGGGGCCCATCTGCCAGAAGTTGTCATTGGTGGCGATACGGATGATCCGGTCTTCTGGCACACCAACCTTCTTCCAGATTTCAAACGCCTCATCATCGGTGTGATAGACAGTGGTCAGCAGGCGGTTCTTGTCGACACCGAATTCCTTAGTGATCAACTCCCAGGCAAACGGGATTGCCTCGGGTTTGAAATAATCACCGAACGAGAAATTCCCCAGCATTTCAAAGAACGTGTGGTGCCGTGCGGTATAGCCCACATTGTCCAGATCGTTGTGCTTGCCGCCCGCGCGCACACATTTCTGAGCGGTGGTCGCACGCTGGTAGTCGCGGGTTTCCACACCGGTAAACAGGTTTTTGAACTGCACCATCCCCGAGTTCACGAACATCAAGGTTGGGTCGTTGCGCGGGACCAGAGGGCTGGACGGCACCACTTCGTGCCCCTGTTTGTCAAAGTAGTTCAGAAAGGTTGATCGGATATCATTCAGCGTGGGCATAAGGCTCTCTCGGCGCGCAATCATATTGTGTCAAAACGGGTTTATCCCTGTCCCTGCGGATAGTCCACAGCGTTGGACTCGCAGAACGAAACAAGGCGACCCCGATGGACCGCCTTGTTTCGGATTTTCTAAGCACTGGCTGTGTGACGCGGAATTTTTTCCGTTCCCGTCAGCGAGCGTTTATGCCTCGAGGATATCATCATCCTCAGTCGCGCCGGGCGGCATTTCGAAATCCAGACCGTGTGCTGCGCGAATCTTGTCTTCAATCTCAAGCGCGGCGCGGCTGTTATCGCGCAGGTATTGCTTGGCATTCTCTCGCCCCTGCCCGATCCGTTCGTCGCCATAGCTGAACCACGAGCCCGATTTTTCGACCACGCCGGCCTTGACGCCCAGATCCAGCAGTTCGCCCATCTTGCTGATGCCTTCGCCATACATGATGTCGAATTCCACCTGCTTGAATGGCGGCGCCACCTTGTTCTTGACCACTTTGACGCGGGTCTGGTTGCCCACAACCTCATCGCGATCCTTGATTGCACCGATGCGGCGGATGTCCAGGCGGACCGAGCTGTAGAATTTTAGCGCGTTACCACCGGTCGTGGTTTCCGGGCTGCCGAACATCACGCCGATTTTCATCCGAATCTGGTTGATGAAGATTACCATGCAGTTCGAGCGGCTGATCGAACCGGTCAGTTTGCGCATCGCCTGGCTCATCAAACGGGCCTGAACGCCGACATTGCTGTCGCCCATGTCGCCTTCCAACTCGGATTTCGGCGTCAAAGCCGCAACAGAGTCGACGACAACCATGTTCACCGCACCCGAGCGCACCAACGTATCGGTAATCTCTAGCGCCTGTTCGCCGGTGTCGGGCTGTGAGATCAGCAACTCATCCAGGTCGACGCCCAGCTTTCGCGCATATTGTGGGTCCAGCGCATGTTCCGCGTCAACAAAGGCGCAAACACCACCACGCTTTTGCTGTTCGGCAATGCAGTGCAACGTCAGCGTCGTCTTACCAGAGCTTTCTGGCCCGTAAATTTCAACGATCCGACCCATCGGTAGGCCGCCAATCCCCAGAGCAATATCCAGACCCAGAGAGCCGGTCGAGCTGGCCTCGATGTCCTGCTTGGAATCCTCGCCCAGCTTCATGATCGAGCCCTTGCCGAACTGGCGTTCGATCTGGGCCAGCGCGCTGTCGAGCGCCTTTTGCTTGTCTGCGTTTTTCTTGTCGCTCATCGTCAGAAGATCCGCCATTGTCCTGTCGCCTTCCCTTTTGTCACACCCTTGAACGGGCGGCAATCGCTGCTTTGTTCGCCTCTTGTTCCTTATGGGACCAAAAAGAGAACATTTCAACTAAAACTTACAATACTTACTGTTGGGCAATTGTGTTAAAGAGTCGTTTACGCCAATCTGCACCCGTAACAAAGATCGGCAAAAGGCAAATAAATGCTTGTTTTCTATAAGGAACGCCTTGCGTTTCTGACTGTTCCAAAGACCGGCAGCACGGCCTATCACTCAGCCCTGCGCGAGCGCGCCGATTTTGTCGTAACCGGTCCACCGGATCTGAAACACGCTCCTGTACGGCGCTATGACCGCTTTTTTCAGAACATTTTTCGGAAAATGTACGACACCGAAATGGAGATCATGGCCGTCGTACGCGAACCGATCGACTGGCTGGGCAGTTGGTACCGTTTCCGCAGCCGCGATGGCCGGGTCGGGCATCCACATTCAACTCGTGACATATCCTTTGACGATTTTGTGCAGGCCTATATGAAATCTCCGCGCCCCGATTTCGCGGATGTCGGCAGCCAAAGTCAGTTTTTCCGCACCCGAAGCAACGGTTTTGGTGCAAGCCATGTCTTCAAATACGAAAATCAGGATAAGATTTTAAACTTCCTTCAGGATCGTCTGAACATGCAGATTAACCTGCAGCAGGAAAATGTCTCACCCCGACGTGAGCTTGCCCTGTCACCTGAAACCGAGCGAAAATTTCGAAAACGCCACGACGCCGAGTTCATATGCCACGACGCTGCACTTTGATTTGGTCAGTTAATCTGTTGAAACACCGCTTCGGTCAGCTCATTCAATGAGAATGGTTTCGGCAAGAAGGCCGAATGCGCGATTTCCGGCCCGGAATCACCAAAGGCCCCTTCGGTATAGCCAGACATGAAGATCACCCGTACATCCGGACGCGTTTTCATCGCCTGACGCACCCAGGTTGGCCCATCCATCCCGGGCATGACCACATCGGTGACAAAAACATCGACATTCAACGCCCCGTCCTCAAGCAAGCGCAGTGCCTCTTCTGCCGACTCGGCCTCAAGAACGGTATAGCCCTTCAACCTTAATGCGCGTGTTGCAAAGGCACGCACCGGGGCCTCGTCTTCAACCAACAGCACAACACCCTCACCCTGCCGAGCGCTTTGCGTTTCGACCGCGGGCAACACCTCTTGCTGAACTTCCTGAGGCGCGGCGGACACCGGAAGGTAGACAATGAATTCAGTTCCATGTCCCGGAAGGCTGTCGACAAAAATGAACCCGCCCGTTTGCTTGACGATTCCATAGACCGTGGACAAGCCCAACCCCGTACCTTCGCCAGTGCGCTTGGTCGTATAGAACGGCTCAAATACCTTTTGCAGCTTGTCTGCCGGGATACCAGTGCCGCTGTCGATTACCTTGACGGTCACGTATTCCCCCGGCTGAACCGTGGCACGGTCGCGTGTGAAGGGTTGGCTCAGCACGACCACCTCGGTCTCAATCCGAATCTCGCCGCCATCCGGCATGGCGTCGCGCGCGTTCACAACTAGGTTCATCAGCACCTGCTCTAGCTGTCTTTTGTCCGCCCGGACGGGTTTCAGAACCGGATCATGGCTGAGTATCAGACGCACTTTTTCGCCCACCAACCGGTTCAGCAGGTGGATCAGATCCGAGATCGTATCGCGCAGGTCCAGCACCTCGGGCTGCAAGGTTTGTTTGCGCGAAAACGCCAGCAGCTGACTGACCAGAGCCGCAGCCCTGTTGGCATTCTGGTTGATCTGAACCAGATCGCCGTAGTTCGGGTCATTTTGGTCGTGCCGCAAAAGCAGCAGGTCGCAATGCCCGGAAATGGCTGTCAGCAAATTGTTGAAATCATGGGCAACGCCACCGGCCAACTGGCCCACCGCCTGCATTTTCTGACCCTGCACGAACTGTGCCTCAAGCGTTTTGAGTTCAGTAGCGTCATTCAACACCGCAATCAGGCAGACCTGCCCGTTGTTCACCACACGGTTTAAGGTGACCTGAACAAAAATCTCTTTGTCCTGGCGGGTCAGACGCAGAAACTCGGACCGCATCGTGGGTTCTTGTGCGGCGGTCCGCCCCAACCAATCCAAGATTGGATGCCCCAGCCCTTGCATAATCTGATCGACATTGGTTTCGTCGGGCTCGATATCGCCGATCAACTTTACCGCCAGCCGGTTCGCCTCGAGAATACGACCATCGGGGGCAAGGCGCATGATCGGCACTGGCAAATCGGCAAAGGATGTACCACTGCTGGCTTGCCGGTCCTGCGCCACAGGCAACACGAGCAGGTTTCGCACAGTGCCGGACCAGCCGAGTTCGCATACAATGGCTGAAACCGCACCCCTTGTTGTCTGAACCTGTACAATTTCACCCTGCGTAAGAGAATCGCTCGTGAGCACTTCGTTCAGCGCGTCCGGCCTCTGCCCCAGCATATGCGCCGCTGCGTCATTCACCCGCAGCAAAGTGCCGTTGCGCCCCTCGGTCAGGACCGGGATGTTGACCTCGTCCCACTGTCCAGGCGTATCCAGATGAAAACGCCAGCAAAACCGACCCTGACCAACGTTGAACACTGAAACCGGGATCGTTGACCCAACGGTCACAATGTCTTCGCGGGCTTTGCCATAAATTTCAGCCGATGACTGCAGTCGAAGCAAAATAGCCGGAGGGTTCGCGAACAGGGATTTCAGGCATTGCTCTAACCGACTGCCTGCAAAGGCCTGAAACTGCGCGCGTGCCTCGGGGTTGGCGGCCAGAATTTCGCCTTGGGCATTCGCAATCACGCAGGGAAACAGATCTTGCTCTGCAAAAACGGCCATGGTTTTCACCGCCTGCTGCGCCAAATAGTCCGTGATCTTCCCCCGAAGAACCACCAGAAACGAAGCGGCCAGAAGGGATACGCCCGCAACCATGAAGCCTGTATGCCAAACGTCGGGCAACAGCCCTAAAACCGGCGTCAGGCTTAGAAGCGCACCGATGACAACCAAAGAGGCAAGCCGCAGGCCGGATGGGGTTTTGTGGTCAGACGGATCGGCGAATACTTCCGTAGTGTCAGTCATAAACAACTCAAGTCGATGGGCTTTGGCGTAGTCAGCCCAAATAAGGTTAATGTCCGATTAAGCGAAACCGGATACTCTACCTAAAGTTGCTATGACCTGACGCACTATCGCGTCAAGTGTGCAGTGAAGAAACCATCAGCTCCGTGCGAAACAAGCCACGTTTTGCGAAACGCCTCGGACCACTCTGGATTGGCGCGCAGAAAGGAGGCGACGACAGCGCCGTTTTCATCCTCCAACATAGAACACGTCGCATAGGCCAAGACACCGCCCGGCGCGACCATTGTCGATAACTTATCCAGAATGGTCGATTGAATTCCGGTAAGCTCCTGCAAGCGACTTTCGGTTAGCGCCCACTTGCCCGCAGGCGCACGTCGCCACGACCCGCTGCCCGAACATGGCGCATCCGCGAGAATGACATCAAACGGCTTTTGCTGTTCGAGTTTATCCGTGGACACGATCTGAATCCGCACCCCCGCACGTTCCGCGCGCGCAGGCAGGTCGCGCATCCGGCCTGCGTTTACATCATGGGCAAACACCTCGACCCCCTGATGCGCGGCCAGGGCCAACGACTTACCACCCCCACCTGCGCAATAGTCCAGAACCCGCATCCCCGGGCGCAGATTCAAAGCGGCCACAACGGCCTGACTGGCGGCATCCTGAAGTTCGACCAACCCCATTGCATAGGTCCGGCTTTGGGCGATCTTGCGCGCGCCTTGGGTCACTTCCAAGGCTGTTTCGCAAGTTGGATGCGGGGCGGCTGTTATGTCTTCAGCCGCTAGCGATTTGCTTGCGAAAGCTACATCCGTTTTGACCAGATTAACCCGCAGATGCACCGGCGCGCGGTGTTGCAGCGCCCGCGCGACGGCAACTGCCTGATCTCCCAGTGAGGACTGAAATCTGGGCCAGAGCCATTCGGGAATGTCCAAAGACTCGGCATCCGAATGAAAATCACGCCTGACCTCACACTCAGATAAAACCGCGGGCGCGTGACGGGCGCCTGTGAACAAATCCTCCGGCCGTTCGCCAGAGGCGCGAAGCGCACCGATCATCAAACCTCGGCCAGTGTCAGCACCACCCAGCGCCGCATAGGACCGCTGACACCGCAACGCATCAAACACATGATCACGAACCGCAGCACGATCCTTGGACCCGGCAAACCGGCTGCGTCGCGCCCAGTTGGTCAGAGACTTCTCGACGGGCATACCCGACAGAATCTGGTCAAGGATTTCAATCGATGCCTGAATACGAGCGGCCGGGGTCATAGTGTTTTCCGATGCTGTTGTCTTGGCGCGTAAAGATGCGCTGAAAATGCAAAACGGCGCCCTGATCCGGACGCCGCATTACGCATTGGATACAATTACATCACCCGGTAGTTCGGGCTTTCACGGGTGATCTGCACGTCATGCACGTGGCTTTCTTTCAGGCCTGCACCAGTGATTTTGACGAAATTGCAGTTCTTGCGCATTTCTTCAACTGTCGCACAACCGGTATAGCCCATCGCCGCGCGCAAACCGCCAACCAATTGGTGGACCACCGCGCTGGCCGACCCTTTGTAAGGCACCTGCCCTTCGATCCCTTCGGGCACCAGTTTGTCGTTGGCCGCATCCTTCTGGAAATACCGATCTGCCGAGCCGCGCGCCATCGCGCCCAGGCTACCCATGCCGCGATAGGATTTGAATGAACGGCCCTGATACAGGATCACTTCTCCCGGGCTTTCATCGGTGCCCGCGATCATCGAGCCGACCATCGCACAGGATGCGCCCGCCGCAATCGCCTTGGCGAAATCGCCCGAGAATTTGATGCCACCATCCGCAATCACCGGAACATCTCCGGCGGCCGAAGCGCAATCCATGATCGCTGTCAGCTGAGGCACCCCGACCCCCGCAACCATCCGCGTGGTGCAGATCGACCCAGGCCCGATACCAACCTTGATCGCATCCGCGCCGGCATCGATAAGTGCCTTGGTCGCTTCACCCGTTGCCACGTTACCCGCAATGATCTGAACCTCATTTGACAGCGTCTTGACACGCTTCACCGCGTCCAGAACGCCTTGGGAATGACCATGCGCGGTATCGACCACGATGATGTCGACACCGGAATCCACCAGTTGCTCAGACCGTTCAAACCCGGCATCCCCGACCGAGGTCGCCGCAGCCACACGCAAACGGCCCAGGCGGTCCTTGCAGGCCGTTGGATTCAGCACCGCTTGTTCGGTGTCCTTCAACGTCAGCAGGCCGGTCAGCTTGCCCTCGCCATCGACCACCAGCAGCTTTTCGATCCGACGGGCTCGCATCAGGCTTTTGGCCTCTTCCAGATCGGCGGGCTCTTTCAGCATCGCCAGATTGTCCGAGGTCATCATCGCCTTGATCGGCGTATCATCCGAGGTCGCAAAACGCATGTCACGGTTTGTCACGATACCAACGACGCGACCTTGGTCATCAATCACCGGAAAGCCAGTAAAGTTGTAACGCTGCACCAGCGCCTGCGCATCTGCCAGCGTCTGATCCGCGCGCAGGGTCACCGGATTATACACAATGCCGGACTCAAACCGCTTGACCCGCCGCACTTCGCGGGCCTGTTCTTCGGTTGTCAGGTTCTTATGAATAACGCCAATGCCACCGGCCTGCGCCATGGCAATGGCCATGCGCGCCTCGGTCACCGTGTCCATGGCCGAGCTGAGCAGCGGGATGTTCATGGTAATCTCACGGGTCACGCGCGTGGTCGTGTCCGCCGTCGCAGGCAGCACCGTCGATGCCCCCGGAACCAAGAGTACGTCGTCAAAGGTAAGTGCCTCACGAATCTGCATCTACTAACCTCATGCAAAAGCCCGTTTGGCGGTGACCCTATTACATGGATTCATCCCAAGGAAAAGCCCCTGACCTAAACTAGTTTTCCCCCGCAAGCCGCTACCACAGTAAAAAACGACGTTCATTATCCAAAACGTGCCGCGGAATGCCCTTTCCCTTTGCGCACAAACCCATATCTTGCCGGCAAACGCGCGAATACAAAAAGGCAGGCCAGATATGACCACCGATCCCCTTGTTGTCTTTACCCCCTCGGGCAAACGCGGGCATTTCCCCGTCGGCACCCCGGTTCTGACCGCTGCCCGGCAGTTGGGCGTCGACCTGGATTCGGTCTGTGGCGGGCGCGGGATCTGTTCAAAATGCCAGATCACGCCCAGCTATGGAGAGTTTCCCAAGCACGGCGTGACTGTATCCGATGACGCGCTGAGCGAATGGAACGCGGTCGAACAGCGTTACGACGACAAGCGCGGGTTGAAAACCGGTCGCCGTCTGGGCTGTCAGGCGACGGTTCAGGGCGACATCGTGATCGACGTACCACCTGAAAGCCAGGTACACCGGCAGGTCGTCCGCAAGGCTGCCACCGCGCGCGCCATCACCATGGATCCGGCAACCCGGCTGTATTTTGTGGTGGTGGAAGAGCCCGATATGCACTCACCCACAGGCGATCTGGAGCGGCTGGAGCGTGCCTTGCGCGAACAGTGGCACATCGATGCCGTCACAGCCGATCTGTCGCTGATGTCCAAGCTGCAGCCGGTTCTGCGCAAAGGTAAATGGGAAGTTACCGTTGCTGTTCACAAAGGGCACAAGGATTCGGTCGCGAAGGTCGTTGAAATATGGCCCGGCCTCCATGAAAGCGGGTTGTATGGGCTGGCTATTGACCTTGGCTCAACCACCATTGCCGCCCACCTGACCGATCTGGAAACAGGTGAGGTCAAGGCATCATCGGGCCTGATGAATCCACAGATCCGCTTTGGCGAAGATCTGATGAGCCGCGTGTCATATTCGATGATGAACCCCGGCGGCGATCAGGAAATGACAAAAGCCGTGCGCGAGGCGATCAATGACCTGTCCACCTCGATTGCTAAAGAGGCCGGGATTGACGCGGACCTGATTGTCGAGACCGTGTTCGTCTGCAACCCAGTCATGCACCATCTATTGCTGGGGTTGGACCCGGTTGAACTTGGTCAGGCGCCGTTTGCTCTGGCCACGTCGGAAAGCATGTCTCTGCCCGCGCGTGAGATGGACCTGACGAAAATGAACCCACGCGCGCAGGTCTATATCCTGCCCTGCATCGCGGGTCATGTCGGCGCCGACTGTGCCGCCGTTGCCCTGTCCGAGGAGCCCGGAAAATCCGAAGACCTCGTTCTGATCGTCGATGTCGGCACCAACGCCGAAATTCTGCTGGGCAACACCAGCCGCGTTCTGGCTTGTTCCTCGCCCACAGGTCCTGCATTCGAAGGCGCACAGATCAGTTCCGGCCAAAGGGCCGCCCCCGGAGCCATTGAAAGGATCGAGATCGACCCCGTTACCAAGGAACCCCGCTTCCGCATTATTGGTTCGGAGAAATGGTCTGACGAAGATGGCTTCGATCAGGACGTTGCCACCACCGGTATCACCGGCATCTGTGGTTCGGGCATCATCGAGGCGGTCGCTGAAATGCGCATCGCCGGGTTGCTGGATGAAAGCGGTCTAATTGGGTCGGCCGAACAAACTGGCACCACGCGCTGCGTGCCTGAAGGCCGCACCCATGCCTACCTGATCCATGACGCCAGCGCCGAGGGCGGCCCGCGCATAACCGTGACCCAAGGCGACATCCGTGCCATCCAGCTGGCCAAATCCGCGCTTTATGCCGGTGCGCGCCTTCTGATGGATGTCATGGAGGTCGATAAAGTGGATCGCGTGGTACTGGCCGGAGCCTTCGGTGCGCATATTTCGACCAAACACGCGATGGTTCTGGGCATGATCCCCGACGCGCCGCTGGACAAGGTCTCAAGCGCGGGCAATGCGGCGGGCACCGGTGCGCGGATTGCGCTGTGTAACATCACCGCCCGGTCGGAAATCGAGCGCGTCGTGCGCGAGATCACCAAGGTTGAAACCGCAATTGAACCCAAGTTCCAGGATCATTTCGTCGCCGCAAACGCTATCCCGCACAAAACCGATCCGTTCCCGGAGCTGTCGCAGGTGGTCACCCTGCCCTCACCTACCTTCAACTCGGCCGGAGGGGCCGATGAAAAGTCTGGTCGCCGACGCCGACGCCGGTCATAGTCGCGTCACCTGAGGGAGGCGATCATGCAAGCAGCGAACGAAGAACAGGCCGAATTCTGGAGCAATTCTCCCTCTGGCGCCAATTGGCTAACCTTTGAAGAGCAGATGGATGAAATGTTGGCCCCGGTTCTTGATCTGGTCCTAGACCGAGCCGGGCTACAACCCGGCATGCGGGTGCTAGATATCGGCTGCGGCACCGGTGCAAGCAGCGTCAGGGCGGCAGAGTCCGTAGGCGAAAGCGGTCACGTACTGGCGGCGGACTTCTCGCAGCCATTTCTGGACCGCGCGGGGCAACGTGCCATCGAAAAAGGGTTGTTAAATATCGACCTCCAACATGCCGATGCCCAGACCCACCGGTTTGTCGAGGCAGATCGCGACGCAATGATCTCGCGTTTTGGGGTGATGTTTTTTGAAGACACGGTCGCTGCCTTTGCCAACATGGCACGTGCGTTGAAGCCGGGTGGTCAGATGACCTTTGCCGCTTGGGGACCATTAGACGGAAATCCCTGGTTCAAGACACCGCATATCATCGCATGTTCCCGACTGGGCAACCCACCTGTAATGGATCGAAACGCCCCCGGCCCATTGGCCTTTCATGACCTCGAACGGGTCTCTGGCCTACTGGACCAGGCTGGCCTGACCGATATTCGTGTCGAACAAGTACCTGTCTTACTGCGCATTCGCGGAACGATCGAGGATTGCGCAACCTTGTGTACACGTATCGGTCCGGCGGCCCGTCTGATCGCCTATTTTGAAGGGGATGCCGAGGACGTATTGAATATCCAACAAGGAATTACAAAGGCATTTCAACCGTATGCGTCTGAAAACACGGTCGAAATCCCAGCTTTGATCAACCTGTTTCAGGCGCGAAAATCTGAGTGATTGGAGCGGGTAGCGGGAATCGAACCCGCGCGTTCAGCTTGGGAAGCTGACAGGCTACCATTACATCATACCCGCCGCGTGGCGCTGAATAGCACCAGCGATTGATTAACCGCAAGCGTCTTTCCATCTCTGCTCCCATTTTACTCGGTCCGGGCACGCAGGTCGTC
Source organism: Ruegeria sp. BA12 (assembly GCF_056539625.1). Classification (NCBI taxonomy): domain Bacteria; kingdom Pseudomonadati; phylum Pseudomonadota; class Alphaproteobacteria; order Rhodobacterales; family Roseobacteraceae; genus Ruegeria; species Ruegeria sp. BA12. Next base: position 1,051,016 of record NZ_JBQFVF010000001.1, read on the forward strand.
GATCAGGGATTGATCCACATCCAGCACCTCGCATGCCGCATCCAGCGTGCGCTGATCCAGATGCTGCGGGTTCAGGTCGATATCTTTCGAAAACGCGTCAACAATTGCCTGCATAGCTTTGATTCTTGCATATTTCTTGTTGTTGGCAGGGATCACACACCATGGCGCGACATCGGTTGAGGTACGGGCCAACATTTCATCTACGGCAACTTCTGCTTCGGCCCATCGTTCGCGGTTGCGAAAGTCCTCATAGGTCAGTTTCCACCGCTTCATCGGGTTGCGTAGGCGTTCGGTGAACCGCTCCATCTGTTCTTGCTGAGAAATGTGAAAGAACAGCTTTACGATGCGGGTGCCGTCATCCACCAGCATGCGTTCAAAATCGTTGATCTCGCGATAGGCTGCGCGCCAGCGCTCTTCCGGGGTGAACTTCTCGATCCGTTCGACCAGCACCCGGCCATACCAACTGCGATCAAAGGCAGAGATCGCGCCTTGAGGTGGCAACCTCTCCCAAAACCGCAACAGGTAGTGACGGTTCAGGTAATAGTTCCGGGGCGCCCCAATTGGCCACACTTTGAAACTGCGTGGATCCAGAGCCTGACTGATCCGTCGGATCGTGCCGCCCTTGCCTGCCGCATCCCATCCTTCAAAGACCAGCACGCCCTTGGTTCCGTGAAACAGAAACGCCTGTTGGATCAGCGCCAACTGCGCCTGCAACTCGGCCAATTTCTTGAAATAGCTCTGCTTGCCCAATTTCAGGTTCAAGTCCGCGTCGGCGAGCTTTGGGGGGTGATGTCGGGTCATGATTGCGCTGGTCCTTCGTCATCTGTCCCAGTCAGTCTGACCCGCCACCCTCGCCTTAGCCTTGATTGGTATCAAGAACGAAAAAGGCTGGGCGCGAGGCCCAGCCTTTTCACTGTATATAGTGTCCGGTTCAGGACGCGCGGCGACGACGACCACCACCGCGACGGCCGCCAGCAGCGCCTGCGGCCCCAGCTTCGTCCGGCGCTTTGTTGAACCTGATCCACTCCCCGCCATGCGGGTCGTTATTGGTCAGCAGGTTGGCGGCACGAATGGCCTCCATTTCCTTGCCAGCGCGCGGCTTGGTCGAACCCAGGCCAAACATCTGGACGAAAGCCTCGTCATCCATGCCTTCGGGCAGGATGATGCCAGCGGCTGTGACGGCCTCTTTCTTCTCGGCAATCTTTTTCTGCGTCACCGGCAAGGCGACCGGGTTCATAATCGCCGAGGTCATGCCAGCGCCCATTGCCATCGGCAGGAACGCGTTATTGATGCCGTGACGGTTCGGCAGACCGAACGAGATGTTGGACGCACCGCAAGTGGTGTTCACGCCCAGTTCCTCGCGCAGGCGACGGACCAGAGCGAACACCTGCTGGCCTGCGGTTGCCATCGCACCGATGGGCATAACCAGCGGGTCAACGACGATGTCATGGGCCGGGATGCCGAAATCAGCGGCACGCTCGACGATCTTTTTGGCAACCTCGAACCGCACATCGGGATCTTCTGAAATACCGGTGTCGTCGTTCGAGATCGCAACGACTGGAACGTTGTACTTTTTGACCAGCGGCAGAACCATTTCCAACCGCTCTTCTTCGCCGGTGACCGAGTTCAGCAGTGGACGACCTTCCGCGGCTTCCAAACCCGCTTCCAAAGCGCCGGGAACTGAGGAGTCAACGCACAGCGGCACATCGACCAGCCCCTGTACCAGCTCGACAATCTTGCGCATCAGCGGCGGCTCGGTCTCGTTCGGGTTGGGGTTCGAGTTGTAGACAACGCCTGCGTTGATATCCAACACGGTGGCCCCTGCGGCGACCTGTGCGATGGCGTCTTTCTCAACGGTTGAGAAATCGCCCGCTTCCAGCTCTGCAGCCAGCTTTTTACGACCGGTCGGGTTGATCCGCTCACCGATGACGCAAAACGGTTCGTCAAATCCCAGGACGGCTGTTTTTGTTTTTGATTCTACGACTGTACGGGTCATGTCCGTTCCTTAAGCGTTTGCAGGCTTTGCCGAAGCGCCGCCGTTATTGATCGCCCAGTTGGCGTTGGTCTTGATGCCACCAAGCGGGAAGAAGTGTACGTTGGTGATGTTGAAATCCGGGTTGGTCGCTTTGTGGTTGGCCAGCTCAGTCACAACATCGGTCGGTTCATACGGCAGCAAGAGCTTCGAGACATCCATAGCGCGTTTTTGCAGAACCTTCAGCGACGGGCCAACACCGCAGGCGATGGCGAATTTGATCAAGGTCTGCAGCTTGGCCGGGCCCGCGATGCCGATATGGATCGGCAGATCGATGCCCGCTTCTTTCAGGCTGTCGGCCCATGCGATGATCGGCTTAGCATCGAAAGCAAACTGGGTTGCCAGAGCCATTTCCGCATCCGTGGTTTCGTTGAATTTCTGTTTCCAACGCAGCGCGTCGTCGACATTCTTGGTCGAGCCGTCCGGGTCAATGTCCTTGTTGCCCTCGGGGTGGCCCGCCACGTGCATACGCTTGAAGCCTGCCTTGTCGAACAGGCCGGATTCCAGCAGTTGCATCGAGCTGTCGAAATCACCGTGCGGATTGGCGACACCACCGGCCAGCAACAGCGCTTGATCAACGCCCGCTTCGCCCTGATACATCGAGATCCAGTTCTCTAACGTTGCCGCATCCTTGATGATCCGCGCCGGGAAATGGGGCATCACGGGATAACCTTCGTCGGCGATCCGCTTGGCGGTCTTGACCATATCTTCGATGGGCGTGCCCTCAATATGGGCGATGTAGACGCGAGTGCCTTCGGGCAACAGCGCGCGGAAATCTTCGACCTTTTCGGCGGTGCGCGGCATCACCTCGATCGAATAGCCTTGCAAAAAGGCTTCGACGGTCGGATTCACAGGGCCGTTTTCGACCGCATCACGTTTCTTGAAGTTCAGCAAAGCCATTGCGGCCTCCCATATAGATTTTGGGCTCATGCCCAACCGTCATTGGCGATCAGAGCCTTGATGCGGTCCTGATCGTATTCCGTTTCCAAACGCACGGCCTCGGCCTCGGCAATCTCGGACGGGTCGCCCTCGACAGCAAAGGGTTCGGCCTTGCGCCACTCGGCCAGATAGGCATCGCTGTCCTTGGCGTTCACTTTCATCGCAGCCCGGTCGATGGCTTGTTCGAACCGCTCCTCCAACTGCCGCTTTGCGCCACGACGGCCTTTGCCGACGATGACTTGGGCGGGAATATCGCGCCAGTATACGATGGTGACGTCAGGCATTGCCGTTGATTCCTCCTAACCAGATGGATCGGTTCTAGACTTCTATATGGGCCAAGGTCGGTCGATTTTCGACACAAGCAGTCTTTCAAGCGACGTTTTTGCACCCCTACAGGATACGGCGCTTGTACCCAATTCTCGCGCAAATGCGCACATCAAAATACTCATCACTTTAATGAGCGTCTTGCACGAAACATTTGGCCGACCTATGGTCGGGGTAACTCGAAAATCGGAGGGCGTTGAAGATGGCGCCCAAGCGTCCCAAAGGTGCGGGCGCGTTCCCCAAGGCGGTCGAAAGCCCCGCGCCGGCAAGACCCGATCCAGATGCGTTATATGCGGCGCTGGATCTGGGAACAAATAGCTGCCGCATGTTGATAGCCCAACCCAAGGGTAGCGGGTTTCATGTGGTAGACAGCTTTTCCAAATCCGTGCAACTGGGCGCGGGGCTGGAACGGACCGGACGGCTGTCTCGGTCGTCGATGGCGCGCACCATTCAGGCACTGCGCATCTGTCAGCAGAAACTGAAGCGAAACAAGGTCAAACGGATGCGCCTGGTCGCGACCGAGGCCTGTCGGCGCGCCAAGAATTCTCGCGACTTCATCCGGCAGGTAAAACGCGAAACTGGCCTGACTCTGGAAATCATCCAGCCCGAGGAAGAGGCCCGCCTGGCCGTGATCTCGTGTGCGCCGCTGGTGTCGACCAAGACCGAACAGCTATTGGTCGTAGATATCGGCGGCGGTTCGACCGAGTTGGTGTGGATCGACGTCTCTTCCGTACCGCGTCGGGATCGTCCGGCGGCGATTATGCGGCTGCACCACGGGTTTCATACAGCCGATAGCCCTTTCCCGGCAGCAAAAGTGGTGGATTGGATCAGCGTTCCGTTGGGGGTGGCCACTCTGCGTGACCAGTTCAATGATGTCGAAGACGACTCGGCTCGTTTCGCGCTGATGAGCTGGTTTTTTGAAGAAAACCTGGCCGATTTTGCCCCTTACAAGGACGAACAGGCCCGCGAAGGGTTTCAGATTGTCGGTACTAGCGGCACGGTAACGACCGTGGCCGCCTCGCATCTGGGGCTAAAGCGTTATGACCGGACCAAAGTGGACGGTTTGCGCATGACCAGCGATCAGATTGACAAAGTCATACGGGGATACTTAGAACTCGGCCCACTGGGGCGGCGGCGAGATCCGCGTATCGGCGATGACCGGCAGGCCCTGATCATGTCCGGCTCAGCCATTTTGCAGGCATTGCTTCGCTGCTGGCCCACTGACCGCCTTTCCGTGGCGGATCGTGGGCTGCGCGAAGGCCTGCTTTATGCGCAGATGAGTGCGGACGGTGTATTGGAAGACGGACCGTTCTAATGGCGAAGACACCAAGTGGCAAAAACAACTCGGGTCGCGGACAGCGCGACCTGAAGGTCAAGGTCAAGACTGCGCGCGGGCGCAAGCTCAGCTCGACCCGTTGGCTTGAGCGGCAGTTGAACGACCCGTATGTGAAGCGCGCGCAAGCGGATGGCTATCGCGGACGTGCGGCCTATAAGATTTTGGAACTGGATGACAAGTTCCGCTTTCTCGTTCCCGGTGCGCGCGTGGTCGATCTGGGTTGTGCGCCCGGTGGCTGGCTGCAGGTAGCCGTTAAACGCGTCAATGCGCTGGGCGAGCGATCTGGCAAACGGATTGGAACCGTTCTGGGCGTCGACTTACAAGAGGTTGAACCGGTCGCAGGTGCCGAGGCGCATGTGCTGGACTTCATGGAAGACGATGCCGACGAAATGGTCAAAGCCTGGCTGGGCGGCAAGGCAGATGTCGTGATGTCCGATATGGCGGCGTCGTCGTCCGGGCATAAGCAAACCGATCACCTACGGATCATGGCCCTGTGCGAAACCGCGGCCTATTTTGCCTTCGACGTGCTGGAAGAAGGCGGCACGTTTGTCGCCAAGGTTCTGGCCGGGGGGGCCGAGGGCGATCTGCAAAAGTTGTTGAAGCAAAAGTTCGAAAAGGTGGCAAACGTAAAGCCCCCTGCGTCACGGTCTGACAGTTCCGAGAAATTTGTTGTCGCCACGGGATTCCGCGGCTGACTTAATCATCAAGCCAGCTTCGATCACCGGTCAGGAATTGCTCGCGCAGCGACGCGGCAGCTGTGCTTTGCAACAGCAGGGCTTCGCCATGGTTGATATATTCTGGCTTTCTCGCCTGCAGTTCAGCGATCCTCTGGCCCAGGGACAAAGGATTTTGCAGCTGCGATGTGTGAACCGGTTTGTCAGACATGGGTCACCTTAGGGTCTGGCGGTGTTTCTAGCTTGACCCATGGTTAACCCAATAATTAGTCGGGAACGTGGCAAAATCCGGGCCACGCCATGCCGGTTTACGGGGTCAGCTGAGCCTTGAGCTGCAGCAATCCCGGATCTTTAGGCAGTATGTCTAGCCCCTCTTGCAGTACGGTGCGCGCGGCCTGTGGCCCACGATTAATCTGCGCCAACTGCACCAACATTGGCCAGGCCTCGGCGCGCTGTGGGTCAAGGGTGACAACTTCGCGAAAGGCTAGCTCAGCCGCAGGTGCGTTGCGGAACGTCAACGCCATTCCACCCAAAACAAGATGGGTTTCAGGGAAATCCAGCCGGTTCCCGATTGCACCCTGCCATTCGGCCATGCTCTGCGCCACTTGTGTTTGCTGATCTGGCGTCAGCGCCTGAGCCGGAATGTTCAGGAACTCTTTGGCTGCCGAAATACGCACGTTGCGCATCGGGTCAGAAAGCAACGGTTCCAACCGCCCCACCCGGTCCGGCAGCGCTGCCTCACGTTGCAACGGTGCTGCGTTGGCGCGCACTAAGGGGTTAGTGTCCGACAACAATGGTGCCGTTTTTGCCGCAACCTCGGGCGACGCGAAGGGCTGCAGCAGATACGCCGCCGTGGCGCGCACGATGCCAGCCATGTTCGGGTCAGTCGCTATTTCCAGCAAAGCCTCTGGCCCGTCAGCCTGCCCGGTCAGAGCAACCTGAAACGTCGTCCCGAAATGCTCACGACGTTGGGTGGAGTCAGGAAACCACCCTTGGATTTTTCCCGCGGCCCAGGCTTGATCTTCGGATTGGTGGCAATCGGTACAGGCGTCCTGCCCCAACCCCAGATCAGGGCGCGGGATGCGAAAGCTGTGATCGCGTCGCCAATCGACACCCATATATACCCGCTCGATCATATGACAGGATACGCACTGGGCGCCTGCGCTGTCGTCCGGGTGATGATGATGCGCCGGTGTATCGTAATCTTTGGCCGTCAGGGTCGGGAAAACTGGATTTCCCGCCGGGGAATGGCACTGGGTACACACGCCATTGCCTTCGGCTTTCAGTTCGGCACTGTGCGGGTCATGGCAATTCATGCACCCGACGCCCTGTGCATACATCTTGGACTGCAGGAATGAACCGTAGACATAGACTTCGTCCAAAATCTGGCCGTCAGGGTGATAGAGGCCTGGGCGTAGCACCGACAGGTTATAAGCGTCATGATAGGGCGTTCCCGGCACCGGGTTTCCATCGCCGTGTGCTTCACGCCGGGAATGGCAACCGGCGCATTGCTGGATTTCCACCTCAGTCTGGCCTTTTCCCCAATCCATGGTGAACCCAAACGCGCTCAGATCAGCGCTGATGTTTTTTCCTTGCGTCCAGTCGATATGGGCCGAGGATGGGCCATGGCAGGCCTCGCACCCGACCCCAATCTCAGCCTGAACTGAGCTGTAATTGCGGGTCTGCCCATCGTAATTCTTTTCAAACCCTGTCGCGTGGCATTCGGCGCACCGGGCATTCCAATTTTTATATGGTCCGGTCCAGTGCAACCCATCATCCGGCGGAAGATCCTGATCGGGGTAGAGGTGATACCAGCGTTGTTCGTCCGTATCCCAAACCACATCGAAACTCTGCAAACGACCGGATTCGGTTTCGAACAAGTATTGCTGCAACGGTTCAATACCGACCACCGAATGCAGATCGTAGAGGGTTGTAGTGCCATCCTTTTCGGTCACGCGGGCCTGCAACGTATCGCCTGTCTGACTGAACTCTGTCGACATGCCATCATGATCAACCCGCGTATCATCAAAATCAGCCGCGACGTGCCCATCTTCTAATTTTGTCCAGGCCAAAGCGTGATGGGATGCAGACCAGGCCTCGGCCTCAGCCTTGTGGCACGCGATACATTGGTCCGAGCCGACATACTCGGGCGATTGAGCAAATGCGAATAACGGTGCCAGCAGCCCGAAAAGAAAAATTGCTGTTCTCACGCCGCCTGCCCGCCCAGTTCATCCTGCATATCCATCAACGCCCCGTTGTATTCGGCGCCCAGGATCAGCATCGCGGCACACAGATACAGAAAGATCAGCGCGGCCATCGCCCCGGCCAGACCTGCGTAGGTAGCGCTGTATGAGGCGAACTGCGCGATATAAACCGAAAACCCCCAACCACCCGCAGCCCAAAGGGCAAGCGTCAGCACAACGCCCGGCAGAATCTGGCGCAGCTTGTGCCGTCCCGTTGGCAAGACCAGATGTGCCAGGACAACAACACCTGCGGGAACGGCTACCGTGAAAGTCCAGCGCAGACGATCCACCGACAACCAATCGGACACGTTCACATCCGTCTTCTCGGACACCAACTGCGTATAGACTGGCAGAACCACTTCGACCGCCGCTATGATCATGATTGTAAGACCACCAACAATCACCAGCCCCAGACACAACAGCCGCGTTTTCCAAAACGGCCAGCTGTCGTGGTCGTGATAGGCTTGATTCATGGCCTTGCGCACGGCCAATACCCCGTTTGAGGCAAAAAACACCGCCAGCAAACCGCCCAAAGTGATTACCCCTGAACCGGATTCCGTCAGGACCGAGCGCAGTTCAGCCACAATCGGCCCGGCCACATCTTTTGGCCAGGCACCAAAAATCAGCTCGATCAATTCGTCGGTGACGTAATCCTGTGACAGTGAACCTGCCAAAGCCACGGTAAACAGGGCAAACGGAAAAAGCGCCAACATTAGAGACATGGCGACATGGCTGCTCATGACGAAGCCGTTCTTGGCGTCAAAGCGGACAATAGCCACCCAAAGTGCCCGAACCGGTCGGCTCAAATAAGGAATCACACGCGCGTTCATTCCCAAAGCCTAACCTGCCTGTGGCACCCAAAGAACCGGCAATCCCGCGAACTACCCAAATAATCTCAGACAAAGGTTTGGACGCATTGCATAATCCGGCTCTGCTGTGCAGGATCGCTATACGCGCCAAGGACAGTTCCCGAGACAGGCCAAGCTATGACACTGGACAATGACGAAACCACAACACCGACAAAGCTGAAGCTTTCCGTTGTGCGCGACGTGTCGATTGTGGCAACGCTGCTGGTGCTGGGGCTATACGCTGGTTCCGCGTTTCTGATCCCGCTGACAATGGCCTTGCTGGTCAATGTCCTGATCATCGCACTGAGCGACCGGATCATCGCCCTGACCCGAATGCCGGTGTGGTTGGCCAATTTGGCCGGTGTCACCGTCGTTTTGGCCGGGTTGTTCGTGATCATGTATATTTTGGGCAGTCAGGCCACCCAATTCGCCCGCACGATCGGCACTTACGAAAACCAGTTCGACGAGACGGTCAACCGCGTCACCGGTTGGGTTGGCAATGACGTGACCACATTTATCCGCGACAACCTGATCAACATCGACATGTCTTATATCGCGCGCGTTCTGTTGGGCAGCGCTACATCCCTGCTGAACCAGTTTTTCCTGATCAGCCTTTATGTCGCCTTCCTGATGGCCGAACGATTGGCCTTTCGCAAAAAGATTCAACTGGCCGCGGGCGATCCCAAAACGGGTATCGAATTCGCTGCCATTCTGGATGCGATCTCGTTCAGCCTGCAACGCTATGTCGGGGTGAAAACACTGATCAGCCTGATCACAGCAAGCATCAGCTACTCAGTCTTCAAGATACTTGGACTGGAATTCGCCGAGACCTGGGCCGTCCTGACCTTCGCGCTGAACTTCATCCCGTCCATCGGCTCGATCATCGCGGTGATCTTCCCATCCCTGATCGCGTTAGTGCAGTTTGAAAGCATCGGACCATTCCTGATGATCATCTTGGGCTGCGGCACGCTTCAATTCCTGATCGGCAACTTTCTGGACCCCGCGCTGCTGGGACGTTCGCTGAACATGTCCACCTTTCTGGTCATTCTGGCGCTGATGTTCTGGACCACGATCTGGGGTTTGATCGGGGCGTTCCTCAGCGTGCCGCTCACCGTTTGTATCCTGATCGTCTTTAGCCATATTCCGGCCCTGCGTCCGATTGCGATCCTGATGTCTCTGGACGGAAGGCTGGGGGAAGACATCCGCCATGGTGTCGCTAGCTAGACGATGCCTGCGCCCCTGTTCATCGGATCCGAGACCTATCGCAGCTCGACCTATGGTTCAAAACACCCGCTGGCCATTCCGCGCGTGTCTACCGTCATGGATCTGTGCCGGGCGCTAGGGTGGTTGACGAGTTCGAACTATCGCGTCAGCCCGTGCGCAAAACCTGCTGCACTTCACGCATTTCATACACCTGATTATATCGAAGCGTTGCAACAGGCTGAGCGTGATCAGGCCGTATCGGATGAAACGCGGGCGAAATACGCGCTGGGCACATTGTCGAACCCAGTATTCACCGAAATGTACAGACGTCCCGCAACCGCCGCTGGTGGGTCAATGTTGGGGGCAGAGCTGGTCCGTGATGGAGGCATCGTCTATAGCCCGGCCGGCGGCACACATCACGGCCTGCCGGACCGCGCCAACGGGTTTTGTTATCTGAACGACCCGGTTTTGGCGATCCTGACCTTGCTGAAGAACGGCCTCGACCGGATCGTCTATGTTGATATCGATGCGCATCATTGCGACGGGGTCGAGGCCGCCTTTCGCGGTTCAACTAAGGTTCGCATGATCTCGGTTCACGAAGCGCGGCGTTGGCCGTTCAGCGGAACTTTGACCGACAACGCAGGTGGGGCGGCGTTCAACCTTCCAGTTGGGCGAAACCTCAATGATGACGAATTCGATGCCATTCTTGATCAACTTATCCTACCCGCGACCGCATCATTTCGACCACAGGCCATCGTAATGCAATGCGGCGCGGATGCCGTGGCCGAGGACCCGCTGTCGCGTCTGACTTTAACGAACAACGCCCACTGGCGGGCTGTTGCCAACTTGCGCGAAATGGCGCCCCGACTGTTGGTCCTGGGTGGTGGCGGATATAACCCCTGGTCCGTCGCACGGCTGTGGAGCGGCGTTTGGGCGACTCTGAACAAGATCGACATACCCGAGACACTAAATGCCAAAGCGCGATCGGTGCTGGGTGACCTGACCTGGAGCCGCGCGGCTGGAAAACGCCCTCCGCGACACTGGTTCGAAAGCTTGTGCGACACGCCGAACCACGGCGATATTCGCCCCGAATTGCAGAACGACCTGCAACAATTAGCGGCCCGGATTTCATAGTGGATTGGTGGCGATAACGCTGCTAACCTTCGATCATTATTAAATATTCCTGACCATTCCGCTTCGGCGCAGACCTGATATGTCTTTTTCTGACATCTGGCCACGATTGGACCAAATAAATGAATGCACTTAATCAGATAAATGATCTCAAAGCTCGCATGGGCAAGTCAATTATCGGGCAAGTCGAGGTAATTGACCGGCTGCTAATTGGATTGCTGGCGAACGGAAACCTATTGATCGAAGGTCTGCCGGGTCTGGCAAAAACTCGTGCGGTCAAAGCCATGGCGCGCAATCTTGATGCAGAATTCAGCCGGATACAATTCACACCAGATCTGCTGCCATCCGACGTAACCGGCACCGAAGTATTCCAACAAACCAGTGACGGCGGCACGTTCCGGTTCGATCCTGGCCCGATCTTTGCCAACATCGTGCTGGCCGATGAAATCAACCGCGCGCCTGCCAAAGTCCAAGCCGCGCTGTTGGAGGCGATGGAGGAACGGCAAGTCACCGTTTCAGGCACCACACACAAAATGGAGCCTTTGTTCATCGTGATGGCTACGCAAAACCCGATTGAGCAAGAGGGCACTTATCCCCTGCCCGAAGCGCAGATGGATCGGTTCCTGATGCACGTTCAGATCACCTACCCCCCGGTCGAAGACGAGGTAGAGGTTATACGGCTGGTGCGCGGTGAAGAGGTCGCCGCCGGGACCGGCGTATTCAGAAAGACCCGAACCCCGATCCCGCAAGACGCCGTTTTTCAGGCACGGCTCGAGATAGGGAAAATTCATGTGTCCGACGCAATGGATCGATACATGGCTGATTTGGTGCAGGCGACCCGCACACCCGAGAAGTTCAGCGATGAACTGGCCAGTTGGATTGAAATTGGTGCCAGTCCGCGCGCCTCGCTTGCGCTGGACAAGTGCGGACGCGCGCATGCCTGGATGAATGAACGCGATTATGTGGACCCCGCGGATATTCGCGCCGTTGCCCACGACGTGTTCCGCCACCGCATCACGCTTAGCTTTGAAGCGCAAGGAAGCGCCAAAACACCGGATGACGTGATAACGGAAATCCTGCGCCTAGTGGCGCTGCCCTGATTGATCGGAGAGAAGTTCGTGGCCCAGACCGCCACATATCCTAATGACCCACGCATTCATGTGGATGCCCAACACCTGTTGCGGCTTGGCGCGAAGTCGCGCGCGCTCAGCCTTTTGCCGAGACAACCAGCGCGTTCAATCCTGAATGGCCGTCATGCGTCGCGGCTGCGAGGGCGCGGTCTGAATTTCGAAGAATTGCGCGGCTATCTCCCCGGCGATGACATAAGGACTATCGACTGGAAAGTGACGGCGCGCACCGGAAAACCTCATGTTAGGGTCTATACCGAAGAACGGGATCGCCCTGCCCTGCTGCTGGTTGATCAACGCGTTTCGATGTTTTTCGGTACCGAAGTGTATATGAAATCAGTCATCGCCGCCGAGGCCGCCGCGATTGCGGCCCATCGCGTCCTGTCGCAAGGTGACCGTGTCGGCGGCATCGTCTTCGGCGACACTGATCTGGCCGAACACCGCCCGCAACGCCGCGCTGCTGCCTTAACGCGGTTCTTATCGTCGGTCGCTGCGTTGAATGGCGATTTGAACGCGTCCTTGCGTCCCAAACCGACCATCGCGCTGAATGACGTGCTGAGACAGGCAGTCGGTATTGCACATACCAACGCGTTGATCTGTGTGTTTTCGGATTTCGATGGTCTGGACAGGGCATCAGAACGCCTGCTGAGCCGCTTAGCGCAATCCAACGACCTTATTCTGTTCAATATTTCCGACCCTAGTGCGCATCAACTGACCGCAGGCTTGAAGATGACAGTTTCGGATGGGACGAAACAAATCGAGCTCGACAGTTCCGACCCGGACCTGTCCAGCCGTATCAAGGCTGCAATGGATAATAGGTTGGCGCAATTGCAACTCTGGTCACGGCGCTATGGCTTCCCGATTGTCCCGCTGACAACGTCCGAGCCAGCCCTTGATCAATTGCTGAAATTGTTCGGCCATCCCGGAGGACGGGCATGAGCGTCGAGGTGGACGGCAAATCCCTGGTCGAGCTGCTCGACATGCTGGTGCCCGCGCCCGTGCCTGAACCAATTCCAATGACACCGCAGACCTGGGGTTGGCTGGCTCTTGCAGTCGTTGTAATGGCAGTCATTGTTGTGGGATTTCATTTGTTTCGCGGACATCAGCGATCCAACGCATACCGACGCGCCGCACTTGCCGATCTACAAGCCGCGAACGATGACCCCGCAAAAGTCGCAGAGATTTTACGCCGTACGGCACTTGTTGCATATCCACGCGCGAAGGTTGCCAGTTTGCATGGGCAAGAGTGGCTAAACTTTCTGCAGCAAACTGCTGAAAAAATGCCGGTTTCCTCCCCGGCGTCTCGCCTACTACTCGAAGGGCCCTACAGATTAAGCCCATCAAGCCCGGAACTGTCACATATGGCACGGGTCTGGATACAAAGCCACAAACCTGAAGGAGGGCGCAGATGATTTCATTCGCCGCGCCCTGGGTTTTTCTGATGTTGCCCTTGCCGCTGTTGGTCTATTGGTTTGTTCCACCGCATCGCGAACAGACCAGCGCAATTCGCATCCCGTTTTTTCGCCATGTCGCCGAGGCTGCAGGGGCTGATCCGCAATCGGGGTCTATGATCTCACAGCGGTCAATGCTGCAAGCATTCGTGGCCACTTTGATCTGGCTGCTGCTTGTTACAGCCCTTGCTCGTCCTGAAAAACTGGCTGATCCTATTGTAGTCGAAAAATCTGCGCGGGACGTTGTGTTGGCTCTCGACATCTCAGGGTCGATGGATCAGCGCGACTTCCAATCCACAGATGGAACGCCCAAGCAGCGCCTTGCTGCTGTCAAAGACGTGTTGCGCGCATTTATTGCCGAGCGTCAGGGTGACCGGATGGCGCTTATTATCTTTGGTACCCGCGCCTTCGTACAGGCACCATTTACCGAAGACCTTAATAGTTTGAATGGGTTCCTGGATCAAACTCAAGTCGGCATGGCGGGTCCGAATACGGCTTTGGGTGATGCGATCGGGCTTGGAATACGTATCTTTGACTCAAGCGAGGTAGATCAGCGTTTGATGATTGTACTCAGCGACGGCGCGGATACGTCCAGCCGCATGACGCCCGCCAACGCTGCAGCCATCGCTGCGGATAATGGTGTGGTCATTTATACCATCGGCGTTGGTGATCCTGACGCCACTGGCGAAGACCGTGTGGATCTGGAAGCGCTGCAAGCCATCGCGGATCGTACTGGTGGCGAGTATTTCTTTGCCAACGATCAGGCCGCGCTGAGCGACACATACCAGCGAATTGATGAACAAAACCCCAGAATTGTCGAAACCCAAAGCTACCGCCCACGCGAAAGCCTGACGCATTACCCGTTGCTGATGGCGCTGATCGTTTTTCTTTGCAGTTCGACCGGCTTTCATTTCGCACAACGTCACAGGAGAGCGACATGATCGACGCTGTGACTGAATTTCATTTTATCAGAGTAATTTACCTTCTATTCCTAATCCCAATCGCAGTGCTGTGGTGGGCGATCCGCCCGAAACACAAGGGGCTATCTGACCTGCCTGCTGGTATAGCTCCTCATTTGGCTAAAGCACTTTTGTTAGGTGCCGAAGCAAACCGCCGGATCTATCCGATCGACGTTGCCATGACAGTCGCCGTTCTACTCACGCTGGCCGCTGCTGGTCCGACCTGGACGCGGGCGGCCAACCCTCTGATCGCGGATACGGCCCCCTTGGTGATCGCCTTGAAAGTTACCGACAGCATGGAAGAGACCGATCTGACCCCGTCGCGCCTGCAACGGGCGAAATTTAAGATCACCGATATCATCGACGCACGGTCTGGCGCACAGACCGCTTTGATTGCCTATGCAGGCTCATCTCACCGAGTTGCACCGCTGACCGAGGATGCGAACATCTTGCGTCCATTGCTGGAGGGCCTGACCCCTGCCGTGATGCCAAAGTCCGGAGATGCCGCAGGAGACGCTTTAGTACTGGCGCAAAGCATCTTGGATGAAAGTCAGACACCAGGCGCAGTGCTGTTTGTTCTGGATGATCTAGACCCCTCGCAGATTCCAGAATTCGAAACCGCGTCATCGCAGATGTTTTTTCTGACTATGCTGCCTGACAGCCAGGAAATCGTTCAGCTCAACACCCTGAAAAACGCCGAAGTGGTCCCGTTTTCAACTGATGACCGGGATGTCACGCGACTGCTGAGGCAAATACAGACAGCTTATGTCGATGCTCTGGATGACGAGGACCGGCTTGATTGGCAAGACCGAGGGTGGATTCTGGCCTGGCCAGCTGCGCTGTTGTCCCTTCTTTGGTTCAGGCGGGGTTGGGTTATCCGGTGGGCCATGCTGGGGCTATTCCTTGTTCAACCGTCTGGCCCGGCCAATGCCGACGGATGGCGCGATTGGTTCCTGACGCCCGACCAACAGGGCCAGATCGCCATGAACCAAAAGCGCTTTGCTGATGCGGCAGAGTTGTTCGAAGACCCATATCACGAAGGTTACGCTCGTCTAAAAGCAGGCCAATACCCCGAGGCCGCGGCGATCTTTGCGGAACTTAAAACGCCTGAAGCAGCCTTCGCCGAGGGAATGGCACGCATCCGAAACCGGGAATACAGACCAGCTATTTCGGCCTTTGAAACTGCGTTAGAGCGTCGCCCTAACTGGCCGGATGCGCAACATAATCTTGAAGTTGCCACGGCCATTTTGGACTATGTTGAAACCACTCGCGAACAATCTGATACCGGTGAAGAGGCAGGTATCGGCGCGGATGACACCGTATTCGACAACGACGCAGGTCGGGGCGAAAACACAACCATTCAAGCCCAAACCGACGGCAGCCAGCCCCTTTCCGCGGATCAATGGATCAGCGCCATCGACACAGACATGCAGGACTTTCTGCGCAATCGGTTCTTGTTGGAAAATCAGGAGCGAACGCAATGAAGCGCCTTCTCCTCCTGCTGCTTTTGTTACCCAGCGCAGTGCTTTCGCAAGGAACAACTGCAATCCAACCTCAAGTGACGGTGGAGACGCCGACCGAAAACGTGATCGTGGGGCAACCGGGGATCGTGCGCATCAAGGTACTGGTTCCTACGTTCATGCCGTCTCCTCCCGTCTTCCCGTCATTGGAACAGGAAAACCTGTTGGTCCGGCTTCCTGAACGCGCATCAGGTCCCGTCAGTGAGCCCGTGAACGGTGAAACATGGTCCGGGGTTCAGCGCAGCTATCGCATTTACCCTCTGCTTGCCGGGCAAATCAGCCTTGGCGTCACCGACATGAAGGTGACGTTTGCCGACCCTGAAACGAATGCTCCAATACAAGTCTCGGTCCCGCTTTCACCGATCGCAATCAATGCTGTTGTCCCAGACGGTGCAGCCAATCTGAACCCTCTGATCATCGCGACGGGTTTTGAATTGGAGCAAGAGGTTGAGGGCGTGACTGAGATGCAGGCCGGAGATGCGATTACACGGCGGTTAACAGCGCGTATAACCGGCACCAGCCCGATCCTTATTCCGAAACTTATTCCTAAATATCAAGAACCTCTGCTGCGCCCTTACCCCAAGGAACCACGCTTAACTGAAACCGAGGATCGAAGTATTCTGTCCGGCCAACGGGTCGACGAGGTAGTGTACCTTGCCCAAGATGGCGGCCAAGCGCAGCTGCCGCCCGTGTCCATCCAGTGGTTCAATCTGTCAACTGACGCGGTCGAGACAGTTGAAGTACCGGGTGTGGATCTGACGCTCACCGCGCCCAGGTCGAACCCTCTGTCGACGGACAGGATGGTTGAATATGCGCTTTGGTTGGGATTGGCGGCAATTGTTTTTTGGGCGTCTTTGCGTTGGGGCACACCGCGCTTTCGCACTTGGAAAGACGCGCGGCACCAAGCATATCGCGCATCGCCTGCATTTGCTCTGGCGGAATTGCAACGCGCGCTAAAGGCCCATGATATTTCCGCAGCTTATTCAGCGCTGGAAACCTGGAAAACCCGCAGCAGTGATCCACAAGGGTATCGGGAACTTGAGGCACAGTTGGCAAGGATTGGCTGTGCACGGTATGCATCTGATACCAATCAGAAAACACCGGATTGGTCCGCTGCAATTTCGGCCATGAAGGAACTTGCAGAAACACCACAATCGCAGGCTCAACCGCTTCCACCGCTGAACCCTTAACGCTTAGGTCTGGCAGTTCGCGATCAGCGCCTGTCTGTTCTTCAACCGCACCCGTCCATAGCCGAGTTCAATCATGTCCAAATCAGCAAGGCGGTGTAGGCTGCGATGCAAAGTAGGTTGTGACACAGCGATCATCTCGGCCAATTCTTCCTGTGACACGACGATCCATCCATCACATTTCGAGGTGCCTTCATCCAGATGCAGCAGCCTGAGAACTAACCTCTTTTCGCTGCCCGTGACCGCCAGGTTTGCCATGATCCGAAGGGCGGTCTGCATATTCTCGTGGGTCAGCGCGTAAAAGTCCCGAACGTAATCAGGCTTGGACTGAACCAACTTGGTCACGCGGCCGTTTGGGAAGTACAACGCGTGCGTCTCTTGCGTCGTTACGACACTAACCAGACGCGGTTCATCCGCAAACAACGCCAGATCCCCGACCCAAAACCCCGCGCCTTCGCGATGCAGAACGAATTCCTGCCCGTCATCCGCCGGAGCGGTGATCTGCACCCCACCGCTGAGGACAGCAAAGACCCCGTTGGACGGATCGCCATGGTGATACAGCGTTTCCCAGGCTTCATAGGTTTTCGGGACCCCGCACTCCAACAAATCACGCTGAAATGCGGCGGAACGTTTGCTGAACCAGCCTCCGCCCTGCAAGAGTTTCATATTATTCGCTTTGTCAAACATTAGAATTTTTCAATATCATCATATGATGAGTTTTCAATCTCATTGATCGCCTAACCTGAGCACGCTCGATTCCCCTACGGGTGATGTAACGCCGTTCAGAAATCGACCATTTCTTGGCAGCTTATTGGCTGAAACAGCCAGCCTCCAACTAATTTTCACCTCCGGGTTTTTTCGACCCTTTCAAATCAGGAGTACATCATGTCACCACCACGTTCGATTGCATACAGTTGGCGCAGAGGCTTGCGCCGGGTTGCTGTGGCTACATTCGCCGTTGCGTTGGCAATTCCCGCCTGGGCGCAGGAACAGAAACCCAACATCCTGGTCATCTGGGGGGACGATATTGGACAATCCAATATTTCGGCCTATACGATGGGGTTAATGGGCTATCAGACGCCCAATATCGATCGCGTCGCCAAGGAAGGGATGATCTTCACCGACTATTATGGCGAGCAATCCTGCACCGCGGGCCGGTCATCCTATATCATGGGGCAATCCGTGTTCCGGACCGGGTTGTCCAAGGTTGGATTGCCGGGTGCCGATCTGGGTATGCAGGTCGAAGATCCAACCATCGCGGGCTTGTTGAAGGACCACGGCTATGCCACTGGTCAATTTGGTAAAAACCACCTGGGCGACAAGGATGAGCATCTTCCGACAAATCACGGATTTGATGAATTTTTCGGAAACCTGTATCACCTGAATGCCGAGGAAGAACCGGAAAATGAAGACTATCCCGGCGACGCGGTTCTGGCCGATGGGCGCACCTTCCGCGAAGCGTATGGCCCGCGCGGTGTAATCAAATCCAAGGCGGACGGCACCATAGAAGACACCGGCCCCCTGACCCGCAAGCGCATGGAGACGGTAGACGAAGAGACCGTTGCCGCTGCAATTGACTTCATCAAGCGAGCCCATGAGCAAGGCCAGCCCTTCTATGTCTGGTGGAACGGCACTCGGATGCATTTCCGCACCCACGTCAAGGATGAGATACGCGCGCAAGCGAACGATATCATTGGTGGCGTTGCAGACGAATACACAGCGGGCATGATTGAACATGACATGCATGTGGGTCAGTTGCTGGACCTGCTGGATGAGCTTGGAATCGCAGACAACACGATCGTCCACTATTCCACCGACAACGGACCGCACATGAACACATGGCCGGATGCTGCCATGACACCGTTCTGGGGCGAAAAGAACACCAACTGGGAAGGCGGATGGCGCGTTCCATCGATGGTGCGCTGGCCCGGCCAGATCGAAGCTGGTTCGGTCACCAATGAGATCGTGCATCACATGGACTGGCTGCCGACCTATCTGGCCGTCGCTGGTGATCCAGAGATCAAGGAAAAGCTGAAGGCTGGCTATAGCTCCTCCGGCATGGGCCGAGATTACAAGGTGCATCTGGACGGCTACAACATCCTGCCTTTGCTGACTGGTGAGGCCACGGAAAGCCCCCGACGTGAAATTTTCTATTTCTCGGATGACGGTGACCTGACCGCGCTGCGTTTTGACGATTGGAAGCTGATCTTCCTAGAGCAGAAGGCATGGGCCACCCTGCGCGCCTGGATCGAGCCCTGGACCGAACTGCGTATTCCTCTGATCGTGAACCTGCGTCGTGATCCGTATGAGCGCGCGTATCGGACCTCCAACACCTACTATGACTGGCTGTTGGACCGGGCTTATTTCCTGGTGCCAGCACAGCAATATGTCGGGTCTTTCTTGGAAACCTTCCAAGAGTTCCCGCCACGCCAGAAAGCGGCAAGCTTTAATCTGGATCAGGTGATGGAGAAACTGGTCACGCCGACCAACAACTAAGCCCCTCGCAAGCTTAGGGTCGCCGGTTCAACGGCGGCCCTTTTCACGTTGAAGAAAAAGGAATTTCTCATGAAGACCGCCCTTCTCGCTGCTGCCGTTTTCATGGCCCCGTCGATTGCCCTGGCCGACCCGCTGCCCAGTTGGGGAACCTCTGCGTCGAAGGATCAGATTGTTGCTTTTGTTGACGCCGTCACCGATCCGGACAATCCCGATTACGTGACACCAGCAGACCGGATCGCCGTGTTCGATAATGACGGGACGCTTTGGGCGGAACAGCCGGTGTATTTCCAACTGACCTTCGCCATGGACCGCCTTGCCGAAATGGCCGCGGCTGATCCTTCGATCCTGACCAGCCCAACGCTGGAAGCTGCGGCCAAGGGGGATATGGAGGCCATCGCGGAAGGCGGCCATGAGGCCTTGATCGAAGTCCTGAATGCCTCGCATTCCGGGGTCAGCGTCGAAGAGTTTCAGGCCTCGGTCACCAAATGGCTGGACACCGCGCGTCACCCCGATACCGGGCTGCCCTATGACCAGATGACTTATCAGCCAATGGTGGAACTGCTACGCTATCTCAGGGATGAAGGGTTCCGCACTTACATCGTTTCGGGCGGCGGACTGCATTTCATGCGCGTGTTTGCCGAGGACGCCTATGGCGTGCCGCCAGAGCAGGTACTGGGCACCTATACTGCCACCACTTATGAAACGGCCGAAGGCAAACCCACGATCATCAAGGCACCCGGCATTGCTTTTATAGACGACAAGGAAGGCAAGCCGATCAATATCGAACGCACCCTTGGCAGGCGCCCCATTCTGGCCGGTGGAAATTCGGACGGGGACTTTGCCATGCTCGAGTGGACAACCGCCGGGCACGGACCGCGTTTGGGCGTCCTGATCCATCACACCGACGCTGAAAGAGAATGGGCCTATGACCGTGAAAGCCCGATCGGAAAACTGGTCGACGGGTTGGACAAAGGCCCCGATATGGGCTGGGTCATCGTGGATATGGCGCAAGACTGGAATCGCATCTACACTGGGTCGGAATAAGGCACTCAGAGAACGATAACCTCATGTGGACATTACTTGTTTCCGCTGCCGTCCTCGTCCTGTACGTGACGGCTGTGGTTTTTGCCATACGGGCGGCGCAGACCGCCCGAACACCGCAGGGCGCGGTTGGCTGGGTGGTGTTTCTGATCTCAGCCCCGATGCTCGGCGTACCCATGTATTTGTTTTTGGGCCACCACCGATTTCGCGGGTATCGCATTGCGCGAAAACACAGCGAACGCGTCGTCGAAGGCATCAAAAGCTTTGCAGATTTTTCAATGCCCGAGCCCGGCTCGATGCCGTTCAACGCACGGCCATTCGAGGTTCTGGCGCATCTGCCAGTATCGCGTGGAAACGGTGCCAATTTGCTGATCGACGGCAAGGCCACGTTCGATGCCATTTTCGAGGCAATCGAAGCCGCGCAAAGTTATATCCTGATCCAGTTCTACATTGTCCGCGATGACGACCTGGGCAAACAGTTGCAGTCCAAACTGATTGCCGCAGCCGAGCGTGGTGTCTCGGTCCGCTTTATGACCGATTCCGTGGGCAGTTATGGTCTGCCGACCGCCTACCTTGACACCTTGCGCGCCGCTGGGATCGAGATTGCCAACCCGCGCGACCGGCGCGGACCGCAATATCGCTTTCAGCTAAACTATCGAAACCACCGCAAGACCGTAATCATTGATGGTGAAACGGGCTTTATTGGCGGTCACAATGTAGGGGTCGAGTATCTGGGCCAGAGCAAACATTTCGGCCATTGGCGCGACACTCATCTGAAAATGACCGGCCATATCGTCCGTCAATTACAGTTGATCTTTGTCGAGGATTGGCACTGGGCCCACGAAGAAGATCTGATTGATCAGCTCAACTGGGCCGGATCAGAATCCGAACAGGACATGAATGCCCTGCTTGTCGCCACCGGTCCGGGGGACGACACGGAAACTGGTGCGATGATGTTTTTCTCGGCCATCACTGCAGCCAAGGAAAGGATATGGATCGCTTCACCCTATTTTGTGCCTGATATCGACGTCATGACGGCCCTGCAGCACGCTGCCCTTCGGGGTGTCGATGTGCGCATCCTTGTGCCTGAGGTGATTGACCACCGCCTGCCCTGGCTGGCTGCCTTCGCTTATTTCGACGAAATCCGCGACTGCGGTGCGCGGGTGTTTCGGTATACCGAAGGGTTCATGCATCAAAAGGCATTCGTGGTCGATGACACGCTGGCTGCTGTGGGAACGACCAATCTGGACAACCGATCATTCCGGTTGAATTTCGAAGCCATGGCACTGTTTTTCGACCAACGTGCGGCTGAGGCGGTGGACAAAATGCTGCGCGACGATTTTGAAAACAGTTATGAATTGACCCGCAAACTGCCCGAACAACCCGGCTATATCCGGTTCGGCTCGCCGCTTGCGCGGTTGTTCGCGCCCATCCTCTAGGACATCAGCTCTTCTTTGAAAACCTGGGTCATCAGCGCAACCATAAAGGCCGTCGACAGGCCAAACGCCAGCAAACCTGTGACCGAGGCAAACGCGCCGAATATGCGCAGTGGCTCACCCAACACAATGTCGCCGTACCCCAGGGTGGTGAAAGTCACCAACGAGAAATACAAGGCCGAATTCCAGTCAGGCAGAACATCCCCCAACACCCAGACGATCGCCCACAACCAGACTTGAAACGTGTGAATTGCAACGATGAATGCTAGCGCGATACAGATGGGACCGGCGATGGCAAGAAACCGTTTCGTGTTCTCAAGCCGGGGTACCGCGTGCCGGATGACCTGCGTACACCACGTCAAAAGGATGATTTCGATTAGGAAGCAAATCCCCAGATAGATACTGCCCCAAACAATCTGCTGCGCTAGTGTCATAAACTCGTATCCCGGCCCGGAGAAGTTCTGACACAATGGCGACTTAACCAAAAAAGAACAAGGCTGTGACAATCGCAAAAGATTGCGCCCGGACGCTGGACTCTGTGGGGTGGCGTTGCACATTGTGACAGGCACTGTCCAAGGGGTTTGCATGCTGCTGAATATCGACAAGGTCCAGAAATCCTATCCCGGCGGGCGGCCGGTGTTGCGGGATGTGTCGCTTACGCTGGATCAAGGTCAGACGCTGGCTCTGACCGGTGAAAGCGGCAGCGGCAAAAGCACGCTTTTGAACCTTGCTGCTGCTTTGGACAGCTTTGACGGCGGCGAGATTACGCTGGACGGCACCGCCCTTTCTTCGCTGGATGACCGTGGTCGGGCCGCATTGCGCCGTGAGAGCGTGTCGTTGGTGTTTCAGCAATTCAATCTGATTCCATCGCTGACGGTCGCTCAAAACCTCTCATTTCACGCCCGATTGGCGAACCGTGAAGACACCGACTGGACCGCGCAACTGGCTGAACGGCTTGGTTTGTCCGACTTGCTGACGCGCTATCCTGAAAACCTGTCAGGCGGTCAACAACAGCGCGTAGCCATCGGCCGCGCCATGGCCCCCCGGCCAAAGCTGTTGCTGGCGGACGAGCCAACCGGCAATCTGGACGAAACCGCCAGCGCGACCGTGCTGGATTTGATGCTTTCGCTAGTTGCCGAGACAGGTGCCGCCTTACTGTTAGTTACGCACTCGCCAGACATCGCGGCGCGTCTGGATCGGCGGGCGCATCTGACCGGTGGCCATATCGCATGACTGGGGCAATCATACAGGCATTGCTGTCGCATTGGCGACGTCACTGGCTGCAACTGGCAACGCTGTTGATTGGCATCGCGTTGGCGACCGGGTTGTGGTCGGCGGTGCAGGCCATCAATGCCGAGGCGCGCGCCAGCTATCAACAGGCCAATGATCAGCTTGCGCTGGGTCTGTTTGATGAGCTGCGCGATCCGTCCGGCCCGATTCCGGTTGAGCGTTATGTCGCGCTGCGCCGTGCAGGTTGGCAAGTGGCAGCTGTTTTGGAAGGCCCCCTGCGGATTTCGGGACGCACGGTACAGGTGATGGGCGTTGACATGGTCGCCTACCCGGCCCTGCCCGCCGTGACCCAGATTGAGCAAAGCGAAACGCCCCCCGACCCGGCCGACATGCTGACCGCACCGGGCCGCTTACTGGCTGCGCCTGATCTTGCACAGGTGCTGCGCGGGCAAAACGGTCTGCCGCCGATTCTAACCTCTGACACGGTTCCGCCTGATCTGATCCTGACCGATATCGGCGCTGCCGAGACACTTCTGGACAAACACGGGCAGATCTCACGCCTGATAGTGCTGCCCGATCAGCCGCTTGGCGTACCACCGCTATCCGAGATCGCGCCTGAACTTGAACGGATCGCAGCTTCGGCGCAGTTGGATGCGGCCAGTCTGACGGATAGTTTTCATCTGAACCTGACCGCATTTGGACTGCTGTCCTTTGCTGTCGGTCTTTTTATTGTTCATGGCACCGTCGGGCTGGCCTTTGCGCAACGGAGGGCGATGATCCGCACCCTACGGGCTCTGGGTGTCTCAATGCGGCGTTTGATCTGGGTGATCATGGCTGAATTGACCGCGTTGGCCCTGATCGGCGGCACCTTGGGCCTGATCCTTGGGTTCTTTCTCGCCGGAGCGCTGCTGCCCGACGTCGCGGCCACTTTGCGCGGGCTTTACGGCGCACCTGTCGACGGGCAAATGTCCTTGCAACCGCAATGGGCGCTGGCGGGGCTGGCGATGGCATTAGCGGGCACAATGTTTGCCAGTGGCCACGCCTTGTATCGATTGGCGCGTATGCCCTTGCTGACTGGTTCCGGAGTTCAAGCTTGGCGTGGTTCAGCCTTGGGACAACGCAGCGCGGGCCTGATCGGTCTGACCCTGATCGGGGGTGGCTTTGGCATAGGGTTTGCCTTTAACGGGTTGGTTGCCGGGTTTGTGATGGTCGGCGGCATTCTCACCGGAGCGGCACTGACTCTGCCCTATCTTCTGTCCCTCGCCCTATCGGTTTTTCATCGGCGCGCCCGAGGGCCGATCGCACAATGGGTCTGGGCCGATATGCAGGCGCAATTGCCGGGTCTGTCTTTGGCTTTGATGGCACTGCTGCTGGCTTTGGCCGCGAATATTGGTGTCGGAACCATGGTTTCCAGCTTTCGCCTCACCTTTGTTGGCTGGCTGGATCAACGCCTGACGTCCGAGGTTTACGTGACCGCCACTGACAATCAACAAGGTCAACAGATTGCCCAATGGCTAGGCCCGCAGGTGGACGCCGTGTTGCCAATCCGCAGCGTTGAACTGATCCACGAGACCGGGCCGTTGTTCTTATACGGAATTGTGGACCACCAGACTTACCGCGATCACTGGCCTCTGATCGCCTCTTCAGATGATGTCTGGGATCGCGTCCTGACGGGTGACGCCGTTTTAATCAATGAACAGCTCGCCCGCCGTGCGAGTTTGTGGCCTGGGGATACGCTGACCCTGAATGCAGGGCATGCGCTGACCGTGGCAGGTGTTTATTCGGACTACGGCAATCCAACCGGTCAGGCGATCGTATCAATGCCGCAGCTTGACCAAATCGCCCCAGGGGCCGACACGCGCAGGTTCGGCATCCGCCTTGCACCCGAGCGCGCCACCGAAATAACTCAGGCTCTACGAGACCAGTTTGACCTGCCTCGGCGGGCCGTCGTGCAACAGGCCGCCATGAAGGCGCAATCGCTGGCGATCTTTGACAAGACCTTTGTGGTGACTTCCGCACTGAACGTGCTGACACTGGGGGTGGCGGGATTTGCCATCCTGACCAGTTTGCTGACCTTGTGGACCCAGAGGCTGCCGCAGGTTGCCCCGGTTTGGGCGTTGGGGCTGACACGTGCGCAACTGGCACGGCTAGAGGTGTTGCGCAGTGTGCTGCTGGCGGCGTTGACGGCCGTCCTAGCCTTGCCACTTGGGTTGGTTCTGGCCTGGGCGCTGTTGGCGGTGATCAACGTACAGGCTTTTGGCTGGCGACTGCCGATGTTTCTGTTTCCTGCTGATTGGGTCTATCTGTTTGTGCTGACCCTGCTTGCCGCCTTTGCCGCCGCCGCCCTGCCCGCATTGCGCTTGATGCGTTTGCCACCCGCCGACCTGCTGAAGGTATTTGCCAATGAACGTTAAAGCTTGGCTGTTTGTCCTGATCCTATTGCTGCCCTCTGCCTTGCACGCGCAAGGCTATGCCGGGCTGGGCGGGTCAGCCGACGGGTTCGACATCCCCAAACCAGGTTACCAGTTCGAATTTCCGCGAGATCACGGCCCGCACCCGTCCTTTCGAATCGAGTGGTGGTATCTGACTGCCAACCTGACCGGAGAAGACGGGCGCGATTACGGCATTCAATGGACCTTGTTCCGATCCGCCCTGAAACCGACCGAGGCCGAAGGTTGGCAAAGCCCTCAGCTGTGGTTGGGCCACGCTGCTGTGACGACTGAGGAAGCGCATTATTTTGCCGAACGCCTGTCGCGTGGCGGCATCGGTCAGGCTGGGGTGACTGCCGAACCATTCGAGGCCTGGATCGACGAATGGCATATGCGCGGGCCTGATCCCCGCGCCTTGTCCTTGTCCGCGAGCGGTGCCGAATTTTCCTATGACCTAACCCTGACAGCCCAAGGTCCACTGGTGTTTCACGGAGAGGACGGATACTCGGTCAAGTCCGCCGATAGGCAGGCCAGCCATTACTATTCTCAACCCTTCTATGACGCCGAAGGTGTACTGCGCCTACCCGATGGAGATGTCGCTGTCACCGGTCAGGGCTGGTTGGATCGTGAGTGGTCCAGCCAGCCGCTTGCCGCAGATCAAAGCGGGTGGGATTGGTTCTCGCTCAGCTTTGATGACGGCAACAAGCTTATGGCCTTTCGCCTGCGCGGCGGGCGCGGAGATTTCACAGCGGCCACATGGATCACAGCAGACGGCACCGCGACGCCCCTTACCGACGGGTCCGTTTCGTTCGCACCGTTGGATACGGCGCGAGTCGCCGGTCGGGACGTACCTGTCCAGTGGCGCGTGACTTTGCCTGATCGTGATTTGGAGGTCGACGTGTCGGCGATCACCCCTGATGCCTGGATGGCAACGCGGTTCGAATACTGGGAAGGCCCCGTCACGGTGTCAGGCAGCCACTCTGGGCGCGGCTACCTTGAGATGACCGGGTACTAACGCACCACGTAAACCGAGACCGTCGAATGCCGCACGACCCGCGCCGCGTTCGGACCCAGAAGATAGTCCTTGAGGTCCGGTTTGTGTGCGCCGATCACGATCAGATCGCTGTTCGCGCTTTCAGCGGTCTTCAATATCTCCTGATAGGCTGTTCCGGTGGCGACGACGTGGCGGATTCTCTCGTTCCGCTCTGCACCCAAAGTTGCCGTACACATATCGGTCAGTTTGGTATGCGCCTCATCCAACGCCTTTTCGTGGAAATCCGGTTGGAAAAAGCCAGATACCCAGCTTTCCCCAAAATCCGGCAACACAGTCACCACGTCCAACTGCGCATTGTCCTGTTCAGCCAAAGCCGCCGCGGTCTTCAACACATGTACGTCCAGATCGCCATTGCTGATATCAACGGCACAAAGAACAGAGTTTGTCATGCGGGCACCTCTTGTCTGGCGGCGCGGCCGCGTTGAAGGAAAGCGATCAGCCCCAGCAGAATCATCGCTGGGATATAGATCAATTGCTTCGGCGGCTGACTGGATGGCAGGCTGACCGAGGTCAGACGTACCGCGTCATCCGCGTAATAGTCGAAGTTATCCAACTCATCCGCGACCGGGGTGCCAAACAGCGGCTCGTCCAGTTTGACCAGACCGTCCTCTTCGATCAGCATCAGGCCCATGGCGTCCACACGCGCGGCGCCACCCTCTTCGCTGCCAACCGGCACTACGACCGTAGTGTCCGTCATCTCCAGAGTGTCAAAATCAGGGCCGCTAACGACAAGGCGGACTTCTGTTCCAGGCGGCGTTTGCCCGATCGTTTCAATGAAGGCCGACGGTTCAACCGACGCATAGGGCGGTGAAAGCCGATCCATGAAGAAGTCGGGCCGGAACAGCGCAAAGGCAACGAAGATCAGCGCGACGCTTTCGTAAATACGGCTGTGCGTCACGAAATAACCCATCGTCCCCGCAGTAAATACAAGGATGGCTATGGTTGCGAATATCGCGACGGTTATCCCTTCAACCCAGGTGACGTCGATCAACAGCAGGTCCGTGTTGAAGATGAACACAAACGGAAGTGCCACGGTGCGCAGGCTGTAGAAGAACGCGGTGAAACCGGTTTTGATCGCATCGCCGCCTGACACGGCTGCCGCTGCAAAGCTTGCCAATCCGACCGGCGGCGTCACGTCCGCCATGATCCCAAAGTAGAAGACAAACAGGTGGACGGCGATCAGCGGCACGATCAGACCACTCTGCGCGCCTAGTTCGACAACCACGCCGGCCATCAGCGAGCTGACAACGATGTAGTTCGCCGTGGTCGGCAGGCCCATGCCCAGGATCAAGCTTAGGATACCAACCATCACCAGCATCAGGATCAGGTTGCCGCCCGACAGGAACTCGACCAGATCGGCCATCACCTGCCCAACACCGGTCAGCGTCACGGTGCCAACGATCACGCCCGCAGTGGCCGTCGCAAGCGCGATGCCGATCATGTTGCGCGCGCCGTCAATCAGGCCCTGCCAAAGGTCGGCGACACCATCGATAAAGCTGGCGTTCAGGTTACTCTGCCCACGGAACATCGCCTTGAGCGGCTTTTGGGTCAGCAGGATCACGAACAGCAACGCCGTGGCCCAGAACGCCGACAGACCAGGCGATTTCTGTTCGATCATCAGGAAATAAACCAGAACGATGATCGGCAGCAGATAGTGCAGCCCGGCCTTATAGATATCGGCGATAACCGGCAGCGTTACTTCTTTGGCATTCGGATCATCAGGTTCCAGATCCGGCACCTGAGCCGCCAGATACAGCAGCACTACATAGACCGCGCAGACAATCAGGCTCAGGACCAATCCGGCCGCCGAGGGCACCCAGCTGGTGACCGCATCGACCGGGTATTGCGAGCCATAGCAAAGCCCCGCAAACACAAGGAAGAACATCAACATTCCGACGACGGTGCGCGCCAGATGGACGTCGCGATCACCCAGTGTGGGCATGTTCCGCTTCACCGCTTCAAGATGAACGATATAGACGAGCGCGATGTAGGAAATCGCCGCTGGCAGGAACGCGTGGGTAATCACCTCGACATAGGAAATGCCCACATATTCCACCATCAGGAAGGCCGCAGCGCCCATCACAGGCGGCATGATCTGGCCGTTCACTGAGGAGGCAACCTCGACCGATCCGGCCTGTTCACTGCTGAACCCGACGCGCTTCATCAGCGGGATGGTGAAGGTACCGGTGGTCACAACGTTGGCGATGGACGAGCCCGAGATCAGGCCGGTCGCTGCCGAACCCACAACGGCGGCCTTGGCCGGACCACCGCGCAGGTGGCCGAGGGCACCGAACGCCATCTTGATGAAATAGTTCCCTGCCCCGGCCTTATCCAGCAACGCGCCGAACAACACGAACAGGAACACGAATTTGGTGGAAACACCCAGGGCGATGCCAAACACGCCCTCGGAGGTGATCCACATATGGCTCATGGCCTTTTTCAAGCTTGCGCCCTTCCAGCGGATAACCTCGGGCACCCATTCAGATGAGCCAAAGAACACATATGCCAGAAAGATCGTCGCGATAATGGCCATTGCAGGCCCAAGCGCACGGCGCGCGGCCTCGAACAACAGCAGCAGGCCGGCCAATGCGACCCACTTGTCAGTGTCATCCGCAAGACCGCCTGCATCGACGATCTTTTCGTAGAAGAAGTACCCGTATAGCGCAAGAAACGCGCCAGCGACCCCCATTATCCAGTCCTGAACCGGGATATAGTCACGCGGGCTGGACTTCAGCGCTGGATAGGCCGCAAAGGCCAGAAACATGGCAAAGGCCAGATGAAACTGACGTGCATTATTCACGACGCTGCCCGGCAACACATAGTTGGCGATAGGTGATGCTAAAAGCACCTGAAAAATCGACCATATCGCCGCCACAACGGCCAGAAAAATCCCGACATTGCCGACCGGATTACGCCCACCCGCATCGGACGAGGCTACCAGTTCCTGCAGCTCTTCTTCGGATAGCGGACGATTGGATTGTGTGTCGGAACTCATGCAAATGTCTCCCCGTCGTGGCCATTTTGGCCTTTTGAACCACCCGTTATTTTGCGGGCTTTAGGTTGCAGGGCGCCCGTGGGCACCCTGCGTCAGGTCTGGTTTACTGAATCCAGCCTTTTTCTTTGTAGTACTTCTCGGCACCCGGATGCAGCGGAGCCGACAGGCCGTCCGCGATCATCTCTTCGGGCTTGAGGTTTGCAAATGCCGGGTGCAGCTTTTTGAAGTCGTCGAAGTTTTCAAAGACCGAGCTGACAACTGCATATACCGCGTCTTCCGAAACGTCTGCCGAGGTCACGAAAGTCGCGCCAACACCAAAGGTTGCGGTGTCACCGTCGGAACCGCGATACATGCCACCGGGGATGGTTGCGGTGCGGTAGAACGAGTTGTCGCCAACCAGCTTGTCCACGGCGTCGCCGCTGACATTCACCAGCACGGAATCACACGCGGTGGTGGCTTCTTGGATCGAACCCGAGGGGTGGCCAACGGTGTAAACCATCGCGTCGATCTGGTTGTCGCACAGAGCAGCAGACTGTTCAGCTGCTTTCAGTTCGGTCGCCAGTTCGAAATCGTCGGTGGTCCAACCCATTTCGCCCAGCAGGACCTCCATGGTGCCGCGCTGACCGGAACCGGGGTTACCGATGTTGACGCGCTTGCCCTTCATGTCTTCAAAGTTCGTGATGCCGGAATCGGCACGGGCAACCACGGTGAACGGCTCGGGGTGTACCGAGAAGACGGCGCGCAGACCTTCGAAGGGACCAGCCTCTTCGAATTTCGAGGTGCCGTTAAAGGCGTGGTACTGCCAGTCGGACTGCGCCACACCAAACTCCAGCTCGCCTTCGCGGATGGTGTTGATGTTGTAAACCGAACCACCGGTCGATTCGACCGAGCAGCGCACGCCGTGCTCTTTGCGGCCTTTGTTGACCAGACGACAAATCGCGCCGCCTGTCGGATAATACACACCGGTCACACCACCGGTGCCGATTGTGATGAATTCCTCTGCATACGCGGCCGGAGCCATAAGGGCCGCGGTGACGACCGCGCCGAGGCTAAGCTTGCTGCTGTTTTTCATTTTCGTGAACTCCCAATTCTTTTGGTGGATGGGAGACTGTTAGCGGTCCCATCCGGGACCTGCCGGTACGCCAACTGTACCTGTCTTGCAACAGGCACAAGCGACTGAATTTCCAAAATCTCCCAACACCTTCGACGTTTCATTCAGATACTCAACTTGTCAACCCCCGTACTCGGCCTGACACGCCCACGCCGCATATCTGAGGGCTTTTTCAAAACTTTCCCCCCAGAATGCCCATCTCACAGGTCTTTTGGGTGGTCAGGAACAATTCTTTTGAAACTCGGTTCGGTGATCTCTAGTGTCAAACCGACATTCACAGACACCTGTAAGCGCAGGGCTGGAAACGAATTTGTTCTGCAACTGTCAGGAAAGGCCATTTAAAATGAAGCCCGCGTCCCCCAGCCCGTTGCTTGTCATCGCTCTGACCATCAGCGCAGCGATTGCGGCCTGGGGTATAGTCGACCCGCAAGGGCTGGGGCGGCTTGCATCCGCAGCGGTGGCCACGCAGTTCAATAGCCGTGGCTGGTTCATCATGCTTGAGGTCAGCGGCCTGTTGTTTGTCACGCTGTATCTGGCCTTGTCCCGATTTGGCGACATCCGCCTTGGTCCCGACGGGGCCGAGCCTGAGTTTTCAACGCCTGCCTGGATCGCCATGTTGTTCGCAGCTGGCATGGGCGTTGGTCTGTTGTTTTATGGCGCGGCCGAACCCCTGACCCATTTCGAGGTTCTGCGCCAATACAACCCCGATCCCATGGCCGCCGGTCATGCATTGTTCATCACCTATCTGAACTGGGGATTTCACGCCTGGGCCATCTACGCGATCGTTGGTCTGGTCATCGCTTATTTTGCCTATCGTCGAGGGCGCACACTACTGCTGAGCGCCCCTGTAGCCGATACATTGGGTGAGGCCCGCTGGACCAAATCTCTGGGATGGGTTTTCGATCTGCTCTCGATTGTTGCGATAGCCGTGGGCTTGGCCGGTTCGCTGGCGATGGGCGTATTCCAGATTCAAACCGGCCTGGCTGGTCTGATCGGGATTGATTCACCTGGCGTGCTAACCCTGCCCGTTTTTGCCTTGCTTTGCGTGGCTTATATCATTCCGCTGCGCCGCGACCTTGGCGAAGGGATGTCTCTGCTGTCCAATATCGCGATGCTGATTGCGGTTGGAATGATGGTCTATCTGCTGATCCTCGGCCCCACATCGTTCATGATGGACGGCATCGTGTCAGGCTTCGGACGCTACCTCTTCGGCGTTCTTCCGGCTGGATTCTCTACAGCTGAATTCTTCGACGACATCATCGTCGACTGGTTCCACGGCTGGACGCTGAACTATATGATCTGGTGGTTGGCCTGGTCGCCTTTTGTGGGCATTTTCATCGCCCGAATCTCTCGCGGGCGCACGATCCGAGAGTTTCTGGTTGGTGTCATCGTTGCTCCCACCTTGTTCTCGATCCTGTGGTTCGGCATTTTCGGTGGGCTGGGTTTCTACGACACTCTGCGTCAGGACGGCACCCTGTCCGCCGTTAACGCCGAGAATCTGGACGCGACAACCTTTGCCCTGCTTTCAAAATTCCCCTTGGGCGGTGTGACGCAAATCGCCACTGTTTTGGCCGCGTTCCTGTTCGTTGTAACCAGCGTCGTAAGCGCAGGTTTCACACTTGCAATGATCGGCACCGGAGGCGACGAGAACCCGTCGCCCCGCATCCGTACAATCTGGGGCATTATTTTGGGGGCACTGGGGCTGGCGATGATTCTGGTGGGCGACATTTCCGTGGTCAGATCAATCATCGCACTTTCGGCCATGGCGTTCGTCTTTATCGTACCGATCCTAGTGATCTGCCTGTTCAAAAGCCTATCGCGAGAGGACCGGACATGAGCGGACAGTTTGTTGATACCATGCTGAATGTTGTCGTTTTCGCATATATCGGATTCCTGATCTGGTTGATCTTCACAGGCTTTCCCAAGGCATCCAAACCCGCCGACTCTGAGACTCAGGCAAAACGTCACCAAAACGAATAGATGTGATTTGGCAGTGTGTGCAAACGCAATGCCGAAAAAGAAAAAACAGAGAGCAGGTTTCCCTAACCCTCTGTTTTTACTTTGGTACCCAAGGCCGGACTCGAACCGGCACGGTATCACTACCGGGGGATTTTGAATCCCCTGCGTCTACCATTCCGCCACTTGGGCCACGACCATTGGATTAGCGCCCATAACCGGGAAGGTCCAGAGGCAAAAAGCAACCAAAATCCAGTTTGTATTCGCGGTGATGCTTGACGCCTTGCCGGGCGCGTGGTTTGGCTTGCGCTACGTTAGAACAGGATTTTAGCATCTTATGTTGCGATCGCTTTATGACTGGACCATTCGTCTGGCAGAACATCCGCATGCATTGTGGGCGTTGGCCTTCGTGGCTTTTATCGAAAGTTCGGTCTTTCCGATCCCACCTGATGTTTTGATGATTCCCATGATTCTGGCCCGCCCGTCGCGGGCTTGGCTGATTGCATCGGTCGCACTGGTCTTTTCGGTGTTGGGGGGCTTGCTGGGCTATGCCATTGGCGCGTTCTTTTATGAAAGTCTCGGCCAACCGATTCTCGAGTCGATGGGCAAAGCCCACGCCATGGAAGAGTTCAACACCCGCTTCAACGATTTCGGCTTTTGGGCCGTACTTGCGGCTGGGGTTACCCCCTTCCCCTACAAGGTCATTACGATCATGTCCGGTTGGACTGGTATGCCGCTGGGAACTTTCATCGCCACCTCTATCCTAGCCCGTGCCTTGCGGTTCTTTATGGTTGCCGGTCTGCTTTGGGGCTTTGGAGAACCGATCCGGGCCTTCATCGAGAAGCGGCTGGGCCTTATGTTCACTCTGTTCGTCATCCTGCTGTTCGGCGGATTTTTCGTGGTGAAATACCTATGACTCGCAAAAACACTCTGATCCTGATCGCTACGGCAGGGTCTGCGGCACTTCTGCTTGGGGCGTGGGGTTTTCAGTACCTCGGCGGCTTGGCGCCTTGCAAAATGTGTATCTGGCAACGCTATCCGCATGGCGCCGCCGTTCTAATCGGAGCAATGGCTTTGGCCCTGCCACGGGCAACGCTGTTGCCATTGTTGGGCGCGCTTTCGGCCCTAACCACGGCTGCAATCGGCGTGTTTCACTCGGGGGTCGAGCAGAAATGGTGGGAAGGCCCGTCTAGCTGCACATCCGGTGACATCGGCGGCCTGTCGACAGAGGATCTGATGGAACAGATCATGTCCGCCCCGCTGGTGCGTTGCGATGATATCCCCTGGCAGATGTTGGGCTTGTCGATGGCAGGTTGGAACGCTGTCCTGTCCGGCGTGTTGGTGCTGGTCTGGATCGCAGCCTGGCGCGCTCGTTAAAGTTCGTCCAGTTCCGCATCCCAATAGAGAAAGTCGATCCAGCTGTCATGCAGGTGGTTCGGCGGGAACTTGCGCCCAATATTGCGCAACGCCTCTGATTCCGGTTGGCGCGGAGGCTTGCGCAACGTCATCCCCGCCTGTCGCAGTGACTTTGACCCTTTTTTTAGGTTGCACGGGCTGCAGGCCGCCACGACATTCTGCCAGCTTGTGACGCCCCCTGCCGCACGCGGTACCACATGGTCAAACGTCAGATCACCCCGGCTCCCACAATACTGACAGCGGAATTCGTCCCTCAAAAATAAATTAAAGCGCGTGAAGGCCACGCGCTTTCTAGGTTTTACATAATCTTTCAGGACAACGACCGAAGGTATTCGTATCTCGGTACTGGGGCTTCGGACAACTTCGTCGTATTCAGCCACAATGTCCACCCTGTCCAGCCAAGCAGCCTTGATCGCCTCTTGCCACGGCCACAGGGATAACGGGTAATAGGATAAGGGGCGATAATCGGCGTTCAAAACCAATGCCGGATGATGCCTGAGCGCACCGGGTTCCCTGACAAATTCGGTCCTGAAGTCTCCATCCATCTCAGAATCGCTCCTCGCTCTGCTCTGCCCGTTTTTGACATCAGAGCGGGGAACACCCGCCCCGGCCTTAACTTAACTATATATCGTGTTAAATCTCTGACAAGCCCTGAGTTTCCACAATATCTCGGGGATTGGTTAATCCGAATCTGTAACACCTGCGTAACAGTTATCCACAGGTTGCGCCTCACTGACCTGCGGGCTATGGCGTTTGTCATGTCCTGGTTCATTCGCTTCAACAAACCTTTCGATGTGCTGCCGCAATTTACCGACCGCGCCAACGCAGGTTCGCCCCGCAGCACTCTGTCAGACTATATCGATCTGCCAGGCGTTTACCCGGCCGGGCGGCTGGATCGGGACAGCGAAGGCTTGATGCTGCTGACCGACAATGGGCGACTGCAAGCGCAAATATCGGACCCAAAACACAAGATGGCCAAAACCTATTGGGTTCAGGTCGAAGGTCTGCCGGATGACGTTGCCTTGAAAGCCCTGCGAGACGGGGTTGAATTGAAAGACGGCCTGACCCGCCCTGCCAAAGCCCGGTTGATGGATGAACCGCCAGGGCTGTGGCCCCGCAATCCGCCGATCAGAGTGCGCCAGACGGTTCCCGATTGCTGGATCGAATTGACCATCCGCGAGGGCCGCAATCGGCAGGTGCGGCGGATGACAGCTGCCGTCGGTCACCCGACCCTGCGCCTGATCCGCGCCCGGATCGGCGACTGGTCGCTAGAGGGGCTTGAGCCAGGCCAATGGGACAGCCTACCGACGCCAACATTGAACTCTGCCCCGCAACGCAAACGCGACCGTCATCCACGCCGGTGACAAAAACTGCATGTTGTGATAGGCTTACAGCATGAAAGTCACACCCGACATTCCAGTACCAACCGGCATTCTTGAGGCCGCTCTCTATGTCGACGACTTGGATGCTGCCGAACGGTTTTATGGAGAGATCCTGGCGTTGGAGAAAATCCAGCGCGTGACGGATCGACACGTATTCTTCCGGATCGGCAGTTCGGTCTTGTTGTTGTTTAACGCGGAAGAAACCGAGAAACCGCCGGGCAATCCCGACTTGCCCGTTCCCCCCCATGGCGCGCACGGGCCTGGCCACGTTTGTCTGATCCTGACACGCGCGGAGATCGACACGATGCGCAAACATCTGCTGGATTGGAATATCCCCTTAGATGCCGAGTTTGACTGGCCAAACGGCGCACGCTCTCTTTACGTGCGCGATCCGTCAGGCAATTCGGTTGAATTTGCCGAAGGGCATTTGTGGGGCTGACCCCTCAGAGTGCCGCGCCCGCCGATAGATCAAACCTTTTAGATATTCTATCAACCGGCGTGCCATCCTGCAGTGGCACGCCATAGGCGACCGAGTAGTCTTGAAACCCCATCTTGTCGTAGTAGCCAAGGCCCATCCCATTATCGGCGCGGATGGTTGCATTAATCGCTGTAAACCCCATTGCCACCGCGAATTTCGAAGTTTCGGCGAACAAGGCCCGGCCTGCCCCTTTCAGCGCAGGATGACGTCTGGTGAAGGTCGCGATATCGGCGCAATCCTGTGGCAACACGTCGTGCATTCCCAGCCACTGAAAGCCAGCCACCTCTCCTTGATCGTCCAAGGCGACGTGGGTGCAGATTTTGTCAGCGCCCTCTAGGTAGCTTTGAACGAACAACGCGTTAGAGAACGGAATTTCAAACGCGGTGCTGCCCCCGATTTCGATGATCTCATTGAGGATGCGGCAAGCTGTGGCCACATCCTCTGGCATCATGGGGCGGACCGCGATCATCCCTACAGGCTCAGTTTGTCGCGCATGAAGGCCAGCGCGACACTCAGGCCGTCCGGCGCAATTCCGTGGCCGGTACCCTTCATCACATGAGCGTAAACCTCTTTGAACCCGGCCTCTTGCAGCGCTTCAGCGGCGGCGGGCAAGGATTGCGGCGGCACCACATCATCGACGTCACCATGAACCAGCAGAATCGGCATCCGGCTGACCGTCTCGTCGGGCAGCAGATCGGGCTCTAGCAACCGTCCCGAAAAGGCAACGATGCCGGCAACCGGATCCTCGCGACGCGGTGCGACGTGCAGGCTCATCATCGTGCCCTGGGAAAACCCGAACAATACAACCTGTTCCGGCAAAACATCCTCGTCCACCATCAGCGCATCGAGGAAGGCGTTGAAATCCTCAACCGCCATTTCCATTCCTCGTCGGGCCTCTTCTTCGGATGAACCGTCAATCCATGGGATCGGAAACCACTGAAACCCATTTGGCATCCCGGGGATCTGCTCGGGCGCATCAGGGGCGACAAACAGCGTGTCAGGCAAGTGTTCGCCCAACGGATCAGCCAGACCCAGCAAGTCGGCCCCATTGGCCCCATAGCCATGCACGAACACCACGACTGAGCGCGTATCGCCCGAAACCGGCTCTTTTCGGAGCGCATTCAAAACCCGTGTCATCTGATCCCTTCTCGTTCTTTTGCCACCCGGTAATAGGCCCACAACACACGCGCCGCAACCGATCGCCAGGGCGACCAAGCTTCGGCCATTTGGCGCAGTTCTTTGTCCGTGGGACGTTTGGGCAAGTCATAGAGGATGCGCGCTGCCTCTTGCAGCGCCAGATCGCCCGGAGCGATCACATCGGCGCGCCCCAAAGAGAACATCGCGTATATTTCAGCTGTCCAGACACCGATCCCCGGCACCTCGGTCAAAGTCGCGATGACATCCGCATTAGATGCGTCGCGTAATGTCTTGTAATCAATACGCGCTTCAGCCAACGCGCGTGCGTAGCGTATCTTTTGACGGCTCAGCCCCACAGCCCGCAAATCGTCATCGGTTGCCCACATGATCTTGCGCGGTCCGGTGAGCTTGGCATCCTGCAGCCGTTTCCAGATCGCATTGGCCGAGGCCACGCTGACTTGCTGGCTGACAATAGCGCTGAGAAGTTGGGCAAACCCATCCGGACGGCGACGCAGGGGCAAAGGCCCAGTCTGATCCATCGCCCAGGCCATCCGCGGGCATTCCGCGGCCAGCCATTCGGCGCCCTCTGCGACACAGTCAGGTGATTCAATGATGCGTCCGACAGACATGGGCCCTCCGGGAAAATGATATCGCGCTCACGGTAGGTTGCTTTGTCGCAGATGCAACCCGCTTGTACGACAGGCTTTTCAAAGATACGCATTGGCGCATGACACTAACGACGACAACCCTCGACACCAGTCGCGCCAAGCGCAATGTCGCCGTTTTGGTGGCGGCACAAGCTGTACTGGGCGCACAGATGCCGATGCTCTTTATCGTGGGCGGGTTAGCTGGGGATTCACTGGCTACAAACGCGTGTCTGGCCACCCTGCCGATTTCGCTCATCGTGCTGGGGTCAATGCTGGCTGCCACGCCGATCTCGGCGATCATGCAGCGCTGGGGACGGCGCGCCGGGTTTCTGGTTGGTGCTACTGCGGGGGCTTGCGGCGGGGCGGTCGGCGCGTACGGGTTGTTTCTGGGCTCGTTCCCGGTCTTCCTGCTGGGAAGCCTGCTGACCGGCATTTACATGAGCGCGCATGGATTTTACCGCTTTGCAGCTGCTGATACGGCGTCTGACGTGTTTCGGCCCAAAGCGATTTCATATGTCATGGCAGGCGGTCTTGCAGCGGCGATCATCGGTCCGCAGATCGTCAAACTGACCTCGACCGCATATGTGATTCCGTTTTTTGGCACCTATCTGGCTGTCATCGCGATGAATGTCTTTGGGTCAGTGCTGTTTTTCTTCCTCGATATCCCGACGCCCGAAAAGCCAAAGGAAGACGCGCCCAAAGGACGATCCCGGCTTGAAATGCTTAGAACCCCACGCATCGCCGTGGCGATCATTTGTGCGATGGTTTCCTACGCTTTGATGAATCTTGTCATGACCTCGACCCCGCTTGCGGTTGTGGGGTGCGGTTACAGCGCCAACGATGCCGCTGATGTCGTCACTAGCCATGTTCTGGCGATGTATGTGCCCAGCTTTTTCACGGGCCAGTTGATCGCGCGGTTCGGAGTCGAAAAAATTGTAGCCCTCGGTCTCGCCATTCTGGCCGGCGCGGGTGTGGTTGCTTTGCAAGGCGTCGAGTTGGGCAATTTCTTTATCGCGCTGATCCTGCTGGGCATTGGCTGGAACTTTGGCTTTATCGGCGCCACGACGATGCTGGCCGCGTCGCACGACGTGAACGAACGTGGGCGGATGCAGGGGCTGAACGACCTGCTGGTGTTTGGCGGCGTGACACTTGCGTCGCTCGCTTCGGGTGGGTTGATGAACTGCTCGGGTGGGTCACCAGTCGAAGGCTGGACCGCCGTGAACCTGGCCATGATCCCACTGTTGACACTGGCAGGTGGTGCGCTGCTGTGGTTGGTTCTGAAACCCTCTGAGCCGGAAACGGTCTGACGCCTACCAGCGCCCGCTGGCAACGGACCACATTAAGGACGCTCTGCGGCGAATTTCACCCTGTGCGAGGTCCCCGACGGCGACGCGCTCTGGGCGAGTCACGACTCGCCGCAAAACCCATTCTGCCTGCCATCCCGCAAAAAGCGCGGGGCGGGCATCTGCTGAAATACCTGCACTGTTTGACCGTGCGCGCTGAAGTTTGTCCAAGGCCTTTTGCGCCAGTGACCGAACACCATCAGGCGTGCCGTCAAGCAAAGGAATACGACCACGCGCCTCAAGATCGGGGATCGCCCGAAACCAGTTCGCCACCCCTACGCCATAGCCGAAATCGCGCAGCACAGCTTCGTCCGCTTCACCCAGAACCTGCGCGGCTGCGACCATCAAGGATCCGGCGCTATGGTTGATATAGGTGTCGAAATGCGCTTCGTCCTCAAACGGATCACGGTAAATGTCCCAACGCCTTACGGCCACATACTCATCCAACGTAGCCGCCAGATCGGGCGACAGGACCTGCGACAGAGGCGTCACAACCTCATGCCGGCGCACCGCCTTACCTTCGGCAATCTCTTGCAGCGCATCGCGCCACCATTGCAGGCGCATTTCAGCGATCATTGTCTCTTGCGTGACCCAAGGGGCCCGAGCAACCTCGACATTCAGCGCATAGAGCGGGAACAGTTTAGGCCGTACCGCAACGGGTGCCGCCATGACCGCAATGAACCGGTCAGGATCAGCGCGATGCACCAATGCTGCGCAGGCCTTAACGTCATCATCAAAATCTACGCTCACTCGGCCACCGCCGTCTGTGACCCGCAATCGCGCACCAGTTTCCACTGTATCGCGTCCAACAGCGCCTCGAACGAGGCATCGACTATGTTCGCGCTTACGCCCACGGTCGACCAACGCCGCCCCTGCCCGTCTTCGCTGTCGATTATCACGCGGGTCACCGCCTCGGTGCCGCCCTGCGTGATGCGTACCTTGAAGTCGACCAGACGCATGTCGGACAAAATCTGCGAATACTGCCCCAGATCCTTGGCCAGCGCTTTGGCCAGCGCGTTCACCGGCCCCCGGTCACTGCCGTCCTCGTCCAAAGACTCGCTAACCGACAGTTTCTTTTCCCCGTCGACTTTCACAACAACGACGGCTTCGGATAGGCTGACCATCTTGTTGTACTTGTTCTTGCGCCGCTCAACTGTCACCTTATAGCGCTTGACCTCAAAGAACTCGGGCAGCTGCCCCAACTCATCACGTGCCAGCAGCTCAAAACTGGCCTGCGCAGTGTCATAGGAATACCCCTCAGCCTCGCGCTGCTTGATCCGATCCAGAATGCGCCCCAGCGCCGGGTTGTCCATTTCGACGGACAGACCGGCCTCGGTCAGGCGTTTGCGCAGGTTCGACTGCCCCGCCTGGTTCGACATCGGAATGATCCGCGCATTCCCGACAGAGGCCGGATCGACATGTTCATAAGTCGATGGGTCCTTGAGGATCGCGCTGGCATGCAGCCCTGCCTTATGCGCAAAGGCCGAGGCGCCGACATAGGCCGATTGCTTGCTGGGCACCCGGTTCAGGATATCGTCCAGCATC
The DNA here is from genome assembly GCF_056539625.1 of Ruegeria sp. BA12. Classification (NCBI taxonomy): domain Bacteria; kingdom Pseudomonadati; phylum Pseudomonadota; class Alphaproteobacteria; order Rhodobacterales; family Roseobacteraceae; genus Ruegeria; species Ruegeria sp. BA12. The sequence continues at coordinate 1,091,686 of NZ_JBQFVF010000001.1, forward strand.
CGACTGACCCGCGTCAAACCGGCCAGAGCTTGCTCACTAACACCAATATCGAAACTCGACGCGTAGGGCTCCTTCAACAGCAAAGTCGGGATCAGAGCGGTTAGATTCGCATTACCGCATCGCTCACCCAACCCGTTCAGCGTGCCTTGTATCTGCCGCGCGCCCGCATCGACAGCGGCCAGAGAACAAGCCACCGCGTTTTCGGTATCGTTGTGGGTGTGAATGCCCAAGCGGTCACCGGGCAATCCGGCGGCAATCACTCCGGTTACGATCCGCGTCACCTCGGCGGGCAGTGCGCCGCCATTGGTGTCGCACAGCACAACCCAGCGCGCACCGGCGTCCAAGGCCGCCTGACACACCTGAACCGCATAGCCGGGGTTGTCCTTGTACCCGTCAAAGAAATGCTCGGCGTCAAACAGTGCCTCACGACCCTGTGCCACGATATGCGCGACGGAGGCGCGGACGTTCTCGACATTTTCTTCCAGCGAAATTCCCAGCGCGTGGGTCACGTGGTAATCATGCGACTTGCCCACCAGACACACCGCCTGCGTGTTTGCATTCATCACCGCGGCCAGAACATCGTCATTTTCAGCAGACCGGCCCGACCGCTTAGTCATGCCAAATGCGGTCAAACGGGCCGAAGTCTTGGGCGCAACATCGAAAAACGCGCTGTCAGTCGGGTTCGCGCCCGGCCAACCGCCTTCGATATAGTCGACACCCAGCGCGTCCAACGCCTGTGCGATCTGCACCTTCTCAGAGGTCGAAAACTGCACGCCCTGCGTCTGTTGCCCGTCTCGCAGGGTGGTGTCGTAGAGGTAGAGGCGGTCTTTGGTCATCACACCCCCTCCAGCTTGGCAGCGTCGAACCCAGCACCGGGCACCAGTTCGACACCATCCTTGCTCATACGAACCTCAAGCCCAGCAGCCAGATAAGCGGCTTTGAGACGGTCCACTTCCGAGAAGTCCTTGCTTTGCATCGCAATGACCCGCGCATCTGCCAACCGGTCCGCATGTGCCGACAAATCCGTCGATGTGGTATCCGCCCACGCCCCCATCTCGGGGGTTAAGAGACCAAGCAATTGTGCGCTGGCCAACAAACTAACGGCATCTCCATCCGCAGCCAGACGGTGGAGTTCAGCCAAAGCACCCGCAGTGTTCAGGTCGTCACTAAGCGCTGCGATAACTGCAGGTGCCGCGCTGGCGGCGGGCTCGATGCCCGACGTCAGCGCCCGCCACTTGCGCAGCGTCGCCTCGGCTTCACGTGCCTTCTTCTCAGTCCAATCCATCGGCTTACGATAGTGGGTTTGCAGGAAGACAAAGCGGATCACCTCACCCGGGACGCCCTGCTCCAGCAGATCATGGACGGTGAAGAAATTGCCCAGAGATTTGGACATCTTCTTGCCTTCCACCTGCAGCATCTCATTGTGCAGCCAGACCTTTGCGAACTCACCATGCGGATGGGCGCACTTGCTCTGCGCGATCTCATTCTCATGATGCGGGAACATCAAGTCATTGCCACCGCCGTGGATGTCAAAACTCTCGCCCAACAGCTCATAGCTCATGGCCGAGCATTCTATGTGCCAGCCCGGACGCCCTCGGCCCCAAGGGGAGTCCCACCCCGGCAATTCATCGGTCGAGGGCTTCCACAGCACGAAATCCATCGGGTTTTTCTTGTAAGGCGCAACCTCAACCCGAGCGCCCGCGATCATGTCGTCGACGGACCGGCCCGACAATTCGCCGTAATGTTCTTTCCAACTGTCCACGGCAAACAGAACGTGCCCCTCTGCCGCGTATGCGTGGCCCTTAGCGATCAGATCCTCGATCATCGCGATCATCTGCGCAATGTATTGCGTAGCGCGCGGCATCTCATTGGGTTCTAGCGCCCCAAGCGCGCCCATGTCGTGCAGATACCAACCGATGGTCTCATTCGAGCGCTCCTGAACCAGCTGCTCCAACGTGCCTTCAGCCCCCGCCTGTTGCCGTGCCAGCGCAGTCGCGTTGATCTTGTCATCCACGTCCGTGAAATTGCGCACATAAGTCACGTGATCCGCACCATAGGTGTGTCGCAACAATCGGTAGAGCACATCGAACACCACTACAGGCCGTGCGTTGCCCAGATGGGCGCGGTCGTAAACGGTGGGCCCACAGACATACATCCGCACATTGACGGCACTGATCGGCACGAAATCCTCTTTCGTCCGCGTCCGGGTGTTGTGCAGTTTGATCGTCGTCATCGGTCGGCTCCTAAAGACAGCATGGCTGGTCGCGTTAACGCGGGCTTAGCAACTTGTCTCAGGGATGAAAACGAAAGAAACCGGCCCGCTTGAAGTATCAGCAGGTAATGCAGCAAATAATGATGCAGGTCATCGGGTTCATATTGTCCCAGTATCACGGCGACCGCCTTTCGCCAAGCCTTGAGTTCCAACCATCTGTTTCGCCGATTGACATTCTGCAACGGCTCTGGCCCTTTCGGCGCAGAACACCAGACGGAGGCGGGTCATGAAATTGTCGCAGCGTATTACTCATCTGACCGGCGGCGGCAGTGACGGTTGGGACGTGTTCTATCGTGCCCGTCGAATGGTCAGCGACGGCTATGCTGTAGTCGAACTGACCATTGGTGAACATGACATCCGAACCGACCCATCGATTCTGGAAGCCATGGACCATTCGGCGCGGCAAGGCCACACCGGATACGCGATGGTGCCAGGCACGGATTTGCTGCGCGATACCGTGGCCGCCCGGCTGCAGGCGCGTACCGGAGTTCCCACGACCAGAAACAATGTTTTGATCACGCCTGGTGGGCAATCCGCCTTGTTCGCTGCCCATGTTGCGGTCTGCGATCCAGGCGATGTTGGTCTGTATCTGGATCCATATTATGCCACCTATCCCGGTACGATCCGCGGTGTCGGAGCGGAAGCGCGGGCGATTCAGACAACCGCCGAAGACGCATTTCAACCGCGTGCCGAGCAGATTGACGCGGTCGCGGATGGCGCTGTGTCCCTGCTGATCAACACACCAAACAACCCCACCGGGGTCGTCTATTCCCGTCAAACGCTTGAAGGGATCGCCAAGGTCTGTCGCAAGCGGGATCTTTGGCTGATTTCGGATGAGGTTTATGACACACAGGTTTGGGAAGGCTCACATATTTCGCCGCGCACTCTGCCGGGTATGACCGAACGTACGCTGGTGGTTGGGTCGATGTCCAAGTCGCACGCCATGACGGGTTCGCGTTGTGGATGGATTGTTGGGCCAGAGGATGTAATCGCGCATCTGATCAACCTCGCTACGCATACGACCTATGGGGTTCCCGGGTTTATTCAGGACGCTGCTAGTTTCGCCCTGAACGCAGGTAACGTGCTGGAAGATCAAATCGCTGCGCCGTTCCGCAGGCGGCGCGCACTCGCCGTGGGTATTCTGAGCACTCAGAACACTGTCGGGTTGGTTCCAGCGCAGGGGGCCATGTACCTGATGCTGGATATCCGCGCCACGGGTCTCAGCGGAGAAGCATTCGCCAACGCGCTGCTGGATACGCACGCCATTGCCGTGATGCCGGGTGAGAGTTTTGGGTCCGCCGCCGCCGGCCATATCCGTGTGGCCATGACCATTGATGACGAACGGTTCGGGTCCGCTTTGTCAAGTATTTGCGAATTTGCAACGGAAATAGCCGGTCGTCACGCCGCGGCCAGTTAACGGGTGTCAGAACCGGAATGAGGTTCGCAGGTTAAAGACATTCGAATCCAGGGCGCCATCTGATCGGGTGACATCGTCGAACTCCTGCCGCAACGCTTCGCCGCTGATGACAAAGCGGTCGCCGATGGGATAGGCCACGCCAATTCCATACACAGCAGCGGTATCGTTATCGACTGAGCTATCGACCCGCGACGCACCGATCACAACATAGCCCAAAGCCGGGCCAAAATCATAGCCGCCGCGCAGCTTCAGGCGGGTCATGCTGTCCAGGGAACCCTCGCCCTGCCCCAAGTCCAAAGACAGGCTATTGTATTCAAGCTCGCCGCCCAAAACAAAATTCCCGAAGTCGCGGTCATAGCCAATATGTGGCGCGAAGGTCAGATCATCGCCGCTGGAGCCATTCGGGCCTTCGGCATCTGCATATCCAAAGCTAAAACCTGCATAAGCCCCGGTCCAATCCTCAGCCAATACCGGGGTCGCGAGGGACACCAATGTTGTGAGACTGAGGGCCTTAAGGGCTTTCATTAATCTCTCCTAAAAACCTTTCGCCGCAGAGACGTTCGGTTAAGTCATGTTAACTCAAAAACTTGGTACATGATCATTAAATTTCAATTGAGATCACGAACCACTCTTAAATAAGTGAAGGAACTATAACAGATTTTCAGGTGCCAAAGAAAAAAACTTGAGCAGACAAAAGAAGAGTGTGACATCTTCATGAATACTTCGCTTTTAGGCGCTCAGGTCGCAAACAGAACAGATTGTGATCAGGTACATCGGGAAACTTCAGGTCAATAGGTGAGGACCTGCATGCAAAACGACGTTTGGAAGATTCGACTGGTCAGCCGCACCATTGGTGCGGATCGTGGTCGTGCGGCACGTGGGCGGCCGTCAGAGGCTTAGATCAACCCTTCTGACAGCCAATTACCCATCGGAATCCGAACCATGAACGATCAAACCCGCACCTCATCCCGCACCGGCGGTCGCGCCGCGCGTCGTGCTGCCCGCGCAACTGCCCTGCCCGAACATTTGCGCCCTGTCCGTGCAGGTATGGAAGGCGGCACTCTCAATGTGCTGACCCAAGCCCAAATCGAGCGCATACACGAAGCCGCCTTGACCGCATTGGAAACCATTGGTCTGGCGGATGCCCCGCCAAGCGGCATCGACTACCTGGTCGGCGCCGGGTGCATCCTGGGTGACGATGGCCGCATCCGGTTCCCGCGCGCGTTGGTGGAAGACACGATTGCCAAGGCCAACCGCTCGGTTACCCTGTACAGCCGCGATGGAAAGACCGACCTAGAGTTGTCGGGCACTAAGGTTCACTACGGCACCGCCGGTGCTGCCGTCAGCATGGTGGATGTACACGGGCGGGAATACCGCGACTCGACCGTTCAGGACCTGCACGATGCTGCGCGCATTTGCGAACAGCTAGAAAACATCCATTTTGTTCAGCGCCCCATGGTTTGCCGCGACATCTCGGACAATCTGGAAATGGACCTGAACACAATCTACGCCGCCTGTTCAGGCAGCTTCAAACATATCGGTACGTCCTTTACCGAACCCAGCCACGTTGCCCCTGCGGTGGAAATGCTCCACATGATCGCCGGCGGCGAGGACAAGTTTCGTGAGCGGCCCTTCGTGTCGAATTCGAACTGTTTTGTCGTGCCCCCGATGAAATTCGCGACCGAAAGTTGCGAAGTGATGGAAGAGTGCATCAAGGCCGGGATGCCGGTTCTGCTGTTGTCTGCCGGCATGGCAGGCGCGACCGCGCCTTCAACCATCGCCGGAGCAATCACGCAGGCCACTGCGGAATGTCTGGCCGGACTGGTTTACGTAAATGCCGTAAGCCCCGGCGCACCGGCAGTTTTTGGCACCTGGCCATTTGGTTTGGACCTGCGCACAGGTGCGATGTCCATCGGTTCGGGCGAACAGGCCCTGCTGACGGCCGGCTGCGCGCAAATGCATCGGTTTTATGACCTGCCGGGTGGTGCTGCGGCTGGAGCATCGGACTCGAAGCTGCCCGATATGCAGGCCGGGTGGGAGCAGATGTGTTCCAACGTCATGGCGGGCCTGTCAGGTTTGAACATGGTATACGAAGCGGCGGGCATGCATGCCTCGTTGCTGGGCTTTTGCCATGAGAGCCTGATCCTCAGTGACGACCTGATCGGTCAGGCACAGCGCTGTGTGCGTGGGATCGAAGTGACTGACGAAACCTTGGCCTTGGACCAAATCGCCGAGGTCTGCATTGGCGGGCCGGGTCACTATCTGGGCACCGATGCCACGCTCAGCCGGATGCAGGCGGACTATGTCTATCCCGTTTTCGGCGACCGCACCTCACCCAAGGAATGGGCCGAGCTTGGCAAACCCGATCTGATCGAAAAGGCGATCAAGCGGAAGGAAGAGATCTTGTCGATGCCGTCACCGGCGCGCTTTGATCCACTTCTGGATGCTGAACTTCGGACCAGATTCAATATTCACCTCTCCCAATAAGATATTGAAAAGCGGCCAGAAATCCTCTGGCCGCTTTCTTTAATGTGTTAGCCGTCGGTTGGCGGCAGCAATCCTGCTTCCTGTGCCACGGCAATCTCGGCCTCATCCAGCGCGCCGTCGCCGTTGGCATCCATTGCCGAGAAACCATCCGTGTCCACTTCAGGCAGAACCGCCTGCACTTCTTCGATGGTCAAAACGCCGTCTCCATTTGTATCTGCCGAGGATTGTGCGACGGCCAGCGTCGGCAGTCCAAAGGCAAGGGCGGAAATAGCGGCCAGAGTTTGTGGTTTCATTGTGATGCCTCCTGATTGAGTTTTTTGCATGTTTGCGTCCGGACAAGCCCTACAAACACCGCACGCCGGGCTGCTGTCACCCGCATTGCGGGACTAAGCCACTTTCGCGCCAATCTTTGCGTGTTTTTCCGAGTCGCGTCTGCGGCGAGCCGCTGGGCAAAATTCCCCCATCACGTCTCGGCGGGTCTTGCCCGATGAGGAATGCACAATCTGGCAGAACCCTGCCTAATTTCCCATTCACGGTTGAAAAAAGAAAGGGGGCCGAAGCCCCCTGTCAGTTTCGCCTTCCAGGCTCATTTCGTTGACCGCCCGGTGTTTTTTTGCCTGCGGCCTGGACTGCGCATGGGACGAGCGCACCCGCCCCGTGAAAGAGTGGGAAAGAGCAAATATTCCGCCCCACCCTGTTCCCGGCCGACACGGGCATGTCGACCGAGTGGAGCAAGACGCCTAGTGGTAAGTCTCAGGCTATGCCTTGCCCCGTATTCGTCGGGACCGAATATCCGAGGGGAAATTCAGGTCCCTACACCCCGCGTGGCGGGGCGTTTGCCTTAGCTACACCCGCTGGTCCCGCCGCAGGTGTTGCATTTCATGCAGGTGCCGTTGCGCACCAGCGTATAGTTTCCACATTCGCCGCACGGGTCTCCTTCGTAGCCCTGCATCTTGGCTTTGGTGCGAGCATCCATGCCTGTGGCAACCGCTGTTTCCGCGACCGGAGCCTCGAACGATGCGGCGGTTTCCGCCATGCCGTTCACCTCGGCCTGACCGCCGTTAAAGACGACAAGATCCTGCGGCAGACGCTTGCGCAGATACCCGGTTGAGCTGATTTGTTTCAGCACTTCCAGCGACTTAGTCGCTGCACTTTCACTGATTTCAGAGACGTTTGAGACACCCTCTTCCTCGCCCCGGCCCAGATCATCGAAGGTTGCACCTTCGGGCTTCACGTGGGCCAGATCGGTTCGGTCCAGATAAGACACGGCCAGTTCGCGGAAGATGTAATCCAGGATCGAGGTCGCATTCTTGATCGAGTCGTTGCCCTGTACCATCCCCGCCGGTTCGAACTTGGTGAAGGTAAACGCATCGACGAACTCTTCCAGCGGTACGCCATATTGCAAGCCAACCGAGACAGCGATGGCAAAGTTGTTCATCATCGCCCGGAAGCCAGCGCCTTCCTTGTGCATATCGATGAAGATCTCGCCCAACTTGCCGTCTTCGAACTCACCGGTTCGCAGATAGACCTTGTGGCCGCCCACGATCGCTTTCTGGGTATAGCCCTTGCGGCGATGTGGCAGTTTCTCGCGGTGGCTGCGGATGATTTCCTTGACCACAACCTTCTCGATCACTTTTTCGGCCAGAACGACGGCTTTCTCCTGCGCCGATCCGCTTTCAAGCACTTCAGCGGCTTCATCGTCATCCTCGACGAGCGCCGCCGCCAGAGGCTGCGACAGTTTCGAACCATCACGATACAGCGCGTTCGCCTTCACACCCAGCGACCATGACAGTTCGTATGCCTTCTGGCAGTCCTCGATGGTCGCGTCATTTGGCATGTTGATCGTCTTCGAGATCGCACCCGAGATAAAGCTCTGCGCCGCCGCCATCATGGTGATGTGGCTATCAACCCCAAGGAAACGCTTGCCTTTCTTGCCGCACGGGTTGGCGCAGTCAAAGATCGAATAGTGTTCTTCCTTCAGATGCGGCGCGCCTTCCAGCGTCATGGTTCCGCAGACATGATCGTTCGCCGCGTCGATATCCGCCTTGGTAAAGCCCAGATGGCGCAGCAGGTCGAAAGTCGGGTCATTCAGCTTGGTCGCCGGGATGCCCAGAACTCCGGTGCAGAAATCCTCGCCCAGTGTCCACTGATTGAACACGAACCGGATATCAAAGGCGCTTTCCAGCGCGGCGTCCACCTTGGCCAGCTCATTTGGGCCAAAACCGTGACCGGTCAGCGAGGTGTGGTTAATCCCCGGCGCGTTGCCGATAGTGCCGTGACCAACCGCATAACCGACGATTTCTTCGATCTGCGACGAGGAATAGCCCAGCTTTTCCAGAGCGGAAGGCACCGAACGGTTGATGATCTTGAAGTAACCGCCACCGGCCAGCTTCTTAAACTTTACCAGCGCAAAGTCAGGCTCGATCCCAGTGGTGTCGCAATCCATCACCAGACCGATGGTGCCGGTGGGCGCAATCACGGTGGCCTGCGCGTTCCGGTAGCCGTTCTTCTCACCGAGGCTCAGCGCCTCATCCCAAGCGGACATGGCCAGATCGATCAGACGCTTGTCCGGGCAGTTACCATGGTCCAGTGGCACCGGCTTTACGGCCAGTTTTTCATAACCATCGGTCACGCCTTGCGATGCACGACGGTGGTTGCGGATGACGCGCAGCATGTGTTCAGCGTTGCGCTCATACCCCTTGAAAGGTCCAAGCTCGCCTGCAATCTCGGCCGAGGTCGCATAGGCGACACCGGTCATGATCGCGGTCAGCGCGCCACAGATCGAGCGCCCCTCATCCGAGTCGTAACTGTAGCCCATATTCATCAGCAGGCCGCCGATATTGGCATATCCCAGACCCAAGGTACGGAAGTCATAGGACAATTGCGCGATTTCCTTCGACGGGAACTGCGCCATAGTCACCGAGATTTCCAGCGTCAGTGTCCACAGACGCGAAGCGTGCATATAGTCCGCCGCCTGGAATTCACCATCCTTGAGGAAGGTCAGCAGGTTCATCGACGCCAGGTTACAAGCCGTGTCATCGAGGAACATGTATTCCGAGCAAGGGTTCGAGCCGCGAATCTCTCCGTCCGCCGGGCATGTATGCCATTCGTTAACTGTGTCATGGAACTGAATGCCGGGATCGGCGCAAGCCCATGCGGCGTGGCCAACCTTTTCCCACAGATCCCGCGCCTTGACGGTCTTCGAGACTTTGCCATCGGTGCGGTTGATCAATTCCCAATCCGCGTCTTTCTCGACGGCGGTCAGGAATGCGTTGGTCACACGGATCGAGTTGTTCGAGTTTTGGCCCGACACCGAGCTATAGGCTTCCGAATCCCAATCCGTATCATAGGTTGGGAACTCAATACTGTCATGGCCCTGCTTGGCGTAATCCAGAACGCGCTTGATGTAAGTTTCTGGGATCGCAACCTTTTTGGCTTCGCGAACCGCTTTCTTCAGGCTGTCATTCTTGTTGGGATCATACGCGTCGTCCTGAGCGCCGTCCCAGCTGCGGATGGCCTCGAAAATGCCGTTCAGCATCTTCTCGTGCATCTTCGATCCGGCAACGATCGAGGCCACCTTCTGCTCTTCGATCACCTTCCATTCGATGAATTTTTCGATGTCAGGGTGATCAGCATCGACGATTACCATCTTTGCTGCTCGACGGGTTGTTCCGCCTGATTTGATCGCGCCAGCGGCGCGGTCGCCGATCTTGAGAAAGCCCATGAGGCCCGAGGATTTGCCGCCACCCGACAGCGCCTCGCCTTCTGCACGCAGATGGCTGAAGTTGGTCCCGGTACCCGAGCCGTATTTGAACAGGCGCGCCTCGCGCACCCAAAGATCCATGATGCCGCCTTCGTTCACCAAATCATCATCGACGGACTGGATGAAGCACGCGTGCGGCTGCGGATGCTCGTATGCGGATTTCGATTTGGTCAGCTTGCCGGTCTTGTAATCGACATAGTGGTGACCCTGCGCGGGGCCATCGATTCCGTAGGCCCAGTGCAGACCTGTGTTGAACCACTGCGGGCTGTTCGGCGCGGCGCGCTGAGTCGCCAGCATATAACGCATCTCGTCAAAGTAAGCGCGCGCATCCTCCTCGGTCGAGAAATAGCCGCCCTTCCAACCCCAATACGCCCAAGCGCCCGCCAAGCGGTCGAACACCTGCTTGGACGAAGTTTCGCCACCGAATTCAGCACCTTCTGTAGGAACTGAGCGCCACAGAAATTCGGGAACGTCCTTTTCCTTGACCTTTTTCAGAGCCGACGGAACGCCAGCCTTACGAAAGTACTTCTGAGCGATGACATCACTGGCGACCTGGCTCCACTTTGCGGGGATCTCGATTTCATCCAGTCGGAAAACAATGGTGCCGTCCGGGTTCCGTATCTCAGATGTCGCAGAGACAAAATCCAGTTCTGCGTATGCATCTTGCCCCGATTTGGTGAATTTCCTGTCAATCTTCATGTCCGCAGCCCTAGATTCAATCAACTTGTCCGTTCGCGTCAGATGCATTTCAGCGATCCGCACGCCATGCCTGAAAATTGGGCGCAAATGACCGGTCGCTGTCTTTAACAGCGCGAAACCGCTTATACGGTTGCACGTTTAATAGATGTGCTTTCCGACCCTCGCCCTATGCCTTACCCTGGTTATGCTACCAGATTTAGTGGCATGTCTTTCGGCCCATACAACTTGGCGTATTCGGCCATAGATCGTCAACGCCATTTTCATTCATTTTTGAAATCTTTTCTGTTGACCAAACGGTTCCAAAGGGTCCGCGGGTGGTGGATTCCGATTCCTCCACAGGTTCATCCACGGGATAAAGCACTGCACTTGAAAATTGCGCAGCAGAATTAACTGTTTTTTTCAGCAGAGTTATCGGCATTTGATAATCCCGTTGTAAGGTGGATAGGCTGAATGAGAATCACAACACCACCGGTCGCGCGGTCAGACAGGAGGCATAACGTGCAGAATAGAAAGTCGAGAGTGTCAAAGGGGATGACCGCGTTTCGATTTCTGCCCGCAATGGCCCTTATCGTGGCCTGCGCACCACAAGATATGCCCCCTCCGACCCGTAGCGCGCAGTTTGAAACATATCCCGAACGGCTGTTTGACACCTTTGAGACTCAATGCGCTGGGCCAGGAGAAAAGTTCGAGAAAGTGGGGAATCGGGTTTTTGAGTGCCAGGAGTTTCTTCCCCCGGACACCACCGCGTTTCTGATTCTCAATTATGATGGCTACCCGCAAGACCTGCCCAAAAGCGTCATGCGCATGACGTCGACCAAGAACACTACCGGGTATCGCGTGGACGCCGAATTGTACTTTAATGTGCCGCAAAAACAGGGCCCGGCCGTCAAGGTTCCCGTAGAGAGCAAAGCACTGGATCAAGCGTTGGGCGCGCTGTTCCAGAAGATGGGTGGTTCACCAACATAAGAGGAAGAAGTGGTCGGGGCGGCAGGATTCGAACCTACGACCCCCTGTACCCAAAACAACGGGCGTAAACCATTTTAAAAAATTATTTCAATTGCTTGAAGAAAGGCTCTTCGATTCCACCTCACTTTTCTTTAGTCTAGTTCACTTTCCTAGGAACTTCTTCGCTTGAAGCACACTACTTGATTCCTGGAAAAATCTCGCACCCAAGAAAAGACAGGCCGCCTGAGTCTCCAGCTCACCAGATCTTTGTAAGGGAGAGATTCTGCGTCGGGAATGTACAATCAGCAAGTGTTTGCAAACTGATTTACCTATTAGTTTCGAAACTCTGCCTAAGAAGACTAAAAAGCTTGCCCTTCTGCACCTCAATTTCATGTGCGAGTTCATTGAACCAGATTTCATCCTCTTTCAGTACTTTAAGGTTCAACTGCCCAGTGTATTTCGATCTAGGCCTTCCAGCGGGTCGACGTGCTACTTCCTGGGTTTTGTGTTCCTCGCCGGCGCAATGAGTCGTGGACTTTTTTTCAGTAATGCTCTCCAAAACTTGCCGTTTAACCTGTTCGACCAACTCGGCTATCTGTGTCTGTGAAAGATTTACTTTGGTCATATAGTTCCTCTCCATGCGCCCAGTGAAGTGCATAAGGCGTCTGCCCCGGGACAGGTTACGTTGACGGAGTCAATTCAGCCTTCGCATTCATAGTTTACTTCATAGAATGGCGGCTCGCCATACTTGATTTGTCAAAGATGGCTCAAACAAATACCGACCCCCTACTCATCGCGTTTGCCAAAGTCTTACGACGGCATCGTCAGGCATCAAAATTGTCTCAAGAGGAGCTTGCGCATCGCGCAAACAGGAGCATGAGATATGTCTCGCTACTGGAAAGCTGCAAGCACCAGCCGACCTTGCAGTCTTTAAATCTGTTGAGCGAAGCCTTGGGCTTAACGCTCAGTCAGTTGATTGCCGAAATTGAAATGGAAGTTGAGCGAACTCCAAATTCTAAAGGCGAGTGCGGATAAGTTCATAACAAAAGACAAATTTTGCATGTGGGTCGACTTCCAACCAAAATGGATCGTGACCCCACGAGCAATTTCGCCCAGAAAAATTGAATCCAAATTGTGCCAACTATAACGCTCAGATGCTTAGCCTTGATTGAGCAAGGAATGAACCTCCTCTTCTATCAGGAAGTGCGACATGCACCCGCCAGTTCCGCAATTAAGAGATGCGGCGCTTGAACACGCGAAACCAGACTCATTCAGAACCCAGTCGCGTTGTAGATCTCCGTCGAGATCGACCCTTTCAACCGCGCCCCAGGCTATATCAAACTGACCGTTGTTGAACTCCGCACAGGCCTGTGCCGCCAGATCAACCTTCGCCTGCAAACCGGGCGGAAGTTGCGAAACGTCAGCCGCGACAGCTGGTGCGGTCCAAACTAGGCCCGAAACCAGCACAATCCCGGAAGCCAATCCTTTCAACAGGCGCACTATTTGAGAAGCCAGTTGGCGGGTGGCATCAATTGCACTGA